>JAVJON010000041.1:0-153542 GCA_040216765.1 Sneathiellaceae bacterium | reverse complement strand
CCCATCGCGCCGCATCTCAATAAGATCAGGCTATTATTGAACCTGGCGGCACCATGGACCACCGCGACGAGCGCGGTGGTGACGATTGGGGGAACGCAAGGACATCCGTGTCCAGCGTCAGCGGTTGGCCCCGCAAGCCCGCCAAAGTCGCGGCCTTGAGCGAATGCCGGCCATGCTCAACCGGACACCAGTGGGCGCGACCCGGCGGTCCATCCCGGCGCGCGGCTCAATAGCTGCAGAACGTGACGGAAACCATGGGGCAGCGGCACCATGGACTCGCGGGCCAAGCCCGCGAGTGACGAGCTTTTGGAGGCAGGCCGCGCCATATCGCACAGCAGCCGACCTGAACCGGACACCAGTGGGACAGGCCCGGTGGTGACGATGGTTGTCAGACCTCCGCCCAGCGGCGCAGCAGGTTGTGGTAGATGCCCGTCAGGCGGATCACCTGCGGGTCCTTCTGGCCGCGCTCGCCCGCCAGCGCCTGGACGCTCGTGTCCAGGTCGAACAGCAGCGACCGCGCGGCATCCTCCCGCACCATGCTCTGCACCCAGAAGAAGGCGGCCAGGCGCTCGCCGCGGCTGACCGGCGTCACCTCGTGCAGGCTCGACGCTGGGTAGAGCGCCATATGCCCGGCCGGCAGCTTCACCTCGTGGCAGCCAAAGGTGTCGTGGACCTGCAGCGCCCCGCCGTCATAGTCCGCCGGGCCGGACAGGAACAGGGTCGCCGACAGGTCGCTGCGGACGCGCTGGTCGGTGCCGCGGACCCGCCGGATCGCGTTGTCGATATGGGCGCCGAAGGTTTCCCCTTCCGCATAGCGGTTGAACAGCGGGGGAAAGACCTTCTGCGGCAGGGCTGCGGAAATGAACAGCGGGCTGCGCGACAGGGCGGTCAGCACCACCTGCCCCAGCTGCTGCGCCAGCTCCGAGTCCTCCGGCAGCTGCCTGTTGCGCTTGGCCTGCGCCGACTGCTCGCCCGATGTGGCATTGCCGTCGATCCAGTCCGCGGCGCCCAGCAGGCGGCGGATCTCCGCCACCTGCCGCCCGTTCAGGACATCCGGTATCTGCAGCAGCATTGCGCGCCTCCCCCGCGGCCGGGCCCCCGGCCGCGGGCCTCTCGCTCAGAACTTCACGGCCGCGGTCAGCATCGCCGAACGGCCGGCCCCCACGCTCGCCATGTGGGTCGTGTAGGCCTTGTCGTAATAGGTCTCGTCCAGGATGTTGTTCACGTTCAGCTGCAGGCTGACATTCTGCGTCACGCGGTACTGCGCCATGGCGTCGAAGCGCCAGTAGGACGGCACGTACTTGTCGTTGGCCGTATTGCCATAGACCTTGGCGACATAATAGGCACCGCCGCCGAGGGTGAACTGCGGCAGGACGTCATAGGTCGAGAACAGGCTGACGGCGTGGCGCGGCGTGTTGGGAAGCTCGTTGCCCTCGGTGCCGGGATTGACCGGCCCGGCCTCCAGGATCTCGCTGCGCAGGTAGGAATAGCCGCCGAAGACCTTCCAGGCCTGGCTGATGTTCCCGGCAATGCCGAGCTCCAGGCCGTCGACCTGGTCCTTGCCGAGATTTTCCTGCGGCGCGCCGCGGCCGGGCGCCGTGGCCACATAGGCGTTGTCGGTGACCGTACGGAACAGCGCCGCGTTGACGGACAACATGTTCCGGAACAGGTCCCATTTCGTGCCGATCTCGTAGTTGCGGTACTTTTCCGGCGCGAGGTTCTCATTGCCGGTGGAGATGTTCCCCTGCCCCTCGCCGGCGGTCACGCCGGGCGGGCTGGAGGAGGTTCCGTAGGAGACATAGACGCTGCCATAGGGCAGCGGCTTGTAGATCACGCCGCCCTGATAGTTCAGCAGGGTCGACTTGTTCTCCAGCCCCGTGTCGGTCTTGGTGCGGTAGTCGTCCAGCCGGATGCCCAGGTTGACCGACCATTGGCTGCTCAGGTCGATGGTGTCGTAGGCGAAGAGCGACCAGGTGTTGGTCTTCGTGGTCGTCGACGGGTTCTGGCTGATCGTGCCCGACCAGGGGTCGGACGGGTTGGGATCGGTGAGGCTGGTGCAGTTGTAGCCGCTGGCCGGGCCCGCGCCGAACAGGTTGCAGCCGCCGCGCGGGATCGCCACGCCGCCGGCCGCAAGGGTCGACACGGCATAGCTGCGGGAGGTCGTCTCCTCCTGCATCACCTCGGCCCCCACATCGAAACTGTGCTTCAGCGGGCCGGTGTCGTAGGTGCCCGACAGGTCGGTCAGGTTGGCGATCGTGGTGTTCTCGGACTTGCGGCTCTTCGGGCTGCGGAACACCAGCCCGTTGACCACATTGCCCTGGCTGTCGTCCGGATTGCTGCCGATATAGTCGTTCGACGAGACGCTGTAGCGGGTGGTGTTGCGCAGCAGCAGGCGGTCGGTGATGTCGTGCTCCAGCCACAGGGTGCCGGTGTCGGTCTGCTGCTTCTGGAAATCCCGGTCGGTCAGGCCGTAGAAATTGTCCCGGTCCACCTTCACCGGCGCACCTGTGGCCGGGTCGTAGGGATGGCCGTAATCGGCAATGCCGTCCGACTGGTAGTGGTAGTAGCTGAACGTCGCGCGCGTATCGCTGTGCATGCCGAAGGTGATGCTCGGCGCAAAGCCCCAGCGGTCGTCATAGACGGATTCCCGGCCCGGCACGTCGGCGTCCTGCCACATCGCATTGAGGCGGATGGCGATGCTGTCGTTCAGCACCTGGTTGAGGTCGGCGGTCAGGCGTTCCTTGCTGTCGGTGCCCAGGACCGCCGTGCCGCCATGGAAGGTCCTGCCCTGCGGGGTCTTGGTCACCAGGTTGATCGCACCGCCGGCGGCGCCCCGCCCGATATAGGAGCCCGACGGTCCCTTGATGACGTCGATCTCCTCCAGGTCGAAGACCTCGCGGTTCGCGGAGCCGTTGTCGCGCATACCGTCCACGAACAGGCCGGAGGAGGAGTTGATGCCGCGGATATTGGGAAGGTCGGCCAACGGGACGCCGCCTTCCCCCATGCCCATCGTGATACCGGGCACGACGCGCAGCGCATCCTGCAGGGAGGTCGCCCCGATATCCTGCATGACCTCCGGCGTGACGACCGTCACGGAGCGCGGCGTCTCCAACAATGGGGCGGTGAACCGGCCGAGGCTGGCCGTGTCGGCCTTGTAGCCTTCGGGCGCGGCCTGACCCTCCACTGCGACCGCCGGCAGGGTCACGGCGGCCTGGCCGGCCGCCTTGGTCGCCTCCTGTGCCGTGGCCGGCGCAATCCCGGAGCCGGCCAGCACCGTACCGGTCGCCAGCAGGCCGGCGGTCAGCGCAAGGCGCGAGACGCCGTGATACGGCCGGCCGGTCGGATCTCGATCGGTTGGATACATGCTGGAACTCCCCCTGGGCAGTGGGTGCCGCCACCCCTCCCCCGGGGCTGTGCGACAGGAAATAATGCGACTAATTCGCATTACTGATGTGGAGCCGGCAGCTTTCCTGATTCTGAGAATGACTTGCAATTGCGTAAACTGCGGAGGTGCCCTGCGTTTCATGCAGGGCTTGGCGGCCGCGACCCTCGGCTAGAGCATCGCTGCGAAGGCCCGGGAGACCTCCGAACGGCCGTCGCGCAACTGCAGGAGAGCCGCCAGGCCGAGCCGGTCGGCGAGGGCCAGGGCCTCGCCCGACGGCAGGCTGGCCAGCGCCGTGGCATGGGCATCGGCCGCCATGCAGCCCCGGTGGATCACGCTGACCGCCGCCAGGTCGGTCCGCGCCGGCGCGCCGCGGCGCGGGTCCAGGACATGGCCGAAACGCACGCCGTCATGAACGAAGTGCCGGCGATAGTCGCCGGACGTGGCCACCGCATGGCCATGCAGGGCCACCACGGTGCGCCGATCGGCCGCGCGCTCGCCCGGCAGGCCCGGCGGGACCTCCAGCGCGACCCACCAGGGCCCGCCATCCGGCTTCACGCCTTCGCCGCGCACCTCGCCGCCGATCTCCACCAGCATGCTGGCCAGGCCCAGCCGCTGCAGGGCGAGGCAGACCCGATCCACCGCATGCCCCTTGCCGATGGCCGACAGATCCAGGCACACCCCGCCGGGTTGCAACAGGGCCCTGTCTGCCGGCCGCAGCCGCAGGCGCTGCCAATCCGGCAGGATGGCGACCGGGGGGCAGGCCGCCGGAGGGCAGGCCGCCGGAGGGCAGGTCACCGGGCCGGAGGGGCCGAAACCCCATCGATCGGCGGCGGCGCCCAGGCAGGGGTCGAAGGCGCCCTCCGTCGCCGCGGCGATGTCCAGCGCGGCCTGCACGACCGCGAAATGGCCGGCCGAGAGCGGATGCCAGCTGCCGGCCTGCGCCCTGTTGAACCGGGAGAGTTCGGACTCCGCCCGCCAGCCGCTCATTTCCGCGTCGACCGCGGCCAGGGTCGCCTCGACGGCATCCTGCAGCCTGCCGGGCCCCATATCCCCCGGCAGCTGCGCGACCACAGACCAGGTCGTGCCCAGGGCGCTGCCGCGCAGCACGCAGCGCCGGGTATCCCGCGGCCGCGCCAGCGGCCCGGACACCGCCGGCACGGCGACCCGGGTCATGCGCCGGCCGCCCTCCGCGGCCGCCCGGCGGCTGTCGCGACCGGCCGGGCCGTCCTGTCCGTCACTGCGGCAGCACCTCCAGGGTGACCGCATAGCCGGCCCGCCGGCGGTCGACCTGCGGCAGGCCGGCGCGGTCGTCCTCGACGGAGGCGCTGAGCCAGTACATCCCCGGGCCCGGCCAGGTGATGCGCACCCGGCCCTCGGCGTCCGTTCGCAGGGCCATGGCATCCAGCCGGTCGCGATAGCGGATGCCGCCCGGGATCACCTCGACCTCCAGACCGGCGGCCGGCACACCGTCCAGCAGCAAGACGAACGCCGCCGTCTCGCCGGCGAACAGGTCGTTGGGATGCGTGACCGGCCGCAGTTCCAGGCCCTGGCCCGTGACAGCCAGGGCCGTATCGGTCGGGGCGCCGGCGGTCACGAAGGTCTCCACCCGCCGCTGGGAGCGGGACACACGGAGCTTTTCCGCGCCTGCCGGGATCTCCCGGGCGAGCGCCTCCGCGGTGCCGCGCCAGCGGTGTCGCTCGCCTGCCAGTTCGTAGCTGGCGAACAACGAATCGCCCCGGGCCGCGATCCGGTAGGTGCCCGGCTGCGTCAGATGCAGGTCGAACGTGCTGCGATAGCGTCCCGTGGCGGGGTTCTCGATGGCGATCGGTTCGCCGTCGGGCCCGGTGGCCACCAGACCGTCCAGCTGCAGCGCGTGATGCTCGAAAAAGAACAGGTCGTTGGAGATCGCCGCGTCGACCGTGACCCAGGGATCGTTGCCCGACAGCACGGTGGCGGAGGGCAGCAGCCAGACGCGATGCGCCTGGGCAGCCATCGGCAGGGTGACGGCCAGCAGCACGGCCAGGCCGGTGCAGAGGGCACGGATCGACATCGCATTCTCCTTCGTGGTCAGGGCAGCGGGCCTCCCGCTGGCCGGGACGGCCCGGCAGGCCGGATCAGGGCTTGGCGGCCATCCGCACGGCGCCGATCTCGTGGCTGCCCGCGACCCGGGCTTCCGAAGGCGCGACCGGCGGCCAGGTCAGCGGCAGGCGCAGGATCTCGCGGCCGCCGACCTCCCGCGCCGCCTCGACCACCAGCATGTATTCGCCGGGCGGCAGGTCCTCCAGCGCCTGGCGGTCATCGAAATGCAGGTCGTGGCTGCCCGGAGGCCGGGTCGCCCCGCTGATCCCGTCGACCGGCATATCCAGTCCCCGGCCGATATGCCGCCACCACTGCCGGAGGTCTTTCAGCCATTTCTCGCCCTCCTCGTTCTCCATGTGGAGGTCATACCAGACGGCCAGCGGAAATTCGGCCGAAGCGCTTGACGATTCGAGCCATACCGCAAGGTAGGGCTTGTGATATTCGGCCACGTCGAGCCTGGGGATCTCGATGGTGACGGCCAGGTCCGCCGCAGCCGCGCCGCCGCCCGGCAGCAGGGTCGTCGCCAGCAACGCGGTGGCGCCGGCCATGGGTCCGGTCATGCGCATGGGGATCTCCCGATCAGTGAATGAAGAGCAGCGCGAGGCCCAGCGGGATCGCCAGGCCCAGGCCGACGATCGGCCAGGTCGCCGGCCTGTTGCCGGCATGCAGGTGCAGCAGCACGAGGCCGGTCAGGCAGAACACCAGGCAGGCTGCCGCGAAGATGTCGATGAACCAGCGCCAGGCCGCGCCGGTGTCGCGGCCCTTGTGGAGGTCGTTCAGGTAGGCGATCCAGCCGCGGTCGCTGCTCTCGTACAGCAGCGCCCCGGTGGCCAGCTCGACCTCCAGCCAGGCATCGCCGCCCGGCCGCGGCAGGGCCAGGTAGACCGTGCCGGGCGACCAGTCGGCCGGGCTTTCGCCCAGCCGCAGGCCGAGCCTGTCGGACAGCCAGTCCCGCAGGGTCGCCGGCAGTGGATGGCGGCCGCCCTGCGGCAGGTCGCCCAGCCCGGCGAGCAGCCCCTGCGGCAGGCGGTCCTCCACCGTGCTGACGGTGGGCTTGCGCTCGATCTCCCCGGCATGGTTCAGCGTGATCCCGGTCACCGTGAACAGCAGCATGGCGACGAGGCAGACAGCGGAGCTCATCCAGTGCCACTGGTGCAGCTGCTTCAGCCAGAAGGCACGCATACGGCGACGCGGCCGACCCGGCTGCCGGCCGGTCCGGCCGATGGGATCCACCATGATGTTCATGCTTGCTCGCGCGAAGGATCGACGAAGATGCGTTTCGGCGCCGATGTAAGCGCAATTGCAAGGCATTTGCAAGAACTGCCAACCCTGACGGGCGGGACGGCCGCGGCGGCGGGACTCAGCCGGCGAACAGGTCCAGCTGGCGGGTCAGTTCGGCCGGCGGGAGGGGATAGTCGACCCCCATGGCGGCATTCAGCACCTTGGTCGGCGGCACATGCGACAGGCGCAGCTGCAGGGTCATCGCGGTGCGCATGGTCAGGCCGGCCTTCCAGGCCAGGGCCGTGATCGGCGTTGCGGTGCGGGTGGCGACGATCCGGCGCACGGTGTCCTCCGGCAGGCCGGACTTCAGCGCCAGGGCGGTGATCACGAAGTCGCGCTCGCCATGGTCCAGCGCCTCGGTGATGATCTCGTCGTCCAGGTCGCCGCTCTCGAACAGTTCCTTCGCCTTGCGCTGCGCCACCTCGCCGGCCCCCGAGCCCGAGGGCGCGGCCTCGGAGATCCGTTTCCGCACCATTGCCCGCAGTTCCGACTGCAGGGCCGGGTCCAGGTCATGGCGCTCCGCCAGGGTGGCGATCAGCGAGGCGGCGACGAACTCCGAGACCCGGCGGATCGCCCGCACCGACAGCTCCGCCCGCATCACCAGGGGCTGATGCCAGTCCTCGATCGCGCGCGCGGAATCGATCAGGGTGTCCAGGGTCTCCTCGCGGATCTGGGCCGACGGATTGCCCAGCAGCGCGGCGACGGCCGGCACGTCGAGGGTGGCGACCACGGCATCCGCAACCGGCGCCGGGACGTTGCTGCGCCGCGAGATCGCCGTCAGGCGGTCGCTGACCGCGCCGGTCGTGATGATCTCCAGCAGGTCGGCGTCGGACAGCAGCGGCGAATATTCCAGGATCGGGCAGGAGACCATGGCCTCCAGGTCGAAGGCGAGTTCGCGGACAAGGTCCGCGGGCACGTTCGCGGCCTGCCTGATCTCGTCGGCAACCATCGCGCGGACCCGCGGCAGGCTGTCCTGGGCAAGCTTCTCCAGGACGTTCAGCGCCATGCTGCTGACCCGCTCGCTCTGTATCCCGCCCAGGCTCGGCAGGATCCGCCCCACCTTGCGCGCCAGTTCGCAGCGCACATCGTCGTCGGAATCGCCGGCCAGCAGCATCTGCGCATGGATCGGCGTTTCGGCATTGGCGGCGATTTCCCGCCGCACCTGCGGCGAATCGTCGGCCGCCAGGTAGACCAGCAGTTCCGGCTGGGTGGCGGGATTGCGGGCAAGTTCGCGGCGGACGCTTTCGTCGGGGCTGCGCGCCAGCGCCTTCGCCTCGTCATAGGGCAGGACACGCGCAACGGCGGGCCGGTCGCTGTCGACGCGACCGCCCCGCCCGCCGCCCTCGGGCGGCAGGATCTCCAGTTCGACCCGTTCCGGGTCCGCCGGCCGCCCCCGCAGCCTGCGCAGGACCCGGGCCAGCCAGCCGATCATGCAGCGCTTCCGCCGCTCTTCGACTGCGGGAGCCGGGCCGGGAAGGCTGCCTTGTCGCGATACATAGCCGCATCCGCCCGTGCCAGTAGATCCTGGACCGATTCTTCATCTTCCGGGCCGTGCAACGCAATCCCCAATGCAACGCCCAGGGGGGCCCAGGCCGAACCGAACTTGCGGTTCAGCTCCTGGCCGATCCGGCGCAGGATGGCCACCTTGCTGTCCGCGCCCTCCTGTTCGGATTCCTCCAGCCAGATCGCGAACTCGTCGCCGCCCAGGCGCGCCACCAGGTCGCCGATCCGGCTGGCCTGCACCAGCGCGCGGCTGAACGCCCGCAGCGCCTCGTCCCCCATCGCATGGCCGCGATCGTCGTTGACCGCCTTAAAGTTGTTCAGGTCGACGAACAGCAGGGCGCCCGGCCGGCGATGGCGCCGCATATGCTTGAGGCGCCGCGACAATTCCTCCATGAACGCCCGCCGGTTGAGCAGGCCGGTGAGGTCGTCGGTCCGCGACAGCGTTTCCAGCCGCTCATGCGCCGCCTTCAGCTGCGCCGTCCGGCGATGCTCCTCCGTCACGTCGTGAACCACCCCGCGGGCGCCGCCCCACTCCCCCTTCGGGTCCCGCACCGGCCGCGCGGAGACCTGGCAGATCCGGTGGCTGCCATCCCGTGCGACAAGCACCACTTCATGCCGTTCCACGGGCTCCCGGACCGCAAACAGCGCGGCCGCGCCATCGCTGCTGCACAGGGCGGCGCTGTCGGTTTGCTCCAGCTGCTCCGCCGCATAGCCCAGCGCGCCCAGCGGCGAGACGAAGACGAAGCGGCCCTCGGCGTCGGTCTCCCAGGCGAAATCGGTGGAGCATTCCACCAGGTCCTTGAACATCTGGCGCGACGCGACCAGCGCCGTGGTCAGGTTCCGCTCCATCGTCGCATCCCGCCCCAGCAGGAGCACGCAACTCCCGCGGTCGGTCAGCGCCAGCGGCATGATGGTCAGCTGCAACAGGGCACGGACCTGCCGGCTGCCGAGCTCGACCTGCTCCTGCGCGGCCTCCTGCAGGTCGGCGACCCGCGCGACCCGTGCCTTGAGGTCGGACAGGCGACCGTCCTGCAGCGCCTTCGCCAGGTCATGGGCACCGGCATTGGCGCAGACCACATCGCCGGCCCGGTCGATCGCCAGGGCCGGGCCGGGATAGCCCTGCACGATGTCGCTGACATTCGCCTCCGGCGCCTTCGCCGCGGGTTCGCGCGCACCGGCTGCCCCGCGCGCCGCGGCGCCCTGGCGAAAGAAGCCCGATCTGCCGAATACCATGCCTGCCTTCTCCTGCCTGCCGCGAGGCCAGGACCTCGACTGGCGGCACCGCCGGAACCGCGCGACCGGGTGCGGCCGCACCGCATTGGTGGAATCTTCCGGCCAGCTTGGTCCCATGCCGGTTAAGGATGTATGAGTCCCGGCGGGATGTCAGGAATGAAGGGCGGGCCGGGTGCATGACGGAAACTGACGAGGCGGGGTTGCGGCGGGCGGCCGAGGCGGCGGTCTGGATCTTCGATCTCGACAACACGCTCTACCCGGCGCAGTGCAACCTGTTCGCGCAGATCGACCGCCGCATGGGCAGCTTCATCCAGAGTTTCCTCGGGATCGACGCGGAACAGGCCCGCGCGCTGCAGAAGCAGTATTTCCGGGCCCATGGCACCACGATGCGCGGGCTGATGACGCATCACGGCATGGATCCGCAGGCCTTCCTGGATTTCGTGCACGACATCGACCTGTCCGCCCTGCCGGAATCCCATGTCCTGGATGCCGCGCTGGAGCGGCTGCCCGGGCGCAAGATCATCTTCACCAACGGCTCGGTGCGCCATGCGGAACGGATCACCGCCCATATGGGCATCGACCGCCATTTCGAAGCGATCTTCGACATCGTCGCCTCCGACTTCCTGCCGAAGCCCGATGCGCAGCCCTATCGCACCGTTGTGGAGCGCCACGGCATCGCCCCGGACCGGGCGGTGATGGTGGAGGATATCGTCCGCAACCTGGAGCCGGCCGCGGCCATGGGCATGATCACCGTCTGGGTGCGCCCGCCGGACGCGCCGCCGGCGGAAACCCCGGATTATGTCGACCATCTGGTGCACGACCTGCCCGACTGGCTGCACCGGGTCGGCGACCTGCTGCCGGAGGCGGCGCGCTGAGCTTCCGCCCGCCCGGCCCGGGCGGTTTGACAGCAGCCGGCGCGCCGCTATCGTCCCGCCGGCCGCCAGCCGCACGTCGCTTGGGGGCGGCACTTCCATCGATCGGGGCAATGAGGAGAATCGAGCCATGGACTGGGATGGCCTGCGTACGACCATCGACGCCGCGTGGGAAGAGCGTGCCGGGATCGGCACCGGCACCACCGGCACGGTCCGCGAGGCCGTCGACGCGGCCCTTCAGGCGCTGGATTCCGGCGAGGCGCGTGTCGCGGAGAAGCGCGACGGCCAGTGGGTCGTCCATCAATGGCTCAAGAAGGCGGTGCTGCTGTCCTTCCGCCTGAACGACATGGCGCCGATTCCCGGCGGGCCCGGCGCCCTGGCCGGGGCCGGCACGCCCTGGTTCGACAAGGTCCCGTCGAAATTTGCCGGCTGGGACGAGGCCCGCTTCCGCGAGGCCGGGTTCCGCGCGGTGCCGAACTGCGTCGTGCGCCGGTCGGCCCATATCGCCCCCGGCGTGGTGCTGATGCCCTGCTTCGTGAACCTGGGGGCACATGTCGGCGCCAACAGCATGATCGACACCTGGGCCACCGTCGGCTCCTGCGCCCAGATCGGCGAGAACTGCCATATCTCCGGCGGCGCCGGGATCGGCGGCGTGCTGGAGCCGCTGCAGGCCGAGCCGGTGATCATCGAGGACAACTGCTTTGTCGGCGCCCGCTCCGAAGTCGCCGAGGGGGTGATCGTGGAAGAGGGCTCGGTGCTGTCCATGGGCGTGTTCATCGGTGCCTCGACCAAGATCGTCGACCGCGACAGCGGCGAGATCTTCGTCGGCCGCGTGCCGGCCTATTCCGTGGTCGTGCCCGGCACCATGCCCGGCAAGCCGCTGCCCGGCGGCAACGAGGGCCCGAGCCTGTACTGCGCCGTGATCGTGAAGCGGGTCGACGCCCGGACACGGGCGAAGACCTCGATCAACGAACTGCTGCGGACCTGACGGAACCGGCGGTGAGCGCGATGCCTGCCGTCCTGGACGACCCCCTGCCGCTGGCGCAGGCGCTGATCCGCTGCCCCAGCGTCACGCCGGACGATGCCGGGGCGCTGGACGTCCTGCAGCAGGCGCTGGCCGGGCTCGGCTTCGCCTGCCGCCGCATGCGCTTCAGCGCCGAGGGCACGCCGGACGTCGACAACCTGTTCGCGATCCTGGGCGATGCCGGCCCGCATTTCTGCTTTGCCGGCCACACCGATGTCGTGCCGGTGGGGGATCGCGCGGCCTGGCGCCGCGACCCCTTCGGCGCCGTGGTCGAGGACGGCATCCTGCACGGTCGCGGCGCGGTCGACATGAAAAGCGCCATCGCCTGCTTCGTGACGGCGGTTGCCCGGCATCTGGAGCGGCGCGGCGGGCCGCGACAGGGCCGGATCAGCCTGCTGATCACCGGCGACGAGGAAGGCCCGGCGATCAACGGCACCGTGCGGATGCTGCAGGCCCTGGCGGAGGACGGGCTGGTGCCCGATGCCTGCCTGGTGGGCGAGCCGACCAACCCGGCGGTGCTGGGGGACATGGTCAAGATCGGCCGCCGGGGCTCGATGAACGGCGTGCTGACGGTCACAGGCGTGCAGGGCCATGTCGGCTATCCCCATCTGGCGGACAACCCGCTGCCGCGGCTCTGCCGCATGGCGCTGGCGATCGGGGATCCGGAGCTGGATGCAGGCACCGCGCATTTCCAGAAGTCGAACCTGGAGATCACGAGCATCGACACCGGCAACCCGGCGACCAACGTGATCCCGGCGTCCGGCACGGCGCGCTTCAACATCCGTTTCAACACTGAATGGACGCCGGCAAGCCTGGAAGCCTGGCTGCGCGCCCGGCTGGATGCCACCGGCGGCGCCTATGACCTTGCCGTCACCTGCGGCGCCGAGCCGTTCCTGACCGCGCCGGGCGGTTTCACCCGGATGATCGCCGATGCGGTCGCGGCGGCCACCGGCCGCCAGCCCGAACTGTCCACCACCGGCGGCACGTCGGATGCCAGGTTCATCAGCCGCTATTGCCCGGTGGCGGAGTTCGGCCTGGTCGGCCAGACCATGCACAAGGTCGACGAGCAGGTGCCGGTGGCCGCGCTGGGGGATCTGACGGAGATCTATGCCGGCATCCTGCAGCGCTTCTTCGCCGGCGATGGCGGGCCGGACGCCATGCCGCCCGGCGCGACCTGACCGGCCGGGCGCGCGCCATGCCGGGCTGGATGGAAGTGCGCCAGGGGCTCTACGGCGCCTGGCGGCTGGCCCATGGCGAGCTGCAGGCGATGCAGCGGTTCGACGTCACCGCGGACGGGTTCTACCGCTCCTTCGGGGTCTGGATCTTCGTGATCCCGATCCAGGTCCTGCTGGTCCTGGCGATCGCCGAGCCCGGCGAACAGGACGGCCTGGCGCTGGCCGCCGTCGAGGTCGTGCTGATCCTCGCCGCCTGGCTGATCTATGCCACGGCCACCGCGCTGCTGCTGCACCAGGCCGGGCGGGGCCAGAGTTTCGCCGGCTTCATGATCGCCTATAACTGGGCACAGCTGCTGCTCACCCTGGTGGTGGTGCCGATCTTCCTGCTGCTCGTCCTGGGCGGGCTCACCACGGGGCTCGCGGCGCTGATCTACTGGCTGCTGCAGCTGCTGATCGTGCTCTATGTCAGCATCATCGCCAGGGCCGCGACCGGTGCCGGGATCAGCCTCTGCCTTGCCCTGGCGCTGCTGGACCAGCTGGTGTTCCGGATCGTCTTCGCCGGCGGGCAGGACCTTCTGCTGGGCGGCTGACCCGTCCGGCGCATCGCGACATTGCAGGACCCAATCCGGGGATCACCCCATCAGGGAGGAACGACGATGGCAGAGGCAAGAGACCGGATCGCGCTGATCACCGGGGCGGGCAGCGGCATCGGCCGGGCCGCGGCCGTGGCGCTGCAGGGCGCCGGCTGGACCGTGGCCTTGGCGGGGCGGCGGCCCGAGGCGCTCGCGGAGACGGCCGCCCTCGCCGCGGCCGGCGGACCGCAGATGATCTGCCTGCCGACCGACGTGACCGACCCCGATGCGGTGGAGGCGCTGTTCCGCGCGGTGACCGAGCGCTGCGGCCGCCTGGATTTCCTGTTCAACAATGCCGGCGCCGGCGCCCGGCCGGTGGAGATCGACGAGCTGCCGGTGGCGGAGTGGCAGGCCGTGGTGGAGGTCAACCTGAACGGCGCCTTCTATTGTGCCCGCGCCGCCTTCGGGGCGATGAAGCGCCAGCAGCCGAAGGGCGGCCGCATCGTCAACAATGGCTCGATCTCCGCGCATGTGCCACGCCCCTGGTCCTCGCCCTACACCGCAACGAAACATGCCATCACCGGCCTGACCCGGGCGCTGTCCCTCGACGGCCGCCCCCATGACATCGCCTGCGGGCAGATCGATATCGGCAATGCCGGCACGCCGATGACCGACCGCATGACCCAGGGCGTGCCCCAGGCGGACGGGTCGGTGGCCATCGAGCCGGTCTTCGATGTGCGCCATGTGGGCGAGACCATCCTGTCGATGGCCAACCTGCCGCTGGACACCAACGTGCAGTTCGTCACGATAATGGCGACGAAAATGCCCTTCATCGGCCGCGGCTGAGCCTGCCGGCAGGGCGATATTGCCTTTTGCCCTGCCGGGCGCCATCTACCACACATGACTGATCAGAAATTCCGGGTAGACCAGAGCGTCTACTATGCACCCGACTTGCGGCAGCGCCCGGCCCAGGGCGCCTATCGGATCATGCGTTGCCTGCCGGCCGATTCCGCCGGCTTCCAGTACCGCATCAAGAGCCCGCAGGAGCTTCACGAACGGGTGGTGCGGGAAGACCAGCTCAGTCCTGCCGGAACCTGAGCCCGGCAGGCGCCGCTTCCGCGCCCTGCCCGGCCACCCCGTTCGAACACGCCCCGTTCGAACACGCCCCGGGCGAACCATCCGCGGGCGAACCATCCGCGGCCGCGCCGTCCACGGCCGGATAATCCACAGCCATCAGGCACAGGCCCTGCGGCGGCGCGGTCGGCCCGCCCGCGGCACGATCGCGTGCGGCCAGCGCCGCGGCGATGCGCGCGGGCGGCCAGCGCCCGAGCCCGACCTGTGCCAGTGACCCGACCAGGATCCGCACCTGGTTGTGCAGGAACGACCGCGCCGAGGCCTCGATCACCAGCCGGTCCCCGATGCGCCGGACCTGCAGCCGGTCCAGGGTCTTCACCGGCGACGCCGCCTGGCACTGCGCCGACCGGAAGCTCGTGAAATCGTGGCGGCCGGTCAGCAGGGCCGCGGCCACCGACATGGGACCGGCATCCAGCGGCCGGGCCACATGCCAGACCCGGTTCCGGTCCAGCACCGCCGGCGCGCGCCGGTTCAGGATCTCGTAGCGGTAGTGCCGGCCGACCGCATCGAAGCGCGCATGGAAACCGGCCGGCGCTTCCGCCGCCTGCAGGACGGCGACCGGGTCGGGCCGCAGGTGATGGTTCAGCGCATCGCGCAGGGTATCTGCGGGATAGCGGCGGGCCAGGTCCAGATGCGCCACCTGGCCGCTGGCATGGACGCCGGCATCGGTGCGCCCGGCGGCCGTGACGGTGACCTCCTCGCCGCTCAGCGCCCGGACCGCCCGCTCCAGCGCGGCCTGCACCGACGGGCCATTGTCCTGCCGCTGCCAGCCGACATAGCCGCCGCCGTCATATTCCAGGAGAAGCCGGTACCGGGGCATGACCGCGCCTGGGCCGCCGCCCGCCGTCAGCCGTTGCCGAGGCGGCTGCCGACCGGCAGCGGAAAGCCGCGCAGGAACAGCTCGGCAGCCTGCGGCGCGCCACCCGGCCGCTGCAGAAGCTCCAGCCGCAGCGCACCGCTGCCGCAGGCCACGGCCGGCCCGGCATCCAGCACGGTGCCCGGAACCGTCGGCGCCCCGCCGGCGGGCCGCTCGACGGGGCTCGCCTTCAGCACCTTGATCCGCACCGGGGCGCCGGCGGGATCCCGGGGGTCGGCGGCATGGCACCAGACGCCCGGCGAGGGCCCCAGGGCGCGGACCTGCCGGCTGACGCTTTCGGCCGCGCAGGTCCAGTCGATCGCGCCCTCCGCCTTCTCCACCTTCGCGGCATAGGTGACACCCTCCGCCGGCTGCGGCTGCGGCCGGATCCGGGCGGCGGCATAGTCCGCCAGGACCGGCACGATCAGGCGCGCGCCGGCCAGGGCAATGGCATCGTGCAGCCCGCGCGCATCGCTGCCCGCGGCGATCGGCAGGCGCACTTCCGCCAGGACCGGCCCGGTGTCCAGCCCCTCGTCCATCAGCATGATGGTCGCCCCGCTTTCGCGATCGCCGGCCAGGATCGCCCGCTGGATCGGGGCTGCGCCCCGCCAGCGCGGCAGCAGCGAGGCATGGATGTTCAGGCAGCCCAGACGCGGCGCCTGCAGGACCGGCTTCGGCAGGATCAGCCCATAGGCCGCCACCACGGCGACATCGAGATCGAGCGCGGCAAAGGCCTGCTGGGCCGCCGGATCGCGCAGGCGGGGCGGCGTGAAGACCGGGATGCCGCGGGCCTCGGCAAATTCATGGGTGGGCGCGCGCTGCTGGCGATGGCCCCGTCCCGCCTTGCGGGGCGGCTGCGCATAGACCGCCACGACCTCGTGGCCCGCCTCGATCAGGGCCTGCAGGGCAGGCAGGCCGAAATCCGGCGTCCCCATGAACGCCAGCCTGAGCCGGTCGGTCATCGTCCCTCCGGGGGTTCCGCGGGGATCGCCCGCGGGATTGCGCTGTCCGGCCCTGGCTTAAACGGTGTCGTCGCGCAGGTCCAATCCCGGCGCCCGCACCCCATGTCCAGCGGGCAGGGTGCCGGCCGCATCGGGGCAGTCAGGCGCTGATCTTCTGCTTCCTGGCCTTCAGCAGCTTGCGCAGGATCAGGTTGCGCTTCAGGGCGGTCAGCTTGTCGATGAACAGGATGCCGTCCAGATGGTCGATCTCGTGCTGCAGGCAGACCGCCAGGAGGCCGTCGGCATGCAGTTCCTGCGACGCGCCGTCATAGTCCAGGTAGCGCACCCTGACCTCGGCCGGGCGCTCCACTTCGGCATAATGCTCCGGCACGGAGAGGCAGCCCTCCTCCGAGGCGACATCGTCGTCGGAGACCCAGACGATCTCGGGGTTCACGAAAAAGCGCGGCTGCCGCGGGCCGTCCTCGCGCCCGACGTCCAGCACCAGCAGGCGCTTCGGCACGCCGACCTGGATCGCCGCCAGGCCGATGCCCGGGGCGTCGTACATCGTCTCCAGCATGTCGTCCATCAGCCGCCGCAGCTCGTCATCGACCTGCGCGACGGGCTCACAGACGGTCTTCAGGCGCGGGTCTGGTGCCGTCAGGATCGACCGGATGGCCATGGCTATGTCGTCGCC
Organism: Sneathiellaceae bacterium; assembly: GCA_040216765.1. Lineage (GTDB taxonomy): Bacteria > Pseudomonadota > Alphaproteobacteria > Ferrovibrionales > Ferrovibrionaceae > Marinibaculum. Next base: position 136,793 of record JAVJON010000041.1, on the reverse strand, counting down.
TCACATTCTGAAATCGTTCTAATCGACACGGGATATGGGTCCGCCGCACCGACCGCGTCAAGGTGCGCCGGCCAGCCGGCGCGCGCCGGCTACTGCACTTGCTGCCGCGACTGCAGGGCTGCCAGAAGGGTGCCGTCGTCCAGATAGTCCAGTTCGCCGCCGACCGGGACGCCGTGCGCCAGCTGGGTGATCCGCACGCCTTCCGGTTCCAGCATGTCGGCAACGTAGTGCGCCGTGGTCTGGCCTTCCACATTGGCATTGGTGGCGACGATCACTTCCTCGACAGTCTCGCCCTGGCTGCCGCGCACCCGCGCCAGCAGGGACGCGACGTTCAGGTCCTCCGGGCCGATCCCGTCCAGTGCCGACAGGGTGCCGCCCAGCACGTGGTAGCGGCCGCGATGCGCGCCGGAGCGCTCCAGCGCCCAGAGATCGCCGACATCGGCCACCACGCAGAGGGTCGTCGCGCTGCGCCGCGGATCGGCGCAGATCGCGCAGGGGTCGATGCTGTCCAGATTGCCGCAGATGCCGCAGGCGCGGACCTTGGCCGCGGCATCGGCCAGCGCCGCGGCCAGCGGCTGCATCAGCGCCTCGCGGCGCTTCACCAGCACCAGCGCGGCACGCCGGGCGGAGCGCGGTCCAAGACCGGGCAACCGCCCCAGCAGGGCGATCAGATGCTCGATCTCGCTGCCTGCCATGCCGCGGCCCTGCCTGCTGCGATGCCCGGGCGGCCGCTCAGAACGGCAGCTTCATGCCCGGCGGCAGCTTCAGCCCGCCGGTCACCTTGGCCATCTCGTCCTGCATATGGGCCTCGACCTTCGCCTTGGCGTCGTTATGCGCCGCCACGATCAGGTCTTCCAGCATGTCCGGCTCGGCCGGGTCGATCAGGCTCGGGTCGATCTTGATCCGGCGCATCTCGCCCTTGCCGTTCAGGGTGACGTCGACCATGCCGCCGCCGGCGCTGCCCGAGACCTCGTGGACCTCAAGCGCGGCCTGCATCTCCTGCATTTTTTCCTGCATGGCCTGCGCCTGCTTCATCATGCCTGCCAGGTTCTTCATCGTCGTGACCCTCGTGTTCGGCACGCGCGGGACCCGGCCCGCCGTGCTGGGATGATTCGTCGCTGCCGCCGTCAGGGCTATCGCCGTCGGGATCGCCGCCGTCGGGATCGGCCCAGCCGGCCTCCTGGCCGTCCGGGTCCATGCCGCCCAGTTCCGCACCGCCGGTCAGCGGCGGAAGCTGCCGCACATCGACCAGCTCGGCGCCGGGGAAGCCTTCCAGGACGGCCTGGACCAGGGGATGGCCGGCGGCTTCCGCCTTGCGGGCGGCCGCGGCCGCAGCGTCCCGCACGGCCAGGGTCGGCGCGCCCTCGGCCGATGACAGGGTCACCAGCCATTGCTGTCCGGTCCAGGCCCGCAGGTGCTGGGTCATGCGGCCTGCCAGGTCGGTCGGCGCCTCCGGCTCCAGCCGCAGTTCCAGGCGGCCGGGCGCATAGCTCACCAGGTGGGCATGGTGATGCAGCGCGGCGGCCAGGCGCATCTGGCGATGCGCCTCGAACATCGCGACCAGCGCATCGAAACTGGCGGGCAGCGGCTCCAGCACTTCCGCCTCGTCCTCCGGCCCGGCATCCCAGGCCGGCGCATCCGCCTCCCCAGCCTGGGGATAGGCCTCCCACGGCGGCAGGTCGGACGGCAGGTCGGGCGGCGGCCCGGCTGCGGACGGGCCCGGCCGGGCCGGCGGCCGCGCGGCTTCGGGCCCCGGCAGCGGGCTGTCCGCCGGCGGCGCATCCGCAGGCGCAGCCGGCGCTGCCCGCGCCTGCCCGGACGGTGCGGCCGGCGCGGCGGCGGCCGGCGCGGCGGCCCTGGCGGCGCCAACGGGGGCGCCCTCGCCGCGCAGGCCGCGCAGCACCTCTTCCGGCGGCGGCAGGTCGGCGGCATAGGCCATGCGGATCAGCGACATCTCCAGCGCCTGCATCGGCTGCGGCGCCATGCGCACCTCCGTCAGCCCCTTCATCAGCATCTGCCAGGCCCGCGACAGGCCGGTCATCGGCAGGCTCTCGGCCAGCGCCCGGCCGCGCCTTCGCTCTTCCTCCGGCAGGCCGGGATCGTCGGCGACGGCCGGGGTCACCTTCACCCTGGTCACCCAATGGGTCACGTCCAGCAGGTCCTGGGCGATGACGGCCGGGTCGGCGCCGCGGTCGTACAGCCGCGCCCCGATATCCAGCGCCTCGCCGATCCGGCCATGCATCAGGTGATCGAACAGGGCAAAGATCTCGCCGCGATCGGCCAGGCCCAGCATGTCGCGCACGGCATCGGCGCCCACCTTGCCGGCGCCATGGGCGATCGCCTGGTCCAGCAGGCTCAGGGCGTCCCGCACGCTGCCCTCGGCCGCCCGCGCGATCAGCTGGATCGCGGCGGGATCCACCTCGGCCTCCTCGCGCGCGGCGATGTCGATCAGATGGGCGGACAGGGTGGCCAGGGCGACCCGCGGCAGGTCGAAGCGCTGGCAGCGCGACAGCACCGTCACCGGCACCCGCCGGATCTCCGTCGTCGCGAAGATGAACTTAACGAAGGGCGGCGGCTCTTCCAGGGTCTTGAGCAGCCCGTTGAAGGCCGCGGTGGACAGCATATGCACTTCGTCGATGATGTAGATCTTGTAGCGGCCCAGCACCGGGCCGTAGCGCACGGCCTCGATGATCTCGCGGATATCGCCGATGCCGGTCCGGCTGGCGGCGTCCATCTCCAGCACGTCGGGATGGCGGTCGCCGGCAATGGCGATGCAGTTGTCGCAGGCGCCACAGGGGGCAGGGGTCTCCTTCCCCTGGCCGTCGGGGCCGGTGCAGTTCAGGCCGCGCGCGATCAGCCGGGCGGTGGTGGTCTTTCCGACGCCGCGCACGCCGGTGAGGATGAAGGCCTGGGCAATGCGGCCGGCAGCGATCGCGTTGGTCAGGGTGCGGACAAGCGCTTCCTGGCCGATCAGCGCCTCGAACGTGGTCGGGCGGTACTTCCGGGCAAGCACTCGATAGGGATCCGGACCGCTCATCCACCCATTCCATTGCGGGCCCGTACCGATTCGAGCCCTGCCGGACCTGGCCGGCCGATGCGGGAGGACCCTGTGCGCCGCCCCGGAACGTCATTCGGCCGGAGCGTCATTCGGCCAGAGCGTCATTCGGCGGGGATCGTTCGGCGGAACCTCGTCCGGCGAACCGTTGCCGGGCGATCGCGCCGGGCGGAAGACTGGCGGGCGACCCGGGCCGAAACTCGTTACGGCTGCTTCCTTCCGGACCTGACCGGGTTGGCGAGGAGCCCGTCCGCCGCCAGCCTTCCTGACCGGACTATATCAGATGACAGGCCCCCTGATGCAATGGCCCGATCGCGGTCCGCCGAGCCAGAATGCCGCAGCCCGGTTCGAGTCCCGCCCAGGCCGGGGGCGCGACCGGGTCAGGGCTCCAATGTCGGGCTGCGCCTGGCGACCTCGGTCACCCAGTCGCGGAACCGCACGATCTTCGGGGTGGCGGCTTCCTCCTCGGGCACCACGACATAGAAGCCCGCGGCCGCGGGGGAGGTCAGCGCGAAGGGGCGCACCAGGCGGCCGGCCTGCAGGTCGCGCTCCACGGTGCGGCTGCGCCCGATCGCCACACCCATGCCGTCCATCGCCGCCTCGAGGGCGGTCAGCTGCAGGTCGAAGGTGATGTTGCGCCGCCCTTCCAGGTCGGGATAGCCGGCCGCGGTCAGCCATTGCCGCCAGGATTCGGGATTCGGGCTGACATGCAGCAGGGTATGGCCGGCCAGGTCGGCGGGGCTGTCCAGCGCCCCCGCGGCGGCCGCATAGGTCGGCGCGCAGACCGGGAACAGTTCGTCGTTCATCAGGAAGTCGGCCTTCAGGCCCGGCCAGTTGCCGTGGCCGTAGCGGATCGCCACGTCGACATCGTCCCGGCGCAGGTCCACCAGCTGCGGCGAGGTCGTCAGCCGCACCTCGATATCGGGATGCCGGGTCTGGAACTCCATCAGGCGCGGCACCAGCCATTTTGCCGCCAGGGTGGTGAGGGTGGAGACCGTCAGCACGCCTTCGTCGCGGGCCGCGGTCACCCGCGCGGTGGCGCGGCGCAGGTCGTCGAACGCACCGCTGACCGCCGGCAGGTAGGCCGCGCCCGCCGGGGTCAGGGTCAGGGCGCGATGGCGCCGGACGAACAGCTTCAGGCCGAGCTGGTCCTCCAGCCGCCGGATCTGATGGCTGATCGCGGTCTGGGTGACGTTCAGCTCTTCCGCGGCACGGGTGAAGCTGAGATGCCGGGCCGCCGCCTCGAAGGCGCGCAATCCGGTCAGGGAAGGCAGGCGGACGCTCATGAAGGCCTCGGCCAGGGGTCATGCATGACGGTCATTTTAAATGACTTCGGTTCATGTCAAAGGTGAAAACTTGTCCTTTGTCGCGCTGCACCATTCGCCCCATTTACGCCATGAGACGGTGATTTTGGAGGGCGAAATGAACACGACCACATTCAACGGACTGAATTCATCTCATGTTTCGGCCGATCATGCCAGCGGCCGCCGGGGCGGCCTTGGCGGCAGCCTGGCCGAGCTTGGCCGGCAGCTGCGCACCTGGCGCAACCGCAGCCGCGAGCGCATCGAGCTGGCGCATATGACCGACCTGGACCTGAGCGATATCGGCCTCTCCCGCGCCGATGCCGAGATCGAAGCGGGAAAGCCGTTCTGGCGGGCGTGACCGGCCACCCCCGGCCGCCCCGGGGCGCGGTCCTCGCTTCCTGCCTGGACCTTGCGGCGCCGGCCCGGAAACGGCCGGCGCCGTTCTCTTTTCCGGAGGCCGGCGGCACCGCGCCACACGGCACACGGACTGCTTGTCGGGCAGACAGGCCTGTGCCATCTTCGCGGCCCCATGCACCCGCCCATCTGCTTCACCGCCAATCCGCTCGACCGCCAGTCCGCCCATCGGGGCAAGGACGACTGGCGCACCGAACGGCTGCGCGACCCTGACAGCCGCTTCCTGCTGCTCAGCGGCGACCTGAAGGCGTTCGTCGATCCGCGCGGCCCCGACGGCGCGCGCATCGCCTGGCTCGGCAATGCCCAGATCCTCGACCTGCTGGTCCCGCCGCAGGGCGCGCCGGCCCCCTGCATCTTCCTGGGCGAGGCCGAGGGCCTGGCCCATTTCGCGATCGATGCGGCCGGCCTGGACCGGCCGGGCCCGGACTGGCAGGGCAAGTTCATCGATGTGCGCAGCATCGCCGCCAGCCTGCCGGTGGCCGAATCCGGGATCCTGGCGCAGGCCAGGTCGATGATCGACTGGCACCGGCGGCATCGCTTCTGTGCGGTCTGCGGCGCCTCGACCGGCGTGGCCGATGGCGGCTATCGGCGGGAATGCAGCGATGCCGATTGCCGCGCGCAGCATTTCCCGCGCACCGACCCCGTCGTGATCATGCTGGTGATCCGCGACGACCGCGTCCTGCTCGGCCGCCAGCCACGCTTCCCGCAAGGCTCCTATTCCGCCCTGGCCGGGTTCATCGAGCCGGGCGAATCGATGGAGGACGCGGTCCGCAGGGAGATCATGGAAGAGGCCGCTGTCCGGGTCGGCGCGGTGCGCTATGTCGCGTCGCAGCCCTGGCCCTACCCGTCCTCCCTGATGATCGGCTGCATCGGCGAGGGGCTCAGCGAGGAGATCCGGGTCGACCAGGACGAACTGGACGAGGCCCGCTGGTTCAGCCGCGACGAAGTCGCCGCGATGACCGCCGCCAGCCTGGACATGCAGGCCTCGCCGCGGATGCCGCCGCCGCTCAGCCTGGCCCACCAGCTGGCATTGCGCTGGCTGGACGGCTCGGCACGGATCTGACCGGCCTCAGGCGCCGTCCGCTCCCGTCCCCGCTCCCGTCCCCGCCGCCGCGATCGCGTCGCCGACCTTGACCTCGCCGACGATCGTCATCGCCTCGATACGGTTGCCGTCCGGGTCACGGATGAAGGCCGAATAGACCTGCGCGCGGCTATAGGCCCGCAGCCCGGGCCGGCCGTCGTCGCTGGCGCCGCCGGCCAGGGCCGCGCGGTGGAACAGGTCCACCGCATCGCGGCTGGCGGCGCGCAGGGCCACATGGTCGCCCATGCCCGCCGGCACATCCGGCATCGCGGGCCGGGCATGAAGCCAGAATTCCGGATAGCGCTTGCCGAAGCCGATGCTGCCCGGCCGCACCACCAGCTTCTCGTAGCCGAGCGGCGCCAGGGCGGCCTCGTAGAGCCGCTCCGCCACGGCCAGCGCGGTCACCCCCACGGATACATGATCGATCATCGGCGGCGCCTTCCCCTGTTGCCAGGCCCCCGGTCACCGCTCGACGGTCACCGCCCGGCGCGATAGTCCGACACAGGATAGCAGCCGAGCACCCGGAACACGGTGGAGAAGTATTTCAGTTCGTCGAAGGCGCGTTCCACGGCCGGATCGGCGACATGGCCCTCGATCTCGGCATAGAACTGCGCGACGGTGAAGAAGCTGTCGGTCATGTAGCTTTCCAGCTTCACCACATTGACACCGTTGGTGGCGAAGCCGCCCAGCGCCTTGTAGAGCGCCGCCGGCACGCTGCGCACCTGGAAGATGATCGAGGTCAGGGCGGCGGTGTCGCTGCGCGGGTCGGGATCCGCCCGGTTGCGCGCCATCACGATGAACCGGGTGGTGTTGCCCAGCCGGTCCTCGATATGGCTGCGCAGCACCTGCAGCCCATAGATCTCGCCCGCCAGGGTCGATGCGACGGCGGCCTCGGCCGGATCGCCGCGCTCCGCCACCTCGCGCGCGGCACCGGCCGTGTCGGCCCGCCGCACCGCCTCGATCCCCAGGTCGCGCAGCACGAGGCGGCATTGGCTCAGCGCCTGCTCGTGGCTCAGCGCGCGTTTCACGCTGTCCAGGGTGGCGCCGGGCGGGGCCAGCAGCTGGTGGCGCACCCGGTGGAAATGCTCGCCCACCACATAGAGGCCGGAATCGGGCAGCAGATGGTGGATGTCGGCGACCCGGCCGGCCAGCGAGTTCTCGATCGGGATCATGCCCAGATTCGCCCGGCCCTCCTTCACCGCCGCGAAGGCATCCTCGAAGGTCGGGCAGGGGAAGGCGTCGCGTTCCGGAAACTTCTCCTGGCAGGCCAGATGGGAATAGGCACCGGGCTGGCCCTGGAAGGCGATGCGCGTTTCCGGTGTGCCGGGCGCGTGCCCGGGGCTCTGGGAGGCTGGATCGGTCATCGTGGTCACGCGGCTAGGCTCATAAGGGCAAGGGACTGGACATGGGCGCCGGGCTGCCGGAAACCGGGCAGTGAGCGCGGCACTCAGGAATGGGGGGAGAACAGCGCCCGCATGCGGGCGAGATCCTCGGGAGTATCGACCCCGGCCGGAACAGCGTCAATGCAGGCGATCCCGATCGACAGGCCGTGCTCCAGCGCGCGCAGCTGCTCCAGCTTTTCGCGCCGCTCCAGCGGCGATGGCGGCAGCCGGACGAAGCGCTCCAGCGCGCTCCGTCGATAGGCATAGATCCCGACATGGTGCCAGACCGGCCCCTCCCCCCAGGGCGCCGTGGCGCGGGTGAAATAGAGCGCCCGCCCCAACCGGCCGCCGGCACCGCCGGGCCCGGCCGGCAGGGCCGGAATCGCCTTCACCACGTTGGGGTCGGCACGCTCCCGTTCGTCGAGGGTGGCGACCGCCAGGGTGGCGATGTCGGTATCCAGCACCTGCAGCGGCTCCAGCACCGCGGCGACGGTTGCCGGCGGCAGCGCCGGCAGGTCGCCCTGCAGGTTCACAACGATGCCGTAGCGGCGGTCCGGGTCCAGTTGCCGCACCGCCGCGTGGACCCGGTCCGTGCCGCTGGGCAGGCCCGGGTCGGTCAGCACCGCCTCGCCGCCGGCCGCCGCGACGGCATCGGCGATGGCGGCATCGCCGGCCGCGACCACCACCCGGCCCAGGCCGGCCTCCACGGCGCGGCGCCAGACCTGCACGATCATCGGCGCATCGCCCAGCATGGCGAGCGGCTTGTCCGGCAGGCGCGTGGCCGCCAGCCGGGCGGGAATCACGATCAGGACGGGCTGGGACATGGTCAGCTTGCCTCTTGCGTCAATTGGTCACATGACCGGGGCCGGTGCACAGGCTACTCCTCTTGCGGTACGCAGTTCGGGTTTCCGATCGCCAGTCCGAGAGCATTCCCCGCGCCCACTTGACCGGGCCTCCGTTCCCTTGCGCGTCCGCTTTGCGGAGAGCGGCAATTCGATGTAGAGAAACCGCCATGGATACGTTCGAATTCAACAAGATCGCCGGTGCGGTTCTGTTCGTGCTGCTGATCATTGTCGGCATTGGGACCATCGGGGATATCCTGGTCAGCCCGAAGCAACTCTACGAGCCGGTCTACAAGGTCGACGTGCCCGACGCAGAGGCCGGGCATGCCACCGCGGCTGCCCCGGCGGAGGCCGAGGTCGCGCCGATTCCGGTACGCCTCGCCACCGCCGATGTCGAGGATGGCATGAAGGAGGCGAAGAAATGCGCCGCCTGCCACAGCTTCGAACAGGGCGGCCCGAACAAGGTCGGCCCGAATCTCTGGAATGTCGTCGGCGGCCCGACCGCGCATCGCGACGACTTCACCTATTCCGAATCGATGGCGGCCATGGGCGCCACCTGGTCGTTCGAGGCGCTGGACGAGTTCCTGGCCAACCCGAAGGCCTATGTGCCCGGCACCAAGATGGCCTTTGCCGGCGTGAAGAACCCGCAGAAGCGCGCCGATCTGGTCGCCTATCTGCGCAGTCTGTCGGAGAGCCCCGTACCGCTGCCCGAGGTCCCCGCCGAGGCGCCGGCCACGGATGCGCCGGCTGCCGAGACGCCCGCCGCCGAGACGCCCGCCAAGGGAGGCGGGATGTCGGACGAGGTCACCCCGCCGGTGGAGCGCGATTCGGCGGCAGAGCCGGCAAAGCACTGAGCGTGCAGCCGGGCCCGGCCGGTAGTCCGGGACCCGGCGCCAGTCCGGAAGCCGCATGACGGACCCCATATGACGGACCAGGGGGACGATACCGCCAGCCAGATCCTGGGCGCCGCCGCGCTGGGCGACCTGGCGGGTTTCGCCAGTCGCCTGGCCGATGCCGCCGGCGAGGCGGTGCGGCCCTGGTTCCGCAACCTGCAGCAGGTCGAGCGCAAGGACGACAAGTCGCCGGTGACCGTGGCCGACCGGGCCGCCGAACAGGCGATGCGGGAGCTGATTCTCGAGGCCTATCCCGACCACGGGGTGTTCGGCGAGGAATTCGGCGTCACCAATCCCGATGCCCGCCAGCTCTGGATCCTCGACCCGATCGACGGCACCAAGTCCTTCGTCGCCGGCCTGCCGCTGTTCTGCACCCTGATCGCCCTGACCGACGAGGCCGGCTTCGCGCTGGGGGTGATCGACCAGCCGATCGTCGGTGACCGCTGGGTGGGCGTTCGCGGCGTGGGCACGGCACAGAACGGCGCGACGGTACGCTGTCGCTCCGGCATTGCCCTGGCCGATGCCGTCCTGGCCACCACGACCATCGAATTCCTGACGCCGCCGCAGCGCGCCGCCTGCGACCGCCTGCTGGGCGATGTGCGCCTGTTCCGGCTGTGCGGCGATGCCTATATCTACGGCCTGCTGGCGTCCGGCCAGATCGACATCGTCTTCGACACCGAGGTGCAGCCCTACGACTTCGCCGCCCTGGTCACGATCGTCGAGGGCGCCGGCGGCGTGATCACCGACTGGAGCGGCGCGCCCCTGCCGGTCGACCGACCCAGCCGGGTGCTCGCCGCCGGCGATCGCGACCTGCACCGGTCCGTCCTCGGCTATCTGGCGGGCGTCTGACGCAGGCGTGAGGATTTCGTCCCGCACTCCATGGCGGGGGCGGGTTCGCAGCCGCCATCTTCTGTCCTACATAGGAGGCAGCCCCGCCGGCAGGCCCGGCCCGGGCGGTTGCAGCCAGGAAGAGGCCAGATGATCTCCCAATCGCTTTCCCGCAGCCAGACGCTTTCCCGGGCACTCTCTCTCGCCCTCGGCGCGATCGTCGGACTGGCCGGCCTGTCCTGGCAGGACGCCGCCGCCCAGCAGCCGGATCCCGCGCCCACCCATGCCCTGTCCTTGATCGGCAAGCCGAAATACGGGCCGGGTTTCACCCATCTGGACTATGTGAACGAGGCCGCCCCGAAGGGCGGCCGGCTGCGGCTGCATGCCATCGGCGGCTTCGACAGCCTGCATCCGCTGCTGCCGCGCGGCGAACCGGCGCCCGGCCTCGGCCTGGTCTACGAGACCCTGATGTCCTCGCCGCTGGACGATGTCTCCGCCGAGTACGGCCTGATCGCCGAGAGCGTCACCGTGCCCGAGGACCTGTCCTGGGCGAGCTTCACCCTCCGGCCGGAGGCCCGCTGGCATGACGGCACGCCGGTCACCGCCGACGACGTCGTCTTCACCTTCGACAAGATCAAGAGCGAGGGCGATCCCTCGCTGCGCTTCTACTATGCCAATGTCGACAAGGCGGAGAAGCTGGGGCCGCACGAGGTGAAGTTCCATTTCTCCGGCCCCAGGAACCGCGAGCTGCCGCAGATCATGGGCCAGCTGCCGGTGCTCCAGAAGGCCTGGTGGGAAGCCGACGACCGCTTCTCGCGCACCACCCTGGCGCCCTGGCCGGGGTCCGGCCCCTATCGCATCAAGACGGTCGACGCCAACCGGTCGATCGCCTTCGAGCGGGTACCCGACTATTGGGGCGCCGGGCTGCCGCTGAATGTCGGCCGCAACAATTTCGACGAGATCGTCTACGACATGTACCGCGACTCCACCGTCGCGCTGGAGGCGTTCAAGAGCGACCGCTACGACTATCGCACCGAGACCACGGCCCGGGTCTGGGCCCAGGACTACGATTTCCCGGCGCGCCAGCGCGGCGACGTGGTGCTGGACACGGTGGAGACCGAGCGCCCCAGCGGCCTGGTCGGCTTCATCTTCAACCTGCGGCGGGAGAAGTTCCAGGACCCCCGGGTGCGCGAGGCGATCGCGCGCGCCTTCGATTTCGAGTGGATGAACAAGAACTACTTCTTCGGTCAGTACCACCGCACCGACAGCTATTTCGAGAATTCCGAGCTGGCCGCCACCGGCGCGCCCTCCGCGGCCGAGCTGGCCTTCCTGGAGCCGCTGCGCGACCAGGTGCCGGAGGAGGTCTTCGGCCCGGCCTACACCGCGCCGGAATCCGATGGCTCGGGCCGCGACCGGCGGCAGCTGCGGCAGGCCACGAAGCTGCTGCAGGACGCCGGCTGGACCGTGCAGGGCGGCAAGCTGGTGGGGCCGGACGGCAAGCAGATGCGCATCGAGTTCCTGCTGGTGCAGCCGGCCTTCGAGCGGATCGCCGCGGCCTATGCCGACAACCTGCAGCGGCTGGGCATCGCGGTCGACCTGCGCACGGTGGATTCCAGCCAGTACATCAACCGGCTGCGCAGCTTCGACTACGACATGATCTATGCCGGATGGGGTCAGTCGGAATCGCCCGGCAACGAGCAGCGCAGCTTCTTTTCCAGCGATGCCGCCGACGACCCGTCCAGCCGCAACTATGCCGGCATCACCGACCCCGCCGTCGACAAGCTGATCGACAACGTGATCTTCGCCGAGGATCGCGAGACCCTGGTCGCGGCGACCCGCGCCCTGGACCGGGTGCTGGGCTGGAACTGGTATGTCGTGCCCGGCTGGAACCTGCAGGCCGACCGGATCGCCTACTGGAACCGGTTCGGCCGCCCGGAGACATCGCCGGCCTATGGCGTGGACATCCTGGCCTGGTGGATCGACCGGGCGAAGGCGGCGGCATTGAAGGGCGCCGAATAGGCCGGCCATGGATCGCGCCGCACTGACGGTGAGCCTCTACGTCCCCGACGTGGCGGCAGCTGTCGGCTTCTACACCGAATGCCTCGGCTTCGCGCACAGCGGCAGCTGGAACGAAGGCGGCCGGGCGATCTGGGCGGAGGTTGCCCGGACCGGGCCGAAAGGCACAGCCAGGATCTGGTTCTTCTGCCACCGGATCGAGGATCGGCCAGGGCCGGCCATGTCGGGCCTGATCTACCTGTTCGTCGGGGATGTCGATGCGGAGGCCAGGCGCCTGGCCGGCAGGCCCACGGTCCGCTGGGGGCCGGAGGACCAGCCCTATGGCCTGCGCGAACTCGGCATCGAGGATCCTCACGGATACCTGCTCTGCTTCGCGCAGGACATCTGATCGGGGCGGGCATCGAACAACATGCCTGTCGCCCTCGGTCATTCGCCTGCCCCGACCCTGCCATGTTCGTCCCGGAAAAGGCCGACCGGACGGTTTCGGCATTCCGGTGCCACCGCGCGGCGCCGCCGGTCGGCTTGCTCCTTGGCGCCCCCGCGCGTCAGACTGCCCGGCCGACCGTCCCGCCGCCACCGAAGGCCCGTAGCCGTTGATGATTCAGGATCCGACCTTTCCGCGCCGCGCGCTTGCCCTGATGGTGCTGGCCTGTATCGCCCTTGCCGCGCCGGTGGCTGCCGAGACAGTCACCCGCCACGGCCTGTCGACCTTCGGGGAACTGAAATACGGGCCGGACTTTGCCCATTTCGACTATGCCAATCCCGACGCGCCGAAAGGCGGCGAGATGCGCACCTGGGCGCTGCAATCCTACGACAACCTGAATCCGCTGATCCTGAAGGGCAACCTGGCGGAACTGACCCCGCTGCATTTCGACAGCCTGATGGCCCGTGCCGAGGACGAGCCGGACGCCATGTACGGCCTGATCGCCGAAACCGTCGAGATGCCGCAGGATCGCGCCTGGGCGGCGTTCAACCTGAACCCGGCGGCACGCTGGCATGACGGCACGCCGATCACCTCGGAGGATGTCGTCTTCACCTTCGACGCGATCCGCGACAAGGGGCATCCCAGCCTGCAATTGCTGTTCGCCGACCTGGACCGGGTCGAGGCGGAAGGGCCGCACCGCGTGGTGTTCCATTTCAAGCCGGCCGAGAGCCGCCGCGACCTGCCGCTGGCGGTGGCCGCCCAGCCGATCATGTCGAAAGCCTGGTTTACGGGGCGCGACTTCGCCGCGACCACCATGGACCCGCCGCTGGGCAGCGGCCCCTACCGGATCGTGGAGGCCGACCAGGGACGGTCGATCACCTACCAGCGGGTGCCGGACTATTGGGCGAAGGACCTGCCGGCGAATGTCGGCCGGCACAATTTCGACCGGGTGCGGGTGGAGTATTTCCGCGACCGCGACATCGCCCAGGAGGCGCTGTTCGCCGGCGCCTTCGACTGGCGGGTGGTCAATGTCGCCCGCGACTGGGCGAGCGGCTTCGACGGCCGCCCGCCGGTGGCGGATGGCCGGATCAAGCGCATGGAACTGCCCGACGACAGCCCGTCCGGCGTGCAGGCGCTGTTCCTGAACACGCGCCGGCCGCAGCTTGCCGACCGGCGGGTGCGCGCGGCGCTGGACCTCGCCTTCGACTTCCAGTGGATGAACGAGACCCTGTTCTACGGGATCTATACCCGCATGGGCTCGATGTTCGAGAATTCCGACATGCGCCACGAGGGCGCGCCAAGCGAGGCGGAACTGGCCCTGCTGGAGCCCTGGCGGGCCGAGGTTGCGGCGGAGGTCTTCGAGAAGCCGTTCGAGAACCCGGTCCATGGCGATTCCCGGGCGACCCGCGCGAACCTGCGCGAGGCCGGCAGGCTGCTGCAGGACGCCGGCTGGGTGATCCGCGACGGCAAGCTGGTGAACGGCGAGACCGGAGCGCCCTTCACCCTGGAATTCCTGCTCTACGAGGGGCTCTACGCCCGTGTCCTGAACCCCTATATCCAGAACCTGCAGCGGCTGGGCATCGACGCGAAGATCCGGGTGGTGGACGTGGCGTCCTACGAGAACCGGGTGCGGCAGTTCGACTACGACGTCATCGTGCGCCGTTTCGCGCAGCCGCTGACCCCCGGCGTGGAGCAGCGCAACATCTGGAGCTCGCGGTCCGCCGACATGGTCGGCAGCTTCAACTTCTCCGGCATCGACAATCCGGCGGTCGACGCGCTGGTCGAGCAGATCGTCCAGGCCAAGGACCGCGAGAGCCTGCGCACGGCGGTCAGCGCGCTGGACCGGGTGCTGATGTGGGGCCAGTACGCGGTGCCGCAGTTCTATTCCGGCAAGTTCCGGCTGGCCTATTGGGACCGCTTCGGCCGGCCGGCGGTGCAACCGGCCTATGCCCTTGGCCTGGTCGATACCTGGTGGATCGATCCGGAGAAGGATGCCAAGCTGAACCTCAACCGCTGAGAGCTTGAACATGAATGCCCTTTGAGCCGACCCGGACTGCCGAGACCCTGCCGCCCCCTCGTCACCCGCGGGCTTGTCCCGCGGGTCCATCGCACCGTCCTCCTCAATCGATTGAGATGGGCATCGACATGGACCGCCGGGACAAGCCCGGCGCTGACGCGGGAAGCGGGTTCGCCGGCTTTCGGAAGCGAGGGGCCGACGATCGGCGAAGCAGCGCTACAGTCGCATGATCGCATCGACCGGGCATTCATGTTCAAGGCCGTTTGATCTACAAACACTGACCCCCTTTCCCCAGCCAGGCCAGACCCGCCCACCGTGACCGCCTATATCATCCGCCGCCTGCTGCTGATCATCCCGACCCTGTTCGGGATCATGGTGGTCAATTTCGCGATCATCCAGTTCGCCCCCGGCGGGCCGGTGGAACAGGTGATCGCCCAGGTCACCGGCACCGCCGTCAGCGCCACGGCGCGGGTCAGCGGGGCGGGCGGCGCGGAGACCGGCGGCGGCCAGGGCGCCCGCGACACCGGCGGCGGCAGCGGCGGCGACGCCGGCAGCCGCTATCGCGGAGCGCAGGGGCTGGACCCGGCCTTCGTCGCGCAGATCGAGAAACAGTTCGGCTTCGACAAGCCCGCCCATGAGCGCTTCCTGCTGATGATGGGCAATTTTCTGACCTTCGAGTTCGGCGAGAGCTATTTCCGCGACCGCCAGGTGATCGACCTGGTGCTGGACAAGATGCCGGTCTCGATCTCGCTGGGGATCTGGTCGACCCTGCTGATCTACCTGATCTCGATCCCGCTGGGGATCGCCAAGGCGGTGCGCGACGGCTCGCCCTTCGACATCTGGACCTCGGCGGTGGTGATCCTGGGCTATGCGGTGCCCAGCTTCCTGTTCGCCGTCCTGCTGGTCGTGGTGTTCGCCGGCGGCTCGTTCCTGGACTGGTTCCCGCTGCGGGGGCTGGTGTCCGACAATTGGGACAGCCTGCCGCTGGGCGAGCAGATCCTGGACTATCTGTGGCACCTGGTGCTGCCGATCACGGCGCTGACCATCGGCGGCTTCGCCGGCCTGACCATGCTGACCAAGAACTCCTTCCTGGAGGAGATCAACAAGCAGTATGTCGTCACCGCCCGGGCCAAGGGCCTGTCGGAGCGGCGGGTCCTGTATGGCCATGTCTTCCGCAATGCCATGCTGATCGTCATCGCGGGCTTCCCGGGCGCCTTCATCTCGGTGCTGTTCACCGGGGCGCTCCTGATCGAGGTGATCTTCTCGCTGGACGGGCTGGGCTTGCTGGGCTTCGAATCGGCGATCCGGCGCGACTATCCGGTGATGTTCGCCACGCTGTATTTCTTCACCCTGCTGGGCCTGATCGTGAACCTGATCAGCGACCTCAGCTACACCATCATCGACCCGCGCATCGATTTCGAGCGGCGGGAGGTCTGACATGGCCGGCGCCCGACAGGTCACCGCCGGGGGCATCCTGCACCTGTCGCCGCTGAACCGCCGGCGCCTGCAGAGCTTCCGCAACAACCGGCGCGGCTACTGGTCGTTCTGGATCTTCCTGGTGCTGTTCACCGTCACCCTCTTGTCGGAGTTCATCGCCAACGACCAGCCGCTGGCGGTCTGGTTCGACGACAGCCTCTACCTGCCGATCTTCACCAGCTATCCGGAGACCGTGTTCGGCGGCGATTTCGAGACCGCGGCGGAGTATCGCGACCCCTTCGTGGCCGAGCTGATCGCCGAGAAGGGCTGGATCCTCTGGCCGGCGGTGGAATTCTCCTACGACACGATCAACCTGGAGCTGCCGCAGCCCGCGCCCTCGCCGCCCTCGGCGGTGAACCTGCTGGGCACCGACGACCAGGGCCGCGACGTGGTGGCGCGGCTGCTCTACGGCTTCCGCATCTCGGTGCTGTTCGGCCTGGCGCTGACCATCCTGTCCTCGATCATCGGCGTCATCGCGGGCGCCGTGCAGGGCTATTTCGGCGGCCTGACCGACCTCTTGTTCCAGCGCTTCATCGAGATCTGGTCCGGCCTGCCCACCCTGTTCCTGCTGATCATCCTGGCCTCGGTGGTGGAGCCGAACTTCTGGTGGCTGCTGGGCCTGATGCTGCTGTTCTCCTGGATGGCCCTGGTCGGCGTGGTGCGCGCGGAGTTCCTGCGGGCGCGCAACTTCGACTATGTGCGCGCCGCCCGGGCGCTGGGCGCCGGCAATGTCTCGGTGATGTTCCGGCATGTCCTGCCCAATGCGATGGTGGCGACCCTGACCTTCCTGCCCTTCATCCTGAACGGGTCGATCACCACCCTGACGGCGCTGGACTTCCTGGGCTTCGGCCTGCCGCCGGGCTCGCCCTCCCTGGGCGAGCTGCTGGCGCAGGGCAAGTCCAACCTGCAGGCGCCCTGGCTGGGCCTGACCGCCTTCCTGGTGATCGCCCTGATGCTGAGCCTGCTGATCTTCATCGGCGAGGCGGTGCGCGATGCCTTCGACCCGCGCAAGACCCTGACCCCGGGCGCGGCGCCGGCCGAGGCCGCGGCCACGGCCCCGGCGAAGGCCTGAGGGCGCCATGGCCTATTGCGAGGTGAAGGACCTGAGCGTCGCCTTCGGCGAGGGCCCGGCCCTGGCGGTCGACCATGTCTCCTTCGCCGTGGACAAGGGCGAGACCCTGGCGCTGGTCGGCGAGTCCGGGTCGGGCAAGTCGGTCTCCGCCCTGTCGATCCTGCAGCTGCTGCCCTATCCGCTGGCGCGGCACCCGACCGGCTCGATCCTGGTGAATGGCCGCGAGGTGATCGGCGCGGACCGCAACCTGCTGCACGAGATCCGCGGCAACCGGATCTCCATGGTGTTCCAGGAGCCGATGTCCTCGCTGAACCCGCTGCACAGCGTGGAGAAGCAGGTCAACGAGGTGCTGCTGCTGCACGGCCGGCTCGACAAGGCCGCGGCGCGCGCGCGGACCCTGGAGCTGCTGGACATGGTCGGCCTGGACAATGCCGAAGAGCGGCTGAAATCCTACCCGCACCAGCTGTCCGGCGGGCAGCGCCAGCGGGTGATGATCGCCATGGCGCTGGCCAACGAGCCCGACCTGCTGATCGCCGACGAGCCGACCACGGCGCTGGACGTCACCATCCAGGCGCAGATCCTGGAACTTCTGCAGGACCTGCAGCGCCGCCTGGGCATGGGCCTGCTGCTGATCACCCACGACCTGGGGATCGTGCGCAAGATGGCCGACCGGGTCTGCGTGATGACGAAGGGCAGGATCGTCGAAAGCGGCCCGGTGGCCAGGATCTTCGATGCGCCGGAGCATCCCTATACCCAGGCGCTGCTGGCTGCCGAGCCGAAGGGCCTGCCGACCGAGCCGCATCCCGACGCGCCGCTGGTGATGCAGGCCGACGACCTGCGCGTCTGGTTCCCGATCCGGCGCGGCGTGCTGCGCCGCACGGTGGGCCATGTGAAGGCGGTGGACGGCATTTCCCTGACCCTGCGCGAGGGCGAGACCCTTGGTGTGGTGGGCGAATCCGGCTCCGGCAAGTCGACCCTGGGCTTCGCGCTGCTGCGCCTGCTCTCCTCCAGGGGCGGCATCCGCTATCGCGACCAGGAGCTGCAGGGCCGCAGCTGGAGCGCCATGCGCCCGCTGCGCCGGGAGATGCAGATCGTCTTCCAGGACCCGTTCTCCTCGCTCAGCCCGCGCATGTCGGTGCTGCAGATCGTCGAGGAGGGCCTGCGCATCCACGGCCTGATGCCCGACGCGGACGAACGCCGCGCGCATATCGCCGGGGTGCTGCGCGAGGTCGGCATCGACCCGGCCACCATGGACCGCTACCCGCACGAATTCTCCGGCGGCCAGCGCCAGCGCATCTCGATCGCCCGGGCGATGGTGCTGCAGCCCCGCTTCCTGGTGCTGGACGAACCGACCAGCGCCCTGGACATGAGCGTGCAGGCGCAGATCGTGGACCTGCTGCGCGACCTGCAGGACCGCCACCGCCTGGCCTACCTGTTCATCAGCCACGACCTGAAGGTGGTCCGCGCGCTGGCCGATTCCGTGATCGTCATGAAGGACGGCAAGGTGGTGGAACAGGGCGGCCGCGAGGCGATCTTCGAGGATCCGCAGACCGCCTATACCCGCGCCCTGATCGCCGCCGCCTTCGAACTGCGCACCGGCGAGGCCGGCGCCGTCAGCACCTGAGGGCAGGATGCGAAAGATCTACCTCGCCGGCCCCGAAGTCTTCCTGGCCGATGCCGCGGCGGTGGCCGCAGCGAAGCAGGCGCTGTGCACCGCCCATGGCTTCCAGGGACTGGCCCCGCTGGACGGCGAGGTGACGACGGCCGGCGGGCCGGAGGCGCTGGCCGGCGCGATCTACGACAAGAACATCGCCCTGATCCATGCCAGCGACCTGGTGATCGCCAACCTGACGCCGTTCCGCGGCCTGTGCATGGACCCCGGCACCGCCTTCGAGATCGGCTATGCCTGCGCGCTGGGGCTGCCGGTCTTCGGCTATGCCAATGTCAGCGGCACCCAGTTCGCGCGCATCGCCGCCGCCCGCTCCCTGCGGCCGCGCCCCGGCGCACCGGCTGTGCAGGAGGACGAGGAGGGCCTGGCGGTGGAGGATTTCGGCATGTTCGAGAACCTGATGATCGACGTCCCGATCCGCCGGCTGGCCGGCGAGGTGGAGACCGGGACGGTCCCGCCGGATCGCCTGTACGGCGACCTTTCGGTGTTCGAGCGCTGCCTCGGCCGCGCCGCGCGCGTGTTGGCGACGGCCTAGTCACAAAGCGGCCAACCCATGCTATCACCGGGTCCATGAACCGGAAGGAAAGACGCATCCAGATGCGGCGGCAGGGAGCGACGGGCAAGGTGCTGCCCGGCAGACGGCCGCCGGCGCTGGCACTGAAGGCGAAGCCGCCGCCCGGCCTGCCGCCGGTGCTGGCGCAGGCCCTGGCGCAGGCGCAGGCCGCCCTGCAGGCGCGCCCCGACGACATCCCGACCCTGGTCGGCTATGCCCAGGCGGCGGACCGCGCCGGGCTGCGCCAGGCCGCCGTCGCCGCCTATCGCCGCTGCCTGGAGATCAATCCCCACCTGCATGCGATCCGGCACCTGGCCCATGCCCTGTCCGGCGAGGGCATGCTGCCGCGGGCGCCGGACGAGTATCTGCGCTGGGTCTTCGACGAGGCCGCGCCGGTCTTCGAACGCGAGCTGCGGAGCCTGCGCTACCAGGGCCCGGAGATGGCCCTGGCGGCCTTCCATGCCGTGGCGGGGGCGGATGCGCCGCCGCAGCGGATCGTCGACCAGGGCTGCGGCACCGGCCTGAATGCGGAGGTCTTCGCGCAGCATGTCGGCCTGATCGACGGCATCGACGTGGCACCGCGCATGCTGGAGCAGGCGCGCGCGCGGAAGGTCTATGACCGCCTGCTGCTGGGCGAGATCGCCGAGGTGCTGGACCGCGGCGACCGCCGCTACGACCTGGCCCTGTCGACCGACGTGCTGATCTATATCGGCGAGATCGCGCCCTGCTTCGCCGCGACCTGGCGGGCGCTGGAGCCGGGCGGCCTGTTCGTGCTGACCGTGGAGATGAGCGACGACCAGCCGGTCCGCCTGATGCCGTCCGGCCGCTATCGCCAGTCCGATGCCCATATCCGCGAGATCGGGGCACGGACCGGCTTCCACCTGGAGCACAGCGCGTTCGCGCCGCTGCGGGTGGAGCGCGGCAAGGAGGAACCGGGCGGCGCCTATGCCTTCCGCAAGCCCCGTCCGGCGCCTGCGGATGCCACGGCCGCCACGACGGAGGGCGGCGCATGACCCTGGTGCTGATCACCGACGGCATGGATATGCGGGACTGGCAGCGGGCGCTGCTGCTTGCCGCGCCGGAAATCGACGTGCGGCACTGGCCCGATATCGGCCGCGGCGAGGGGATCACCTTTGCCGTGGCCTGGAACCCGCCGGCCGGTGCCTGGGCGGCGCTGCCGGACCTGCAGGCCGTGTCCTCCGCCGGTGCCGGCGTGGACCGCCTGCTGCGCGACCCGGAGCTTCCGCCCGGCCTGCCGATCGTCCGCCTGGTGGACGAGCGCCTGGCCAGCGGCATGGCGGAATATGTCCTGCTCCATGTCCTGCGCCTGCACCGCCGCCTGGCGGAACTGCAGGCCGCCCAGGCCGAACGGCGCTGGATCGCCTTTCCGACGCCGGACACGCCCTCCACCACGACCGGGGTGCTGGGGCTGGGCGCCATCGGCTCGGATGTCGCGCTGAAGCTCGCGGCGCTGGGCTTCCGCACCATCGGCTGGAGCCGCAGCCTGAAGGAACTGCACGGGGTGGAGACCTTTGCCGGCCTGCGCGAGCTGCCGGAATTCCTGGGCCTCTGCGACTATTGCATCTGCCTGCTGCCGCTGACCGCCGACACCACGGGGATCCTGGATGCCGGCACCCTGGCGCAGCTGCCCCGGGGCGCGCACCTGATCAATGCCGGGCGCGGCGGCCATCTGGTGGACGCCGACCTGCTGGCGGCGCTGGACAGCGGGCAGGTCGCCAGCGCCACCCTGGATGTCTTCGCGACCGAGCCGCTGCCGCCCGACCACCCGTTCTGGCGGCATCCGAAGATCACGGTCACGCCGCACAACGCCGCCGACACCGTGCCGTCGAGCGCCGCCGCCCAGATCGCGGAGAACTATCGCCGCCTGACCGCCGGGCGGCCGCTGCTCAACCTCGTGGACCGCGCCAGAGGCTACTGAGACAGGCAGAGCTGAGACAGGGGCCTATTGCGCGCCATAGCGGGCGGACAGCACGTCGAACAGCGCGCGCAGGGTCATCGCCTCGCCGCCGACCGGGCGGCCGGGCCGCGCCTTGGCGTTCCAGGCATAAAGGTCGAAATGCGCCCAGGCCGCGGCCTTGCCGGTGAATTCCCGCAGGAACAGGGCGGCCGTCACCGCACCTGCGAAGCCGCCCTCGCCGGCATTGTTGAGATCGGCGATCGGGCTGTCGATCATCGAGCGGTAGGGCTTGTGCAGCGGCATCCGCCAGAGCGGGTCGCCGCACCGCTCCGCCGCCGCGGCGAGATCCGCGGCCAGCGCGTCGCTGTCGGTGAACATGGCCGGGATCTCCGGCCCCAGGGCGACCCGTGCGGCGCCGGTCAGGGTGGCGAAGTCCAGCAGCAGGTCCGGCGCCTCGGCCTCGGCATCGGCCAGGGCGTCGGCAAGGATCAGCCGGCCCTCGGCATCGGTATTGCCGATCTCCACGGTCAGCCCCTTGCGCGAGGTCAGGACATCGCCCGGCCGGAAGGCGCTGCCCGACACCGCGTTCTCGACACAGGGGAGCAGCAGGCGCAGGCGCACCCGCAGGCCCCCATCCATCACCAGGCCTGCCAGCGCCAGCGCATGGGCCGCGCCGCCCATATCCTTCTTCATCAGGGCCATGCCGGCAGCCGGCTTCAGGTCCAGCCCGCCGCTGTCGAACACCACCCCCTTGCCGACCAGGCTGAGCAGCGGCGCATCTTCCGGCCCCCAGCGCAGGTCGACCAGCAGCGGCGGGCGGGCGCTGGCCCGGCCGACCGCGTGGATCATCGGATAGTTCTCGGCCAGCAGCCCCTCGCCCCGCAGCACCCGGATGTCGGCACCGTGCCGGGCCGCCACCGCGCGCGCCGCATCGGCCAGCTGGTCGGGGCCAAGATCCTCGGCCGGCGTGGTCACCAGCTCGCGGACCAGGAAGATCGCCTCCGCCATGCGGCGGACCGCCTCCCGGTCGGCCGCTTCGGGCCAGACCAGGCCGGGCGGACGCGGCCGCTCGACCTTGCGATAGCGTTCGAACCGCCAGCCGCCCAGCGCCCAGCCCAGGGCGAAGGTGCCGGCCCGGCCCGCGGGATCCGCCGGCGCCGCCGCCTCGCCCGCCAGCCGGTAGGATCCGGGCGGCAGGGCGGCGGCCAGGGCGGCCGCTTCCCACAGCAGCCCCGGCTCGTCGGGCTCGGTCAGCAGCAGCACCGCGGCCAGGCGGCCATCCGCGGCGGGGATCAGGGTATGGCGCCCGGCCTTGCCCTCGAACCCGGTGGCGGCAAGCCAGGCGGCCGCCTGCCCCGCGCCCTCCGGCGGCGCCGCGCGCCAGCCGTCGAAATCCTTCGGCGGCACCAGGTGGATCGGACAGGCCGCGGGATCGCCGTCGAGCAGGGTGGTCAGGTCGGACATCGTCTCTCCAGTCACGCAGGCCGTCGGTCAGGACGGCAGCAGCCCGGCTTCGCGGTAGTAGCGCTCCGCCCCGGGATGCAGGGGAATGGCTATGCCGCGCAGCGCGGTGCGCAGGCGCACGAACTGGCCCGAGGCATGGCCCGAGGTCAGCAGGTTGCGATTGGCCGGGTTCCACAATGCCTGGGTCAGCAGGAAGATCTGCTCTTCCGGCGCGCGGGCGCTGACCACCCACTGGGCGCCGACCGACAGGGTGCGCACCGGGTTCTGCCCCGGATAGGTGCCGCCGGGAATCGTGTCGGTGGCGAAGAAGCGGTGCTGCGTGGCCAGGCCGCGCGCCTCCGGCCCGTCGATCGCCAGGAAACGGATCGTCTGGCGTTCCGCCAGGTTCATCACCGTCGGCACCGGGATGCCGGCAATCAGGATCAGCGCGTCGACCCGCTGTTCGGCCAGCAGTGACCCCAGGTCGCCCTGGTCCAGCGCCAAGATCCGGTCGGGCGAGGGCCGCACCCCATAGGCGGCGAGGATCAGTTCCGCATCCCGCCGGGTGCCGGAGCCCAGGGCCTCCACGGCGATGCGCCGGTCGCGCAGGTCCGCGATGGTCTTCAGGTTGCTGTCGGCCCGCACCACGACATGGACGAACTGCGGGAACAGGTTCGCCACCACGCGCAGGTCGGTCAGCGGCGCCCCCTCGAAATCGAAGCCGGCGCCGTGATAGGCGCGGAAGATGACGTCCGCCTGCGCCATGCCGGAATTGAAGATGCCGGAGACGACACCCTTCACGTTCACCACGGAGCCGGCGGTGGTCATCGCCGTGGCGACCAGGTTGGGGACCCCGCAGGCACCGCCCTCGTCGCAGGGCGGCGTGCCCGGCGGGCTGGAGACGGCGGTGGCCAGGGCAACGCCGATCGGGAAGTTGGTGCCGCCCGGCGGGCCCGTGGCGATGGTGAAGAAGAGGATATTGGCTTCCGGAGAGAAGCGGGTCTGCGCGGCGGCGGGGAGGATCCCGCCCGCCCCGGGCAGCAGGCCGGCAGCCAGAAGGCCGCCCGTGCCGCGCAGCGCGCGGCGCAGCAGGGTCCGGCGGTCAGGACCGGGCATCGGCCCCGCCGGCCTTCGGCCGGCGATCGAAATACAGCTTTCCCACCAGGATCCCCATGGCCAGGAAGAAGGTGATCGCATTGGCCAGGATCAGCGAGATCGAGTCCTTCAGGATCCCGGATATCAGCCACAGCGCGACACCGCCGGACAGCAGAACGAAGCTCGGCAGGGAGATATCGCTGGCCGAGCGCCGGCGCCAGACCCGCAGCACCTGGGGCAGGAAGGCGATGGTGGTCAGCAGCCCCGCGGCCAGGCCGATGGCCTCCCCGATCTCCAGTCCGCCGATATCGTACGCCAAGGCGATCTCCCGCTGCCACTTTCACGGCAGAACGCATAGTCTGCCGCAGCCCGGCCGGCAAGCCAGTACTGCGCCGGACGGGGACGGGCCGGCATGACGGAAAGGGCGGGGAATGGCTGATGATGGCGCGACCGGTCCGCGGCGGATCCTGGTGCTGGGCGGCGCACGCTCCGGCAAGAGCCGGCACGCGCAGGGCCTGGCGGAGCGGCTGGCCGCGCCGCCCTGGACCTACATCGCGACGGCGGAGGCGCTGGATGCGGAGATGGCGGCCCGTATCGCCGCCCATCGCAGCGACCGGGGCCCGGACTGGCGCACGGTGGAGGCCCCGCATCGCCTGGCGGCGGCCCTCACCGCGGCGGCCCGTCCTGGCCGGGCCGTGCTGGTCGACTGCCTGACCCTGTGGCTCAGCAACCGCCTGCTGGCGGAGGCCGACCTGGAGGCCGAAGGCGCCGCCCTGGCGGCCGCCTTCGCCGCGCTGCCCGGCCCGGTGGTCTGCGTCGCCAACGAGGTCGGCCTCGGCATCGTCCCGGACAATGCGCTGGCCCGCCGCTTCCGCGACGCCGCGGGCAGGCTGAACCAGTCGATGGCGGCGGCGGCCGACGGGGTGCTGTTCCTGGCCGCGGGCCTGCCATTGGCCCTGAAGGGCGATTTTCCGGCCGTGTGACAGCGCCCCGCGCCCCGTTCCGGCGGGCCGGGGGCATTGGACAGCGCGCCGATCACTGCCTATTTCTGACGGTGAGACGATCTTTCGGCGGGGGCCGCGGGCGCCTTGCCGGCGGGACCGAGGAAACCACAGGAGGCGGCGACATGGCGGCAACGGAATCCCAGGTCTGCGATTTCGGGCGATCCGCAGTGGCGTTCGACCTGTTCGGGGTCGACAACCGCCGGCACAGCTTGGCGGACATCCGCGGGGAGAAGGGCACGCTGGTGATGTTCATCTGCAACCACTGCCCCTATGTCCGACGGATCATCGAGCCGCTGGTGCAGGATGTGCACCGGCTGATGGCCGAAGGCATCGGCGCGGTCGCGATCATGCCCAACGACACCGACGCCTATCCCGACGATTCCTTCGAGATGATGCGCCATCACGCGATCGAGTGGGGCTTCGGCTTCCCTTATGTGATCGACGAGCAGCAGACCGTCGCGCGGGCCTATGGCGCGATCTGCACGCCGGACTTCTTCGGCTACAACGCCGACCTGAAGCTGCAGTATCGCGGCCGCTTCGACGACGGGTCCGGCGGCAGCGCCGGCAGCGGGCGCCATGAACTGCTGGAGGCCATGCGGCAGATTGCCGAGACCGGCGAGGGGCCGCGCGAGCAGACCGCATCGATCGGCTGTTCCATCAAGTGGCGCAGCGCCGCCTGAGCGGCAACCTCCCGCCTGCCGCCGGCCCGGGCGGTCAGCCCTGCGGCAGGATGTCGAAGGCGAGGCTGATCCGCGGCCGCCCGTCTGCCGCCCGAAACGGGATCGTGCGGTGGAACAGGTAGGACGGGAAGAACACCAGGCGGCCGGGAACCGCGGGGATCGATTGCAGAAGCGGCGCCGCCGGTAGGGCCAGCTGCTCTTCCGGCCGGCCGATTTCCAGCCGGCCGGCATCCGGCGGGGCGTCCGCGGCAAGATCGGGGACCTGGACATAATAGACCCCGCTCATCCAGCCCCGGGGATGGATATGCGGCCGCTGATGGCCGCCCTGGCCCAGCACCGTCGCCCAGAGATTCAGCCGGTAGCGCACCGGGCGATGGCCCAGATAGGGATGCCCGTCGCGGTGCGGCAGCCCGGCGATGTGACGGTCGATCGCGGCGCACAGGCGGCTGCGGAACGCCGCGACGGCACTGCCGCCGCCTTCGGCAAGGTTGCCGCTCTGCCGGCCCGCACTGGTGGTGGTCGCCTCCGGCTCCCAGGTCAGCGGGATGCCCTCCAGGATCTCCCCGGCCAGCGCCCCGTTGAGCGCCGCAGCCTCCGCCGCCGGGCAGAGCGCGGTCACCGCGACAAGCGCCGCCGGATCGGCAAGCGCGGCGTGGAGCGCCGGATCGCCGGCGGCCGCCGCGGCGAAACTGCGATAGCAATGAGCGTATTGCCGGGCGGTCTGGCCGCCCGGCCAGGGCGGCAGCACCCCGAGCGCATGATCGAGGGCCGCCAGCGCCTGTTGCGGGCGGCCGGCGCGCAATGCCGCCTTGCCCAGCGCCACGGCGGTCTCCGCCTGACCGGGCGCCAGGCGGAGGGCGCGGTCCAGCGCGGCGACCGCTTCCTCCAGCGCGCCACGTGCGGCCGCGGTCTTGCCCTGCCCGGCCAGCGCCGCGGCATGGTCCGGCGCGGCGCGCAATGCCGCCGCGAAATGCCCGGCGGCGGCCTTCAACGCGCGGTCGCGCGCGGTCGCGCTGTCTGTCGCGGCGCCGTCCGGCGGCACCCGGCCCAGCGCCACCTGCCCCAGCCCGTTCTGCACGTCCGGATGGTCGGGCTGCAGCCGCTCCGCCGCGCGGTAATGCCGCTCGGCATCCGCCAGGTCGCCCTGCTCCAATGCCAGGTTGCCGAGGTTGATCATCGCCGGGACGGAGTGCGGATCGATCGCCAGGACCGCCCGATAGGCCTCCCGCGCCCTGTCGGCCCGCCCCGCGGCGCGACAGGCATTGCCCAGCAGGCCATGGAAGCCCGGTTCGGCCGGCGCCGCGGCGACGGCCCGTTCGAACTGCGCAACGGCCTCGGCGGGCCGGTTGCGCTGCAGGGCCAGGGTGCCGATCAGGTGCATCAATCGCACATCGTCCGGCGCGCGGCGCTGCAACTGCCCAAGAAGGCGCCCGGCATCGTCCAGGCGCCCGGCCTGCAAGGCAGCGACGGCTTCCTCCATGCCGCCGGGGACCGGCGCTGCCGGCCCTGTCATGACCGGTCCGCGGGCGCCCGGCAGCGGCCGCCCGCCAGCCCGGTCAGCCCGCCGCGACCGCGCCGCCGCCAGGCCCCGGGCCGCTGTCCGGCAGCCCCGCGGCGCGGCCATCGCTGCCCGCCTGGATGGTGCGGATCGCGGCGATCGCCTCCTGCACATCCTTCAGGCCGGGGACCACCAGGGTATGCCCGCCACGCAGGTGAACCAGCAGGACGCCGGCCCCGTCGGCACTGCCGAACAGGCGACCGCCGGGATCCGGCCGGGCAACGAGATTGGCGATATCGCCGAGCGGAACGACCATCCGCGGCAGCAGCAGCGACTGCCGCACCGTCAAGGTGCGCGGCCCGACCTCGAACCGGAAGGCGCGCGCGTTGATCCAGCTGGAGAGCGACAGGAAGGCCAGGAACAGGACGAACAGCCCCGGCATGAAGAACGCGATCGGGATCATCAGCAGGGCGGAGATCGCTGTCGCCCGCAGGTAGAAGGCGGGTTCCCGCTCGGCCCAGAACAGGACCGGTTCCGGCCGCCCCGGCCCCGGCCCGCTGAGGCCGTCCAGCATGCCACTGCGCCGCAGGCGCCGGATCATGTCCCGCTCTGTCATCGCAAGCGCTCCGGTTGTATCGCCGCCTCGCCCCGATCGAAGCCAAACCCGGGTTCACCCCTCCCCGACCCTCCAGACCTGTGTCTGCGCGCCTGCAATTTCAACCGTCCCGCCGAAGCTCATGCCGGCAAGGCCGGCCCGGGCGGCGGTGCCGCGAGCGCGACCTGCCGCTACATGAACAGGTGCACCTCACCCTTGCTCTCGGTCTGGATGCGGCGCAGGCAGTCGGGCTTCTCGCCCGCCTCGATCGCGCATTTCGTGACATCGTTGATCAGGAACTGGCCCACGGTCTGGCAATCCAGTTCCGGCAGGTCGAACGGCCGCACCCGGGTCTTGTTGGGCTGCAGGGGGGCGATCTGCACCGCATAGCGCCGGCTGACGAAGCCCTGCTTGTCGAACAGGATCAGCTCCATCTCCAGGTCCGTGAAGCGGTCCTCGCTCTCGTTCTTGACGACCAGGTAGACGCGGCAGGCATCTTCCTGCTGCTCGATGGTGTTCAGTTCCACGTTCAGGGTCGGGCCGCCGTCTGCGGCTTCCATCGCCGGCTTCGCAGCCGGTTCCTTGTCCTGCGCCAGGCCCGGCGACACGGCCGACGCAGCGAGCATGACGGCGCCGCAGCCGGCCGCCGCTGCGCGCTCCAGGAACCGGCCGCACGTCCGCCGGCGCCGGGCGAAACCGCCGCAGGGATCTGCGCGCTGCACCGACCGACCGAACAACCAGACCTCGACCATCATCGCTCTCCTCGTAGACTGAAACCAATCTGGCACCGGAACCGTACCATGTGATGCGGCGCGGCATCATACGCTGCCCCGTCGCATCCCGGAACCGGCGATCCGCGCGCGCCGGGGCGCCCTGCGGTCCGGCAGCGCCGGCCGGCAATCCGCGGCCACAATCGCCTGCGCTTCGTGCGGCCGGCGCCATCGTGGTGCCACATATGCGGCCGATTGTCTGCCGGTCGGCACGCAGCCGAAAGCCGTGCTGCGGTGCGGCAGCCTGCGACAGGGCGCCATTTGCAGAACGCCTGGGGAATGTGTAAGCAATTTGATTCGTCTGGACGTCCGGTGCCCGGTGCCCGTGCAGCGCTTCACCGGGTCGGGCGAAGGCCCGCTTCCGTGACCGGGGCGGGAGGGACGGGGCGCGACAGGCTGTCGCCCTCGCCGCAGGCCCGCAGGCGCAGGCCTGTCGGCCGGAGTGGCGCGCTTGTTGCTTGCTGGCACCTGCCACATTGCATCGAGGCGTTGACGACCGCGCGATGACCGCGCAGTGATTCGAACAGGTACGGGATCCAACATGCGATTCTATCCCCGCAGCGAAATCATGCGGGACATCTTCGGGCAGTGCGTTCCGGCATTGCTGCTGATCGTCTTGTTCAGCTTCGGCATCGGCCTGCTGTTCTTCGTGATGCCGCTCTACATGATGCAGGTCTTCGACCGGGTCATGTCCTCGCAGAGCGGCGAGACCCTGCTGTTCCTGACCGTGATCGCATTGTTCGCGCTGGGCGTGAATGCCTTCCTCGAAGGCATTCGCGGCATGATGCTGGTCCGGCTCGGCACCAAGGCGGACAAGCTCCTGGTGGAGCGCCTGCTGTCGTTGCGGCTCGACGATGCCGCGACCAAGGGCAACGACGCCGGCTCCGACCTGCTGTCGCAGCACGAGACCTATCGCAGCACCTTTGCCGGTCCGGGGCTGCACAACGTCTTCGAACTGCCCTTCGTGCCGCTCTATATCCTGGCCATGTTCATCGTCAGCCCCTATATCGGCGCGCTCGGCGTGGTCGGCCTGCTGATCAGCGTCGGCGTTGCCCTGGGCAACCAGATGATCACCTCGCGCAACCTGCACAAGTCGCTGGAGACCGGCGCCCAGAGCAAGAACATGGCCGCCAGCTACATGCGCAACGCCGAGGTGGTCTCCGCGCTGGGCATGAAGACCGAGCTGATGCGGCGCTGGAAGAAGATCTATGCCGAGGGCCTGACCGCGCAGAACAAGGCCATGGACGGCATGAGCGTGTCGACCGGCATCACCAAGAACCTGCAGATGGTCCTGCAGATCTCCATCATCGGTGCCGGCATGGCCCTGGTCATTGCCGGCAACGCCACCCCGGGCGAGACCTTTGCGGCGATGTTCATCATGGGCCGCATGATCATGCCGGTCAGTTCGGTGGTGATGTCCTGGCGCTCCATCGTCGAAGCGATGAAATCCTTCACCGATGTCGACGACACCCTGTCGGAGCTGCAAGACCGGCAGGAGGCCATGCAGCTTCCGCCGCCGGAGGGCAACCTGTCCGTCGAGCGCCTTACCTACGTGCCGGGGGGCAGCAAGTCGCTGCTGCTGAAGGGCCTGTCCTTCGACGTCGCCACCGGGACCAGCCTGGGCGTCATCGGCCCCAGCGCCTCCGGCAAGTCGACCCTCGCCAAGCTGATGGTCGGCGTCTGGAAGCCGGCCTCCGGCCATGTCCGCCTGGACGGTGCCGATGTCTATACCTGGCCGCGGGAGGATTTCGGCCGTCATGTCGGGTATCTGCCGCAGGATATCGAGCTGTTCGAAGGGACGGTCCGCGAGAACATCGCGCGGTTCCGCGAGGCGGTCCCGGAGGATGTGGTCGAGGCGGCGCAGCTGGCGGGCGTGCATGACCTGATCCTGCGCCTGTCGGACGGCTACGACACCGATATCGGGCCGGGCGGCACCCGCCTGTCGGGCGGCCAGCGGCAGCGGATCGCGCTTGCCCGCGCCGTCTTCGGACATCCCCGCCTTGTCATCCTGGACGAGCCCAATTCCAACCTGGACAGCGAGGGCGAGGCGGCGCTGAGCCAGATGCTGCGGGTGCTGAAGGAACGCGGCACCACGGTGGTCATCATCTCCCACCGCCCCCATGTGCTGGGCATGGTCGACAATATCCTGATCATCCGCGACGGCCAGGTGGAAGCCCTGGGCAAGGCAAAGGACGTCGTGCCCCGCCTGGTGTCGGGGCCGGGCGCGCAGGAGAAGAAGAGCATTGCGCAGGAGGCCGACACGCCGCCCCCGGCGGAGCGCGCCTCGGAAGGAGCAGCGTGAGATGTCCGACATGAAACGGCTGCTGCCGCCGCCGGACGCGGCGCAGGCCGAGGACGAAAAGGACCCGATCGACGGCCTGAACGACGGGGTGCGCAAGGTCTCGCTGGTCGGCCTCGTCGTCTTCCTCGGCTTTTTCGTGGTCTTCGTCGGCTGGGCGGCCATCGCCCCCCTGGCGAGTTCCGCCTTTGCCAACGGCAATGTCGAGATCCAGGGCAATCGCAAGACCGTGCAGCACAAGGAAGGCGGCGTGGTCAAGTCGCTGCTGGTCCAGGAGGGCAGCGAGGTGGCTGCCGGCGACCCGCTGGTCGTCCTGGACGATACCCAGGCCGCCGCCGTCTACGCCCTGCTGGAGGAACAGTACAACGCGATGCTGGCACAGATCGCCAGGCTGGAGGCCGAGCAGGTCGATGCCCAGGAGGTGACCTTCCCGCCGAAGCTTGTCGATGCCGCGCAGGACAATGCGGACATCCGGCGGATTCTCGCAGGGCAGCGGGAGGCCTTCAGGGCGCGCAGGACCCTGTTGCTGAACCAGGTCGATACCCTCGGGCAGCGCCGCAAGCAGCTTGAGGAACAGATCGGCGGGCTGGACGCGCAGATCGACTCCCAGAATCGCCAGATGTCGCTGCTGCGGGACGAACTGCAGGGTACCAAGGAACTGCAGCGCAAGGGCCATGCGCCGATGACCAAGGTCCGGGCCCTGGAGCGCTCCCTCGCGTCGCTGCAGGGGCAGGTCGGCGAGTATCGCGGCAAGATCGCCCAGATCCAGGAAACCAAGGCGGAGATCGAACTGCAGATCATCTCCCTGCGGCACAACCGGATCAGCGAGGCGTCGGAGAAGCTTGCCGAGCTGCGCAGCCAGTCATTCGCGCTCAGCGAACGGCTGGTGGCATCCAAGGACATCCTGGACCGCAGCATCATCCGCGCCCCGACCCGCGGCCGCGTGCTGGGCCTGACGATGCATACCGAGGGCGGCGTGGTGAATCCCGGCCAGCCGCTGATGGACATCGTCCCGGAAGAACGCAACCTGATCGTCAAGGCGGCCCTGGAGCCCGACGCGGTGGACAATGTCCATGCGGGCATGCAGGCGGAGGTTCAGTTCACGGCGTTCAGCAGCCGCTTCACCGAGCGGATCATGGGCAAGATCATCGACATCTCGGCCGACGCCAAGGAGAACGAGAAGGTCGGCAGGCTGTATTACGAACTGACCGTCGTGGTCCCGGAGGAAGAACTGGCCAAGCTCGGCGAGGTGGAGCTGGCACCGGGCATGCCCGTGACGGTCAAGATCCTCACCGGCGACCGCACCGCCCTGAGCTACTTCCTCAGCCCGATCACCAAGACCTTCGACAAGGCCTTTACCGAGCAGTAGGCCCCCCGTCGCGCCGCGCGGCAGGGGCCGGGCGGTCAGCCGACCCGCGGCGTCCCGTCGGCCTGGATGGTGATCGGGGCCGGGCCCTCGCCCCTGCACCAGCGCTGCCAGGCGGCACGGAAGGCGGTTTCCATCTGCCCGGCCAGATCGCGGCCGTCGCAGAGCGGCGATGCCGCCATGCGCTGGCGCAGCCCGGCCCGCAGATCGGCGAGATGCGCCAGGTCGCCGGCCGCGGCGACTGCGCGCGCCACATAGCCGGCCGTGTCGTCCGCCACCCAGTCCGACATCTCCAGTGCGCGGAGGATCGAGATGCCGAACCGGCCGACCGACGGCCGGTCGCGCTTCGACAGGACCGGCACGCCGGACCACAGCGCCTCGAAGGTCGTCGTCCCGGCATTGTGCGGCCAGGGGTCCAGCGCGATGTCGATATCGCGATAGTCGACGCCGCCCCGGAAGATCGTGAGCCGGTCCGGATCGACGCCATGGGCCGTGAAGCGGGACAGGAACAGGTCGCGCACCGCAGGGTCCTGGTAGGGCTTGTTGTTCAGGATCAGGCGGGAGCCCGGCACCGCCAGGAGGATCTTCGCCCAGGCCGCGATCACATGGTCGTTCAGGCGCAGCGTCCGGCTGAGGCTGCCGAAGGTCACATGGCCCCGATCCCGGGCCGGCAGGGCGTTGACCGGGATCATGCCCTCGCGCGCACGATAGGCCATCGGGAACCGGTTCAGGCGGATCAGGGTCTCGCCGAACAGGTGGGCGGCTTCCGGCGGCGTCATGTCGACATCGCCCACGAAATAGTCGATCGCCGAGATCCCGGTCGTATAGCCGAGCCCCACCAGCAGCGAGACGGAGATCGGCGCCGGCCGGCGCACCATCGCGCGCAACCTGTTATGCGCGGTGTGGCTGGCGAGGTCGATCATGATATCGATCCGGTCGGCCCGTATCCGGTCGGCCAGCTGGTCGTCCGAAAGCTCGTAGGTCTCCCGCCAGCCGTCGGCCAGTCCCTTGTAGCGTTCGGTCACCGCGTCCACCGCGGCGCATTCCGAATAGAGCACCAGTTCGACCGCCTCGCGGTCATGGCCTTCCAGCATCGGGAACAGGAAGTTCTGGGCGGCATGGTTGCGGAAATCCGGCGAGGCATAGCCCAGGCGCAGCCGCCGCGACGGGTCGCGGTCGTTGTCGTGGCGGGCGATGGCGGACACCAGCGGGCGGGCATGGCGCTCATCCCACTGGCGGTACTCGGCAAAGATCTCCTCGGCCGTCATGTCCGGGGCATAGTTCAGGGCAAACAGCAGGTTGCTGTTGTGCTGGAAGCCCTGCGGGTCGCATTCCAGGGCGCGCCGATAGGCCGCGAACGCCTCGTCGAAACGGGCCTCGTCGAGATAGATGTTCGCCAGATTGTTCCAGACCAGCGGATATTTCGGCGAGATCTCGATGACCTGGCGACAATACGCCTCCGATTCCTTGAGGTTGTACAGCCGGTACTCCGCAACAGCCAGATTGATCAGGTCCTTCTTCTGGCCCGGTTTCAGGGCGGTTGCCCGCTTGCCCGCCTCGACCGCCGCCTCGAATTCCTCCAGGACCACGTACATCGGGCACAGATTGCTCCAGCCCTCGTAATTGTCTGGCGACAGCGCCAGCCCGCGCTTATAGGCCTCGATCGCGCCGCGGGTATTCATCTGCATCTGCCGTGCCTGGCCGAGGGCGATCCAGGCATCGGCCCGGTCCGGCGCCCGTGCGCAGAAGGCGGCCATCAACTCCTCTGCCTCGCGGTAGCGCTTGTCCTCCGTCAGGACGAAGGTGAGGTTGAAGTCCGCCTCGCCGGGCGCGCTGCCCAGCGACATGGACCGGCGATAGGCGGCTTCCGCATCCGCCCGCCGGCCGGCCCGGCGCAGGAGGACGCCCCGCAGATTGTGGTAGTCCGGCCGGTCCGGAGCGAGGGCCACCAGCCGGTCGGCATAGGGCAGCCCCTGCTCCGCATCGGCATCGCACTTCACGAGCGCGACGAGCAGCAGGTAGAGCGCCGGTTCGCCCGCCGCCCCGGCATCGACCAGCGGCTTCATCAGTGCCAGCGCCTGGGCGGCCTTGCCGGCATGAAGCAGCGCCGACGCCTGCCGGACCGCTTCATCCGCCTGCGCCGCGCCCGCACCGGGTGCCGGGTCCGGTTGCGCCGAGACCCCTGAGCGCAGGTCCGTGGCAGCCACCCCCTGCGGCGCCGACTGCGGATCGGGCGCGGGCCCGCCCGCGCCGCTCAGGCGCCGATACAATGCTTCCAGCCGGCGGGCCAGGGCGCGATGGTCGGCGAACGGGCTGCCTGCCAGATGCTGGCGCAGGCCGGCCCGGGCGGCCCGCAGGCGGTCCAGGTCGGCGGCCAGCTGCACCGCGATGTCGCAATAGCCGGCAATGTCGGAAGCGGCCCAGGACTCCAGGCCGGCGGAATCCAGCAGCGCCGCACCGAGGCGGCCGACCGGGGTCGCGCCGCGCAGGGTCACGACCGGCACCCCCATCCACAGGCTCTCCGCCACCGTGGTCGCTGCACTATGCGGAAAGGGGTCGAGGGTGATGTCCACCTGGCCGTAGTGGCTCAGGCTGGCGGCCTGCGGGCTGACATAGACCATGTCCAGGCGCTCCGGCCCGACCTGCCGCCGGCGGAACCCCTCGGCGAACCGTGCGCGGACGCGCGCCTCCTGGAATGCCCGGTTGTTCAGCAGCAGCCGGCTGCCCGGCACGGCCTGCAGGATGGCGGCCCAGGCATCCAGCACCCGGTCGTTCAGGCGGATCGTCCGGCTGAAGCAGCCGAAGGTGACGTGACCCTGCCGGTCGGCCGGCAGCGGGCCGACATTGGGGAACGGGCTCTGCGGACGAAAGGCGCTCCACGCCCCGTCCAGCCGCTGCACGGGCTCGGTGAAATCCGCGTCGCTGCCGGGCGGCGCCAGGGAGGCATCGGCGATCACCCCGTCGAACTGGCGAAGCCCGGTCGACGCGCCGAAGCCGAGCGGATAGGTCAGCTGCACCGGCGCGGCGCGCCTGGCGAACAGGCCCAGGCGGGCGGACGAGGTATGCCCCGCAAGGTCGACAAGGACATCGATTCCATCCTGCCGGACCTGCGCCGCCACCTCGTCATCGTCGCGGCCGCAGGTGTCGTGCCAGCCCTCGGCGGCCTGGCGATAGAGGGCACTGGCGGCATCGGGCGCCGGGACTTCTGCGTAAAGATGGACCTCCACCGCCGTCCGGTCGTGCGCCTGCAGCATCGGCAACAGGAAATTGAGGGTGGCATGGACCCGGAAGTCCGGCGAAACATAGCCCACCCGCAGGCGCCGGCCCGCGGCCGGTTGCGGTGGCGTCGCGAACGCCTGCCGCACCGCCCCGGCCGGCGCGTGGCGGGCGGCCCAGCCCTCGGCCGTCCGGCGGATCGTGGCAGCGTCGCGCTGCGGATCGTAGTTCTGGGCGAACAGCAGGTTTGCATGGACGCGCGCCGAGGCCCGGCCCTCGTCCACCAGCTTCTGGAGCATCTGCAGGCCGTTCGCCAGGTCGGCCTGTTCGCAGAGCGCCATGGCAAGATTGCCGATCACCTGGGGGCTCTCCGGCGCATGACGGGCCGCAATCCCGGCGAACGCCTGTGCCTCCGCCGGCCGGCCTGTATCCAGCATGATGGCGGCGAGGTTGTTCGCGGCACCTGCATCGTCGGGCTTCAGCGCCAGCAGGCGGCGGTACCAGGACTCCGCGACATCGACCTGTCCCTGGGCATGCGCGGCCTCCGCCCGCTGGCGGCAGGCGGAAGGATCGTCCGGCGCGGTCCCGCCCCCTGGCGATGGCGGCGCCGCGACCGCGCCGGGCCCGGCCGACCGCAGCGCGTCGACCTCGCGCTGCATGGCCTCGTCCCCGTCGGCAAGCGCATGCGCCTGGCACAGCACGCCCGCGGCGTCGCTCCGACGATCGAGCGCGGTGAATGCCTTCGCCAGAAGCACCAGCATCCGTACATCGCCGGGATGCTCCGCCGAGGTCCGGGCGGCCGCTGCCAGGGCCTCGCGATGACGCCCTTCGGTGAACAGCTGCTCGATCGCGGCATGGCGCTGCGGCGGCGCGGCCTGCGCCCCGGGGTCTGCCGGTGAGCCCGCCGGCGAGTCCGCCGGCGGGTCCGCGGCGGCCGGCGGGGAGCCGCCCACCTGCGAGCGGCGATAGAGCAGGAACGGGTCCGCCCGGATGTCCGGCTGGGCCTCGGTTTCGCCTGTGCACCAGCCACGCCAGAGCCGGCGATAATGCCCCTCCATCTCGCGGGCAAGGCCGCGCGCATCCATCAGCGGAGAGCGCCGCATGGCCTCCCGCATGCCGGAGCGCAGCTTGGCCAGGCCATCGATATCGGCGGCAAGTGCCACCGCACAGCGGACATATTCCTCGTCGTCGGCGGCCAGCCATTCCGGATGGCCGAGGGCATGCAGGATACTGGCACCGAACCGGCCCACCGACGGCCGGTCCATGCGGCTGATCACCGGCACGCCCATCCAGAGCGCTTCGAACGTGGTCGTGCCGGCATTGTGCGGGAACGGATCGAGCGCAATGTCGATCTTGTTGTAGGTCGCCCAGGTCACCGTCTGGGGCTGCGTGAAGACCAGTTGCAACCGGCCCGGATCGACACCTTCGCGCGCGAACATGTCGCGATAGGTCTGCCGGGTCTCCTCCTCCGCGAAGGCCTTGGTGTTGAGCATCAGCCTGGCGTCCGGCACGGCTTTCAGGATCCGTGCCCAGGCCCGGACCACGCGGGCATTGATCCGCACGGTGCGCGAGAACGATCCGAAGGTGACATGCCCGGCCGATGCCGCCGGCAGGGGGCCGATCGCCGGCATGTCCTCCGGTGGGCGGTAGGTCATCGCAAAGCGGCTGAGGCGCAGAACCGGTTCGCTGAAAAGGTGGGCGGCATCCGGCGGCGCCATGGCGTCATCGGCGAAGAAGCCGTCGAAGACGGACATGCCGGTGGTGTAGCCGAGCCCGACCAGATAGGCGACCATCACCGGGGCCGGGCGACGGGCAAAGACCTTCAGCCGGTTGCGGGCCGTATGGCCGGCGAAATCCACCAGGATGTCGATCCGGTCTTCGCGGATCCGCGCCGCCATCTCCTCGTCGCCGAGCCCGATGACGTTGCGCCAGCCGGCGGCAAGGGCCTGGTAGCGCTCCGTATACTTGTCCGGGGACGGCACCATCCCGTAGAGGAAAAGCTCGACTTCCTGCCGGTCATGCGCCTCGAGCAGCGGTTCCAGGAAATAGTTCGCCGCATGGCGGCGGAAGTCCGGCGAAACGAGGCCGAGCCGGATCCGGCGGTCCGGATCGCGGTCGTTCTCGAATGTCGGGCTGGCAGGGACCAGGGGCAGGCCGTGAAGCTCGTCCCAGCCGCGATAGTCGGCGAAAATGTCCTCGGCGGAGGCCTCCGGATCGTAGTTCCGGCAGAACAGCAGGTTGCTGTGGGCCACCGTGAAACCGGGGTCGAGTTCCACGGCCCTGCGGAAGTAGGCCGCCGCTTCCACCAGGCGGTCCTGCCCCATCACCGCGCTGCCCAGGCTGTTCTGCAGCATC
The DNA here is from genome assembly GCA_040216765.1 of Sneathiellaceae bacterium. Lineage (GTDB taxonomy): Bacteria > Pseudomonadota > Alphaproteobacteria > Ferrovibrionales > Ferrovibrionaceae > Marinibaculum. The sequence continues at coordinate 99,528 of JAVJON010000041.1, read as the reverse complement.
GCGCTGTCGGGTTCGACCTGCAGGCCGCGGCGGGCATAGACCTCGCCCTCGCTGTTCCGGCCCAGCAGGAACATGGTGTAGGCGAGGTTGCCGTAGGGCGTCCCCTTCGCGGGATTGGCCGCGATCGCCTTGCGGAACACCTCCTCGGCCTCGAAGGACCGATGCATGTCGTTCAGGAGGTTGCCGTAGCTGTTCAGCACCTCCTCGTTGTCGGGTCGCAGCCGGAGCGCCTTCTGCGCCGCGGCTTCCGCAGCCGGCAGGTCGCCGGCGCCCTTCAGCGCCGCGGCGAGATGGCCAAGGACATGCGGCTCGTCGGCCTTCAGTTGCAGCGACCGCCGCAGCGCCTCGATCGCCGGGCGGTACTGGCCCATGTTGTGGAGCATCGCCCCGAGCAGATCCCATGCGGCGGAATCGTCAGGATTCCGGGACAGATGCTGCTTGCAGTGGGCAAGGGCTTCTTCGGTGCGCCCGGCGGTGAAGAGCGCTGTCGCGACGTCGAGCGTCATGAAAAATTCCGGCAGGAAACGGGTACGGGCGATGGCGCCAAACGGATGGACTCGGCGCCGTGCAATAGCATAGAGTCCCGGCACTCGCGAGACGGTACGACCGGAACGGGCGTCAGGTCCGGGGAATGCCGGCACGACGCTGCCCGATGTCGTGCGCTTCGTCGCGAAATCAGGGCCCAAGACTTCATCGATGTTGACCGCATGACCAGTTCAGCTGACCCCCAGCCAGCCGAGGACCGGGGCGTCCCCCCGCAGACCGACGAGGCAGGCACCGACACCGTCGATCTTTCCCTGCCGCCGCTGACGGAAGCCGAGATCACTGTCCGGCCGACCGACTACCGGGCCGCGGCGCGGTGCCTGTCGACCGCGGGTGTCGTCCTTTTGCGAGGCGCCATCGGCAGCGGCGTCATTGCCGATGCGTTGGACAGGACCGCCCGGGCGTTCCAGCGGCTGCCCGAAGTGGCCGCCGCGGACATGACCGAGGTCGACCGGGGGCTGGTCCATCTGGGCATGATTGCCCCGGGCGTCTCCCAGAATTTTCCGGAACTGCTCGCCCTCGCCCGCCAGATCGTCGAGGACGGTGTCGGGGGAAAGGTGCTGGAGGCGTATTTCGGCGGTCCAGCGATCCACGACCCGGTCACCCTGCGTTTCCGCAGCCATCGGCCGTCGCGGACGCTGAGCCATGTCCCGCTGCACCAGGACGTGTCGTTCACCGCGCTCGACCGCAACTGGATCAATTTCTGGGTGCCGCTGACCCGGTGCGGCCAGGATGCACCGGGTTTGCAGGTCTATCCCCTGCGCAAGCCGGCAATCTTCCCGCACGAGGAAGACGCCGCCCCCGGCGGCTATCCGATGGGCTATATCCGGGACGAGATACTGGCGCGCTATCCAGGCCCGATTTGCGGTCTGGAGCCGGCATTCGAGCCCGGCGACCTGCTGGTCTTCGACGGCTTCTGCCCGCATCGGACCGTCGAACGCCCGGGGATGAGCCAGACCCGCCTCAGCTTCGAGTTCCGCTATTCCTCGGAGATCTCCCGCGGCCCGGGGGCCGACGGGCCGCGCCGCAAGATCCGGAAGGATTGACCCGGCCCCGCCCACTGTCCGGCGCTGCGGCGGCGATCCGGGCCGTTCCCGGGCGCAGCGCGCCATAGAGAAAGTCCTGACATGAGCGATGCCGCACCGGCGGACGAGGCCGCCTTCGAGGTTCCGCTGAAATATTTCCCGCCGACCTTCGCCACTGCGGAAAAGAAGAAGCAGTTCGAGGTGCGGCTGGCCCACTTCCTGGGGGAATGCGCGCCGCTGAATCGCACCGGGGCAACAGGATATTTCGCAGACAACCTGCTCACGATCGGCCGCGCGCTGTCCTTCCTGGAGGACAAGCCCTTCGTTGCTGCGCTGCGAGCCTGCGCGCGCGAGGATCGCGACCTGGTCATCGCCTGGCGCACCCACATCCTGACCTGGGCGGCGAAGAACTGCCTGGCCGTGCCCGGCGATTTCGTCGAATGCGGCACCTATCGCGGCTACAGCGCGGAAGTGATCTGCCGCTATGTCCAGCAGCACAAGGCCGGCAAGCGGTTCGTGCTGTACGACCTGTTCGACCCGGGCGATGGCGGCGGCGTCGGCCATCGCCTGCCCAGTCACGGCAATGCCCTGTTTGCCGAAGTGGTGGCACGCTTCCAGCCCCATCCCGGTGTCCTGGTGGTCCGCGGCAAGGTGCCCGATGCCCTGCCGGAAACCGCACCGGAGCGGATCTCCTTCCTGCATCTGGACATGAACAATGCCGCCGCGGAGGCCGCCGCCCTGGATGCCCTGTTCGACCGGATCAGCGATGGCGGGATGATCGTCCTGGATGACTATGGCTGGTCCTATTATGCGGAGCAGCGTGTTGTGGCCGACCGGTTCGCCGCGGCGCACGGGCAGCTCATCGTGGAACTTCCGACCGGCCAGGGCATGTTGATCAAGCGCACGCCCAACCGGTGACCGATCGCCCCCTGCCCGGGGGCAGCGCCATTCCCTTTGGAGTCACGACGACATGAACATCCTGGCCCTGAATTTCGGCCATGACGCTGCAGTGGCGGTCCTGCGGGACCATGAGGTGGTGAACTGCCTGCTCCGCGAGCGTCACACGCGGGTGAAGCACCATATCGGCCTGACCGTCGACCTGATCGACAAGGCCCTGGCCGATGCCGGCCTGCGGGTGCAGGACATCGACTATTGCGCCATCGTCTCTTCCCAGCGCATCGAGTTCATCCTGCCTGTCGACGACCCGCTGGAGATCCGCGCGGAGCTGCACGCGCGCCACCCCGAGAGCGCCGATTCCGCCTGCCGCGACCAGTACCGCGACCGCGCCGCCGCGGCAGCGGAGGTTGTCATGCCGATGCGCGAGCATCTGGGGCGGTCCGGCAGCGACCCGGGATTCCTCGCCGAGATCTTTCCGGAAGGCGCGCCCTACGACCCTGCCGCCTGGCGGCACATCCCGTCGCCCGACATCTATGCCAATCCGCCGGAATGGAAGCAGCACCTGACCCTGAAGGAGATTGCCGCGCAGCGGGTCGAGCTGGCGCAGATTGCGGACCGCCGGCGGCAGTTCGACCTGCCGGTGACGGTGCGCCTGCACGGTCGCGAGATCCCGGGCTATTGCGTCCAGCACCACATGGCCCATGCCGCGTCGAACTATTACCAGTCCGGCTTCCCGGAGGCGGCGATCCTGTCGAACGACGGCGGCGTGGCGTCTGACTACCTGTCGGGCTTCATGCTCTATGCGCGCGATACCGCGATCTACCCGCTGTTTCCGCACTACAACAATGTGGGCGCGCTCTACATCCTGATGTCGCAGCATCTGCATCTCGGCGAATGGGATGCCTCGGGCAAGCTGATGGGTCTCGCCTCCTATGGCGAACCGGCCTTCTTCAAGCCGGAGTTCGTGGGCAACCGGTTCGAGAAGGGCGAGGACTACTCGAACGGCAACAAGGAGTGGATCAGCCACTACCGCCAGCTTGCCGCGGAGCTGGGCTATGACATGTCCGTGGCAGGCCTGCGCGACTTCGCCACGGCCCCGATCAATGCGGATGTCGCGGCAAGCTGCGAGCAGCTGCTGGAGCAGACCCTGCTCTACACCGCCCGCAGCCTGCGTCGGCTGCTGGACAATTCCGGCCTGGCGACACGCAATCTGGGGCATACCGGCGGCACTGCGCTGAGCTGCCCGACCAACAGCCTGCTGGCCGGCGCCGGCCTGTTCGACCGGGTCTTCGTGGAACCGGGCTGCAACGACAGCGGCCTGGCGATCGGCGCCGGGCTCTATGTCAATCACCAGATCCTGGACCGGCCGCTGCGTCCCCGCGGGCCCGGCTACTGGCCGAGCGCCTATCTGGGGCCGCAGGTCGCGCCGGGCGCCGTGACCGCCGCCCTTGCCGCCGCGGACGGGGCGGTGGTGGAACTGCAGGTGGCCGATGCCGCCGAGGACGCGGCGGCGGCCCTGGCGCGCAACGAGATTATCGGCTGGTTCGAGGGACGCAGCGAGATCGGCCCGCGCGCCCTGGGCCACCGCTCGATCCTGGCGGACCCGCGGGACGGCTCCAACCTGCTGCGGGTGAACGAGGTCAAGGGCCGGGAAACCTGGCGCCCCTTCGCACCGGCGGTGCTGGAAGAAGAGGCGGCCCAGTGGTTTGCAGGCACGCCACTGCCCTCGCCCTTCATGCTGTTCACCGCCGATGTCCTGCAGCCCCACCGGGTGCCGGCGATCACCCATGTCGATGGCACGGCGCGGGTGCAGACCGTGAATGCCGGCTGTGGCGGCTATTACCGCCTGATCAAGGCGTTCCACAGGCTGACCGGCGTGCCGGTGGTGATCAACACCTCGTTCAACGGGCCGGGGCAACCCGTCATCGAGACGCCGGCCGAGGCCGTCGACTTCCTGCTGAACGCGGGGCTGGACCGGCTCTACGTGGATGGGCGGGTGCTGGTTCGCGCGACCGCCGAAACCGCAACGGCGGAGCCCGCCGGCCGGCGGCAGGAAGAACTCGCCGACGCCTGACCGGCCGGCGCCTCGACGGCAGGTTCAGCCGCGCAGGCTTTGGCCGTCGCGACGGTCGAAGGCCGCGCCGGCGCGATCCGGCGCGCCGCCCAGGCCCGCGGCCACTTCCTGCAGGGCAGCGATCGCCAGGAAGGATTCCGGGCGGATCGTGGGTCCCAGCGCGGCGGTGGCGCCGGTGCCCAGCCGCGGGCGGGTGAGGATCGACTGCCCGTCGGCCAGCGGTGCCCCCATCGCGTAGCTGCCGGCCGGGCGGTTGCCCATTGCCAGCCCGCCTGCCGGCGCCGGATGGCGGTCCGCCATCAGCGCCCCCTCGGCGCCCGGCCCCGTCAGGTCCTCGAACTTGGCAGCAAAGCGGTCATAGACCTCGCCGACGCTGCGCGGGTTCCCGGCGGCGTCGTAGAACACGCCCCGATTGGCCCGCGCGGCCCGCGGCATCAGGTCAGCGGCGGACTGGCCGGGATTGCCCTCCCTGGCCGAGAGGAAATCCTTCGCGCCCTCGACACCCAGGAAATGCGCCATGTAGAGGTCGGTCGCGGTCGCCGGGCGGCCAAGCGCCGCCTCCAGCGCGAGGCCGTTCTCGCGCGCATGTTCGGCGGCCATCAGCGAGGCGATCTGCGGATCCTTGCGCATGTCCAGGATCGCCTGCCGGTCCGCCGTATCGGCAACCGAATGACGGCCCCTGGCATCGGTCTGGATCAGGTCGGCATAGGGCCCCAGGCCATGCTTGTCGCCATGCGCCTTGACCGTGCCCAGCCAGGTCTGGTCGATGAACTGATAGAGCCCGGTGGCGGAAGAGGTTGCCGCCTTGACCGCTGGCTGGAAGCTGCTTTCCTGCCGGGCCTGGGCCAGCAGGTAGGCAAAATCGACCCCTGTGCGGCGGCTCGCCTGGCCGATCGCGGTCGCGACGTCGCGCGATGCGCCGGCCGCCTCGGCGCGCATCAGGTCGACAGTCGGCACGAAAGAGAGAGCTGACATACTGCATCCTGCATCGCGTGCCGGCGCAACGGGCCGGCAGCTTTCAACACTGTTGGCAGGATGGGTAGCAAGGTGCATGCCAGATTCCCCGGCGCCGGCGCCGGGCGACGGCCCGGCGGGATCAGGCGGGATCGGTGCTGCCGCTGCGCGCGCGGTGCCGCAGCCAGTCCGCGAGGCCGAACAGCCCGCCGCCCGCCGCGCCCGCCAGGAGGTAGACGCCGAGCTGCGGCAGCGGCGGCGGCGGCGTGCCGATCAGGCCGACATAGTGCAGCAGCACCAGCGCCAGGGTGAGCCCGCCGGCGACCCGCGTTGCCCGCAGCAGCCGTGCGCCGCGCAGCGGCCGCGGCGGCGGCCCGGCCGTTTCTTCTTCCCGGCCTGCGCTCATCTGCGGCCTTGCGGCTCGCCGTCGGCGCGGAAGCGCGCCAGGGCCAGCCGCGCCGCAGGGCAGATCGCGGCAGCGATGGAGGCCTGGGTGTCGGGATGGTCGAGGCCGACGCCGGCGGGCACGCTGCCCAGCCAGCTGGCCTGGGCACCGCCGGTGCTGCGTCCTGCCGCATGGGCGGTGCAGACGAACAGGTAGCTGGACCGGTCCTTGGCCGCGGCCGGCGGGGTGCCCTGTGCCGCGGCGGGCGCCGCTTCGGTCCGGCAGCTGATGTCGTAGCTTTCCGGCATCCGGTTGTGGCCGATCCGCGCCGACAGCACCAGGCCCTGGGCCTCCAGGTCGCGGACCAGGGTCAGGCCGCCGGCGGCATAGAGCGGGGCATCCGGGCAATCGATGCGCAGCGGGAACCCCTGCGCGACGACGGAACCGGCCTGCCCGCCGGCCAGCAGGACGGCCGACAGCAGGGCCGCAACGGCTGCCGCTCCGCCCCGGCGGCCGGGCAAGCGGGACCGGCCTAGCGTGCCCGTGCGTTGCCGATCCGTCCTGTCACCTGCCATGGCATCCTCGCATCTGTCCTCGCGCCGCAAAGGCGCCCGGACAACGGCGCCTTGTCAAGTCCCGGCCCGGCACGGGCCCGCCCCCGCCACGGACCTTGCGCCTGAGGCGGGCGGCGGCGCGGCGGATTCGGACAAGAGCGGAAAAATCTCGCTTATGCGGATCATTCTCATTTGCATACCAGGCAGTCTGGCCTATAGTGGCCTCGCTCGCGGGCAGGTCTCGCGACATCTCCTAAGATCCGAACTGGGCCGCCGGCAAAACCGGCGGCCCTTTTTTTTGCTCAGGCGCCACCCGCGGTCGCCCCTGCGGGCAGGCCCGGAGGCTGCCCTGCCGGCACGCCAGGGGCCAGCGCCTCCTCCAGGATCCGGTGGAACAGCCGCACGCCAAGTTCGAACCGCCCCAGGGTCAGCCGCTCGTTCGCCCCGGATCGCATGGCGGACTGCGCGGCCTCGCAGACCGCCAGGTCCTCCTTGTTGAAGACCTCGCCGTCGATCAGGGCGAAGGAGCGCTCGTAATGCGCCCGGGCCTTGTCGGCGTCCGGCAAACCCTCGAAAGGCGGCACCAGCAGGCTGTGCACGAAGACCGTCTCGTCCGGGCTGACCGGATAAAGCGCGATCTGGCTGACATAGTCGGGATGGAAGACCAGGATCGTGTTCGGAAACACGTAATGCACCAGGGTGACATGGCTGCGGTCGTCCCATTCCGCCTGCGGGCGGCGGCGCACCTCCTCGAACCCGGTGCGCCCGACCGCGGCGCGGATATGTCGCCCGACCGTCTCGAATCGGGCGGAGGTGTCCAGGAAATAGGGGCCGATCGTCGTGCTGTGCAGCCGTTTCACGTGGTAGACCTCCAGGAAGGCATCCACCACAAGTTTCCAGTTGGTCCGGCGGGTGACTGCATGCTGGCGGAACAGGGTGAGCCCGGCGATGCCCAGCGCGTCGAAATCCTCCGCCAGGCCCTCCAGATGCCCGTCCAGGTCCATCCGGCCGCGCGGGGTCGCCTGCAGCCAGAGCCAGCCCTGATGTTCCCTGCAGGGAATCGGTGCCAGCCCGTAGCCGGCGGGGTCGAGGCCGGGAAAGCCGTCCTCGGCGCAGGGGATATGCCGCAGCTCCCCTTCCAGCCCATAGACCCAGTTGTGATAGGGGCAGACGAGGGAGGACATCCGCCGGGCCGTGCCGGGCGCCAGCACCCGCGTGTTGCGGTGGCGACAGGCATTGACGAAGCCGCGCACCCGGCCGTCGCGGCCGCGCGCCAGGATCATCGGGATACCGAGCCGGTCCTCCGTCATCACGGACCCCCTGTCCGGCAGCATGCTGCCATGCCCGGCCAGCAAGGGCTGACGATGGAACAGCAGATCCCATTCCGCGGCAAAGCGGTCCGGGTCGGTGTAGACCGCCGGGTCCAGGTAGCCGATTTCGCTGTCGAGCTGGCGACCGCCGGCCGCAAGGTCCGCAGCAAGCTGTCCCATCAGGCGAAGGCTGCCGTCATAGGCCATGGCCGATCTTCCTTCCCAGGCTGCCCCGCCGCTGACCGTCCGCGGAGGGGGTGCCGTTGGCGGAACCTTGCGCGCCATCCGGCGTTTTGCGATCTGCCGGGAATTCTGGCACTGCTGTGCGTCTGTCGCCACCGGCGCGCGGCTCCCACCGTGAAGGCATTCCACCCGATGACCCCCCTGCGATGACGACCGAGCAGATCGCCATCTGCGCCCTGCTGGCCGCAACCCTGGGTCTCTTCGCCTGGGGGCGGTGGCGCTACGACCTGGTGGCGCTGACCGCCCTGCTGGCAGCCGTGCTGCTGGGGCTGGTGCCGACGGGGGAGGCGTTCTCCGGCTTTGCCCATCCCGCAGTGATCACGGTGGCCGCCGTGCTGGTGCTGGGCCGCATGCTGATGCTGTCCGGCGTCATCGACTGGCTGGCCAGCAGGATGGTGCCGACCGCGGGCCCGGCCTGGCTGCAGGTCGGCAGCCTCTGCCTGATCGTCACGGTGCTCTCCGCCTTCATGAACAATGTGGGCGCCCTGGCCCTGCTGATGCCGGTGGCGATCGCGTCGGCGGCCCGGGCGGAACGCTCGCCCGCCATCCTGCTGATGCCGATGGCCTTCACCAGCATGCTGGGCGGGCTGGTCACCCTGATCGGGACCCCGCCGAACATCATCATCTCCAACTACCGGGCAGACGCCCTGGGGGCGCCGTTCGAGATGTTCTCCTTCGCGCCGGTGGGCGGCGGGCTGGCCATACTCGGGCTGGTCTTCGTCGCGCTCGTCGGCTGGCACCTGCTGCCACGGCGGCATCATTCCGGCCGGCCGGAACTGTACGGCATCCAGGAATATATCACCGAGGCCCGGGTGCCGGCCGATAGCCCGCTGATCGGCAAGACGGTGGCCGAGGTCGAGCAGCAGGTGGAGGGCCAGGATGCCCGTGTGCTGAGCCTGTTCCGCAGCGACCGCCAGATCCCCGCCTTCGCGCCGTGGGAGCGCATCCAGGGCGAGGATGTGCTGATCCTGCAGGCCGCGCCGGAGGCGATCCAGGGCATCGTCGAGGCCCTCGGCCTGGGGCTTGTGGAGCAGGACCGCGAGGTGCCGGACCGCGGGCTGCAGGGACAGGGCTTCGGGTTGACCGAGGCCGTGGTCATGCCCCGGGCGCTGATTGCCGGCAATACGGCGCGGGAAATGCACCTGCGGTCGCGCTACGGCATCAACCTGCTTGCCGTGGCGCGCGAAGGCCATGCCCATCGCGGCAGGCTGCGCAGCTTCCGCTTCCAGGCCGGCGATGTGCTGCTGCTGCAGGGGCAGGAGGACCAGCTCGCCGTCGCGATGTCGACCCTGGGCTGCCTGCCGCTCGCCCAGCGGGAGCTGCGCATCGGCGTCCCGCGCCATGCCGTCACGATCCTGGCCGTCGCGCTGGGCGCGATCGCGGTGGCGGCGGTCGACCTGCTGCCGGTGGCGATCGCCCTGACCGCCGGGGTGGCGCTCCTGATGCTGCTGAAGGTGATGCCGCTGAGCCAGGCCTACGAGGCGATCGACTGGTCGGTGATCGTCCTCCTGGGCGCCCTGCTGCCGGTCGGTGCCGCATTGCAGACCACCGGCACCACCGACCTGATCGCCACCCAACTGCTGTCGCTGTCGGGCAGCCTGCCGGCCTGGGCGCTGCTGGCCCTGGTGATGATCGTGACGATGACGATCTCCGACATCGTCAACAACGCCGCCACCGCGGTCATGATGGCACCGATCGCGGTCGGCATCGCCGGCGGCCTGCAGGTCGATCCCGACGCCTTCCTGATGGCGGTCGCGGTGGGCGCCTCCTGCGCCTTCCTGACGCCGATCGGGCACCAGAACAACACCCTGGTGATGGGGCCGGGCGGCTACCGTTTCTGGGACTACTGGCGGATGGGCCTGCCGGTGGAGATCATCGTCGTCGCCGCCGGCGTGCCGCTCATCCTGCTGTTCTGGCCGCTCTGATGCGCCGGCCCGGCCGCTATCCGGCGTCCCGGCCGAACCGCTTCATCGTCTCGGTCCGGTACCAGTCGACGCACCAGTCGGAACAGAACTTCTTGCCCGCCTCCGCATCGGCGATCTGCGGCTCGCCCTCATAGAGCAGGATCCCGCAATTGTCGCATTTCAGGTACTGCTCGACATAGAGCCGGTTGGCGGAGAATTTCATTCCGCAGCCTCCGTGACGCCGTATTCGCGCGCCGCACCGTCGCGGCTGACATAGCCTTCGCTCAGGTCATGCTGCAGCATGGCCGGGTCCCGCTCCGCCGGGTCGCCGAAGCCGCCGCCGCCGGGCATCTGCAGGATCACCCGGTCGCCCTGGCGGATGGTGATGTTGGAATACTTGCTGGGGGAGACCTTGTTGTAGGCCTGCTGCACGGTGAGCCAGTCCCTGGTACCGGCGCGCTGGATCAGGGTCGCCGCCTTGCCGCCGGGCCTGCCGCCATGCAGGCCCCAGGGGGCCAGCTTGTAGCGGTCCGACATCTGGCTGGCGGTGATCTCCTCGTTCAGGCAGAGCATCTGCTTCTGGTAGCCGAGCCCGCCGCGGAACTTGCCCGCCCCGCCGGAATCGGTCACCAGGCCGAAGCGCTCGATCCGCCAGGGAAAGCGGGTCTCGAACACCTCCACCGGGGTGATGCGGCAATTGCCGTTGATGCTGTCGCAGGAATCGTTGCCGTCGGCGAAGCTGCGGCCGCCCCAGCCGTTCGATTCCAGGTCGTAGCAGGCGAAATATTCCGAGGTCCGGGCATCGGTGCCGCCGAACACGAAGTTCGCATGGGTGGAGCCCTCGGCCGCCATCGCCCGGTGCGGGATCGCCTGGCCCAGCGCGCCCAGCAGGGTGCCGGCGATGCGCGGATGGGTCTCGGTATTGCCGCCGACCTCCGGCGCGGGATAGTCGACATTGACGATGGTGCCCGGCGGCGCCACCACCTTCACCGGCCGGAAACAGCCGGAATTCTTCGGGATCGTCGGATCGGTCAGATGCAGCAGGGCATTGTAGGTGGCCGACCAGGTGACCCCCAGGGTGGCGTTGATCGGCCCGCGGGCCTGCTTCGACGACCCGGTATAGTCGACGATCAGCTGGTCGCCGCGGACATGGGCGCGCACCACGATGTCGAACTCGCGCTCCTCGATCCCGTCATCCTCCACCTTGTCGGCGAACTCGTAGATGCCGTCGGGGATGTTCTCGATCTCGGCGCGCATGCGACGCTCGGAATAGTCCATCAGGTCGGCGATGGTCTGCTGCACGTTCGCCTTGCCGTACTTGGCATAGACGCCGGCGATGCGCGACACGCCCAGGTCGACCGCGGAGATCATCGCGCGCAGGTCGCCATAGTTGTAGCGGGGGGTGCGCACGTTCGCGAGCATGATCTTCCAAACATCCTCGTTGTCCACGCCGCGCCGCTTGATCTTCACCGGCGGCACCCGCAGGCCTTCGTGGAAGATCTCCGTCGCCTCGCCGCAGAAGCCGCCCGGCACCATCCCGCCGACCTCGGCGATATGGCCGATCGCCACGGCGAAGCCCTCCAGCCGGCCATCCACGAAGAACGGCTTGAAGAAGGTATGTTCCGGGGTGTGCAGGCCGCCGCGATAGGGATCGTTGTGGACGATCACGTCGCCTTCCTCGATCTGCTCCAGCGGGATCTCGCGCACGCAGGTCTTGATCAAGAGCGGCATGCCGCCGATCTGCGCCGGGCAGAACTCCGCCACCGCGACCATGTCGCCATTGCGGTCCGCCAGCGCGCAGGTGAAGTCCAGCGCCTCGTTGAAGATCGTCGAATAGGACGTCTTCATCAGGGTGATGCCCATCTCCCGGCAGATCGACACCATCGTCGATTCCAGGATGTTCATCTGCACATAGTCCATCACGCTCTCCCAGCTTCGGCCCGCCGGAAACGGCAGGGCCGTGCGGCTATCAGCTCACGTCCATCGTCCCGAAGGTGCCGACGGTCAGGGTCTGCCCCGGCCGCAGCAGGGTGACGGAGGCCGGTTCCTCCACCAGTGCGGGGCCGGCGATCCGGTCGCCCGCCCGCAGGGTGGCCCGGTCGTAGACCCCCGCCTGCTCGTCGCCGCCCTCGAACACCACCTTGCGGTGGCCGGCAGGCTTCGCGGTGCCGTCGCCTTTCGGCAGCTCCGTCAGGTCCGGCTTCGGCCCGACGGCGGTCAGGGCGACCTTCATGTTGACCGTCTCGATCCGCTCGCCGGGGATCGCGAAGCCGAACCGGGCGTTGTGCTGCGCATGAAACCGTTCCCAGAGGTCGGCGGTGTTCGCCTCGGTGAAGGCATCCGCGTCGAACGGCAGCTCCAGCTCGTAGTTCTGGCCCAGATAGCGCATCTCCAGCATGCGCTGCAGCTCGATCCCGGAGGTATAGCCCTGCGCCGCCAGCACCGCCCGGGCGTCGCCGATCAGCTCGCCCAGCACGTCGGTGGCCCGCTCGCGGTCGAACTTGTCGGAGATCTGCTGCACCGTGCGGTGCCGGTCCACCCGCGCATCGGTCATCGTGAAGCCGAAGGCGGAGAACTGCCCCGGGTGCGGCGGAACGATCGCCCGGGGAATGTTCGCCAGCTCCAGCAGGTCGGCGGCATGCAGCGGGCCGGCGCCGCCGAACGCCAGCAGGCTGAAGTCGCGCGGGTCCAGCCCCTTCTCCAGCAGCACGGTGCGCAGCGCGCCGACCATGTTGTTGTTGGCGATCTGTACGATCGCCAGGGCGGCATGGCGGCGGCTCATCCCCATCGGGCCGGCAACGCTTTCCACCGCCGCATTTGCGGCATCCGCGTCCAGCTGCATCGCGCCGCCCAGGAAGTTCTCCGGGCTGATGCGGCCCAGCACCACATTGGCGTCGGTGACGGTCGGCTCGGTGCCGCCGCGGCCATAGCAGGCCGGCCCCGGATCGGCGCCGGCGCTTTGCGGGCCGACCCGCAGCATGCCGCCCTTGTCGATCCAGGCGATCGAGCCGCCCCCGGCCCCGATGGTGCGAATGTCGATCATCGGCACCTGGATCGGCACGCCCCACTCGATCTCGAAATCGGTGGTAAAGCTGGCCTCCCCGCCCACCACGGTAGAGCAGTCCGTGGAGGTCCCGCCCATGTCCAGGGTGACGATGTTGTCGATCTCCAGCTGACGGGCCAGGGCGCGGGCCGCCACCACACCGCCGGTGGGGCCGGAGACGGCCAGTTCGATCGGGGTCTCGGCCGCCGAGTCCAGGCTCGCCTCGCCACCGTTCGACTTGATGACCACGACCCGGTCGCCGATGCCGGTGCCGGCAAACGCCTCGCGCATCGCCTTGAAGCTGCGCCGCACGACCGGCTTCAGGAAGGCGTCGGCGATGGTCGTCGTCGAGCGCTCATACTCCTTCCATTTCGGCAGCACGTCGTAGGAGATCGAGATCGGCAGGTCCGGCAGGACCTTCGCGATACCGTCGCGGATCTGGCGCTCATGCGCCGGCGAGACATAGGAAAACAGGCAGTTCACGGCCACCGCCTCGATGCCGTCATGCGCCAGGGCAGTCGCCAGCGCGGCGACCTCGGCATCGTCGACCGGCTTGATCACGGCGCCCTGCGCGTCCAGGCGCTCGTCGATCTCGTAGCAGTCGTGGCGCCGCGCGAGGGGCTTGGACTTGATCCAGGACATGTCGTAGTGGGCCCGGCGGTTGCCCCGCTGGATGAACGGGATGTCCTTGAACCCCTTGGTGGTGACATAGGCCACCCGCGCGCCCTTGCGCTCCAGCAGTGCATTGGTGGCGATCGTCGTGCCCAGCCGCAGGACCCGGACGCCGGAGAGGTCCGCGATCTCGGCCAGCCCGGTCAGCACGCCCTCGATCGGATTGCCCGGCGTGGTCGCGTTCTTCCAGACCTTCACACCGCCGCCCGCATCGTCGAACAGGACAAAGTCCGTGAAGGTGCCCCCGATATCGACACCCAGCGTCTGCGGCATACCCTGCTCCCCGTCCCGTTCTGGCCCCTGCCACTCCCCCGGCGGCGGCGCCTACTATAGCAAGCGCTCCTGCGCTGTCAGCCGGCCGTGCGCGCGCCTCCCGAACTTTGTGCGGTGCCCTCCAGGGCAGCCGCCGTGCCGATCGGCTTGCCAATGGGGATGCCGCCGTGTCAACTGCCCGGATCAGGGGCGGAGCCTTCGCAGTGCAAAGACAGAAGGTCATCATCGGCTGGCGGGAATGGGTCGGCCTGCCGGACCTCGGCGTGACGAGCATCAAGGCGAAGATCGATACCGGGGCACGCACCTCGGCCCTGCATGCCCACAACCTGGTCGAGGAGAATCGCGAGGACGGCCTCTGGGCCAGCTTCGTCGTGCAGCCGATGCAGCGCCGCCGCTTCCCGGCGATCGCCTGCCGCGCGCGCATCGTCGAGCGCCGGCGGATCCTGTCCTCCAACGGCCAGTCGGAGCGCCGGCCGATCATCCGTACGCGCCTGCATATCGGCCCCGCGCTCTACGAAATCGAGCTGACCCTGACCAATCGCGACCAGATGGGCTTCCGCATGCTGATCGGGCGCCAGGCGCTGCGGCGGCGCTTCGTCATCGACCCGGGCCAGTCCTATCTCAGAAGCCTGCCCGGGCAGGCAGCATGACAGGGACCGCCGCGTGACGGACAGGCCGAAGCGCCGTCGTGCCGGGCCCGCCGTCCCCCGCGGCACCGCGCAGGCGGATTTCGAGATCGCCGGTTCCCGGCTCGCTCCCGGCGACCGCGCCACCCTGGCGCTGCAGTTGCCGGGCCAGTCCGCCTTCACGCCGCTCGCCATGCCGCTGCATGTGGTTCATGGCGCGAAGCCGGGGCCGGTGCTGTTCGTCTCCGCGGCGATTCACGGCGACGAGATCAACGGCGTGGAGATCATCCGCCGGCTGCGCCACCTGCCGGCCCTGTCGCGCCTGGCGGGCACCTTGATTTGCATCCCGGTGGTGAACATGTACGGGTTCCTGAATCATACCCGCTACCTGCCCGACCGGCGCGACCTCAACCGCTCCTTCCCGGGATCTGCCCGGGGCTCGCTGGCGGCGCGAATCGCCCATATCTTCGCCCGCGAGATCGTCGGCCGGGCAAGCCATGGCATCGACCTGCATACCGGGGGCAATCACCGCACCAACCTGCCCCATATCCGGGTCAGCCTGGACGATCCGGAGGCCGCCCGGCTGGCGCGCAGCTTCGGCACCTCGGTGATCGTGAACGCCAACCTGCGGGACGGATCGCTGCGCCAGTACGCCCTGGACAGGGGGCTCACCATGCTGCTCTACGAGGCGGGCGAGGCCCTGCGGTTCGACCCGCGGTCGATCGCCACCGGCGTGCGGGGCATCGTGAACGTGATGACCGCGCTGGGCATGCTGCCGGCGCGGCAGGCCAGGGCGGTATCGCCCGTCGCGCCGGAGGTGGCCCTGTCCTCGCACTGGATCCGCGCGCCGCAGTCCGGCCTGCTGCGGACCGGCCTGGCACTGGGACAGCGGGTCGCGCAGGGCGAGACACTGGGCCACCTGGCCGATGTCGCGGGGGAAAACGACCAGGTCCTGGCCGCTCCCGGCGACGGCATCGTCATCGGCCGCTGCAACCTGCCGGCCGTGCACGAAGGCGACGCCCTGTTCCATATCGCCAGCTTCGCGAAGGTGCCGTCCGGTCCCGCCGCCACGGACGGCACCACCCATATCGAGGGCCTGCAGACCGGGGACTATCCCGGCCAGCCGGGACGCTGACCGACGCTCCTGGGGGACCCGGCCCCCGGGGATCAGGCGGCCGGGGATCAGGCGCCCGGGGATCAGGCGCCCTGGTGACCGCTGCGATCCGCCCCGTGGCCGAACCGCTTCACCAGTTCGTCGACAAAGACCCGCACCTTCGCAGAGAGATGGCGGTTGTGCGGATAGACCGCGTGGATCGCCAGCGGCGGTCGCTCGAACGTTGTCAGGACCGGCTGCAATTGCCGGGCGGCGAGTTCGGCGGTGATCAGGAAGACCGGCAGCTGGGCGATGCCCAGTCCGTGCATCGCGGCCATCTTCAGGGCATCGCCGTTATTGACCCGCAGATTGCCGCGCGGCTGCACCGAGATGTCGCGGCCATTGTCGCGGAACTGCCAATGGTCCTGCTGGCCCTCGCGGGCATAGATCAGGCAGTTATGCCCGGCGAGGTCCGCCGGCACGCGCGGCAGGCCGGCCCGGGCGAAATAGCCGGGGCTGGCGCAGAGCACCAGCCGGGTATCGGCGATGCGCCGGCCGATCAGGTTGGAATCGGGCAGGTCGCCGATCCGGATCGCCAGGTCGAAGCCTTCGTCCAGCAGGCTGACGAAGCGGTCCGTCATGGTGACGTCCAGCTCAAGCTCCGGATAGGCGGTGGCGATGTCGCAGAGCACGGCCGAAAGATAGAGGAGGCCGAAGGAGAAAGGCGTGGTGACGCGCAGGCGCCCGCCTGGCCGGGTCTGCAGCTCGGCCGCCTGGGCCTCGGCCTCCGCGACATCCTCCAGGATGCGGCGGCAGCGCTCCAGATAGCCCTGTCCCACCTCGGTGATGTTGGATCTCCGCGTCGTGCGATTGAGCAGCCGGACGCCGAGATTCTCCTCCAGCCAGGCGACCTGCTTGCTGACAGCCGATTTCGGCACGCCCAGGGCGCGCGCCGCCGCAGTGAACGATCCCGTATCGCAGACCTTTACGAAGGCCCGCATCGCACCCAGTCGATCCATGAGGCGCCGTCAAGCTGCCTTGATGCCCGACCGGAAGGAGGCAAGGTTGCGGCGTCGCCGCTGCGACCGCTCCAGGCCCGCGGCGGCGCCAAACGGCTTCACCAGGCCCGGCCATTGCTCCACCCGGCCGTCGAACCGATCCAGGGCCGCCGGCAGGGCCTGCTGCACGTCCGGCACAATGCCGGCCAGCGCGTTGCGCTGCTGTCCGTGCAGGCCGATCACCTTCAGGCGTTCCCCAAGATCTGCATCGGTAGCCATCAGCCACCCCCCAATACGAGCCAGGGGTCGCATTGCCCGGTGGGCGACCCTGACATACGCTCCGAATGAGCGCCGACAGATTGCCCGCAGTTTGTGCAGATATGGTTAATGCCCGTTCGTTGCCGGGCGGCGGCCTGCAGCTGGCTGTTCTCCCGAAGAAGTAGATCGCAAGCATTTGTCGGCCCCACGCCCTGTCTCGGCGGGCATGGGGCCGATCGCCATGCAGGTCGACCGCTCAGTGCAGGTTGACGGCTCAGTGCAAGTAGACGGCTCAGTGCACGTAGACGGGGGCAAGATCGTGCTGGCGCGCGGCCGCAAAGGCCTGCTCGGCGCTATCGGCGATGCCGACATTCTGCCCGTTGGCCGCAAAGATGCCGAAGGCCGGGCCCATCTGGGTCGCCACCGGACGGACATAAGCCAGATCCGGTGCTCCCAGCATGGCAAATGCCTCGGGGGTGAATTGGGAGTCCGGCCGCGCCGTGCCGCCGGTATTACCGCGATTGTCGTGGTCCATGACGACCTCCTTCACATTGGCACCCGGTTGGCCCGAGCGGCGGCAATGAACTGCCCGCCTATAGGCAACACCCGGATCCTGAACGCGTTACAGACTAAATCTCACTCTTTCGCACCGACCGGCATGTTCCCGGTCCCGTTGCCGCTTTGTCGGTCGCGGGTGCGGATCGCGATTCGCTTTACCTGCTGGACCGGTTCGGGCCGTTGCAGGTCGACATTCAGGAGGCCGTTGTGCAAATCCGCCGCAACGACCTCGATTCCCTCGGCCAGCACGAAACTGCGCTGGAACTGCCGCGCGGCGATACCGCGATGCAGGAACAGCCTGGGCTGGGCCTCGTCCTCCACCTGCCGCCCCCGGATCACCAGCTGGTTGTCTTCCAGAGTGATCGCGAGATCGGCTTCGCAGAAGCCGGCGACGGCCAGGGTGATGCGCAGGGCGTTGTCGCCGCGCTGTTCAATATTGTATGGCGGGTAGCCGTCGCTGGATGTCTTGGCCGCGCGGTCGAGAACCCGCTCGATCTGATCGAAGCCGAGAAGCAGCGGAGAATTGAACACCGACATGCGGGACATGGTCATCTCCTCCAACCGAAGCGAGTGACAAATCAAGTGACCTGATCCAGCAACGGAAGCCGCATACGGCCTTCCGCGGACCCTGCACCGACCGGCCCTTGCGGCACCGGCGATGCAGAAGATGTGGGAACGCCTGGACGCCATTCAAGATCCGCGCCGGCCGGCCCGGCGGGACAGGCGGCAAGCAGCCGCGCAACGCAATCGGGGCAGAGGTCAGGGCAATGGACAGGGATTACGAACAGGGGCCGGTAACGGTCGGCATCGTCGGCGTCGGCGCCATGGGCCGCGGTATCGCCCAGGTCTCGGCCAGCGGCGGCATGCAGGTCAGGCTGTACGACCAGATGGCGGGCGCGGCCGAGAAGGGCCGCGCCACGATCCTGCAGCAGTTCGAGCGGCTGGTCGAAAAGGGGCGCATGACCGCCGACGAAGCGGGCGCCTGCGGCGCACGCCTGTCGGTGGCCGCCAGCCTCGACGAAATGGCCGATGCCGATCTGGTGGTCGAAGCGGTGATCGAGGATCTCGACGTGAAACGCCGGGTCTTCGCCGCCCTCGAGGCGGCGGTACGGCCCGACGCCCTTCTGGCCAGCAATACCTCCTCGATCCGCATTGCCGCCATCGCCGCGGGCTGCGAGCACAAGTCCCGCGTGGCGGGCCTGCATTTCTTCAATCCCGTGCCGCTGATGAAGCTGGTCGAGGTGATCGCCGCCCCCGATACCGCGCCCGACGCCCTGGAGGCGCTGACCATCCTGGGCAAGCGGATGGGCCGGGTCCCGGTCGTCGTGCAGGACGGACCCGGCTTCCTCGTCAATCTGGGCGGCCGCGCCTTCACCACCGAGGCCCTGCGCATCGCCAGCGAGGGGGTTGCCGACCCGGCGGATATCGACCTGGTCATGCGCGAGGCCTGCGGCTTCCGCATGGGCCCGTTCGAGCTGATGGACCTGACCGGCATCGATGTGAACTACCCGGTGAGCCAGATCATCTATGGCGGCTTCTTCCAGGACCGGCGCCTGGCCACGGCGCCCCTGCACCAGGCGATGATGGAATCCGGCCGGCTGGGGCGGAAATCGGGCCGCGGCTTCTACGATTATGGCGGCGACAGCCCGGTCCCGGCGCTGCAGACCGGCCGTGGGATCGCGCCGGACCCGGCGACGGCACCGGCGGGCCGGGTCGCCCTGGCCGAAGCGGACCGCGCCCTGGGCGAGCTTCTGGTCGCGGCCGGGGCAGAGATCGCCGCCGACGACGGGGCCATGCCGATCGCGGTCGCGCCCTTCGGCGAGGATTGCAGCAGCGTCGCAGCCCGGCTGGGGCAGGACCACCGGCGGCTGGTCGCGGTCGACCTGACCGGTGCAGGGCGCGGCTGCATCACGGTGATGCAGGCCCCCGGCGGGGATCTGCGCTGCCGCGATGCCCTGGTCGCGCGGCTGCGCAGCGCGACCCGCCATGTCGTCGCGATCAACGACAGTCCGGGCTTCGTCGCCCAGCGGATCCAGCTGATGATCGCCAATCTCGGCTGCGAAATGGCACAGCTCGGAATCGCCGCGCCGGAGGATATCGACCGGGCCATGACCCTGGGCCTGAACTATCCCCTGGGACCGTTGCAACTGACCGATTCCATCGGCCAGTCGCGGGCCTTGCAGGGCCTGACCGCCCTGCAGGCCATCACCGGCGACGACCGCTACCGTCCCAGCCTGTGGTTGCGGCGGCGGGCCCAGCTGGGCCTTCCCACCGCCACGCCGGATGCCGCGCGGGGCTGAGGCCGCCAGGAAAGCCGGGGCGAGGGCCGGCAGGGCTCAGCGGCGCTGCGCCGGCGGTCGGCGCAGGGGCTGGCCGCCGCCCTCGATCTCGTTGGCGACCGAGATCCGCTCGCGCTCGCCCGCGCCGGGCCGCCGCTGCGGCCGGGAGATGCCCTCTGCGCGCACGCCCTGCTGCGCTGCGGGCCGGTCCTTCGTGCCGCCCACCTGGAACCCCGGCGGGCCGGCCTCCAGCGCATCGATCCGGCCGGTCCGCACCTTGACCTCCTCGACATAGACCCGGGGCCGCGCGGCGCCGTCCAGCGGCGCCGGCGCATAGGGTTGTACGGAAATGCGATGCCCGCCATCCGCTGCCCGGTCCGGACGGCCGGACGGCCGGCCGACGCGACCCAGAACCTCCAGAAGACGCGGAATTCGCACCCTGTATCCCTCTCTCTCGGTGTCGGCAGACGCGGGCTATATGACGATGCGGCGGGCCGGCCACAAGCGGCCGGGCCGTCGATCGCGGATCGTTCAGGGGGTTTCCGTACAGCGGGCGTCGAAGGGCACCAGGTCGCAAGTCCCGAAGACCTTACCCGCCGTGTCGTTCAGGGTCATCCGCCAGGCCCCGTCGACCGGCTCGAACAGGGCAAAGCCGAACCTCTCAAGGGTGATGAAGTTCCGAGCCGCCATGCCCCAGGCATCGAAGTCGGGCGGCAGGGTGGCGGGGCCCCTGACCAGCAGGGTGCCGCCGTTTCCCAGGACCAGCTGGTTGGGCCGTGCCGGCGTGCCGGCGAAGCTGAGCGCCTGGAACAGGTGGAAATGCCCCGACAGGATGCTGACGATCTGCGGGGCCAGCGGCACGTCCCGGTCGGCCGCCTGCAGCACCGCATTGAAGCCGTCGGAATGCGGTCGCGGCCCGCCGGCATCCTTCACCCGGCCGATCGACCAGAACGGCTTGTGCGTGATCAGCCAACTGCCCGGCGCACCGGCGGCAAGGTCGTTCACGGCGCGAAACTGCGCGGCATAGATTTCCACCTGGCCGGGATCCGGCCGCCGGTCGTCGGCCTCGGCACTGTCCAGGACGACCAGCCTGTGCCCGTCGACGGAGACCGCGAAGGGCGCCCCATGGTCATGGCATTCGGGCGTCCAAGGCCCCTCGGCCAGAAAGCGGAACCAGCCCCGCCAGGCGCGGCGGCAGGTCTCGTGATTGCCGCGCACGAAAAGGAACGGGGCGGTCGCCAGCATCGGCCCTGCCGGCGCAAAGAAATCCACGTCCCAGGTGCCCCAGTTGTATCCCCATCTGCTGCCGACGCAGCCATCCTCGGCGTCGGGACAGGGCGATTCGCGATAGTGATAGTCGCCGACATGCACGATCAGGTCGGGCCGTGCAGCGGCAACCGCCTCCGCGACGGCGGGGAAGGGCCAGTCCGCCGGGTCGTCGCAGGCCTGGGCCTGACGCCCCTTGATGCGGCAGCCGGTATCCCCGATCACCGCGATCCGGCGCGGCGCGGCCGACGGCAGCGGCAGGGGCTGGGCGCCGATGCGCAGGCTGCCGGCAGCCCGCGGAACCGCCGCCTGGCAGCTCGTCACGGAAAACGAACCGGCGGGATCGGCCGGCGCCCGCACCTGCATCCGCTGCGCCTGGCCATCGATGGCGAGATCCGGGCAGGCCGCACCGGCGGGCACCAGGGCCCGGGCCTGCGCATTGTCGCCCGGGCCCAGTTGCACCCAGGCATAGAGCGGCTGGTCCGCGGCCCGCGCTGTCCCCGGCCGGGACGCAACGCAGATCGCACAGGTCAGTGCGGCCACGATCAGCACCGCACAGATACCGCGCCACGGATCCGTCATATCCAGGCTCCTGTCGAAAGGCCTCAGTCGCGCCGGCTATGGCGGCGGTGCCGATCCCTGGATATCGCGGCAATCCTCCGGCTGGCAAGAGAGCCGCCGCCTGCCGGCAGGGCTATTCCGCTGCCACGCTCTGCATGCGCGACGTCGACTGCGACCGGTCGCGGACCAGGCGCCGCGCGGGGAAGGCGATGGTCACACGGGTTCCCTGCCCCAGGATGCTGCTCATCCGCACCGAGCCGCCATGGGCCCCCATGATGCTGCGCACGATGGTCAGCCCGAGGCCCATGCCCGGGGCGGCACGGCCGGAGGCCTGCCGGCCCCGCTGGAACGGATGGAAGACCCGGTCCAGGTCGTCGGGCGCAATGCCCCGCCCCTTGTCACTGACATCGATCTCCAGGCCGGCCTCCTTCAGGACGACATCGATCCGGATCTCGGCCTGGCCGTCGGAATACCGGATGGCGTTGACCATGAGGTTGATCAGAACCTGGCGCACGCGTCGCCGGTCGGCGCGCAAGACGACCGGCGGGATATCGGTCTCGACCCGCGGCGGCAGGTAGCGGCCGGCGCAATTGGCCCGCACGATCCGCAAGGTCTCCGCCATGAAGGGCCGCAGCTCGATCTCCTCGTCTTCCAGCGAGATCTCGCCCTGAAGGACAAGCTGGGCGTCGGTGACATCGTCGAGCAGGGCACGCAGATGCGCCGTGGAGGCAATGATGTCATGGGCATATTCCAGGTACTTCTCGTTGCCCACCGGGCCGAATGGCTGCCGCTCGATCAGCTCGGCAAAACCGCTGATGGCGTTCAGGGGGGTCCGGATCTCGTGCGACACCGTCGCCAGGAAGACGCTCTTGGCCGCGCTTTCGTCGGCGGCGAGCTGGTGCGCCCGCCGGGCACGCCGCGCCAGCCGGCTGCCGCGGCGGATCTCGACGGCCAGCGACAGGATCAGGGCGAGGCCGAGCAGCAGCATCGCCGCCAGATACAGTTCGATACGGTCGGACTGCGCCTGCAGGAGCGAGCGCAGGTCCACCGGGCCGCGATGCAGAACCAACTGTGCATAGTCCTGCAGGGGGCCGGCCAGCCTCTCCAGGATCGCCTCGCCCTCGGCCAGTGCCGCGGCATCGCCCCTCTGAATGTCCGGCAGCAGGGTATCGAACTGTCCGAGCGACTGCCGCAACAGGTCCTGGACCTGGCGGGTCTGCGGCAATGCGGCCAGCGCGGCAACCTCGGGGCCTGCGTCCAGCAGATCGACCTGGCGCAACAGGTCGTCCAGCTGCCGCGACAGGGCCTCGCCCGGCACATTGCCGGCATCGCCCTCCAGGGCGGCGGCGGAAGCGGGATCCCGGATCGCGAACAGGCCGTGCTGCAGGCGGTGCAGCCGGGTCGCCAGTTCATGCACCAGCCAGGCCTCGCCCGGCGCGGCACTGGCGAAGGCTTCCTCCTGGCGGGCAAGATCGCGGCTGGAGAGCAGGAACAGCGCAAGGAAAAGAAGCGTACCGGCACTCGCGACAAGGAGCGAACCGATCCGGAGGCTCCGGCCCAGAAGGGATGCGGATGCGTCCAGCCGGGCGCTCATGTCACGTCGGGCGCCCCGTATCGGACCGTCGCTCCCGCGATCGCGCCCGCACTGGCCCGGCGGCGGGGCGGCAGCACGTCCATCGGCGCCGCCATTGCCGGCAGCGGGGCCAGAAGCGTCCGCGGTGCCGCAATGGCACCGAAGCCGCCGTATAGTGATGCTCCCTGCACGATTCTCGCTTTTTTTGCTTTTTTGCCGCGTCCCCTTTCGGCAGGCGCGGCCCGCAACCCGTTTGTCTGGAATTTATAGAGTATTGATAGCAAAAAATCGACAGGTTACGCGGGCATTCGCCAGGCATGGCCGCGGGCAATGCCGCCGCCTGGCCTGTCCCATCCGAAAGGGGCGCTACCGGGGGCCGGCGCCAGGAGCTGAAGCACCCGGCGCCGGCCCGGCTGGCAGGGTCCTGCCGATCAGCCCAGGACGCCGGCGTTCCGCAGGGTGGCGACCTGTTCCTCGCCGAAACCCCAGTCCTTCAACGCGGAATCGCTGTTCTCGCCCCGCTTCGGCGCCCTGTTGCGGATCCCGCCGGGCGTCCGGGAAAAGCGCGGGGCCGGTCCGGGCTGCGTGATCCCCTCGATCTCCACGAAGGTCCCGCGCGCCTTCATATGGGCATGGCCCGGCGCCTCCTCCATGCTGAGGACCGGCGCGAAGCAGATATCGCTGCCTTCCATGATCGCGCACCATTCGTCGCGGGTCTTGCCCTTGAAGGCGGCGGCGAAATGGCTCTGCAATTCGGGCCAGCGCGCCATGTCGAACTGTGCCGGCAGATTGGCCTGCCCCAGGCCCAGCTTGTCGATCAGTTCGGCATAGAACTTCTTCTCGATGGAGCCGATGGAAACGAACTTGCCGTCGCTGGTCTCGTAGGTGTCGTACCAGGGCGCGCCGCCGTCGAGGATGTTGACCCCGCGCTTGTCGGCCCAGCGGCCGGCGGCCTTCAGGCCGAAGATCGGGGTCATCAGGGATGCCGCGCCGTCGACCATCGCGGCGTCCACCACCTGGCCCTTGCCGGAACTCCTGGCCTCGATCAGCGCCGCGCAGACGCCGAAGGCCAGGTAGAGCGCCCCGCCCCCGAAATCGCCCACCAGGTTCAGCGGCGGGTAGGGCCGGTCCTGCGGGCCGATGGCGTGAAGCGCGCCGGTCAGCGAGATGTAGTTGATGTCATGGCCGGCGGCATGGGCCATCGGCCCCTCCTGGCCCCAGCCTGTCATGCGGCCATAGACCAGCTTGGGGTTGCGTTCCAGGCAGAGATCCGGGCCCAGGCCGAGCCGCTCCATCACGCCGGGGCGAAAGCCCTCGATCAGCGCATCGGCCTTGCCGATCAGCTGCAGCGCCGTCTCGATCGCCTCGGGCTTCTTCAGGTCCAGCGCCACCGATCGCCGGCCGCGACCCAGGACGTCGAAGCGCGGATCGACCGGGACCCCCAGATCGGCTTCCACCGTACGGTCGATGCGCAGGACATCCGCGCCCTGATCCGCGAGCAGCATGCCGCAGAACGGCCCCGGGCCGATCCCGGCAAACTCCACAACCTTGACACCCGACAAGGGTCCCATCTCAGCATCCTCCAGAATTCATGATGTGGCGCTGCCTTCGTCGGTCAGCGCTTCAGCTTGCGGTCGAACAGCGCGAAGGTCTTCGACCATGCCTGTTCCGCCGCCGTGTGCCGGTAGACCTCCCGCTCCCAGAAGGAGAAACCGTGGTCGGTATCGGCATAGGTTTCGATCTCGAAGGCGGCCCCGGCATCCTGCAGCGCCTTGCGCAAGGCGGGCAGGACGGTCGCGGGGACATACTTGTCGCGCTCGGCGAAGGCGAAATAGCCCTCGCCCCGCAGCTGCCCGGCCAGAAGGTGCGGCGAATCGGCCTCCGCGGTGACGATGCCGACCCCATACATCGATGCACCGGCGAGGATCTCGTCAGGGAAGGTGCCGAGCGCCGTCATGACCGTCTTGCCGGTCATGCAGAAGCCGATGCAGCCCCGCGGGCCCGGCGCGGCATGCGGGCAGCGGTCCAGCCAGTTCAGGATGGCCCGGGTATCCGCCATCGACTTGGCATTGGTGACGCTGTCCATCGCGGCGAAGATCACCTTGTACTGGTCGTCCGAGCGCGGCGGCGGCGCGAAGCGCAGGTCGCCGATCCTGTAGTACAGGTCCGGCAGCACAACGAGATAGCCCTCGCCGGCGATCCGGCGCGCCATGTCGCGCAGTTCCTCCCGAATGCCGGGCGCATCCATGTAGAAGATCACCGGGGGATGCTTGCCCTCCCCCTCGGGCCGGACCAGGAAGGCCGGCAGGGGCCGGTGGCCCGTCAGTATCTCGATCTCGCCCTCGATCACGTTTCTCCCCCTCCTGCAATGCCTCGCCGCAGGCTGAAGCGACGCCTGCAGGCCCCGGCCCGCACCCAGAGTAAGGATGTCCGGCGAGGGCACAAGGCACCGTCACGGGGGAGAACGGCGCAGACCGGTGCGAGCCGCGGCAATCGCGCCGGCGGCGCCTGGTGCGGCCAGCTAGACCTGCGCCATCTGGGGCGGGCGCGTCGGGCCGAACAGCAGCCAGAGCAGGAAGCCGACCAGCGGGAAGATCAGGATCAGCAGGATCCAGAGGACCTTCCAGATCGTTGCCGCCTCGCTCTGCACGATGCGGACGATCGCATAGATGTCCAGCGCCAGGAGGATGAGGCCGAAGATGCCCAATCCGGCCGTGTCGAACATGGAATGGTCTCCGTCTTACCGGGGTCCGGCGATCAGCCAGACGATGAAGCCGATGACCGGGAAGATGATGATGCCCAGGATCCACAGCACCTTGGCGAGGGTCGAGGCGCCGCTCTGCACCACCTTCACGATCGCGTAGATATCCGCAATCAGCACAAGGATGCCGATAATGCCGCCGAACTCGATTCCCATGATCCACAACTCCCGTTTGCGCTGGTTCATGAGGAAAACGCAGCGGCGCCGCTGCGGTTCCGCGGCGACGAAGAATCGGCCCCGAGGCGGCAGCTATTCGGCGGGGTAGCCCTGCAGGCCGCCGGCACGGCCGGGCGCCTGCCGCGCGCCGCCGCCTGCCTGATCCTCCTCCGAGGCGGCGATGCTGATCCCGCGTTCGCTGAGTTCGCGCCAGATCTCCTGGTGCACCGTGTGCCGGAGGAAGTGGTAATCGGTCCTGCTGATGTCCACCCAGTAGGTCACGCGGAACCTGTGGAAGGCACCGAATTCCAGGACCTTCACGCCGTCGTTATGCACATTGAAGCGGTCGAAATCGTCCTGCTGGCCGGTCGCGGTGAGGGCCTCGCGGATCGCCGGCTCCGCCGCGCGAAGCGCGTCGAAGACCTTGCCGGGCGGGAACTGCGCCGGCACGAATACCTCGCGCTCGTCGCGGGTCGCGCCGGAGGAGGTGAAATTGATGATCTGCTCCTCCGACATCTTGCCGTTGGGCACGCTCAGCTGGACCCCGTCGAGCCCGCGGATCCGGGTGGTCCGCCAGGTGATGTCGGTGACCACGCCGGTGAAGTCCCCGACCGTAACCACGTCGCCGACCTTGAAGGGCCGCTCGATGTTCAGGACGATGCCGGAGAACACGTTGGCGATATTGGCCTGCACCGCCAGGCCGACCACCAGGGTCAGGAGGCCCGACGTCGCCAGCAGGCTGGTGAGCTGCTGGTCGAAGACAAAGCCGACAATGCCGAAGATCGCGAACAGGTAGATACAGGCCGAGGCGAAAAGCCGGACCACGTTCGGGATCTTGCGCTGCGAGCGGATCTCCAGCGGCACCCAGATGAAGCGCTCCATCGCGCTGGACGTCAGGCGTGCCGGCACCAGCCACCATAACGACAGGTAGACGCCGAGCAGGATGTCGATCTCGGCGGCCGTCCAGTTGTTGTAGGCATATTCCAGGGCCAGCGCGCCGGTGGAGAACAGCAGCAGCGGCCAGGAGACGATGCGGATGCACAGGGTCTGCACCCGCCAGAACTGGCCGCGGTCCCGCCGGTCCATCGCCAGGGCGAAGATCGACCCGACGAGCGAGAAGATCGCCACGTAGAACAGCCAGTCGCGCGGCACCAGGGCGCCGACCTCGATCTCGTCGGGAACCAGGATCGTGCCGAAGTCGATCCGCGTGAACTCCGGCTCCGGCTTGCCGTAGCCGACATAGGCGGGATCGCCCTCGCTGGAGATATCCGCCAGTTCCTGGCTGATCCAGGCCCGGTTGGGGCGCCATTGCGCCAGCGGGGCGAAGACCCGCCGGCCCAGCAGGCCTTCCAGCAGGCCGTCGGCCGACCCGGTCGGATCGAAAGCCTGTGCCAGGGACCCCAGGCCCGACAGGTCGATGCTGTCGCCGGTCTCGGTATCGGCGGCATTGTTCTGCGCCAGCACCTCAAGCAGGGTCGAGGACCCCGCCAGCCCCATGCCCAGCACGTCGGAGACGTACATCAGGTTGTTCTGGCTGAGCAGCCGGTGATGGAAGGCCAGGCCGACCACAACGGAGCCATAGGACCGGGCCACGTCGGAGAAATTGACCTTGAAGGCGCCTTTCACCCGATAGGCCGCATAGCGGATATCGCCGTCGGTGGCCTCCCGGATCGGCTCGGACAGGGCGATCGGCTCGACCGCGTTCACGAACACCAGGTCCTGCGGCCGGGACTGGCCGCGATAGCGGAACCAGATGATGAACTCGAGCTCCGACAGCCCGGTATCGAGGTCCATTGCGCTGACATTGAGCAGCTGGATGCCGGTATAGACGACGTTGGTCTTGTACATGAACCGGTCGTTCACGTAGAGGACCTTGCCCTCCTTCAGCAGGTCGAGATAGCCGGTCACGCCCTGTTCCAGGATCGGCTGCAGCTGGGTCATTGCGGAGATCAGGCTGATGCCGTTGTAGAGGCCGACCTGCACCGGGGTGGTGTTTTCCCCCTTGTCGCCGAAGAACCGGGTCCCGCCGACCCCGCGCACGCCTTCCTCCGGCCGGGTCAGGCCGCCCAGCGCCGAGCGCAGCGCGGACCGCACCGTTGCGCCGTCATCCTCGCTGGACAGGCGGCCCAGTGCGGCGCGCCCCTGCAGCAGGGTCGCGACGAGATTGACGTCGTCGAAGGAGAATGCCGACAGCCAGTCCGGCGCATAGTCGTAGGCGTCGATGAAATCCGACTGGAAGGCCTGCGCCACTTCGGTCGCGGTGTCGAAGAGCAGCGGCGTGGCGGCCAGCACGCCATCGGTGATCCCCGGCGCCTGGTCGAGTTTCGGCATCGACAGCGCCACCGCCCGGGCGAATCCGGTGGTCGCCATGTCGGCCAGCCCGACGACCGGGTTGCGCAGGCCGGAGCGACGCAGGGCCACCAGCATCGCGGCGGTGTCGACCGGGTCGCCCTGGATGAAGACATGGCCGAGGATCTTCTTTTCCTCGATCTCGCCCGCGATCGCCAGGGCCCGGTCGACCAGGATCGCATCGCCCGGGTCGTAGGCCCACATGTTCAGCACCCTGGTGCCGAACCGCTGATAGGTCTTGTCGAAGGTCGCCGCCAGGCTGCGCCCCTGCTCGCTGTCGGCATGGATGATGGAGACCGTCTTCTCCCCCACCACGTTGCGCACATAGTTCGCCAGGAAGCGGGTCTGCGACACCTGGTCGAAAACCGTCGCGAAGATGTTGCCGTGCGCCGCGGCCAGTCCGGCCGGTGCCGGCGATGGCAGGATCATCGGCAGCCCGGCCGCCTCGTAGACCGGGGCGGCGGCGGCGCTCGCCGCCGGCGCCCAATGGCCGATCACGGCGATGACGCTGGGATCGCCGGCAACCTGCGCCGCCACCTCGCGGGCCCGCGCCGGGTCGTCGCGGTCGTCGAACACCGCCAGCGCGACACCGCGACCGTCGACGCCGCCATTGCGATTGACCTGGCGCAGCGCCAGGTCGGCCCCCCTGCGCATCGCCAGCCCGGTCTCGGCCGCCGGGCCGGACATCGGACCGACCAGCGCGATGCGGTAGGGATTGTCCTGGTCGGCCTCCAGCAGGGTGAACCGCAGGGCCAGCGACAACAGGGTGCCCACCAGCACGATCACGCCGAGGATCACAAGGAAGGTATCGCGCTTGGTCAGCGGCCCGTCGCCGAACAGGAACTGCCGCAGCCGCCGCACCATGGCTGTCAGGCCACCGTGAAGGTCACGTCGTGATAGCTGGTGGCGCTGCCGTCGTCGATGGCGACCTGGAAGCTGTCGTCGGCGCCGCTGCCATCATGGTCGTAGGTGAACGCGTTGCCGCTCATGGACAGGGTCCCGTGTTCCGGCGCCTTGGCGAGATGATAGTCCAGGCCCGCGGAGATCGCCGTGCCTTGCCCATCGGTGCCGAGCAGGAGCCCCTTATAGACGGAATTGTTGCTGATTTGCACCGCCTTGAGGTCGGCCTGGTGCGCGCCATTGTTCAAGGTGCCGGCATGCCCGTTGCCGCTGCCGTCGGCGACCTGCCCGCCGGCAATCGAATCCCCGTCGAACTGCAGCACCAGGTTGGCGGTCGACTGGTCGACCTTGCGGGTCATGCCAGCCTGCAGCTCCGCCTGGCTGAGGGCCTTGTCCCAGATCCGGATCTCGGTCATCTGGCCATCGAAGAAGCGGCCCAGCTCGTCCCGCCCGACCGTCAACGGGGTATCGGTGGTCGAACCCAGTTGACGGGCACCGTTGACGGCTTCCGCGCCGTCCTTGAACAGGCGCATGGTGGTGCCGTCGTAGGTCATGGCGACATGGGTCCATTCGCCCGCCGAAACGATCGCCCCGCTCTCCAGAAGGGGCTGATTGCCATTGTGGAATCCAAGCACCCCGTCCCGCACATAGAGGCGGAAATTGTTGGCGAAGCCCGCCGAGTCATCGGTCTTGTCGAAGATGTTGTGCTCTCCGGTCACGCTGTCGAAATAGACCCACGCCTCGAGCGTGATCGGATCGGTCGCACCGAAATCCAGATCGGCATGGTCGGCGACGGAAATATGGTCGTCCACGCCGTCGAAGACGATGGCATGCATTGCCGACAGGCCGGGCGGCGTGTTGGCGCCGTTCACCGTCACATTGACGGTCTGCGAAACACTGGCCGCGCCGTCGGAGATGGTCACCTCGAAACTGTCGTTCTGGCCGTCGCCGCTATGGTCGTAGGTGAAGCGGTTGCCGTCCAGGCTGACGGTGCCATGCTCCGGCGTCAGGGTGATCGAATAGCTGAGGCCGTAGGCCAGCGGGTTGATGTCGTTGTCCTGCGCCAGCAGCAGGCCATAGTGCACGCCGTCATTGGTGACCGTCACGGCGCTGCCGGTGGCCAGCCGCGCCGCGCCATTCGTCAGGGTCGCGTTCTGCGCCGTGCCGGCATCGTCGGTCACGGTGCTGCCGGAACCGGTGAAATCCAGGTCCAGGACAAGGTTGGCCGTATCGCCTGCGGTGTCCTGTGTCTTCAGGTTCCGGATCTCGTCCAGGCCCAGCGCCTTGCTCCAGATCCGGACATCGCCGATCTGGCCATCGTAATAGCGGCCGTCCTGCGCGCGGCCGATATACAGTTCCGCGTTTCCAGCCTGCACATTGGCGTAGCTGCCCGAGGTCGCCAGCGCCCCGTCGATGTAGATCCGCGCGGTCCCGGAACCATCATAGGACGCGACCAGGTGGTGCCAGCGCCCGGCCGTGATGCCCTTGGTGTCGGCATAGATGTTGGAAACCCCGCCCGAGCCGTTGTCGTTGTACAGCCGGATGCCACCGTCATCGAGCTCCAGGCGATAGCTCGTTTCGTTGCCGCCGCCGCCCCAGCGCTTGTCCATCAGCACCGTGGTGCCGGCGATGTCGTCGGGGTTGATCCACATCTCCAGCGAGAAGGCGTCGCCGCCGGTGAAGTCGAGATCGTCATGGTCGGCGACCGACAGATAGTCGTCGATCCCGTCCAGGTTGACGATGCTGGTTTCCGCCAGCTGTGGCGTCGCGTTGGTGGTGCTGACCGCAAAGGTCTTCAGGCTTCGGTTGGTGCCGTCGGACACCCAGATCGCGAAGCTGTCGTTCCGCCCATCGCCGACATGGTCGTAGGTGAAGCGGTTGCCGTCGAGGCTCAGGCTGCCATGGGTCGGCTTGCCGGCGATCTCGTAGCTCAGGGCGGTTGCCGACGCCGTGCTGTCGAAATCGTCGGCCAGCAGAATGCCGCGATAGACGGCATCGTTCTGCACGGCGATCGCCAGCAGGTCGCTGCGGGCCGCGCCGTTCATCAGGGTGCCGTTCTGCGCCGTATTGCCGGCATCGTCGGTCACCGTTGTGCCGGTGCCGCCGAAATCGTAGCGAACGGCCAGGGGCAGGTCCGCATCGCTTGCCGCACGGGTCATCGCCGCCTGGATCTCGCTCTGGGTCAGCGCGGCGGTCCAGTAGCGCGCCTCGGCGACCTGGCCGTCGAAATGGCGGCCGCCCGCCGACGAGTCCCGGCCGATCACCAGGGCGCCGGCATTCTCCGCCCCGGAGTAGGACCAGGCCGATGTCGAGCCGACCAGGGCGCCGTCCAGGTAGAGCGCCGCATTGCCGGACCCGTCATAGGTCGCCGCGACGTGATGCCATTCGCCGGCGCTGACGGTGCCCACGGTCTGCCGGAAATCGATGCCGCCGTTGCTGTAGAGCTTGAGGGCACCGTCGATGATCTCGAGGCGGTAGTTCGCGTTGTCGGTGTTCAGGTCGGGCGATTTGTCGAACAGGGTGAAATGCCCGTCCAGGGTGTCGGCCTTGATCCAGGCCTCCAGGGTCAGCGGCTCGGTTCCCGACCGGTCCAGGGCACTCATGTCCGGGGTCGTCACGTAATCGTCCACGCCGTCCAGGACCAGCGCATTCGCCGGCTTGAACGACGGCGCGGCGACAGAGCTGTCCACGGTCACCGTGATGACCTGGCTGGCGGTGGCAGAGCCGTCGGAAATGCTGACGGTGAAGCTGTCGCTGCTCGTGCTCGACCCGTCATGCTGATAGACGAAGCGATTGCCGTCGAAGGTGACGGTGCCGTTCGACGGGCCCGATGAAACGGCGTAGTTCAGCTGGCCGGCCAGCGGCGTGGTCTCCGCATCGTTGCCCAGGACCAGCCCCCGGTAGCTGCCGTCCCGGACGACGTCGATCGACGTGCTGCTGACCCGCGCCGCGCCGTTCAGGGTGCCGTTCTGCGCGGTCCCGGCATCGTCGGAGATGGTGTTGCCGGCGCCGCCGAAATCCAGGTCGAGGACCAGGCCGGACAGGTCGGTGCGCGCCTCCTGCGACATCAGGTTCTGGATCTCGTTGACGGAGAGCTGGCGGTTCCAGACCCGCAGGTCCCCCAGCTCGCCGCCGAAGAAACGGCCGTCGACCGCCTTGCCCAGCAGCAGGGGATCGCCGCTGGCGTATTGCGGGGTCCAGCTGCCCGAGCCGATCTCGACACCGTTCAGGTAGAGATGCCCGGTGCCCGACCCGTCATAGCCGAAGGCGATGTGATTCCACGCGCCGGCCACCACGCCGGCATTGGCGACCAGCAGTTCGCTCACGGCGCCCGCATTGTCCCAGCTCCAGATCCGCACCCCGCCCTGGTCCAGTTCCAGGCGGTAGTTGCTCTGGCTGACCAGGCTGCCCGCCTTGTCCAGCAGGACGGTATTGCCGGCGATGTCGTCGGGCTTGACCCAGAGGTCCAGGGCAAAGGCATTACCGCTGCCGAAGGACAGCGCGGCGTCGTGGCTCACCGTGACGAAATCGTCGGTGCCGTCGAACGACAGGCTGTTGCTCTCGGCCACGACCGGTGCGGTGTTGTTGACGATGGTGATGTCGATGGTCTGGCGGGTCACTGCCGTGCCATCGGAGATGAAGACGTCGAAACTGTCGTTCTGCCCGTCGCCGGCATGGTCGTAGACGAACTTGTTGCCGGTCAGGGTGACCGTGCCGTGCTGCGGCTGCGAAGCCAGCGAATAGCTCAGCGACTGGCTGCGGATATTGGCATCGGGCTCGTCGCCCAGGACGATGCCGCTGTAGCTGGCATCGTTCTCGATCCCGACGTCGACCAGGTCGACCCGCGATGCGCCGTTCTTCAGGGTGCCGTTCTGCGCGACGCCGCCGCCCTGGTCGATGACCGTTGTCCCGCTGCCGTCCAGGTTGAAATGCGCCCAGAGCTGGCTGATGCTGTCGATCGCCTTGCGCGACATGCCGTTTTGGATCTCATTCGAGCTCAGGCGGTCCTGCCAGATCCGCACCTGGGCGATCTCGCCATCCATGTAGCGGCCGGCGCCGTCGCGGCCGATATAGAACGGTCCTGAGTTCGTCGGCCCGAAGTTCCAGTTGCTGGCCCCCCCGACATTGACCCCGTCCAGGTAGAGCGTCACCGAGCCGCCGCTGCTCCGGCTGATGGCAATGTTGTACCAGGTGCCGGCCTGGAGCGTGGGGCCGCCAGTCTGGTCGACACTGCCGCCGCCGGAGCTCCACAGGCGCAGCAGGCCGTCCACCACCTCGAAGCGCCAGTTCGAGGCGTTGCTGTCGGCGCTCTGGGGCTTGTCGAAGATCGGCACATGGCCAGCGACGGTGTCCAGCTTGATCCAGGCCTGTGCGGTCAGCTCCCCGCTATTGCCGCGCTCGAAGACGCCGCTGTCGGCGAAGGTGATGTAGTCGTTCACGCCGTCGAAGCGGATCGCCTTCAGCGCCGGCGCGGTCGGCGCCCGGTTGCCGGTGTTCACGCTGACATTGACCGTCTCGACCCGGGTCGCGCTGCCGTCGGAGATGGTGACCTGGAAGCTGTCGGCGGCGTTGTTCGTGCCGTCGTTCACATAGGTGAAGGTATTGCCGTTCAGGGTCACCGTGCCGTGCGACGCGGCGGAGGAAAGGCTGTAGGTCAGGTTCGCCGCGGCCGGGTCCAGGTCGATGTCCGAGGCCAGCAGCAGGCCGCGATACTCCTCCCCGCGCGAGACCGACAGGGAGGTGGCGTTCACCCAGGCGGCGCCGTTCTGCAGAATGCCGTCCTGGGCAGTGCCGGCCGCATCCGCCAGGGTCGCGCCGCTGCCGCCGAAGTCGTAGTCCGCAACCAGCCCGCTATGGTCCCGCGCCGTATCCTGCCGCATCAGGTGCTGCAGGGCGCTCTGCGACAGGTCGGTGTTCCAGATCCGCAGGTCGGCCATCTCGCCGTCGAAATGATGCCCCTGGACGTCGCGGCCGATCAGCAGGTCGCCGGCATTGACGGCACCCAGGGTCCAGGCGGCGGTCAGCACCGCGACACCGTTGCTGTACAGGGTGACGTTGGCGCCGTCATAGGCCATGGCGATGTGGGTCCAGGCGCCGGCGCCGACCGTGGCGGTCGTTGCGATGGCCTCCCCGCCCGCATCGTTGTAGACGCCGAGCCGCCCATTGCTGACGAACAGGCGGTAATTGCTGGCATTGCCGGCGCCGGCGGGCTTGTCGATCACCGTGTACTGGCCGGTCGGGCTGTCGAGGCGGATCCAGGCATCGATCGAGAACCGGGCGCCGGCCGCGAAATCCAGCTGCGCATGGTCCGCCACGGTGACATGGTCGTCGACCCCGTCGAAGCGCAGCCGGTGGGCCTGCAGCCCGTTCGGCGCGTCGTTGGAGCCGCTGACGGTCACCGTCAGCGTGCCCGTGCCGGAGGCGCCGCCATCGTCCTGCACGGTATAGCTGACCGCGACATCCTCCGTCGCGCCGGCGGCCAGATAGTCGAAGGCCGTGCCGGGATCGAACCGCACCCGGTTGCCGACGATGGAAACGCTGCCCTTGCCGGTGGCCACGGAGGCGGTCGTGAGCGTGAAGCCGGAGGGGTCGTCGTCGCCGTCGACATCGGTGTCGTTGGCCAGGACAGCCACCGAGATCGGGCTGCCGTTCTCGCCGATGCTGGCGCTGTCGGCCACGGCGACGGGCGCATCGTTTGCGCCGGAGACGGTGAGGGTCACGGTTTCTGTCGCGGTCGCGCCGCTGTCGTCGGCCATCACGTAGCTGATGGTGACCGTGGCCGTGTCGCCGGGATCCAGGAACTGATAGCTGCTGCCCGGGTCGTAGAACAGCTTGTTGTCGACAACCGAGGCCGTGCCGAGGCCGGAGGTCAGGGTGACGGACTGCAGCACGAAGTTCGACGGATCGTCGTCGCCGTCGACATCGGTGTCGTTGGCCAGCAGGTCCAGCGCAAGGGTCCCGTCCTCCCCCAGGCTGCCGCCGTCGGACACGGCGACAGGCGCGTCGTTGACGCCGGTCACGGTCAGGGTCGCCGTCCCCTCCGCCGTCGCGCCGTGCCTGTCGGCCATGACATAGCCGATCGTCACCGTCGCCGTATCGCCGGCGTCCAGGGACTGGTAGCTGCTGCCGGGATCGTAGACGAGCTTGTTGTCGACCAGCGAGGCCGTGCCGAGGCCGGACGCAAGGGTGACCGACTGCAGCACGAAGTTCGACGGATCGTCGTCGCCATCCACATCGGTATCGTTTGCCAGCACATCGAGGGTGAAGGCGCCGTCCTCGATCGGGCTGGCGCTGTCGGCTGTCGCGACCGGCGCATCGTTGCGCCCTTCCATCAGGATCGTGACGGAGCTGCCGGCCTGAAGCCCGGCGCTGTCGGCAACCACATAGGCGATCCGGATTTCCGCCACGTCGCCCAGGTCCAGCGCCTGGTAGCTCGACGCCGGATTGTAGATCAGCAGCTGCCCGGCATTGGACAGGGTGCCGGCGCCGGACAGCAGCGTGTAGGACAGCAGGGTCAGCCCGGCGGCGCCGTCCTCGGCATCGCCATCGTTGCGGACGACATCGATCAGCTGCGACTGGTCCTCGTGCATCGTGGCGGTATCGGCGCCCGCGAACGGCCTGTCGTTGGTCCCGGTCACCGTGACGGTGACGCTGGCATTGCCCGCCAGGCCCTGGCCGTCGACCAAGGTGTAGGCGATCGTCACAGCCTCGGTTTCGCCATCCGCCAGATGGTCGAAGTCGCTGCCCGGATCGAAGGTCAGGCGGTTGCCGGCAACCGTCGCCGAACCGCGGCCGCCGGACAGGCTCGCCCCGGTCAGGGTCAGGCTGTCGCCGGTGTCGGGATCGCTGTCATTGGCCAGCACGTCGATCGTCACCGCGGCATTCTCGCCTGTTCGTGCGGTATCGTTGCGGCCCACCGGGGCGTCGTTGACCCCCGAGACGGTGACCGACAGGCTGGCCGAGGCGGTCGCGCCGCTGCCGTCGCGGACCGAATAGGCGAATTCCACCACCTCGCTGCTGCCCGCCGCCAGGGACTGGAAGCCGGTCCCCGCATCGAACAGGATCCGACCGCCCTCGATCCGGGCAGTGCCACGGGACGGTGTCTCCAGCGATGCCAGGGTCAGGCTGTCGCCGGCATCCGGATCGCTGTCATTGCCCAGCACATCGACGGACCGGCTGTCCCCGGCGGCCATGACGATGCTGTCGGCCACGGCGCTGGGGGCTGTATTGCCGCTGCCGACCTGGTCGCTGCCCGCGCCGCCGGTCAGCGTGTCGTCGCTGCTCCCGCCGCCCGAACTGCCATCGGCGCTGCCACCGTCGCCGGCACTGCCGCTTCCCGCGGTGCCGCCGGCGGCACCGGACCCGCTATCGGCCGTATCGGTCGATCCCGACCCCGTGCCCGACGTGCCGGTCCCCGTTCCCGTTCCGCTGCCGGTCCCGGTTGCCGCGGTGGCGGCTGTCGTGGTCGTCGTCGTGGTCGTCGTCGTTGTCGTCGTGCCGGTCGTCGTCGCGGTGCTTGCGGACGGGCTGTTGCCCGACGACTGTGAGCCGTTCGCACCGGTACCGGCCTGACCGCTGGCGGCGGCACCGGTTCCGGCCGTGCCGGTCTGGCCGGTGCTGGGCAGGCTCACTGTCGGGGTGAAGGTTGCGGGCGGTTGGGCGGATTGCTGCGGTTGCGCCTGCTGCTGGGCCTGGTCCTGCTGCCCTGTCGCCGCAGTGCCGTCGCCCTGCTGGGCCAGCGCGGCCGGGCCCTGGCCCGCGCCATCGGCGGGGGCCTCCCCGCCGGCTGCCGCGCCATCCGCTCCACCCGCGCCGTCGCCGGCCGCTCCCCCGTCGCCGGCATTGCCGACGGCCTGGACCGACTGGGTGACGCCGGCGCCTGTCGATCCCGCATCGCCGCCGGACGCCGCCGCCCCGTTGCCCGTGGCCGCGCCGCTGTCCGACCCCTGGGCCACTGCTGCGGTATCGGCGCCGGCCCCGGCGGACGCATTGCCGGCCGGGGCCTGCCCGCCGGCCGCCGGGGAAATCGAGGCCAATGCCTGTGCCAGCGCATCCGCGCCGCCATCGTCGCCGCTGTTGCCGGCGGACCCGCCCGGATTCGGCCCCTGCGCCAGCGCCAGCAGGCCCTGGTCGCTGGCGGATACGGGAACCGACTGCGCCTGTGCCACCGCAGCCGCGGCATCGGCAGCCGAGCGGGCCTGGGCCACCGACGTCCCGGCATCGCCGCCGCTGGCAAGCGAAGCCATCAACTGGTTGGCGAAGGCCTCGCCGCCGCCCGAGGACAGGCTGGCCACGGCCAGTGCGGCGTCCGCGCCGTCGCCGGAGGACAGGGCGGCGACCAGCTGGTCCGCGGCGGAGACCTCGACGCCCTGGCGCGATGCCGCGTCCTGCGACGCCGAAGCGGCCTGGCTGCCGCTGCGGATTGCCGAAGCCATGTCCCCGCCCTGCGACAGGGCGCCGGCCAGCGCCGCCGCGAAGGCCTCGCCGCCGGCTTCGCCGCCCACCAGGGCCAGCGCCTGGTCGACCTGCTGCCCGTTGGCAAGGGCCTGTGCCAGCTGGTCGGCCGGCGAGACCGCGACCGCCTGCTCTGCCTCGGCATCGGCCGCCTGCTGCTCCGCCTCCTCGGCGCCGGTCACCGCCGCGGCGATATCCTCGCCCTGGGCAAGCGCCCGCTGCAGGGCATCGGCAAAGGCGTCGCCGGAGGCGCCGTCCAGGCCGAACTGCCGCAAGATGGCATCGAAGCCTTCCGACCCGGCGCCGGCGGACAGGGCCAGACGCAGCTGGTCCGCCGGGGACATCGGCACGGAGGATTCCGCCTGGGCGGCGGCAGCGGCCTCCGCCTGGCCGGCCGCCAGGTCCATCGCGGCGCCGGTTCCGGCACCGCCCCCCAGCGCCTGCGACAGCGCGGCCTCGAAGATCCCGGCACCGCCGGCATCGCCGGCAAGCCCGGCACGCGCCTGGGCATCGGCAATGGCCGCTGCAACTTCCTCGCCCGATGCCAGTGCCGCCGCCAGCCCGTCGCCGCTGCCGGCATTCGCCGCCGCCTCGGCCTGTGCCGCCGCAACGGCCGATTGTGCGGCAGCGATGGCCTCGGCCGGGCCACCGCCCGTCGCCAGGCTGTCCTGCAGGCTGGCCAGGAAGCCGGCGCGGGCCGCGGCCAGCGCCTCGCCCTCCAGGCCCGCCGTCTCGGGCAGGGTCTGCAGCAGGCGGGTGACGGCCTCGTCCATCCCCTCGCCGCCAGCAAGCGCGGCAAGCAGGCCTTCCGCCGCGTCCGGCGCGTCGGCCGGATCGCCGAAGGCAAGGGTGTCGTTGAATGCCTTCTGGGCCAGGGCGTCGCCGGCGTTCGGATCGGCCAGGCCACGGACCAGCAGGTCGATATAGCGCCCGGCGGCCCGGTCGGCGCTTTCCGCCGTGGCACCTTCGGCTTCGGCGAACCCGGCGATGCTGTTGCGCAAAACGGCCAGTTGCCCGTCGACATCCTCGCCGCTCGCGGCCGTGGCCAGCACGGCCTCGAGGATCTCGGGCGGCACGACCAGCCGCAGCCCGTCGGCCGACGGGTCGGGGCCGGTCGGCGGCACGCCAGGGGCGCCGGCATCGTCCGATGCCGTCCCAAAACGCGACGAAACTGGCTCCTGCACCGCCATCCGACCGACCTGCCCCGCCCCTCGATCCGGTTAACCTAGGATTGCCTGTCCCGCCGCGGCACAGGCAAGCCGGTCCCGCAGCGCAATCGGTCCCAAATTGCGACGGATTCCCGGACTTTTGCATGGTGTAGCAAGACGCATACCGGCGAACGGATCCGGCGCGGCGGCAAACCTGCGGTCAGTCAGCGTTCCCGCATGGCGGTCGACGAGCCCTGCAGGACGGGCCCGAGCACATAGCCCGCGATGGTCCGCTCGCCGATCAGGATGTTGCAGATCAGCCGCATGCCGGGATAGAGCCGGTAGCGGATTTCGCCTGCCGCAAAGGATTCCTGCGCCGGCCGGATCCGCACCAGGTAGTAGGGCGCGCCCTGCTCGGTCAGCCGCGCGTCCGGCGCGACGCCGACCACTTCGCCGTCGATCGTGCCGAACTGCTGGGAATCGGCGGAGGTCAGGCTGAGCTGCACCGCCTGGCCGGCATGGACGAAACCGATATCCTCCACCGGCAGGCGGGCATCGACCACCAGGCTGTCGTCGACCGGCACGATCTCCGCCATCACGTCGCCGGGCTGGACCACCCCGCCGATGGTCTTCACCGCCAGCGACTTGACGATGCCGTCGACCGGCGAGCGGATCTCCGAGCGCGCCTTGGCATCGGCGAACTTGCGCAGGCGCTGGCTCAACTCCTCGAACTCGCGGCGATGCTCGCCGAGTTCGCGCTGCGCCTCCTCGGTGAACCGCTCGGCGATCTCGTCCTCCCGGTTGCGCGCCTCTTCCAGCGCCGCCTCGGTGCGCTGCAGCAGCGCCTGGTCCTCGCGCACCTGCCCGTCCAGCGACGTCAGGTCCTTCACCAGGTTCAGGTGGGTCATCCGGTTCGTGATGTCGCGGTCCAGCAACTGCTTGCTGATCCGCACCTGCTCCTGCAGGTGGGTGCGCAGGGCAGCGGCCGTATCGAGCCGGGCCCGGACCTCGCGGATCTCCTGCTCGCGCTGGATCACCGCCTGGCTCTGCGCCTGCAGCTCCGCGCCGAGCCGCTTGCGCCGCGTCTCCATCAGCGCCCTGGCGGCGGCGACCTGCTCGGGCACCGTTTCCACCAGGTCGGCGGGAAAGCCGATCCGGTCGCTGGCGGCGATCTCGGCCTCCAGGCGGGCCATGTCGATGCGCAGCGAGCGCAGCCGGGCCGCCAGTTCGTCGACGTCGGAATCGCTGCGGGTGCTGTCCAGCCGCAGCAGCGGCTCGCCGGCCTTCACCAGCTGCCGCTCCTGCACCAGGATCTCGCGCACGATGCCGCCTTCCAGATGCTGCACCGTCTTCAGGCTGCTGCCCGGCACGACCTCTCCCACCGCGGTGCTGACGATCTCCAATGTGCCGAATGCCGCCCAGAGCCCGGCGCAGACGACCAGCGCGCCCGCCAGTGCCAGGAACAGCGGCGCGGCGCGCCCGATGGACTCGCCCGCGTCGGGGCGGCCGGAGGGGCCGGGCGGGTGCGGGGCCATCACGCGCCGGCCCCCCCGGCAGGTCCGATGCGGCCGGCCCCGGTGCGGTCGGCCCCGGTGTGGTCGGCCCCGGTGCAGTCGGCCCCGGTGCGGTCGGCCCCGGTGCGATCGGTCGCG
The DNA here is from genome assembly GCA_040216765.1 of Sneathiellaceae bacterium. Classification (GTDB taxonomy): domain Bacteria; phylum Pseudomonadota; class Alphaproteobacteria; order Ferrovibrionales; family Ferrovibrionaceae; genus Marinibaculum. The sequence goes on along the minus strand of JAVJON010000041.1, from coordinate 59,019 downwards.
CCAGCCGCCGCGGAACCGGCGCGACGCAGCTGCGGCCGCGGCTTTTCGTCCAGGTCCAGTTCCAGCCCGGCCGCCCTGACGATCCGGGGATCGTGCGAGGACAGGCAGATCGTCCGCCCTTGCTGCGCCAGTTCGATCAGCAGGTCGTAGGTCGCCCGCACGCCCTCCTGGTCCAGCCCCTCGGTCGGTTCGTCCAGCAGGACCAGGCGCCCGTCGGTGGCCAGGGCCCGTGCCAGGGCGAGCTTGCGGCGGATGCCGCGCGCCAGGGTCCCGCCATCGCCGGTGATCGGGGTATCCAGGCCCTGCGGGCTGCCGAAGACATGCCCGGCCGCGCCGGCACGCTCCAGCAGCCCCGGCCAGGCGGCCTCCGGCAGCTCCGGGTTGCTGCCCGCCAGGTTGTCGCGGATCGTGCCGTTCACGAAGGTCGGCTCCTGCGGCAGATAGATCAGCTGCCGTCGCCACCAGCCGGGCGCCATCTGGCGCAGGTCCATGCCGTCCACCAGGATCTGCCCGCGATCCGGCTCCAGGAGACCGGCCAGCAGCCGCATCAGGCTGGTCTTTCCGGCCCCGTTGCGCCCCGTGAGCACCAGCACGGCGCCGGGCTCCAGCAGCAGGGAGACTCCCTCGAACAGCGGCGCGGGCGCGCCGGGCGGAGCATAGGACAGGTCGCGCAGCTCCAGCCGCCCGGAATACTGCCCCAGGGCGCTGCCCTGGCCCGGTTCCTGCGGCAGGGCGGCCAGGGCGCGGGCGCGGTCGCGGGCCTCGCTGCCGCGGGTCAGGCCGGCCAGCAGCCCGGCCAGCCGGTTGACCGGCTGCAGCGCCCGGGCGGCCAGGATATTGGCGCCGATCAGCGCGCCCACGCTCAGTTCGCCATTGACCGCCTGGACCGCGCCGACCGCGATCACGCCCACGGTGGTGACGGCCTGCAGGGCCATGGTGGCGCTCTGCAGCAGCCCGTCGCGCATGGCGGCGGTCCGGCGCAGGGCCTGCAGCGCCGCCAGGTTGCCGGCCCAGGCACCGATCAGGCGCGGCGCGGCACCGAACAGGCGCACGGCCTCGCCCGCGCCGATCAGGCTGGCGATCAGGCCATGTGCCGTCGCGCGGCGCTCCGTCGCGCTCCGCGTGACCCCGCGCAGGGCGGCCTGGTGCGCCAGGCCCAGGGCGATCGCCAGCCCGATCGCCAGCACCAGGACAAGGGCGATCGCCGGGCTGATCAGGTAGATCACCAGGGCGTAGAGCAGCACGAAGGGCAGGTCGACCCAGGCCACCATGCTGGTGGCGGCGTAGGCGGCCTCGGCCTGTTCCAGGCCCAGCACCGCTTCCCGCGCCTGGCCCGGCGGCAGGCGGTCGAGCGCCGCCTTGCGGGCGGTCGCCAGCACGCCGAAGGCGCCGATGCCCATGTCCAGGTCGGCGCGCCCGCCCAGGGTGGAGGCGAGCCGCAGGCGGACGATGCGGAAGCCCGCCTCGAAGGCGATGGCCAGCAGCACGCCGATGGTCAGGGTGGCCAGGGTCGTGTCCACGCCATAGGTGACGTAGCGGTTCAGCACCTGGATGACGTAAAGCGCCGAGACCAGCCCAAGCAGGTTGGCCAGCAGGGAGGCCAGCAGGATCAGCGCCGCCGTGCCCGGCCGCTCGCGGAAGCGCCGCAGCAGTTCCTTCATTCCCCGGCCCCCGCGGCCTCCGCGGTCAGCGCGGCTTGCGGCCGCTGGCCATATGGTCGAAGGGCAGCTTCGCCATGAAGGCCAGTTCGTCCGTGGAGAAGCCCTTGCACAGCAGCACCCAGCCGCGATTGTCGCGGTTCGAGCGGAACGGATAGAACACCTCGATCTGCTGGCCGGCCAGCAGGTCCTCGATGACCGCCATGTTGCAGGGCACCCCCTGGTACATGTCGAAGCCGAATCTGGGCTGCCCCGGGACCTCGAAATCGTCGACCACGACGATGCACCGGTCCAGGGTCAGGATCGCCTGCAATTCGTCGCGCAGCGGCCAGTACGGTCCCCAATGGGCATCCAGGTAGAAGAACCAGGTATCGGTGTTCGTGATGGTGCCGTCGGCCAGCAGCCTCTGCAGTTCCTGTTCGGAACTGCCTTCGACGATGCGGATGTTCGGGTTGCTGGCGAACAGCATCCTGGACCGCTCGGCATAATGGGCGTTGTTCTCGATCGAGAAGAGCGAGAAGCGGGTGTTCGGCAGCGCGCGGAAGACCGGATAGGGGATATAGGCGTTCCACGGGTTGGGGCCGCCCTTGACCTGGTAGTTGTCGAAATGGGTCAGGACCCCGAAGCCGGGATAGAGCTCCGCGAACCAGGCGGACACCTCGGCGACCGTCTCCCCCATGTACAGGCCGGTCTCGACGAACCTCCGGATCTGGAGCTCGGAGATGATGGCCTTGCACAGATGGTCTATCATCCAGTCGATCCTTGCAAAATAACCGGTGAATCCACTGCAGGGGATCGGCGATGGAGCCTGCGGCAGGATGCCCAGCGAGGGCGCGAGGATACCCGAAGCGCCTGGGGCCGGAAACCTGCGCAGCCGCCCTGCCGGTGCCGCGGAAGGATGCAGCCGGGCGACGTGCAGGCGCCGCGCGGCGCGATGACGGGCAGTGACGGCGATGCGGAATTCCGATCCTTTCCTGGTGGACCTGATGAGCCGGGTGCAGAACGCCCTGGGCCCTGACCTGCGCGAGGAGATCGCCGGCCTGCTGGCGGCGAACCGGGCGCAGCAGCTCGCCGGCCTGCCGCTTCCCGCCGACGGCACCTTTTCCGTCGAGGCGCTGGCGCGGGACGGCTACCTGCCGCTGGGCCGGCTGCTCGACCTGCCGGCCGTGGACCGGCTGGTCGGCTTCCTGCAGGAGCGCCCGGTCTATGCCGCCCATGTCCCGGTCTACAGCGACGGCGTGCCGCGTTCGATCGCGGCGACCCGCGCGCTGAGCGACTACGGCTCCTACAAGCTGCAGGACGTCGTGGCTGCGCCCGGCCTGCTCGACCTCGCGCTCAACGAGGATGTGGTGGCCCTGGCCAGCGCCTATCTGGGCGCCCTGCCCTATATCTATTCCATCCATGCCTGGTGGACCTATCCGGGCGGCGGCGCGCCGGCGCGCACGCATCGGATCCACCGCGACCAGGACGATTTCCGCTTCCTGTCGCTGTTCGTCTACCTGACCGACGTGCAGGAGCCCGCGGACGGGCCGACCGTCTACTACGCGGGCAGCCACCGGAAGGCCCTGCTGGCGGAGCGGACGGTCAACGACCCGGACCCCGCGGTCCGTGCGGCGGCCGACCGGGTCGGCCGGATCGAGCTGTTCTTCCCGCCGCGCGGCGGCAATGCCACCCGCTACAACGAGGCGCTGCAGGAGCTGCTGGCGCAGCAGGCCGCCACCCTGACCGGGGTGGCGGGCAGCGCCTTCATCGCCGACACCTTCGGGCTGCATTGCGGCACCCCGCCGGCCCGGCAGCAGCGGCTCGCCCTGTGGATCCGCTATGGCCTCTACAAGAACTGGGCCTACAAGACCGACCGGACGGCGCCTGCGCAGCTGCCGGCGGCGGATTATGACCGGCTGACCCCGGTGCAGCGGCTGCTGCTGGAACTGGTGGTCTCGCCGCCGGACGGGGCGCCGGGCGCCTGACCCGGCGCCTATTGCCGGGCCCAGTCGATCACCGGGTTGCGGCCGGCCGCATCGCCGGACGCGCTCTGCGGGGCAGCGGTCGCGCGCGATTGCGGACCGCCGATCACCCCCGGCCGCGGCCGCGGCAAGGGCGGCGCAATGCCCGCCGGCGCCCGGGGGCCGCCATCGTCCGGACCCAGGATCTGCGCCGCCGTCTCGTTCGCGCCGGGCAATTGCAACTGCAGAAGCTGCTCCGCCGAGGGCGGATCGCGGGCCAGCAGGATGGTCCGTTCCAGCCGTTCGCGGGCGACCACATCCTCGAATCGCAGCTGGCCGGTCGCCGCCAGCAGCGCCACCGAGGCCAGCACCACCTCCGCCTCGGCGGCCACCGCGTCGCTCTGGGCGTTGATCAGGGCCGTTTCGCCGGACAGGACGTCGATCAGCGAACGCTGGCCCAGCGCGCGCTCCTGCACCGCCACGTCCAGGAAGGCGCGGGCGATCTCCGCCTGGTCGAACAGCAGGCGCGAGCGCAGTTCCGCCGTATCCAGCCGCTGCCATGAATTGCGCACCGATTCCTCGATCGACCGGCGCAGGTCGGCCAGGGCCCGGCTGGTGGACACGATATCGGCCTGCGCCGCCCGCAACCGGTTCAGGGCGGTGAGCCCCAGGTTCAGCCCGAAGTTCATCTCCAGGCGCAGGGACTGCTCGCCGCGATAGCCGGCGGTGCCGTTCACATCCTCCTCCATCTTGCTTTCGCCCTTCAGCTCCAGCCTGGGGAAGAGCTCGTCGGAGCGCAGGATGCGCCGGTCCTGCTGGGCGACCGCGACCTGCAGCGCGGCCTCGCGGACCTGTGGGTTGGATATGAACGCGATGTCCAGTGCGTCCTGCAGGGTCGCCGGCAGGCTGGCCTCCCGGATACCCACCCCGAACAGGGCCTCGGTCGCCGCGGGTTCGCTGCCGAACACGGCGCGATAGCGGTTGCGCGCCTCCTCCTGTTCGCCGATCGCCGCCACCCGCCGGGCCTCGGCGCCGGCAAGCTGGGTCTTGGCCTGCAGCAGGTCGGTGGTATAGCCGGCGCCGACCTGGATGCGGACCTCCTCCAGGCCGGTCTGCCGGCGGATGTTCTCCACAGACTGCGAGGCGAAGGCCAGGACATCGGCCGACCGGACAAGGTTCACATAGGCGCTCAATGCCTCCCCCAGCACCTCCTGGCGGGTGCGCTTCAGGGCCGATTCCGACTGGCCGAGCTGCAGCCGGGCGCGCTCGATATCCGCATCGCGGGCACCGAAGTCCCAGAGCAGCTGGCTGACGGTCAGGGTCACGCCGCGGGCGTTCAGGGTCGTCGCGGTCGAGGCCGGTTCGTCCACCCGCGCCCGCCCGACCTTTCCGGTGAAGTCGACAGTGGGATACCAGCCCCCCAGCGCGACCCGCGCGCGCTGCTGCGCCGCGTCCAGGTCCGCCGCCGCGCCCAGCACCCGGTCGTGGCTGTCCACCGCCGTGGCGATCTCCGCCCGCAGGGCCAGCGAATCGGCCGGTTCCGCCAACTGCGCCCGCGCCGCGCCCCATTCCGTCGCGCCCGCGCATGGCGCCAGGACCGCAAGGGCGAGGAGCGCCAGCCGGGCAGCGACGGCGCGGAACGCGCACGGGGAATGCGACAGACGAAGGCGGCAGGATGTCATACGCGCTAGGAAACCCCAGTCGGCGGTTCGGCGCGGCATGCCGCGGCGGCGCTGCGGCCGCTCCTCCGCCGCAGACGCAGTCCGGAAAACGAGATCGAGCCCCCGCAAACTAGCAAAATAGTGCCGATTGCGGCAGCGCGTTCCGTGCAATCGCGATGAAATCGCGCAGGTCCGCACTGCCGGTTGCAGATGCGCAGGACAGGGCCTCTTGAAATATATTCTTTTATCGGTATATTCGTACATATGAATATACAGAACATGGAACGGGTCGCCGGCGCAGTCAGCGAGATCATGCGGGCGCTGGCCAACCCGCACCGGCTGATGCTGCTGTGCCAGCTGGTCGAAGGCGAAAGGTCGGTCGGCGAACTGGCCGATGCGCTGGGCCTGCGGCAGCCGACCGTCAGCCAGCACCTTGCGTTGATGCGCCGCGACGACCTGGTCCGCGCCAGGCGGGAGGGGCAGGTCATCCGCTACCGTCTCGGCAGGCCCGAGGTCGAGCAGATGATGCGTTTTTTCTACAGCACGTTCTGCGGGCCAGGGGCCGCGGCGGAACAGATCACCATTGCAACCGAGAGCCAGGAAGGACCGGGCCGATGACCAGTGACCAGACGACCGTCGACATGCAGCGCCCCCGCACCGTGGATGCCCGGACGCTCGAGACCTGGCTGCATAGCGGCCGGGCCATGCTGGTCGACATCCGCGAGGCCGACGAATATGCCCGCGAGCATATCCCCGGCGCCCGGCATGTCCCCCTGTCCGGTTTCAATGCCGGCGATTTCGACGGCCAGCACGACATGGTCGGCGTCTTCCACTGCGCCAGCGGAAACCGGACCGCCCAGGCCGCCGACCGGCTGATGCAGACCGCGTTCCGCGAGGTCTACCTGCTGCAGGGCGGGCTGCAGGCCTGGCGCAGCGCCGGGCTGCCGGTCAACGTCAACCGCAAGGCGCCGCTGCCGCTGATCCGGCAGGTGATGATCGCCGCCGGCACCATGGTGGCTGCCGGCGTGCTGCTCGGCCTCCTCGTCTCGCCCTGGTTCCTGGTCCTTTCCGGGTTCGTCGGGACGGGCCTCGCCTTTGCCGGCATCACCGGCTTCTGCGGCATGACCCGCATCCTTGCCCTGATGCCCTGGAACCGGATCGATGCCGTCGCACCCGCCGGCGGGCCGGCCGGCGCAGGGACGGGAGCCGCGTGATGACCGATACCGCCGCCCATGCCCCGAACCCCGAGATTGCCGCCTTCTTCGACGAGAACACCTTCACGGTCAGCTATATCGTCGCAGATCCGCATGCCGGCGCCTGTGCCATCGTCGATGCCGTGCTGGACTACGACCCGGCCTCCGGCCGGACCTCGACCGCCTCGGCGGACCGGCTTGCCGCCGAGGTGAGGGCCCGCGGGCTGAAGGTCGAATGGATCCTGGAGACCCATGTCCATGCCGACCATCTTTCCGCCGGGCACTACCTGCGGGACAAGCTGGGCGGGAAGCTCGCGATCGGCGACAAGGTGCCGGTCGTGCAGGAGACGTTCCGCAAGGTCTTCAACCTTCACGACACGGTCGCCACCGACGGGCGCCAGTTCGACCGCCTGTTCGCCGATGGCGAGCGTTTCGCGATCGGCGGGCTGCCGGCCGAGGTGATGCACGTGCCCGGCCATACGCCGGCCTGCTCGGCCTATCTGATCGGCGATGCCCTGTTCGTCGGCGATACCCTGTTCATGCCGGACTACGGCACGGCGCGGTGCGATTTCCCAGGCGGCGATGCCCGGACGCTCTACCGCTCGGTGCGCCGCCTTTTGAGCCTCAAGCCGGAAACCCGGATATTCGTCTGCCACGACTACAAGGCGCCGGGCCGCGACAACTATGCCTGGGAAACCACGGTGGCCGCGCAGAAGGTCGGCAACGTCCATATCCGCGACGGCATCGACGAAGAGGCTTTCGTGAAGATGCGGACGGAACGGGACGCGACCCTGGGCATGCCGCGGCTGATCCTGCCGTCGGTCCAGGTGAACCTGCGCGCCGGCGAGATGCCGCCGCCCGAGGATAACGGCGTCTCCTACCTGAAGATGCCCGTCAACATGTTCTGACCCGGCGCCGGCAGGGCCCACGTCCCGCCGGCATCGCGCCATCGGAGGCTCCGTCATGACCGCCGACCGGAACCCCGCGCCGGACCGCAGCGGCGGCGCGGCGCGGCAAGCGCCCGCCCTTGCCCGCTTCCTGCCCGTCCTGGACTGGGCCCGCGGCTATGACCGCGCCACCTTCGGCACCGACCTGCTGGCGGCGGTGATCGTCACCATCATGCTGATCCCGCAGAGCCTGGCCTATGCCATGCTGGCCGGGCTGCCGCCGGCCACCGGCCTCTATGCCAGCATCCTGCCGCTCGTCGCCTATGCGCTGTTCGGCTCCAGCCGCGCGCTGGCGGTCGGTCCGGTCGCGGTGCTATCGCTGATGACGGCGGCCGCCCTGGCGAAGCTGGACCTGCCCAGTGCGGAGGCCCAGCTGGGCGCCGCGGCGATGCTGGCGGTGCTGTCGGGCCTGATGCTCGTCGCCCTGGGCCTGCTGCGCCTGGGCGCCATTGCCAACCTGCTCAGCCATCCGGTGATCTCCGGCTTCATCACCGCCTCGGGCATCCTGATCGCCGCCAGCCAGCTCAAGCATCTCCTGGCGATCCCGCTGGACGGCCACAACCTGATCGACATTGCCGGCTCCGCCTGGGCGCATGCCGGCCAGGCGGACCTACCGACGGCGCTGGTCGGCCTGTCGGTCCTCGCCTTCCTGTGGGGCGTCCGGCGCTGGCTGGCGCCCGGCCTGACCGCGCTGGGCGTCCCGCCGCGGCTCGCCGGCACCCTGTCGCGCGCCGCGCCGGTGCTGGCCGTCGTCGCGACGATCCTCGCCGTCCTGGCGCTGCCGCAGGGCCTGGCCAGCGTGGCCGTGGTGGGGGCGATCCCGCAGGGCCTGCCGCCGCTCGCCCTGCCGCCGGCAGATCTCGATCTGGCCCTGGCGCTGCTGCCGGATGCCGCCCTGATCAGCCTGGTCGGCTTCGTCGAATCGGTCTCGGTCGCGCAGACCCTGGCGGCCAGGAAGCGCCAGAAGATCCGCCCCGACCAGGAACTGGTCGGGCTCGGCGCGGCCAACCTGGCATCGGCGATCTCCGGCGGCTATCCGGTCACCGGCGGCTTCGCCCGCTCCACCGTGAACTACGATGCGGGCGCCGCGACGCCGCTGGCCGGCGCGCTGACCGCCGGCGGCATCGCGCTGACCGCCCTGTTCCTGACGCCGGCCTTCGAAGCGCTGCCGCGGGCGACCCTGGCGGCGACGATCGTCATCGCGGTCGTCACCCTGATCGACCTGAAGGCACTGGGCCGCACCTGGCGCTATGCGCGCACCGACTTCGCGGCCATGGCCGCCACCATCGCCATGGTCCTGCTGGTCGGGGTCGAGGCGGGCATTGCCACCGGCGTGGCGCTGTCGATCCTGCTGCACCTGGCCCGCACCACAAGGCCGCATATCGCCATCGTCGGCCAGGTCGCGGGCACCGAGCATTTCCGCAATGTCGAGCGCCACGCGGTGGTGACCAGCCCGGACCTGCTGTCGTTCCGGGTCGACGAGAGCCTCTACTTCGCCAATGCCCGCTTCCTGGAGGACTGGGTCGCCGCCCGGGTCGCCGAGCGCCCGGCGGTCCGGCATGTGGTGCTGATCTGCAGCGCGGTGAACATGATCGACGCCAGCGCCCTGGAGAGCCTGGAGACGATCGACGACCGGCTGCGGGCGATCGGCGTCGCCCTGCACCTGTCGGAGGTGAAGGGGCCGGTGATGGACCGGCTGCGCCGCACGCATTTCCTGGAGCGCCTGAGCGGCCAGGTCTTCCTCAGCCAGTACCAGGCCGTCTGTGCCCTGACACCGGACGCGGCCCGCCGCGCCGCCGCTCAATCGGAAAGCGGGAACCAGGCCTGCCAGGCGGCCCAGCCGGCGACCAGTCCCGCCAGCGCGCCATAGCCGCCGCCGTTCGGATGGGCACCGTCGCCGGCCGCGGCCTCCTCCCGCCAGGCGGCGGTCGCGGCCAGCGGCGTGAAGACCTCCAGGAAGGGCAGGCCAAGGCGCCCGCAGAGCTCGGCCTGGGCATCGGACAGCGCCGCGATCCGGCGATCCGCGGCCCCGTCGCCGACCGGCGGCGGCCCGACCATGAGCACCGGCCAGCCGGCCCGTGCCGCGGCCAGGATGCGCTCCGCATTGGCCAGCGCCGGGGCGGCGGCCAGGCGCGGCCCGCCATCGGCGCCGGCGGCGCAGTCGTTCGCCCCGAAGGAGAATACCAGCCGCCCGTCCTGCCCTGCGGGCAGCCGGCGGCGCGCCTCGTCCTGCCAACGGCCGGCAATGTCGGCGCTGGTGTCGCGGCGGACCCCCAGGTTGTAGGCGGTGAGGTCATGGCCCGCGGCCCGGGCAGCCGCGCAGACCCGGCCGACCCAGCCCAGGCAGGCATCGTCGCCGGTGCCGTTCACGAAGCTGTCGCCGAAGAAGCAGATCCGCATGATGCCACCCTTGGTACAGGGTTGTGCCGCCCCGGCACGGCCGTCCGGCCGCCGGGGCGCGCGATGGACGATGCCCCGGACGGGGCCGGTCAGTCGGCCGCCCCGTAGAGTTGCTGGCGGGCCTCCGCCGCGGCGCGGCGCAGCCGGTCCAGGCCGGCCTCCATCACCGGATCGGTCATCCGGAAGGACGGGCCGAACAGCGACAGGGTGCAGACCAGCCGGCCCTGGCGGCTGCGCACCGGCACCGCCACGGCGCGGATTCCCTCCTCGCGCTCGCCGTCGTTGACGGCATGGCCCTGGCGGCGGACCTCCGCCAGTTCGGCGAGGAGGCCGTCGCGCGCGACGATGGTGTTCGGCGCCAGCCGGGTCAGCGGCATGACGTCGAGGTAGCGCTGCAGCGCGGCAGCGCCCAGCTCGGCCAGCCAGAGCTTGCCATGGGCGGTGCAATAGGCATCGAGCTGGCTGCCGACCCGCACATCGACCGACAGGGAGCGGCCGGACACCGCGCGGGCGATGCAGACCACCATGTCGGCCTCGAACACCGTGGCCATGCTCGCCTCGCGCATCTCGCGGGTCACCGCTTCCAGCAGGGGGGTCAGGGCGCGGCCCAGATCGGCGTGATGGATCACCCGGTCCGCCAGGTCGACCAGCGCGAAGCCCAGGCGATAGACCCCCTTGGACACCGCCACCAGCGCCCCGACCCGTTCCAGGGTGCGCAGGAAGCGGTGCGCGGTCACCGCGTTCAGGCCGAGTTCGCGTGCCACCAGCGCGGCATTGATCTCGGTGCGGCTGTCCGAGAACAGCTCCAGGATGGCGAAGGCCTTCAGGACCGAGTTGTTGACCTGGGTGGCCATGGCGCCGCCGCTCGCCCGGCCCGGGTCAGGACAGCAGGCGCGGCAGGAACAGGGTGATCGCCGGGAAGGCGACCAGCAGCCCGACCCGCACCAGTTCCGCGCCGAAGAACGGCAGCACGCCGCGGAAGGTGACCGACATCGGCACGTCGCGCGCCAGGGAATTGATGACGAAGACGTTCATGCCGACCGGCGGCGTGATCAGGCCCAGCTCGACGACGATCAGCGCCAGGATGCCGAACCAGACCTTGGTCTCCTCCGGCCCCATGCCGAAATCCATGTCGGCGATCACCGGCCAGAAGAACGGGATCGCCAGCAGGATCATCGACAGGCTGTCCATCAGGCAGCCCAGCACGATCAGCGCCAGCAGCAGCAGCACCAGGACCGCGTAGGGCGGCAGCCCGCTGGAGGCCATCATCTCCGCCGCCGCCTGGGGCACGCCGCCGCGCGACATGAAGATCTTCAGCAGTTCCGCGCCCAGCAGGATCAGGTAGATCATGCCGCTGGTCTTCGCCGTCTCCAGCAGGGCATAGCGCAGGTCCGCCAGCCGCACCGCGCCGCGCAGGATGCCGTAGAGGGTGACCAGGAAGACGCCGACGGCCGCCGCCGGGGTCGGGTTGAAGAAACCGAAATAGATGCCGCCGATCACCAGGCCGAAGATCCCCAGGACCGGCAGCACGGCGACCGAGGCGTCGCGCAGCTCCTGCCGGCGCACCGCGTCGCCGGGCGGGCCGGCGCCCGGCACCAGGCGGACATAGATCGCGATGGTGGCGAGGAAGAACAGCACGGCGATCAGGCCGGGGACGAAGGCGGCGATGAACATCGTGACGATGTTCGCCTCCACGATGATGGCGTAGATCACCAGCACCACCGATGGCGGGATCAGGATGCCCAGCACGCCGCCGGCCGCCAGGGTGCCGGTCGCCAGCGCCGGCGCATAGCGATAGCGCCGCAGTTCCGGCAGCGCGACCTGGCCCATGGTCGAGGCCGTCGCCAGGGAGGAGCCGCAGACCGCGCCGAAGCCGGCGCAGGCGGCGATCGCCGACATCGCCACGCCGCCGCGCATCCAGCCCAGCCAGGCATTGGCGGCGCGGAACAGGTCGCGCGACAGCCCCGCCCGGGTGGCGACATAGCCCATCAGGACGAACATCGGCACGACGCTGAGGTCGTAGATCGAGAACTGGCCATAGGCCAGGGTCTTCAGCTGCGACAGCAGGATCGCCGGGCCGGACAGCACCGCGATGCCGACCGCGCCCACCGTCACCATGGAATAGGCGATCGGCATGCGGATCGCGATCATGGCGATCAGCGCCGCCAGGCCGGCGAGGCCGATCAGCAGGTTCTCTTCCATCAGCGCCGCACCGCCCCGGCCGTCATGCGCCGCCGCCGCGATCTGCCTGATCCCGGGCGGTGCGCTGCGGCTGCCCCTGGCAGGCATCGACCAGGGTCACCAGCGCGGCCAGGACCAGCAGCGCCAGCGAGACCAGGATCGGGACGAAGGCGACCCAGAGCGGGAACTGGTAGACCATCGTCAGTTCCTCGTACTCGCGATAATCCTGCAGCCCCAGCGACATGCGCCAGAACAGCACCGCGGCGAAGACCAGTGCGACAAGGGCGGCCAGGGCCGAGAAGCCGGCGATCCAGCGCGGGCTCGCGCCGGCGGTGAAGATGTCGGCGCTGACATTGGCGCCGGTCAGCTGGCAGTAGGGCAGGAAGGCGAAGACCGCGACGGCGACGGCGACCTCGACGATCTCGAAATCGCCCGGCACCGGCTGGTTGAACAGGATATTGCCGCCCATGCTCCAGGCGGTGACCAGCACCACGCCGAACAGCAGGATGCCGCCGGCCAGCGCCCAGCCCTCGACCAGGCGCGCGATGCCGTGGGCCACTTTGCGATAGGCGCCCTGGCTCTCTCTCAACGGCATGACGGTCCCGCGACGGCGGCCCGCGCGGCGGCGGGCGGCGGGACCGGGCGCAGGCAGCGCCCGGCCCCGGTAGAAGCCCGGCCGGTCGGCCCGGTCAGTTGCTCTTCATCGGCTTGGAATGCCTGGCGACCGCGGCCCGCGCGGCCGCGACCATCGCCGCGCCGTCGATCCCCTTGGCGGAGACCTCCTCGATCCAGCGCTGCACCACCGGCTCCAGCTTGGCGCGGAAGGCGGCGGTCTGCGCCTTGTCCAGCACGATATGCGTGTTGCCGGCCTTCTGCGCGAAGGCGATGCCGCGATCGTCGGAGTCGCGCCAGATCTTGCCCACCTCGGCCAGCCATGCCTCGCCCGACTGGTCCAGGAAGATCTGCTGCAGGTCCGGCGGCAGGCTGTCCCAGCGGTCCTTGTTCATCGACACCTGGAAGGTGGTGGTGCCGAAGCGGGTCTTGTCCTCGCCCTCGATCTGGTAGTCGGTCAGGTCCTGCAGCTTCAGCGGCGGGATGATCTCCCACGGGATCAGGGCGCCGTCGACCACCTTCTTGGACAGGGCCTGCGGCAGCTCCGGCACCGGCATGCCGACCGGGTTGGCGCCCAGCGCCTCGATCACCCAGGCCCCGGTGCGGGTCGGGATGCGCATCTTCCGGCCGTCCAGGTCGGCCGGCTTGGTGACCGCCTCGTCGACCATCTGGATGCCCTGCCCGGCATGGACGTGCAGGAACAGCGGCATCACGCCCTTGTAGTCCTCCGCCAGGTATTCGTCGTACATGTCGTGCATCGCCAGGTTGGTGGCGGCCGGGTCGTTGGTGTGGATGAACGGCAGCTCGAAGACTTCCGAGCGCGGGAACAGGCCCGGGGTATAGCCGTTGACCGTCCAGACGATGTCGACGACCCCGTCGCGCACCTGGCGGATCAGCTCCGGCGGCTTGCCGCCCAGCGACATCGCCGGGTAGATCTCGATCTCGACGCGGCCCTGCGAGGCATCCTCGATCCGCTTCGCCCAGGGCTCCAGCATATCGGTATGGGCCGGCGCCTTCGGGCCCAGCAGATGGTGCAGCTTCAGCTTGAATTCGGCCTCCGCGGCAGCGGGACCCTGGGCTGCGGCCAGCACGAGCCCCGCCCCCAAAAGGCTCAGGCCCAGCGCCCGGCCAACCGTTCCGACACGCCTGCGCATCGTCACCTCCCCGTTTTGTCAGTCGCTGTTGCGATCTGTTGCGTCATCCTACCGCGCACGCAGCCATGCGGCGCAGGGAATCGGCAGGTTGACGATGGCAGGCGCTGTTGTCAATCTACTGTTGAGAAATACATTTCAAATATAGCAATGAACCGTTCCGGCGGTCGCGGGGGAATGCCATGGGCAAGAGGAAAGATCCGGCGGGCGAAACGGCTTTGACCGTCGATGCCGGCGGCCCGGATGGCGGCGCCCCGGATGGCGGCGCCGTCATGACCGCGGCCACCATGACTGCAGGCGGCGCGCTGCTGGCGCGCCTCAAGGCGCTTGGGGTCGACTATATCTTCGCCAATTCCGGCACCGACTTCCCGCCGATCATCGAGGGGCTGGCCGAGGCCGCGGCGCGGGACCTGCCGCTGCCGCAGGCCCTGACGATGCCGCACGAGCATGCCGCGATGGGCATGGCGCATGGCTATTACCTGGCCACCGGCCGGCCGCAGGCGGTGATGGGCCATACCAATGTCGGCCTGGCGAACTGCGCGATCGGCGCGCTGAACGCGGCGGTCGACCAGGTGCCGGTGCTGCTGTTCAGCGGCCGCACGCCGACCGTGGAGCAGGGCCGGCTGGGCGCCCGCACCGTGCCGATCGGCTGGGGCCAGGAGATGCGCGACCAGGCCGCCCTGGTGCGCGAGGCGGTGAAATGGGACTACGAGCTGCGCTTCCCCGAGCAGGTCGCCGACATCCTGGACCGCGCGCTCGCCATGGCGATGTCGCAGCCGCGCGGGCCGGTCTATCTGAGCCTGCCGCGCGAGGTGCTCTGCGCGCCCTGCCCCACCGCCGGCCTGGCCGCGCCGGCGCGCATCGCCGCGCCGCGGGAGGCCGCGCATCCCGACGACCTCGCCGCGGCGGCGGAGATCCTGGCCCGCGCGAAGCGGCCGCTGATCGTCGCCCAGCGCGGCGCCGGCGATGCGGCGGGCTTCGCCGCGCTGGGCGCGCTGGCCGCCGGTTGGGCGATCCCGGTCGTGCAGTACTGGGCCTTGCGCCTGGCGGTGCCGGGCGACCATCCGATGGCCGCCGGGGTGGATCCCGCGCCCTGGATCGCCGAGGCCGACGCGATCCTGGCGATCGACTGCCTGGCGCCCTGGTGGCCGGACATCCACCGCCCGGCCGCCGACTGCCCGGTGATCCATCTGGGCCCCGACCCACTGTTCGCGCGCACGCCGGTGCGCAACTTCCGCGCCGATATCGCGCTGCGCGGCGAGACCGGCGAAACCGTGATCGCCCTGGCCGGCGCGATGCAGCGGCGGCGGAAGGGCGCGGCGAAGCGCATCGCCGCCCGCCGCCCCGACACCGAGGCGCGCTGCACGGCGGCCCGCAAGGCCGCGCGGAAGCAGGCCAGGGCCGGCAACGGCAAGCCGATGAGCAAGGAATGGGTCGGCCTCTGCCTGTCCGAGGCGGTGGCCGGCCGGCATGCCACGATCCTGTCGGAGCTGGGCGCGCCGCTCGCGCCGCTGGACCTGAAGACGCACGATTCCTGGTACCAGGAGCCGCATGCCGGCGGGCTGGGCTGGTCCTTTCCGGCGGCGATGGGCATCCAGCTCGCCGATCCCGGCCGGCTGGTCGTCGCCACCATGGGCGACGGCTCCTACATCTTCGCCAACCCGGTCGCCTGCCACCAGATCGCCGAGGCGCTGGCGCTGCCGGTCCTGGTGCTGATCCTGAACAATGCCGAATGGGGCGCGGTGCGCCGCGCCGTGCTCGGCCTCTACCCGCACGGCCATGCGGCAAAGGCCAACGAGATGCCGCTGACCGCGCTGGCGCCCACGCCGGACTTCACCCAGGTCGCGAAGGCGAGCCGCGCCTGGGCCAAACGGGTCGACGACGGCGCCGAGCTGCCGGCCGTTCTGGCCGAGGCCATCGCCCATATCGAGACGAAGCGCACCCTCGCGCTGGTCGAGGTGCGGGTGGCGCCATAGGACAGGGGACATCGGGGGCGCTTCGACCCGCCTGCCCGCTATGGGACGGGGACGAGGATGATCCAGCTTGCGGTCGGTTGACGACAAGGGCCGACGGTTGACGCGCGCCGACCTGGCGTCTTCAAGGACCTCTTCTGACTGTTACCGCCCCGCTTTCCGGGACATCTATTTCAAGATGGTCTGCCTGGATCACGTCCTGGACATTCACCGGATTGTAGCAGACCCAGTTCTCGTGACCCGGCCGACGGACACTTTCGTACCGGATTCCTGACAGGCCCAAGGCCGGCCCCCTGTCCCGAACCCGCCGCCCGAAGGCCTGGGGGGCAGGGTAGGTCGCATCGTCCGGTTCATGGAACTCCGGGTGGATGCCGAAGATGTCGACATGGCGACCGGCGAGGCGGGCCGTGTACTGCCGGTAGGTTTCCCGCTTCCTGGACAGGGCGCTCAGCGAGATCTCCTTGCGAAGCCCGTTGGCGACTTCGAGCACCGCCGTCATGAGCTCGGTGGAGGCGTACCACGCGCCGAGCTCCGGACCGGAGAAGCGCAGGCCGCCGGGCGAGCCGTGGAGGAAGGCCGCCATGACGATACTGGCGTTCGCCCGGCCATAGACCCATTGGCTGCGCGGGAGCTGGGCCAGTCGCGGAACGACCTGGCGATCGTTCGTCCATCCCTCGAGATCGAACACAGCCTCGAGGTCCGCCGGATCGGCAATCTCCTCGAAGGCATGGATCGGGGGAAAGCGGGAAGGGATCAGGCGTGTCGTCCAGTCAGGCGCTGGCCTGGATGGGTACGCCGGGAGATCCAGGCTCATACGAAGACGATATCGCCTTCGGTCACCGGTTCGAATGCCCCTTCGGTTGCGCCCAGGCCAGCATGCCCGCCCCGCCACGCATCCAGATACCTGCGCACCGTCAGGATGCCATCGAGGGCGCCATCCACGATGAACGACACTGGCGGGGCGCCCTGGAACACCGTTCCGGCATGCGCCCCGCTCAGCCAGGTCAGGGCCTGCGCCTGCTCGGCAAACAGGATTTCCAGCGATTTGTGGATTCCCAGGATCCCTGAAATGCGCAACAGCGTATCGAGCGGGAGTGTCGGGCTGTCGCCCTCCTGCGCCTTCTTCATCCAGCTGTGGTAGGTCGAGCGGGGCGGTTCGCCCAGGATCGCGATTCGCTGTGGCTCAGTGAGACGCCAGCGATCGGCGATATTCCTGAACGTGCGCAACCCGGCGCCGCTGACCCGGGCCCGGTCGGCACGCCCGAGGGTTCGAAGCTGAACCTGCGGCGTCCCGCCGGCATCCTGCGGGAACTCTGCGACCTGCATTCGATCCTCCATGTCCAGATACAGACATATTGTCCAGATCTGGACATGTCAATCGCTCGGGTGGTTCGCTCCCAGGTTTGCAGGGTTCGTTTGCGGGACGGGGCAAATCATACTCCAAGGGCGCTCCTCGAATTCTCCGCCTGAGCCCGTCATGGTATCGGGGTTGTCGTTGGCGACCTGTGCGGCACAAGCTGCTGGCGCTGGCGCGCCGGATCGCGGAGCAGGAGAACACCGCGGGATCGACCACCCGCTACCCTGCCGCTATACGGAGGCCTCGGCGCAGCGTAGCCTGCCGGCGCTGGAACCGACGGGATTCAAGAAGCGCGTGTCGCGTCAGCCCAAACCAGGCAGGAACGGCTCTCCGTGCGTTCGATGTCACGACGACTTCTCTTGGCCATGCTGCCACTTATCGTGGCTCTGGCTCTGACTCTGACGCTGACTCTGGCGCCCATCCCTGCCGGCGCGCAGCCGGCGGTCTTCCCCGACTGGCTGCAACCCCATGTCGGAACCGGCGAGGGTCAGATCGCGCCGATCGTGCTGGCGCGGGCGCGGGCCCTGTACCAGGAGAAGCAGCGGCAGGGCATTGTCCGGAACCCATGCTATCTGGCCATGGATGCGACGCGCCCGAGCGCTGCGCGCGACGGCCAGCCCGGGCGCCGCTTCTACGTCATCTGCGAGGCGGCCAGGACGTTCCGGGCGGAATCCGCGGGCCATGGCAGCGGCCGGAAGCTGCCGGGCGCGGACTCTTCCAACGAGCGCCAATGCGCCCGGAACTTCAGCAATGCCGAAGGCTCCAATCTGACGATGGGCGGCGCCTATATGACGGCGGAAACGCGAACATCCTTCAAAGGCTATTACGGCGATTCCGGCCAGACGCGCGCATTTCATCGCACGTTCCTGCTGTTCGACGGGGAGGGCGAAACGCGCAACGCGCGCGAGCGCGCCATCGGCGGCCATCCGGCGATGTTCGTGCGGTGGCGGTGCCGTCTCCGTTCCCCGGACTCGCCTCATGCCGATCCGGACGGGTTTGTGCCGTTCGGACATCTCGTGAACTACACGGGGGGCCGCAGCAACGGCTGCACGACCTGGTCCGGCAGCGCGTCGCAGGACATCATCTCGCTGGTCGAGGGCGACCCGACCTCGCTCTACATCTACCCGGAGTCCAGGGACATCGATGCCATCGCCGGTGCCGTCCGCTCGGGGATCGCCCCGTCCGACGCCGGGCTGTCCGAGGCCGGGCTCTACTGGAACAGCGCCTGCCTTGCGGCAATCGGCGCGCCCAAATTCTGGCCGAAACGCACCCTGCAGCCTGTCATCGATCGATGGCGCCAGTCGCTGCCGGAACGACCGCCCCTGGTCCTGCCGATCTGTCAGTAGACGGATAAATAAAGATTCTGGAAAATACCGCTCGCGGCGACCTATGTGCGGTCTCATGTGAGATCGCCCTGCGGCGGTACACGCTGCCCGAAGCACCTGTCTCCATCTGAGCAACGGACCCTACCCATTTCTGGAGGAAATTCAGGGGGGCACGTCAAAGCGCCCCGCGAAAGCCCCCGTGAAAGCCGGGGCCGCAGCCAACGAGATGGCACCGGCCGAAGTGGCCACGATCCCGCTGTCGTCGCATCCGCTCCAGCCGATCCTGGAGATACCGTTCTATCGTAAGCGAGGCTCACGCATCGCGTATCGATCCCGCGGCGTGCCGACCAATGATCAATCCGCTGACATAAGCGACCAGTAGGCCGTTTCCGCTCAAATAACCGCCCGGTTCGTCGCCCGACAGTCCGGCCATCGTGTTTCCGCCTGCATACAGACCGAACACCGGTGTCCGGTCCTCGCGCAAGACCCGGCAGGCCGTGTCGACGGACAAGCCGCCTTGCGTATGCGCGATTGCACCGGTGATCCGGGCCGCGTACCAGGGCGGCTCCAAGGGTTGGGTCAGTGCCTGGCGGCCAAACGCGTCGACGCCCCTCCTCACACCTTCGTTGTAGCGGGTGATGGTGTCCTGCAAGGTCTTTCGAGGCAATTCGTAGGCCAAGGCGATCTGCTCGACGGTTTCACCACGCACAATCCCGCCACGATCCATCGCCTGTTGCATCACATGCACATTTTCGACCATGCGCTGGATGCGCCCGTCCCAAATGAAATAGGCGAAACCTCCCGGCTGGTCGCGATAGATGCGTGCGAGCGCCGAATAGTCGTGGCGTTCGTTTACGAACCGACGACCGCTGGCGTCGACAGCGATCCCGCCCTCATTCAACACCGGAGGCGTGACGCGGGTACCGTCCTCAAAAATGCAATCCCTGCCTTGGTAGCCGCTCATCAGCGAAAGTTTCCCGCCCGCTGAATGGCCCCATCTCAGACCGTCGCCATTGTCGGTCTTCGAACCGATATTGGGTGCACCGGCCATCTCCGGAATGTACCTGGCGACCATTTCGCGATTCGCGCCGAACCCGCCGGTGGTCAAGGCGGTCCGACGCGCAACAATATGCAATGGCTGCCGGTCACGTTCGGCCGTGACGCCCACGACCGCGCCGTTGTCTGTCACCAGTCCGGTCGCGGTGGTGTAATCGAGGATCAGCACATTGTTCTGCCGCGCGACCTGTTCGCGAAGGCGCGCGACGACTGGCGGTCCGGAACGCGTCGGATGCGCGTGCAGCCGCCGGTTGGTATGTCCGACCCAGGTCAACTCTGGCGCAAATTCGATCTCGACCCCGAAGGCATCGGCCAACCAATGAATGGCCTCGGGCGCGCGGCGGCAGATCTCGGCAATGACCGCTTCATCTCCCTTGCCCGCATTCTTCTTCATGATGTCATGGAAGAGAATGTCGGCCGAATCTTCGACGCCGGCCGCAAGCTGATAGCGTGTGCCGGCCGCCGGAATGAAGTTGCTGGCGATCTCCGTGTTGCACGGTTCGTCCGGGCTCTTTTCGATCAGTACGATCCGCAGCTCGCCGTCGAGCATCGCCGCGGTGCCAGCTGCCATCAGCCCGGCGCCGCCGCCGCCCACGATCGCCAGATCGGTTTCGATATCGCGGTTCAACATTCGACCTGGCCTTTGCATCGAGACGAGAATTGCGCCTGGCGAGCGAGATATGTCTTGCAGATGCCCCCGCGAAGAGATCGCCGCCGGAATTGAACGATGGACCGCGATTCCGGATCGCCTGGACTTGGTCCCGCAGCCGGCGGCGCCTTGGCCGGCAGGCGCCACGCCTCCAACGACGTTCAACCTCGCGACGATATGGACGCCCGCTATCGCGCGATGATCTCCACCCATGCCACACTCATCGCGAACCGAATTGGCCCCATCTCGCGGCACTCGAACGCTATCACGATCTGCCTTGCACATCTTCCGGTTCGGGCGTCAGTGGCCGATCGCGCGCCGACGACCTCGACGCGCGCCGACCTGTGCATGGGGGAGGCCACAGCCGCTGGGGCGAGCGCGGTACGCCCCGGGGCCTGGCGTTCCCGCCGGTCGCGCGAGGACAGCGCCTGCCGCGCGGGCCGCAGGAGGGTATGAGATGATCCGTCATGAGCTTCTCCCATCAGGCGGGCATCCTGATGGTCGCCTTCAAGTTGCCAAGGATCGATATTCGATCGGCGATATCCGGTGCGGCGGCGCCGCACATCGCAGGAAGACGGTCGCCGAGCCCCGGCCCGTTGCGACCTATGCCCGCGCATGGAACGCGCGGATTGCCGTTTGCGATTGCTTCCGGCGTCGCGTCGCACCGCCGGAGCGGCACGTCTGAGGCCTCGGCATGTCGCACTCTTCCCAGTCTCCGAAGGCATCGAAGCCGGTTCGACGAGACATTCCGATCGCCCGGCGCCTTGCAGATTTTGCCGCCGGTCTGGCCGCCGACCAGTTGCCGGCGCCTGTCATTGCGGCCGCCAGGCTGCATTTCCTGGATGCGCTTGGCGTGGGCCTCGCTGCTGCCTCACTTCAAACCCAGCCGCGCATTGGAGATGCAATCAGGGTGCTGGGTACGGGAGCCGAAGCGACCGGGATCGGCCTTGTCGAACCGATCCCCGCGCCTTCGGCGGCACTGCTCAATGGTTCGTTGATCCACGCGCTGGAGTTCGATGACACGCATATGGCGGCGGTCGTTCATGCGAGCGCCGTGGCGGCTCCGGCAGCACTGGCAGTTGCCGAACGTGAGCATTGCACCGGGGCGCAATTGCTGACCGCCTATGTGCTCGGTTGGGAAGTGCTCGCCAGAATCGGACTTTCGGGACCAACCGCCTTTCATGCGCGAGGTTTTCAGAGCACGGCGGTCGCCGGAGCCCCGGTCGCAGCACTGGTGGCGGGCAGCCTGGCCGGACTCGACGTCGACATGCTGTGCAATGCGATGGGGATTGCCGGCAGCCAGGCCGGCGGCATCTTCGAATTCATTGCTGACGGATCGACGGTCAAGATGATGCATGGCGGCTGGCCGGCCCACGCCGGCATTGTTGCCGTTGCATTGGCGCAAGCCGGCCTGACCGGGCCGGCGACGGTATTCGAAGGCGAGCGCGGCATATTGCGCGCCTTCACGAGCGATTCGGATTGCGCTGAGCGTTTCGCCGGCGAACTGGACGATCTCGGTACGCGTTGGCTGATCGAGCAGGCCGCGTTCAAGGCTTATCCCTGCTGCCACTATTTGCAGGCCGCGATCGAGTGTCTGGCCGGCATCCTTGCCCGGGGCATTCCGGCAGAATCCATCAGTCGCGTGATCTGTGAACTGCCCGAAGAGGTGGCATGGCTCGTTTGCGAGCCCTGGAGTGAAAAGCTGCACCCGCCCTCGGGCCATGTGGCGAAATTCAGTCTGCCGTATTGCCTGGCGGCCATGATCGCGGACGGCGATGTCGACGTCGACACCTTCGATCGGCAATCGGTCGATCCGCGCCTTGTCGCAATGGGCGAACGCGTTCAATACGCACCGATGAAGCACTCCGGCTTCCCGCAACGCTACGCGGCAAGCATCAGGGTCGAGACCTTTAAGGGCGGCATGTACGAGGAACAGGTTCTGGATGTCCAAGGTTCCGCCAGCCGGCCATTTTCGAGCGCCGATGTCGAGGCGAAGTTTCGCCGCAATGCGGGCCGGCTGCTGATGCCAGAAGCGGTCGATGTGGTCGTCGATGCCGTCGTTCACCTCGATACTGCGCTGTCATTGGACGTGCTGACATCAGCAGTGCGCTTGCACAGGCCTTCTCGGTCGGGCGGGATGACCCGATAGCGCTTGCGGATTATCGGTAACCCTCCGGTGAAGGCCGCCTTCCACTGATACCGTCCCAAGCGAAGCCAACCGGACGAAGTCAGCGCACCGACGTCCAACCGCCGAGATCGGATCCGCTCCTGTTGCGCCTCTCACCGCCGACTTTTTCACCGGTATCGGTCGTTTCCAAGAACCTCCGAAACGTAAGCACCCGATGACGCCCCCGGTTACGGGATGAAAGGATTCGTTCTACGGCGAGCGATGGCAGCGGCGATGCGGCGTCCGACGATGCCGAGTCTGCGGCGGATGGCTGTTGCACCCATCTCGTCCGGGTCGAAGGATCCGCCACACCACACGAGCATATCGTCGTGGTCCTCATGCTCCGGGTCGGCGATTGCCTCGACGAATGCCTCATAGCCTGGCGGGCCGCCAGCGTCTTCCGGAGGCGCCCGGCGCGCGCCGCGCTACCGCTGTCGCATCACTCGTTCGCTGTCCCAGCAGAGAGCGATGATCTCGTCGTCGAACGCCCGCTGGTACGCGAGCTTTCGATCGCCGGTCCAACGACAGCCGATGATACTTGCGCTCAGGTCGCTTATCCGTTCGAGCAGGAGGTCGCGATCGCGCGTAGGGACCGGAAGGTCGTGAATAATGCGGTAGAGGTCGCCCAAATGGTGCATCGCGCCTCTCTTCCAACGATCGGGCCGATCAAGGCAGATCCGTCCGGTCCTCGGGTCATCCTCAATCGTATCGTCTATCTCGACACGGACGCACTGCTGGACACTCCGGAACGGCAGGACATTGGACATCGGGACACCTCAATCAGGTAGATTTTTTTCGTGGAAGACCATGGCGCACAGCAGGTGGATCACGTCACCGTCGGCATCGCCGACAGGCAGCCGAATGTTCTCGTAGCGGAGGGCATTCCACTCGTTGCCCCAGTGGAGCAGCCCCCTGGTCGTCAACGGCCTGCGTTGCCTGACGGCATTGGCGTAATCCCGCTTCACGTCGTCGAGGCTGTCGCCATAGCCGCATTCCTCGAGGGTCAGGCCGGTTCGACCGTGACCCAGTCGGCGGTCGATCTCGGTGCCGCGCAACCGGTACCGGAAGGTTTCGCCAACCACGTCCAGGACAAAGATGTGCGGCAGCACCAACGGGAGGCGTACGGGGAAGACGTCGCGGCGCTGTGGCAGCTCGCCCTGACCGGCGGCCTCCGTCCAGTATCGCTGCAATGTCTGCAGCCGCGGATCAGCCGGCAATGAAGGCCGGCCGTCAGAGCGAAACCGCGGTTGCTCCCAATGCCCCCAGATGTCGGGGCCAAGGCGCGTCGTCGGCATCCGGAGCAGTCGCAGCATCTACTGATCCACCATCACGTGCAAAGGATCGAAGGCCGAAGGGGGCACAAGTCGGGATGTCGCACGAGACCGTGCCCCCTTCAGCATGGCACTCAGGCCGATTTGACGGAGGCCAGGAAGCTGTCGACCTCGTCCCGCATCACCGTTGCCTGGCGGGCCAGGTCCCCCGCTGTGGAGAGCACCTGGGACGAAGCGGCACCGGTATCGTTCGCCGCCTGGGACAGGCCGGCGATATTGGCGCTCACTTCCGATGTGCCGGTCGCCGTCTGTTGCACGTTCTGGGCGATCTCCTGCGTGGCGGCGGCCTGCTCCTCGACCGCTCCGGCGATCGCCGCGGCGATCTCCGAGACCTTCGAAATGACTCCGCCAATGCTCTCGATCGCACGCACGGCTCCGCCCGTGGCCTGCTGAATCCCGGCAATCTGCGCGGAAATGTCTTCGGTGGCCCGGGCGGTCTGGTTGGCGAGGCTCTTCACCTCCGAGGCGACCACGGCAAAGCCCTTGCCGGCCTCCCCGGCGCGGGCGGCCTCGATGGTGGCATTGAGGGCGAGCAGGTTGGTCTGGCTGGCGATGTCGTTGATCATCTGCACCACGTCGCCGATCCTCTGCGCCGCCTCCGCTAGGCCCTGCACGGTGCCATGGGTCTGTTGCACCTGCTGGACCGCCTCGCCGGCAACCCGGTTGGATTCCTCCACTTGGCGACCGATCTCGTGAACCGAGGCGGCGAGTTCCTCGGAGGCGCTGGCAACGGTTTGCACTCCCGTTGACGCCTCCTCGGCGGAAGCCGCTGCGGCATTCGACTGCCGGGCGGTCTCCTCGGCCGTGGCGGACATGCTCTGGGCGGTGTGCTGCATCTCGGTCGATGCCGCGCTCAGGGTACCGAGAATGCCGCTGACCTTGTCCTGGAAGGCAGCGATACTGGCGTCGACTGCCTGTTGCCGGGCCGCCTTGCGTTCCTCCTCCAGGCGCCGTTCCGCCCCCAGACGCTCCATCTCGATCGCATTGTCCTTGAAGACCTGGACCGCCGCGGCCATGGCGCCAATCTCGTCCTGGCGCTTTCGTGACGGCACCTCCACGTCCCGGTCGCCGTCGGCGAGACGGCGCATCACGCCAGTCATGCCGACGATCGGGCGGGCAATGCCGCTGCCGATCGACCAGGCCAGCACCAGGCCAAGCGCGATACCCCCAAGCCCCATGACAAGCGCCAGCAGTTCGCCTTCGGCGATGGCGCCATGCGCTTCCGCCTGGATCGCGTTTTCATGAGCGATCGCAGACGCCCGGATCGTGTGGGCCTCCTCGTCGATCTGTTCTCCCTCGAGCGCGATCGTCCCCTCGACGAGACCACGGATCTCCAGGTCGAGGCGGTGACCCTCTGCGAAGGCCGCCCGGTAGGCGGCCGTGTCGGCTGCCACCCTGTCCAGCTCCGCGGCCAGCGCCCGGCTCCCCCCGGGAACCGCCCGCAGCTGCTGCAGCAGGTCGCCCAGTCTTGCGAACGCGGCATCGGCATTCTCGAATGCACTGGGTTCCGAGCGGTCCAGGACCAGGTTGGCATGCAACCGGGCCTTCAGGGCCTGTGCCAGGGCGTTGTTCGCCAGGATCAACGCCTGGCTGTCGCCCAGCATCGCCGCCTTCTCGATCAGCTGTTCCGCGGCCGCATCGATGGCGGGGCCGATCTTCTTGAGATCCGCTTCGGCCACGGCCTGGCGTTGCTGCTCCAGCTCGAGGAGCCGGCGAAAGTCGCTGGCCATCTTGGCGCTGATCTCGCGCAGATGGGCGAACTCTGCCTTCTCCTCCCTGGTCGTCGCCAGGGATTCGCCGCGTGCGACGTCGGCCGCCAGTTTCTCCTCGGTGGCCAGCGCGGCATCGGCATCCTGCTGGCGCCCGCTACGCAGATAGGCCTCCATATAGCGGCGGAAGCTCGCCACGTCGGTTTCGATATCGGCGGCATCGGCCGCGATCTCTACGGCATGCCCATAATCGTCGAACTCCTGGGCGGTTCGTTCCAGGCTCAGATAGGCCGACACCGCCACGGCGGCGAGGATGACGAGAACGGCGCCGAAACCGGCAAGGATCTTTGCCTTCACTTTTAACGTCGCGACTATTCTTGTTACGATCATCATAGTTGTACCCTTTCGTTGATACAGTCTGGGAAGACCGGGTGGTAGTTCAGGCAATTATCAGAAACAGTTGAAAACAGAGAGACTCTCGCGGACACTGGGTCCCAGGGATGCATCCTTCGACCAGGCGGCCGATACAGCGACCTGGCAGCGCCAATGTCTTGGCTATCTTTCCCATCCTGCTCTGGATTCATGAACAAATCGTATTAGTTTAAATAAAAATCGCCCCCCGACAATTTTTGTCTATAGTCAATATTACTTAGATGCGGTCGATCGAATGAGTGGTATTGGCCATATCGGGTAGGGGCCACACCTCATCGATGGTGATGCCGCAGCCTTGTTGCCGTGACCCACGCTCCGACATCGGTACAGTCCTGAGGGTTGGCCGCGTTGCGGGCCGCAGGAACCGTCAGGCGCCTGCAATCGGGTCGCATCGCAGACGGCGCCATCCCGGGCCGCCGCCTGGCGCAGGGCGCAGTTCCGTCCGGTCAGGGACCAGACAGCACCCACACGGGCGGCGGCCGGCCTGACTGAAAGCATGGGTCTCGACCGGCGGGCTCGAGCGAAGAGCCAGAACCTCGATCTCGCGCACGATTCTGCACTAGACTTCTGCGAAAGACGGCGAGGTCAGGATGGTTGTGTATTCTCCGCATTTGGCGGACGACCGGCGGCGGTGGCGAACCGGCCATGTCCTTGCGTCACATGCCGGGAGCCGTTCTCGGAAGGTGATTCCAAAGCCTGGATCGATGGGTCGCTGGCTGGCATGCCGGCACGCCGCATTGGCCATTCTCCTGTGGGTCCTGTACCGCAGCCCAGGGCGAAGCATGTGCAACCGGGATGCCCCTGCTGCCGGCACCAGCGCCGGAGTGCCGGTCGCCCGGACGGCCAGGGGAACAGTCGAAGATATGTCGCCGGCATGACCGAGCGCGACCCCATGCCGCCATCCCCGACACCTGCCACGCGCACCGGATCGACCCCGTCGACCGGCGTTCCCGAGGCCGACGCCGCCGATTTCCCGGTCGTTGCGATCGGCGCCTCGGCGGGCGGGCTCGATGCCTGCCGCCGGTTCCTTGACGCACTGCCCGATCGGGCCGGGATGGCCTTTATCCTGGTGCAGCATCTCGATCCGACCGTCGAGAGCATGGTCGCAGATCTGCTGGCACCACACACCTCGATGATCGTGCAGCAAGCGGTCGATGGCATGCCGGTCGAGCGCGACCATCTCTATGTCATTCCCCCTGGCCACTATCTCGCCGTGCGTGGCGGGGCCCTCCGCCTGGTGGCGCCCCCGGCGCAACATGGCGCCCGGCTCCCGTTCGACTTCCTGTTGCGCACGCTTGCCGAAGACTGCGGCGCCCGTGCTGCTTGTGTGATCCTGTCTGGGACCGGCGGAGACGGCAGTATCGGACTGGAAGCCATCAAGTCCGTCTGGGGGCTGGTGATCGTTCAGGATCCGGACGAGGCAGGCTTCGACGCGATGCCGCAGAACGCGATATTGACCGGCATGGTCGATGCGGTTCTGCCGGTCGCCAAGATCCCCCATGCCCTGACGGCCTTGTCCACGCAGCGGGCGACCTTTGGAATGGAAGGCCATACAGCGCCGTGGAGCCGGGAGAACAACACGCTCTCGGAGATCATTGACCTGCTGCGCGCCCGGACGCGCCATGATTTCGGGCTATACAAGCGGGGCACATTGCAGCGACGGATCGAACGGAGCATGTCTCTTCTCAAGGTCGAGGCAGGCGACATGCAACGCTATCTGGAGCTGTTGCAGCAGGATCCGGGGCAGCTGGAACTTCTCGCCAAGGAGCTCCTGATCAATGTGACCTGCTTCTTCCGGGATCCGGCAATGTTCGACTACCTGTCGGACAAGGTGATCCCCGGCATGATCGAGAATTGGCCGGCGGATCAACCGATACGGATCTGGGTGGCCGGGTGCAGCACGGGCGAGGAGGCCTTCTCTCTCGCCATACTCTTTCACGAGCAGATTGCGGCGGCAAAGCGCCAACTGCGCCTGCAGATTTTCGCCACCGATGCCAACCCGGATGCCATTGCAGTGGCACGGGAGGGACTCTATTCGGCAGGAATCGAGGCCGACGTCTCCCGGGAGCGGCTGGACAACTTCTTCACGAGGGACGGCGATGCCTACCGGATCTCGTCGCAGTTGCGCGCTGCCGTTGTATTTGCGGTCCAGGACGTTCTGGCCGATCCGCCTTTCTCCCGCCTGGACGTCGTTTCTTGCCGGAATCTCATGATCTACCTGCGCCCCGAAGCGCAGGCGAAAGCGATATCCCTGTTTCACTTTGCGTTGCGCGCAGGCGGCCTGCTGCTTCTCGGCAGCGCGGAAACGGTCGGCAACATTGCGGGCCGGTTCGAGAGCCTCTCCAGCAACTTGCGGATTTACCGACGCAGTGAGGGCGAGACACGGCCGGGGGATATCTCGCTGGTGGCCCGCCGGCCCGCGGGCCAGAGTATCGCCCCAAGTATCGCATTGAGCCCGGACCCGACAAAAGCGCGGACGCATCCGGTCAGACTGGCCGACCTCTGCCGCCAGCTTTTGTTGGAAGAGTATATCCCGGCATCGATCTTGATCAATGACGCGTATGAATGTCTCCACTTCCTGGGACCGACGGAGCGGTTCCTTCGTATCAAGTCCGGCGCCCCCAGTCATGACCTGCTCTCGCTCGTCGATATCCAGCTGCGCGCAAAGATCCGGGCATCGATCCAGCAATGTCGAGAGGGCGGCGGTCGCATCAGCACTTTCGGCGACAGACCGGACCAGGATGGCCTGGATGCCCCCTTTCGCATCGATGTCCGGGCGGTACCGAGCGAAGGCGTCACGCTGTTCCTGATCAGTTTCGTGGACTTGCCCAGGGGCACCGAAGTGGCCGAAACGCCCTCGGCTCCGGGCAACCAGACACAGGTTGTCGAGTTGCAACGGGAGCTTGCCGCCACCCGTGTCGAACTGCAGAGCGCCATCCGCAACCTGGAAAGCGCCAACGAGGAGTACAAGGCCACCGCTGCGGAGGCCCTGTCCATGAACGAAGAACACCAGGCCACGAATGAAGAACTTCTAGCTTCAAAAGAAGAACTGCAGTCGATGAATGAGGAATTGACGGTCCTCAATATCCAGATTCAGGAGGCATTGCAGCGCCAGCGGACGACGACAGACGACTTGCAGAATGTTCTGATCAGCACGGACGTCGCGACATTGTTCCTGGATCGGGACCTCAATATCCGCTTCTTCACGCCGGCAATCAGAAGGTTATTCCGGTTCATAGAAAGCGATGTCGGTCGGCCATTCGCCGATCTGCATGGCATTGCCCGCGACCCGGATTTGATGAAGGACGCGGAACAGGTGCTCCAAACCCTTATTCCCTGCGAGCGGGATATCGAGCTGGAAGGGGATGCCTGGTTCATGCGCCGGGTCACGCCCTACCATACCCAGGACAAGAGAATTGAGGGCGTGGTCGTGACATTCTCCGATGTCACCGAGCGCCGGCGCGTTGCCGGGAGACAAGAACGGGCCGTGGACGCGGCGACGCAGTCCAGCGAGACGAAGACCCGCTACCTCGCGGCCACGAGCCACGACCTGCGCCAGCCGCTCCAGACATTGACATTGCTGCAGGGTCAACTGGCGGCGCTGGTCAAGGATGAGCCGGCGCACACCCTGATCGCGAACCTCGGTCAAGTCCTGCGGTCCATGTCGAACATCGTGAACACGCTGCTCGACCTGAACCAGATCGAGTCCGGCGGGATTCGTGCCAGCAAGTCACCGGTCCGGGTTGGCGAGATTCTGAACCGTCTGCAGGATGCATTCGCCTATCAGGCATCCACCCACGGGACCACCCTGCGCGTGGTCCCGTGCAGTCTGCCGATCCACACCGATCCGCGGCTGCTCGAACACATACTCCGCAACCTGGTTTCCAACGCCCTGAACTATGCGCAGGGCGGCACCGTGCTGCTCGGTTGCCGCCGGCATGCCCGAAAGGTCGTGATCCAGGTATGGGATACCGGGCCAGGCATTCCTGAGGCGCAGCACGACGCGATCTTCAAGGCATACCATCAGTTGGACGATCCGAGCCGCCTGCAGAACCAAGGCCTCGGTCTCGGGCTTTCGATCGCCAGGCAGCTTGCCGACGTTCTCGGCCATCCGCTGGGCGTCCAATCGCGGCTCGGCAAGGGATCGGTCTTTTCCGTGGAGGTCGATCGCGCATCCGGCCCCGCGCCGGTTGCGACGCCAGGCGAGCCGGACACACAGACCCGGCGCCCTGGCCCCCGACCGGCAAGGCCAGGCACGATTGTTGTGGTCGAGGACGATGCGCAAATGCGCGCGCTCATCGAACTGCAGCTCACGGGCGAAGGGCATGGCGTGATTTCGGCGCCCGACGGCAGGACTGCGCTTCAGCTTGTGGCCGAGGACACCAGGCCCCTGGACCTTGCACTCGTGAACTACAACCTGCCGCACGGGGTCAATGGATTGATGGTGGTATCCCGGCTCCGGAAGATGCTGAACCGCCAGCTGCCGGCGGTCGTGCTGACCGGCCATATCTCGGCTGGCACGATCCACGAGATTCGGGCGCAGGACTGCGAGGTGCTGACCAAGCCGGTGACCGGAGCGGAGCTGTCTGACGCAATCCATTATCTGCTTGCGGACGCGCTGCCGGTCGGCGGGAACGAGGGCGCGCATGACGATGGCATGATCACGCCGCCGCAATCGGCTGTCGTCTACATCATCGATGACGATCCCGGCATCTGTGCCGCCCTGCGGGAGCTGCTGGAAGGCAACGGCTGGACCGTGAAGGACTTCCAGACCTCTGAGGCTTTTCTGGAATCCTATCGGCCGGCCACCGAAGGATGCCTTCTGGTGGACGCTTACTTGCCGGGCATCTCGGGCATCCAGTTGTTGCGCCGGCTCAGGGAAGCCGGCGATCAACTGCCGGCCATAGTGATCACCGGCAAAAGTGATGTGACCACAGCCGTGGAAGCCATGAAGGCCGGAGCGATTGACTTTGTCACGAAGCCCGTCAGCGGACCCCGCCTGTTGGCGGAAGTGGAGCGGGCCTTGGAACGGGCCCGCCGGACCACGCAGGACTCCTCTTTCGCAGCGGAAGCAGCGAAACTGACTGCGGTGCTGACGCCCCGCCAGCGCCAGATCCTGGAACGGGTCAGCGCAGGCGCGTCGAGCAAGACAATTGCAGACGAGATGAAGATCAGTGTGCGGACCGTAGAGAATCACAGGGCAGCAATAATAAAAAAGACCGGAATCAAGTCCGTAGCAAAATTGGCCAGACTGGCGTTCGCCGCAAAGCAGATTGCTGAAGAGGCATAAGTTTTTTGCTGAGAACAGGTTTCTAGCTGAAGTATTTTTGTATTTTTGTCATATTCTTTTGTAGCGAACACTTCTCCTTTCGCGGTCAGCAGAAACGAGGATGCGGCGCGCTGTTCCGGCGTGCCGACGAAACCGTCGTCGTCACGGCCTGCATGATCTGCGGCATGCTCGCCGCGCTCGCGTCTTTGTTCTTCGCGATATACACGCGGTCGATCCCGCCGGCCTCGCATGGCAGCTTCCATGTGCATCCCCGGCCGCCGCCGGGCCGCGCCGCATGGCGGGCAGGCTTCTGCCGCACGTCCCTGTTGCGCTAGGCTGTGCCGGCCGGGCCGGCCGGGCCGATGGCATGATGCGAAGGGAGCACCCGTGGACGAGGCGAAACTCCAGAGGCTGCGGGAGCGGTTTGCCGACCAGCCCGCCGGCGGCGTCTACGATCCCCGGTTCAAGCCGCTGACCGACGTGCAGTTCAAGGCGGACGGCCGGCGCTGGGCGCCCTATTCGGGCATCGCCACCTTCCTGGACGTGCCGCCGGCGGAGGACCTGGCCGATGTCGATATCGCGCTGGTCGGCGTGCCGATGGACCTTGGCGTCACCAACCGCCCCGGGGCACGCTTCGGCCCGCGGGCGGTGCGCACGATCGAGCGGGTCGGCCCCTACCACCACCTGTTCCACCGGGTGCCGTCCCTGGAGGCCCGGGTGCGCGATATCGGCGACGTGCCGTTCCGCAGCCGCTTCAGCCTGGAAAGCTCGATCCAGGATATCGAGACCTTCTATGACGGGATCCGCGCGGCCGGGGTGCGGCCCCTGTCGGTCGGCGGCGACCATTCGATCACCTATCCGATCATGAAGGCGCTGGGCCGCGACCGGCCGCTCGGCATGGTCCATTTCGACGCGCATTGCGACACCGGCGGCGAATACGACCAGTCGAAGTTCCATCATGGCGCCCCGTTCCGCCAGGCGGTGCTGGCCGGCGTGCTCGACCCGGAGCGCTGCATCCAGATCGGCATCCGCGGCTCCTCGGAGTTTCTCTGGGAGTTCTCCACCGAGGCCGGGATGACCGTGCTGCATATCGAGGATGTCGTGGCGATGTCCGCCGCGGAGATCGTCGGGATGGCGCGCGCGGTGGTGGGCGACGGGCCGACCTATGTCAGCTTCGACATCGACTGCCTGGACCCCGCCTTCGCGCCGGGGACCGGCACGCCGGAGGTCGGCGGCATGACCCCGCGCGAGGCGCAGGCCCTGCTGCGCGGGCTCGACGGGCTGCCGAACATCGTCGGCGGCGACGTGGTGGAGGTCGCGCCGCAATACGATTCCACGACCAACACCGCCCATGTCGGCGCGCAGCTGCTGTTCGAGATCCTGGCGCTGATGACCGGGCCCGCCGCACCGCACCGCGAGGCGGCACGATGAGGGCGGTGCAGGCGGCGGACCTGGACTCGATCGACGCCTATCGCGCGGTCGACCTGCCGCTGCCCGAGCCGGGCGGGGGCGAGGTGCGGGTCCGCGTCGCCGCCTGCGGCATCGGCTTCGTCGATGCCCTGATGGCGCTCGGCCGCTACCAGGTCAAGCCGCCGCTGCCCCATGTGCCGGGCATGGAGGTGGCCGGCCGGATCGATGCCGTCGGTGCCGGGGTTGCCGGCCTGCAGCACGGCGACCGGGTCCTGGCCCAGGTCGGCGGCGGCTTCACCGAATGCGCGATCGCGCCCGCAACCGGGGTGAGCCGCATTCCCGACCGCATGACGATGGCGCAGGCGGCCGGGTTCCGGGTCAACTACATGACTGCCCTGCACGGCCTGCGCGACCGCGGTCAGCTGAAACCGGGGGAGCGGCTGCTGGTGATCGGGGCGGCCGGCGGCACCGGCCTCGCCGCCGTCCAGGTCGGGCGGCTGCTCGGCGCCCGGGTGATCGCCGTCGCGTCGACCCCGGAAAAGCGCGCGCTGGCGGAACGGGCCGGCGCAGCCGTGACCCTGGACCGCGAGCCCGAGGGCTGGCGCGACCGCCTGCGCGCGGCGGTGCCGGACGGGCTCGACATGGTGTTCGACCCGGTCTGCGGCCCCCTGATGCAACCGGCCTTCCGCTCCCTGCGCTGGGGCGGGCGGCATCTGGTGGTGGGCTTCGCCGGCGGCGAGATCCCGGCCCTGCCGGTCAATCTTCCCCTGCTCAAGGGCGCGGCCCTGGTCGGCGTCGACTACCGGCAGTTCTCCCAGGTCTTCGAGGCGGAGGCGGCAGCCGCCGGCCTTGCCGAGCTGCTCGGCTGGGTGGCCGACGGCCGGCTCGACCCGCCGGTCGGCCGCAGCTTTGCCTTCGAGCGCCATCGCGAGGCGCTGGACTTCGCGCTTTCCGGACAGGGCGCGGGCAAGACCCTGCTGGAGGTCGATCCGGCGGTGCGCTGAGCGCCCTCCGTATCCTGTCCGGAGCGCCGGCCGACCTCCCGGGTTCAGCCGCCGAAGGAGATCGTCTTCACGGCGCGGTCCATCCGGTCTTCCGGCCAGGCAGCGGGCGCGCCGGGCGCGGTCTCGGCATTCCGGATCATCGTGCCCTGGCCCTCCTGCAGGGTGACCGAGCCGCCGGCATTGGTGACGGTGACCTCGCCGGACAGCACGGTGACGCCGTACTGGCCGTCCAGCGGCCCGCCCCAGACCGTCGTGCCACGGATGCCCATGGTGCCGACCGGCGTCTCGATGGTGACATTGCCGCCCGACGGCGCCTCCACCTCGCCGCCGACGAACAGGAAGGCGCCCTGGGTCACCCGCATTGCCAGGGAGCCGCCCTGCCTGCCGGGCGTGTAGACGAACTCGTCGATCTGCAGCACCGCGTTCTCGCCCAGGGTGATCTGGGTCTTGTCCAGCAGGACCGCCTGCATCCGGGCGTCGGCCTCGGAACGGAGCAGGTCGCGGAAGATGATCGGCTTGGCGGTGGCGAGCTGCCGGCTGGCACCGCCCTGCTCGGCGACGACCCGGTTCTGGATCTTCTCCACATAGCCGATGTCCTGCGCGTCGGCCCGCACCGGCCCGGCCGCCGCCGCGGCCAGCAGAAGCCCGGCGCAGAGATATCCCGCCGACCTTGTCATTGCATTGCGCATCGCGCCGATCTCCTGTTGAAGCCCAAACACGGATATACGTGGCGCGCGCCCGAACGGATGCCGCCCCTGCGGCTCAGGCCACGTCCCGGCGGTTGCTGTCCCAGTCGCGCAGCCAGGCCCGCGCCGCCTCCAGGGGCATCGGCCGTGCATACAGATATCCCTGCGCCTTGTCGCATCCCATCGCGGCGAGAATGCGCGCCTGCTCCACCGTCTCCACGCCTTCCGCGATCGTGGGGATCCCCAGATCCTCGGCGAGGCGCAGGATGGTCCGCACGGTCTTGCGGCTGCCATCGCCCTGGTCGAACCCCACCACGAAGGAGCGGTCGATCTTCAGCGCGCTGATTGGCAGCATGTGAAGGGTGCTGAGGCTGGAATAGCCGGTGCCGAAATCGTCGATCGCGACGCCGACCCCCAGGGCCCGGCACAGGTCGAGCGATCTGCGCACCGGTTCGGGATCGGCAAGCATCAGGCTCTCGGTCACCTCGATCCTGAGCTGCCCCTTGGCGAACGGCCGGTCCACCAGGATTCCGGCGAGGAACTCCGGAAATGTCGGGTCCTGCAGGTCTGCGACCGAAACATTGACCGCGACGTAGGGCAGTTCCAGCGCGCCTGGCGGCAGGTCCGCAATCAGGGTCTCCAGCTCGTCGAGTGCGCGCGGCAACGCCCAGCGCGTGAGCGCCGTGATCAGGCCGCTCGCCTCCGCCCGCGGAATGAACTCCTGCGGCGGCAGCATGCCGTGGACCGGATGCAGCCAGCGGGAGAGCGCCTCGAAACCGACGGCCTTCCGGCTCGCGAGGTCGACGATCGGCTGGTAGTGCAGCTGGAAGTCGCCGTTCGACAGGGCCCGCACGAGATCCTGCTCCAGCCGGATGTCCTGGATGCCGCGGTTCTGCAGCTGGCTGGCGCCGCCATGGGGTTTCGCGTCCCTGCCGTCCGTCCGGGCCAGCAGCGCCATGGTTGCGCGCAGCCGGCTCGCCAGCACGTCGAGCACCATGCGCAGCACGGGATCGGCGCGCGCCATCCGGTGCGACAGCCGGTCCGCGGTGACGACAAGCAGCCGGGCATCCTCGATCGCGGTGGCCGTGGCGGAGCGCGGGCTGCCGTCGATGATCGCCATCTCGCCGAAGATCTCGCCTGGGCCGCGGGTCGCGACCGCCTGCGATACCCGATCGTCGTCCAGGGTGATCGCGATCCGTCCGTCCTCGACCACATAGGCGCAGTCGCCGGGGTCGCCCTGCCGAAAGATCTCGGCCCCGGCGGCGACGAAAACAGTATCATCGGATCGCACTGGGCGCGCTTCCCTGGTCAAACCTCCACTGTCGGGCCGGCTGAATTGCATGGCCTGACTGTCGAAGTCGGAGTCCGTTGCCAGATGAATTTCCATTGTTACCCGGTAAACAGACCAGCAGCAACGAACGGCAACTGCATGTCTCATCTTCCCGGGCGGGCGATCTGCGCTGTCGCCGGAAGGACGGCCATCGCCTGATGTCCCGACGCTATCGATACCTGACCTTTCTTGCCGGGTTGTTAATCCTGGTTGCATTTCTTGGCCTGCGGGTCGCCTTTCCGGGCCCGTTCGCCAGCCTGCGGGACATTGCGATCGACAGCTTCCAGGTGCAGGCCCCGCGGGCGGATGCCCCGGTCCCGGTGACGGTGGTGGATATCGACGACGGCTCGCTGGAGCGGATCGGGCAATGGCCCTGGTCCCGCGACATCCTCGCCCGCCTGGTGGCACGGCTGCACGGGCTGGGCGCGGCCGCCGTCGCGCTCGACATCGTGCTGTCGGAACCGGACAGGAGCTCGCCCTCCCGCCTGCTCGAAAGCTGGCGCAGGCAGGGGCTGCACGACCTTCCGTCCGGCCCGGGCAGGGTGCCCGACTTCGACCTGGTGCTGGCCGAGGCGATGGCCGGTGCACGCGTGGTCACCGGCTTCGGCCTGACGACCCGGCCGGGCGCCCGGCCGCCGGCGATCAAGGCGGGCTTCGCGGTGATCGGCCCCGATCCGGTGGGCGGCCTGTACAGCTTTCCGGGTGCGGTCACCAACCTGCCGGTGCTGGAGGCGGCCGCTGCCGGCAATGGCAGTTTCAGCCTGGTGGGGCGGGATGGCGGCATCGTGCGCAGGATCCCGCTGCTGTCCGCCTGGCAGGGCCGCCTGGTGCCGTCCCTCGTCCTCGAGGCCCTGCGGGTCGCCCAGCAGCAGCCGTCGATCGCGATCCGGACCGACCTGAAGGAAGCCGGCGACCTGCCCGCCCGGCCGGCGATGCTGCTGCGGGTCGGCGGGTTCGAGGTCCCGGTCGACGGTGCGGGCGAATACTGGCTGCATTTCCGGCCCGGCGCCCGCGGGCGGATGCTGCCGGCCTGGGCCGTGCTTGGCGATACCGACCCGGCGGTGGCGAGCCGCATCCGCGGCCATATCGTGCTGGTGGGCACCAGCGCCGTGGGCCTCGCCGACCTGCGGGCAACCCCGATCAACCCCTTCGAGCCCGGCGTCAAACTGCACGCCCAGGCGCTGGAGCAGATCCTGACGGGCCAGCACCTGATCCGCCCGCTCTGGGCGCCGGCGGCGGAACTGGCCCTGGCGATCGCCTGCGCGATCCTCGTCCTGGGCCTGGTGGCCTGGACCCGGCTGGCCGTCGCGGTGCCGGTCTTCCTGGCCCTGCTGGCGGGCCTCGCGGCCGGCACCTTCGAGCTGTTCGCGAGCTATCGCCTGCTGGTCGATCCCGTCGTCCCGGCCATCGGCATGGCGGCGGCCTTCGCGGCCGCGACCCTGGCGCGGACGGTCCTGGTGGAGCGGGACCGGCGGCGACTGCGCCATGCCTTCACCCACTATCTGTCCCCCGACATGGTGCGGGCGATCGCCGACCATCCGGAGCGGCTGCGCCTGGGCGGGGAAAGCCGCCTGATGACCTTCCTGTTCACCGACCTGGAAGGGTTCACCAGCTTCACCGAGGGGTCCGAGCCCGCGATCCTGGTGCAGGTGATGAACAGCTACCTGACCGATGTCTGCGGCATCGTGATGCGCCATGGCGGCACGATCGACAAGATCGTCGGCGACGCGGTGCATGCGATGTTCAATGCGCCGCTGGACCAGCCCGACCATGCGGACCGGGCGGTGGCCTGCGCGGTGGAGATCGTGGCCGCGACGGAGCGCTTCGCCGCCGCCCAGCGCGCGCTGGACCGGTCGATCGGCCGCACCCGGATCGGCGTCAACACGGGCACCGCGGTGGTCGGCAATTTCGGCGGCGGCGGGCGGTTCGACTACACCGCGCATGGCGATGCGATCAACACCGCCGCACGGCTGGAGGCCGCCAACAAGGCGCTCGGCACGCGGCTCTGCGTCGCGCGGTCGACCGTCGAGCTCTGCCGGCGCTTCCGCTTCCGCCCGATCGGAACCCTGATGCTGAAAGGCAAGGCGGTCGGCATCGACGCCTTCGAGCCGGTGCCGGGCGAGAGCGAGGAAGTGCTGTCCTATGGCCGCGCCTTCGCCGCCCTGGCGGCGGCCGAACCCGGGAGCGAGGCCGCGATGCTGGCGCAGGCCGAGCGCTACCCCGAGGATCCGCTGGCCCGGCTGCACGCCGCGCGCATCGCGGCCGGCGAGACCGGGCCGGTCATCGTGATCGGCTGACCCTTCGCGACCCGGGGGCCGGAGCGGCGGCCGTCAGGCGTCGAGCAGCATCAGCAGATAGACCAGGTGGGTCAGCTGGTGCAGCGCCTGGTCGGCGCCGAACAGCCACCAGAACCGGGGATCGGTCATCGGGATCCCGCGGGACAGCAGGGCCTTTGCCCGGTCGATCAGGCCGTGGACCGCGAAATCCACGACCGCCAGGTACCACAGCTCCGGCGCCATCGGGAGGACGATGGCAAGGGTGCCCAGGGCATGGACCCCGGTATGCGCGACCATCGGCCGGAGCCAGCCGGCCCGCCCCTCTTTCCCCCGCGCCATCCAGCTGGTCTGCAGAAAGAAGTCGCACACCATCTGCTTCGCGACGAAGGCGAGGTACAGGACGATGAACCCGATGGGCCAGGCTTCCAACTGGACGAACCCCGCGTCGCGCTATGCCGGCCGGCCCGCCACCGGCGCGGGGCGCGCGCATGACGGGCATGCCAACACGGGCTGCGGAAACGGTCGAACCATGACGCCATATAGGCCGCCGCGCGACGGGCTGGCAATGCGTCACGCCGGCCGGGCCGCCTATCGGGGCGCTGCCGCAGCCGCCTCCGGCATGCCCAGATCGGCCCAGACGGGAAGATGGTCCGACGCCATCCGCGCCAGCTTCGAGCTGTGGACGGCCGCCGCGCTGACCGACAGGTCGCGGCTGACGATGATCCGGTCGAGGGTGGCGACCGGCATCGGCGCGGGAAAGCTCGGGCCGGTGGGAACGAATTCGTAGCCGGGGCCGAAGGACCGCAGGCTTCGCGACCTGCCGTACCAGTCGTTGAAGTCGCCCATGATCACCGTCGGCATCGTCTCCGGCTGGGTGCCCAGCTCGCCGACCGCATGGATGATCTGAAGCCGGCGGAAATATCCGGTCAGGCTCAGATGCATGGCGACGCATTGCAGGCGCCGCCCCCTGACCTCGACCGTCGCGATGGCGCCGCCGCGCGGCTCCAACTGCGGCAGGGTCAGGCGCCGCTGGGACAGGACCTGCGCGGATTTGCGCACCAGGATGGCGTTCCCGTGCCAGCCGATGCCCGCCTGGTGCGGGGCGAAGGAGATCGCGCACAGATCGGTCCGGTCGGCGATCATCTGCAGCGGCAGGGTCGTCTGCCGCTCGCCGAAACGCCTGTCGACCTCCTGCACGGCCAGGATATCGGGGTCGATCTCCGCGATCACGTCCAGGATACGCTGCGGCTGCCGGCGCGCATCCAGGCCGATGCTCTTCTGGATGTTGTAGGTGGCAACGCGGATCGTCGGGGAAGCGGGGCAGGCTGTGCCGGTCATTTCGGTTCGGCGGCACCCTGTCGGCGCCGGGCCAGCTGCGGGCCGGGACGCATTTCAGCTTGCAACGGCGTCCTCGCCAGGGCTCCATTCGCCCGGGCAGGCAGGGAACGGGAGGGTAGCATCGAGCAGGGGTCCCTATGGTCGATACCGATCGCCATCCTTCATTTCGCGGTGCAGGTGGCGATGATCCTGCGGGTCTTCCTCAGGCCCCATCGCGAACCGGCCTCGCGCATCACCTGGACGGCGGTCATCATTGCGCTGCCGATCCTGGGCCTTATTGGCTATGTCCTGTTCGGCGAAGTCAATATTGGCCGCCGGCGCATCGCCCGGATGCGGCAGGTGCTGGCCCGCATGCCCGGCCCGGCGTCGATCGCCCGGC
This sequence comes from Sneathiellaceae bacterium, assembly GCA_040216765.1. GTDB lineage: Bacteria > Pseudomonadota > Alphaproteobacteria > Ferrovibrionales > Ferrovibrionaceae > Marinibaculum. Next base: position 19,582 of record JAVJON010000041.1, on the reverse strand, counting down.
CGGCGCGGCCCTGTGACGAAGCGGCGATCCCCGGCCATCTTCACCACCTGTTCCTTGCCGGGCGGTCGATCAACGGGTTCGATCCCGTGGGCGGCAACCGGGGGGTCCTGCAGGCGGATTCCAATGCCGCGATCGACGCCATCGTGGCCGATATCGATGCGGCACGCGCGCATGTCCATCTCTGCTTCTACATCTGGCTGGCCGATCGCAACGGGCTGAAGGTCGTCGAGGCGCTGAAGCGCGCGACCGGCCGCGGCATCGTCTGCCGTGCCATCGCCGACGATCTGGGCTCGCGCGCCCTGATCCGCTCGCGCCACTGGCAGGAGATGCGTGCCGCCGGCGTGCAGCTGGTCCGTGCCATGCCGATCGGCAACCCGCTGCTGCGTGTGCTGAAGGGGCGCCTGGACCTGCGGAACCATCGCAAGATCGTCGTCGTCGACAACTGGATCGCCTATTGCGGCAGCCAGAACTGCGCCGACCCGGAATTCCGGGTGAAGGCCAGGTTCGCCCCCTGGGTCGACGCGGTCATGCGGTTCGAGGGCCCGATCGCCCGGCAGCTGCAATACCTGTTCGCCGGCGACTGGACCGCCCATGCCGGGGAAGACCTGCGGGACATCCTGTGCCAGCCGCTGCCGCTCGCGCTGCCCGGCCCGGGGCCGGGCGCCGTCTGCCAGGCCATCGGCACGGGGCCCACGGTGCGCTTCTCGGCAATGCCCGAGATCTTCGAGACCTTGATGTTCGCCGCGCGCCGGGAACTGACGATCACCACGCCCTACTATATCCCCAACGAGGGGCTGCAGGCGGCGCTCTGCGCCAGTGCCCGGCGCGGCGTCCCGACCAGGCTGATCCTGCCGGCGGTCAACGATTCCTGGATCGTCGGCGCCGCCAGCCGCAGCTGCTATGCCGACCTCCTGGACGCCGGGGTGCGGATCTTCGAGTACCGGGGCGGTCTGCTGCACACCAAGTCGCTGACCCTCGACGGCGAGATCCTGCTGATCGGCTCGGCCAACATGGATCGCCGCAGCTTCGAGCTGAACTACGAGAACAGCGTCCTGGTGTACGACCCCGCGCTGACCGCCGTGCTGCGCGAACGCCAGCAGAGCTATATCGACCGGTCCGACGAGGTCAGCGCCGGGGAAGTCGCGGCCTGGAGCTGGCGGACGAGGCTCCGCAACAACGCGGTCGCGATCCTCGGCCCCATCCTCTGAACGCGCTGCCCTTGGAACGCCCCGCCCTTTGAACACCCCACCCTTTGAACGCCCCACCCTTTGAACGCAATGCGACGGGCCGACCGCCCGCCGCAGGAAGCGGGACGCGTCGCCCCCGCGATCCTGGCATCCCCTCCCCGCGCACCGCACCGGTGCCGGACAAGGGAAGGGAAGAGCCATGAACATGCTTGCAGGCAAGGTTGCCATCGTCGGCGGGGCCAGCGCCGGGATCGGCCGGGCGGCCGCGCTGGCCTTCGCGCAGGCCGGCGCGAAACTCGTCGTCACGGCGCGCCGGGCCGCGGAACTGCAGGGGCTGGAGGCGGAGATCGCCGCCGCGGGCGGCACGGCGAAGGCGGTCGCCGGCGATGTGCGCGACGACGGTCATGCCCGCGCGCTGGTGACGGCGGCGCAGGACCTGTACGGCGGGCTCGACATTGCCTTCAACAATGCCGGCACCACCGGGGCGATGGCGCCGGTGGCGGAGCTCGCGCCGGACGACTGGCGGGACAACCTGGACAGCAACCTGACCGCTGCCTTCCTGGCGGCCCGCCACCAGGTGCCGGCCCTGCAGGCCCGCGGCGGCGGCAGCCTGATCTTCACCGGCAGCTTCGTCGGCCATACCGCCGGCATGCCCGGCATGGCCGCCTATGCCGCGGCGAAGGCGGGGCTGGTCGGACTGGTGCAATGCCTGGCGGTGGAACTGGGCGCGGCCGGGATCCGGGTCAATGCCCTGCTGCCCGGCGGCACGGACACCGCGATGAATGTCGCCCGCGCCCCCGGCGCCGGGCCGGAGGTCCTGGCCTTCGTCCAGAACCTGCATGCCCTGAAGCGGCTGGCGGAGCCGGAGGAGATCGCCGCCGCGGCGCTGTTCCTGGCCTCGGATGCCGCGAGTTTCGTCACCGGCAGCGCCATGCTGGTCGATGGCGGCGCCTCGATCAGCCGGACCTGACGGCTTTCCCATGCCGGCAGCCTGGGATATGGCTGCCGGCATGCCCAGCCCGCCCGCCCGCCCCGCCCCCCGCCAGCCCGGACCCCTGCTCGCCACCGCCATCGTGCTGCTCTGCGCGATCGGCTTCGGCCTGACCCCGTTCTTCGCCCGCGGGCTGGCGGAAGCGGGCCTGTCGTCGAGCGCCATCGCCTTCTATCGCTATGCCTTCTCGCTCCTGGTCCTGCTGCCCTTCCTGCCGCTGGCGCGGGCGAAGCGGGCCCAGGGGTTGCTGGCGCTGGGCACCGGCGCGGCGATGGGGCTGGGCTGGATCAGCTATCTGGAGGCGGTGAAGCAGGTGCCCGTTGCGGCAGCCGGCACCCTGTACATGACCTATCCGCTGTTCGCGGTGCTGCTGGCCTGGCCCCTGGCCGGCCAGCGCCCCGGGCCGCGCGCGATCGGGGCCGCCCTGCTGGTGCTGGGGGGTGCCGGTCTGGCCCTGTCGCCGCCGGGCCTGGACGGCCCGCAGCTGCGCGCCCTGCTGCTCTCGCTCTCCGCGCCGCTGACCTTCGGGCCCGGCATTGTGGTGCTCTGCACCCGCCTGCCGGGCCTGGGAACCCTGGAACGCATGTCCGCCCTGCTGGCCGGCGCCGTGCTCGGCCTGGCCCCGCTGCTGGCCGGCCAGCCGGTGGAAGCGATCCTGCTGGCGCGGCCGCAGGGCTGGCTGCTGGTGGCCGGGGTGGCCCTGCTCACCGCCTTCCTGCCGCAACTGCTCTACACCTATGCCGCGCCGCTGGTCGGGCCGGCCCGGGCCGCGGCGGCCGGCAGCTTCGAACTGCCGACCATGCTGGCGATCGGCTGGTTCGCCTTCGCGGAGCCGGTGGGGCCCCTGCAGATCGGCGCCACCGTGCTGCTGGTCGCCGCGATCCTGCTGGCACCGGCCATCGCGCCGCAGCGGGCGATCGCGACGATGGCCTAGACCGGCGGCGCTCCGCAGACACGAACGCCCGGCACCTGCATGGCCCGGAATGGAACGTACCGGGGGGCGGGGTCGTTACCCGCGCGAACCCCGAGCGGCAACCTTCCCGACAGAGTGACCATGAGCGCCACGGCGCAGAAGCCCATCGTCCTGATCACCGGCGCCGGCGGCGCCATCGGCAGCACCCTTGCCGAGGCGCTTGGCGATGCCTACCGGGTGATCGGCCTGGACCGCGACTGCGGCGATGCCGGCATTCCCTGTTTCGAGGCGGACCTGGGCTCGCAGGATTCGGTCGACCTGGCGCTGCTCAAGCTGAAACAGGCCTATGGCCGGCAGATCGCCTCCGTGGTGCACCTGGCCGCCTATTTCGACTTCACCGGCGAGGAGAACCCGCTCTACGACAAGGTGAACGTGGAGGGCACCCGGCACCTGCTGCGCGGCCTGCAGGCGTTCGAGGTCGGCCAGCTGGTCTATTCCAGCACCATGCTGGTGCACCGGGCGGGCGCACCCGGCGAACGGATCGACGAGAGCAGCCCGCTCGCGCCGTCCTGGCCCTATCCGCAGTCGAAGGCGGCGGCCGAGGCGGCGATCCGCGAGGAGCGCGGCGCGATCCCCACCGTCATCCTGCGCCTGGCCGGGCTGTACGACGGCATGAACGCGGTGCCGACCCTGGCGCACCAGATCGCGCGGATCTACGAACGCGACATCAAGTCCCACCTCTATGCCGGCGACCCCCTCGCCGGGCAGGCCTTCATCCATGCCGAGGACATGATGGCCGCGTTCCGCGCGGCGATCGACCGGCGCAACGACCTGCCGGCGGACAGCCTGTTCCTGGTCGGCGAGGCGGAGGCCGTCGGCTACCAGCGTCTGCAGCGCGAGATCGGCCGCCTGGTGCACGGCAAGGCGGACTGGCAGACCCTGGAGGTGCCGCGCCCGCTCGCCAAGGCCGGCGCCTGGCTGGAGGAGAAGTCCGAACCGGTGGTGCCGGACGATTTCGACAAGGGCGAGAAGCCGTTCATCCGGTCGTTCATGATCGACATGGCGGCCGATCACTACGCGCTGAACATCGACCGGGCGCGCCATCAGCTGGAATGGGAGCCGCGGCACGCCATCCTCGACGACCTGCCCGACCTGATCGACGCGCTGAAGCGCGATCCGGTCGCCTGGTACCGGGCCAACGGCATCACCATGCCCGACTGGATGGAGGCGGTCGCCGAGCGGCCGGAAAATGCCGAGCGGGTCCGCAGCCGCCATCAGTCCGCCTGGCGGGAGCAGCACGGCCGCTATCTGTGGGGCGCCTGGTTCAACATCGGGATGGCCAGCTGGCTGCTCTCCGCCCCGATGATCCTGGGCTACGACTCCATGGCCATGACGGTCAGCGACCTCGCGTCCGGCGCGGCCCTGGCCCTGTTCGGGACATTGTCGCTGTCCCGCAGGCTCAGCTGGGCGCGCTGGACCTGTGCCGCGATCGGCCTGTGGCTGCTGACGGCACCGCTGGTGTTCTGGGCGCCGACCGCCGCGGCCTACAACAACGGCACCCTGGCGGGCATGCTGGTGATCGGCTTCGCCGTGCTGCTCCCGCCCACCCCCGGCATCTCGGAGGCCGCGGCCCAGACCGGCCCGGACATCCCACCGGGTTGGGACTTCAATCCCTCCGCCTGGGTGCAGCGCCTGCCGATCATCCTGCTGGCCTTCGTCGGCCTGCACCTGTCGCGCTACATGGCGGCCTACCAGCTGGGCCATATCGACAGCGTCTGGGACCCGTTCTTCACTGCCGGCGCGGGGCCGAAGAACGGCACCGAAGCCGTGATCACCTCCGCGGTGTCGGAGGCCTGGCCGGTGCCCGATGCCGGGCTGGGCGCCCTGACCTATGCGCTGGAGATCCTGGTCGGCGTGATCGGCTCCACCCGGCGCTGGCGGACCATGCCCTGGCTGGTGCTGCTGTTCGGCATCATGATCGTGCCGCTGGGCGTGATCTCGATCACCTTCATCGTGATCCAGCCGATCGTGATCGGCACCTGGTGCACGATCTGCCTGATCGCCGCGGCGGCGATGCTGATCCAGATCCCCTATTCCCTGGACGAGCTGGTCGCCACCATCCAGTTCCTGGCCCGCCGGGCGCGGGCGGGACGGCCGCTGCTGCGGATCTTCCTGAGCGGCGACACCGACGAAGGCCGGTCGCAGCCCATGCCCGACGAGTTCGCCCGGCCGCCCGGCGCCGTCGCGAGGGACATGCTGGGCGGCGGGGTGAACCTGCCCTGGAACCTGGCAGTGTCTGTCGTGCTGGGCCTCTGGCTGATGTTCACCCGCAGCACCCTGGGCGCCGAGGGCGGCATGGCCGATGCCGATCATCTGATCGGCTCGCTGGCGGTGACCGTCTCGGTGATCGCGCTGGCGGAAGTGGCGCGGCCGCTGCGCTATCTCAATATCGGGCTGGGCCTCGCGCTGCTGATCACGCCCTTCGGCTTCGGCGCCGACCTGGCGCAGACCCTCGCCAGCATCCTCTGTGGCGTGCTGCTGATCCTGCTGGCCCTGCGGCGCGGCCCGATGCACAACCATTACGGCGGGCTGGAGCGCTTCCTGGTCTGATCGCCGGCGTTGGCCCGGCGGCGCCCCTGCGCTAGATAGGGGCGGTCCGGGGTCCTGCCGCGGCGCCCGACAGCGTCGCGGCCTGCCGGCTCCGCCATCCAGGGGGGAAGCAACATGACCGTGCTGATTGCCGGCGCCGGCATCGGCGGCCTGGCCACCGCGCTGAGCCTGCATCAGATCGGCGTGCCGGCGCAGATCTTCGAGGCGGTGCCCGAGATCCGCCCGCTTGGCGTAGGCATCAACGTACAGCCCCATGCGGTGCGGGAGCTGGAGGAGCTCGGCCTGTTGCCGGCGCTGGACGCGGCCGGCCTGCGCACGAAGGAAGTCGCCTATTTCTCCAGCCATGGCGGGCTGGTCTGGTCGGAGCCGCGCGGCCGCGACGCGGGCTACAACTGGCCCCAGTTCTCGATCCATCGGGGCCGCCTGCAGATGATCCTGCTCGACGCCGTGCGCGCGCGCCTGGGGCCCGATGCGATCCGCACCGGCGTGGCGGTCGACGGCTTCCGCGACACGGCCGCCGGCATCGAGGTCGACCTGGCCGACCGCCCGCGCGGCCGCCCCCTGGGAACCGCGCAGGGCAGCCTGCTGATCGCCGCCGACGGCATCCATTCCCGGGCCCGCGCCCTGCTCTATCCGGAAGAAGGGCCGCCGGCCTGGGGCGGCATCGTGATGTGGCGCGGGGTGTCCAGCGGCCCGCGCTTCCTGACCGGCCGGACGATGGCGATGGCCGGCTGCAAGGCGCGCAAGTTCGTCTGCTATCCGATCGCCGACGAGGGCGAGGCCGGATCGACGATCAACTGGATCTGCGACCTGCAGTTCCCGAAGGACTATCTGTGGAATCGCGAGGACTGGAACCGTCCCGGCCGGCTGGAGGATTTCCTGCCGCGCTTCCAGGACTGGCAGTTCGACTGGCTGGACGTGCCGGCGGTGATCCGCAATGCCGCCTCCGTCTACGAATATCCGATGGTCGACCGCGACCCGCTGCCGCAATGGACCAGCGGCCGCATGACCCTGCTCGGCGACGCCGCCCATTCGATGTACCCGATCGGCTCCAACGGCGCGTCGCAGGCAATCCTCGACGGCCGCGTGCTGGCCCGCGAGATCCTGTCGAAAGGCACGACTCAGGCCGCGCTGGAGGCCTATGAGGCGGAGCGCCGGCCGACCACCTCCCGCATCGTGCTGGCCAACCGCGCCGACGGGCCGGACAAGGTGCTGGACATCGTCGAGGAGCGTGCCCCCGGCGGTTTTGCGCGGATCGACGAGGTGCTCTCCAACGACGAGCTGGCGCAGGCGGCCGCGGCCTACAAGAAGGTCGCCGGCTTCGACAAGGAGGCGCTGAACGCCCGGCCGCCGATCGTGCCTGCCGCCACGAGGTCCGCAGGCGCATGAACGCGCCGGCAGGCCCCACGCCTCCGGTGACGGCGCTGCGCCGCCTGTCGGTGGGCGAGGTCGAGACGCTGGAGGTCGGCGACGGCCCGCAGCTGGTGGTGCTGATGCATGCCGCGGCCCAGAACCCGCGGGCGATGGCGTCGCTGGCGCGGCGCATGGCGCGGCCGGAACGCCATATCGTCGCGCCGCTCCTCGGGCCGCAACCCGCAGGCGGCACCGACCCGATCCGCCGCTATGCCGCCCTGGCACGCGCCTGCCTGACCGAGATCCCGGCGGGGCGGCGGCTGCTGTTCGGCCATTCCATGGGCGCGCTCGCCGCGCTGGTGGCGGCCGCGGAGGGCGCCCCGCATGACCGGCTGGTGCTCTACGAGCCGATCGTGACCGCCCTGCTGCAGGCCGACCGGCCGGCGGATGTGGCGCTGCGGCGCTGGGACAGCGACATCGTCGACCATCTGGACGCGCAGCTCGCCGCCGGCACGCCCGAGGGCGGGGTCGCCCGCTTCGTGGAAGCCTGGAACGAGGTGGCCTGGGACAGGATCCCCGCCGCGGCGCGCGAACGGATGGTCGCCGACGCGCCGGAACTGGCGCGGCTGGTGCGCGCGACCAGCCATTTCCCGCTGACGCCGGGGCTGCTGGCGGGCCTGGGCGCACCGCTTACCATTCTTCAAGGTGCCGCCTCCCCGCCGGTGACCCGGCGCATGTCGGAATGCCTTCAGGCAGCGGTGCCCGGGGCGGCCCTGCGTCTGTTGCCGGGCAGCGGCCATATGGGCCCGGTGATGCAGTCCACGGCCACGGCGGAAGCGCTGGAGGAGCTGCTCGCCGAGACCTGGTAGCGCCTGCAGGTTTCTGCAGGCAGCCTGCAGGAAAATGCAGGCTGCCATCAGCCTGCCTGCAATCGCGATGCGCAAGGCGGATCTAGTTTCCCTGCACAGGCCGCGGCCGACGAAGAGCCGCGCCCGCTGCACAAGGAAACCCGCCATGAATGTCGTCGCGTCCCCTGCCCCGGACCTCGCCGCCATCAAGCGCCGCCAACAGGGCGTCTGGTCCGTCGGCGACTATCCGGTGGTCGGCACCACCCTGCAGATCGTGGGCGAACAGCTGGCCGAAAGCCTCGATCTGCGGCCGGGCGAGCGGGTGCTGGACATCGCAGCCGGCAACGGCAACGCCACCCTCGCGGCGGCGCGGCGGTTCTGCGACGTGGTGTCCACCGACTATGTCGGCGCCTGGCTGCGCAACGGCATGGAGCGGGCGGAAGCGGAGCGCCTGCCGGTCGCCTTCCGGGAGGCCGATGCCGAGGACCTGCCTTTTGCCGATGCCTCCTTCGACGTGGTGACCTCCACCTTCGGCGTGATGTTCACTGCCAACCAGGAGGCCGCGGCGGCGGAAATGATCCGGGTCTGCCGCCCGGGCGGCCGTATCGGCATGGCGAACTGGACACCCGACGGCTTCATCGGCCGCCTGTTCAAGACCATCGGCCGCCACGCCCCGCCGCCGGCCGGCCTCCGCCCGGCGGTCGACTGGGGTACGACCGCGCGGATCGAGGCATTGTTCGACGTGGATGCCAGCCAGATTGCCGTCACGGAACGCGACTTCGTGTTCCGCTACCGCTCGGCACGCCACTGGGTGGAGCTTTGGCGGGCGGTCTACGGCCCGATGCAGAAGGCTTTCGAGACGGCCGGCCAGACCGGCAATGTCGAGGCGCTGGAGGCGGACCTGATCGCCCTGGCCGAGGCAGAGTCCCGTGCCGGCGCAGGGGCGATGATCGTGCCCGGCCGCTACCTTGAAATCATCGTCCGCCGGCGCTGATGCGCCCGCGCAGTCCGGAAAGGATGCCGTCATGATGGCCGCGACACCGAACGCACAGATATCGCGCGCCCAGAGCCTGTTCGACAAGTATGGCGGCTTCCCCACCGTCCGGCAGGTCATCATGGACTTCTACGACAGGGTGCTGGACAGCGATGTGGTCGGCCATTTCTTCGAGGATGTGGACATGCGCCGGCTGGTCGACCACCAGACCAAATTCATCGCCTCGCTGCTGGGCGGACCGGCGGACTTCGCCGACGAGCGGCTGGGCAGGGCGCATGCCCATCTTGGCGTGACCCACCGCCATTTCGACGAGATCAAGCTGCTGCTGGGCGCGACCCTGCAGGCCGCCGGCTTCGCACCGGAGGATCATGACACGGTGATGGATGCGGTCGAGGCGCGCCGCACCGTCATCGTCGCCTGAGCACGGGAGGCAAGCATGCAGATCGAAGCCCTGAACGCCCAGCTGCTGCAGTCGATCGGCATCGGCCTGGCGCTGGTCGCGCCGGACAGCCTGGCAATCCGCTACTGCAACCCGACCTTCGGCGACTGGTTCGCAGGGGCGGCGGCCGGCACCGCACTGGCCGACCTGTTTCCCGGCCTGGACCCCGCCGGGCTGGCCGAGCGGTTGTCGGCCGGCACGGCGGTGACCGTGGAGGCGCGGGTGAAGCGCAAGCGGCGCGAACTGATCATCGAGGCGGTGATCCGCCGGGCGACCCACGACGGCAGCGGCATCCTGGTGGTGGAGTGCCAGAACATCTCCCGCCTGCGCGAGACCGAGGCGATGATCGATGCCTATGCCTCGATGACCGAGCGCAAGACCCGCGAGCTGGAGCGCGAGAAGACCCAGGTGGAGAAACTGCTGCTGAACGTGATGCCGCGCTCGGTCTACGAGGAATACAAGACCTTCGGCTCGGTGACCCCGAAGCTGTACGAGCCGGTATCCGTGCTGATGCTGGACTTCGTCGGCTTCACGGAAATCGCCGCGGCGGCCGACCCGACGGTGACGGTGGCCGAGCTGAACGACATCTTCACCGCCTTCGACCGGATCGCCGAACTGCATGGCTGCGAGCGCATCAAGACGATCGGCGATGCCTATCTGGCGGTCGCCGGCCTGCCGCACCCGAACCCGGACCATGCCCGCAGCGTCGCGCAATGCGCGGTCAAGATGATGCGCTACCTGGAGCGGCGCAACGAGAGCCACGCGCAGACCTGGCGGGCGCGCATCGGCCTGGCCTCCGGCTCGGTGGTGGGCTCGGTGATCGGCATCCAGAAATATGTCTACGACGTCTTCGGGCCGGCCGTGAACCTTGCCTCGCGGCTGCAATCCCTGTCCGAGCCGATGGAGATCAGTGTGCACCAGGACATGCTGGGCGAGGTGATGGACGAATTCGCCCTCTCGCGCTTCCGGACCGAAACGGTCCGCGGCCTGGGCGAGGTGCCGGTCGCGACCCTGGCGGATCGCGACGGGACCACCGGGCTGCGGCCGCGCCGACGCGGTGTCCCGCTGCGGCTGGCGGCAACCGCATGACACTGCGGCCAACGGGCCGTCGCGGCCGCGTCAGGGCATCCCCAGCCGGTCGAAGACCTGGCTGAACATGCGGCGCATGGCCGGGTCGCGATAGGGCAGGGAGAGAAAGAAGTCGGCCTGCGAGAAGCCCGGGTTCCGGTGCCGGGCGGAGGCCATCCAGCCGCGTGCCTCGGCCGGCCGTCCGGAAAGCTCGTTCACCGCGGCGGCGATCAGGTGGATCAGGACATGGGCATTCGGCTCCCGCGCCGCACGCTCGGCCCAGGCCGTGGCATCGTCGAAGGCACCCGACGGCAGCAACGCCAGGCTGCGCGTCACCAGCATGGCATAGCGCAACGGGTCATAGGGGCTGAGCGCCCGGGCAAGCTCAATGCGCGGACCGACCTCGGCATGGCGGCCCGCCATGGTGTCGACCAGGGCCCCCGAATAGACCGCCTGGGCATGGTTCGGGTTCAGATCGACGCAGCGCTGCAGCCAGCCGATTGCGCCGTCCAGGTCGCCGTCCAGCCAGTCCGCCCGCCCCATCGTGTAGTTGGCGAAGGGGTCCAGCGGGTCGATCTCCATTGCCTTCTCTGCGGCGGCGCGGGCCAGCACGCGCTCGGTCGCGGCATCCGCCGAGAAGTGCACGAAGGCGTTCTGGAAATGCGCGAATGACAACCCGGCATAGGCGCGCGAGAAGGCCGGATCGGCCAGGACAGCCTGCGCGAAATAATCCAGTGCCCGCCGGTTGTCATGCGAATTGAACCGGTACATGTGCCGCAGGCCCAGATGATAGGCACCCCAGGCATCCAGGCTTTCCGGCATTTTCAGCGCGGCCCGTTCCGCCTCCAGCGCGGGGATGCGCAGCTCCATCGCCGCAACGACATTGCCGGCAATGCGGTGTCGCAGCTCGTAAACCTCATCGATACTGCCCGCGTAGCGGTCGGCCCAGATGATGCCGCCGCGGGTCGTATCCAGAAGCTCCGCGATGACCTCGATCCTGTTGCCCGCGATCTCCACCGCGCCGCACAGGCAATAGCGGACACCGAGGCGCCGGGCCGCCTCCAGCCCGTCGAGGCGGGGGCCACCGCCCCCGTGAGCACCCTGGAACTGGAAGCTGGAACTGCGCGAGATCACGAACAGCCAGTGCAGGCGCGACAGGGCGGCGATCAGATCGTGCGGCAGGGCCATGGAGATATTGCCGAACCGCGATTCCCCACCGATCGCCGCGAAAGGCAGGACCGCGATGGAAGGACGGCCGTCGGCCACCGGCGGCGGCGCGGGGCTGGTCCCGCCCTCCTCGGCCGGGGCCGCGACATGCTGGACGGCATGCAGTGCCGGCCGGTCAGGCTCCGGTTCCGGCGAGGGCTCTGCGATCACCGTGCCGACGAACCGGAAGCCGCGCCCCCGGATCGTGCGGAGCTGGCGCTGGGCGCGGCCATCGTCGCCGATCGCCAGGCGCGCGGAGCGCATGCGGCTGTCGATTGCAGCGTCGGAAACGATGCGTCCCTGCCAGATGGCATCCAGCAGGTCGTCCTTGCTGACCACCCGGTCGTTGTTCTCGACCAGGAAGGCAAGCAGCGCGAAGACCTGCGGCTCGACCGCCAGGACCGTGCCGTCCCGCCGGAGTTCCAGGGTACGTGTATCCAGTTCGAACGCGTCGAAACGGAAGATCATGCGGAACCCGAACCCGATTCGGACTGCCTGACTCCGTTTTAATGCCGGATGCGCGGGATCTCAATGCAGCAGCCAGGCGGGCAGGGCCGCGCGGCGGCGCAGGCGCTGTCGCGCCCGCGCCGCGACCCGCGGGGCGCGCCCTCAGCCGCCCTCCCGTTCGTCCTTCTTGCGGACCCGGCTGACCGGCGCGGGCCGCTCGAACGCCCGCTTCTTCTCGTCGCGGGTCCCCACCTTGCGTGAAAGCTCGCCGCCCTCGCGACCGCCCTGGGCCACCGTGCCCGGTTCGCCGAGGGTCAGGTCCTCCTCCAGCATCTGCTGGCGGAAGCCCTTGTCAGGGCGGCCCGGGGCAGCACCCCGGGAGCCGCCCTGCGCGCGGTCGTCGGGCTTTGCCGACCGGTCCGTCATGGTCACCGACCCGCCAGCCACCGGTCCACGTCGCGCTTGGCCTCCTCACGGGTCTGGCCATAGCGCTCCTGGATCTTGCCTTCCAGCTTCTCGCGGTTGCCGGCGACCTCGCTGACCTCGTCATCGGTCAACTTGCCCCACTGCCGGCGCACCTCGCCGCTGGCCTGCTTCCAATTGCCTTCGACCTGATCCCAGTTCATCGCGGTGCTCCATCTGTCCGGGCGGATGCCGGCCCTCCGGCATCCTGCAGGCGAGGGAACAGCATGAAGCGGCCTCAGGTTCCGAGCGAAGCGGCGCTCACCAGGCGTAGCGCAGGCCCAGGGTCACCGCATGGCCGGCCTGCCGGGCGGCCAGTTGCAGCTCGTAATCGGCGAACAGCCGCAGCGCGCCCATCCCGCCGCTCCCGCCGGTCAGGTTGACCCCCAGCACGGCCGCATCGCGACCGGGCGTTGCCGCAGCGACCGTGAACGGCGCGGCCGGGGCACCGGCCAGGGTGGCGCTGACCTGCGGATCCGCCTGCGCCAGGTCATGCAGCCAGGCGCCGCGCAGCTCCGGCCGCAGGACCAGGCTGTCGCCCAGGCCGACCAGGGTGGCGGCCCTGGCTCCCAGGGATGTCTGCACCACGTCGCTGCTGCTGCCGGCCACGTTCAGGTTGGCCGCCCCTGCGCCGCTCTCGGAGAACCCGTCGCGTTGCAGCCGGTACCAGTCGAGCCCGGCCTGCGGCGTGACCGTGAAGCGGCCCATTGCGATGTCGCGTCCGATCCTGGCGGTCATCGCGATATCGTTGCCGGCGGGCGCGGCGGTCGCGGTGCGGTTCAACCCCCCGAAGGCCAGGCTGCGGCTGGTCCGCCAGTCGGTGCGGGCATAGGCCGCCGTCAGGTCCAGGTCGACCGGGCCGAGATCGGCAGAGCCATAGACGCCGACCTGGTAGGTGTCGCCATCGGTCTGCGCGGTGACCTCCTTGGCGTGCAGGTCGCTGCGCAGCCAGGCAAGCGACAGGCCAGCCACGAACCGGTCGCCAAAGGTCCGGTCGATGCCGACCTGGATGCCGCCCTGCTCGCCGTCGTAGCCGGTGCCGTTGCCGTCGCTGTCGACATGGCCGCGACGGCCCAGCAGCCGGACCCAGGCATCCGTCCGTTCGGACAGGGCAGCGGGTTGCCCCGCCGCATCGCCTGCCGACAGCCCGGTGCCGCCGCCGGCCAGCGCCGCGCCGATGGCGGTCATCCCGGCCGCATCGCGGTCGGCGAGGGCGAGCGGAGCGATCGCGCCGGCGGCAAGGCCGGTCGTGCCGGCCCGGCGCCGCGCCAGCCGTGCCTGCATCCCGCGGGCAAGCAGGCCGCTGTTCACGGCAGCGGCGGTCGTCATGTCGCCCAGCGACTGGCCGGACAGCTGGTCCAGGGCATTGCGCGCGAGGCTGTCCGAACCGCTGTCGTCCAGCGCGTCATAGACCGCATCCATGTCGCCCTGGCTGCCGAGGGTGTAGGAGCGGTTGAGCGCCGCCCCGATCGCGGCCTGGTTGGCCCCCTGCGCCGGGGCTGCGAAGTCGCGGGCGAAACTGGCCTGCAGGGCGCTGCCGCTATTGCCGAAGGCGGCCGTCAGGAAGGGGCTCAGCGCGATCACCTGGTCGAAGGCACCGGTCACCGTGCCGGCCTGGACCAGGGTGTAGCTCTGGCCCGCCAGCTTCACCCCGTCTGCCGCGCTCAGCGCCAGGGTGCCGTCGAGTGCGGCGGTGCCGGTCACCACCAGCTTGTCCGCCGATTCCTGGCCGATCTCCATGGCCAGTTCGGCGCCATCGGCCATGGCGAAGTCGCCGTCGACCGTCAGGGTGCCGATCGAGGCGCCTGGCTGCACCGTCCCGGCGGCGGAGACATTTCCCACGATGCTGCCGGTGCCGCCCAGCCCGCCGCCGGCCTGCACCGAGACCGGTCCGGTCAGGCTGCCATCGACCTGCAGCAGGCCCGCCGCGATCGTGGTGCCGGCGGGAAGGCTGCCGGTGCCGGTCAGCCGCAGGGTCGAGATGCCGGTCTTGGTGACCGCGCCGGTACCCGACAGGCTGCCGGTCAGGGTGGTCAGCGCTGCCGTGTCGAAGGTGGCGCCGCCGGCATCGACACTCATCGCCCGGCCGGAAGTCACCGGCGCCGCGATGCCCAGGGTGCCGCCGTTGAAGGTCACGCCGCCGGCCGCGTCGCCCAGGCTTTCGTCGGCGGCGATGCTGACCCGGCCGCCGTCGATGAAGGTGCCTCCGGAATAGCTGGCGCTGCCGGTCAGGGTCAGCGTGCCGCTGCCGGATTTGCGCAGGGCCCGCGCGCTGCCGTCCGGAAGATCCGTCAGGATCGACGCGGCGGGCGCGGAATCGTTGTCCGCCAGGCCGAAGCGCAGCTCCGCCACCTGCAGCGGGAACAGGCTGGTACTGGCATCGTACAGGGCCCAGGCGCCGCGTCCCAGCGTGCCGACCAGCAGCACATCGTCGGCCTCGGCATATTCGAGCGACCAGATCGCCGCATTCGGCAGGGTCCCGCCAGTGGCGAACCAGTCGGTGCCGGCCCAGCTGCCGGTCGCATCGTCCAGCACGGCATAGAGGTTCGATCCGCCGGCCACCGGCCCGGTCGCGCTGAAGCCGCCGACCAGCAGGGCCCGCACGCCGTTGGCGGCGATCACCTCGATCCCGCGCGGATCGCGGAAGCTGTCCGGCAGGCCCGTCGCCATGTCGGACGGCGTGCAGGCGGCACCGCCGAGCGGACAGTTGGCAGCGGTGAAGCGCAGCACGGAACGGTCGCTGGTGGCGAAGAACTGGTTGTCCACATCCGGGTCGAACCGGACCGACTTCACGGCCTCGATCGCCTCGGTCAGCGGCAACTGGATCAGCCGCTCGTCCACGTCCGTGGCGTCGCCGATATAGTACAGCGCACCCGGCGAATCCGGGTCCAGCAGGTTGTTTGCGACGCCGACCAGGAGGCTGTTGGCCCCCGAGGCGGTGCGGGTGCCGAAATCCATGGCCGCCGCGGCGCCGGAAAAGGTTGCCGCGCCCGATTCCTCGGTCAGGTCGCGCAGCTCCAGGCTGCGGACATAGACGCCCTGCTCCGGATAGAAGGTCCCGGGATCGTCGGGATTGTCCAGGCCGACGACCACCTGGGTCGTGCCCAGGGCCATCAGCTGCGGGTTCGTACGGTTCAGCAGGATCGGGGAATCGAAGGGGACGCTGCGCGGGTTGTCGATCACCTCGTCCTCGATGTCGATGATGACGGTGGGACCGACCTGGGCATTGTTCGCATCGAAGACCTGGGCGCGCAGGTCGCCCAGGCTCTGGGTCGTCGAATAGACGATCGCCTGTCCGCGATCGGCGAAGGTCAGGGCGTTGACCGCGACGTTCACGCCGTCGCCCAGGTCGTTGATGCCGTCCCATACGGCATTGTCCGGGCTGCGCTGCAGGAAGACCCCGTTGTCCTGTGCGGCGCCGGCGGCGGTATGGCTGATCGGGTTCCAGGCGACCCGGTAGAACTCCGCCGTCGCCAGGCCCTGGTTCAGCGAGGACCAGGGCCCGGTCTCGGTCAGCGAGGTGGTGGCATAGACCCCGCCGTCGGTGCCGACCAGCATGCGTCCGGCAGCGTCGAAGACGATGCTGCGATAGTCCACATGCGGCGCGCCGAGGCTGCCGTCGATGCCCGATTCCCAGGTGATCGTGCCGGTCGCCGGATCGCGCCGGCCGCGCCAGAAACTGTTCGGGTCGCCCGCGGCATAGAGGATGTCCGGATCGTCCGGGTTGACCGCGATCGCCATATGGGGATCGGCCTGGTTGGTCTCGGCGAACTGGGCGGGGATCTCGATCACCGACCAGCTGCCGCTCGACGGGTCCCGCCGGATGCCCAGCGCGATCCGCTCGCCGCGCCCGCCGTCATCCGCGATCAGGGCATAGGCGGCCCCGTCCGGCCCCACGGTCACCCGCATGTTCTGCGACTGCTGCACGATGCCGGTCAGGGTCTCGGCGGGCAAGCTGTCGGTCTCCCGCTGCCAGGTCGCGCCGCCATCGGTGCTGCGGTAGATGCCGCTGAAGCTGCCGGCCTTGTCGACACCGGCATAGACCACATCCGGGTCGCTCGGGTCGACGGCGAGGGTAGAGACCGGCGCGCCCAGCGGCATCGGTTTGGCGGGATCGCTGGCCGCGAGGTCGGGCGCCACGCCCACCGGCGCGAAGCTGCCGCCCTCGGTGCGGCGGAACAGGCCGCTGGTGCCCTGGTAGCGGGTGCCGTCGGTGACCTGGTTCACCGCGCCGGCCAGCACCGTCGAGCCGCTGAACACCACGCTGGACAGCCCGGTCTCGAAGCCGCTGGCCACCCCCATCGCCTGCAGGTCGATATGGCTCCAGGTCGCCCCGCCGTCATGCGATTCCAGGATGCCGGTCAAGGCACCGCCCTGGCCGCCGGCGGTGCTGAAGCGGCCGATGCCGGCAACCAGATGATCCGGGTCGCCGGGCGCCAGCGCCAGCCCGCCGACCGAGAGCGAGGACTGGCTGTCGGTCAGCGGGGTCCAGGACTGCCCCGCCGTGTCGGAGCGCCAGATCCCGCCATTGGCCGCGCCGGCATAGAGGATCGCCGGGTCCGTCGGGTGCGGCGCCACGATGCGCGCGGCCCCGGTGGATTCGCTCCAGCCGAAGGTGGCGGAATCGCGCACGGTGGCGGAGGTCGAGAAGGGCGCCGGCCCCTGGGCGACGAAGGCCGGCTGTTCCGCGGTCTGGGCAGCGGCGGGACCGGGGAGCGGAATCCCGCCCGACAGGACCGGCAGCACGGCCGCCGACACAAGCCATGCCGCCATCAGGCATGGCAACCTCCCCTTGCGCGCACTGCGCGGCCCGCAGCCAGCCGTCATCGCCCCGTCCCTTGTTGCCGTTCCTCCGGTCCGGCGCAGCGCCGGCAGGGCACCAGCCTATGGGCATTGGCGCGCTGCCTACAAGGGTAGCGGGGCGCAGGCCGGGCGGTATCGGCCGGGGTCAGGGCAGGGGCGGAACGGCGCCCCCGCCGGACTGGACTAGACCAGGAAGTCGTCGGAGCTGAGCAGCCCCAGCGCGGTGTCGGTCAGGATGAGGTCGGAATTCCCATCGCCGTCGAAGTCGAAGGTGATGTCGTTGCCGGCCTGCATCGCCAGGGCGAGCGCTTCGCCCGGGCTGGCGAACAGGTTCAGGCCCGTCAGGTCGAGGCTGTCGTCGCCGGAATCGGAGAAGTCGGTGATCGTATCGGTACTGCTTGCGGACAGGTCGAGCGCATCGAAGACGAAAATGTCGTCGCCACTGCCGCCTGTCATGCGATCCGAGCCGTCGCCGCCGTCCAGGCTGTCATTGCCGGCACCGCCGATCAGCCGGTCGGCACCCGCGCCGCCGTCGAGCCGGTTGTCCAGGCTGTCGCCGGTCAGGCTGTCGGCATGGTCGGCGCCCTGGAGGTTCTCGATCCCGCTCAGGGTGTCGCCGGCCGCGCCCCCGCCCGTCGTGCCAGCGCCCAGGTCGACCAGGATCTCGAAGGCATTGCCGGCATAGCTCGCCATGTCGACGCCGGCGCCGCCGTCCAGGCTGTCGGCGCCGCCACCGCCCTCCAGCGTATCGTCGCCGCCGCCGCCGCTGAGGATGTCGTTGCCGTCCAGGCCGAGGATCAGGTTCGCCCCGTCATCGCCCGCCAGGGTGTCGCCGAAGCCGTTGCTGCCCTGCAGGTTCTCGACGCCGGACAGGCTGTCGCCCGCCGCCGCGCCGCCCGTCGTGCCGGCGCCAAGGTCGATCGCCACGCCGGCGGCCGCGTTGACATAATTGACCAGGTCAATGCCCGCGCCGCCGTCATAGACATCCGCGCCGCTGCCGTTCGCCGCCAGGGTGTCGTTGCCGTCGCCCCCCAGCAGGCTGTCGTCGCCGCCGGCCGAGGCCAGCAGGTCGTCGCCCGCGCCGCCCTCCAGCCGGTTCGCATTGTCGTCCGCCAGCAGGGTGTCGTTGAACGCCGAACCGGTCAGGTTCTCGATCCCGCCGAAGGTGTCGCCCAGCGCCGCGGCACCGGCCTGGCCGCCATAGAACAGGTGGGCGCGCACGCCTTCGGCCGCATCGGCATAGGACGCGGTGTCGTTGCCTGCCCCGCCGTCCAGCCGGTCCGCCCCAAGGCCGCCCGCCAGCACATCGTCGCCCGCATCGCCTGCCAGCGTGTCGCCGCCGTCGCCGCCATCCAGGCTGTCCGCCCCGTTGCCGCCCGACAGGGTGTCGCCGCCCGCGCCGCCCGCGACACTGTCGTCGCCGCCAAGGCCGTGGATCAGGTTGGCGCCACCGTCGCCCGCCAGGGTGTCGCCGAAGCCGTTGCTGCCGCGCAGGTTCTCGATCCCGGCCAGGCTGTCGCCCGCCGCGGCGCCGCCCGTCGTCCCCGCGCCCAGGTCGACCGCAACGCCGCCCGCGGCATTCACATAGGTCACCTGGTCGATGCCCGCGCCGCCGTCATAGACATCCGCGCCCGTACCGTTCGCCGCCAGGGTGTCGTTGCCGTCGCCCCCCAGCAGGCTGTCGTCGCCGCCGGCCGAGGCCAGCAGGTCATCGCCCGCGCCGCCCTCCAGCCGGTTCGCGTTGTCGTCCGCCAGCAGGGTGTCGTTGAACGCCGAGCCGATCAGGTTCTCCACACCGCCGAAGGTGTCGCCCAGCGCCTCCGCCCCCGCCTGCCCGCCATAGATCAGGTGGGCACGCACGCCTTCGGCCGCATCGGCATAGGTCGCGGTATCGTTGCCCGCCCCGCCGTCCAGCCGGTCCGCGCCGAGGCCGCCCCTCAGCAGATCGTCCCCCGCATCGCCTGCCAGCGTGTCGCTGCCGTCGCCGCCATCCAGGCTGTCTGCCCCATTGCCGCCCGACAGGGTGTCGCCGCCCGCACCGCCCGCGACATTGTCGTCGCCGCCCAGGCCGTGGATCAGGTTGGCGCCCGCGTCGCCCGCCAGGGTGTCGCCGAAGCCGTTGCTGCCGCGCAGGTTCTCGATCCCGGACAGGCTGTCGCCCGCCGCCGCGCCGCCCGTCGCGCCGCTGCCAAGGTCCACCGCAACGCCGCCCGCGGCATTCACATAGTCGACCAGGTCGGTGCCCGCGCCGCCGTCATAGA
>JAVJON010000038.1:0-52951 GCA_040216765.1 Sneathiellaceae bacterium | reverse complement strand
CCGGGCTTGCGGGGGCAAGCGTTGACGCTGGACACGGATGTCCTTGCGTTCCCCCAATCGTCACCACCGCGCTCGTCGCGGTGGTCCATGGTGCCGCCGGGTTCAATAATGGCCTGATTTTATTGAGGTGCGGCGCGATGGATGCGCGGGACAAGCCCGCGCATGACGAAGCTATGAAACGCATGAGGCCGGAGAACAGCACTTAACCGGACAGCCGTGGGCCAGGCCCGCGGGTGACGACAAGGGGGCGGGGTGCCCTTGCAGGCCGGCGTCGCGGCTACGACCGGCCCGTCACCAGCACGACCTTGCCGGTGACCTTGCGCGCCTTCATGTCGTTCAGCGCCTGGGCGGCCTGCTCCAGCGGGTAGGTGGCCGAGATATGCGGCTTCAGGGTGCCGTTGCGCACCATCTCGGCCATCTCGTCCAGGTTCTTGAAGTTCTCCTTCGGGTCGCGCTCGGTGAAGGCGCCCCAGAACACGCCGACGATCTGGCAGCTCTTCAGCAGCACCAGGTTCAGCGGGATCTTCGGGATCTCGCCGGCCGCGAAGCCGATCACCAGGTAGCGCCCTTCCCAGCCGATGGAGCGCAGCGCCGGCTCGGCGAACTGGTCGCCGACGGGATCGTAGATCACGTCGAAGCCGCCCTTGCCGCCCAGCTCCTTGGCGCGGGCGCGCAGATCCTCTTTGGTGTAGTTGATCACCTCGTCGGCGCCATGCGCCTTGCAGACCGCCAGCTTCTCGTCGGTGGAGGCGGCGGCCACGACCCGGGCGCCGAATGCCTTGCCGATCTCCACCGCCGACAGGCCGACGCCGCCGGAAGCGCCCAGCACCAGCATCGACTCGCCCTTCTTCAGGTTCGCCCGCTGCTTCAGCGCGTAGTACGAGGTGCCGTAGGTCAGGGTGAAGGCGGCGGCGGTCGGGAAGTCGAAGCCCTCCGGCATCGGCAGGACCTTGCGGGCGGGCATCACCAGCTCCTCCGCATAGCCGCCCCAGCCGCACATGCCGATCACCTTGTCGCCGGCCTTGACGTTGGTGACGTCGCCCGCCACCTCCATCACCACGCCGGCGATCTCGCCGCCGGGCGAAAACGGCAGCGGCGGCTTGAACTGGTACTTGTTCTCGATGATCAGGGTGTCGGGGAAGTTCACGCCGCAGGCATGCACCGCGATGCGCACCTGGCCCGCCTCCAGCGCGGGCGAGGGCGCATCCTCGACCACCAGGCTTTCGGGCGGACCGTAGCTCTTGCACAGCACTGCCTTCATGGACCTGTTCCCTCCTCCGGTTCGCGAATTAGCATTGGACGTCCGATGCGTGTTCTGCAATATCCCATTCCATGAACGAACGCACCCTGCAGCCGGTCGTCGTGCGCCCCCAGGCGCCGCGTCGCCTCTCTACCGTCAATGTCGAGACGGACGACAAGTGCTTCCTGTTCCCGCAGGGCAAGGCCCTGTCGCACATCGTCTTCACCTGGCTGCAGGACACCGTCCGGATCACCGCCGCGTTCCACTACAACCAGGCGCGCTCCGACGGCCATATCGCCGATCTGGGAGTCGAGGAGGCGGTCGAGCTGACCCGCTACCTGGTCGATGCGTTCTACCAGTCGCGCACCCAGACCGTTCTGTCGGACAAGGTCAAGGCGACGGTGATCCATCACCCGAACGGCTTCCAGCTGGTCTTCGAGCAGGAAGGCGAGACGCGGGAGGTCTATTGCGGCCAGGCCAGCCCGGTGCGGCTCGCCCGCGGCCTGTCGCAACTGCTGGACGCGAACATCCCGACCGACGCGAACTGAAGCCGGCGGCCGGGTCCGACAGACCGGCAGACTCGCTCCCGCTCAGCCCACAGCCCGTCGTGCTCGGCCCCCGAGCCGAGCACCCATTCCGCGAGCCCCGCGGCACTTCGAGGCGTGCGGAATGGGCCCGTGGGTGAAACCCACGGGCGCTCAAGGCGGGAGTGACGGAGGGTTGGAATTGCCAGCCCCTCAGCGCGGCGCCATCCGGATGGCGCCGTCCAGGCGGATCGTCTCGCCGTTCAGCATGGCGTTCTCGCAGATATGGCGCGCGAGGTCGGCATATTCCGACGGATCGCCAAGGCGCGACGGGAACGGCACGGAGGCGGCCAGGCTCTGCTTCGCCTCTTCCGACAGGGTGTCGAACAGCGGCGTCAGGAACAGGCCCGGCGCGATCGTGCAGACCCGGATGCCGCTGGCCGCCAGGTCGCGCGCGATCGGCAGGGTCATGCCGACGATACCCCCCTTGGAGGCGGAATAGGCGGCCTGGCCGATCTGCCCGTCATAGGCCGCGACGGAGGCGGTGTTGACGATCACGCCGCGCTCGCCGCCGTCCAGCGGGTCCTGCGCCGCCATGCCGGCCGCGGACTTGGAGATGCAGCGGAAGGTGCCCAGCAGGTTGATCTGCAGGATCCGCTCGAACTGGTCCATCGGGTGCGGCTGGCCGCGGGACACGGTCTTGATCGCGGTGCCGGTGCCGGCGCAGTTGATCAGGATCCGCTCTTGGCCGAGGGCGGCGCGGGCCGCCTCGAAGGCGGCGAGGACCGAGGCCTCGTCGGTGACGTTGCATTCGCAGAACGTGCCGCCGATCTCCTTGGCGACGGCCTCGCCCTTCTCCTTGTTCATGTCGAAGATCGCGACTTTCACGCCGGCCGAAGCCAGCTCCCTGGCCGTCGCGGCGCCGAGGCCGGACGCCCCGCCCGTGACGATGGCAACGATGCTGCCGTCGAGCTTCATGCCCCTACTCCCTATGTCTGTGATATGGCTTCCGATGGTTCAGGAAGCCGCCTTGTAGCAGACCTGCCGCCAGGAGGTGAACGGGCCTTGGGAACGGTCGCGCTGGCCGCGGCGTTTCCGGCATGCGGCGGTCGGCACGGCCGCAAGGAGCGGGCGATGGCGAAACTCTCCGGGGCGGGGTTCTCAGCCTCATGGCGATGTATGGCTTGGCTGGCCGCGATGCTGGCCGGGGCTGCGGCACCGGCACTGGCCCGGCAGGCCCCGGCCGATCCGCCGCCCGGTGCGGCAGCCGACATCGCCGCCGGGACCGTGTTCTCCGATCTGGACGGCGACGGCGCGCGCGGGGCGGGCGAGCCGGGCATCGGCGGCGTGCTCCTGTCCAACGGGCGCGACGTTGTTGTCACGCGCGACGACGGCGGCTACCGCCTGCCGCTTGACGCGCCCGGCATCGTCTTCGTGATCCGGCCGGCCGCCTATGACCTGCCGCGCGGGGCGGATGGGCTGCCGGCGTTCTGGCGGCCGCATGTGCCGGACGGCACGCCGGACGCGCTGGGGCTGGCCTTTGCCGGCCAGCCGGCGACCGGCGTCCTGCCGGCGGAGATCGATTTCCCCCTGCTGCCGCGGGCGGACGGGGCACCGGAAGCGGTGAGCGCGATCCTGGCGGCGGATCCGCAGCCCCGCGACCACCGGGAACTGGATTTCGTGCGCGACAGCTTCCTGCGGGCGATCGCCGGCGAGCCGGCCGATTTCGCCCTGGTGGCCGGCGACATCATGTACGACGACCTGTCCTTGCTGCCGCGCTACCTGACCCTGCTGGCGGCGACCGGGCAGACCTGGTTCCACCTGCCCGGCAATCACGAGCTGAACTACGAAAGCCCGGACGATGCCCATGCGCTGGAGACCTACCGCGCGTTCTTCGGGCCGCCCGACCATGCCTTCTTCGCCGGGCCGGCGCTGGTGGTGGTGCTCGACAACGTGGTCTATGCGGGCCACGACCCCGGCCGGCCGAAGGGCGCCGGGCGCTATCACGGCGGGATCGGCGCGGACCAGCTCGCCTTCCTGCGCAACCTGCTGGACCTTGTGCCGGCCGACATGCCGCTGGTGCTGGCCACCCATATCCCGCTGAAGGCCGACCGGGATGCCCCGCACCGGTCGACGGCGAACCGGGCGGAACTGGTCGCGCTGCTCTGCGGCCGGCCGCATGTGCTGACCCTGGCGGGGCATCTGCACATGGCGGAGCGCCACGAGCTGGGCGCGCTCGACGGCTGCGACGGGGCGCCGGTGCCGCACTGGGTGCTGGGCACGGTGTCCGGCAACTGGTGGTCGGGGCCGCCGGATGCCACCGGCATGCCGCAGGCGCTGCAGATGGACGGCACGCCGCGCGGGTTCTACCGCCTGCGGCTGGGGCCCGACAGTGCCGCGATCGCCTTCGTGCCGCTGGGCGAGCCGCCGGGCGCCCTGCGCGACGGCGCCGACCCGGTCCGCCTGCAGCTGGTGCGGGAGGGGCCGCGCGACGTGCTCTATGCCAATGTCGCCACGGGCGGGCCGCGGACCGTCCTGGGCTGGCGCATCGGCGATGGCCCGGTGCAGCCGATGGAGCAGGTCCGCTATCGCGACCCGCTGGCGGTTGCCGCGTTCGAGGGGCTCGACCTGCCGGACTGGAACCGGCCGCAGCCCAGTACCCATCTGTGGCGCGCGGCATTGCCGGACGACCTGCCCTTCGGCGGCCATGTCGTGACGGTCGTGGCGGAGGATGCCGGCCGGCTCCTGGGACAGGGCCGGGTCCTGGTGGAGCAGCGGACCGGTCCCTGAGCGGCGATTCCGAGGCTGGCGGCAGCCGCGGAATCCGCGTAACCAATGCCTCACGAAATGCCCCCGCAGCGGGGCGGACTTCAGGGGGAGGCAGGATGTCGGACAGCGTGCTCTACGCGGTCGAAGGGGGTGTCGCCAGCATCACCCTGAACCGGCCGGACAAGCTCAATTCCTTCAATACCGGGATGCACGAGGCGCTGGCCGCCGCGCTCGACCGCGCCGATGGCGATCCGGCGGTGCGGGCCGTCCTGCTGACGGGCGCCGGCCGTGCCTTCTGCGCCGGGCAGGACCTGGAGGACAGCACCGGCGCCGCCGGGCCGGACGGCCCGGACCTGGGGGCCACCATAGACCGGCACTACAACCCGCTGGTGCGCCGGCTGCGCGGGCTCGACCTGCCGGTGGTCTGCGCGGTCAACGGCATCGCCGCCGGCGCGGGCGCCAACATCGCGCTGGCCTGCGACCTGGTGATCGCCGCGAAATCCGCCCGGTTCATCCAGGCGTTCTGCAAGATCGGCCTGGTGCCCGACAGCGGCGGCACCTGGTTCCTGCCCCACCTGGTGGGGGAGGCCCGCGCCAAGGGCCTGGCGATGCTGGGCGATGCCCTGCCGGCGGAGCAGGCCCTGGCCTGGGGCCTGATCTGGGCGGTCGCCGAGGACGAGGACCTGCCGGCGGAGGCGGCGGCCCTGGCCGGCCGGCTGGCCCGGTCGCCGACCCGCGGCCTGGCGCTCACCAAGCGGGCATTGCACAGCGCACAGGGGCAGGACCTGGACGCGCAGTTGGACCTGGAGCGCGACCTGCAGCGGGAGGCCGGGCGCACCCACGACTTCATGGAGGGGGTGCAGGCCTTCCTGCAGAAGCGCAAGCCGGACTTCAAGGGGCGCTGAACGTGGCGACAGACGAGAATGCGGGCGCCCTGGCGCAGGCCTGCGCCGCCAGGATGGCGGAGACCGATTCCTCGCAGGCCGGCATGGGGATCAGCCTGGTGGAGGTCGGCCCGGGCCGCGCCGTGCTGCGCATGGCCGTGGCCGAGTGGATGGTGAACGGCTACCGGATCTGCCATGGCGGGCTGATCTTCACCCTGGCGGATTCCGCCTTCGCCTATGCCTGCAACACCTACAACCGGCAGACCGTGGCGCAGATGTGCAACATCACCTTCGTCGCGCCGGCGAAGGAGGGCGATGTGCTGACCGCGGTCGCGCAGGAAAAGGCGCTGTTCGGCCGCTCCGGCGTCTATGACGTGACGGTCACCGACCAGGACGGCCGCACCGTGGCGGAGTTCCGCGGCAATTCCCGGAACCTGGGCGGGCCGATCCTGCCCGAGGGCGCAGGGCAAGCGGCGGCAGAAGCGTGAAGGGAGGAGCAAGATGCTGGACCTGACCCCGGAACGGGCGAGCCTGGATGCGATCGAGATCGCGTCCCGCGACGAGATCCAGGCGCTGCAGCTGACCCGCCTGAAATGGTCGCTGGCCCATGCCTATGACAATGTCCGGCACTACCGCGACGCCTTCGACGCAGCCGGCGCCCATCCCGACGACCTCAAGACCCTGCAGGACCTGGCGCGGTTCCCCTTCACCGCCAAGGACGACCTGCGCCGGAACTATCCCTTCGGCATGTTCGCGGTCCCGCGGGAGCAGGTGTCGCGCATCCATGCCTCCTCCGGCACCACCGGCAAGCCCACCGTCGTGGGCTATACCGCCGCCGACATCTCGGTCTGGGCCGACCTGATGGCGCGCTCGATCCGGGCATCGGGCGGCCGGCCGGGCGACATCGCCCACATCGCCTATGGCTATGGCCTGTTCACCGGCGGGCTGGGCGCCCATTACGGCGCGGAGCGGCTGGGCTGCACGGTGGTCCCGGTATCGGGCGGCATGACCGAGCGGCAGGTGCAGCTGATCCAGGATTTCCGCCCCGACTTCATCATGGTGACGCCGAGCTACATGCTGGCGATCCTCGACTGCTTCCGGGAGCAGGGGGTCGATCCCGCCGCGACCTCGCTGAAGGTCGGCATCTTCGGTGCCGAGCCCTGGACCGAGAGCGTGCGCCAGGAGGTGCAGGCGAATTTCGACATGCATGCCGTCGATATCTACGGCCTGTCGGAGGTGATGGGCCCCGGCGTCGCCAACGAATGCGTCGAGACCAAGGACGGGCTGCACATCTGGGAGGATCATTTCTATCCGGAGATCGTCGATCCCGCGACCGGCGAGGTGCTGCCCGACGGCGAGATCGGCGAGCTGGTCTTCACCTCGCTGACCAAGCAGGCGATGCCGGTGGTGCGCTACCGCACCCGCGACCTGACCCGGCTGCTGCCGGGCACCGCGCGGTCCCTGCGCCGGATGGAGAAGATCACCGGCCGCAGCGACGACATGATCATCCTGCGCGGGGTGAACGTCTTCCCGACCCAGATCGAGGAGCTGGTGCTGGCCACCGAGGGCCTGAGCCCGCACTACCAGATCGAGCTGACCCGCGACGGCCGGATGGACGCGATGAAGGTCGTGGTCGAGGCCCGCCCCGGTGCCGCGTCCGGCGATGCGCGCCGCGCCGCCGCCGAGCGCCTGGCGGCCCAGGTGAAGGAGCGCATCGGCATCAGTGTCGCCGTGGCCGTGCTGGAGCCCGGTGCGGTGGAACGCTCGATGGGCAAGGCGAAGCGGGTGATCGACATGCGCCCCCGCTTATAGGGTCACGGCCGCTACCAGGTCTGGTCGGTCGGGAAGTCGCTGCATTTCACGATCATCGACACCTGCGCGCCATCGGCGGAAAGCGGCAGGTCGACGGATTCGAAGGCGAGGAAATCCTTGCCCGCCGGGGCCATGTAGCCGAACGACCTGATCGACAGCTTATCGGACAGGCAATACAGGTATCCGGCGATTGCGGCCTCGTAGTAGGTCGGCTGGTAGGCGGTATCGACATACTGGCCGGTATGATCGCGCGACAGCCGATCGGTGACGGTCGAGCCGATCAGGCGGAAGCGGAAGCGCAACGGCTCCCGCTCCACATCGATCAGCGAGATATTGCCGGCGAACCGCATGAACTCCCGGGCGGAGAAGTCGCCCCGGTGCGGCAGGCGGCCGAGCGCGATGCGCCTTTCCTCCCACATCGCATGGGCGCCGCGGAGCAGTTGCGAATGGAAGGCAAGGGTGGCGTCGAGCGTGCGCCACGGGGCCTTTCCGCCGGGATCCTGCATTCTGGCCTGTCCTGTCCGCTGCTGCGTCGGGATCGGGTCCCCGGGGCGCGGGGCCCCCCGGGGGCATCCCGGGTCAGGCCGTGACGCGGAGCGCGACCTCGCCCATCGGCGCACCGTCCGGCGCGGCGAGGGCGAAGCCATAGCTGTGGCCGGGTTCGGCGAAATGCGTGCGCACCATGCTGCCGGTCATCACGAGGCTGCCGGCGGGCAGGGTCTGGCCGCGGGTGCCGAGATGCGCCGCCAGCCAGGCCAGCGCCGCCAGCGGATGCCCCAGCACGTCGCCGCCGCTGCCCTCTTCGATCACGGCCCCGTCCGCGGCGAACCGGCCCGTGCAGGCGGCGAGGTCGGGCCAGACCGCCAGTTCCGGGCCGAGGACCGCGCCGGCGCTCCAGCCATTGTCGGCGACGATCGAGAAGGCATCCAGCCCCTCGTAGACGGCGGCGCGGTCGTCCACCAGTTCGAAGGCGGGCGCGATGCCCGCCACCAGGGCGGCGGCTTCCGCCCGGCCCAGCGGCGTGCGTCGCGGCGCCAGGTCGCTGCCGATGCGCAGCGCGATCTCGCATTCCAGGCCGAGCCGGCCATAGCCGGCCAGCGACACTTCGGCCGGGCCCTGCATCACGCGGCTGTCCAGGATCACCCCGGCCAGCGGATGGGTCACCCCCAGGAAGCTTTGCATGCGTGGCGAGGTGAGGCCGATCTTCCAGCCGGCCGGGCGACCCCGGCCGGCGGCCTGGAGCTGGCGCACCACGGCGTCCTGCGCCGCATAGGCCAGCGCGAGGTCGCCGCCGCCCGGCGGCGCATAGCCGGCAAACTGCCGGCCGGCGGCATGATCGTCCGCAATTCTTGCCGCCAGCCGTTCCGGCTCGCCCTGTCCGCCCATCGCGTTCCCCTCCCGCCCGGCCTCTCCTCGACCGCCTCCGCTGCCCCGGCGGCGGGTTGCGACAGCATCATATGCCGCCGCCGGGCGCAACGGTCGCCGGGTCGAGGAAGTCGATGCCCTTGATGGTCGCCCAGACCGCGACACCGGTAAAGGCAAGTGTCGCCAGCGCCGCGGCCAGCGCCACGCAGAGGGCGATGCCATCCTCCTCCAGATAGGCGAAGGAGAGCAGCACGATCACCAGGGCCGGCGGCACATGGCTGAACGGGATGGGCGAGAGCAGCGAGATGGCCAGCAGCAGCACGATGCCGCCGACGATGCGCTTGGTGGTCTCGAAGGGGGTCGTCCAGCGTGGCCGGATCACCTTCTCCAGCCGGCGCAGCACCGGGTTCAGGCGCCCGATCAGGCCGGACAGCCGGCGGGTCGGCAGCGCGCGCCGGGAGACGAATCCGGGAAAGGCCGGTGCGCGCCGGGCCATCATCATCTGGAAGGCGGGGATGGTCAGGAAGAGCGCGGCGAAGGTAGCGGCGCCCGGGACCAGCGAGATCAGCCCCAGCAGCAGCATGACGATGCCGAACGAGCGCTCCTGCAGGCTGTCGATCAGCCAGCCCAGGGTGACCTTCTCGGCGGGCGCGCCTTGCAGCAGGCGGTCGAGCACCTCGGAGGTCGGCGTATGCGGTCGTGCCGCCGTCATCGGCCGGAACCCGCGATCAGGCCGGCAACAGGCGGTGCGGCGACGGCGCTGCCAACCCCGATCGCGGCACAGCCCTTTCGTCGACGCGGCTGAGTCCGGCCGGGGCGATCATCCCGTGCCACCGGTGCCGATGCCCGCGGCCTTCGGCAAGACAGCCTTGTCCAAGATCCCTCCGGTCATGCGCAACCCTCCTCGCATTCTTGGGCGATCCGATGCCTGGCGGCAAGCTGACAGGGGCGCCGCGGCAGCGATCCCGGCACCAGGGTGCCGGCCGGCGAGCTGTCGCGGCATCCGCGAATGTATTTCTCGCGAAAGCGATCAAACGAGACGCAAACAGATAGAATAAAAATGAGTCATAACACCTTGAAATGGTTGGAAAAAGGCAAAACAAATAACAAATATTTGAAATATAATATTCGGCGTATATAATAAAATGACCCGGGCGGGAATTTTCTCTTCCGGTGCGATCTGGAAGGACTGCTTCATGAAAATCCCGACCGAGACCAAGCCGGCCCTGTTCGGCGCGGTCGCCGGGGCTGCCCTGGCCGCGATCATCGGCTTCAGCTGGGGCGGCTGGGTGACCGGAAGCACCGCGGATCAAATGGCCGAGACGCGCGCGGACAGGGCGGTCGTGATGGCCCTGACGCCGATCTGCGTCGCCAATTTCAACAACGGGACCGATGCTGCCACGCACCTGGCGGCGTTGAAGGAAGCCAAGAGCTGGGAACAGGGCAATCTGGTGAAGGATGGCGGCTGGGCCACCATGCCGGGCGGCGCCACGGTCAGCACCGACCTTGCGCGCGCCTGCGCGACGGCCCTGACCGAAGGGACCTGAGCCGGCGGGCGCCCGGCGGCGGGCTGCCTTGCAGGGCGTCGCCGCCGGTCCCTGTGCTGCCGGCCCCTGTGTCGTCACACCTTGTCGAAGTCGACCACGACCGTCTTCGTCAGCGCGCGGGCCTGGCAGGTCAGGATGAAACCCTCTTCCACCTCGTGCGGCTCCAGCGAATAGTTGGCGGCCATCTCCACCTCGCCCTCGCGCAGATGCGCCCGGCAAGTGCAGCAGACGCCGCCCTTGCAGGCGAAGGGCAGGTCCATGCCCTGGGCCAGCGCGGCATCCAGCAGGCTGGTCCCGGCATCGGGCAGGTCGAAGCGGGTGGCGCGGCCGTCCAACCAGACGGTCACGTCGGTGCCGCCCTCCGGCGCCGGCCGGGCGCCGGGCCGCGGCGCCGGTGGCGCGACATCGCCGGCGCTCAGGAACAGTTCGGTATGGATCCGCTCCGGCGGCACGCCAGCCTCGGCCAGGGCGCCCCTGACCTCGTCGATCATGCCGCCGGGGCCGCACAGGAAAAAGCTGTCGACCGCCTGGGGATTGCACAGGCCGCGACAGAACCGGCGCACCTTCTCCGCATCCAGCCGGCCGTTGAACAGCGCGGTATCCTGCTGCTCGCGGCTGAACACATGGAACAGGCTGAAGCGGCCCATATGCCGGTTCTTCAGGTCCTCCAGCGCCTCGCGGAACATCGCGCTGGCCGTGCTGCGGTTGCCGTAGAACAGGGTGAAGCGGCTGTGCGGCTCGGTCTCCAGGGTGGTGCGGATGATCGACAGGATCGGCGTGATGCCGCTGCCGGCGGCGAAGGCCACATAGGTGCGGTGGGCCTGGGGGTCGAGGATCGTGTGGAACCGCCCAGCAGGCGTCATCACCTGCAGCACGTCGCCGGGTTTCAGCGCCTCGTTCGCCCAGGTGGAGAAGCGGCCCCCGGCGACCTTCCGGATCGCCACCTGCAGCCGGCCTTCGTCCACCCCGGCGCAGATCGAGTAGCTGCGGCGCAGATCCTCGCCATCGAGGTCGGAGCGCAGGGTCAGGTGCTGGCCCTGCACGAAGCGATAGGCCTCCTCCAGCTCCGCCGGCACCGCGAAGGTGACCCGCACGGCCTCGTCGGTCTCGGGCTCGACGGCGGCGACGGTCAGGGGGTGGAACTGCAGCATGGCGGCGGGCCTCTCAGATGCACTTGAAATATTCGAACGGCTCGCGGCAGGCCAGGCAGCGATACAGCGCCTTGCAGGCGGTGGCGCCGAACTCGCTCAGCTTCTCCGTCTGCGCATGGCCGCAATGGGGGCAGGCGATATCGGGGTCCAGGCCCAGCAGGGCGGCCTTGCCGGCGGCCTTCCGGGGCGGCGCGATGCCGGCGGCGCGCAGACGGGCACGGCCTTCCGGGGTGATCCAGTCGGTGGTCCAGGGCGGCGACAGCGCGGTACGGACCTCGGCATCGGCCAGGCCGGCGCGGGCCAGGGCGGTCTGCACCTCCAGCTCGATCGCGGCGGTGGCGGGGCAGCCCGAATAGGTCGGCGTCAGGGTGACGACGATCCGCCCGTCCCGTTCCGCGACCTCGCGCAGGATGCCGAGCTGCGCGATGGTCAGGGCCGGGATCTCCGGATCGTGGACCCGGTCTAGCGCCGCCTGTGCGCGGGCCAGGTCGTCCGCCGGGTCCCTCGCCAGATCCTTCGGGGGGGCTGGGGCGGGCATGGGCATCGCCGCTACCAGCGGGCGCCCGGATGGGCGCGGGCCAGCACCTGCATCTCCGCCAGCAGATAGTCCAGATGCTCGCTGTGCCGGCCGTCGCGCCCGCCGGCCTGCATGAAGGCGTTGTCCGGCCGCTCCAGGGTGGCTTCCGCCAGGGCCGCGTCGACGAAGGCGCGCCAGGGCGCCTCCAGGGCCGCCGGGTCGGGGGCGATGCCGGCCGCCGCCAGGGCGCGGTCGGCAGGATCGGAGGCGAAGAACTCGCCGGTATAGATCCACAGGTCGTCCAGCGCCGCCTGCACCCGGTCGTGGCTCTCCGCGGTGCCGTCGCCCAGGCGGATCAGCCAGTCGGTGGAGAACTTCCGGTGGTAGCGGGCCTCCTTCACCGTCTTGGCGGCGATCTCCGCGAAGCGCGGGTCGGTGGAGCCGGCCAGCTGCGTCGCCAGTTCCAGATGCCAGGCGTCGAACAGGAACTGCCGCACGATGGTCACGGCGAAATCCTCGTTCGGCTGCTCCACCAGCAGGATGTTGCGGAACGCGGTGGTTTCCCGGAAATAGGCCAGCTCGTCCTCGTCCCGGCCCGCCCCTTCGAGCTCGCCGGCCAGGGTCAGCAGCATCCGCGCCTCGCCCAGCAGGTCCAGCGCCACGTTGGACAGGGCCAGGTCCAGCTCCAGCTCCGGCGCATGGCCGCACCAGGCGCTGAGCCGCTGCGCCAGCACCAGCCCGGTATCGCCCAGGCGCAGGGCCAGGGTGAGGCGCTCCTGCGCCAGCTTGTCCATGAGCTCGCTATCTGCCATCGCGGGATCCTCGTTGCGCCGGGCCGTCAGAGCCTGTGACTCAATCGACCGTCATACTGGACGCCCCCTTGCATCGTCACCACCGGGCTTGTTGTTTGGCCCGGTGGTCCATCTCGATGCCCGTCTCAATCGATTGAGAATGGCGGCACCACGGACCCGCGGAACAAGCCCGCGGGTGACGACAGAGGTGGGAGTCTCAGCAGTCGGGGTCTGCGCATCGCGCATTCATTTTCAGGCCGTCAGATGTTCTTCACTTCGTCCGGGATCGGATAGAAGGTCGGATGGCGGTAGATCTTGTTCGCCGTCGGCTCGAACAGGCTCTCCTTGTCGCCCGGGTCCGACGCGGTGATCGCCGCCGAGGGCACCACCCAGATCGAGACTCCCTCGCCGCGGCGGGTATAGACGTCGCGGGCATTGTCCAGCGCCATGTCCTGGTCGGCGGCATGCAGGCTGCCGACATGCTTGTGGCTCAGTCCGTTGCGGGAGCGGATGAAGACCTCGAACAGCGGCCATTCCTTCGCACTGGTCATGTCCGGCACTCCTGTTCCTGCACTCAGCCTGCGTCGGCCAGCTGCGCCCGGCGGGCGCGCTTCTTCGCGGCATGGGCCAGCGCGGCCTCGCGCACCCAGGCGCCGTCGTCATAGGCCTTGCGGCGCGCCTTCATGCGGTCTCGGCTGACCGGGCCGCCGCCTTTCACCACGCGCTTGAACTCGTCCCAGTCGATCGCGCCGAACGCGTAATGGCCGGTCGCGTCGTTCCAGCGCAGGTCCGGGTCGGGCATGGTCAGGCCCAGATAGTCGGCCTGCGGCACGGTGACATCCACGAACTTCTGGCGCAGCTCGTCATTGCCGACCAGCTTGATCTTCCAGGCCATGCCCTGGGCGCCATGCTGGCTCTCCCCGTCCGGCGGGCCGAACATCATCAGCGACGGCCACCACCAGCGGTCCAGCGCCTCCTGCGCCATCTGCTTCTGCGCGGCGGTGCCGCGGCTCAGGTGCAGCATGATCTCGTAGCCCTGGCGCTGGTGGAAGCTCTCCTCCTTGCAGATCCGCTGCATCGCCCGGGCATAGGGCCCGAAGGAGCAGCGGCAGATCGGCACCTGGTTCATGATCGCGGCGCCGTCCACCAGCCAGCCGATCGCGCCGATATCCGCCCAGCTCAGGGTCGGGTAGTTGAAGATCGAGGAATATTTCGCCGTGCCCGCCAGCAGCTGCTCCACCATCTCCTGCCGGGTGACGCCGAGTGTCTCGGCTGCGGCATAGAGATAGAGGCCGTGCCCGCCCTCGTCCTGCACCTTGGCCAGCAGCACCGCCTTGCGGCGCAGGCTGGGGGCGCGGCCGATCCAGTTGCCTTCCGGCAGCATGCCGACCACTTCGGAATGCGCATGCTGCGAGATCTGCCGGATCAGGGTCTTGCGATAGCCCTCGGGCATCCAGTCGACCGGCTCGATCTTCTCGTCGGCATCGACGCGGGCCTGGAAGCGGGCCAGGCGGCGCGTCTCCAGCGCCGCCAGCGTATCGTCCGGCATATCGGCATCGCGGGCGGTCTCGGTCTGCGCAGGGGTCATGGCCATGTCCCTCCCATGTTCTGCCTTATTATGTCACATATTTTTCAGAAATCAAGTTTCGAGATGTGACATATAAGTTAGTCGGCGATGCCGCCGAACCGCTGGCGGAACGCGGCGGACGGGGGCGGCAGGGGGCCGTCGGGGCCGTCGAGCAGGAGGTCGATGCCGGCCTCTGCCGCGGGGGCGAGCGCGCGGTAGATTGCCTGCGCGCGGCGCCGCGCGGCACGGCCCGGCCAGTCGGCCGGCAGGAAGTCGCTGGGCAGCAAGGGATCGCGCAGCAGGGCGCGGCGATAGTCGTGGATCAGCAGGACGCGCGCCTGCAGGGCGGCGGCGGGCTGCGGCAGGCCGACCGGCGGCGCGCTGCCGGTGCCGCCGAGGATCGCGGCCAGCGCTGCGTAGCGGTCGGCGAAACCGGCATAGGCATCGGCCAGGCCGTCCAGGGCCCAGGCGCTGCCGGCCATCAGGTGCAGGGTGGCGGGCAGGGCGGCCAGGGCGCGCCGGCCGTCGATCATCAGGACACGGCCGGCAAGACCCAGCACGTCCAGCGCAGCCTCGGCCGCGCCATCGGGCGGGTTGGGGTGCAGGAACAGGCCCGGCGCCAGCACGCCGAAGCCGGCCCAGCCGAGTTCCCGCCGCAGGGCTTCGCGGGCCGGCCCTGCCTCCGGGCAGATCACCACCTGCCAGCGGCCTTCCCATTCCAGTTCGCCGGCATCGTAGATGCGCCGCGTCGCCGCCGCGAAGCGCCGCGCGCCGGACTCCGTCAGCCCGTAGAAGCTGTTGCGCCCGCGCCGGCTGCCGCGCAGCCAGCCGTCGGCGGACAGCCGGGAGACCGCGGTGCGCACCTGGCTGTCGTTGACGCCGAACGGCGCCAGGAACCGGATCAGGCTGGCCAGCGACACGGTGCCGCCGCGCGGCGCCACGACATCGCCGAAGGCCGTGATGATGAAGGATCCCGCCCGCAGCCGGTTGCTGTCGCGGGCGTCCCGCACCAGCGCCGCGACGAGGCTGTCCGGCGATGACGGGGCGGCGGCGGCCGGGCCGGCGGCGGGATCGGTGGAGCGGGGAGAATGCGGGACGGTCATCCAGACTGTATCCCGCAATGGGGCCCGTCTGGGCAAGCGGTCTGCCTGTACCTGCGCTCCGGGCCTGCGCGCGGGGCTGGCGACAGGGCGGCGATGGCGCTATCTGAGGACGGACAGCCGTGTCACACGATCCGGAGGACAGAGCCATCACCGACCAGCACCATGGGACCCGCCACGTGCCGGGCCAGCTTCTGGCCGGCTACCGCCGGTTCCGCACCAATCGCTATCCGGAGCAGGCCGCCCTGCTGGAGGAACTGGCGGAGGGCCAGGCGCCCGCCATCATGATCATCGCCTGCGCGGACAGCCGGGTCGATCCGGCCACCATCTTCGGCGCGGCGCCGGGCGAGCTGTTCGTCGCCCGCAACGTTGCCAACCTGGTGCCGCCCTTCGATGCCTCCGGCGGCTATCACGGCACCTCGGCCGCCATCGAGTTCGCCGTCCAGGGGCTGGGCGTGCGCCATATCGTGGTGATGGGGCATGCGCGCTGCGGCGGTATTGCCGCCTGCCTGGCAGCCGCCGACCGGCCCGGCGGCACTGGCGTCGTGCCGGCGCGCGCGATCGGCCGCTTCATCGAGCCCTGGGTGCAGATCGCGGTGCCGGCGCGAACCGCGGTGCTCGCGACCGGCATCGACGATCCCGATGCCCTGCAGCTCGCCCTGGAATACGAGTCGATCGGCCTGTCGATCGAGAATCTGCGCAGTTTCCCGTTCATCGCGGCGGCTGAGCAGGAGGGTCGGCTGACCCTGCATGGCGCCTGGTTCGCCATCAAAGGGGGCCTGCTGCACTGGCGGGATCCGCATGACGGCAGCTTCGGGCCCGTGGCGCCGACCGACTAGGACGGCTCAGAGCACCATCTGGGTCTGGGTCACCAGCGCCACCAGCTTGCCGTCCTCGCCCTCGATCCGGGTCTGCCAGACCATGGTGCGCCGCCCGCGATGCAGGGGCGTGCAGGTCGCCCGCACCGTCGTGCCCATCGGGGCGGGGCGGAAGAAGTTGGTCTTGCTTTCGATCGTCGTGGTGCCCTGGCCCTCGGCGAGGTTCAGCACCGTCGCCACGGCGCCGACCGTATCCGCCAGGGCCATCACGGCGCCGCCGTGCAGGATCTCCGGGCGGGTGCAAAGCTCCGCGCGGACCGGCAGCTCCGCCACGACCTCGTCCCTGGTCGCGGCGGTGTAGGTCAGGCCCAGCAGGTCGGCGAAGGGCAGCCTGTGGGATTGGGCGAACTGAAGGGGGTCCATGCGGGTTCCTCGCGGTGAAGGTCGGCCCTGGCGGGCGGGCGGGGCATTTGAGCCTGCCGGCTGCGGGGCGACAATGACCTTGCGGGTAATCCCCGGCATATCGCCCTGCATCAGGCACGGCGGACCGATGAACGGAGAGGAACAGTCATGCGCGCACAGGTGATCCGCGGGTTCGGCGGTCCGGAGGTCTTCGAGGCGGCGGAACTGCCCGACCCGGCGCCGGGCCGCGGACAGGTCCTGGTTCGCCAGGCGGCCAGCAGCGTCAACCCGATCGACACCAAGATCCGCGCCAATGGCGGGCCGATGGCGCCCGACCTGCCGGCCGTGCTGGGCTGCGACATCGCCGGCACGATCGTCGCGCTGGGCGAGGCGGTGGACGGCTTCTCGGTCGGCGATCCGGTGTTCGGTTGCGGCGGCGGGGTGAAGGGCACGGGTGGCGCCTATGCGGAGCTGATCGCCGCCGATGCCCGGCTGCTCGCCCGCAAGCCCGATACGCTGACCTTCGCCCAGGCCGCCGCCCTGCCGCTGGTGACGATCACGGCATGGGAGGGGCTGTTCGACCGCGCGAACATGAAGGCCGGGGACACCGTGCTGGTCCATGGCGGCGCGGGCGGCGTCGGGCATGTGGCGATCCAGCTGGCCGTGCATCGGGGCGCGCGGGTCTATGCCACCGTGTCGGGGCCGGAGAAGGCCGCGATCGTGAAGCGGCTGGGGGTGGAAGCGGCGATCAACTATCGCGAGGAGCCGGTGGCGGACTATGTCGAGCGGCTGACCGACGGGCGCGGCTTCGACCTGGTCTTCGACGCGACCGGCGGCAAGGACCTGGAGACCTCCTTCAAGGCCGCGCGGCTCTATGGCCAGGTGGTGAGCATCGTCTCGCGCTTTTCCGCCGACCTGGCGCTGATGCAGTCAAAGAGCCTGTCGCTGCATGTGATCTTCATGATCCTGCCGCTGCTGCATGGCATCGGCGGCGATGGCCATGGCCGGATCATGGCGGAAGCGGCACGGCTCGCCGATGCCGGCATATTGCAGCCCTTGCTGGATCCCCGGACCTTCGCGCTGGACCGGGTCGCCGACGCCCACCGCCATCTGGAGAGCGGCCGGGCGATCGGCAAGGTCGTCGTGGAAATCGACCCGGCAATACCGCGAAAGCAGTAGTCGATCGGCCGGATCGGGCACTGACCCGGCTGCTGCACTGCACTACCTTTGCGTCGTGGTAGCGCTGCCATGGGCGGCGACGGGAAGCAATGCGTAGTTTCGATATGGATTGGCGTGTGCAGGGGACCTTGTGTCCCAAGGATTTTGTCGTTCAGGACTACCGTCCGACGGCCGACGTGACGGACAGCCCGGCCCTGGGCTGGCTCGCCCGGGTGATCGCGGCGGCAAAGACCGAGGAGCGCCTCCCCGGCCGTGCCGACGTGACACCGCGGGCCATCGGGCCGAAGGCAATGCCGAGCGTGGTGATGGTCGATGTGGAGGCCGCACCCCGGCGCTATCGCCTGCGGCTGGTGGGGACCGCCCTGGTCCGGGTCGGCGGGCGGGACAATACGGGCCGCTATTTCGACGATCTGGGGGAGGAGCAGCGCGAGGCGAACGCCTTCTTCATTTCGGTCCTGGACCGCCTGGTGTCCCGGAAACGGCCGGTCATCTTCACCGCCAACCTGTTCTACCGGGACATGGAGTGGGTCCGCTATCGCTGCCTGGCGGCGCCGCTGGCCGGCGAGGACGGGGAGGTCGACCGGGTCGTCGCGGCCATCGAGATGCTGCCCGCCGCGCTCTGACCCGGCCGGTGCGCCGCGGCGGCTCCGCTCAGAGCGGGGCGCCGCCGGGATCCAGGCCCAGCAGCATGCGGCCATGGGTGAGCGCCGCATTGTCGAGATTGGCCATCTCGTGCTTGCAGCCCATGGTGAGGTCCCGGAAAGCACGCTGCAGCGGGCTGTCGTCGAAGGCGGACCGGGCGCCGGTCGCGGCGATCAGCCGCTCGGCCGCGCGCCGGCACAGCTCCGTCGCATAGGCCGCCTGGAACTTCGCCCGGGCACGGAGGTCGCGGGAATCCGCGCCGCCGGCCGCCGTTGCCAGCAGCTCCAGGCTGTCGCGCAGCATATGCTCCGCACAGGCCAGTTCCGCCTCCGCCTCGGCCAGGCGCATCTGGATGCCCGGCCGGTCCTGCTTCGGACGCCCGGTATAGCGATCCTTCTGGCCGGTGAGCAGGAGCAGCGCGGCGTCGAGCGCCGGCCGGGCGATGCCCAGTGCCGCCGCGGAGATATGAGCGGCCAGCCCGGGAATGATCGGCGTGCGGTAGAGATCGCTGGCATGCCGGCCGGCCCATTCGCTGCGGCCGGCGAGCAGGACCGCGGAATCCAGTGCGCGATGGGCCGGCACGAAGATGTCGCGGGCCAGGGCATCGACGCTGCCGGTGCCGCGCAGCCCGATGGTGTGCCAGTTGTCATCCAGGTCCAGGTCCGCGCGCGGCACCACGACATGGTAGAGCCTGGGGCGCTCGCCGCTGCGGTCGGCCGTGCCCAGCAGGAACCAGTCGCCGTGCGCGGCGCCGGAATTGAACCCCCAGCGCCCTTCCAGCCGGAAGCCGCCATCCACCGGCACCATGGTGCCGCTCGGGGCCAGGGAGCCCGGAAGCACCCCGTCCGGACCCCGGGCCCAGACCTCGTCCTGCGCCGCTTCGGGGAAGCTGCCGACCACAAGGTCGTGCGCAGTGGAGACCATCAGCACCCAGCCGGCGGCACTGCAACTGCCGGCGCAGGACCGCACGCAGTCGGCCATGTCGCCGAGGCTGCCTTCCAGGCCACCGGCACGCTGCGGCACCAGGAGGCGGAACAGGCCGAGATCGCGCATCGCCGCCACGCTGGCGGCGGAGAGCTGCCGGGCCTGTTCGGATGCCCGGCTTTCCGCGGCCAGGACCGCCAGGAGGTCGGCGGTAGGGCGAGGGCAGGCAGGTCGTGCCGTCATCGGTCCAGCTCCAGTCCGGTGCGCGGCGCCGGCACCGTGGCCAGGCCGTCCAGGAAGATATCGGCATAGCTCTGCCCCAGTTCGGCCAGCCGTTCCGGCCGATCGCCGTCGAACCAGTAGAGTGTCCAGCTGCACATGCCGATGGCGGCGAAGGCGGCGAAGGCCGGGTCCAGGTCGCTGCGGCCGCGGCCACTGGCCTGCAGCTCCACGATGGTGTCGCGCACCAGCCGGTAGCCGCGTCGCCAGACCGCCTGGATCTCGGCCAGGTGGTCGGGGGAAAGCCGCTTCGACTCGTCGATCAGCAGCCGGATCGACCGGTCGCGGCCCATCAGCGCGCCATAGGCGGCGATGAAGTCCCGCAGACGGCGCAGCGGGTCCGGTTCCGCCGCCGCCCGGTCCAGGATCGGCAGGAGCAACCGTTCCAGCGCATCGTGGTGCAACTGGAAAAGCAGCTGCTCCTTGCTGTCCACGTGATGGTAGAGGCCGGCCTTGCTGAGGCCGCAGCGCTCCGCGACCAGCGACAGCGGCGTGTTATCGTAGCCACGTTCCAGGAACAGGCCGACGGCCGCCTCGAAGATCTCGCGCCGGCGATCGGCGGGTGCCGAAGGCGGGTGGCCGCCTGTGCTGTCCATCCTGTACATCCTGCGTGCG
This sequence comes from Sneathiellaceae bacterium, assembly GCA_040216765.1. GTDB lineage: Bacteria > Pseudomonadota > Alphaproteobacteria > Ferrovibrionales > Ferrovibrionaceae > Marinibaculum. The sequence goes on along the minus strand of JAVJON010000038.1, from coordinate 32,825 downwards.
GTCCTTTGCATCGGTACCGACCGGCCGGCCGGTCGGTACCGATGCAAAACTAAGGCATCGCGTCAGATGTCACAAGGGGAGGCCGCACAGACAAAACCGCCGCCGGCGGGGCCGGCGGCGGTGATGTCGTCAGGAAGGGCCCGGGCCTGTGGCGGTCTGCCGGCCCGGGTCGCTGCCGTCCGGGCCGGTCAGTTGTTGGCGGGCCGCGGCGGCTGCTGAGCCTGTTCCTGCACCTGCTGCTGCTGCGCCGCGCGCGCGGCCTCGGCATCGCGGGCCGCACGGGTTTCCAGGTCCACGAACTCCGGGGCCTGCTCCAGCTCCTCGCGGCTCAGCATGGTGACCAGCTGGACGTCGCCATCCTCGGTCCGCTGGGGCGACAGGGACTCGATCGGCACACCGACGCTCTTCTCGCCGATGCCGAGGAAGCCGCCAACGCCGATCACGGCCGCGGTGACCCGGCCGGACCGGTCCATCACCAGGTCGTCGACATCGCCCACGGTCTCGTTCTGCGGATTGACGACCGTCTGGCCGATCATGTTGCTGGCCAGGGTGTCCGTGCCGGACTGGGCGGACACGAAGCCGCCCACGGGCTGCCCCGCGGCCGCCGTGGCGGTCGGTGCAGCGGTCGCATCGGTTGCCGGCGCAGCGGCGGAATCGGTCGCCGGCATCGTGGTGGAATCCGTGGCCGGGGCGGCGGCGGAATCGGTTGCCGGCGCTGCGGTGGCATCGGACGCCTCGTCCATCGGCTTATCCATGGGCAGGGTTTCGGCCGAGGTGCTGCCGTCCGACGGGCTCTTGGCCGGCATGGTCGAATCCGTGGCCGCAGCCGAAGGCATTTTCTCGGTGCCGGTCGCGGTATTCTCGGCGAATGCCAGGGTGCTGCCGGCAAGCAGGGCGGCAGCCGCCGTGGCGGCAAGTAGATTGCGCATCATGACAGTCTCCATTCCAGTCAGGTAGGTCGGACCTTCGCGCCGGCCTTACCGGATAAGAACAGAGCTTCCTGCGACTGGTTCCAGTCGGGGAAATTAAGAAACCGCTACGCTTGTTCTCCAAATCATCGGACTGGATTGTTTGCGGCCCGATGCATCACCCGGAGACTTTCTTCAGGGTCTGGGCAAAACGCTTCCAGTTCGCCACGTAGTGCCGCGCCGACAGGGCCAGGCCCGCCGCGGTGTCCGCATCCAGTTCGCGGACCACCTTGGCCGGGGCGCCCATCACCAGGGAATTGTCCGGGATGACCTTGCGTTCGGGGATCAGGGCATGGGCGCCGATCAGGCAGTTCCGGCCGATCTGCGCGCCATTCAGGATCGTCGCGCTCATCCCCACCAGGCTGCCGTCGCCGATGGTGCAGCCATGCAGCATCACCTTGTGACCGATGGTGCAGTCGCGGCCGATGCGCAGCGGCATGCCGGGATCGGTATGCAGGATCGACCCGTCCTGCACGTTGCTGCCTTCGCCGATCTCGATCCATTCGTTGTCGCCGCGCAGCACCGCGCCGAACCAGACGCTGGCGCCGGGCAGCAGCCTGATCCTGCCGACCAGAGTGGCATCCGGCGCCACCCAGGCCTCGCCTTCGGGAATCTCCGGTTGCTCGCCGTCCAGGCTGTAGATCGCCACCTTTGCCGCTCCTCGTTCCTCTGGGCCGCCCGCCGGCGGCGGGGGCCGGCAGCATAGGCCGGCCACCCTGTCTCGCAACCAATTCTAAAGGCCTGCGGGAGATGCTGCAGCCCTGGGCAGCCACCGGACGGCCTGGACCTGCCCGAGCGAGGTTGTGCGGAATGCCGATGACGAGAGTCCCGACGATATCCCCGCCCCCCCGGACCGATCCCGGCGACGGGCGTTGCCGCGGCGGGTCTGCGACCGCGCCGGACCCTCAGGACGTCGCCGCGGGCGAGCCGCAGATCAGTGTCCTGCTGGTGGAAGACAACCCGATGAGCCTGCGGGTGCTGCAGGCGGTCCTCGCACGGCCGGGCTATCGCACGGAGATCGCCGCCGGCGGCATCGAGGCGGTGGAGGCCGTGGCGCGCGGCGAACACGACGTCGTCCTGATGGACCTGCGGCTGCCGGGCATCGACGGCCTGGAAGCGACCCGGCGGATCCGGGCATTGCCCGGTCCGCAGCGCGGCGTGCATATCATTGCCGTGACGGCCGAGGTGACAAGCGATGTCGAGCGTCGCTGCCGCGAGGCAGGGATGAACGACTATCTGTCGAAACCCTTCCGCATTGCGATCCTGGAAGGGAAGCTGGCGGCGGTGCGCAAGTCCGCAATTCCGAAGGACGACCAGCCGGCCGGGGCATGACGGCGCCGCGGCCTGCTGCGCCGGGAGATCGCCCCGGCGCGATCGCTATCGCATCGTTTCCGGCAGGAAGAGCGAGATCTCGGGGAAGCCGATCAGCAGGGCCATGATCACCACCTCGCAGGCCAGGAACCAGAAGCAGCCGCGGAAGATCGTCTCCAGCGGAATCCGGTCGCCCACGACCCCCTTCACCACATAGACATTGAAGCCGACGGGCGGGGTCAGCAGCCCGATCTCGATATACTTGACCATGATCACGCCCAGCCAGACCAGGTCCAGGTTCAGGGCCTGGAACATCGGCAGGAAGACCGGGATGGTGATCAGCATGATGCCGAGCGGGTCCAGGAACATGCCCAGGATCAGGTAGACGATCGACAGGGCGAGGACCAGCAGGATCGGGTCGAACGCCCAGGACCCGATCGTCTCGGTCAGGAAGTTGCCGGCGCCCGAGAAGGCCAGGAAGCGGGTGTACATGACCGCGCCCATGCCGACGAAGAAGATCTGCGCCGTGGCGCTCATCGCCTCCTTCATGCTGGCGAGGAAATCCGGCAGCTTCATGCGGCCCTGGAGGACCGCGATCAGCAGGGCGACGAAGGCGCCGCCGGCACCTGCCTCGGTGGGGGAAACGACACCGCCATAGAGCCCGCCGATCACCGCCAGGATCAGCAGCAGCAGCGGCCAGACCTCGGCCAGCGCGATCCAGCGCTCGGCGCGGTTCGCCCGGAATTCCACCTTGCCGGTTTCCGGCGCCAGGGCGGGATTGATCCGGCAGCGGATCAGGATCATCGCGGTATAGACGGTTGCGGTCAGGATGCCCGGCAGGACTCCGGCGATCAGCAGGTCGACGATGGAGACCTGGGCGAAGATTCCGTACAGCACGAACAGGATGCTGGGCGGGATCAGTGCGGCGAGGGTGCCGCCGCAGGCGACGACACCCGCCGCCAGGCCCTTGTCATAGCCGTGGCGCAGCATCTCCGGCACGGCCAGGCGCGCCATCGCCGCGGAGGCCGCGACGCTGGACCCCGATGCCGCGCCGAAGCCGGCGCAGGCCATGTTGGTGGCAACCGCCAGACCGCCCGGCAGGCCGCCGAGCCACAGGCGGGCAGCCCGGAACAGCGCCGTGGAAATGCCCGACTGGTTCACGATCGCCCCCATCAGGAGGAACATCGGGATCGCGGTCAGGTCCCAGTTGGCGGAAAACTCGTAGGGGATCGTGCGGATCGTCGACAGGGCGACGTCGAAGTTCAGCAGGATCCAGAACCCGGCGAAGGAGATCAGCCCCAGCGCGACGCCGATCGGCACCTTCAGCGCCAGCAGGACCAGCAGGGCGGCGAGGCTGACAATGGCGACGGTGATCGTATCCACCCCGTCAGCTCCCGTGCCGGCGGCGCACCGGCCGGACGATCCGGCCGACCAGCTGCAATGCCAGGAACAGCAGCATCAACCCGCCGGCGAGGGGCAGCATCCAGCGGGTCGGCCAGACCGGGATATAGAAGCCGGCAGCCTCCCAGACCTCGCCCTTGGCGGTCTGCTGCAAGGCCATCACCCAGGCCTGCCAGGTGAAGAGCGCCAGATAGGCCATGGTCGCCAGCCTGGCGAAGACATCCTGCACCAATGCCGCGCGGGGCGGCAGCATGCGGGCGAACAGGTCGACCTTGATATGGTCGTCGTTCAGCGCCAGCCAGGCCCAGGGCAGGTAGGCGGCGGCGACCATGTAATAGGCGGAGACGACTTCCGTCGTGCCCGGCAGCGGCACGCTGAACAGGGTGCGCCCGGCCACGTCCAGGGTCACGTTGAGCATCATCAGGGTGCCGGCCAGGATCGCCACCCACAGGCAGACCCGGATCGGCGGGTGCAGCCAGCGGGTCAGACGGTCGTCCGCCCCGCCAGGATCGCTGCTGTCGGGGCTTCCGGCCTGCTGCGCGGAGATGCTGTCGGATGCCATGGCGTTGCGTCCCGGAGGAGCGGTGCCGCCGGCAAGGCCGGACGGCAGACGAATCGAAGGGCGGCGGCCGCCCGTGCTGGCGGTCGCCGCCCGACGCGGTCAGGCCGGATACAGGGCCGGGATCAGTAGGTGGCCGGGTCGACCTTGGAATAGATCTCCTGCCAGACCAGCTCCGCCATCTTGTCGATGTCGCCGCCGATCTCCTTGGAGAGCTTCTCCCACTTCGCGTAGTTCTTGTTGTAGGCATCGATGATCGCGCCCGGGTCCTTCACGCCGAAGCCCTTGGCCGTGTCGATGTTGCGCTGGCGCTGGATCTTGTCGAAATCCTCGGTCAGCTTCTTGAACTCGGCCGGGTCGGGCGGGTTGACCAGCTGCAGGCCCTTGTCCTTCTGCGCCCAGGCCAGCGCCGTCTTCTCGTTGTCGGTGAACTGGCCGATCGACTGTGCGGCACTGAACCATGCGGCCTTCTTCAGGTGCAGGTTCTTCTGCTCCGGCGTCAGCTCGTCCCAGACGTCGCGGTTCATCATCAGGCCGACGGCCGGCCCGGTCATGCCCAGCGGATAGGTGTTCAGGTACTTGACGAAATCGGCATAGCCGAACGTCCGCAGCCACTCGACGACGCCGAAGGTGCAGTCCAGGCCGCCGCGCTGCAGCAGGCTCACCGCCTCCACCAGGGTGGCGGCGACCGGCACCGCGCCGGTCATCGCGACCAGCTCGGTATTGCCGACGCCGGTGGCGCGCACGCGCTTGCCCTTCAGGTCGGCCAGCGAGGCGACCGGTTCGCGGCAGGCGAAGTAGTAGGGCGAGACGGTCCAGCCGGCCAGCGGCACGGCATTGATCTTCCGGAACTCCGCCAGGCATTCCGGGCAGTCCAGGGTCAGGGTCTCGGTCGCCGCGGCGCCGGCCACCACCGGATTGGTGCCGAACTGCACGGTGCCATAGATCGTGTTGGTCGCGGGGATCAGGTTCGGGACATAGCTGGAAATGCCGATGCCGGCCGCCATCAGGCCGTTCTGCACCGCATCGAAGGTCGTCTTCGGATTGGCGAGCTGGCCGCCGGGCACCAGGCGCCAGTCGATCTCGCCATTGGTCTCCGCCTTGATCTCCTCGAAGATTTTCGGCAGCGCGACGGAATTGGTGTATTCCGCCTGCGGCAGCCAGGAGCCGTAGATCAGCTCCTTGGCTTCGGCGCGACCGCTGCCGAACGGTGCGGCAGCCAGGGCCAGGCCCAGCAGCCCGGCGCCGGCAAGCGCGGCCAGGCCGATACCGGAGCGCGATGGATTGCTCGATCCCATGGATTATCCTCCCCTTGGAGCAGGGCGCCGGTCCGGCGCCGTTTCCCGATCGGTTGCGGCACCCTCATTCTGGTGTGAGGTCTTGCCCGACTTGCCTTGCCACAATGCTGCATGGCTCCGGACGGGCAGTCCGCTTGGACGTTCCGGAGCCGGTCCCCGGGACTTGGCCGCGCAAGTTGCGATCACAGGCAGGTTCGGGTCACAGCCTTGATGCGGACATATCACATTGTCAAGCAAGTCGGCACCGGCAGGGCGGGCGCAGCCGGGGCCCGGGCCGCCTGGCATCCGCGGCCCGGGCTCAATGATGATTCGGACTGCCCGGGCTGGCCTGCGCGGCGCGGAACGGCGGGCCGATCCCGGCCTCCGCCAGCAGGCCGGGGATTGCCTCCTGCTGGCCGATCGCCATGACATGCACACCGGCCAGGCCGTCGATGTCCTGCATCTGCTGGATCAGCTCGACACAGATCCGCTGGCCCTCCAGGCGGGGATCGGCGGCCTGCGCCAGGCGGTCGATCATATGGTCCGGGATGATCGTGCCCCACAGATGCTCGCGCATCCACAGGGCGGATCGCGCCGAGGCGATCGGCCCGGTGCCCGCCAGGTAGAAGCAGCGCTCGGTCACGCCGCAGTCGCGCAGCCTGCCGACATAGCGGCGCAGGATGCCGATGTCGTAGCAGAACTGCGTCTGCATGAACTGTGCGCCGGCGGCGATCTTCGCCATCAGCCTGTCCGGCCGCCAGTCCGGCGCCGGGTCGACCGGCGTCTCGGCCACGCCGATAAAGAAGTCCGGCGGCGCGGCGATCGTCTTGCCCGATGGCAGGACGCCGGCCTCGCTCATCTGCTGCATGGTGGCGACCAGCGCCGGGGTGTCCAGGTCGAAGACCGGCCTGGTCTGCGGCTGGTCGCCGGCCGAGGGCGCATCGCCGCCCAGTGCCAGGACATTGTGGATGCCGACGGCCCCGGCGCCCAGCAGGTCGCTCTGCAGGGCCAGCCGGTTGCGGTCCCTGCAGGTCACCTGCAGCACCGGCTCCAGGCCGTTCTGGCGCAGCAGATGCGCGGCGATCAGGCTGGACATATGGGCCCTTGCGCTGGCGCCGTCGGTCACGTTCACCGCATCCACCCGGCCGACCAGCGGCGCCGCCTTGTCCAGCAGGGCCTCCACGCTGCAGCTCACCGGCGGCTGGACCTCGGCGGTGACCGCGAACTCACCGGCAAGCAGGGTGCGGACCAGGCCGCTCTGCACCGGCAGGGTCCGGCAGGGGCGTTTCCCGCCATCCGCCGCGGGGCGGATGGCGGGCCTGCCCGTCTCACTGTCTCTTGCGGGATACGACATAGGATTCATCCATGAACCAGAGTCCGCGATGGCGCTGCAGGACATCCCGCGTTGCCTCCAGATAGCCGCCGGAGGCGATCGCCTCGGTGATCCGGTCGTCCTCGATCTGGTAGACGTAGATCGCGGCGTTCCAGGCGGCGAACAGGGTCGAGGTGCCGATGCTGGCGTCGATTTCCGTGGGCAGGGTGTGCATGTCGTAGCGGAACAGCGCCCGGCGGTCGGAATAGGTGTTGAACCGCAGGTCCCGCCCGGCGCGCCCCAGGCGGCCTTTCAGCTCCTTCATGAGCAGGTGCCGGCTGCTCTGCTCCAGGCTGCGGCCGGGCCAGATCCCCTGGATGATCTCCAGCCCCGGATCCTGCCCGTGGCTGTGAATGCCCAGCATGCGGCCGCCCGGCGCCAGAGCCTGGGCCAGCGGCGCCAGCACCTTGTCGACCTTGAAGGCGGCGCTCATCCGCGCCCGGTAGGGCTGCGAGGCGATCACCAGGTCGTATTGCCCGTCCACCCGGCCGGGCCGGGGGATGATCGGGTCGACGATGAAGCGCTGGTCCTCGCGGTACAGCACCAGGACGGAGGGCCGGACATAGAGCGGATTGCCGGTCCTGGCCGAGGCGCGGACCTGCCAGCCGTCGGTCAGCAGCGGCAGCAGGCCCTGGATCTGCTCGTCGAAATCGTGGGCGGTATTGCCGCGCAGCGGCACCGCATGCCAGTTCAGCGCCGCCGCGGCCGGAACGCTGCGCGGCATCAGCCAGGGCGCCTCGCTGTAGTACAGGTTGGTGATCGCCAGCACGGTCGGCGGATGCTCGAACAGGCGGTCCGGCACCTTCTCCAGCGCCAGGCGCACATCCTCCATGCTGATTTCCTTGCCGACGACCAGGAACGGCACGGTCGGATGGCGGCGATGCATGTCGCGCATCACCCGCGCCATCACCGTGCCGTCGCCGATGCCGGCATCGAACAGGCGCAGGGCCGGCGGGCTGGGGCGGATCTGCGCCAGCTCCATGCCGACCCGTTCGGAGATCACCCATTTCTCCGAGCAGGTGTTCACGAACATCAGGTATTTCTGGCGGTTGTCGTAGAACCGGAAGGCGCGGCCGCCGTCGGTCGCGGCCTCGGCCGGCGCCGCGACGCCGGATGCCGGGCGGGCCGCCCCGTTGCTTCCGCCGTTGACCGGTCCATGCTGCGGCACGTCAGTCGCGGGCCGATCCTTCGGGCCCTCGACCTCGCCCATGAAGGCACGGACCCGCGACACGGTGCGCGTGGTCACGCCGCGTCCCGCCCGCAGGCGGCCGACGAACTTGCCGTCGTTGACGGCGATGCGGCCGAAGGTCGATTCCGCCAGTCCGTGCTGGCGGCAATAGCCCTCGATCTCGCCGATGAGCCTCTGGACATCCTCCATGGGCAAATTTCAGACCCGGGATCGCCGATCCGTCAACGCCGAATCCCAAGTTACGGGTTGGGCCGGAAAGTGGGATATTTACCAACGCGCGGGTGCTGGCGCCGCCCGGAAGTGGGATCTTTGCCGGCGTCCCACCGGATCCGCCGGTCGCTTCCTGTTGTGCCGGATCGCCTTTGGCCGGCATTCCCGGGTCGCAGGCGCAGCGGCATGCCGACACGCTTTTCGCCTTGCCGGTTCTGACCCGGCAGGCCGCCGCGCCGCTTCCGCGGCGGGGCGCCATCTGCTATCGGTCGCGGCGCGCCGGGGGCCGTCCTGTCCTCTGCCGGTGCGATCATCTCTGCCGGGAACTGCATGTCCGAAACCCTTCCCCTCGCCATCGAGGCCGTCGGCCTGGTGAAGCGGTTTGGCGCCACCCCCGCGGTCGACGGGCTGGACCTGCAGGTCCGCCAGGGCAGCATCTATGGCCTGCTGGGCCCGAACGGCGCCGGCAAGACCACCACGGTGCGGCTGCTCGCCACCCTTCTGGCGCCGGATGCGGGCCGGGCAACGGTGCTGGGCTACGACCTGGTGCAGGCATCGCGGGAGGTTCGCCGGCGGATCGCCCTCACCGGGCAGTTCGCCTCCGTGGACGAGGATCTGGGCGGGCGCGAGAACCTGCGGCTGCTGGCGCGGCTGCAGGGCCATGGCCGGGCGGCTGCCCGCGACCGCGCGGAAACCCTCCTCCGCGCCTTCGACCTCGAGGATGCCGCCCGCCGCGAGGTGCGGACCTATTCCGGCGGCATGCGGCGGCGGCTGGACATAGCCGCCAGCCTGATCGTGGTGCCTGACCTGCTGTTCCTGGACGAACCCACCACCGGCCTGGACCCGGTCAGCCGGTCGCAGGTCTGGGACGTCGTGCGGCAGCTTTCCGCCGCCGGCACCACGGTGCTGCTGACCACCCAGTATCTTGAGGAGGCGGACCGCCTGGCCGACCGGATCGCGGTGATCGACCGCGGCCATGTCATCGCCGAAGGCACCAGCGCCGAGCTGAAGGCGTCGATCGGCACCAGCGTGCTGCATCTCCGTCTCGCCGATCCGGCGCAGCGCGATGCGGCCATGGCCCTGCTGGCGGCGCGGCTGGGGGCGAACCTGCATCCGGCGGCCGATCCGCATGCGCTGGCGGTGCAGCTGGACGATCCGTCGGCTGCCGCGCCGGCCCTGGCCGCCCTGGCGCCGGCCGGCATCGCGGTGACCGGCTACGCCCTGGGACAGCCCAGCCTGGACGAGGTGTTCCTGGCCTTGACCGGCCATGGCGCCGACACCGAACCCGGCCGGGCACCGGGGACGGCACCGTGACCGCGGCCCGCGACCGGACGCGGCAGGCCCTGGCCGGGATCGTGGCGGACGGCCGCCCCGCGCCCCCGGGGGGCGCGGCGCAGACATTGACCTTCGCCTGGCGGACCCTGCTGAAACTGCGCCGCACGCCGGAGCAGGTCTTCGACATCTGCGTGACCCCGGTGATGTTCGTGGTGATCTTCACCTTCCTGTTCGGGGGCGCGCTGGCGGGCTCGCCGGATGCCTATCTGCAGTTCCTGCTGCCGGGCATCCTGGTTCAGACGATGGTCTTCACCACGATCCATACCGGGGTGAACCTGAACACCGACCTGTCGCGCGGGGTGCATGACCGGTTCCGGTCGATGCCGATCTGGCTGCCGGCGCCGATCGCCGGCTCGATGCTGGGCGATACGGCGCGGTTCACCCTGGCGGCGCTGATCGTATTCGCCGTCGGCTTCGTCATGGGGTTCCACGTGGAGACCGGGCCGGCCGGCATGCTGCTGGCGATCCTGCTGCTCAACCTGTTCGCCTTCGGCCTGGGCTGGATCTTCGTGATCATGGCGCTGCTGCTGCGCACCCCGTCCACCCTGATGAACCTGAGCTGGCTGGTGGTGATGCCCCTGACCTTCGCCTCCAACATCTATGTCGAGACGCGGACGATGCCGGACTGGCTTGTGGCGGTCGTCGAGGTGAACCCGGTGACCCTGCTGGTGACCGCGCTGCGCGGGATCCTGGACCGCTCCGCCGGCCCCGGCGATATCGCCCTCGCCCTGCTGGCGCCGCTGCTGGCGACGGTCTGCCTGGCACCGCTGGCGATCCGGCTGTACCGGCGGGAGCGCTGAGGCGGCACGCGCCGTGCCGCGCGAAGCGCAGGAGCGGCGAGAATGGTGGACGCGATCGACTTCAGGATCATCGGCAGCGCGCTGCCGATGGTCGAGATCGAGCTCGACCAGGGCGAAGGCGTGCGGGTGGAGGCCGGCGCCCTGATCTGCATGGAAGACGGCATCGAGATGGGGACCGGCACCGGCGGCGGCATCTTCGCCGGCTTCAGGCGCGCGGTATCGGGCGCCGGATTCTTCATCACCACCTTAGTCTCCGGCCGCCCCGGCAAGACCCATATCGCCTTCGCCAAGCAGCAAATCGGCCAGACCCTGCCGCTCGACCTGACCCGGCATGGCGGCCAGCTCCTGGTGCAGCGCGACGGCTTCCTTTGCGCCGCTTCGGGCATCGAGATCGACATCGCCTTCACCAGGCGCTTCGGCGCCGGCCTGTTCGGCGGCGAGGGGTTGTTCCTGGCCCATCTGACCGGGCCCGGCCGCTGGGCTCAGTAGGCCCCGACCGGTGGCATCGGCCGCGCCGTTCCCGGCGGGAAGCGGGCCTCCACGCTTGTCCCGCTGCCGGGCGCCGAGCGGATCGACAGGCTGCCGCCATGCAGGGCCATCAGTTCGCGGCTGAGCGGCAGACCGAGGCCGACCCCGCCGGGATTGGAGACCAGGGCGTTGTTGACCTTGCCGAAGCGGGACAGGGCGATCCCGATCTCGGCTTCCGTCATGCCGACCCCCTTGTCGGCGACCGACAGGATCAGCGAGCCGTCGGCCTGCGCCCTGGCGGACGCGGTCACCGTGCCGCCCTGCCGGCTGAACTTGATGGCGTTCGACATGAGGTTGACCATCACCTGGGTCACTGCCGTTGCGTCGACCGCGATCATCAGGTCAGGGCAGTCCAGCCGGGTCTCGACCTCGGCCTCCCGCGCCTGGGGGGCGACGAGCGTCAGGCTGCGGCGAAGCAGCCCTTCGGCGGCCTGCTCGGACATGGCGATGTCGTACTGCTTGGCCTCGATCCGCGAAATGTCGATCATGGCATTGATGATGCGCAGCAGATGCTGCCCGCTGAACAGGATGCTCTGGGCATAGTCCTCGTAGCGCTTCGACCCGAGCGCCCCGAAGAGCTGCAGCGCCATGGTCTCGGAATAGCCGTTGATCGCGTTCAGCGGCGTCCGCAATTCGTGGCTCATATTGGCGATGAACTGGGTCTTCGCCTGGTCGGCGGCGCGGGCCCTGACGGCCAGGGACCTGTTCTCGAAGGCGTTGGCGGAGTTGCGCACGAAGCTGCGATGCATGCGATCGATGATCATCGCGAAGAACAGGGAAAAGTTCAGGGCCAGCAGCCAGAACTCCGCACCCGCCTCGGGATGCGCCCGGTACAGGGTGACGAAGGTCGGGGCGATCGTGATGCAGAAGAACAGCGCCGCTGCCAGGGGAACCATTGCCAGGCTCACGGCACCCCCGACGCCCATGCCGCAGACGACCAGGGCAATCACCAGGATCTCGAAATCCCCGACGACGGGAACGAAGACGACCGGCAGGATGGCCCAGTAGATGCTGCCCACCAGCGCCAGGGTGCAGACTTTCCAGGTCAGCCGCCTGGGAGCCCTGCTGGGGCGCGGCTTGTTCCGGTGCAGGTACCAGCCGCGGAACTGCAGGCCGGCCAGAAGCCAGCCGGCGACGGTCCAGACCACGAGAAACTGCGCATGGGCCGGCGCCCAGATCGCAGAGGCCAGAAGCAGCGGGTTCAGGATCCCCGCGATCGCGGCGACGAGCTGGTTGCGGTTCAGCTGCAGCAGCTTCTCGACATTGACCTCGTCCACGATCCACGCGGCGAGCCCCTGCGCTCCGGTATGCAGCCGCCACCGCGCTTGTGCCATGTCGACGAGGCCGGCCATTGCAGGCCGGCGGCGGAGGGTCCTGGTCGATGTCATGGTCATGGGCTTTCGCGCCAATTGCGTTCTGGTTCACCGGGTGTCGGGGTGCCGGGGCGCCGGGGTGCCGGGGGACCCGCAAGCGCGCCGGCGCACCGACGCTATGCCGCCGGCAGGCTCTCCGCGGCGGGGGCGAGCGGCAGCACGATGCGCAGCTGGCGGCCGGTCGCACCGGCAGACCCGACCCTGAGCCGGGCATTCGTCAATCGTGCCAGGGAGTCGAGCAGCGACAGGCGCAGCGCCGTCGGGTTCGAGGACTGGAAGTCGCCAACGTCCAGGGGTGCGCCGCTCAGCTGGCTGCGTTGTGCCACGAGCATCTCCGGCGGGACGTCATGGCGGCCCCAGGGAGCGTCGCTTTGCAGCATGATGCTGGCGATCCCGGCGGCGGGATCGGCGGCAATACGGACCACGGCGGCGGTCGCCCCCTGCCCCAGCAGCACCGACAGGCCATGCATCAGGATCTGCTTCAGGCTGCGCCCGTCGGCCAGCACCAGCAGGTCGGACTGGCCGTCGAAGTCGGTATCCAGGCGGACCCCGTCATGCTCGGCCTGGTGGTGCATCAGGTTGACGGCGCGCCGCGCGGCATCGGACAGGTTCTGCGGGGTGGCCTCGAAGGCGACCCGCCCGGACTCGACGGCGCTCAGGTCGAGCAGGTTCTGCAACGTGGCCAGCAGGTCGCCGCCGCTGCTGCGGATATCGTCGGCGTAGCTGCGGTAGCGGACGGTGCCCAATGGCCCGAGCGCCTCGGCGGAGATCAGTTCCGCGAAACCGATCACATGATTCAGCGGGGTCCGCAGGTCGTGGCTCATGCTGGCCAGCAGGTCGAACTTTTCCCGATGCGTCCGCAGGGCCTCGTCGCGCTGGGTTTCGACCGCATCGAGGGTGACGTCCAGCCGGGTGATCGCCTCCTGCACATTAGCCATCAGGACGCCGGCCCGGTCGCGATGGCGGGTCGGCAGCGAGGGAATCCTGCGATCCTCCAGATAGGCGCGCAATGCCAGCGCTGCCGCGGAGATCGGTGCCAGCAGCGCATAGATCGCCGCCAATGTGACGGTCGTGCCCAGGAGCGTGGCGATCAGCAGGGCGACCAGGATGTCGATCGAATCCGCGACCGCCACGTCCGCGGACAGCAGGACATAGAGCACTGCGCCGACCATCGGCAGATGCACGCCGAGGAAGCTGATCGTCAGGATCTTGCCCAGATAGCTCGACGGCCGGGGCAGGGCGTCCATCAGGGTGTAGACAAGCATGGCGGACCTCCGGACCCGCGCGACTCCGTCGCGCGGGTTCCTTTGCGGCGGGATCGGCGAGGGTCAGGCGCCGATGCGCGTCGCCTCGCTCGCGGCCTGCTGCATGTTGGCGGACATGTCGTTGGCGACGGCGCTCTGCTCTTCGACCGCCGCGGCCGTGGACGTGACATAGTCCAGGACCATTTGCATGGAGGAGCGGATCGCATCGAGCGACCCGACCACGTCGCCGGACACCGATTGCATCCCCGCGATCTCGCCGGTGATCTGCTCGGTTGCGCCGCGGGCCTGGTTGGCGAGGGTCTTCACCTCGTTGGCGACCACGGCGAACCCCTTGCCGGCATCGCCGGCGCGGGCGGATTCGATGCTCGCGTTCAGCGCCAGCAGGTTGATCTGGCCGGTGATGTTGTTGATCGCCTCGACGATGCCCCCCATCGCCTGGGTTGCCGCCGACAGCTTGGCCGTCGCCTCGTGGGCCGCCATCACCAGTTGGAACGCTTCCGAGGTGGTGTCCTTGGACTGGACCATCTTGGTCGCGATCTCGCCGACCGAGGCGCTGAGCTCCTCGGATCCGGCGGCAACCGTCTCCATGAGTTCCTGGACATGCTGCGCGCGCTTGCGGGCAACCACCTGGGCGGTCACGTCGGTCGCGAACTTCACCACCTTGAACGGCCTGCCATTGAAGTCGAGGATCGGGTTGTAGGACGCCTGGATCCAGACCTGCCGCCCGCCATTGCCGATGCGGCAATACTCGCCGGACTGGAACTCACCGCGCCGCAGGGTTGCCCAGAAGGTCTCGTACGCGCCGGTGTCGCGTTCGGCCGGCAGCACGAACATCCGGTGATGCCGTCCCCTGACCTCGTCGAGGCTGTATCCCATGGCGTTCAGGAAATTCTCGTTGGCCCAGCGGATCGTGCCGTCGAGTTCGAACTCGATGACCGCCTGGGATTTGCCGATCGCCGCGATCTGCCCCGAGTAATCGGCATTCTGAAGCTTCTGCGCCGTCACGTCGGTGGCGAACTTGACGACCTTGAACGGCCTGCCCATGGCATCGAGGATCGGGTTGTAGGAGGCCTGGATCCAGACCTCCCTGTCGCCCTTGCCCAGGCGGCGATATTCCGCGGCCTGGTACTCGCCCCGGCCGAGAGAGGCCCAGAACGCCTTGTAGGCGCTGCTGTCGCGCTCCGACGGGTCGACGAACATGCTGTGATGGCGGCCCTGGATCTCCGAGAGCTCGTAGCCCATGGCATCCAGGAAGTTCTTGTTGGCGGTGAGGATGGTGCCGTCGAGCTCGAACTCGATCACCGCCTGCGACTTGCCGATCGCCGCGATCTGGCCGACGTTTTCCGTTGTCTGCCGGACCTGCGCGGTGATGTCCGTGGCCAGCTTGACCACGCCGACGGGCTTGCCGCTGCGGTCGGCGACCGGGGTGTAGGCCGCCTGGATCCAGATTTCGCGGCCGCCATTGCCCAGGCGCCGGAAGACTCTCGCCTGGAATTCGCCGCGGCGCAGGGATGCCCAGAATTCCTTGTATTCCGCACCATCGCGTTCGGCCGGATCGACGAACATGCTATGATGCCTGCCCTGGACCTGGTCCAGGGTATAGCCCATCGCCTGGAGGAAGTTGTCGTTGGCGCGGACGATGTTTCCCGCCATGTCGAATTCGATCACCGCCTGCGATCGTTCGATTGCCGACAGTGTCGCGTCGAGTTTGGCAATGCGCTGGGAATGCTTGGTGAATAGCATGGTGTCGTTCTCCGGCAGGTTATCTTGAGTGATGCTGGCCGGCATACGATGGCGCCAGCCATACGGATGATTGATGCTCGTGGGCGGGGTCCATGGCCGACAGGGAAAGCCGTTCTGTTTCGACGATCGGACCGGTCGGCCGTTCAGCGGCGCGGCGCCGGGAGTCCTGCCCGTGGTTGAAATCCTGTGCGAACAGGACGATGGCGGTGCCGGGCTGCTCCGCGCACAGAGGCAGGACAAGGCAGTCGATTCGCAGCGGGTCGCCAGCCGGTGCCGCCAGCTGTCGGCGGCTGAAGACAATGCGTTCCTGGAAAGCGCTTTCCAGAAAGGCCGCGCGGTCCAGATCGCCGAACGGCGAGGGGTCGGTGGCGCCGCCGACCGAGCCGCCGATGGTGTCCGGCAGGCCCAACCGCAGCATCTCGCTGCCGAGCGACCGGTACCGGAACAGTCCCGAGGCCGCCTGGGCCTCCGCCACCCCGATCCAGGCCCGGGACGGCAGCTCTTCCAGCTCGGCCAGATCCTTGCGACGGGGCAGGCGGGTCCATGTCGCCGCCAGGCTCCAGCAGCGGTAGGCCCGGAACAGCACGCCCTCGGCGCGCAGGCGCCGGCGCAGCATCAGCGGGGTGATGCGACGGGTCACTGTCCGCATCGTCATCGGGCCGGTCCGGGCCCGGGTGCAGGGCATGACCGGTTTGGCTGGGATATGTCGTGGAGGGGCATCGGGCTGACGGGCAACTGTTTGGTTGAACGTAGCGGCAAGTTACCGGCCAGTTATCCCGAAGAGGTACAGAGCTTGTCCCAGATTGGAGATAATTTCGGCGCCTTCGGAAATAGCGGGTGCCCGGGTGCGACGGCGCCCCGGACGATCGGATAGCGCGACGGTGACACAGGGACGGATAGAGCCGGGGCGGATACTACTGGTCGAGGACGAGCCGACGGTGCGCGAGCTGCACGATGCCATCCTCGTCAGTGCAGGATTCCAGACCGAGGTCGCGGAGACGCTTGCCGCGATGCACGAGCGTCTCGGCGCGTCGCGGTTCGACGTCGTGCTGCTGGACCTGCGGCTGCCTGACGGGAATGCCCTGGACGCGATCGGCCGGATCCGCTCCACCACATCCGCCGGCATCATCGTGGCAACGTCCAGCCGCGATGGCGACGACCGGTTGACCGGCCTGGAGAACGGCGCCGACCAGTTCCTGCAGAAACCGATCCATCCGCGCGAGCTGCTGGCGCGGGTGCGCAATGTCATTGGCCGCCTGCGCAGCGCCGCACCGGCCGAGCAGGCCGCACCGGTCCACCGGTTCGAGGGCTGGACCGCCGACCTGATGGCGCGACGGATCGTCTTCAACGACGGGCGGGAGATCCACCTGACCGACGGCGAGTTCCGCCTGCTCGAGGCCCTGATCCGGAACCTGGGCAAGCCGGTGCATCGCGAAAGGCTGATCGCCCTGCTCAGCGACGACGAGGAAGCCACCCTCAGGGCGGTGGACAAGGCGGTCTACCGGACCCGGCTCAAGATGCATGCCGTCCTCGGAAGCGCCGTGCCGGTGATCGAGACGGTCCACGGATTCGGCTACCGGCTGGTGGCCAGGCCCCTCTAGGCGGACCTTCCGGCGGGTTCGGTACAAGCGGGAGAGCGGGATGCGCGGCGCGATCTGGACCTATCTCTTCGACGGCGGCTTCATGCCCCATGGCTATTGCCTGCTATGGGACCCGTTCCTGTTCTGGGCGCATGCCGGTTCCGACGCCCTGATCGCCCTGAGCTACTTCTCCATCCCCCTGGTGCTGGTGGTCTTCGCCCTGCGCCGGCGTGAGTTCGAGTTCCGCTGGGTGCTGTTCCTGTTCGGCGCCTTCATCGTCTGCTGCGGCCTGACCCACATCCTCGGCATCTGGACCCTGTGGGTCGGCAGCTATGGCATCGAGGCGGTGGTGAAGCTGGTCACGGCCCTGACATCGGTCGCCACCGCGATCGTCCTCTGGCCGCTGATCCCGCGGGTGCTGGCGATGCCGGGCACCGCGGAGCTGGAACGGCGCAACCAGGCCATGACCCAGGAGGTGCTGCGGCACCAGAGGACCCAGTCGGAGCTGGCCGTGCTGAACCGGGAGCTGGAGGACAGGGTTGCCGCGCGGACGGCGGACCTTGCGGCCAAGAACGAGCAGCTTGCAGGGGCCATCCGCCGGGCGGAAGAGGCGAACGAGGCCAAGGGCCGCTTCCTGGCGATGATGAGCCACGAGATCCGTACGCCGCTGAACGCCGTGATCAACATGGCCGACCTGATGATCGAGACGGAGCGGGGCGGAGCCGATCGCGGCTATCTGAGTGCCATCGCCACATCGTCGAAGGGGCTGCTCGGGATCGTGGAGGATATCCTCGACCTGTCGCGGATCGAGGCCGGCCGGATCAGGATCGCCCCCGTCGCCACGGCGATCGAGGAGATCGTCGAGGAGGTGGTGCAGAGCGTCGCGCCGCTGGCCCACCGGAAGGGCCTGGATATCGCCTCGACGATCGGCTCCGACGTGCCGGAGACCGTCATGATCGACCCGGCCCGGGTGCGGCAGATCCTGCTGAACCTGGTTGGCAATGCGGTTCGCTACACGCGGTCGGGCTGGGTGCATGTGGATGTCGACCTGGTTCGCCAGGACGACGGCGACCTGCTCGTCCTGGACGTTGCCGATACCGGCATCGGCATCGCGCAGGCGGACCGCGAACGGGTTTTCGAGCGGTTCACCCAGGTCGGCGAGATGGCCGATGGCCGGGCCGGCAGCACCGGCCTCGGACTGACGATTTCGCGCCAGCTTGTCGAGCGGATGGGTGGCGCGATCAATCTGCGCAGCGTTGTCGGGCAGGGCAGCGCCTTTCGCATTACCCTCCCGGTCGCGGCACCTGGCCCCGCGGTGTCGCCGCACAGCGACGACCAGATCGCCGTGCTGGGGCCGCCATCGCGCACGCAGCAATCCTTTGCCGCGACCCTGGTGAAGATCGGCGCCGGGCTGCGCCGCATCGAACATATCGACGAACCCGGCGCGGCCGACCTGCCGCGGGTGGCGACGGCCCTCGTGGTCATGCCGGTGCAGGGCTGGGATGCCGCAACCGTGCGCGACTGGTGCCGTTTCGCGCAGAGGCTCTGTCCGAACGTGACCCTGTTCGTTCCGCTGGGTGCAGCCAACAAGAACCTGGCTGCGCAATTGCCCGACCATGTGCGGTTGGAGACCTATCCCGCCAGCCGCGACCGGCTGGTGTCCTGCCTGTCCGACAGCGCCGGCCCCGGCGCCGGGCAGGCCGCCGGGGATGCGCCGGACTGGCTTGCCGGGCTCCGGGTCCTGGTGGTCGACGACAACGAGGAGAACCGTCTGGTGGCCGCGCGCGGGCTTGAACGGGCGGGGGCGACGGTCCGCACGGCCGGCGATGGCGAGACGGCTATCGCCGCGGCCGCGGCCGATGGCTTCGACCTGATCCTGCTCGACCTGCGGATGCCGGGCCTGGACGGGTTCGCCACCGCCCGCGGGCTCCGCGCCCTGGACGGCGCGGCCGGCCGCGTGCCGATCCTGGCCGTCTCCGCCAGCATCACGACGGAGACCCTGGACAGGATTGCTGCGGCGGGGATGGACGGCCACCTGGCGAAGCCGTTCCGGCCGCACGACCTGCGCGCCGCGGCGGCGCGCTACCTGAAGCGCGGGCCGGATCCCGCGCCGGTCGCGCCGGCAGCAGGAAGCCCTCCGTCCGCGGTGCTGGACCTGGAGGTGGTTTCGGAGGCGCTGGAGCATACCGACCCGCAGACCATGCGGCACATCCTGGACGGCTTTCTGGACCGCGCCGCCGGCCGCCTGGAGTCGATCGAGGCCGCCGCAACGCCTCCGGAGCGCGCGGATGCCATCCACCGCCTGTCCGGGGCGGCAGGGACCCTGGGCTTGTCGGAGCTGACCGGGCTCTGTGTCGCGGCGGAGGAGCATCTGCGGTCGGGCGGGTCGAAGGTCGATCTGGCCGCGATCCGGGCGGCAACCGACCGCGCCATGGCCGCGTTGCGCCGCTATCGTGCGGAGGCTCTGGATGGCTGAGGGGCGGCGGGATGCCGCCGGTCGTTCGGGCCGGCGCAGGGCAGCCCTGCCCGCAGTGCCGCCGGAGGTTGCTGCCGTGTTTGCGTCCTGCCCGCCGGATGCGCGGCGGTACCTGGCGGCGTTGCGCCGACTGATCCTGGAGACTGCGGCGGCGACGGAAGGCGTCGGGCCGCTGACGGAATGCCTGAAATGGGGGGAGCCCGCCTATCTGACGGCGGCGACGAAATCCGGCAGCACGGTGCGGCTGGGCTGGAAGGCGGCGGATCCTGCCCATTGCGCCCTGCTGTTCAACTGCCGCACCGGCCTGGTCGACGGGTTCCGCCAGCAGTTTCCCGGCGAACTGGCCTTTGCCGGCAACAGGGCGATCGTCCTGCCCATTGCGACCCGGCCGCCGGCTGCGGTCCTGGGTCATTGCATCGCCCTGGCCTTGACCTACCACCTTGACCGGCGCGCGGTGAAAGGCCGTGGACAGGGGGTGACGCGCACGTTCCCGTGACTTATGTCACAGACAATCGTCGCAAGCCGGGATCCACTTGCCGGTCCGGTATGGACTGGCCTGCGACAGGGGGCGGATGGCACGGATGTGCTACGTGATCGGGAGCTTCAGGATCGACCCGGCGCTGCGGGAGCTGCATGACGGCGGCCGCGAGGTTGCGGTCGAGCCCAAGGTGTTCGACCTGCTGCTCTACCTTGTCGAGAACCGCGCCCGGGTGGTCGGCAAGGAAGAACTGGTCGCACAGATCTGGCAGGGCCGGATCGTCTCCGAGGCCGCCCTGTCCAGTTGCGTGAAGGCGGCCCGCAGGGCGCTGGGCGACGACGGGCAGCGGCAGGGCCTGATCCGCACCATTCACCGGCGCGGCTTCCGTTTCGTCGGGCCGGTGGGGGAAGGGTCCCGGCCACTGATGTCCGGCCTGCCGGCCGGTGCCGCGCCCGCACCGGAAGCCGCGGCGGATGCAGGCGAGGGCGGGACCTTCGACATCGACCTGACCCCGCCCGAAGGCCCGTCGATCGCGGTCCTGCCGATCCGTGCGATCGGCGGCGGCGAGCTGACCCCGGTCCTGGCCGAGGGGCTGAGCCACGACATCACCGTGCGCCTGGCGCGCACCCGCTGGCTGTTCGTCACGGCGCGGGCGAGCGCGCTGCAGTTCCGCGCCACCGAGCCGGACCTGGTCGAGATCGGCCGGCGCCTGGGCGTGCGCTACCTGTTGCGGGGTCATCTGGCGGTGGCGGGCGGCCGCTTGCGCCTGACGGCGATCCTGACCGATGCGGTCCGCGGCGGCGAGATCTGGGCCGAGCGCTTCGACCGGCCGCTGGCGGATATCTTCGCGGTGCAGGACGAACTCGGCGACCTGATCACCGCGGCGGTGGAGGCGGAAATCGAGCAGAAGGAGCGCCGGCGCGCCCTGCTGCAGCCCTTCGCCTCGCTGGATGCCTGGAGCGCCTATCAGCGGGCCTGCATTCACCTGTTCCGCTTCACCCCGGAGGAGGAAGCGCGGGCGGAAGTCTATCTCCGCCGCGCGGCGGAGCTCGACCCCGCCGCCGCGCGTGTCTTCGCCGCCCTGTCCTTCATCCACTGGCAGCGCGCCTTTCGCGAGCTCGTGCCCGACCGGCAGGGGGAGCTGGACCGCGCCCATGACCTGGCGCAGCAGAGCCTGGTGCTGGACCCGCGCGCGCCGGACGGTCATTGGGCGCTGGGGCGGGCCCTCCTGCTGCGCGGCGAGTTCGAGACCGCCGTGGAGGAGCTGCGCGCGTCGGTCGCGCTCAACCCGAACTTCGCCAAGGGCCAATACTCGCTGTCCTTCAGCGTGATGTTCACCGGGGATACCGAGGAGGGCTTCGACCGCGTCGCCCGGGCGCGCCGGCTCAGCCCCTACGACCCGATGACCTTCGCCTTCATGGCGTCACGGGCCGTGCTGCACGGTTTCATCGGCGAGATCGAGGCGGCCGCCGACTGGTCCGCCCGCGCGGTGCGCCAGCCCAACGCCCATTACCACGTGCTGGCGATTGCCGCCTGGTGCCACCAGATGGCCGGCCGCGGCGACGCGGCACAGGACTTCCTGGCGGAGCTGCACCGGGTCCGGCCCGGCTATTCCCGGGACGAGTATTTCCGCGCCTTCCCGTTCCGCCCGCCGCAGCGCGCGATGATCGAGGCGCCGCTCCGCCAGCTCGGCCTCTAGCGCGGTTCGCGGCCGGCCGGCGGCCGCCGCCGACGATGGATCCCGGCGCAAGGTCACTGCTGTCCGGTTAAGTGCCGTTCTCCGGCCTCATGCGTTTTATAGCTTCGTCATGCGCGGGCTTGTCCCGGTCGCCGGGCGATGCCCGGCAACCCATCGCGCCGCATCTCAATAAAATCAGGCCATTATTGAACCTGGCGGCACCATGGACCACCGCGACGAGCGCGGTGGTGACGATTGGGGGAACGCAAGGACCTCCGTGTCCAGCGTCAACGCTTGACCCCGCAAGCCCGGTAAAGTCGCGGCCTTGAGCGAATGCCGGCCATGCTCAACCGGACAGCCGTGGGTCGCGCCCGGCGGTGTCCGGTTAAGTGCCGTTCTCCGGCCTCATGCGGTTTATAGCTTCGTCATGCGCGGGCTTGTCCCGCGCATCCATCGCGCCGCACCTCAATAAGATCAGGCCATTATTGAACCTGGCGGCACCATGGACCACCGCGACGAGCGCGGTGGTGACGATTGGGGGAACGCAAGGACATCCGTGTCCAGCGCCAGCGGTTGGCCCCGCAAGCCCGGCAAAGTCGCGGCCTTGATCGAATGCCGGCCATGCTCAACCGGACAGCAGCGGGCTTGTCCCGGCGGTCCATCCCGAGGGCAGTCTCAATCGATTGAGGGTGGCGGCGCGATGGGTCCCCGGGACGAGCCCGGGGATGATGCAGGGGTGGGAAGTGCGCGAACGCGATCTGCCGCGCTTCGGCACCTGGCCATCGGCGACAGCCACCGCGGACGACGCCGGCCCGACCCCCTACTCCGCCTCGACCAGCTTCATCACCTTGCGCTCGAACACGCCGAGGGTCTGCGCCAGCGACTTGCCGCGCTTCAGCACCCGGCCGTCGACGCCGATCACCGCATAGGCGCCCTGCTTCTTCGCCAGCTTCGGGGTCTTCACGATGCGATAGAGCGCGCCGTCGGCGGTGCGGCGATAGACGGCGAAGGTGCAGCTGTCCGCATCATGCCCGATCGCATAGTCGCGCCATTCGCCGGCGGCGACCATCACGCCGTACAGGCGCAGGATCAGGTCGAACTCGCGCCGGTCGAAGAACACATGGCCGGCCGTCCCGCGGCCGCGCTGCGGCGGCGGCTGGGAGGCCGGCTGGCTGCCCTGTTCGCCCTCGCGGTAGCTGTCCAGGGTTACGATATCCGCCATATGCGGGCCGGTTCTCCGTGACTGCATGACACCCCGGTGACAGTGTCGGCAGTTGCGGCGGAAGGGTCAAGCAGGCTGTCCCGCTCGCGGCATGGAACCGAATCTCCAGCTGGCGGGCTAAACGGGCATGACGGATCTGGCGGAGGCCCGACAGGGCGATTAGTCTCCCGCAGTCCATCCGGAGGAGCAGGCTGATCGCTGGCCCTGCACATAGCAGCCCCGCGCTGCCCCCTGTCGTCGGCATCGGCGCGTCCGCCGGCGGCGTGCGCGCGTTCCAGACCCTTGTGCAGCACATTCCGGTCGATGCCGGCATCGCCTGGGTGCTGGTCCTGCACATGGCGCCGGACCGGCCCAGCGAGCTTTCGGCGATCCTGTCCAAGCATACCGACCTGCCGGTGACCGAGGTGCTCGACGAGATGCCGGTCGAGCCGGATCATGTCTATGTCATCGCGCCGGGCCGCACGATGACGATCGCCGGCGGCCTGCTGCGCCCGCTGCAGGACCATGACCCGGGCGCCAGGCGCACCAGCATCGACGCCTTCCTGCTGTCGCTTGCCGCGGAATGCGGCGAGCGCGCCGGCTGCGCCCTGCTGTCGGGCGCCGGCACCGACGGCACCCTCGGCCTGAAGGCGGTCAAGGAAGCCGGCGGGATCACCCTCACCCAGTCCCTGTCGGGCGCCGACTATGACAGCATGCTGCTGAGCGCCGTGCGGACCGGTCTGGTGGACCGCGAACTGCCGGTCGCCGAGATCCCCGACACCTTCGCGGCCTTCCTGGGGCCACGGCAGCTGGCGATTGCGGAGAAGGAGGTGGGCGATGGCGAGCGGCGCCATATTGCGGACCTGCTGCACCTGGCCACCGACCACGATTTCAGCGACTACAAGGCCAGCACCGTCGACCGGCGGGTCCGTCGCCGGATGCAGGTGCTGGGGCTGACCTCCCTGCACGACTACCTGGCCCGCCTGGAAAAGGACAAGGACGAGACGCTCCTGCTGTTCCGCGACCTGCTGATCGGCGTGACGCAGTTCTTCCGCGACCCGGAGGCCTTCGAGGCGGTGTCGCGGGCGGCGCTCCCCGACCTCCTGCAAAGGCGGTCGGCGGACGACGAGCTGCGCGTCTGGGTGCCGGGCTGCGCCACCGGCGAAGAGGCCTACAGCCTCGCCATCCTGCTGCTGGAGCATGTGGAGCGGATGGACAGCCCGCCGGCCGTCCGGGTCTTCGGCAGCGATATCGACGAGAACGCCCTGCATGTCGCGCGCCTGGCGCGCTACCCGAAGAGCATCGCGGCCGATGTCTCGCCCGAACGGCTGGAACGCCATTTCGACAGCGAGGACGGTACCTATTGCATCCGCCGGCAGGTCCGCGAGCTCTGCCTCTTCGCGCAGCACAACATGCTGCGCGACCCGCCCTTCTCGCGCATCGACCTGATCTCCTGCCGCAACGTGCTGATCTACATGAACGCGGACCTGCAGCGGCGCCTGCTGCCCGTGTTTCATTATGCCCTGCGCCCGGACGGCTTCCTGCTGCTCGGCCCGGCCGAGAACGCGAACCAACCGCCCAGGCTGTTCCGGGAGCGCGACCGGGGTCACCGGCTCTACCAGCGCATCGGCGCGGCCGGGCAGCTGCCGGATTTCCCGATCACGCCGGCGGGTCGCATGGCGCGGCGCGCGCGTGCGGCCGCGCCGAGGCCAGCGGACAGGGGCGGCGACGGGCTGGCGAGCGGCGCGGCGCACCGGGTCCTGGCCGCCTTCGCACCGGCCTATGCCGTGATCGACGCGGATCTGGAGATCGTCGAGCTTTCCGGCGGCACCGGGGCCTTTCTGGAACTGCCGGGCGGCCGGCCGCGCACCAACCTGGCTGCAATGGCGCGCGACGGCCTGGCGCTGGAGATGAAGTCCACGGTGGCCAAGGCGATTTCCACCGGCCGGCGCGAGGAACGGACAGGCCTGGCGGTGGGCGCCGGGCCCGAGCAGAGGCACTTCACCCTGATCGTGGAGCCGCTGCCGCCGGGATCCCGCGGCAGGCGGCCGGGCGAGGCGCTCTACCTCGTGGTGTTCCAGGATGCGCCGGCACCGCGCAAGCCCCAGGCCCTGCCGCCCCGCGCGCCGGGCGACGAGGTTGCGCGTGCCCTGGAGGCCGAGCTGCAGGCCACCCGGGAGCGGCTGCAGACCACGATGGAGGAGCTGGAAACCTCCAACGAGGAGCTGCGCTCCTCCAACGAGGAGCTCTCGTCGGTCAACGAGGAGCTGCAATCCTCCAACGAGGAGCTGGAGACCTCGAAGGAGGAGCTGCAGTCGATCAACGAGGAGCTGCGGACGGTCAATGCCGAGCTGAACAGCCGGGTCGACGAGCTGAGCGGGGCCAACAACGACCTGAAGAACCTGCTCGCCAATACCGAGATCGCGATGCTGTTCCTCGACGAGGACTTCCTGATCAAGAACTTCACGCCGCAGGCGAAGGCGCTGTTCCGCCTGCGCGACCACGACCTCGGGCGGCCGCTGGACGAACTGGCGGGCCGGGTCGACAGCCTGTCGCTGAAGGACGAGGTGCGTGCCGTGGTGCGCGACGGCATCCCGGTGGAACGCGAAGTCCAGACCGATGGCGGCCAGGAGGCGGAGGTCTTCATCATGCGGATCCTGCCCTATCGCGACCAGGAGGAGCGGATCGGCGGCGCCGTGCTGACCTTCGTCGATATCACCGAGCGCAAGCGCAGCGAATTGCGCCTGGCCAACATGGTCTCCGAGCTCAATCACCGCGCGAAGAACGCGCTGGCCGGCGTCCAGGCGATCATGCGGCAGACCCAGCGGCGCGCGCCCAGCGTGGATGCCTTCGCCGAGATCCTGATGGGCCGCCTGCGGGCCATGGCGGAGTCCCAGAACCTGCTGTCCGACAGGGAGTGGGAGGAGATCGACCTGCAGGACCTGGCGGCAGGGCAGCTCGGGAGCTTCGTCCTGCCCGGCTCGATCGCGCTGGCGATGGACGGCCCGAAAGTCGCGGTCCGCCCGCAGAGCGCGGTCACGATGGGCCTCATCCTGCACGAACTGGGAACCAACGCCGTAAAGTACGGCGCCTGGTCGCGTCCCGGCGGGCGGGTGGACCTGACATGGCGGCCGAAGCCGGACGATGCCAGCCGTTTGCAGCTGACCTGGGCGGAGAGCGGCGGGCCGCCGGCGACCGCGCCTGCCGGCCACGGCTTCGGCCTGGGCTATATCCTGCAGGCGGTGCGCTACGAACTGCGCGGCACCTGCCAGACGGAGTTCACGGCCGAGGGCTTTCGCTGCACCCTGGAACTGCCGGCCGACAGGCTGCGCTGGGGCGAGGCAGCTCAGCCGAGCGCGGCGGACTGATCCCGGCCGGCGGCCCCCGCCGCCTGCACCTCGCCCGCGAAATGGCAGGCGGCGACATGGCCGGTGCCGGCTACCGGCTGCAGCGCCGGCCGCTCCTCGCGGCAGCGCTGCTCCGCCCGCGGGCAGCGATCGGCGAAACTGCAGCCGCGCGCCATCGCCATCGCGCCGCCGGCGCCGCCCTGCAGGACGGCGCGCCTGCGCCGCGGCCCGGACACCGGTCGCGGCGCGCGCCGCGGCACCGCGGCCAGCAGCGCCTGGGTATAGGGATGCGCCGGGCGGCCGAAGATGTCGGCGGCGGCGGCATATTCCACCACCCGGCCCAGATACATCACCGCCACCTTCGGGCAGACATAATCCACCACCGCCAGGTCGTGGCTGATCAAGAGGTAGGTCAGGCCGAACTCCGCCTGCAGGTCCAGCAGCAGGTTCAGCACCTGCGCCTGCACCGACACGTCGAGCGCGGAGACCGGCTCGTCCGCCACGATCAGCGCCGGCCGGGTGACCAGCGCGCGGGCGATGGCGATGCGCTGGCGCTGGCCGCCGGAGAATTCGTGCGGGTACTTGTCCATGTCGGTGCGGCGCAGGCCGACCGCCTCCAGCACCTCGGCCACCGTCTTCTCGCGCGCCGCGCCGCGCCGCTCCTCGCCGGGCACCGCGTCCAGCGGCTCGGCGACGATGCGGCGCACCTTCTGGCGCGGGTCGAGCGAGCCATAGGGGTCCTGGAAGACCATCTGGAACTGCCGGCGATGCGCCCGCAATGCGGCCGGATCCAGCGCCTGCAGGTCCTTGCCCAGCACCTCGACCCGGCCGGCGGTGGGCCGGTCGATCGCCATCACCAGGCGGGCCAGGGTGGACTTGCCGCAACCGGATTCGCCGACGATGCCCAGGCTCTCGCCCGGCCGCACCAGCAGGTCGACGCCGTTCAGGGCGTGCGACACGGCGCCGGGGCGGAACAGGCTTTCCCGCGGCAGGCGGTAGTGGCGGGTCAGCCCTTCCGCCCGGATCACCGGCGCGCCGATCGCCGGCCCCGCGGCCCCCGTCATAACCGCGCCCCCGTCATGACCGGACCCCCGTCATGACCGCACCCCGGGGCCGAAAACGCCTTCCAGCGCGCGCTCCACCCGGTGACAGACGGCCTCGTGACCGGCCTGCACTGTGACGACCGGCGGCGGGACGACACCGCAGCGCTCCTCGGCGATCGGGCAGCGCGGCGTGAAGGGGCAGCCGGCCGGCAGGTCCGCCAGCTCCGGCACCCGGCCGGGGATCGTCCGCAGCCGCGCCGCCGCGCCGCGGTCCTGGCGCAGCTTCGGCAGGGCGGCGAACAGGCCCTGGGAATAGGGGTGGGTCAGGCGGTCGAACACCGCATCGACCGGCCCGCGCTCCACCGCCATGCCGCCATACATCACCATCACCCGGTCGACGACCTCGCCGATCACTCCCAGGTCGTGCGAGATCAGGATCAGCGCCATGCCGCGCTCCTCCACCAGGTCCTCGATCAGGTCCAGGATCTGTCCCTGGATGGTGACGTCCAGCGCGGTGGTCGGCTCGTCGGCGATCAGCACCGCGGGGTCGCAGCTCAGCGCCAGCGCGATCATCGCCCGCTGGCGCTGGCCGCCGCTGAGCTCGTGCGGATAGGCATCGGCGCGCCGTGCGGCATCCGGAATGCCGACCCGGTCCAGCAGTTCGATGGCGCGCGCGCGTGCCGCGCCGGCATCCAGCCCGCGATGCAGGCGGAGGGGCTCCGCCACCTGGCGGCCGATCCGGTGCAGCGGGTTCAGGGAGGTCATCGGCTCCTGGAAGATCATGCCGATGCGGTTGCCGCGGATCCGGCACAGCGCCGCCTCCGGCAGGGCCAGCAGGTCCTGCCCCTCCAGGCCGATGCGCCCGGTCACCGCCGCCCCGTCCGGCAGCAGGCCCATCAATGCCAGCGCCGTCATCGACTTGCCACAGCCGGACTCGCCGACGATGCCAAGCTTCTCGCCGCGCCGCAGGGCGAAGTCCAGCCCGCGCACCGCGGGCGCCGGCCCGCGCGGGGTGCGCAGGGTCACCGTCAGGTCCTGCACCGCCAGGAGGGGGGCATCGTCGCTCATCGCTGCGTTCATCTCTGGCGCACCAGGCGCGGATCGGTGAGGTCGCGCAGGCCGTCGCCGAGCAGGTTCAGCCCCAGCACCGAGACGGCGATGGCGATGCCCGGATAGATCGCCAGCCAGGCATTCTTGTACATCTGCAGCTGCGCCTCGTTCAGCATGCGGCCCCAGCTGGGCTGCGGCGGCTGGCTGCCGATCCCCAGATAGCTCAGCGCCGCCTCCGCCAGGATCGCGATGGCGAACTGGATGGTGGCCTGCACCAGGATCACCGACAGGATGTTGGGCAGCACATGCTCCACGGTGATGCGGAAGCCGCCCTTGCCGGCGGCGCGCGCGGCCAGCACGAATTCCCGGGTCCAGACGCTGTTGGCCGCCGCCCGGGTGAGACGGGCGAAGACCGGGATGTTGAAGATGCCGATGGCAAGGATCGAGTTCACCGCGCCCGGCCCCAGGATGACCGTGATCATGATCGCCGACAGGATCGCCGGGAAGGCGAAGGCGAAGTCGGAGAAGCGCATCACCAGCTCCTCCACCCAGCCCTTGCGGGCGGCGGCCCACAGCCCCAGGGCGCTGCCCAGGGTGACGCCGATCAGCACCGCCACCACCCCCACCGCGATCGACAGCTGGGCGCCGGCCATGATGTTGGACAGCACGTCGCGGCCGAACCGGTCGGTGCCCAGCAGGTGGCTCCAGGACACCGGCGCATAGCGCGCCTTCAAGTCCATGGAGGTGGGCTCGTAGGGGGTCCAGACCAGGGACAGCAGGGCCACCCCGACCAGCAGCAGGGTCAGGATGCCGCCGGCGACGAAGCTGGGATGGCGCAGCGCGCGGGCCAGCCAGGCCCGCCTGGCCGCCGCCCCGGGCCGCGTCGCGGCCACCGCCTCAGCCATGCCGGCCCTCAGGCATCGGCGGCCTTCAGGCGCGGGTCGATGGCGGCATAGAGCATGTCCACCGCGAAGTTGATGGCGATCACCAGGAAGGCGACCAGCATCACGCAGTTCTTCACCACCTCGACATCCCGGTCGCTGATCGCGCTGAACACCAGGCGGCCCAGGCCCGGCAGGTTGAACACCTGCTCCACCACGATGGCGCCGGTCAGCAGGAAGCCGAACTGCAGGCCGGTGATGGTGATCACCGGGATCAGCGCGTTGCGCACCACATGGCGCCACAGCACGGCGCGGCGGCTGAGCCCCTTGGCACGGGCGGTGCGCACGAAATCCTCGCGCATCACCTCCAGCATCGCCGACCGGGTGACCCGCGCCAGGATCGCCGCCTGCACCACGGCCAGCGAGATCGCGGGCAGCAGCAGCGCCTGCAGCGCCGGGCCGATGCCGGCGCCCCAGCCCGGGAAGCCGCCGGCGGAGAACCAGCCCAGCCCCACGGCGAAGGCGGAAATCAACAGGATGCCGAGCCAGAAATTGGGGATCGAGATGCCGACCTGGCTCACCGTCATCACCGCCAGGTCGCCGGCGCGGTTGTGGCGCGCGGCGGCATAGATGCCCATCGCCAGGGCGGCCAGGATTGCCAGGACCATGGCGAACAGGGTGAGCGGCAGGGTGATCGCCAGCCGGTCGCCGATCAGGTCCCAGACCGGCACCTGGTAGGTATAGCTCTGGCCGAACTCGCCGGCGGCGATGCCGCCCAGCCAGGCCAGGTAGCGCTCCACCGGCGGGCGGTCGAGGCCGAGCTGGCTGCGCAGGCTGGCCACCGCTTCCGCCGGCGCGTCGATGCCCAGGATCAAAAGGGCCGGGTCGCCGGGCAGGATCTCCATCACCGTGAAGACGATGGCCGAGGTGAAGACCAGGGTCAGCACCAGGGTCGCGAAGCGTTTGGCGATGAACAGGCTCAACCGGCGCGCCTCCGAGGGCCTGGGGTGGGCTGGCGGGAAGCTAGTCGCGGCCGGACCGCCGGTCAAACAATGCAGCAGTCGGAATTGTGCAGGCCCCGCGGAAAATGCCCAGATCTTGCCTTATTTCCGACCAACGCCCGCCGCAAACCGCCCAGATATTCATAGGCAAGACACGGAGCGCGGTTCGGCCCAGCATTCGGACGTATCCCCCCCTCCGTCCGTGGTCCCCCCCCGATGGGTCGGGTTCGCGCTCCGTGTCCCCCCAATTTGCGATCTGCGTAGACGACAACCCCTCCTGACCTTCGCGCCGCGGCGGCCCTGGCTGCCGCGGCGTTCTTCTGCCTGCGCCGCTTCCGGCCCGACAGCCTTGATGCCGCGGCCGCAAATGCCTATGTCGGTTCCGCTATTCCCGGACAGGCAGAAAGAAGGGCCCAATCCCCATGACCGACCAGACGATGCAGTTCCAGGCTGAAGTGGCGAAGCTGCTGCACATCGTCACCCATTCCCTGTACAGCGAGAAGGAGATCTTCCTGCGGGAGCTGATCTCCAATGCCTCGGACGCCTGCGACAAGCTGCGCTATGCCGCGCTGACCCAGGGCGACCTGCTGGCCGAGGACAGCGAGCTGCGGGTGCGGATCGTGCCGGATGCGAAGGCCGGCACCCTGACGATTTCCGACAACGGCATCGGCATGAACCGCGACGACCTGGTCGAGAACCT
This sequence comes from Sneathiellaceae bacterium, assembly GCA_040216765.1. GTDB lineage: Bacteria > Pseudomonadota > Alphaproteobacteria > Ferrovibrionales > Ferrovibrionaceae > Marinibaculum. Next base: position 2,059 of record JAVJON010000038.1, on the reverse strand, counting down.
GGGGACCATCGCGCGCTCCGGCACCGAGGCCTTCTCCCGCCAGCTGGAAGAGGCCGCGAAGGCGGCCCAGGCGGCCGGCAAGCAGGCGGACGACAAGGGCAAGGCGGGCACGAAGTCGACCGAGGCCGGCCAGCTGATCGGGCAGTTCGGCGTCGGCTTCTATTCCGCCTTCATGGTCGCGGACAAGGTCACGGTGACCTCCCGCAAGGCCGGCGATGCGCAGGGCTGGCGCTGGGAATCCGAGGGCACCGGCAGCTACACCATCGGCGAGGCGGAGGATCTGCCCCGCGGCACCAGCATCCAGCTGCATATCGCCAAGGCGCAGAAGGAGTTCCTGGAGCCCACGCGGCTGCGCACGGTGATCAAGACCTATTCCGACCATATCAGCCTGCCGGTGATCCTGGTCGACCCGGCCAAGGGCGAGGAGGAGGAGGGACGCGAGGAGCAGGTCAATGCCGCCGGCGCGCTCTGGACCCGGCCGAAGTCGGAAATCGGCGAGGAGCAGTACCGCGAGTTCTACCACCATGTCGGCCGCGCCTTCGACGATCCCTGGCTGACCGTGCATGCCCATGTGGAGGGCAAGCTGGACTTCACCCTGCTGCTGTTCGTGCCGTCGCGCCGGCCCTTCGACCTGTTCGACCCGGACCGCCGCCATGGCGTGAAGCTGTTCGTGCGCCGGGTCTTCATCACCGACGATTGCGAGGGGCTGGTGCCGCCCTGGCTGCGCTTCCTGCGCGGGGTGGTGGATTCCGCCGACCTGCCGCTGAACGTCAGCCGCGAGATGCTGCAGAACAACCCGCTGGTGGCGAAGATCCGCTCCACCCTGCAGAAGCGCGTGCTGCGCGAGCTGGAGCGCAAGGCGGAGAAGGAGCCCGATGCCTATGCCGAGTTCTGGGATTCCTTCGGCCCGGTCCTGAAGGAGGGCCTCTACGAGGACCGCGAGGCGCGCGACAGCCTGCTGAAGCTGGCCCGCTTCCAGTCAAGCGAGCATGACGGGCTGATCTCGCTGGCCGACTATGTGGCCGGCATGAAGGAGGGGCAGGAGGCGATCTACACGATCTCCGGCGAGAGCCTGGAGGCACTGCGCCGCAGCCCGCAGCTCGAGGGCTTCCGCGCGAAGGGGGTCGACGTGCTGCTGCTGACCGACGCGGTTGACGATTTCTGGCAGAACTCGGTGCCCGATTTCGACGGCAAGCCGTTCCGCTCGATCACCCGCGGCAATGCCGATCTCGGCGCCATCAAGGGCAAGACGGCCGACGCTGCCGGCGAGGACGAGGCCAAGGCGGAAAAGGTCGAGGGCGCGGCGCTCGGCACCCTGATCGCCGCCCTTAAGCAGAGCCTGGGCGAAGCGGTGAAGGATGTGCGCGAGACCGACCGCCTGACCGACAGCGCGGTCTGCCTGGTGGCCGGCGATGCCGATCTGGACATGCACCTGGCGCGGATGCTGAAGCAGCACCAGCGGCTGGACGAGGCGCCGGCGCGGATCCTGGAGATCAATCCGGGCCATCCGCTGATCCGCCGCCTGGCCGACCGCGCCGGCGAGGCGGGCGGTGCCGAGGCGCTGGAGGATGCCGCCCACCTGCTGCTGGACCAGGCCCGCATCCTGGAGGGCGAAAGCCTCCCCGACCCCGCCGCCTTCGCCCGCCGCCTCACCGCGGTGATGACGCAAGGGGTGGCGTAAGGGGCGGCGAGACCCTCCCGCCCCCGCCATCGTCACCCGCGGGCTCGTCCCGCGGGTCCATCGGGCCGCACCCTCAATCGATTGAGGTTGGCCTCGAAATGGACCGCCGGGACAGGCCCACTGCTGTCCGGTTGAGCATGGCCGGCATTCGCTCAAGGCCGCGACTTTACTGGGCTTGCGGGGTCAAGCGTTGACGGTGGACACGGATGTCCTGGCGTTCCCCCAATCGTCACCACCGCGCTCGTCGCGGTGGTCCATGGTGCCGCCAGGTTCGATAATGGCCTGATCTTATTGAGCTGCGGCGCGATGGGTTGCCGGGCATCGCCCGGCGACCGGGACAAGCCCGCGCATGACGAAGCTATAAAACGCATGAGGCCG
>JAVJON010000037.1:0-293632 GCA_040216765.1 Sneathiellaceae bacterium | reverse complement strand
AGTGCCGTTCTCCGGCCTCATGCGTTTTATAGCTTCGTCATGCGCGGGCTTGTCCCGGTCGCCGGGCGATGCCCGGCAACCCATCGCGCCGCAGCTCAATAAGATCAGGCCATTATTGAACCTGGCGGCACCATGGACCACCGCGACGAGCGCGGTGGTGACGATTGGGGGAACGCAAGGACATCCGGTCCAGCGTCAACGCTTGACCCCGCAAGCCCGGCAAAGTCGCGGCCTTGAGCGAATGCCGGCCATGCTCAACCGGACAGCCGTGGAACAAGTCCGCCCATGACGGAATATTCAGGCGCTCGAGGGCGTTCCCGAATGCTCCCCTCGCTGAACCGGACACCAGGTGGGACAAGCCCTTCAGTACGAGATCTCCAGCGCCTGCTCCGCGGGGGTGAAGGGAAGCGCCAGGGCATCGGCCACCGCCCGGTAGGTCAGCCGGCCGCCATGCACGTTCAGCCCGTTGCGCAGGTGCCGGTCTTCCGCCAGGGCGCGGCGCCAGCCCTTGTCCGCCAGCGCCAGCACGAAGGGCAGGGTTGCGTTGTTCAGCGCGAAGGTCGAGGTGCGCGCCACGGCGCCGGGCATGTTGGCCACGCAGTAATGCACGATGCCCTCCTCGATATAGGTCGGGTCGGCATGGGTGGTCGGGCGCGAGGTTTCCATGCAGCCGCCCTGGTCGATGGCGATGTCCACCACGACCGCGCCGTCGGGCATGGTCTTCAGCATGGCGCGGGTGATCAGCTTGGGCGCCGCGGCACCGGGCACCAGGACGGCGCCGATCACCAGGTCGGCGCTGGGCACCAGGCGCTCCAGGGTATCGACGGTGGAATAGAGCACCCGCACGCGGCCGTTGAAATAATCGTCCAGGTGCCGGATGCGCGCGACATTGCGCTCCAGGATGGTGACTTCCGCGCCCATGCCGACGGCCACGCGGGCGGCATTGATGCCCGCCACCCCGCCGCCGATCACCAGGACGCGCCCCGCCCCGACACCGGGCACGCCGGCCAGCAGGACGCCGCGCCCGCCGGAGGCCTTCTCCAGGCAATGGGCGCCGGCCTGCGGCGCCATGCGGCCCGCCACCTCGCTCATCGGTGCCAGCAGCGGCAGGCCGCCCTGCGCATCGGTCACCGTCTCGTAGGCGATCGCGATCACGCCCGAGTCCAGCAGGCCCCTGGTCTGGACCGGGTCCGGCGCCAGGTGCAGGTAGGTGAACAGCACCTGGCCGGGCCGCAGCATGGCGCATTCCGACGGCTGCGGCTCCTTCACCTTCACGATCATCTCGGCCTCGGCGAAGACCGCCTGGGCATTGTCCAGGACCTCCGCACCAGTGGTGCGGTAGTCGTCGTCGGACACGCCGATGCCGATCCCCGCCCCCGCCTGAACGGCGACCGTATGGCCGTGATGCAGCAGTTCCCGCACGCTGGTCGGCGCCAGGCCGACCCGATATTCGTGATTCTTGATCTCCGTCGGCACACCGATGCGCATCGCCATCCCTCCCACGGGTTCACCGCGCCGCTTTGCAGCAAATCGCGCGCCAGTTCAAGGCACCGCCCGCCCCCTTGCCCTTGATCGCGGCCCGGCCTACAGCGATCCTGCGCTGTGGGCTGCAGCTTCCGCCGCTGACGCGGCCCCTGTCACGGATTGACCATGTCCAAGAGCTTTGCCCCGATCGCAGCCCTGTTCGTCAGCATCGCACTGGTGCTGACCGGCTATGGCCTGCTGACCATCCTGACACCGGTCTCGGCGGTCAAGCTGGGGCTGAGCGAGATCCTGGTGGGTTTCCTGGGCACCGCCTATTTCGGCGGCCTGACCCTGGGCTGCTTCATGGTGCCGCTGGTGATCGCCCGGGTCGGCCATATCCGCGCCTTCACCGCCTTTACCGCACTGGCGACGGTGACGCCCCTCCTGCAGGGCATCATCCTGTCGGGCGAGGTCTGGATCCTCCTGCGCATCATCACCGGCTTCTGCTATGCCGGCATCTCCATGGTGATCGAGAGCTGGCTGAACGAGCGGGCCGACAACAGCAATCGGGGCACCATCCTGTCGACCTATACCGGGCTTAACCTGCTGGTCGCGGTGATCGGCCAGCAGATGCTGGGCCTGGGCGATCCGGCGGGACCGGAACTGTTCATCCTGGTGGCGATCTTCGTCACGATTTCCGCCATCCCGGTGGCGCTGACCCGGTCGCCGGCACCGGAGATTCCCGCCACCACCACCCTGCAATTGCGCCGGCTGGTGCACAACAGCCCCGTTGCCGCCGTGGCGGTGTTCGGCACCGGCCTGTCGAACGGCGCCTTCTGGTCGCTGTCGCCGCTCTACCCGCAGGCGCTCGGCCTCAGCGACACCAACGTCGCCAGTTTCGTCAGCGCCGCGGTGATCGGCGGCGCGGTGTCGCTCTGGCCGCTGGGCTGGCTGTCCGACCGGCGCGACCGGCGGCTGGTGATCGTGGCGATCTGCATCGGCGCGGCGATTGCCAGCCTGGGCCTGACGGTGCTGTCGGCCCTGCCCTTCGTCGCGCTGGCTGCGATCGCCTTCCTCTACGGCGCCACCGCCCTGCCGGTCTATTCCATGGCGATCGCCCATGCCAACGACCATGCCGAACCCGGCAATTCGGTCGTGCTGTCCGGCGGGCTGCTGCTGCTCTGGGGCATCGGCGCGACGATCGGGCCGACCGTCGCGGCCTTCGTGATGGAGATCGGCCATTCCGCGACCCTGCTGTTCGCCTTCACCGGCCTGTCCTTCGCCCTGCTGGCGGTCTTCACGATCATCCGCATGCGCATGCGCCCGCCGCCGACCGAGGCGCAGAAGGAGAACTTCGTCTATGTGCCGCGCACCTCGCCGGCGGTGTTCCAGCTGGACCCCCGCGGCGAGGGCGAGAGCGAGGACGAGGAGAACTGGGGCGAGCCGCCGCCGATGCCCGACATTCCGCAACCGCCGGACACCGCACCCGGCGATGGCGGGCCCGGCCAGGACCGTTCCTAGGCCAGAAGCGCCACCTGCTTCAGGGCCGGATGCCGGGCCATTCCGGCAGGGATCGTCACCGGCATTTCCAGCAGCATCTGCGCCATCCCCTTGCCCTGCGGGTCGTAGCGCAGCGACGCGGTGCCGCCGCCGCCCAGGGCGTCCTGCAGCACGAAATTGAACGCCAGCAGGCCGGGCAGGCTGTAGCGGGCCGCCGGCCCGGCGACCAGATGCCCCAGGAAGCCGCGCACCGCATCGGCCGTCACCTCGCGCGCGATCACCGGCAGGAAATCCGGATGCCGCGCGACGATGCCGATGTTGGACTGATCCCCCTTGTCGCCGGACCGGCCATAGGCCAGCGCCAGCAGCGGCACGGTCGCCGTCCCGCCGTCCTGGGGCGGGGCGGGCGCAATGCCGGGATCCTGCGACGGTGCCGGCTCCTGGTACAGGTCGGCGGGCGGTTCCCGGCCGGTGACCTCGGTCCCGTCCAGCAGGATGCGCGGGGTCGCCATGTGGCGCGGCACCAGGAAGGAGTGCAGGCGGATGAACGGCGTGGGCCGGGCACGGCCGCTGCCCCCTGCGGTCACCCCCTGCGCCATGGACATGCCGATCGACGGGAGCTCCCGCGCCAGGATGTCGAGCGCGACCCGGTCGTCGTGATGGGCGGCGACCTTCAGCACGACCTCGCGGCTGTCGCGGGTGCGGGCATGCGGACCGTAGGTCGCTTCCGCGCCCAGCGCCTCGATGTCGGTCTGCCGGAAATCCGCGAGGTTGTAGCCCGACAGGATCCGCCGCGCACGGTCCAGGATCGCCGCGCCCGCCCGCTCCGCCCGCAGCGCCGCATCGCGGCCGCCGACCATCAGCATGGCCGTCAGGCGAAAGCCGTCCTGTTCCAGCGCGCAGGCCTTCAGGGTCGGCGGCGGCGGCAGGCCGCGCGCGCCCGTCACCTGTACCCGGTCCGGCCCGACCTCCGACACCTCGACCCCGGAGAAGTCGCAGACCACGTCCGGCAGCATGTAGCGGCGCGGGTCGCCGATCTCGTAGAGGATCTGTTCGGTCACCGATTCGGCGCTGACGATGCCGTCGCTGCCGTCCGGCTTGGTGATGACGAAGCTGCCATCTTCATGGCATTCGCCGATCGGGAAGCCCATGTCGACCCAGCTGCCGACATCCTGCCAGTCGGTCAGCAGGCCGCCGGTGACCTGGGTGCTGCATTCCAGCAGGTGGCCGGCCAGGCTGCCCTGCGCCAGGCGATCGAAATCCGCCGCCGACCAGCCGAACTCATGCACCAGCGGTCCCAGGACCAGGGCGGAATCCACGCAGCGCCCGGTGATCACGACATCCGCGCCGGCCGCCAGCGCATCCGCGATCGGCATCGCGCCCAGATAGGCGTTCATGCTGATCGGCCGCTCCGGCACGGGACTGCCCCGCGCCATGTCCGCCAGCCCCATGGCGCGCAGCTCGCCCAGCTGCGGCATCAGGTCGTCGCCCTCCACCGTGGCGATCCGCAGCGGCAGGTCCAGCTCATGGGCGATGCCGCGCAGCGCCTCGGCACAGGCCTGCGGGTTCACCCCGCCGGCATTGGTGATCACCTTGATGCCCTGGCGATGGATCTCCGGCAGGGCGTCCCGCAGGATCGGGCTGACGATGTCGGTCGCATAGCCCAGCTCCGCCCCCCGCTGCTTTGCGCGGGTCAGGATCGCCATGGTGATCTCGGCCAGGCACTCGTAGATCAGGTAGTCCAGCCGGCCGGTCGCCAGCAGCTGCCCGGTGGCATGGGTCGCATCGCCCCACATGCCCGCCGCGCCGCCGATGACGACCCGGTCCCGGCGCCCGCCGGCCCGGCCTGCATGCTCCCCCGATGCGGGCCCGGCACCCGCTGTCGTTTCGTCCGGCATAGCCATCCTCCCGCCGCACGGCCGAAGCGCTGCGACGTCTGTCCGCGTTGTGCCACCCGTCTCCCGGCCGGTTGCCGGTCAGCCTGCTTCGGCCTCCGCCTCCGGTTCCAGCCGGAGCAGGATCGCTTCCGCCGCGACCTGTGCGCCGGCGCCCACCGCGATCTCGGCAACCCGGCCCGCCAGCGGCGCCGTCACCCCATGCTCCATCTTCATCGCCTCCAGGCCAAGCAGGCGCTGCCCGGCCGCGACCCGGTCGCCGACCGCGACCTCCAGAACCGTCACCTTGCCATGCATCGGCGCCCGCACGGTTCCGTCGCTGCCCGCGGCCAGGGCGGAGCGCGGCTGCAGCAGGGTATCGACGAAGGCATGCATCGCGTCGCCGCCGGCCAGATGCAGGCGGCCATCGGCGTCGAAGGCATGGGCGACGTGGCGCCTGATGCCATCCAGGGTGACGTCGACCCGGATCCCGTCCGGCGCCTGCGCGGCCTGTTCCAGGACCAGGATATGTTCGCCCACCGCCACGAGGTGGCGGCGCCCCTGCCTGCGGACATGGATCTCGCGGGTCTCGCCCGCCGCTTCCAGCAGCAGCGGCGCGGCCAGGCCGCCGGATATCCGGCCGCCGGAGGGGCCGCCCTCGCCCTGCGGCCTGCCGCCAGGACCGCGATAGCTCTCGGCCCGGCGCAGGTGGAACAGCAGCGCGGCCAGGGCCCAGGACTCGTCTGCCGGCGGCGGCGCCTGCACCGCCAGCAGGCCATGGTCCTGCAGGAAGCCGGTCGACACCCCGCCGGCGGCAAAGGCCGGGTGCTGCAGCACCGACAGCAGGAAGTCGCGGTTATGCGCCAGGCCCAGCAGCACCGTCCGGCGCAGGGCCGTGACCAGGCGGCGCAGCGCGGTTGCGCGGTCCGGGCCATGGGCGACGATCTTCGCCACCATCGGGTCGTAGTGCGGCGAGACGGCGCCGCCGCCTGCGATCCCGGCATCGACCCGAATGCCCTCGCCGGCAGGCGGCTGCCAGACCAGCACCGGGCCGCTCGCCGGAACGAAGCCCTGCGCCGGATCCTCCGCATAGAGCCGCACCTCGATGGCGTGGCCGTCCAGGCGGATCGCCGCCTGCGCCAGCGGCAGGGGGGCGCCCTCCGCCACCGCGATCTGCCAGGCGACGAGGTCCTGGCCGGTGATCATCTCGGTCACCGGATGCTCGACCTGCAGGCGGGTGTTCATCTCAAGGAAGTAGAACGCGCCGTCCGGCGCCAGCAGGAATTCCACGGTGCCGGCGCCGCAATAGGCGATCGCCTGCGCCGCCTTCACCGCCGCCTCCCCCATGGCGTCGCGCAGGGCCTGGCCCATGCCGGGCGCGGGGGCCTCCTCCACGACCTTCTGGTGGCGGCGCTGCACCGAGCAGTCGCGCTCCCCCAGATGGACCACGGCGCCATGGCTGTCGCCGAACACCTGGATCTCCACGTGGCGCGCGCCGTCCACCGCCTTTTCCAGCAGCAGGGTGCCGTCGCCGAAGGCCGATTGCGCCTCGCTGCGGGCCGAGGCCAGGGCCGGGGCCAGGCCGCCGGCGGCCTCCACCCGGCGCATGCCGCGCCCGCCGCCGCCGGACGCGGCCTTCACCATCACCGGATAGCCGATCTCCGCCGCCGCCCCGGCGAAGGCGGCATCGTCCTGGTCCTCGCCCTGATAGCCCGGCACGCAGGGCACGCCGGCGGCGATCATCCGCCGCTTGGCCACCGCCTTGTCGCCCATCGCGCGGATCGCCTCGGGCGAGGGGCCGATGAAGCCGATGCCGGCGGCGGCGCAGGCCTCCGCCAGCGCGGCATTCTCCGACAGGAAGCCATAGCCGGGATGCAGCGCATCGGCACCGGTCGCGCGGGCCGCGGCGACGATCTTCCCGATCGACAGGTAGGATTCGCCCGGCGCCGGGTCGCCCAGCGCCACGGCCTCGTCGGCCAGGGCAACATGGGGCGCGCCTTCATCCGCGTCCGAATAGATGGCGACCGTGGCATAGCCCTGCGCGGCTGCGCTGCGCAGGATGCGGCAGGCGATCTCCCCCCGGTTCGCGACCAGGATCTTGCTGAATGCTGCCATCCGGGTCAGCCCACCTTCTCCACCCATTGCGCCGGCCGCTTCTCCAGGAAGGCGGCCACCCCCTCGCGGCCCTCCGGCCCCCGCATGCAGGCGGCGAAATGCAGGGCCGCCATGTCCAGCACATCGGGCAGGTCCTGCCGCTGGGCGGCGAACAGGATCTCCTTCGTCGCGGCATTGGCGCCGGGCGCGCAACGGCCGATCTGGTTCAACACCCGCGCCAGGGTGACATTCAGCGCCGCCGGGTCGGCTTCCACTTCGTGCACCAGCCCCAGGGCAAGCGCCCGGGCGCCGTCGAAGCGGGCGCCGGACATCATCAGCCGCCGCGCCTGGGTCAGCCCGATACGCTGCACCACGAAGGGCGCGATCTGCGCCGGCGGCAGGCCCAGGCCGGTTTCCGACAGGGCGAACCGCGTGTCGGCGGCCGCGATGGCGATGTCGCTGACGCAGACCAGGCCCAACCCGCCGCCGAAGGCCGCGCCCTCCACCACCATCACCACGGTCTGCGGCAGCTCGTTCAGCGCGATCAGGAAATCGCCGAACTCCCGGTTCTGCCGCACCACCGGGTCCGGCGCGCCGGGTTCCGGCACCGAGGCCTGCATGCTGGACTTGAACCCCTTGATGTCGCCGCCGGCGCAGAACGTGCCGCCGGCACCGCGCAGCACCAGGGTCCGCAGGGCGCGGTCGCCGCGCACCGCCTGGGTGACGGCGAGCAGTTCCGCCACCATCGTGCCGTCCATGGCGTTGCGGGTGTCCGGCCGGTTCAGGGTGACATGCAGCACGGATCCCCGGCGCTCCAGCGCCAGGGCGGTGCAATCGGGCAATCTGTCGCTCATGGTCGGCTTCCCCCGGATTGGCTGTCTCTGTCGGTCTGCATCGCCGCGGCCCTACATCCGCGCCACGCCGAAGCTGTTCGGAAACACCTGCCGTGCGCGGGCCTCCCGCGTGGTCGCCAGCAGGAAGCCGAGCACCGTGCGGGTCTCCCGCGGGTCGATCATGCCGTCGTCCAGCAGCATGCCTGAGGTATAGAACGCATCGGCCTGCGAGCCGAAGGTCTCGATGATCTTCGCCTCCTGCGCCGCCAGCGCGGCCTCGTCCACCGCCACGCCGCGGCGCTCCGCGCTGCCGCGGGCGACGATCGACATCACCGTCGCGGCCTGTTCCGGCCCCATCACCCCGGTCATCGCGTTCGGCCAGGTCACCAGGAAGCGCGGGTCGTAGGCGCGGCCGCACATGCCGTAATTGCCGGCGCCGAAACTGGCGCCGATCATGAAGGTCAGCTTCGGCGCCGAGGCATTGGCGACCGCCTGGATCATCTTTGAGCCATGCTTGATCATGCCGCCTTCCTCGTAGGCACGGCCGACCATGTACCCGGTGGTGTTCTGCAGGAAGACGATCGGCGTGTCGGACTGGCAGAGCAGCTGGATGAACTGCGCCGCCTTGGTGGCGCCGTTCGGGTCGATCGGCCCGTTATTGCCGATGAACCCGACCGGCATGCCATGCACCTCGCCCTGCACGCAGATCGTCTGCGGCCCGTAGCGGCCCTTGAAGTCCAGCATGTCGGAGCCGTCCACGATCCGGGCGATCACCTCGCGCACGTCATAGGGCTTGCGATAGTCCAGCGGGACCACGCCCGCGATCTCGTCGGGGTCGTATTTCGGCGGCCGTCCCGACGGCAGGCTGGCCAGGGCCGGGCAGTGGCGGTTCCAGCCCAGGCGGGCCACCACCTCGCGGCCGATCCGCACGCCGTCGGTATCGTCCTCGGCGACATACTCCGCCAGGCCGGAAATCGTGGCATGCATCTCCGCGCCGCCCAGTTCCTCGTCCGTGGCGATCTCGCCCGTGGCGGCCTTCAGGAGCGGCGGCCCGGCCAGGAAGGCCTTGGCCCGGCCGCGCACCGCCACGACATAGTCGCTGAGCCCGGGCATGTAGGCGCCGCCGGCGGTGGAGGAGCCGTGCAGCACCGTGATGACGGGGATGCCCGCCGCGCTGAGACGCGCCAGGTTGCCGAACAGCGCCCCGCCGGTGACGAAGCCCTCGACCCGGTAGCGCAGCAGGTTCGCCCCGGCGCTCTCCACCAGGTGGATGAAGGGCAGCCTGTTGGCCAGCGCGATTTCCTGGCAGCGCAGCACCTTCTCCCCGCTGCCCGGCCCGTAGGCGCCGGCGGCAATGCCCGAATCGGTCGCCAGGATCAGGCAGCGCGTGCCGGCGACGAAGCCGATCCCGGCAATATGGCTGCCGCCGGGGATCGTCTTCTCCGGGTCCGCCACATCGCGCATATATCCGGCCATGGTGCAGAGCGGCAGGAACGGGGCGCCATGGTCCAGCAGGCGGGCGACCCGCTCGCGCGGCAGGATCTGGCCACGCCGGGCGAAGCGTTCCGCCTCCCTGGCCGAGGCCGCAGCGGCCCGGTCTTCCAGGCCGCGCATGCGATCGACCAGCGCCAGCATGCCCCGGCGGTTCTCCGCAAAGGCCTCGCTGCCGGGGAGGATCTGCGACTGGAAGACGGGCATGTCCTGCTCCTGAAGTTGCTCTGGCCGGTGCCGATCAAGGATAGTGCCGGGAGAGAAGTCAACGACCTGCCGGTCCCGTCTCGCGCGCGCCTGCCGGGCGCCGGCGGGCGCATTCATCGCTTGTTTAGGTTCCGGGCGCAAAATTCGCCGATACTGGCGTCAGTCTCGGCGGTGCATGCCGATGCCTTGCCCGACCCCGTGCCGATGGCAGAACACCGAGTCGAACGGCAAGGAAAGCCGACAAGCCTGCAATGAACGCCGATATCCAGATCGAGGACGAAACAGTCGAAAGGCCGGCCGGCATGGCCGATCCAGCCCTGCCGGGTGGCAGGCCGGCCCTTGCCCTTGTCGCCGGTTGCGGCCTTGCGGGGTTGCTGGGCGCCGCGGCGATCGCCTGGCTGGTGCCGCAGGGCTGGGCCGCTGCGGTCGCCGTTCTGGCGGTGGCCCTGGCGGCCCTGCTGGCCGGTGCGCTGGCACTGCATCGCCGGCAGCAGCGTTCCATCCGCGAGCTGCGGCAGGTGCTGGCGGACGAGCGGCAGAAGCTGAAGGACTTCATCGAGGCCAGCGGCGAGATCTTCTGGGAGACCGACAAGGACTATCGGCTGACCTACATCGCGGGCAAGGCCGCCGACCTGCAGCCGGGCCAGCCCTACCGCGCCATGGGCCTGCAGCCCTGGACCGTCGCCCTCGACCGGGACGATCACGCGAAATGGGACCGGTTCCGCGCGCTGATCGCGGCCCGCCGGCCCTTCAGCGGCCAGCGCTACACCCTGATGACGGAGGTCGGGCCCGCCGTGCGGCAGGTCACCGGCATGCCGCGCTACGACCGGGAGGGCCGGTACGCCGGCTATCGTGGCATCTCGGTGGAACGAACTGTTCAGCATCGCCAGGACGAGGACCTGCGGCTGTACCGGCAGGTCGTGGAAAACTGCATCGACGGCATCGTCCTGACCGGCCCGCCGGAGCAGGATTGCCCCATCGAGTATGTCAACCCGGCTTTCGAGCGCCTGACCGGCTTTTCCCGGGCGGAGGCGGTCGGCCGGAACTGCCGCTTCCTGCAAGGCACCTATGACGACCAGCCGGCGCTGCGGGACATGGCCGATGCGCTGCGCGACGGCCGTGCGATCCAGGTCGAGGTGCTGAACCAGCGCCGGGACGGCAGCCAGCTGCACCTGCATCTGAGCCTGTCGCCGGTCACCGACGCTGCGGGCCGCATCCAGCATTATGTCGGCATCCAGCGCGACCTGACACCGCAATACCTGGCGGCCGAGGACCAGCGGATCATGGCGGAGCGGCTGTCGCTGGCGGTGCGGGCGACCGGGATCGGCATCTATGACATCGACACGCGGACCGGGCGGATTACCTGGGACGAAACGATGGAACGGCTGTACGGCATTCCCCGCGGCAGTTTCGGCGGGAATTTCCCGGCCTGGCAGAAGCTGTTGCACCCGGACGACCTGCAGGCCCATGCCGAGGCGACCCGCGATGCGATCCGGGAGAAGCGGGGGCTGGTCACCCGGACCCGGATCGTTCGCCCCGACGGCAATGTCCGCGTCCTGCAGTTCCGCACGGCCGTGGTCAGCGAGGAGGACGGCACACCGACACGGCTGATCGGCGTCAACCGCGACGTCACCGAGGAACATCAGGCGCAGGAGAATCTCCGTGCGCTGAGCCGGCGCCTGAGCCTGGCGACCGAAGCGGCGGGCATCGGCATCTTCGACCTGGACCTGGCGAGCCTGACCGTTCAGTTCGACCGGCAGATGGAGAACCACTATGGCTTCGCGCCGGGGCAGTTCGACGGCAGGCTGCGCACCTGGCGACGCTATATCGATCCCGACGATATCGCCCGGATCGACGCCGACTTTCTCGCGCACCGCCACAGTTCCGAACCGCACAGCACCGTATTGCGGATCCGGCGCACCGACGGCAGTCGCCGGATCCTGCGCGAGCATGCCGTCATCCTGCACGATCCGGCCGGCGAGCCGGTGCGCATCATCGGCGTGAACTGGGACATCACGGCGGAAACCGACAACCAGGCGCGGCTGGAGCGCCTGACCCGGCGCCTGACCCTGACCACCAGGACCGCCGGAATCGGCTTCTTCGACTGGGAGGAAGGCAGCGGCACCGGCAACTGGGACGAGACCCTGCGGGTCCTGCACGGCATCGGCCCCGGGACGCCCGGCAACCTGGAGACCTGGCTGGGCCTGATGGAGCCGGAGGAACGGCAGCGCGCCGAGCAGTTCGTCGCCGACCGCTTCCGGACCCGGGAGCCCGGCGTCCTGGACTATCGCCTCTGCCGCGCGGACGGGACGATCCGCCACCTGCAGTTCCATGTGGCGCCGGATACCGACGATACCGGCCGCGTGGTCCGCCTGCTGGGCGTGGCCTGGGACGTCACGGAGGAGCGCGAGGCGGAGCTGCAGCTGCGCCGGGCCCGCGACAGCGCCCGCGCGGCAAACGAGGCAAAGGACCGTTTCCTGGCGACGATGAGCCATGAGCTGCGCACGCCGCTGAACGCGATCCTGGGATTCTCGGAAGTGATCCGCGAGGAGGCCGTCGGCCCGCTGGGCAACCCTTCCTACCGCGAATATGCCCAGGACATTCATTCCAGCGGCGTCCACCTGCTGAGCCTGGTCAACGACCTGATCGATATTGCGCGGGTGCAGAACGCCGCGGTCCGCCTGAGCGAGGACCGGCTGTCGCTGGACGACCTGCTGCACCGCCTGCCGGCCCTGCTGGGCGATAACGGCTTTGCCCGCGACTTCCCGGAACCGCTGTCCCAGGCGGTCATCTGCGGCGATCCGCGGCTGCTGGCGCAGGTCCTGGTCAACCTGATCAGCAATGCCCGCAAGCATGCCGGCCCGACCACCCCGGTCCATCTGGGTGCCGGGCGCCTGCCCTCCGGCGCGCTGAGCCTCTGGGTGACCGACCAGGGCCCCGGTATCGCGGCGCAGGACCAGAGTCTGGTGATGGAGCCGTTCGGCCGCATGGCCAGGACGGAGGACGCGGCGATACCCGGGGTCGGCCTGGGGCTGCCGATCGCGCGGTCCTATGTCCATGCCCATGGCGGCCAGCTGTTCCTGCATTCCGCGCCCGGCCTGGGCACCACGGTGGGCCTGATCCTGCCGGCCGGGCGCCTGATCTGGCCGAGCGGGACCGGCGGACCCGCGGCGCTGCCCCGCATCGCCGAAGACTGGCCGGCCGGCCCCTGCATGGGGTGCCTGCAGCACGAGGCCGCCGGGATCGTGCGCGGCAGCGATTCCGCCGGGCTGGTGCTGGAACATGCCGGGCGCTGCAGCGTGACGGGGGCGGAGGGCGATGCCTGCGCCCATTGGGGCGAGCAGATCCTGCGCAAGCTCGGCGGGATCGGCGCGCTCAGCGACCCGGCGCAGCCCAGCCAGGCCTTCGCCACCTGCCGGCTCATGGCCGACGGCGCGGAAACGGAGTGCCTGGTCGAGGTTCGCCGCGGCGCGCGCACGCCCTGCCGCGCCTTCGTCACCCCGGTGCTCGGCGGGACGGGCGGGCCGGCGGAAGCTTGAACCGGGCCTGAGGACGGTTCCTACTTGCGCTTGCCGCTCTTGCCGTCCCGCGCCGCACGGAATGCCGGCTCGCGCTTCTCCCGAAAGGCCGCGCCGCCTTCGCGGGATTCCGGGGTGTCGTAGTAGAGCGCCAGGGCCTGCATTCCCATCCGGCCGATGCCGCGGATCGCATCGCTGTCGGCATTGAACGACCGCTTGGCGATCGCCAGCGCGGTCGGGCTGCGCTTCAGCAGTTCGCCGCACCAGCGGTCGACCTCGGCATCCAGGTCCGCATCCGGCACCACGGCGTTGACCAGCCCCATCGCATAGGCTTCCTCGGCGCTGTAGCGCAGGCAGAGATACCACATCTCCCGCGCCCGCTTCTCGCCCACCACCCGCGCCAGGTAGGCGGTGCCGAAGCCGGGATCGACGGAACCCATCTTCGGCCCGACCTGGCCGAATCGCGCGCTCTCGCCGGCGATGGTCAGGTCGCAGAGGGTGGCCAGCACATTGCCGCCGCCGATGGCAAAGCCCTGCACCCGGGCGATCACCGGCTGCGGCACCTCGCGGATCACCTCGTGCAATGCCTCGATCGGCAGGCCGATGGTGCCGCGGCCGCCATAGCCGGCCGCCTGTTCCTCGCCATGGCTGTCCGCGCCCTGGTCGCCGCCGGTGCAGAATGCCTTGTCGCCGGCCCCGGTCAGCACGATCACGCCGGTCTCCCGGTTCCAGCCGGCCCGGTTGAAGGCGTCGATCAGTTCCTCGCAGGTGCGCGCCCGGAACGCGTTCATCACCGCGGGCCGGTTGATGGTGATGCGGGCGATGCCCGCCGCCTCCGCATACAGGATGTCCTGGTAGTCGGTCGCTGCGCCCATCTTCGCCTCCCGATCAGCCTTTGCCGCGCCCGCCGGTGCCATCGTCCCCGCCATGGTTGCCGACCTCCCACCCGGCGGGCGCCAGATGCTCCCGGGCGAATCCGGACGGATCCTGCTCCAGGTCCGTCGCCATCGTGTCGTTCCACCGGTTGAACCAGCCGAACAGGGCGATCACGGACACGATCTCGACGATCGCGCCATCGTCGAAATGCTGCTTCAGCGCCGCGAAATGGGCATCGGTCGCGGCATTCGGCACCTGGCCGGCCGCCAGCGCCAGGTCCAGCGCCGCCCGCTCCGCCGCCGAGAACAGCGGGCTGCGGTCATAGTTCCAGAGCTGGTCGATCTTCTCGTCGGAGATCTCCGCGCGATGGGCATTGTGCGCGGTATGCGCCTGGCAATAGCGGCAGCCGGCCGCGTTGCTGACGATATGCGCGACCATCCATTTCAACCCCAGGGGCACGGCGCCGGGCTCCAGCATCACCGCGGTGCCCAGCCCCAGCACCGCCTCCAGGATCTTCGGGCGCAAGGCCATCGTCAGCATGGAATTGGGCACATAGCCGCTGACCTGCCGCATGACCGCGAAACGTTCGGCAAAGCCTTCCGGCTCCGCCCCCTCCGGTGGCTGCACGCGCGCCATGTCCGATCTCCTCTGTCTGTCGCGGCCCTTCGGCTGAGCCGGCACCGGCCCTATGATGCCGCAAATGCCGGCCGAGCACAGGCCGGCGCGGCGGGCCCGGGGGAAGCGGAGCGGATGAGCGTCAGCGTCTTCGAACTGTTCAAGGTCGGCATCGGTCCGTCCAGTTCCCACACCGTCGGGCCGATGAAGGCCGCGCGGGCCTTCCTCCTGGACCTGGAGGCAGCCGGCGACCTGCCGCGGGTGGCGCGGCTGTCGGTCTCGCTCTACGGCTCGCTGGCACTGACCGGGCGCGGCCATGCCACCGACACCGCGATCGTCCTGGGCCTGGCGGGCGAGGAGCCGGAGAGCGTCGACCCCGACCGTGTCGCGGCGCTGGTCGACGGCATCGCTGCGGCACAGCGGATCGACCTGCTGGGCCGGCATGGCATCGCCTTCCGGCCCGACCGCGACATCCATTTCCGCCAGCGCGAGCGCATGAAGCTGCATGCCAACGGCATGCGCTTCCAGGCAGTCGATGCCGACGGGGCGGAACTGGCGGCCGCCGAGATCTACTCCATCGGCGGCGGTTTCATCGCCACCGCGGCGGAGCTGGCGGCAAGCCAGGCAGCCGGGCGCGACGCCGCGGCGCCCGGCCCGGCGCTGCCCTTCGCCTGCGCCAATGCCACGGAGATGCTGCGGCGTGGCGCCGCTGACGGGCTGCGCTTCGCCGAGATGATGCGCGCCGACGAGCGCGCCCGCGGCCTGGACGATGCGGAGATCGACGACCGCCTGGCACGGATCGCCGGCATCATGTCCGACTGCATCGATCGCGGCCTGGGCCAGGGCGGCATCCTGCCCGGCGGCCTGAAGGTGCGCCGCCGGGCGCAGGGCCTGCTCGCCCGGGCGGAGGCCAGCGGCACCGCCAATCGCAACGCCGCGCCGCAGGAAATGGCGCTGGTCAGCGCCTGGGCGATCGCCGTGAACGAGGAGAATGCCGCCGGCGGCCGGATCGTCACCGCGCCGACCAACGGCGCCGCCGGCATCATCCCGGCGGTGCTGCGGCACTACCAGCGCCATTGCGGCGGCGATGCCGCCGGCACCGCGGAGTTCCTGCTGGCCGCCGGCGCGATCGGCGGGCTGATCAAGCGCAACGCCGCGATCTCCGGCGCCGAGCTGGGCTGCCAGGGCGAGGTCGGCAGCGCCAGCGCCATGGCCGCAGCCGGACTGGCGGCCGCCCTGGGCGGCAGCAATGCCCAGGTGGAGAATGCCGCCGAGATCGGCCTGGAACACCATCTGGGCATGACCTGCGACCCGATCGCCGGGCTCGTTCAGGTCCCCTGCATCGAACGCAACGCGGTCGGTGCGGTGACCGCGATCAACGCCGCCTCGCTGGCCCTGGCCGGCGACGGCGCCCACCTGGTGCCGCTGGACGCGGCCATCGAGACGATGCGCCAGACCGGCCGCGACATGAAGTCGAAATACCGCGAGACCAGCCGCGGCGGGCTCGCCGTCAACGTGCCGAACTGCTGACCCCGTCGCGCCCGGCCGGGGCGGCGGTCCCGGCGATCGCGATGGCGTCCAGGACACCGTAGGGGTCGTAGGCATAGGGCTGCTGGGCGCACCAGGCGCGGTAGCTGCGCTTCTGCGCCCCAATCGCGGCCGCCGGGCCCGGCAGGGCGCAGACCGCCCGGGCCTCGTCATGCGTCGCGACGGCCGCCGCCCGGACCGCCGCAACCAGGCGCTGGCCGGGGAACAGCTCCAGCGCAAGCGCGAGCTTGCGGGTGAACAGCGCCTGCCTGCCATCGGCCGTGAAATGGGCGATCTGGTCGGGCCGCGAACTGAACACGACCGCGGCGCGGCGGCCCTCGGCGACCAGGTCATCCGGCTCGAAGCGGAAATCCGCAAAGCCCAGCCCGGACTCGCAGGAATCCAGGACAATGACGGTCTGCCCGGCAGGGACCGCAAGGATCAGGTCGCGCAGGGTCTTGACGAACATGAAGCCGTCCGGCCCGACCGGATCGCTGTCCGGGCGGACCGGGGTCCAGAACGCCAGCGCCTCGTCCTCGACCGGATAGCCCTTGTAGCGCCCGGCGAAGCGCCCGCCATGGGCGTTGACATAGACGTAGAGCCTGTCGTCCGGGCCCAGCCTGCCGGCAAGGTCCGCGAGCGCCGCCGTGACCCCGCGGCTCGTCGCCGCCGCATCCAGCAGCCGGGTCGCGTGCGCCGGCTCGACATCGAGCCGTGCCGTGACCGCCCCGACGATCGTGTCCAATGTGGCGGCGCAGGAGCGCCGGGCCAGCCGGGTGGCGGCCGGCTCGCCGGCAAAGACGATCCATGGCGGACAGGCTGCGATCGCCAGCAGGTGGTTCGCGGCCCTGGCCGGCGCGACATGCCCGAGGCAGGCGGCCAGCGCCAGGGCAATGGCCGCCAGCGGCGCCGGGCGGAACACCCGGCCCGCCCGGCGTGCCGTCACTGCGCCGTCTTGCCGGAGGTTGCCGCGGCGACCTCGCCGCCGGCCCGCTCGCAGCTGTCGACCGTGGCGGCATGCAGGACGGTCCTGTCGTCCCGGGCGCCGAACAGGCAGGTCACCGCGGGCGGCGGCGCGGCGGCCGGGGCCGCCGCCAGGGGGACGGCGAATTGCTGCACAGGGACATAGACGACCATCGGCACCAGCATCTGGCCGGACGGCAGCATGGCGGGCGCAGGGGCCGGCCCGGCATGGCCAGCGCCCGGCGGCTGCGCCGGCAGGACGTAATGCGGCGCAACCCCGTAGCCGTGGGACCAATACTGGGTCTGGGCAGCGGCAGGCAGGGCCGAAGACATGCCAAGCATGGCCAGGGCCGCAAGCAGCGACCTGGAACGACAGAATCCGGGCATCGATGAACTCCCACGCAAAATACGGCCCCGCCCGCCCATTAGAGCAGGGCTTGCCGATGCGGGCAAAGACGCCCCGGCCCGGGCGCCGCGCTACCAGCGCTCCGCCGCCGGCCGCAGGTCCAGTTCGAAGGTCCAGGCGGTGCGGGGCTGCAGGGTGACCTGGAAGGCGGTCTCGGCGATCGCGTCGGGCGCCATGAACAGGGCATCGGGACGGTCGGGCATGCGCTCGCGGGTCAGCGGCATGTCGATCACGCCGTCGACGACGAGATGGCTGACATGGATGCCCAGCGGGCCGAAGTCGCGCGCCAGCGACTGGGCGAGGCTGCGCAGTGCCGCCTTGGCGGAGGCGAAGGCCAGGAACCCGGCGCCGCCCCGCAGCGAGGCGGTGGCGCCAACGAAGACCAGGTTGCCGCTGCCGGCGGCACGCATGCCGGGCACCGCCTCCCGGCTGCAGAGGAAGGCGCCCAGGGTGCCGGTCCGCCAGGCCTCCTCGAAGACCTCCGGCGTGGTGCCGTCCAGGTCGGCGAAGCGGCGGGCGGCGGCGTTGTAGATCAGGGTCGTGGGCGGGCCCAGCTCATGCCGGATCCGGCGGAAGGCGCCCGCGACGCTGGACGCCGAGCCGGTATCGCAGCTGATCGCCAGGCTGCCCGGCACCTCGCGGGCGATGCGGGAGATCGCGCCGGTGGAGCGCGCCAGCAGGGCGCAGCGATAGCCTGCGGCGGCGAAGCGGCGCGCAAAGGCGGCACCGTTGCCGGCCCCCGCCCCGGCGATCACACAGACCTGCTTTGCACGCTCCGCCATCCGGTGCCTCCGTGCCCGAGCATAGCGCCCCGCCGGCCGCCGCGGAACCGGCTCAGCCGTGCCCCACCCGTCGCAACGCGGCCGTCGCGGTGGCATCCAAGGCCCGGCCGTCCGCGGTCAGCGCCACGCCATAGACGCGCGCGGCCGCGTCCCGGCTGACCAGGCCGTCGCGCACGTCGCGCAGCACCGCCTCCGCCGCCCGGGCCATCGGGTCCCCCCAGCCGCCGCCGCCCGGCGACTGCGCGGCCATGGTCAAGGCAGGCAGGCTGCGCACGCCGTATTTCGGTGCCTCGATCTGCGCGCCGTCGGCCAGCCGCAGGGCCATATGGCCGTCCGAGCCGGGCTGCCCGCCGGCGATGCCGTAGGCCGAGGGCTTGCCCACCCCTTCGCCGCGGAAGGCATGCTCCGCCGGCACCATGACCTCGACCTCGTAGTCGCAGCCGGTGCCGCCGCGCCAGGCCCCGGCGCCGGCGCTGTCGCAGCGGAACTCCTGGCGCCGCACCCGCACCGGGTAGAGCCGCTCGTAGGTCTCGACATTCGGCAGGACCAGGCCGCCGAGCGCGATCAGGTGGCCGATCAGGTTGAAGCCGTCGCGGCCCTCCACCGCGCCGCCGCCCGGCGCCGCCGCCCAGTGGTACATGACGAAGGAATCGCCCTCCGCGCCGCCGCCCTTCCCATCGGGGCCGTTCCTGCCCGGCCGGCGCCCCGAGGTGGTGCCGTGCACGGACTTGGCCCAGCCGGCACAGGCGCGCTCCGGCAGCGCCTTCGCGAGCGCCTGCCAGATCGCATGGACGATCTCGTGGGCAACAAAGACGGTGTTCATCGTCATTGCCGCCGGCGGGCGGGCATTCACGATGCTGCCTTCCGGGGCGACGATCTCCACGGCGCGGAATGTGCCCTCGTTGCGCGGCAGGTCCGGGTCGAAATAGGAGGCCAGCGCCATGTAGACCGCCGACCAGGTGTTGGCGACCGAGGAGTTCTTGAAGCCGCGCACCTGGTCCGCGGTGCCGGTGAAATCGACCGTCAGCCGGTCGCCGGTCACCGTCAGGGCGACCTTGATCATGCCGTCGATCGGCTCGAAGCAGTCGTTGTCGATCCGCTCCTCCGCCCGGTAGGTGCCGTCGGGCAGGTCGGCCAGGCAGGCGCGGAAGGTCGTATCGGCATGGGCCAGCACGCCGTCGAAATAGCGGCGATAGCCGGCCAGGCCCAGGTCGCGCACCAGCGCGGCGATCCGGCCGGCGCCGATCCGGGTGGAGCCGACCATCGCCCGCAGGTCGCCGTCCATCGCCTCCGGCGTGCGGCTGTTCAGCAGCAGCAGCGACCAGAGGTCGTCGCGCATGCGCTCGCCCTCCACCAGTTTCAGCACCGGCAGGCGCAGCCCCTCGTGGAAGATCTCGGTCGCCGCGGAATTGTAGGTGCCCGCCGCCCCGCCGCCGATATCGGCCTGGTGGGCGCGATTGCAGGCGAAGGCGGCCAGTTCGCCGTCGACGAAGACCGGGCGCGCGATCACCCAGTCCGGCAGGTGGTTGCCGCCCGCGACATAGGGGTCGTTCAGCACGAAGACATCGCCATCGTGGATCTTGCCGCCCTGCGCCGGCCCGAAGTCCCGCAGGATCGCCCGCACCGCGAAGCCGCCGCCGCCGGTATGGATCGGGATGCCGTCGGCCTGGCTGACCAGGGTGCCGTCGCAATCGGCGATGAAGCAGGAGAAGTCGTGGCTCTGGCTGAAGATCGGGCTGCGGGCGGTGCGGGTCATCACCCAGCCCATCTGGCGGGCGATATGGTCCAGCCGGTTCTGCACCAGGGCGAGCCGCACCGGGTCGATGGGGTCGGCCGTCGCTGCCCCCGTCGCTGCCCCCGTCGCCGCCCCTGTCGCTCCATCGTTCATGGCCGTGCGCTCCCCTCCAGAAGCAGCAGATAATTGTCCGAGGCATCGACTTCCAGCCGGTCGCCGGGCCCGGCGAACAGGGTGGTCGTGGCCTCTTCCACCAGCAGCGGCCCCTCCAGCACATGGCCGGGCCGCAGGCCGGCGCCATCATGCACCGGGATGTCCATCCAGCCATTGCGGTCGTCGAGATAGACATGCCGCCGGTCGGCCGGCGCAGGCGGCGCCTGGGCCGGCGCCGGTGCCGGCAGGGGCAGGCGCTGCAGCAGGCCTTCGCCGGTGGCCCGCAGGCCGGTGATCTCGATGGTGCCGTCGGGCTGCACATGGCCGAACTGCCGCTGATGCTCCGCCTCGAAGGCAGCGCGCACCGCCGCCGGGTCGAGCGGGCCGTCCGCGACCGGGACCTGGATCGACCAGTGCTGGCCGCGATAGCGCAGGTCCAGGGTGCGCGCGATGCGGCGGCGGTCGGCGGCGAAGCCCTCGGCGTCCAGCGCCGCCTCGGCCTCCGCCAGCAGGGGCGCGAAACCGGCGTCCAGCTCGTCCTGCGGCACGCGGTCGAGATCGGCGAAGAACACCTTCAGGAAATCCTGCCGCAGGTCGGCATGCAGCATGCCCACGGCACAGAACGCGCCGGCGACCCGGGGGATATAGACCCGGTGGCAGCCGAGCGCGCGCGCCACCGCGGCGCCATGCATCGGGCCCGCGCCGCCGGCGGCGACCAGGGTGAAGCGCGCCGGGTCATGGCCGCGCTCCAGGCTGATCCGCTCCACCGCATGCAGCAGGCGCTGTTCCAGCAGGCGGACGATGCCGATCGCCGCCTCTTCGGGCGAAAGCCCCAGCGGCGCGGCCACCTGCGCGGCGATCGCCTGTTCGGCGAGGCCGCGGTCCAGGCAGATGCTGCCGCCGGCCAGCGGCCCGGGCCGCAGCCGGCCGAGCAGGAGCTGTGCGTCGGTGACCGTGGGCTGCGTGCCGCCCAGGCCATAGCAGGCCGGGCCGGGATGCGCGCCGGCGCCCTGCGGGCCGACATGCAGCAGGCCGCCGGCATCCACCCAGGCCAGGGTGCCGCCGCCCGCGCCGACGGTATGGATCTCCACCGACGGCGTGGCGAGGTGGTAGCCGTCGATCACCAGTTCGTCGGTCACCGGCACCCGGCCCTCGGCCATCAGGGTGACGTCGCAGCTGGTGCCGCCGATCTCCATCGCGATCAGGTCGCCGGTGCCGGCCGGGCCGCTGTAGAGCTGCAGCGCGCCGACCCCCGCCGCGGGGCCGGACAGCACCAGGTTCACCGGCCGGCCGGCGGCCTGCGCCACCGACACCGCGCCGCCGTTGGACTGGATCAGCAGGACCGGATGGCGCAGCCCGAGCTGGCGCAGGCGGTCCTGCAGCGCACTCAGATAGGCCACAACCTTCGGCGCGATATAGGCGTTCATCGCGACGGTGGAGCTGCGCTCATACTCCCCCATCACGGGCGAGACCGCGGCGGAGCGGGAAATCCAGGCATCGGCGCCCAGACGGGTGCGCAGGCCGGCCTCCGCCGCCTCCTCATGGGCCGCGTTCACATAGGCGTTCAGCAGCGCGATGGCGACCGCCTCGACCCCCTCGTCGCGGAACAGGGCGGCGGCGGCGTCCAGGTCGGCCGGAACCAGCGGTGCGATCTCGGCGCCGGTCTCGTCGAGGCGCCCGCCGACGGCTGAGCGCAGGTAGCGCGGCACCAGGACCGGCGGGAAGGGCGCGCGATGGTCCCACATGTTCTCGCGCAGGCCGCGGCGGATCTCCAGGCTGTCGCGGAAGCCCTCGGTGGCCAGCAGGCCGACTTTCGCGCCCTTGCGCTCCAGGATCGTGTTGGTGGCCACGGTGGAGCCGTGCACGAACAGCTCGCAGCCGCCCAGGAGCTGCGCCAGGCCCAGATCGGCGGCGGCGGCGGCACGGTCCAGCGCGGCCAGCACGCCCTGGCTCGGATCGCCGGGCACCGACGGCACCTTGAAGACCCGCAGGCCGCCGGCGCCGCCGCGCAGCACCAGGTCGGTGAAGGTGCCGCCGACATCGACGCCGATGCGCCAGGGCGGCGGGGGGAAGTCGGCCGGCCGGGCCGCGACCGCATCAGCCATGCGGAAGATAAGATGTCATCAGTGGAAAACTCCTGGAGCGCTGGCCAGTGGCAGTCCGGCATTCTGGCACCGCGACGGCGATCATGGCAAAGCTGCCGCTGCGGCAAGAGCCACGTTGTTCCCTACCTGTGCTGACCCGGCCGGAGCATCTGGTGGCGTTCCGCCTGACCGAAGGGCAGGCCATTGCGTTTCTCGGATATCTTGCTGGTATCGTCGACCCCGTGAGGCTTCACTATCTCTGGCGTCCACAGCTTGCCGATGTCGCCGACGAAAGGGTGCTCGAAACAGCGATCAACGGTAGGGCCGATTGCCTCGTTACATTCAAGATCCGCCACTTTGCGGCGGCGGGACAGTTCGGGATCGACGTGATTCAGCCGGAGGAGGCCTTGAGGAGAATCCAATGACCAAGTCCAACTACGCGCTGAGACTGCAGCCATCGCTCAAAGTCGCCGCCGAACGCCTGGCGGCAGCCGAGGGCACCAGTCTCAACCGGTTCATCAACGTGGCTGTCGCCGAGAAGCTCTCCGTCCTGGAAACGGAAACATTCTTCCGGACGCTCGCCGCCGAGGGCAAGCGAGAGGACTTCCTGGACTTCCTGGAGAATGCCGGCGCCGCACCGCCCGAGGACGGGGATGCATTGTCCTGACGCCAGTCCGTCTGTCGCGCAGTAGGGCTGCCGAAGTTGGCGGTCGACGGCCTGGCTCCTGACGAAGGGCGAGATATCGCCGTGCAGATCGAATGCGGCGCCCCCCTCATCCGGCGACGGGATCCACCCTGCCGGCTGGACGACCCGGTCGAGGAGGCGCGGCGGCAGGTGCCACCCGACCCGAGCGACGATGGCCCGGTCGGGTGCGAGGCGTTGTGACCCCGAATCGCGGGGTATCCGTTCCGGAGAACAGCACCGGCCCTCAGATGCAGCCATCCACCAGCACCAGGTTGCTCCTGGTGCTGCGATGGCGGAGGGCGAACAGCTCCTGCGCCGCGGGGTCGCCCAGGAAGTCCTCGGCATGCTGCCGGCTCTCGAACTCCAGGATGACCATGCGGTCGGGCGCCCAACTGCCTTCCACGACCGCCGGCCGTTCGCCGCGCACGACATAGCGGCCGCGATGGCGCTCGATGAGGGCCGGGATCTGCCGGGCATAGTCCATGAACGGCGCCGCCTCGACGATCTCGAAATCCAGCACCAGATAGGCGCGCATCGCCTTCGCCCCGCGGTCAGCCGCGCAGGCCGCGCACGAAGCCGGCCAGGGCCGCGCCGATCTCGTCGGGCGAATCCTCCTGGATGAAGTGCCGGCCGGCGACCGTCACCTCCTGCTGGTTCGGCCAGGCGCGGCACACCTCGCGCGGCCGGCCGGTGAGGATCGAGCCCGGATCGGCATTGACGAACAGCTTCGGGACAGCGCTGCCGGCCAGCCAGGCGCTGTAATCCTTCACCACCTGCACGACATCGGCCGGCGCGCCCTCGATGGGGATCTGCCGCGGCCAGGTCAGGGTCGGCCTGCGGCCCTCGCCCGCCTCAAGGTAGGGCCGGCGGTATTCGGCCATCTCCGCTTCGGCCAGCGGGCGGATCACCGAGCCGGGCAGGACCCGTTCCACGAAGATGTTCTTCTGCAACACCATCTCCTCGCCGGCGGGCGAGCGGAAGCCCTGGAACACCTTGCGGGCATTCTCCGGCCAGTCGTCCCAAGTCACCGGGGTCACGATGGCTTCCATATAGGCGATGCCGGCCACCCGGTCGCGATGCCGGCTGGCCCAGTCGAAGCCCAGCGCCGAACCCCAGTCGTGCAGCACCAGCACCACGCGGTCGCCCAGGCCCAGCGCGTCCCACAGGGCGAACAGATGGTCGCGCTGCTCCGCATAGGTGTAGCGCTCCGGACCGGAGTCCGGCAGCCTGTCGGAATCGCCCATGCCGATCAGGTCGCAGGCGATCAGCCGGCCCAGGCCGCGGCAATGCGGCATCACGTTGCGCCACAGGTAGGACGAGGTCGGGTTGCCGTGCTGGAAGAGGATGGCATCGCCCTCGCCCTCCTCGACATAGGCCATCCGGCGGCCCTTCACATCCAGGAACTTCTTCGGCCCGAAGGGCGCGGTGTCGAGAGGCATGGCAATCGGTCTCCCAGGTTGCAGGGCTAGGGTCCGGCGGCGGCTTCCGGCCGGTCGCCGGCAGGCGGCGAGGATGCGGTCGGACTGGGCCGGGTCGGGCACCGCACGGGCCAGTGACAGGCCGCCGACGCAGAGCGCCAGCACGGCGATCGCATCGTCGCTGCGCATATCGTCATGTCAAATTCTACGGCCGGTAGGTGAATCCCGCCGGGCCCAGCAGGCCCTTCAGCTGCGGCTCCAGCAGCCGCACCCAGCTGCAGAGCTGGGGCCGCGTGTCGCGCGGGTCGATCAGGTCGTGCACGGCGAACTGCTCCGCCCGCGGGAAGGGCGAGAGCCGTTCGGCGAAGGCGGCCTCCAGTTCGGCGCGGCGGGCCTCGGGGTCGGGGGCGGCGGCGATCTCGCGGCCGAAGGCCACGGCCACGCCGCCCTCCAGGGGCAGCGCGCCGGTCTCGGCCGACGGCCAGGACAGCACGAAGGCGCCCGGCCCGAAATGCGCGGCGCCGGCGACGCCATAGACCTTGCGCACGATCACCGAGGCCCAGGGCACCCGGCAATTGGCGGCGGCCAGGACGGCGGCCGTGCCATAGCGGATGGTGCCGGCCGCCTCGGCCTCCAGCCCGATCATGAAGCCGGGCTCGTCCACCAGGGCCACGATCGGCAGGTGGAAGGTCTCGCAGAGCTCGATGAAGCGGCGCACCTTCTGCGCGCCCTGCGCGGTCATCGCCCCGGCATAGTAGCGGCAATCGTTGGCGAACAGGCCGACCGGCCGGCCGTCCAACCGCGCCAGGCCGGTGATCTGGCCGGGGCCGTAGCTCCGTCCCATCTCGAAGAAGCTGTCGCGGTCCACCACGGCGGCGGCGATGCGGCGCATGTCGAAGGCGCGCCGCCGGCTTTCCGGCACGGCGGTGGCAAGGAAATCGTCGCGGCGCCCGGGATCGTCGTCGCAGGCCAGGACCGGCGGCAGGTCCCAGACATTGGCCGGCAGATAGCCCAGGAAGCGGCGGATCTGGGCGAGGGCATCGGCCTCGTCGGCCGCGAAATTGTCGACCACGCCGCTTTTCTCATGCAGGGCGGCACCGCCCAGCGCCTCCTTGTCGACCTCCTGTCCCAGGGCGCGGCCGACCACCGCCGGGCCCGCCGTCATGACCTGGGCGGTGCCGCGGACCATCACCGAGAAATGCGAGGCGACCAGGCGGGAGGCCGGCAGGCCCGCCACCGGCCCCATCGCCGCGGCCGCTACCGGCACCGCGCCCAGCACCCGGGCGACGGACTGGAAGCGCGGGGTGGCGAACACCGGATCCGTGGTAGGGCCGGAGGAGGCCTTGCCCTGCGCGCCGGTCACCGAGCCGCCGCCGCCCTCGTGCAGGCGCACCAGGGGGATCCGGTACTGCAGGGCCAGGTCCTCGGCATAGACGCTCTTGCGCAGGCCCGCGACATTGGGAGAGCCGCCGCGCAGGGTGAAATCCTCGCCGCCGACCGCGACCGGCCGGCCGCCGACATCGCCGATCCCCAGCACGAAGTTGGCCGGGCTGTAGCCGGTCAGATTGCCGTCCGCGTCGCGTTCCGGCGCACCGGCGGCCGGGCCCAGTTCCCGGAAGCTGCCCTTGTCCAGCAGCCCGTCGATCCGTTCGCGGATCGTGAGCCGGCCCTTCTCGTGCTGCCGGGCCACCGCTTCGGCCCCGCCCTGCCCGCGCGCCAGTTCCCTGCGGCGCCCGATCTCCTCAATCGCCTTGTCCCAGCCCATGGCGCTCAGCCCTCCCCCTTCGGTGTCGCGGCAAGCGGGCGCGCCAGCGCCTGCAGCCGGTAGGTGACGATCATGGAGAGCAAAGCCGCCGCCGCGAAGCAATAGGCACCGGGCAGCACGAAGGCGCTGGCCAGGCCCTGGCTCTGCACCGCAAACACCACCAGGGCCAGCACGAAGACGTCCAGCATGGCCCATTTTCCCAGGCGCGCGGTCAGTCCCATCGCGCGCCGGAAGCCCGGCCCGGCCGGGTCCGGATGCAGCCACAGCCAGGCCAGAACGACCATCTTGGCCAGCGGCACCGCGCCTGCGAAGAGCGCGATCACCAGGGCCAGGCCGATATGCCCCTCGTCGAACAGGGCCAGCACCGCGCGGGTCACCGAGACGTCGGCGGTGCGGATGAACCAGGCCTCGATCGAGATCGCCGGCAGGGCACAGCCCGCCACGAACAGCGCCAGGGTCCCTGCCCAGACCAGGGGCAGCAGGCGGTCGGGCCCCCTGGCGCGCAGGCGCAGGGACGGCGCGCCGGACAGCTCGTTCCGGTCCTGTGTCAAGAAGTCACCATTGCTTCACAAATATGCGGCAAACTCCGGCTCGGGGATTGGCAATGCTGCCGGATCCCTATATCCCTGGGCAGGATAGGGTGGTTTGCTGCAGGAAGAATATCGGCGGACCACCGGATTGCTGAGGAACCGGCATGGGCAGCGGCACGCTTGACGGCATCGACCATGACTGGGTGGCTTATTTGCGCTCCCAGCTCTCGGTCCAGATCGAGGGCCAGCCGCGCGAACTCGTCCGGGCCTATTTCGGCGCGGCGATCGAGACCAGCGACTCTCTCAGCGACCTGGGCCTGCGCTTCGCGCTGGACCTGCGCGAGAACTACCGGTCCGGCCGCACCCTCGGTGTCCCCGACTATGAAAGCTGGATGATCGATCCGGAGCGCTTCCTGAACCTGGACCAGCGCTTCGGCAATTTCGAGGATTCCATGGTCATGGCGGTGATGGCCGCCCGCGACCCCGCCAGCATCATGTCGCTTGCCGCTGCGGCGCGCCTGGCGCCGCGCGCCGGGACCCGCGATCTGGTGCAGCAGATCATGCACGAGATCGCCGCGGAATCCCGCCACAGCGAAGTGCGGCACTGCATCGATTATGCGGAGGAGAAGAGCTACTCCTCCAAGTCCGTCTCCGCCCTGACGGATGCGGTCAAGGCGCAGATCCACGACATGCGCGCCGACTGTTTCCGCCAGTTGAAGCAGATCCTGCGCCAGCTGCTGGATGGCGAGCTGAAGGCCGTCGCCTTCGTGCAGGCCTTCTTCGAGCTCAGCGAGCAGAGCCGGATCAAGCCGGATGTCTACCGCTCGATGGCGCTCACCCTGATGCGGTCGAAGAACATCCGCCCGATCGTGAAACTGCTGCTGCTGCAGAACCTGTCGCGCATGCCCGGGGCGGTGCGCCATGACATCGTCGCCCTGGTCGACGAATGGGACCTGAGCCGCGAGACCATCTACCTCAAGGCGGAGATGGACTATGTGCTGGGCCATGACCCGATCCTGAAACGGTCGATCAACCGCGGCCGCCGCGGCGCGGGCGAGCCGTCGGAGCGCATGCGCCGGGTGGTGGAGCTGCTGCGCCAGGACGAGTTGCCGCCGCCCAGCCTGAAGCCCGCCATCCTGCCGACCGTTGGCCAGCCGAGCGCGCTCGGTGCCGGCGGCACGAAGGGCGATCCGGGCAGGACCGCTCCGGCAGCGGGCCCGGGCGAGCGCGCCGCCCGCCCGGCCGGACCGCGCAGCAGCCTGCGCGGCAGCGCCAAGGACCTGTTGAAGCGGGACACCATCAAGCATGCCGACCTGCCCGTGACCGGCTCCTTCCTGCGCGGCCTGGGCCGCAACGGCAGCGACACGGTGCCGGTCGCCGGCTGACCGTCCGCCGGCCCCCCGGCCGCGGTCCCGCCGCCCTTCCCAGCCACCGAAAGACCTGCGCAACCGCATGGCCGGCGCCTGCGATCCGCGCGCAACCGCGATCCGCGCAGCGAATCGCATCCGGGGGGAAGCTAGATATTGACCCCGAGCCCGCGTCGCCACATACTGCATGTAGTGATGAACACAGGGCGGGAGCCGAGATATGGCGTGGACGCCGGATACTGTCGAAGAACTGAAGACCCTCTGGTCGCGGGGCCTGTCGATCACCCAGATCGGCAAGCATCTGGGCATGACGCGCAACGCCGTCGTCGGCAAGGCGCACCGTATCGGCCTCGAAAAGCGGACCTCGCCGATCGTCCGGCGGCCCCGGCCCGCGGCGCCGATCCCGGCCCCGCTGCCGCAACCGATCCTGTCCAGCGGATCGCAGCGCTGCCAATGGCCGATCGGCGATCCGAAGACGTCGGATTTCCGCTTCTGCGGCAAATCTGCCCTGGCCGGACGGCCCTACTGCGACAGTCATTGCTCTGTCGCCTATACCGGCTGGACGAGCGAGGAAACCGTCGCACGCAAGGCCAACGCCGCCTGAAACGACGCCGGGCCCTACCGAAAGGCAGGGCCCGGCGCAGGGCGGATGGGGCGGATGGCGCCGCAGAACGGCGCGCGGTCCCTACTTGACCTTCTCGCCCGCCTTCTCGATGGCCTGGCCGGTGGCCTGCAGGTTCTCGCTGGTGTCCTGCTTGGCGCCTTGCCAAGTGTCGCCGCAGGCTGCGAGGCCGGTGGCCAGGAACAATGCGAACAGGGTCATGGTCAGGTAGCGGAACATGGCGAACCTCGCTGTGAATTGATCCGTACCTGACGAACCCTTGACGACCCTTTCGGTTGCACGGCCCCGCCGGAAATATGGCGCGGCGGGATCCGACGGCACCCGCCGCACCGGCGCCTCAGCTGAGGTCGCTGAACCGCTTCAGGTGATGGTCGCCATCGCCGAAGCGGGTCTCCAGCGCCATCAGATGCTTGAAGTAATGGCCGACATCCAGCTCGTCCGTCATCCCCATCCCGCCATGGATCTGCACCGCCTGCTGGCCGACATAGCGCCCGGCCTTGCTGAGCTGCACCTTGGCGGCGGAGACTGCGCGGGCGCGCTCCTGCGGCTCGGCGTCCAGCTTCAACGTGGCGAGCATGGCCAGCGACTTGGCCTCCTCGGCATGGATCATCATGTCCACCATGCGGTGCTGCAGCACCTGGAAGGAGCCGATCGGCACGCCGAACTGCTTGCGGGTCTTGGAATATTCCACGGTCGTCTGCTGCAGCTTCTGCATCGCGCCGCAGGCCTCGGAACAGAGCGCCGCGATGGCATGGTCGGTCGCCGCCTCCAGGAACGGCCAGGCGCCGTCCTTCGGCCCCAGCAGGGCGTCGGCACCGACCTTGCAGCCGTTGAAGGCGATTTCCGACGCGCGGCGGTTGTCGATGGTGCGATAGTCGCGCCGCTCGACGCCGGCCGCATCCCGGTCGACCAGGAACAGGCTCAGCCCGTCGCGGTCGCGCTGCCCGCCGGCGGTGCGCGCCAGCACGATGATCCGGTCGGCGGCCGGCGCATCGAACACCACGATCTTGCGGCCGGTGATCGTGAAGCCGCCGCCATCGGCCTTCGCCTCGGTCATCACGTCGGCCAGGTTGTAGCGGGCCTGCGCCTCGGCATGGGCAAGGGCCACGATCGCGCTGCCGTCGATGATCTTGGCCAGCAGATCTTCCTTCTGCGCGTCGCTGCCCGCCTTCGCGACCAGTGTGCCGCAGAGCACGACGGAGCTGACGAAGGGTTCCAGGACGTTCCCCTTCCCCATCTCCTCCACCATGATCATGGTGTCCACCGGGCTGCCGCCCAGGCCGCCGACCTCCTCGGGGAAGGAGATCCCGAACCAGCCGAGCTCGGCCATCTGGGCCCAGTTCTCCCGGCTGAAGCCGTCATCCGACTTCGCCAGGCTCCGCCAGGTCTCGAACTCGTAGCGTTCCCGCACGAAGCGCTGCACGCTGTCGGAGAGCAGCTTCTGCTCGTCGCTCAAGGAAAAGTCCATTCAGGCGCCTCCCAAGCCGCGCGGATCGCCCCGCACGGGTCCCCTGTCCGTATCTGACGGCGGGCTGTTTTCTGACGGCAGGCGGCGGCGGGGCGCCGCCTGTATGAATGAAGCTCCCTCGCGCAGGCGCGGGAGCCGGCGCGGGTGGGGTCTCCGCTCCCTACAACCCGAGGACCATTTTGGCAATCACGTTGCGCTGGATCTCGTTCGACCCGCCATAGATCGTCGCGGCGCGGCCGATCAGGAACTCCCCGGCGATGGACTCCGCATAATCCGGCCCGGGATGCGGCGCATTGCTGCCGTCGCGCAGATCCTCGTAGGGATTGACGTAGTAGCCCAGCGCCTGGCAGGTCAGCTCGGCGATGCGCTGTTTCACCTCGCTGCCGCGGATCTTCAGCATGCTGGCCTCGGCCCCGGGCGAACTGCCCTGCGCCACGGCGGACAGCAGCCGCAGGTTGCTGACCTCCAGCGCCATCAGGTCGACCTCGATCCGGGCGATCTCGCGGCGGAAACCGGGATCCTCCAGCAGGCTTTGTCCGCCACTGCCCTCCGACCGGGCAATTTCCTTCAGGCGCCTGATGCCCTGCTTGGAATTGCCCACCTCGGCAATCGCCGTGCGCTCGTGGCCCAGCAGGAATTTCGCATAGGTCCAGCCCTTGCCCTCCTGCCCCACCAGGTTGGCCGCGGGCACCCTGACCTCGTCGAAGAACACCTCGTTCAGGCTGTGATCCTCGTCGATGCTGACGATCGGCTTCACGGTGATGCCGGGGCTGGTCATGTCGATCAGCAGGAAGGAGATCCCCTCCTGCGGCTTGCCCTCGGTCCCGGTCCGCACCAGGCAGAACATCATGTCCGCGATATGCGCCTGGGTCGTCCAGATCTTCTGGCCGTTGACGACATAATGGTCGCCGTCGCGCACCGCGCGGGTCTTCAGCGATGCCAGGTCGGAGCCGGAGCCGGGCTCGGAATAGCCCTGGCACCAGAACTCGTCGCCGGACAGGATCTTCGGCAGGTAGCGGGCCTTCTGCGCGTCGTTGCCGAAGGCCTGCAGCACCGGCCCGACCATGGTCAGCCCGAACGGCAGCAGCATCGGCGCGCCGGCCGCGGCGCATTCCTCCTCGAAGATGTACTGCTTCACGGCGTTCCAGCCGGTGCCGCCATGGGCCTCCGGCCAGTTCGGCGCCGACCAGCCCTGGCGGTACAGGATCTTGTGCCAGGTCCGCAGGTCCTGCTTTTCCATGTGATAGCCGCGGCGTGCCTCGTGCCGCAGATGGTCGCTCAGGTTCGCCGCAAGGAAGTCGCGGACCTCCTGGCGGAAGGCCTCTTCCTCGGCACTGAACGAGATATCCATGTCGCACCCTCCCGGCCGCTGCCCGTTCTGTCGGTTGACCGGCATTCTGCCCGCTCGCCTGCGGCGGGTCTAACCCGAACTGGCGCGACCCGCGGGCCCCTCACGCACCCAGAAGGTGCACCACCAGGCTGCGCCGGTGCGGCCGCCGGCGATGCTCCAGCAGGTAGATCGCCTGCCAGGTGCCCAGCGCAAGGCGGCCGCCGCTGACCGGCACCGTCAGGCTGGTCTGGGTCAGGGCGCTGCGCAGATGGGCGGGCATGTCGTCCGGCCCCTCCGCGCCGTGGCGGTAGCGGGCCGGGTCCTCCGGCGCGAGCGACGCCAGGAAACCGCCCAGGTCGCGGAGCACGTCCGGATCGGCATTCTCCTGGATCGTGAGGCTGGCGGAGGTGTGCTGCAGGAACAGGGTCGCCAGGCCGGCGGCAATGCCCTGCTCGCCCAGCCAGCGGTCGACGCGGCCGGTCAGGTCGACGATATCCCCGCCGCGGGTCTCTACCCGCAGGACCGTCTGGGCCTGTCGCATCGCGGCCTCAGGTATCGATGTCGAACAGGAAGTCGTCGTGGTGATCCGGCGATTGCGGCACCGGTTCCGCCAGCCGGCCGCCGGCCACGGCCCGTGGGGCCTGGCGGTTGGCCAGGATCTCCGCCAGAACGACCTGCAGCTGCACCAGGTCGGCGCGGGAGATCTGCCGCGAGACGACGACCTGGTCGCTCAACGCCACGGCAATGGAGAACCCGCCCCTGCTTTGGCTGATCTTGATCGGTAGATCGTAGGAGACCATGCTGCCCGTGCCGGTTGACCTTGGCGCCATTGTTCGGCCCCGGGCGGCAATGGTCAAGGATCGGCATTCTCGTCAGGGCGGGAGGCGACAGATGCGACTCCAGAAACCGACCGGAGAGGAGGCCGAGGCCGGGCTGCGCGCGATTCGCACCTGCTTCGACACCATGGGCGGGCCCGGCCCGGCGGCGTCCCAGACGATCGCGGCGGCGCAGGGCTTCCTGCTGCACACGGACCTGGACCTGGCCGGCCTCGACCCGATCTCCCCCGCCGGACTGGCGGCCGCGATGACCCGCGAGGAGATCCGCCACCAGTTCGTGCAGGGACTGGTTGTGCTGGGAATCGCCGACGGCCCGCCGGACCCCGCCTACTATGCCAAGGTCGCCGCATTCGCCGCGGCACTGGGGGTGAAGTCCTGGGAGCTCGGCATGGTGCGGGACCGCGCCGAGCATCACATGCTGATGTTCCGGCTGGACCTGCTGCGCCGCATCCATATCCGCGACATCTTCGTCGACCAGGTCAAGCAGCACGGCGTGGGCGGGCTGGTCAAGGGCATCGGCGGGCTCACCGGGCTGCTGGAGAGCCCGGAGATCGCCGCGCGCTACCACGCGCTGGAAAAGCTGCCGGAGGACCGCCTGGGCCATGCCTTCTGGCGGCACTACCAGGCGAACGGCTTCGCCTTCCCGGGCGAGAAGGGCGGCTTCCCCGAGGCCGGCGTCTATCACGACTTCACCCATGTCCTGTCGGGCTATGGCACGAAGCCGGCAGGCGAGGTGTTGGTCGGCACCTTCACCTCGGGCTATCGCAGGCACAACGCGCTCTTCACCATCCTGTTCGTGCAGTTCAGCTTCGGCGCCGGCATCAACGTCACACCGGTGGACCAGCCCGACGTGCATTCCACCCTTGCCCTGCCCGGACTGGCGGAGCGCTTCTTCGAAGCGCTGGAGCGCGGCAGCCAGTTGAACACCGACCTGTCCGACAACTGGGACTTCTGGCCCTATGTCGAACTGCCGCTGGACGAGGCGCGGGCGAAGCTGAACGTCCCGCCGCCGGCCGGCGGCTATCCGCTGGCCATCGCCGAGGCAGCGATCGCCACCTCGGTATGAGCGGTGCCGGCGCGCGACGCGGGGCTGGCCCGCGGCGGGAAGCTGGCGTATCACGCAGGCCATGGAGATCGACCCGATTCAGGCACCGGCGGGCTGGCGGCGCATCGCGCTGACCGGCTTTGCCGAACATGTCGGCCCGCTCTGGTTCCGCAAGGACGAGAGCGGCGCCCGCTTCGGCTTTCGCGCGCAGCCCCATCACGCCAATCCCAACGGCGTGATCCATGGCGGGATGATGCTGTTCTTTGCCGATCATGTCCTGGGCGCCCTGGTCTGGCACGCCACCGGGCGCCGGCGCTGCGCGACGATCAGCCTGAACGGCGACTTCCTTGCCGCGACACGGCCCGGCGACTGGGTCGAGGGCCATGCCGAGGTCACCCGCAAGGGGCGCGCCGTGGTCTTCGTCCGCGGCACCCTGGAAGTCGAAGGCGCCCCGGTGCTGACCGTGAACGGCGTCTGGAAGGTGATCGGCGAACACTAGCCGGGGAGCCTCGCTTGCCGATGGACCGGCCATCGCCGGGTATGTAGATTCGCCGCACCCTGTGCTGGTGATGTACCCATGCTTTCAGACGACGAACGATCCTTTCTTTCTGGTGGCGGCGAACTCGGCATGCTGATGCGCACGTTCGACTGGGCGTCCTCTCCGCTCGGCGCCCCGGACGGCTGGCCCCAGAGCCTGAAGACCGCCGTGCGGATCATGCTCACCTCCCGCCAGCCGATCTGGATCGGCTGGGGGCAGGACCTGATCTACCTCTACAACGATCCCTACAAGTCGATCATCGGCGGCAAGCATCCCTCGGCGCTCGGCAGGCCGACCCGGCAGGTGTGGCAGGAGATCTGGGCCGATATCGCCCCGATGCTCGCCACCGCCATGAAGGGCGACGAAGGGACCTATGTCGAGGAGCAGCTCCTGATCATGGAGCGCAACGGCTATCCGGAGGAGACCTACTATACCTTCTCCTACAGCCCGATCCCCGACTTCGACGGCAGTGCCGGCGGCATCATCTGCGCCAATACCGAGGATACCAGGCGGGTCGTCGGGGAACGCCAGATCACCCTGCTGAAGGAACTCGCCGCGCGCGCGGCCGATGTCCGCACACCGCAGGACGCCTGCCTGCTCAGCGCCGATGCGATCGCGACAAACCCGCAGGACCTGCCGTTCGCGGCGATCTATCTGGCCGACAATGAGGGCTTCGCCCTCGCCGCCACGACCGGTATCCCGCGGGGCCATCCCGCCGCGCCGGAGCGCATCGGCGCGGAGGCAACGGGGCCCCTCGCCCGGGCCCTCGCGGGCGCCGGATGGGCGCTCGTGGAGGACCTGTCCTTCGCCGGCCAGTCGGACCTGCCCAGCGGAGCCTGGGATCATCCGGTCACGCGGATGGCGGTGTTCCCGTTCGCGGCTTCGGCGGACAGCCGGCGCGCCGGCGCCCTGGTGACCGGGCTCAATCCGTTCCGGATGCTCGACGAGCCCTATCGCGGATTCCTGTCCCTCGTCGCCGGGCAGATCGGAACCGCCATCGCCAATGGCGAGGCCTATGAGAAGGAGCGGCGGCGCGCCGAGGCGCTCGCCGAGATCGACCGGGCGAAGACCGCCTTCTTCTCCAATGTCAGCCACGAGTTCAGGACGCCCCTGACCCTGATGCTCGGGCCGCTCGAGGATGCGCTCGCCGAGCCCCCCGGCCTTCCGCCGGACCAGCATCGCAGGCTCGACACCGCGCACCGGAACGCGCTGCGCCTTCTCCGCCTGGTCAACTCGCTGCTCGACTTCTCGCGGATCGAAGCCGGGCGGGTCAAGGCGCGCTTCCGCCCCACCGACCTCGATGTCCTGACGGCCGATCTCGCCTCCGCCTTCAGGGCCGCCACCGACAGGGCCGGGTTGCAGCTTCGGGTCGATACGCCGCCCCTGCGCGGGCCGGTCCATGTCGATCGCGAGATGTGGGAGAAGATCGTGCTCAACCTTCTCTCCAATGCCTTCAAGGCGACCTTCTCCGGCGAGATCGTCGTCCGCCTGGAGGAGGCCGGCGGCATGGCACGGCTGACCGTGCAGGATACCGGCACCGGCATCCCGGCCACGGAACTGCCCAGGCTCTTCGAACGCTTCCACCGGGTTGAGGGCGCGCGGGGCCGCTCGCACGAAGGGACCGGCATCGGCCTTGCCCTGGTCGGCGAACTGGTCAGGCAGCATGGCGGGACCATCGAGGTCGACAGCGAGCTCGACCGTGGAACGACCTTCACGATCGACATCCCGTTCGGGGCAGCGCACCTGCCGGCGGACCAGTTGGCAGCGGCCGGCGAAGAAGAGGCTGCCCCGACCGGCGCGCAGTCGTTCGTCGAAGAGGCACTGCGATGGCTGCCGAACGAGACTGCCGGAGGGGCAGTGCCGGAAACGGAGATCGTCGGCGCGATCCCGTCGCCGGAAAGCGCACCGGATCCCGGCGCGCCGCAGCGGCACATCGTGCTGGCGGACGACAATGCCGACCTGCGCGACTATATCGGCCGGCTGCTCGGCGAGCGGGGCTACCTGGTGCATGCATGTGCCGACGGCGAGGCCGCGCTCGCCGCGATCCGCGCGCATCGGCCCGACCTGGTCGTCACCGACGTGATGATGCCCAGGATGGATGGCTTCGGCCTTCTGCGGGCGCTGCGCGGCGACCCGCAGCTGCGCGACCTTTCGGTCATCATGCTGTCGGCCAGGTCCGGCGAGGAGGCCCGGGTCGAGGGGCTCGATGCCGGTGCGGACGACTACCTGATCAAGCCGTTTTCCGCACGCGAGCTGATCGCGCGGGTGGAATCCCATCTTGCGATGTCCCGCCTGCGACGCGCGTCGACGATGGCGCTGCGCGAAAGCGAAGAGCGCTTCCGCAACATGGCCGATCATTCGCCGTTGATGATGTGGGTCACGGATGCCAGCGGCCTATGCAGCTATCTCAACCGCTCCTGGTACGAGTTCACCGGGCAGAGCGAAGCAGAAGCGACGGGCTTCGGCTGGCTCCAGGCCGTGCATCCCGAGGACCGCGGCTGGTCGGGCGAGACGTTCCAGGCCGCCAACAGCCGGCACGAAGCCTTCCGGCTCGAGTACCGCTTGCGGCATCGCGACGGCAGCTACCGCTGGGCGATCGACGCCGCGGCGCCGCGATTCGGCCCCGACGGCACCTTCCTCGGCTATATCGGGTCGGTCCTCGACATCGACGAGCGCAAGCAGCAGGAAGCCCTGCGACAGCAGCAGAACCGGCTGCTGGGCACCCTGAACAGGACCGCGGCGGCCCTGGCGGCGGAACTCGATGTCGAACGCCTGGTCCAGATGGTGACCGATGCCGGCGTCGAGCTGACCGGCGCCCGGTTCGGCGCATTCTTCTATAACGTCACCGACCGGGCCGGCGGCCGCTACACGCTCTACACCTTGGCCGGGGTCGACCGCAGCGCGTTCGAAAACTTCCCCATGCCCCGCAACACGAAGGTGTTCGCGCCGACATTCGAAGGTGTCGGCACCGTGCGGTCGAGCGATATCACGGCGGATCCGCGCTACGGGCAGAACGACCCGTACCGGGGGATGCCGGAGGGCCATCTGCCGGTACGGAGCTACCTGGCCGTGCCGGTCATTTCCCGGACAGGCGAAGTGCTCGGCGGCCTGTTCTTCGGCCATCCCGAGGCCGGCCGGTTTTCGGACGGCCACGAACAGCTGATGGAAGGAATTGCCGGCCAGGCGGCGGTGGCGATCGACAATGCGCGCCTGTACCAGGCGGCACAGAGCGAGATCGGCCAGCGCGCCGCGGCCGAGGCAGCGCTGAAGCAGCTCAACGAACAGCTGGAGATGCGCGTGGCCGAGGAAATCGCCGAGCGCCGGCAGGCCGAGCAGGCGCTGCAGCAGGCGCAGCGCATGGAGGCAATCGGGCAGCTTACCGGCGGCGTCGCGCACGACTTCAACAACCTGCTGCAGGTGATCTCGGGCAACCTGCAGATGCTGACGAAGGATGTCGCGGGCAACGATCGCGCCGAGAGGCGGGTGCAGAACGCGCTGACCGGGGTGTCCCGGGGTGCCAAGCTGGCGTCCCAGCTGCTCGCCTTCGGGCGCCGCCAGCCGCTCGAGCCGAAGATCGTCAATGTCGGTCGTTTCGTGCGCGGGCTCGACGACATGCTGCGCCGGACCCTGGGCGAGGAGATCGAGATCGAGACGACCGTGTCGGGCGGCCTGTGGAACACCTTCGCGGACCCCGGACAGATCGAGAATGCCCTGCTCAACCTGGCGATCAACGCGCGCGACGCAATGGACGGCCACGGCAAGCTCACCATCGAGGTGGGCAATGCCTTTCTCGACGACGGCTATGCCCGCGCCCATGCCGATCTGGCGCCGGGGCAGTACGTCATGCTTGCCGTGACCGACACGGGTGCGGGCATGACGCCGGAGATCATGGACAAGGTGTTCGAGCCCTTCTTCACGACCAAGCCGGAGGGACGGGGAACCGGCCTCGGCCTGTCGATGGTCTACGGCTTTGCAAAGCAGTCGGGCGGCCATGTGAAGATCTATTCCGAGGTCGGCCATGGCACCACGATCAGGCTCTACCTGCCCCGGTCGACCCAGAGCGAGGACGTGATCGTCGAGGTCGAGCAGCAGCCGGTCGGCGGCGGCAGCGAAACCGTCCTCGTGGTCGAGGACGACGACGAGGTGCGCGCCACTGCGGTCGATCTGCTGACGGAGCTCGGGTATCGCGTGCTCAAGGCCCCCGAAGCCACCAGCGCGCTCGCCATCATCGAGAGCGGCATTGCGGTGGATCTGCTGTTCACCGACGTGGTGATGCCGGGCAAGCTCCGCAGCCCCGAGCTGGCCCGCAAGGCGCGCGAGCGCCTCCCCCGCATCGCGATCCTGTTCACCTCCGGCTATACCGAGAACGCGATCGTCCATGGCGGGCGCCTCGACGAGGGTCTCCACCTGCTGGCCAAGCCCTACACGCGGGAGGCGCTTGCCCGGAAGATCCGCTACGTGCTGGCCAATCGGGAACAGGCGGATGCGCCCGCCGCCCGGTTGGCGCAACCGGCCCTGCCGACCGCGCCGGCGGGGCGGGCCCTGACCGTGCTGCTTGTGGAGAACGATGCCGCGGCCCTGATGACCACCGCCGCCATGCTGCAGAGCCTCGGCCATACCGTGCTGGAGGCCGGCAGCGACGACGAGGCCGTTTCCCTCCTGCAGCGGTCGACGGTCGATATCCTGGTC
This sequence comes from Sneathiellaceae bacterium, assembly GCA_040216765.1. Lineage (GTDB taxonomy): Bacteria > Pseudomonadota > Alphaproteobacteria > Ferrovibrionales > Ferrovibrionaceae > Marinibaculum. The sequence goes on along the minus strand of JAVJON010000037.1, from coordinate 255,217 downwards.
GCCGGCGCCGGGCTGCCAGGGCAGTCGGGCACGGACCTGGCCGCGAGGGCCCGCGCTGTGCTGCCGGAGGTCGGGATCGTCTTCGCCACCGACGCAGCCGGCCGGCCCGAACCCGCGAGCGCGGTGCCGGAGGGCGCCGTCCTGCTTGCGAAACCCTACGATCTGGCGGATCTGGCGGATTGCCTGCAGCAATGGACCACGACAGGCGACCGGATCGGCCGCTGACCGGGACCGGCGGCCGCGTCGTCAGGCGGCGGTGAACAGCCCTGCGGCACCGCCAGCTGCCGCGGCGGCAAGCTGGCGGCGGAACGCGGCGGCGGCAACCGGCCTGCTGAACAGGAAGCCCTGTGCCTGGCCGCACCCCGCGGCGGCCAGGATCTCTGCCTGGCGCGTGGTTTCGACGCCTTCGGCGACGGTCACCACACCGAGGCGATTGCCCAGTGCGACGATGGTATCGGCGATCCAGCGCGCGCCCTCGTCCGCCTCGATGCCCTGGACGAAGCCGCGATCGATCTTCAACGTCGCGACCGGCAGGTGCCGCAGGTAGGACAGGGCGGAATAGCCGGTGCCGAAATCGTCGATCGCCGCCGTCACGCCGATCGCCCGCAACCGCTGCAACTGCGCCGCTGCATGGTCGATATTGCCGATGAAGGCGCTCTCGGTGATCTCGATCTCCAGCGCCTCGCCCGGGGTTCCGGCGGATTTCAGGCTCGTGTCGATGAACGTCACCAGCGCCGGGTCCTGGAACTGCCGGGCCGAGACGTTGACCGCGATCCGCGGCGGCGCCAGGCCGTCCGCCCGCCAGGCGGCGACATCCGCCAGCACCCGTTGCAGCACCTGCCGGGTCAGGTCCTCGATCAGGCCGATATCCTCGCAGATCGGCACGAACTCCGCCGGCGGGATGTCCTCCGCGCCGCGCAGGCGCCAGCGCGCCAGCGCCTCTGCGCCGCAGAGCGCACCGGTCGCCAGGCAGACCTTGGCCTGGTAGGCGACATGGATCTCGCCGCGATCGAAGGCGCCGCGCAGGGAGCGTTCCAGCCGGCGGCGGCGCTTCGCCAGGGCGTCGAGATCGGCATCGAGGAAGCGCACACGGCCGCCGCCATCCTCCTTCGCCCGCCGCACCACCAGGCGCAGCGCCTGCAGCCGGGCCTCGTCGGCGGCCGCCTGCCCGGCCACCGCGACCCCGCAGCTGACCGACGGCGCGACCGCGGGACCGTCTGCCGCGACCGGCAGGGAAAGGTCGGCGACAAGGCGCGACGCCACCGCCGAGGCCTCCACCGGGCTCATCGGCGCGCGGCGGGCCAGCACGAACTCGTCCGCCAGGGTGCGGGCCAGCACGTCGCCCTCGCCCGACAGGGCCGCCAGCCGCTCCGCCAGGGTCCGCAGGATGCGGTCGCCGCCCTCATGCCCGTGCCGGGCGTTCAGCCGCGCGAACCCGTCCACATCGACCAGGAAAAGGGTCCAGGCGAGCCGGTCCTGGCTGTCCAGCATGGCAAGCAGCCCGCCGCGGTTGTAGAGCCCGGTCAGCGGGTCGGTCAGGCTGTTGCGCAGCTGTTCGGCCCGGTTGAAATGCGCAAGTTCGGCGAACAGCAGGTTCGCCGTCGCGGCCATCGACCGCAATTCGCCATGGCGCGGCAGTTCCAGCGGCTCGAAGCGGGTGCGGTTCGGCGATCTTGCCGCGATGCCCAGCGCCCGCTCGATCTGCAGCAGCGGCAGCAGGACGGTATGGCCCATCACGAGCATTGCCGCCGCCGTGGCAAAGACGGCGATCAGCAGGATCAGGCCGGCAATCCGCAGGACGAAACCCTGCATCCCGGCGGCGATGACATCGGCGTCCAGCCAGGCCCGCACCATCCAGCCATCGGGCAGGGCGCGCGGCGGCGCCGCAATGGCGCCGCCGGCCGCCCCTGCCGTGCGCCCCAGCACGGTGACCGGGCGGCCCTGCGGGTCGTGCAGCGCGATGCCGGTGATTCCGTCCGGCAGCGCCGATACGGACGCGGCCAGCCCCAGGCCCCGGCGCGCGCCCTCGGCGAAGGCCCGTGCCTCGCCCGCCAGGGCATCGACCCGGCGCGCCCGCTCGTTCTGGTAGGATGGCAGGAAGATCAGCGCCTCGATGGCGACGATCGCCAGGAACACCGTCGCGGCGACAAGCCTGCAGACCCGGCAGCCGCCAAGCCGGCGATGGTAAGTGGACGAAGCGAACACCGGGAGTCTCTTCATTGCATTGGGATATCGCGACGCCCGCGCCGTTTGTCGCCGAGGCGGCTCTTCAAAGAGCCGTGATCCCGCGACGATGCGGTCGGCGCATCCGCCGACAGGCCCAGACTGCCCGTCAAATCTTGATGCCCGGACCGGTACCGGTCGCTGCCGTCGACTGGATATTCAGTCAAATTACGCAGTGGCTTGGACGCAGGGAACATTAACAAGGGTTCGCCCAAATGGATTGGCTCCAACGCCTGGAACCATCGTGCCCGAGCAGCGATGAATTCGTCTGGATCAACTTGCCGGACGAATGGCTTAGGGGTCTGGTTGTGCTCATCCATGAAGCGGTTGATAACAGCCTGGAGGTCGACCACGGACTGGAACACACCATGGTTCAGGCGCCTACGGGTGTGCTTGACGAAGGAGCCTTCGGCGGCATTCGACCACCAAATGGATAAGAGCGTGAAGTTGAAGGTCCAGCGCGGGTGGCCCGCGCTCCAGCGGCGGCCTTCTGATGTCCTGTGGGCAGCCTTCGGCGGGCAAATGCTCTACTAGAGCTTTTGCTTTTCCGCATAACTATCCATGATGGCATGGACGACTGCGCCGACCGGATGTCACGCTCTATCGCGTTGAGGAAGCGGATGAAATCCTGATGCCCGTGGCGCTGCATGTTCCGGCCGGTAACGGTTCCTTCTAGCACGTTCAGCGCGGCGAGCAGCGTGGTGGTTCCATTACGTTTGTAGTCACAGGTCATGGCCGCACCGCGTCCCCTCTTGAACGGCAGCCCGGACTGGGTGCGGTCGAGAGCCTGGATCTGCGACTTTTCGTCGATGCTGAGGACCACGGCGTGAACCTGGGGCGCGATGCAGAGGCAGACGATGTCATGGAGCTTCTCGACGAAGGCCGAATCCCGTTACCGAGAATTTCAAAGAAGTTATACGCAATGATATTTCTCATGGTACAGTAATATTAGCGCCTTTTTCTCCAGCCATTTTATTTTTTATCTCATCTATTTTTCTCTCAAGATCTACGATTTTTTCTTCAAGACTCTTGATTATCTCTCCCGTGGCGGCGTCGTCAATCTTCGCCGTCGGGATCAGATCCTGTGCCCCGCGCACTTTATCGCGCAATAGCCCCGGATCCGGAAAAGATATGCTCACGGGGCCCAAAATCCTAGTTTGCACTTGAGAAAAAGCAGGTTCAGTGAATGCAATTCCTGCAGGAACGGCCGCAACCAGTAAGAATATCACTGCGCTTGCGGTCAAAATGTGAGCACCTTTGACAAATTGAGCAATATGATCGTTCATTGCTGTATTCATAATTACACAATAAAGCAATCCCTTAGCGTGAAAAATTTTACTATAAGTTCGGAATTGTTGCTTATCTAAATCTATCAATGCACCTATGAATAGAATCTCCCTGGCCTGGACCGATACCGCCCGCACGACAGAGATGAAGCCGAGAAACAATAAACCGCCAGATATAGAAAGAAATACCAGGGAAAAATATCGGATTCTCGCGTCATATAGCATGTCTTTATATACATAAAAAAACATAGATACAAATATAGGTACTAAGAAAATAATCAAAGCAAATGTCCACTGTGCTTTTTGTTCAAGTTTATTTCTCCTTTCTTCTGTTTGATCGAACATTGATTGACATAAATTAATTTGCCCATCATCTATATCTCCCGTTGTGTCACTTAAAATTTCATTCTCTTCCGGACGAAAGTTGAATGGGATTATTGCATACCAAATAACGAAAAAGAAATTTCGAATTAACTTTCCGACATGTTTTCCTATGCCCCCGTATCTGCCCTTCCATGCGGGGAGAGGTGGTTTCGCCGTGAAATTTATTTTCATTTTTCTACTCAAAGAGCAATTTTATGAAGGCGTCGCGCATCGGAAGCCCAAGTCGATCTTCAAGCCAAGCCCATTCGCCGGTCGGGTTCACCTCAAGGAAGACCAAATCTCCGTCGGGGGTTCTGACGAAATCAAATGCCCCATATACGAGACCGAGGTCATTAAGCATGTTCTTGCAAGCCAAGTGGGTCACTGTGTCGATCTGAGAAGGCGCGTAACTGACCGAAATTTCCGGATCTCTCCAATCTACAAGTTCTTCTTCGCCCTTGATGTCAACGACGAAGCACTCCGTTCCAATAATAGTCACCCGCACGTCAGCTGCGCGAGGTACCTCTTCTTGAAGCAAAACGGGACAAACCGAAATGCTATCCAAATCAAACGAATCTGAAAAAACGCGGCGGGTGTATATGGAGTAGCGAGAATTACCATCCACAAAAAGTCCATGAAAAATGGGTTTGCATATCGTACCATGGCTATTATCGGAAACAAATGAACGAATCTCTTCCAGATCTTTTGAAACAAGTGTCCGGGGGACATGTAGTCCAAACTTTCTAGCCACCTGCAATTGATAGATTTTGTGTTCTGCGACTGAAACTTTGTCTACCGGATTGACCCAGATGACTTCAGGGTTCAATACAAGCCCCATCGCTAGGTGCCGAAGTTCACCAGAGATAAAGACTCTCTGGCTCGGCGACAGCGCGGAAATCGGAGCAGGTTGCACAGCCCGCCGATACCATACCGACCCAACGTCGCCTAAATCTAGGCTTCTGGGGCCAACCGTGAGATGTCGCCGAACTTTCTCTTCGCCGATTAAAAATTTAATGTCGGCACTGGCCAAATCTTCAGAATTCACCCGAAAATAAGGTAGTTTACGCTTGATTAACTCAGTAATAAGAAAATCAGTTGTCAAATCTTGATCGGAAGTGAGAATAAGTAACATAGGACGACATCTAACTCTTATCGATGGACCGCCGCTTTACCCAATCAGAGGTCATGCGCTCGGACACGGATGAGAATGTCATTTCGGTCTGATCATGCCCTTCATGCGTTCTTGTGATCGTCGTTTCGCCAAACTCCGATTGGTGGAACTTGGCCGCATCGGTTTGGTCTGTCCCTTCCAACGTTGCCGTCACAGTAGTTTCACCAAATCGAGATGACGACAAGACAGCAATTTCGGACTGATCGACGCCCTCGCTCGTCTTTGTAATCGTAGTCTCTCCGAATTGAGAGGCGCCGAGCACAGATACCTCAGATTGATCGGCCCCCTCCCGAGTCTCGGTGATCGTAGTTTCTCCAAATTGAGACGGATGAACGCGGGTACGAATACGACAAACCAACGGTTCGCCTGATTCACGGTCGATCCAGAGTTGTCCATGCTGGTCGTAGACTTCGTTATTGGAGGGGGCACCTTCGGGAGGCAGTTTTTTGCATCCCCTTAAAATGAATGGGATCATCGGGATATACTCATTAGGATGCGCATGTGCGCCAAGTGTGGAAGTTGCAAGGTGATTGTAGCTGCCTTCAGGCTTGCGCGGTAGGGTCCGTAGCTGGACTTACCTCTAGAAGCGTATCGGCACCCCTATGGTCCCGACTTAGTTGATCCAGTAGGCGAATCAGCGGTGAGGGGCTCTGAGTTTAGGGAGTTCCGTGCGAGCTTATCGTATCTGGTAGCGACGTGGCACCGGTCTTTGAGCCGGCCCCGATGCGCTCGTCCAGATTGCGGGCGCGATATGCCTCTGCGGTGTATGGGCTCGTGGCCTTTCTGGATGAGGTCGATGGAATGATCATCTCGGCTCCCTGTTCCGCGAGGAGCTGAAGCAGGAGCTTGATGTCGTAGCCACGGTCGGCGATCTGGCGGCGCAGCCGGCCGATCCCTGCCAGCAGCGTGGCGTCCATCTGGATACTTTTGAAGCCGCTTGGCGAGACCAGAAGCGTCCTGCGTCGTCCAGCATCGTCGGTCAGGCCGTGGATCTTTGAGGTGCGCCCGCTGCGCGAGCGCCCCACCGCTTCTGTGAAGGCTGCCCTTTTCCGCCGGCTGCCGAGCTGTGCGCCTTGATATGGGTGTTGTCGATGGCGACCGTACCAAAGATCCCGCAGTGGCCCGTCAGCGACTCGAAGACGCCGTGACGGCTCCACCGATTGAAGCGATTGTATGTCGTCGTGTGGGGCCATAGTCAGGGAGCCCGTCGCGCCAGCGTGCCCCAGAACGCAGCATGTAGACGATCCCGCTGATCACTCGTCAGTCATCGACGCGATGAGCACCACGCCACCCATGCGATAGAGATGGCTCAATCCGAGCCCATCCGGCGCCGCTATGCCAATAACACTCCTTCATCCAAGCCTACATCCAATGGACATCTTGGATTAAGGTTCTCTCCCTGGCGAAATTGCTTACGTACCCTAGTGGATTGGATCAGACTCTAGAGTCGTGCACAGAATTACTTATTATTTATTACCGTTCGAGTTTGGCGTATACGTACAGAGATCAGTTTCGCCTTCAGCCCCGCTGATCGTATTTGTGTCGAGGCAAATACCGCGGACCGCAACTGCCCGCGGAGCCATATCTGGCGGGGCCGGAACGTACTCCTCACTGCTACGGACCTTGGCACCGTCGCCATCATGCGGGAGGCCGGGGTCGCCAAGACTGCCGTGTGACACTGGCAACAGCGCTTCGCAAACGAAGGTGTCGTGAAGCTGTTGCGCGACAAAATCAGGTCGTCGCGGGTGCCGCGACTGACTGACGAATTGCCGCAAGGTGTAAACGCATAGTTGAGAACCGAACCGCCCGGCGATGTCGATCCTTCGACTGTCGGAGTAAACTACCGCCGGCGCACCAGGCGCTGCGGCGGCAACAGGTCGGCAAAGTTCGGCGCACGCTTCTCGCGGTTGGCGGCGGCCGCCTCGAACAGGTCGGGGCCGACGAACATGCCGGCCTGCCAGGTCGCCATGTAGGTCAGGGCGTCGGCGACGTCATGGTCGCGGGTATAGTTCAGCATCTGCTTCGTACCGGTCACCGCCAGCGGCGATTTCGCGGCGATCGTTGCGGCGATCCGGGCCGCTTCCTCCAGCATCGCGCCCTGGTCGGCGAAGACCGCGTTCACCAGCCCGCAGGCCTGCGCCTCGGCAGCCGGCATGCGGCGCCCGGTATAGGCGAGTTCGCGGACCAGGCCCTCGGGCATCAGGTGGGGCAGGCGCTGCAGGGTGCCGACATCGGCGGTCATGCCGATGTTGATCTCCTGGATGGTGAAGAAGGCATCTGCCGTCGCATAGCGCATGTCGCAGGCGGAAATCATGTCCACGCCACCGCCGATGCAGCCGCCCTGCACCGCCGCCAGCACCGGGTGCCGGCAGCGCTCGATCACGTTGAAGCTCTCCTGCATCTCCAGGACCGTGCTGCGCAGCCGCTCGCCCAGGCGCGCGGCATCGTCGCCGGCCATGGTCTCCGCGATCCCGGCAAAGGCATTCAGGTCCAGCCCGGCCGTGAAGTGCCGCCCGGTGGAGGAGATCACCACCGCGCGGACATCGCCGCGCCCCTCGATCTCGGCGAACACGTCGACGATCTCCTGCCAGAACGCCATCACCAGGGTGTTCAGCGCGTCGGGCCGGTTCAGCCGCAGATGCGCGACCTTCTCGGTGACATCCAGCTCCATCGTCTCGTATGCCATGCGTTCCTCCCGCGGCCGTTCGCCAGCCGGCAGGATAGCGGCTGGCCCGGCTCCACCAAAGGGCGCAGAACCGAAAACACCGCTTGACCGCCAGGCTTGCGCTCTGCCATGTCGACGGGCATGGCGCATGGCTATCAACGGATCCCGCTGCTCGCCCCGGCTCCCGGCATCGCGCGGCACCTGGCCGTCCACCGCTTCGGCGAGGACGGCGCCCGGCCCCTGACCTATGTCCAGGCGGGGCTGCATGGCGACGAGACGGCCGGCCCCCTGGTCGCGCATCACCTGATCCGCCTGCTGGAAGCCGCCGATGCCGACCGGCGGGTGCGCGGCGAGATCCGCATCGTGCCGATGGCCAATCCGCTGGGCACGGACCAGAACCTGCTGGGCCGGTCGATCGGCCGCTATGCCCTGACCACCGGCGAGAATTTCAACCGCCGCTTCCCGGCGCTGAGCGCCAGGGTGATGGACCTGGTCGGCGAGAACCTGGGCCAGGACCAGGCGGAGAATGTGAGCGAGATCCGCACCGCCCTGATGCGTACCCTGACCGAGAACCGGGCAGTGGATGAGATCTCCAGCCTGCGCCTGACCCTGCTGCGCCTGGCGCTGCCGGCGGATATCGCCCTGGACCTGCACGGCGACGGCATCGAGGCACCGCATCTGGGCATCGGCACCCATCTCTGGCCGGGCCTGCAGGACCTGGCGGCGGAGATGGGCGCCATGGCGGTGCTGCTGAGCGAGGATTCCGGCGGCATGCCGTTCACCGACGCGCTGGCGCTGCCCTGGCGGCACCTGGCCGACCAGTTCGCGCCGGAACTGCCGGTGCCGGCCGACGGCTGCTGCGCCGCGACGGTCAACCTGGGCGGCGAGACCATGGACGATGACGAGGCGGAAGAATCCGCCGAGGCGCTGTACCGCTTCCTGGTGCATCGCGGCATCGTGCGCGACGAGGTCGGGCCGCTGCCGCCGCTGGCCTGCCACGCCACGCCGCTGGACGGCGTCGACCTGGTCCGCACGCCGGCCCCGGGGATCGTCGTCTACCATTGCGAGGTGGGCGAGATCGTGCGCACCGGCGACCTGCTGGCCGAGGTCGTCGACCCCACCGCCGCCGAGCCGACCGGCGGGCGGGTCCGCATCTACAGCCTGGCGGATGGCTGCTTCTTCTCCCGCCTGGGCGAAGCGCTGGTCCGGCCCGGGCAGATCCTGGGCAAGGTGGCCGGCGATGTCGCCCTGCCGCGGCGCGGGGCCAACCTGCTGGCGCCCTGAGGGCGGCCCCTCCGGTCTGTTCGCCCCCTGTCGGCTTTCCCGCGGGATGACGGTGCGGCCTGTTGACGCTTTTGCGGGCATACCGCACAGAGTCGCGTCATAATGCCGCCAACGAATCGCCGCGCGCCCGACCGCTATCGGACGTGGGAGCGGCCTGCCATCCGGGAGGAAACGCGATGCAGATCTGGGAAAAGGACTATCCGCAAGGCGTGACCTGGGAACAGGAATTCCGCCCCACCGGCCTGCCCGAGTATTTCGACGAGACGGTGGCGCGCTGGGGCGACCATCCCTGCCTGGACTTCATGGACAAGACCTACAGCTACCGCGAGGTCGGCGCGCTGGTCGCGAAGGCGGCAAAGGGCTTCCAGGACCTGGGTGTCGGGCCCGGCGTGCATGTCGGCCTGTTCCTGCCGAACTGCCCGCAATACGTGATCGCCTTCTTCGGCATCCTGAAGGCCGGCGGCCGGGTGGTGAACTACAGCCCGCTGGATGCGGAGCGCGAGCTGCTGCACAAGATCGAGGACAGCCGCACCGACATCATGGTGACCCTGCACCTGAACGTGCTCTATCCGCGGATGGCCGCGATGCTGGGCAAGACCCGGCTGCGCAAGCTGATCGTGGGCAAGATGCAGGACGTGCTGCCCTTCCCGAAGAACCTCCTGTTCCCGCTGGTCAAGGGCAAGGACATCGCCAAGGTCCCGGTGGACGACAGCCACCTGTGGTTCAGCGACCTGCTGGACAATGACGGCCGCTACACCCCGCATCCGGTCGCCGACCCGGTGGAGGAGGTGGCGCTGCTGCAATATACCGGCGGCACCACCGGCCTGCCGAAGGGCGCGATGCTGACCCATGCCAACATCACCGTGGCAGTGCAGATCCTGGCGCTGTGGACCGGCGCCGGCGACGAGCCGTTCCTGAAGGATGGGGAGGAGCGCACCCTGGTGGTGCTGCCGATGTTCCACATCTATGGCCTCAGCGCGGTGATGCTGCGCGCCTTCGGCTCCGGCTCCCTGATGGTGCTGCATCCGCGCTTCGAGCTGGAGGCGGTGCTGAAGGATGTCGAGAAGAAGAAGATCACCGTGCTGCCCGGCGTGCCGACCATGTTCGCCGCCATCAACGGGGCGCTGGATTCCGGCAAGTACGACCTGTCGACCCTGAAGTTCTGCGGCTCCGGCGGCGCGCCGCTGCCGGTGGAGACCAAGCTGAAGTTCGAGAAGCTGACCGGCGGCGTGCTGAGCGAGGGCTGGGGCATGACCGAGACCTCGCCGGTCGGCACCTCGCAGCCGCTGGCGAAGTCGGGCAAGCCCGGCAGCTGCGGCGTGCCGCTGCCCGGCATCCTGATCGAGATCACCGATATCGACGACCCGATGAAGCTGCTGCCGCAGGGCGAGCGGGGCGAGATCTGCATCACCGGCCCGAACATCATGAAGGGCTACTGGAACAAGCCCGAGGCGACGGAGGAGGCCTTCAAGGGCGGCCGCTTCCATACCGGCGATGTCGGCTACATGGACGAGGACGGCTATATCTTCATCGTCGACCGGATGAAGGACATGATCCTGTCCGGCGGCTTCAACGTCTATCCGCGCAACATCGAGGAGGCGATCTACGAGCATCCCGATGTCGCCGAATGCACCGTGATCGGCATCCCCGACGAGTATCGCGGGCAGTCCGCCAAGGCCTTCCTCAAGCTGCGGGAGGGGGCCGCCGCCATCAGCATCGAGCAGCTGCAGACCTTCCTGAAGGACAAGCTGGGCAAGCACGAAATGCCGACCCAGCTGGAGATCCGCGCGGAGCTCCCCAAGACCCCGATCGGCAAGCTGTCGAAGAAGGAACTGGTGGCCGAGGAACAGCAGAAATACGAGGCCTCCCGGCCCAAGGCCGCGACCGGCGATTGAGGCGCCGCCCCGGCGGGCCTCCGCCCGGGGCGCAACTGGCACACAACATATCGGCCCTGCCCCGACCGGCGGGGCGGCACGAAGAGGAATCCGCGCGATGGGACCGCAGGACGTCTATCAGTATTGCCGCTTCGGCGACCTGGCCCTGCGGGCCATGCGCCGCTATCCGGACCGCATCGCGCTGGACTATCTGGACCGGCAATGGACCTACCGGCAGATGGAGGAGCGGGTCTCGCAGGTCATCCAGGCCTTGAAGGCGGCCGGGCTGAAGCGCGGCGACGGCATGGCGCAGCTGACCGCCAACCGTCCGGAAGCGATGATCCTGACCACCGCGGCGGCGATCATGGGCATGCGGATCACCTACCTGCACCCCCTGGGATCGGAGGACGACCATGCCTTCATCCTTGCGGATTCCGAGGTCGCCGCGCTGATCGTCGACGAACGCAGGTTCACCGAGAAGGGCGCCGCGCTCGCGGCCCGCGTGCCGCATCTGCGGATCTTCACCTACGAGACCGATCCGGCGCCGGAGCAGCTGGGCACCGCGCTCTGGCCCGCCGCCGACGGTTTCGAGCCCGGCCCGCTGACCGTTGAGGGCGAGGCCGACGACATCGTCTGGGTCGCCTATACCGGCGGCACCACCGGCCGGCCGAAAGGGGTGGTGCATCGCCACCGCTCTTTCGTCGCGGCAGTGATGATCATGCTCGCCGAATGGGAATGGCCGGCCGAGGTCCGCACCCTGGCCGCCACCCCGATCAGCCATGCCTCCGGCGTGCTCTGGCTCCCGACCCTGTACCAGGGCGGCACCTTCGTGATCGAGCCGGGCTTCGACCCGGCGGGCTTCCTGGAGGTGCTGGAGCGCAAGCGGATCACGGTCGCCTTCCTGGTGCCGACGATGATCTACGTGCTGCTGGACCATCCGAAGATCCGCGACACCGACCTGTCGAGCATGGAGCTGATGATCTACGGCGCCGCGCCGATGTCGCCGACCCGCCTGGTGGAGGCGATGGAGGTGTTCGGCCCGGTCTTCATGCAGCTCTACGGCCAGACCGAGGTGCCGAACTGCATCACCGCGCTGCGCAAGGTCGATCATGACCCGGCGCGGCCGCATCTCTTTGCGTCCTGCGGCATGGCGGTGATCGGCGTGCAGGTCGCGCTGCTGGACGAGGACGGCAACGAGGTGCCGGACGGGCAGGTCGGCGAGATCTGCGCCCGCGGGCCGCTGGTGATGGACGAGTACTGGAAGCGGCCGGAGGAGAACGCGCAGACCCTGGCGGGCGGCTGGCTGCATACCGGCGACATGGCCCGGATGGATGCGGACGGCTACTATTTCATCGTCGACCGCGCCAAGGACATGATCATCTCCGGCGGATTCAACGTCTACCCCCGCGAGATCGAGGACGTGCTGACCACCCATCCGGCGATCTCGATGGCCGCGATCATCGGCGTGCCGCACCCGAAATGGGGCGAGATGGTCAAGGCGGTGATCGTCGCCCGCCCCGGTTCCGACCTGGCGGCCGAGGAGGTGATCCGCTTCGTCCGCGACGCCAAGGGCGGCGTCTATGCGCCGAAGGAGGTCGAATTCGCCGCCGAGATCCCGCTCACCGCGCTGGGCAAGCCCGACAAGAAGGCGCTGCGCGCGAAGTACTGGACCGGCCAGGACCGCCAGGTGGGATAGGCAAGCCCGGCCAGGCGGTGTCCCGCCCGGCGCCCGAAATCCCGTAGGGGGACCCGCGGGGCGCTACCCGATGGCAGAGGGTGCAAGGGCAATGGCCGAGCGGATCTGCCTGGCGGGTGAGCCCGCTGCAGATTCCCCACGCGGCCGGAACCAGGTCGCCGTCATCGGATAGGCGCGGGCCGCCTGTCCGAAGGGGTCAGCTGAACACGCCCTGCAGCTTCATCGCGATGCCCATGTTCCCCTCGACCTTCAGCTTGCCCATCATGAAGGCGGTGGTGGGGTCCAGATCGCCCTGGGTCAGCTTGAGGAAGTTGTCCCGCGAGATCTTGATGGTGCACTCGGCGTCCTTGTCCTCGTTGGTCACGGTGTTGGGCGTGGAGCGGCCGTCGAGGAAGATCACCCCTTCGTCGCCGAAATCGAACTTCACCGTGGCATCGAGACCGGAATCGGTACCGACCTTTTCCCGCATCTTCTCCGTGATCTCGTCGAGCGTCATCTCTGCATTCTCCTGGAACGGGGAAGGCCCGCTTCCTGCCGGGCCGACCCAAGGTTGCGGCACGTTAGTGCATTGCGGCAGCCCGGGGAAGACTGGGCGGCAGCCCGGGAAAGACTGTCCGCGGCCGTCGTTCCGGCGTCGACGGCCCGGGCATGCTCTGCGAGTATCCGGGCCTTGCAATGGGTGCGGACATCACAGCGGGAATGCCAGTGTGACGGGCTATGTTGAGACCTACCGCGGCTGCGTGCACGCGTGGGAGTGCGACCATTACGGCCATCTGAACGTGCAGTTCTATGTCGGCCGGATCTCCGACGGGTTCGGCACCCTGATGGGCCTGATCGACATGGCCGGCGATGCCGTGGCGCGGCGCAATCTGGGCCTGGTGGCGGTCCATCAGGAGATCGACTATCGCCGGGAACTGCGCGCCGGCGCGCCGATCGTCGTGCAGAGCGGCATCGCCGCGATCGGCGGCAGGAAGATCCGCCTGCACCACCGGCTGTACAATGCGGAAACCGGCGAACTCGCCTTCGAGGCCGATGTGCTGTGCATCTGCATGGACCTGACCGCCCGGCGCGCGGTTCCCCTGCCCGACGATGTCGTCGCCATGGCGCAGCCCTACCTGGTGGCGAGGGAAGCGGCGTGACCGCGCCGGTGGCAGCGGCCCAGCTGCACCCGCCCGCCGCGCCGCTGATGCGCGCCCAGACCGGTTCGGTCTATCCCTGGCAATGCGACCAGTGGGGGCATCTGAACGTGCAGTTCTACGCGCTGTGGTTTGCCGAAGCCGCAACCCACGCCCTGCTGGCGCATGGCTGCGGGCCGGCCGCGCTGGCGGCGGCGGGCGCGGTGCCGTTTCCGCGGCGCCAGCGCGTGACCTATCGCAAGGAGTTCCGCCTGGGCGAGATCGCGGTCACCGATGCCGCCGTCCTGCCCGGGCCGGATGCCCGCACCGTGACGGTCCTGTCGCGCATGCGCGAGGCGATCAGCGGCCGTCCCTCGACCGATTGCGTCGTCGAGATGGCGCTGCACGACGGGGAGGACCTGTCGCTGCGCGACTGGCCGGCCGGCCCGGCCCCCCTGGCCGCGGCGGCGGAGCTGGGGGAGGAGGCCGACCTGCTGGCGCCCTGGCCGGTGACCCTGCCGGACGGCCGCCTGCCCGGCATGCGGGAATGCCTGCGTGGCGTCGTCAACACCTGGGACTGCGACCAGCATGGCCTGGCCACCACCAAGCGCTTTTTCGGCGCCTTCAGCGATGCCGGCATGGGCCTGATGACCGCCCTTGGCCTGGACCCGAAGGACCTGCTGCGGGCCGGCCTGTCCAGCGCGGCGCTGGAATACCGGGTGGTCTATGACCGGCCGATGCGGGCCGGGGACGCCTTCGTCATGTTCACCGGCATGGCCGCCGTCGCGGGCCGCAAGGCCTGGCGCTTCGTCCATGTCCTGGAGGATGCGGCGACCGGCGCGCCGGTCGCGCGCGCCGACGTCGTCGGGGTCTTCATCGACGCCCAGGCGCGGCGGGCGGTCCCGCCGCCGGACTGGGTGCGCAGCCGGACCGATGGCATCCGGATCGGCTGAACCGGGAGGCAGCGGGCCCGGGCCGGCGGGCGATGGCGGCGCCCTGCTGGAGCGGATCGGCCGCCGCAGCATCGGCATCCTGGGCCTGACGATCGTCAATGCCGCCGTCCAGTTCGGCCTGACGATCGCCCTCGGCCGCATGCTGGCCCCTGCCGGCTATGGCGACCTGATCGCCGGCATGGCCGCGCTCGGCGCCGGCGTGAACATCGCGATGCTCGGCTCGGAGCGCTCGATCACCCGCTTCCTGCCGGAATATCTGCGGCGCGGCGACCTCCGCCTGGCTGTCGGCTACCTGAAGTTCTTCCTGCCCCTTGTCCTGGGCCTGGCCCTCGCTGCCGCCCTGATCGCCGAGGCGCTGCACGATACCGGCGTGGTGCGGATGGTGCTGCGCGACCGGGAAGCGCTTTCCCATCCCTACATCGTCGCGATCTGGCTGATACCGCTGCTGGCCATGGCGCGGCTGAGCGCGCGGCTGCTGCGGGGCTTCCGGCTCTACCTCTTTGCCGTCGCGCCGCTGCAGATCGGCGCGCCGCTGTTCCTGCTGCTGACCGCCCTTGCCGCCCATGCCCTGGGGGTGCGGCTGACGGAGCCGCAGGTCTTCATCCTGCTGGGCATCGGCTACCTGCTGGCCTTGCTGACCCACCTTGCCGTCGTGCCCGGCTTCTTCCGTCGCAGCCTGCGCGAACCGGGCAGCTACGCGATCCGGGAATGGGTGGCGCTGTCGCTGCCGATGATGGTGACGGCGGTGCTGGCGGGCGCGATGTTCCAGGTCGACATCCTGATGGTCGAGATCCTCAGCCCCAGCGAGACGGAAGCCGGGCATTTCGCCGCCGCCGTCCGGCTGTGCCGGCCGCTGGGGCTGCCGCTGGCGGCGATGCTGATCCTGCTGCCCCCGCTGCTCGGCCATATCGCCGGCGCCGCGGACGAGGCCGCCACGCGCCGCCGGCTGTTCCGCTGGGGCTGCGCGGTGCTGTTGCCGGCGAACGGCCTCCTGCTCGCCGGCATGGCCCTGTTCCCGACCGAGATCCTGTCGCTGCTCGGGCCGGACTATGCCGACGCCGCACCGGCCCTGGTCACCGTTGCCGCGCTGGAATTCCTCCTCGGCTGCTGCGGCCTGGGACTGCCGTTGCTGCAATATGCCAATGCGCAGCGCCTCGTGCTCTGGCTGTCCCTGACGGCGCTGCTGCTGAACATCGCCGGCAATGCCGTGCTGATCCCGGAAATGGGCGGCCTCGGCGCGGCGGTGGCCAGTCTTGTCAGCTATGGCGGGCTTGCCCTGGCGACGACCGCGATCGCGATCCTGCGCTACGGCCTGCTGCGCAAGCCCGGCGCCGGGCCCGCTCTATTGCGGTGACGGGCGTTGCAGTGTACCGCCTCGACCTTCTGCCGTGGCGCAGGCCGGATGCCCCTGCCTGTGCGGCGCCCGCATGCCCTGCGGCCCATCCGGAAGCCCCCGCTTGCAAGACCTGCTGAACATCGTCCTGCCGTTCTTCGCGCTGATCTTCGCCGGCTACGGCGCGGGGCATACCCCGCTGTTGAAGCCCGAAGCCGTGCGCGGCCTGGTGGAGTTCGTCTTCTGGTTCGCCCTGCCGGCCATGCTGTTCATGAAGATCGCCGAGGCCCCCTTCGCGGAATCCTTCGACTGGCGCTTCCTGGCCAGCTATTCCGGGGCGGGCATCCTGGTCTATGCGCTGGGTTTCGCGATCGCGCTGCGCCTGTTCCGCCTGGCGCTCGACCAGAGCGCGGTCTTCGCCATGGGCTCTGCCTTCGGCAATGTCGGCTTCATGGGGATCCCCATGGTGGCGCTCGCCTTCGGCGACGAGGCGCTGCTGGCCGCGGTGCTGGCGGTGACCGCCGACCAGATCATCTTCATTCCGCTGACCACGGCCCTGATCCAGGTCGGCCGGGGCGACCGGGCGCAGCTAGCAAAGGTGCTTCTGGCGGTCGGCCGCGGCATCGTCCGCAACCCGCTGGTGATCGCCACCTTCTGCGGCCTGGCCTTCGGGCTGTCGGGCCTGCGCCTGGTACAACCGGTGGCGACCTTCGGCAACCTGCTGGCGGATGCCGCCGCGCCCTGTGCGCTGTTCGCCCTGGGCGCCACCCTGGCGGGGCGGAAGCTGGGCGAGGGCAAGCCGGAGGTGGGCACGGTCACTGCGCTGAAGCTGCTGGTCCACCCGGCCCTGGCCCTGGCCCTGGCCCTGGCACTGGAGCTGCCGCCATTCCTGGCCGGCATTGCCGTGATGCAGGCGGCGATGCCGATCGCCGCCAATGTCTTCATCATGGCGCAGGGCTACGAGGTCTATGTGCGCCGGTCGTCCAGCGCGATCCTGATCTCGACCTTCGCGGCGACGGTGACCCTGAGCGCCGTGGTGCTGATCATACTCGACGGGTAGGGCCCGAGAGCGACGGAGGACCGGGACCGCCATGACCCTGTACCTGGCCTATTTCAACCTGCGGGCGGAAGACCGGCCGCGCCTCGACCTCGACGCGCAGTTCTTCCCGCTGCACCCGGACCTCTACCTGATCGAAACCGGGCTGACACGCTCGAAGCTGTACCACCGGATCAAGTGGCAGCTGCCGCCCGACACGCCGCTGCTCGTCGCGCCGCTGGCGGACGACCCGAAGTTCAAGGGCATGGCCGAAGGTGCGCTGAAATGGGTACGCGAGCGGACAGCGGCGGAAGACTGAGCGGGCCGGTGCCGCCACAGAGCTTGTGAATCAATCGACCGTGAAGTCTTTCATCGTCACCACCGGGCTCGTCCCGGTGGTGTCCGGTTAAGTGCTGTTCTGCGGCCTCATGCGTTTTATAGATTCGTCATGCGCGGGCTTGTCCCGTGCATCCATCGCGCCGCACCTCAATAAGATCAGGCCATTATTGAACCTGGCGGCACCATGGACCACCGCGACGAGCGCGGTGGTGACGATTGCAGGAACGCAAGGACATCCGTCTCCAGCGTCAGCGCTTGACCCCGCAAGCCCGGCAAAGTCGCGGCCTTGAGCGAATGCCGGCCATGCTCAACCGGACAGCCGTGGGTCGCGCCCGGCGGTGACGAGATGGGGAGAACAGCTGCCGGATCCCCGTCCCGGTTCAACGCGTTCCGTGAGAAGGCCAGACGGTGCAGCGACCTCCGGCCAGGCAGCCGCAGCGGAACCGGACAGAAGTGGGCGACGAAGGCCCGACAATCGAGGCCTGCGCATCGCGCATTTCATTTTCAGGCTCTCAGTCGGCGTAGCCGGGATTCTTCCGGTCCAGCATCCGCAGCAGCGCGCCCCAGGCGAGGTTGGCGGTCATGCCGATGCCCTGGGCCTGCTGCGTGACCACGTCCTGCACCTCCTGCGGCGGGACGACCAGCTTGCGGCCGCCGGTCAGGGCGCGGATCTGCGTCGTGCAGGCGCGTTCCAGGAAATAGATCTGCAGGAAGGTGCGCGCGACGCTGGTGGCGCAGGACAGGGTGCCGTGGGAGCGCAGGATCATCATGCCCTTGTCGCCGAGATCGGCGACCAGCCGCTCGCGTTCGTCCCAGTTCAGCGCGATGCCTTCGTAGTCGTGATAGGCGATGTCGCCGCGCACCGCGAGGGAGAGCTGGTTGAGCGGCATCAGCCCCTCTTCCATGCAGGACACCGCGACCCCGTCGTCGGTATGGACATGCAACACGCACATCACTTCCGGCCGGGCGGCGTGGATGGCGGAATGGATGGTGAAGCCTGCCGGGTTCATCCCGTAGGGGCTGTCCATCACGATGTTCGCGTCCATGTCGACCTTGACCAGCGAGGAGGCGGTGATCTCGTCGAACATCATGCCGTAGGGATTGATCAGGAAATGGTGCTCCGGCCCCGGCACGCGGGCGGAGATATGGGTGAAGATCAGGTCGTCCCAGCCGAAATGCGCGACCAGGCGGTAGCAGGCGGCAAGGTCCACCCGCATCTTCCATTCCTCGGGGCTGACCGTCTCGCGCACGCCGGGGGTCTGTACCAGGGCTGCCTGACTCATCTCGTCCTCCTTCGATCCGCCCGGCATCGTGGTGCCGTGCGCGGCCGCATGATTTCATTATTGCCAGTTTGACGCGCAGGAAGTGCAACTGGCAAGCCGTACGCCGTCAGGCCGCGTAGAAGCTCTCGCCCGACCCCGCCATGTCCCGCAGCAGCTGCGGCGGCGCGAAGCGCGGCCCATAGGCCTGGGCCAGCCGGTCGCATTCGCCCACGAAGGCCGGCAGCCCGATCGACTGGATCTGGCTGATCGTGCCGCCGCGCGAGGGCGAGAAGCCCCAGCCGAAGACCGAGCCGACATCGGCATGGCGAGGGTCGGTCACGACCTCCTCCTCCATGCAGCGGGCGGTCTCCACCGACTGGACGTACATCAGGCGCATCATCACCTCGTCCACGCCGGGCTGTTCGGCGACCGGCGGGAAGTGCTGCGCCAGGTCCGGCCAGAGCCGCTTCCGGCCCTCCTCCGGATAGTCGTAGAAGCCGCGCCCGGCCTTCTTGCCCAGGCGGCCCAGGCCGTCGACCATGACGTCGATCACCGCATCGCCGGGATGGCCGCGATAGGCGTCGCCCAGATCCGCCCTGGTCTGCTTGCGGATCCTGGAGACCAGTTCCAGCGACACCTCGTCGGCCACCGCCAGCGGCCCTACCGGCATGCCGGCCATCCTGCCGGCATTCTCGATCAAGGCCGGCGACACCCCTTCCGACAACAGGGCCAGCCCCTCGTTCACATAGGTGCCGAACACCCGGCTGGTATAGAAGCCGCGGGAATCGTTAACGACGATCGGCGTCTTGCGGATCGCCTTCACGAAATCCATCGCCCGGGCCAGCGCCTCCTGCGAGGTCTTCTCGCCCATGATGATCTCCACCAGCGGCATCCGGTCGACCGGCGAGAAGAAGTGCAGGCCGATGAAGCGTTCCGGCCGGGCGCTGGCCTCGGCCAGGCCGCTGATCGGCAGGGTGGAGGTGTTGGAGGCGAAAATCGCCTCTGCGCCGATCGCCGCCTCCGCCTTCTGCGTCACCCCGGCCTTGATCGCGCGGTCCTCGAACACCGCCTCGACCACCAGCTGGCAGCCGGCCAGGTCGGCATAGTCGGCGGTGGGCTGGATCCGGGCGAGCACGTCGTCGCGCGCCTGCGCGGTCATCCGGCCCCGTTTCAGCCGCTTGTCCAGCAGGCCGGCGGAATGGTCCCGGCCCTGCTCCGCCTTGGCCAGGTCGGTGTCCAGCAGCACGGTGTCGATGCCGGCGCTGGCGGCAGCATGGGCGATGCCCGCCCCCATCATGCCGGCGCCCAGGATACCGACCCTTGTGTAGCTGCTGGGCGCCACGTCCTTCGGCCGGGCGGCCAGGTTCTTCGCCTTGGTCATGGAGTGGAAGAAGCGCACCATGTTGTGCGCCTCCGGCGTGTTCAGGCAGTTGATGAAATAGCGCGTCTCGACCCGCAGGCCGCCATCGATGTCGATGGTGCAGCCCTCGTAGACGCAGGACATGATGTTCACCGCGGCCGGGTAGTTGCCGTAGGTCCGCGCGCGCAGCATCGCGTTGCCGGCGGCGAAGATGTCGCGGTTGCGCCCCTCGGTCGGCTTGCCGCCGGGCATCTTGAAGGTCTTGCGGTCCCAGGGCTTCACGCAGTCGTCGGGCTTCGCCGCCTTCAGCCAGGCCTTCGCCTCGGCCAGCAGCGCGTCCGGCGCCACCAGCTTCTCCACGATGCCGGCGCCATGCGCCTCCTTCGGGCTCAACCGCTTGCCCTCCAGCAGCAGCGGCAGGGCCGCCTGCGCGCCGATCATCCGCGGCAGGCGCTGGGTGCCGCCCGCGCCGGGCAGCAGGCCCAGGGTGACCTCCGGCAGGCCGATCTGCGCCTTCGGATTGTCCGCCGCGATCCGGTAGTGGCAGGCCAGCGCGATCTCCAGCCCGCCGCCGAGCGCCGTGCCGTTGATCGCCGCGACGAACGGCTTCCCCGCCTTCTCGATGGCCCGGAAGCGGTTCTGCATGTCCATATGCTTCGGGAACAGCACCGCCGGGTCGGTGACGGCGAAGATCGCGTCCAGGTCGGCCCCGGCCACGAAGTCCTTCTTCGCCGAGGCGACCACGACACCCTTGACGGCATCGTCGGCGATCGCCTTTTCAACCGCCGCGAAGAAAGCCGTGAGCGAGTCCTCGTTCAGGACGTTCATCGGCTTGCCGGTCATGTTCCAGGTGATGACGGCAATGCCGTCGCCATCGACGTCAAAGTCGATCATTGGCTTCCCAGCCTCCGTTCCTGCCGCACGGCCGCCGGGAGGGCAAAGCCCTACCCGGCAGCCATACCGGCTGTCAGACGCGTTCGATAATGGTGGCGGTGCCCATGCCGGCGCCGACGCAGAGGGTGGCGAGGGCGGTGCCCTTGCCGGTGCGCTCCAGCTCGTCCAGCACGGTGCCCAGGATCATTGCGCCGGTGGCGCCCAGCGGATGCCCCATGGCGATGGCGCCGCCATTCACGTTGATCCGGTCATGGTCGATGTTCAGGGCCTGCATGAAGCGCAGCACCACCGATGCGAAAGCCTCGTTCAGCTCGTAGAGGTCGATATCCTCCGGCGACATTCCGGCGGTCTTCAGCGCCTTCTCCGCCGCCGGGGTCGGGCCGGTCAGCATGATCGTCGGCTCCGAGCCGATCGAGGCGAAGGCGCGGATCCGCGCGCGCGGCTTCAGGCCCAGCCGTGCGCCGACCTCCCGGGTGCCCAGCAGGACCGCCGCGGCGCCGTCAACGATCCCCGAGGAATTGCCGGCATGGTGCACATGGGTGATCCGCTCGACCTCCGGGTAGCGCTGCAGCGCCACGGAATCGAAGCCGAACTGGTCGCCCGGCACCACGAAGGAGGGTTCCAGCGCCGCCAGCGACTGCATGGTGGTTTCGGGGCGCAGATGCTCGTCGCGGTCCAGGATGGTCAGGCCGTTGATGTCCTTCACCGGCACCACGGACTTCGCGAAGCGGCCCTCGTCCCAGGCCTTCTTTGCCCGCTTCTGGCTTTCCACCGCATAGGCGTCGACATCGTCGCGGCTGAAGCCGTACTTCGTGGCGACCAGGTCGGCGCTGATCCCCTGCGGGACGAAATAGCTGCGATAGGCGACCTGCGGGTCCATCGCCCAGGCGCCGCCGTCGGAGCCCATCGGCACCCGGCTCATGCTCTCCACGCCGCCGCCGATGGTCATCTGCGCCTGGCCGGACATCACCTGGGCGGCGGCCATGTTGGTCGCCTCCAGGCCGGAGGCGCAGAACCGGTTGATCTGCACGCCGGCGGCGGTCTCCGCATAGCCGGCATCGATCGCGGCGACCCGGGCGATGTCGGAGCCCTGCTCGCCATGCGGCATCACCACGCCGAGGACGATGTCCTCGACCTCGGCGGTGTCCAGGTTGTTGCGGTCGCGGACGGCCTGCAGCGCGGTCACCGCCAGGCGGATCGGCGTGACCTCGTGCAGGCTGCCCGACGCGCGGCCCTTGCCGCGCGGCGTGCGCACCGTGTCGTAGATATAGGCGTCGGGCATCATGTCCTCCCGTTGCGCATCGACCGGCCGGTCAGAGCGCGCGGCCGATGATTTCCTTCATGATCTCGTTGGTGCCGCCGTAGATCCGCTGCACGCGGGCATCGGCATAGGCGCGCGCGATCGGGTATTCCCACATGAAGCCGTAGCCGCCATGCAGCTGCAGGCATTCGTCGATCACCCGGTTCTGCAGGTCGGAGCACCAGTACTTCGCCATCGCGCCGGTCTCCGCATCCAGCTTGCCCTCGGCGACCTTGCGGATGCAGTCGTCGACGAAGACCCGCGCGATCCGCGTCTGGGTCTTGCACTCGGCCAGCTTGAAGCGGGTGTTCTGGAAGTCGATGATCGGCTTGCCGAAGGCCTTGCGATCCTTGGTATAGGCGACCGTCTGCTCGACCGCGGACTCGCAGCCGGCGACGGCGGTGATCGCGATCTGCAGCCGCTCCCAGGCCAGTTCCTTCATCAGGTAGTAGAAGCCCTTGCCTTCCTCGCCCAGGATATTGTCCGGCGGCACCCGGACATCCTGGAAGAACAGCTCCGAGGTGTCCTGCCCCTTCAGGCCCAGCTTTTCCAGGTTGCGGCCCTTGGTGAAGCCCTCCCGCTCGCGCTCCACCAGCACCAGCGAAATGCCCTTGGCGCCCTGGCCGGGATCGGTCTTCGCCACCACGATCACCAGGTCGGCGTTCTGGCCGTTGGTGATGAAGGTCTTCTGGCCGTTGATCACCAGCTCGTTGCCGTCGCGCAGGGCCGTGGTCTTCACCCCCTGCAGGTCGGACCCGGTGCCGGGCTCGGTCATCGCGATGGCGGTGATCACCTCGCCCTTCGCCATCCGCGGCAGCCATTTTTCCTTCTGTTCCTTGCTGCCATAGCTGTTGATGTAGGGCGCCACGATATCGGAATGCAGCGAGAAGCCGGGACCGCTCAGGCCGGCATAGGCCTGCTCTTCCATCAGGATGGCCGAGTAATACCGGTCAGCCCCGGACCCGCCATACTCTTCCGGCATGGTCGCACAGAGCAGCCCGGCCTCGCCGGCCTTCAGCCAGGCCTCGCGGGAAACCACGCCTGCCTTGTCCCATTCCTCGGCATGGGGCAGGCATTCCCTGGCGAAGAACTTCCGCACGCTGTCGCGGAAGATGTCATGCTCCTGGTCGAAGATTTCCCTCTCGGTCATGCTGATCCCTTCCCGGTATGCCGTATGTCTGATGCCTGGCCGGCCTGAATCCGGCCGATTCTCGAATTCTGGGTCGTACCTCGCCCGACTCCCTCAGAAAGCTGCCTCGTCCAGCGCCATCATGCTGGCCGCACCGGCCTGGATCCGCTGCCCCAGGGTCGAGATCTCCGGCAGGATGCGCTCCATGAAGTACTGCGCGGTCTTCAGCTTGTTCTCCATGAAGGCGCGGTCGACCTCCGCATCGCCCGCCTCGGCCGCGGCCAGGCGCTCGGCCGCGAGCTTGGCCATGCGTGCCCAGACGAAGGCCAGCGCGACAAGGGCGAACATCCGCAGATAGTCGGCGGAGGCGGCGCCCGCCTCGTTCGGGTCCTTCATGCCGGCCTCGGCGACCTGCGCGGTGGTCGCCTGGAAGCGGGCGAAGGCCTTGGCCAGCGGCATGACATAGGTCTTGCCGATGGCCGGGTCGGCCATGTTGTCCTCGATGAACTGGCTGACCGGGTGGCAGAACCGCCGCAGCAGGCGCCCCATGCCGGTCGGCAGCTTGCGCCCGACCAGGTCCAGCGCCTGGATGCCGTTGGCGCCTTCGTAGATCATCGTGATGCGGGCATCGCGGACGAACTGCTCCATGCCCCATTCGCGGACATAGCCATGGCCGCCAAAGCATTGCTGCGCCGCGGTCGCCGCCTCGTAGCCGGAATCGGTCAGGTAGGCCTTGATCATCGGCGTCAGGAGGGCCACCAGGTCCTCCGCCGCCTGGCGCTCCGCCTCGTCCGGATGGCCCTGCGCGAAATCGATCAGCAGCCCGGTCCACAACGCCAGGGCCCGCGCCCCTTCGGTGAAGCAGCGGATGTTCATCAGCATGCGGCGCACATCGGGATGCACGATGATCGGGTCGGCCGGCTTGTCCGGCGCCGCCGCGCCCTTCAGCGCCCGCCCCTGGAGGCGGTCCCGCGCATAGGTGACGGCGTTCTGGTAGGCCGCCTCGGCCACCCCCAGCCCCTGGATGCCGACGCCGAGCCGGGCGGCGTTCATCATCGTGAACATCGCGCGCATGCCGCGGTGCTGTTCGCCGATCAGATAGCCGGTGGCGCCGTCATAGTTCATCACGCAGGTGGAATTGCCGTGGATCCCCATCTTCTCCTCGATGGAGCCGCAGCCCAGCGCGTTGCGCTCGCCGAGGCTGCCGTCGGGGTTGACCAGGACCTTCGGCACGATGAACAGGCTGACACCCTTGATCCCGTCCGGCCCGCCCGGGATCTTCGCCAGCACCAGATGGATGATGTTCTCCGACAGGTCGTGCTCGCCCGACGAGATGAAGATCTTCGTGCCGGTGATGCGGTAGGACCCGTCGTCCTGCGGCTCCGCCCTGGTGCGCATCAGGCCCAGGTCGGTGCCGCAATGCGGCTCGGTCAGGTTCATCGTCCCTGTCCATTCGCCGCTGACCATCCTGGGCAGATAGAGGTCCTTCTGCGCCTGGCTGCCATGGGCGTGGATGGCCTCGTAGGCGCCGTGGGTCAGCCCGGGATACATCGCGAAGGCGATGTTGGCGCCGTTCAGCATTTCCGCCAGCGCAAAGCCCAGGACATGCGGCAGGCCCTGCCCGCCGAAGTCCGGATCGGCGGTCAGCGAACCCCAGCCGGCCTCGCAGTATTGCCGGTAGGCCTCCTTGAAACCGGTCGGCGTGGCGACCGCGCCATCTGTCCAGGTGCAGCCCTCGGCATCGCCGACCTGGTTCAGCGGCTGCACGACCTCCTGCATGAACTTCCCGCTTTCCTCCAGGATCGCGTTGACGATGTCCGGCGAGGCATCGCCGAAGCGGGGCAGGTTGTCGTAGTTCTGGATCGCCAGGAAGTCGTTCAGGACGAACTTCAAATCCTGGACAGGCGCGGTGTAGGTCGGCATCTCGGACTCTCCTGCAAAGGCTTACCCGGGTCGGACCGGCGGTCCCGTTCAGTTTCGGAGCGGCTTGCCGGTCTCCAGGATATGGGCGATGCGGGCCAGGGTGGCCTCGTTGCGGAACAGGCGCATCTCGCCCTCCCGCTCCAGGGCCATCAGCTGGTCCTCGCTGACTTCCTCGGTGATGTCGGTATCGCCGCCGGACAGCACGCGCGCGACCTCGCCCGCCACCACCGCGTCATACGCGGTGGCCTTGCCCTGGGTGACGAAGCCCTCCACGGCCAGGTTCAGCGCCGCGCGGGCGCTGGGCCCGGGCAGGTTCAGGGCGACCGGCTCCGGCGGCCGGTAGCCCTCCACCAGGCTCAGCGCCTTGGCCTTGGCATCGGCCAGCAGGCGCCGGCGGTTCATGGTGATGCCGTCGCTGCGGCGCAGGATGTGCATGTCCCGCGCCTCGGCGGCCGAGGTCGCGACCTTGGCCTGGGCGATGGATTCGAACACTTCCGCGATCGGCGGCATCGGCCCGCCCGGCCGTTTCCTGTCCAGGGTCGCCCGGGTCAGCAATTCCTTGCAGCCGCCCCAGGCCGGCAGCAGGCCGACGCCGACTTCCACCAGGCCCATATAGCTCTCGGCATGGGCCTGGATGGCATCGGCATGCAGGCAGATCTCGCAGCCGCCGCCCAGCGCCATGCCGGCGGGTGCCGCGACCACCGGGAAGGGCGCGTATTTCAGCGCCTTGTAGGCGCGCTGCCCCTCGGAGATGCCCTGCTCCAGCATCGGCCACATCGCCAGGTTGGCCTGGAACAGGCCCAGCCCGACATTGGCACCGACCGAGAAATTGTCGGCGTCATGGCCGATGATCAGCGCCTTGTAGCCCTTGCCGTGCAGCTTCGCCGCTTGGCTCACCATGGCGATGATGTCGGCATCCACCGCGTTCATCTTGGTGTGCAGTTCCAGGCAGGCCACGCCATCGCCCACATCCCAGATGCTGGCGCCCTTGTTGGACGCGACCGGCTGCCGCCCGCGCTTGCGGTCGGCCAGCAGCCAGGCATCGTCGGCGACCGGGATCGGCGCGTAGTCGCCGGCCGGGGTCAGGGCATAGGCGGTCTCGCCGTCTTCGGTGTAGAACGGGCGGCCCTTCGCGGCCTGCAGGATCGCGGGGACCTCGCGGCCGTCGGCCGCAAGCTTCTCCGCCAGCCAGCCGCTGCCGAGCCGGTCGATCAGCTCGAACGGGCCCCATTTCCAGGCATAGCCGGTGCGCATCGCGCGATCGACGGCGACGATATCGTCGGCGATCTCCGGCACCAGGCTGGCGGCGTAGGACAGGGTGCCGGCCAGCACCTCCCAGGCATAGCGGCCGCCGCGATCGTCATGCTCCACCAGGGCCTGCAGGCCCTTGCGCGCGGCCTTGATCGAGTCCAGGTCGGGCTTCTGCTTCGGCCGGTAGTCGCCGGTCTGCAGGTCGCGCACTTCCTTGCCGCGGGCGCGATAGAAGCCGCCCTTGCCTTTGCGGCCGGTATAGCCGTCGGCGATCATCTTCGAGACGGTGGCGACCAGCGGCCCGTCGGCGCGGTACATCTTCACGAAGGGGTCGCTGTCGGGCAGCAGCGCCAGCATGCTCTCGTTCACATGCGGCGCCAGGTCCAGCCCGGTCAGGTCGCCAAGGCCGAAGATGCCGGTCTTCGGGATGCCCATCGGCTTGCCGCAGATGGCATCCGCCTCCTCGACGCTCAGGCCCAGGTCGAAGGCCGACTGCATCGCCAGGTAGGACCAGTAGATGCCGATCCGGTTGGCGATGAAGCCGGGCGTGTCCTTGGCGGGCACGACCTCCTTGCCCAGCGCGCGGTCGCCGAAATCGCTCAAAGCGGCCAGCGCGTCCGGATCGGTCTGCGCGCCGCCGACCACCTCCAGCAGCCGCATGTAGCGCGGCGGGTTGAAGAAATGGGTGATCGCGAAATCGCGCTGGAAGCTCTCGGGCAGCCCCTCCACCAGCCGGTTCAGCGGGATCGTCGAGGTGTTGGACGAGACGATGGACCCCGCCTTGCGGACCTTGTCCAGGCGGGCATAGAGGTCCTGCTTGATCTTCGGGTTCTCGATGATCGCCTCGCAGATCCAGTCCACGTCGGCGAGCTTGTCGAGATCGTCCTGCAGGTTGCCGGGCTGCACCCGCCTGGCGAAGGAGGCATGCATGAACGGGGCCGGCTTGGTCTTCAGCATGCGCGCCACGGCTTCGACGGCCAGGCGGCTGCGTGCCGCCGGGTCGTTTGCGCCTTCCGCGTCCTTGGGCACGATGTCCAGCAGCAGGCAGCTATGGCCGGCATTGGCGACATGGGCGGCGATCGCCGCACCCATGACGCCGGCGCCGATGACGGCGACCTTCTCGATCTGGCGGGCCATCGGTTCAGGCCGCCTCGAGCACGGTGGCGATGCCCTGCCCGCCGCCGATGCACTGGGTGGCCAGCGCCAGGCCCTTGCCCTCGCGCTTCAGCAGGCTGGCCGCCTTGCCGGTGATGCGCGCGCCGGTGGCGCCCATCGGATGGCCCAGCGCGATCGCGCCGCCGTCCAGGTTGATCTTGCCATTGTCCATGCCGCTTTCCTGCAGGCAGGCGATGGCCTGGGCGGCGAAGGCCTCGTTGATCTCGATCAGGTCGATATCGGCGAGGCTGATCCCGGCGCGCTCCAGCGCCTTCTTCGTCGCCGGGACGGGGCCGATGCCCATGACCTCCGGCGCGCAGCCGGCGACAGCGACGGAGCGGATCCGCGCCAGCACCTCCATGCCATGCGCCTTGGCATAATCCTCCGAACAGACCAGCACGGCGGAGGCGCCGTCGGTCAGCGGCGAGGAAGTGCCGGCGGTCACCGTGCCCTTGGCGTCGAACGCCGGCTCCAGCTTGTCCAGCCCGTCCTGCGAGGCATCCGGGCGGATGCAGCCATCGGCCTCGACCCGCAGGTTGCCGTCGGTTATCGCCACAAGTTCGTCGGCGAAGCGGCCTTCCGCCTGCGCGGCGGCGGCCTTGCGATGGCTTTCCACCGCCATCTCCTGCTGCGCCTTGCGGTCGATGTCGTACTTCTTCGCCAGGTTCTCGGCAGTGATGCCCATGGAGACATAGGCCTGCGGAAAGGATTCAACGAGCTTCGGGTTCGGCATCACGTTGAAGCCGCCCATCGGCACCCGGGTCATGCTCTCGATACCGGCACAGACGAAGGCCTGGCCGGCATTCATCTGGATCGCGCCGGCCGCCTGGTGGATCGCCTGCATGGAGGAGCCGCAGAACCGGTTCACCGTCGTCCCGGCCACCTCCTGCGGCAGGCCGGCCAGGAAGACCGCCATGCGCGCCACGTTCAGGCCCTGCTCGCCCTCCGGAAAGGCGCAGCCGACGATCACGTCCTCGAGATCCTCGACCGGCACGCCGGTGTCCTTCACCAGGGCGGCAATGACCTGCGCCAGCATGTCGTCGGGCCGGACCTTCGCCAGCGCCCCCTTGCGCGCAAGGGTGAATGGCGAGCGCTTGAATCCGGCAATGACCACGTTCTTCATGCGGTGTTCCTCCCAACCTCCGCCGATCGCCCCGGCGGCACTGATATCGATCGCGCGAACTGCGCCTGATGGCTCGAAACGGCGGACGGCTCAATCGCCGGCCGCGAAATGCTCCTGGTCGAACGGTGCGAACGGCCGGTCCGGGTCGTAGGTCCGGCCACTCGGCGGCAAAGGTGTGCCGGCGGACGCACAGGCGGCGCGCTCTGCCTCGCGGCGCCGGGCGAATTCGCGCCAGCTCATCTGCATGCCGGAATCCCGCAGCGCCAGGAACTCCGTGATCGCGGCACGCGCGCCACGCAGTTCGCGCAGCATGTTCTCGATTTCGCGGCCCTGCCGCTCGAGTTCGGAAATGCGGTCGCCCGCCAGCTGATTCAACTGCCGGATCTGCTCGACCTGGCCGTCGGCCGGGTCGTAGAGGCTGAGCAGCTCGCTGATCTCCATCAGGCTGAAGCCCAGGCGCTTGCCGCGCAGGATCAACGCCAGCCGGGCCCGGTCGCCGCGGCTGTAGATCCGCGACTGGCCCTTGCGCAGCGGGCTGAGCAGGCCCTTGTCCTCGTAGAAGCGGATGGCGCGCGGGGTAATCCCGTAGGCCTCCGCCAACTCGGTAATCGTGAAGGTCTTTTTCACGGCAGATCCGGTTCGGTTGCGGCCCGCAGCTCCTGGCGGGATGGCGCCCGGAAGCCGCGAAGCGGGCGGGCGGCCCGCACAGGACCCGCCCGATTGCAGGGGAATTTAGTTGACGTTTACGTAAACGTCAACCTGATACGCGTCGGTTCGCCCTGGACAGGCGGCAGCGCCGACCCCAGACTCATCCGGGAGCGTCATACCCAGACCCGGCACTTTGTCAGGGAGATCGAGTCATGGCCGATCGCGACAGCCTCATGCCAGCACCAGCACCAGCCGCAGCCGGCCAGCCGGGCTCCGATGCGCCCGGGACCCGGGGCACGCCACGCGACCTGACGAGCTATGCGGCGTTCTGGCCCTATTACCTGCGGGAACATGCACTGCCGGCGACCCGGCGCTGGCATTTCGCCGGCACCAGCCTCGCCCTGGCTGCGATCCTCGTGGCGATCCTCACCGCCAATCCCTGGTGGCTGCTGGCCGCCCTTCCGGCGGGCTACGGCCCGGCCTGGATCAGTCATTTCTTCGTGGAACGCAACAGGCCGGCCACCTTCACCTATCCGGTCTGGTCGCTGTTCTCCGACCTCAGGATGTACAGCCTGTGGCTCGGCGGCCGCCTCGGCAGCCACCTGGAGCAGGCCGGCGCCATCCCCGCGGCGGGCGCCGATCGCGCCGGGACGGCAAAGTAAGACCGCCGGCAAAAAGTAATACTTTCCCCCTAAAACTGGCAGATTTCCGGGATTGCCGGGCGGGCTGACCCGGGTGACCGGGCGGCTGCACAGGCTGGCCGTACCGCGCGGCGCGCGCATCCCCGCCGGACAGCGGGCGGCCTGGCGCGACTGCCCTACCCGGCGCCGCGCACGGCGTGTCGCACGGTCCCGGCCGCCCCGCCTGCCGCCCCCGCCTGCCACGCCGGCGGACGCTGCGGTAGGCCGCGCAGGAGGGCGACGGGACGGCGCGACTTTGCTTGGCATCCGGCCGGCGCCGAGCGTATAAACATCTGTTCGCCCTACCTGCAGAAGAGCGCCAAGACCGGTCGCCTGGCGACGAGAGGAAGCCCGATGAAACCCGGAGCGCCCTGGAGCGTCAAAGGTATCGATCCGAAAGCGCGTGAAGTCGCGAAGGCGCACGCGCATGCCCAGGGCAAGAGCCTTGGCGAATGGATGACGCAGATGATCCTGACCGCCGGGGAGGGCGGGGAAGGGCCGGCGGGCCAGGCGGCCCTTCCGCCACCCGGCCTCGGCTCCGGGGCGCGCTCGGACGGACCGGCGCATCCTGGCATGGCCGATCCGGGATCCCCTGCGATTCACGCGGCGGCAACCGCCGTGACGGGCCCAGCGCCCGGCGGGCCGCCCCGCGCCGGCAACGGCGACGATCCGCGGGTCGCTGCGGCGCTGGTCGAACTGAGCCGCAGGCTGGAACAGATCGAGCAACGGATGGCGGCCGGCACCCAGGGCCTGTCGCGCGACGTCGCGGTCCTGCGGGAGGGCCTGCAGAACCTGGGCCGCGAATTCGTCGCCACCCGGCGCCATACCGTCGCCCAGCAGGACGCCATACTGAAGCGGACGGAACAGGCCATCGCCGTCGCCGGCGCCGCCAATTCCGGCGTGGCCGCCGTGCAGAGCCGCCTTCAGGCGATGCCCCGCCTGCCGGGGCCCGCGGCGCCGGCAGCGCCCCCGGCTCCGGGCCCGGCTTCGGGCCCGGCTTCGGCTCCGTCGTCGGCCGCGGTGTCCCAGTCCGCCGCTGCCTCCGGCCCGCCTGCAGCAAGTCTCCAGGGATCCAGTGCCCAGGGACCCGGCGTTCAAGGACCCGGCGTTCAGGGACCGGGCGTTCAGGGACCGGGCGCCCAGGCAGCCCGTGCCGCATCCGCTGCGCCGCCCGCGCCGGGCCCCGCCTCCGCCCCGAACCCGGCGCCGGCAGGGCCGGACCCGCTGGGATCCGCGACAAGCGCCCCGTCGCCGCCGGCCGCGCCCGGCACCGGCGCGCCGCCCCAGAGCGCTTCGTCACCGCAGGGCGCTTCGTCACCGCAGGGCGTTTCGTCATCCCAGGGCGCTTCGTCACCCCAGGGCACTTCGTCATCCCAGGACGTTTCGTCACCCCAGGGCGCTTCGGCACCACAGGCTCCGTCTGCCCCTGCCCGCCCCGCGTCCGTCGCGGCGCCGCCGCGTGCCGCCGATGCGGCCCCGACCGGCCCGACCCCGGCGGCCCCGCATCCGGGCGGACCGGCGCGCCAGGCGGGTCCGGCAGCCCCGGAACCGTCACGCCAGGCGCCGTCGGGCCAGGAAGCCGGCGACGACGATATTGAAGACGATGTCGACTACGAGATCGTCGAGTACGAGTTGAAAGAGGGCGAGGATCCCGCGGACTATGCCGGTACCGACGAGTACGAGGTGATAGAGGCGGAGTCCGCGCCGCCGGCAGCGACGCAACCGCAGCCGCCCCGAGATGCCGCCCCCGCGCCGGAAGCGGGACAGGCCGCCCCCGCGCCGGACTCCGCTGCACGCGCGCCATCCAGTGCCCCGCCCGCCCTGCATGCCGTGGACATGTCGCCGCGCCAGCCGGCAGCTGCCGGCACGGCAGGAGCTCCGGGTTTCCGGGCGCCGCAGGGTCGCCGGCTGCGACTGCCGCTGGGCGATGGGAACGCGGGCGACGCCAATAGGGGCGACGCGAACAGGGCCGATCGCGGCGCGGACGATCAGGGTGGCGGCGGCCAAGGCGGAGGCCGCGCCGAGACAGGTCGCGGCATGGCGATCCCGGAGATGCCGCCCGGCGGCCTGTCGCTGTCCAAGCGTCCTGGCGGGCTGCCGCCGCTGACCGGTGTGGATGTCGCGCCGCGCTCGGACAGCGACGATGGCGCCACGCCGAAAGTCGATCCGCTGGTCGCCGCGGTGGACCGTCGTGCCGGTGCGGCCGCGCAGCTGGCGCCGGCGGCACCGGCCTTCCGCATGACCTGGCGCAAGGGCCTCGGCCAGCCGCCACGCCCGGCCGCGATGGGCGGTTCCGAGGATCCGCCCAAGGCGGCGGACTGGGAGAAGAGCGGCACGGAGAGCGGCACCGGCAGGACGGCGCCGGACGGCGCCGGCGCCACTGGCCCCGGCGCCACTGGCCCCGGCGCGACTGGCCCCGGCGCGACTGGCACCGGCGCGACTGGTCCGAAGGCACCCGCCGAAGCCGTGCGCGCGGCCGGGAGCGCCGTGGCCTTGTCCGCGCAGGGTCCCGCGAAAGCGACCGAGGCAGGGTCTGCCGCACCGGCCGCTCCCGCCGAAAGCCCTGGCATCGCGGCGGTGCCGGCCGCAGCAGCCCGCACCGGGTCCTCGCCGGAGCCGGACCGGATGGCGCCGCCGGCAGGGACCGGACGGGACAAGGTCGAGGGACTTGCCGCAGGAGGGGTTCAGGTCGCCGCCACGGGAGCCGCGCGCCCCGAGCCCTCGCTTCGCGGCCGTCCCGGCGAACGGTCCGCCCATGCCGGGGCGGGCGACGCGGTGCCGGGCGCCGCCGGGCGGCGGCGCTCGCGGCGCAACCTGGGTCTGCAACGGGAGCGGGAAGCGGCGGCGCTGGCAGAGGCGGCGGACGACCCGGCCGGCGCCGAACTGCGCAGCTACGCGGAACGGCGCAGCGGCGGCACGCGCCGCCGCACATTGCTGCTCGCCGGGATTGGCGTGGCGCTTGTCGCGGCGGCCATCGCCGTCCTGGCGGTCATGGACAGCGTCACGGCACCGCCGGAGATCGACTATGTCGCGCTGGACGCCCAGCGGCGCGCCGAGGAGCAGACCGCTGCGGCCGGCCCGGCGCCGGCACCCGGCGCCACCCCCGATACGGCGGCACCGGGCGACCGGGCCGCGGCCGGCGCCGGTACACCGGCCGGCTCTCCCCGGGCGGAGGCCGATGCCGCGCCGGCGGCTTCGGACACCGGGAGCGTCCCGCCGGGCGCGGCCGATGCGGTGCCTGGAATCGAGGAACTTCGCCAGGCCAGCGATGGCGGCAGCGCCCAGGCGGCGTATGAGCTGGGCCTGCGATTGCTCGACGGAATCGGCGTGCGTCGCGACCCGATGGCAGCGACCGTTCAGTTCCAGCGTGCGGCAGACCAGGGCTATGCGCCGGCACAGTTCGCCCTGGGCGTCGCCTACCAGCAGGGCGAGGGCGTTCCCCTCGACCTGGAACAGGCTGCCTATTGGTATGCGGTGGCGGCCGACCAGGGCAATGCCGACGCGCAGTTCAATTTCGGCACGCTCTATGCCCGCGGCGAAGGCGTGGAGCAGGACTATTACCAGGCTGCGAAGTGGTACCGCCGGGCCGCCGATTCCGGCCTGTCCGACGCCCAGTTCAACTATGCGAACATGCTGGAATCGGGGCTGGGCGTGAGCCGCGACCGCGAGGCGGCCTACCGGTACTATGCCATGGCCGCGCAGGCCGGCGACCCGGTGGCGGCGGAGCGCGAGCGGGCCCTTGCCACGGAACTCGGACCCGGCACGGTGGCCCGCCTGCGCGCTGCCCCGACGGGCCCGGCTGGCGCGCCGGACGACACCGCAGCCGAACGCGGTACGACTGCCGGTACGACGCAGCCGGGGGACCCGACCGGCGCCATGGCCCGCGCAACGATGCCGTCCGACGCGGACGGCGCCGCACGCGGGACAGTGGCGGACACGGCCGGCGCCCCGGACCCTGGCGCGACCGACGGTACGGCCCCGGCCGCACCGGGTCGGCCTGCGGCGGAGGCGGACGCCGGCACCGGGCAGACCGAAGCCGGTCCCGCCGACCCGCAGCCGCTCGCCGGGACCGCCGAGGTGGCGGAGCTGCAGGGCCTGCTGAACGGGCTCGGCTTCGAGGCCGGGCCGGCCGACGGCGTGATGGGCAGCCGCACGCGCACCGCCATCGCCGCCTTCCAGGAGGCCGCCGGGCTGCCGGCCGACGGCGTGGCCAGCCGGTCGCTGCTGCTGGAGCTGCGGCAGATCGCCGGGACCAAGCCTTGACGCGATCCGGGCAGCGGCCCCGGGCCGGACGGCAGACCGGGTCACGCAAAACACTCGACAGGACGATGCTGCGGACGTACCACCCGGGCGGACGACCCGATGTCGGGCGTACCGGAAAACGGGGGATGGACAGATGATCGTGCGGATGACGCCGGAGGAGGTCCGGCAGCAGGCCCGGCAGGCCTACCAGAAGTACAGCTGGCTGTTCTGGCTGGCGGGCGGTCTATTCGTGGTCGCGGGAATCGTCGCCATTGCCGTGCCGCATATTGCCAGCCTGGCCGTCGAGGTGTTCCTGGGCTGGCTGTTGCTGGTGACCGGGGCAATCGGCCTGGGCCAGGCACTGTTCGGCAAGCAGCGCCCCGGCTATCTGTGGGATGCGCTCTCCGGCTTGCTCGCGCTGGTCGCCGGCATCCTGCTGCTGGTCTATCCGCTGCAGGGCACGGTGACCCTGACCCTGATCCTCTCGATCTTTTTCTTCGTCGAGGGCCTGTCCAAGGTGATCTCCGGCGTCACCAACCGCCATGCCGGCGGCTGGTTCTGGGTGGTCCTGAGCGGCCTCTGCGGCGTGGTGCTGGCGATCCTGATCTGGACCGCCCTGCCGCAGGCCTCGACCTGGGTGCTCGGGCTGCTGCTGGGCATCAACCTGCTGCTGTTCGGCCTGGCAATCATCATGTCCGCCGTGGCAATCCGCCGGGCCACCTCCTGACACCGGAGGACCGTGTTTCCCGCTGCGCGACGATGCGGTACTGGACTACTGCAAATCTCGCAATGTTGACCGGGTAGTCCTTCATCCTATCCTTTTGGCTGAGGGACTTCAGGGCGGATTCTGCTTTTCTTCAGGGTGGGCGGGCTTTCTAAATCGTCCCGAATTCGTATGATCGCCGACAACCGGTCTTACCCGGTCAGATCCGGGGACCTTTCTCCGGCCCGGCGTGTTCCTGCTCATCGGTGCCGTTCCGGTGAAGAAACATTCGCGGAATGGGACCCGGGCGACGGGCAGGTGGACACGTGGGCAATATGGACAGGTTTCTGGCGGGACCCGGCGGGCCGGCAAGGGCGCGGGGCGACACCGGCATGCCGGGGGTCCGGCCCGCGACAATTCATGACGCCTCCCGCGTGGAGGCCGCTGCGGAGGACGGTAGGGGAGCGCCGATGGACAAAGGCCAACCCTGGAGCGTCAAGGGCATCGACCCGGAAACGCGCCAAGCCGCCAAGATGGCGGCGCGGCGGGCGGGGCTGACCGTGGGGGCCTGGCTGAACGCGGTCATCCAGCGCGCGGCGGCCGAAGAGCTCGGAACGGCGGCGCCATCCCAGGCGGTGCCGCCGCACGGCCTCGCCCCGAACCTGGCAGCCGCCGCGGCCCCGGGACAGCAGATGCCGGGCCAGCCGGCCCCAGGGCAGGCATTCTCCGGGCAGGCATTTTCCGGGCAGGCATTTCCAGGGCAGGCATTCCCGGGCCCGGCCTTCCCGGGCCAGGCCTACCCGGTGGCCGCGGGCTACCCCGCCTATCCCGGCGCGCAGGCGGTGCAGGGAGCGGCCCAGCATGGCGTCCAGGGCGGCACCCAGGATGCCGCCATGGCGCTCGAGACCCTGCTCGAAGCGCTGCGCCGGCAGACCGAGGAGGTCAAGGCGGCGATCCGCACCAGCGCCGATGAACTGCGCTACAACACCGA
The DNA here is from genome assembly GCA_040216765.1 of Sneathiellaceae bacterium. Lineage (GTDB taxonomy): Bacteria > Pseudomonadota > Alphaproteobacteria > Ferrovibrionales > Ferrovibrionaceae > Marinibaculum. Next base: position 219,218 of record JAVJON010000037.1, on the reverse strand, counting down.
CAAGATCTCCCCGATGGCCGAACGGCTGCGCCCCATGGGCGATCGCCTCGATGCGATCGCGGCACGCCTGGAGCAGTCCGGCGAACTGGATGCGCGGTTGAGCGAGGCAGAGCGCAAGGCCGAACGTGCCGCGCTGCAGGTCACGCCGTTGGAGCGCACCCTCACCCGGCTCTTCGAACGGATGGACGGGGAGGACCAGATGTCCTACCCGGATCCGGACGGGCGCTACCGCCGCCGCGGGCTGTTCGGCAAGCTGTTCGGCGACTGAGTGCCGGCTCGCGGCGCCCCGCGGCGCCGCCGGCCAGGCAACGATTACCCTTCCGGTCGGCCCGCGACCTGCCTAGACTTCCCCGGTCCAGTGCCATTGCTGGACAGTGCAGCCGTACCGGCGCGGCCGGTCGGGGCCGGGGCGGGAGCAACCGGACAGAATGAGCGTATTGCGCCAGGACAGCAGGACCGGGGGACGGGATGCCACCGCGGCGCGTCCGGCGGCGCACCCTGCGGGCCTGCCGGCGGCGATGGCCGTGCCGCTTCCGACGGTTCTCGCCGGATTGATCCTGCTTGCGCTGTGCGGCGGCCTGCTGCCGGGTCATGGCCGGCCGGCCCAGGCCGCCGCCTATGAGGGCGCCCTGGTCACCGATCTGTCCAATCACCTGATTTCGATCACCTCGAGCTTCTCGGGCACCTCGCTGCTGCTGTTCGGCGCCATCTCCGAACCGGGCGACGTGGTGGTCATCGTGCGCGGCCCGTCCGACCGGGTCATGGTGCGCCGCAAGGAGCGGACCCTGGGCGTCTGGATGAACCGCAGCGCCGCCGAGCTGGAGGATGTGCCCGGGTACTACGCGGTATCGACCACCCGTCCGCGCAGCGAGTTCGCATCGCCCGACCTGCTGCGCCGGCTGCAGGCCGGGCCGGACTTTCTGGAAATGCCGGTCGCGCGGGAGAACGATGCAGACCCGGCCCAGGCGGTGGATTTCCGCGACGCGCTGATCCGCATCCGTGCGCAGCAGGGCCTGTTCAACCTCGACGAGTCGGGCGTCGTGTTCGTCGGCCAGCGCCTGTTCCGGGCACCGATCGCGTTCCCGGCGACGGTCCCCGTCGGGACCTACCGTGCGGAGGTCTACCTGATCCGCGACGACCGGGTGGTCGCGGCACAGGCCACCCCCCTCTTCGTGATGAAGCGCGGGCTGGAACAGACCCTGTTCCAGTTCGCGCAGGAACAGCGCCTTGCCTATGGCATCCTGATCGTCCTGATTGCCATCTTCGTCGGCTGGGCATTATCAACCCTGTTGCAGTCGCGCCGCTGAGGCAGGCCGGGACGCCGCTGCGGGCGCCGCATCGACCGAGGGGAGTACCGTATGGATCCGTCGACCATTGCCGACCTCAAGGAAGGCGTGCGCCGCTATGTGCGGGAACGCCTGGTGCCGCTGGAGGAGGAGGTCGCCGAGACGGACACGATCCCCGACGCGGTGCGCCGGGAGTTCGCCGGACTCGGGCTCTACGGCATGTCGATCCCCGAAGAGTATGGCGGGCTGGGCCTCTCCCTGGCGGCGGAGGCGGAACTGGTCATGGAGCTGGGCTGGACATCGCCGGCGTTCCGCAGCCTGATCGGCACCAATGTCGGGATCGGCAGCCTGGGCATCCTGATCGACGGCACGGAGGCGCAGAAGCAGGCCTATCTGCCGCGGCTCGCCGCGGGCGAACTGGTCGCGTCGTTCTGCCTGACCGAGCCGGAATCGGGGTCCGATGCCGCCTCCCTGCGGACCCGCGCGATCCGCGACGGCGACCGCTATGTCATCAACGGCACCAAGCGGTTCATCACCAACGCGCCGACCGCCGGCATCTTCACCGTGATGGCGCGCACCGACCCTTCCGCCTCCAAGTCGGGCGGGATCTCCGCCTTCATCGTCGATTCCGCCCTGCCGGGGATCGCCGTGGCCAAGCCCTACCGCAAGATGGGCCAGAAGGGCGCCCATGTCGCCGACGTCCATTTCGACGATGTCGCGGTGCCGGCGGATTGCATCATCGGCGGGCGCGAGGGCCAGGGTTTCAAGACAGCCATGAAGGTGCTGGACCGCGGCCGCATCCATATCTCGGCACTGTGCGTCGGGGTCGGCCGCCGCCTGATCGACGAGGCGCTGCGTTATGCGCAGGAGCGCCGGCAGTTCGACCGGGCGATCGTCGAGTTCCAGCTCGTCCAGGCGATGCTCGCGGACAGCCAGACCGACCTGCTGGCGGCCGAGGCCCTGGCCCGCTCCGCGGCTGCCCGCTACGATTCGGGCGAACCGATCACCATGGAGGCCGCGGCCTGCAAGTATTTCTGCTCCGAGATGGTGGGCCGGATCGCCGATCGCGCCGTGCAGATCCATGGCGGGTCGGGCTATATCGCGGACTTTGCGGTGGAGCGCTTCTACCGCGACGTGCGGATCTTCCGGCTGTACGAGGGCACCAGCCAGATCCTGCAACTGGTGATCGCGCGCGAGATGCAGAAGCAGGCCGGGTAGCCGGCGGATGGCGCCGCCGGATCGCCAGGATCGTCCTGCCGGCGGGCGCCCCCGGGTAGGGCCTGCCCTCCGGCCCGGCCGGTAGGGCCGTGCCCGCCCCGTTCCTCTGGCTGCGCGACCCGCAGCTCCGGCTCGCCCTGCTGCTGCTGCCGGTCTGCTTCCTGCTGGCGATGGTGGGACGCGGGATCGGCGATACCTTCGTGGTCTTCGTGCTGCCGCTGCAGGAGCAGTTCGGCTGGTCGCGTGCGGAAGTCGCCGGGATCTATTCCTTCTTTTTCCTCTCCACCGGCGCTTTCGGGCCCCTGGTCGGGCATGTCTTCGATCGTTTCGGGCCGTTCTGGCTGTTCCTCGGCTGCATCCTGCTGCTCGCCGCCGGCGCCTTCCTGTCCGCCCGGGCCGATGCCCTCTGGCAGTTCTACCTGACCTCCGGATTGATGATGGGGGTGGCCAGCGCCGGGCTCGGGACGATCCCCCATGGCGCCATCCTCAGCCGCTGGTACCGCAGCCGGCTCGGCATCTCGATGGCGATCGTGTTTTCCTCGATCGGCATCGGTACCCTGCTGCTGACCCCGCTGGCGCAGCGGCTGATCATCGCCGAGGGCTGGCGGCATGCCTACGAGGTGCTGGCGGCGATCGCGCTGCTGCCGCTGCTGCTGGTCTTCGCGATGCCCTGGCGGCGGGTGGCGGCCGGCCGCCCGGATATCGGCCTGAACCTGGCCCTGCCCCGTGGCAAGGCCGCCGCCGGCGCCGCCGCGGCAGCGACGGCCTGGACCCTGCGCAGCGCGATCCGGACGCCGCAGTTCTGGGGCCTGTTCATGGTCTTCTTCCTGACCAGCAACGGCATGTTCTCCACCGCCCTGCAGGCCGTGACCTACCTTGTCGAAAGCGGCATACCGCGCCTGGAAGCCGCCGCGGCCTGGGGCTTCGTCGGGCTGCTGACCCCGCTGGGCATGAACCTGTTCGGCTGGCTGGACAGCCTGATCGGTCGCCGGCCGTCGGTCCTGCTGTCCTACGGCCTGTCGATCTGCGGCGTGATCGTGCTCTGGCTAGCCGGGCTGAGCCATGACGAGCGGCTGCTGTTCCTCTTCGTCGGGCTGTTCGGCCTCTCGTTCGGCGCGCGCGGGCCGCTGATCGCGGCGATCTGCACCCGCCTGTTCGGCGGCCGCCGGCTGGGCATCATCTATGGCACGGTGACCCTGGGCGGCGGCATCGGGGCGGCCTCCGGGTCCGCCATCGGCGGCCTGCTGCACGACCTGACCGACGGCTATGCCGCGGTCTTCGCCTATTCCCTCGCCGCGCTCTGCCTGGGCACCCTGCCGTTTTTCCTGGTCCCCGGCTTGGCAAGCCGCAAGGAGTGAGACAGACTCCGCAGACCCGGGCGGCAGGAGGACAGGCATGAGCGGCAAGATCGCAAAGGTCGAGGCATTGGCCGAGCAGGTGCGCGACGGCACCCGCCTGGCGCTGCCGGTGGATTACGGCGGGGTGCCGATGGCGCTGACCCGCGCGATCGTGGCGCGCGGCGCCCGCGACCTGGACCTGGTCTGCGTGCCGATCAGCGGCCTGCAGGCCGACATGCTGATCGCGGCGGGCTGCGTGCGCTCCATCGAGACCTCGGCCGTCACTTTGGGGGAATTCGGCCCCGCCCCGGCCTTCACCCGCGCCGTCCGCGACGGCCGGATCGCGCTGAAGGACGCCACCTGCCCGGCGATCTATGCCGGGCTGCAGGCGGCGGAAAAAGGCATCCCGTTCATGCCGATCCGCGGCATCCTGGAATCCGACATCCTGGCCAACCGGCCCGACTGGCAGGTCATCGACAATCCCTTTGCGGCAGACGGCAACCCGGACCCGATCGTGCTGATCCCGGCGATCCAGCCGGACATCGCGGTGTTCCATGCGCCGCTGGCGGACCGCGACGGCAATGTCTGGATCGGCCGGCGCCGCGAGCTGATGACCATGGCCCATGCCGCGAAGCACAGCCTGGTCACCGTGGAGCGGGTCGTCGACGGCAACCTGTTCGAGAACGAGGAGCTGGCCGCCGGCGTGATCCCGACCCTCTATGTCGATGCCGTCGCCGAGGCCGTGCACGGTGCCTGGCCGTTGAACCTGTGGGACCGCTATCCGATCGACGAGGCGGCGATGCGCGCCTATATCGCCTGCGCCCGGGACGGCACGGCCGACGATATGCGGCGGCTGGCGGCCAAGGCCGTACCGCCGCAGCCCTACCCTGCGGCGGCGGAATGACCCGGTAGTGCAATCGTCTCTAACCTGTTGTTTTCTGGTGATTTTATGAACAGTAGCGCAGCCGGTATTGCCGCGAGCCGGGAGATCATGATCGCGACGATCGCCGGGCTGCTGGAGGGCTGCCGCCATGTGACGGTCGGCGCCTCGTCGCCGGTGCCCGGCGCAGGCGCGCTGCTGGCCCGGCGGCTGGCGCCGGCGGACCGCCCGATGATCGTCTCCGTGCTGGGCTCGCAGGCCCACAACATGTTCACCAATGGCGGGGTGGAGACCTTCGACTGCGCCGCGGAAGGGCGGATCGACGCCTTCTTCCTGAGCGGCGGGCAGATCGACGGGCAGGGCAATATCAATCTCGTCGGCACCGGCGACTATCCGGCCAATACGGTCCGCTGGCCCGGCTCCTTCGGCTCCGCCTTCGTCTATTTCATGATCCCCCGCGTGATCCTGTTCCGCGAGGAGCATTCCCGCCGTGTCTTCGTCGACAAGGTGGACTTCATCTCGGCGCCGGGCACCAGCAGTGCCGGCATCCACCGGCCCGGCGGGCCCTATGCCCTGCTGACCCCGCTCTGCCTGTTCGACTTCGACAAGGCGGCACGGCGCTTCCGGCTGCGCAGCGTGCATCCCGGCCACAGCGTGGAGGAGGTCGCAGACAATACCGGCTTTGCGTTCGACCGGCCGGACGAGGTGCCGGTCACGCCGACGCCCGCGGCGGACCGGCTGGCCCTGATCCGCGGCACGGTGATGGACGAGATTGCCGAGACCTACCCCCGCTTCAGCGCGGATATGCGCGCGGCGCTGCCGGCCGCCTGATCCCGCCGGCAGGCCGTCGCGACTGGCGCTTTGACAAGCTGCGCGCCGCCCCGCCATTCTATGCTGCAATGCGCCACACGGCCCCGGCACGAGGCCGGCCCCGCCGCTGCCGGCGCCGCAGCAGACCGCTCCACCTTTCCCGGCCGCCGGCCGGACCGGACGCTTCTCGCACAGGAACCACGCCATGACGAAATTCGGGGTCGCGCAATCTGTCACGCGTGTCGAGGACCAGCGCCTGATCACCGGCACCGGCCAGTACACCGACGACGTCCAGCTCGACGGCCAGCTGCACGGGGTGCTCCTGCGCGCGCCGGTCGCCCATGCCCGGATCGCGGCGATCGACACCGCACCGGCACGGGCGGTCCCCGGCGTCGTCGCGGTCTATACGGCCGCCGACCTGAAAGCGGACGGCATCGGCGAGCTGCCCTGCATGATCCCGCTGAAGAACCGCGACGGCTCCCCCCGGGCGGAGACGCCGCATCCCGCCCTGGCCGACGGGGTGGTGCGCTATGTCGGCGACCCGGTGGCCTTCGTCGTGGCGGAAAGCCTGGAGGCGGCCCGCGACGGGGCGGAGGCGGTGGCGGTCGATTACGACGACCTGCCTGCGATTGCCGACCTGGAAGCCGCCGCGGCGCCCGGCGCGGCGCTGGCCTGGCCCGACACCGCCGGCAACCGCGCCTTCGACTGGGAGCAGGGCGACCGCGAGACCACCGACAGGCTGTTCGCCGAGGCCGCGCATATCGGCCGCATCCGGGTGGTCAACAACCGGGTCGTGGTCGCCTCGATGGAACCGCGTGCCGTCATTGCCGCCTACGATCCGGCCGACGAGCGCTTCACCCTGTGGCTGCCGACGCAGGGCACCATGCTGCTGAAGAACCTGCTCTCCACCAAGGTGTTCAACGTCGCGCCGGACAAGATCCGCATCCGCACCCTGGATGTCGGCGGCGGCTTCGGCATGAAGATCTTCCTCTACAACGAGCAGGTCACCTGCGCCTATGCGGCCCGCAAGCTGGGCCGGCCGGTGCGCTGGGTGTCCGACCGGACCGAGGCCTTCCTCTCCGACACCCAGGGCCGCGACAACATCTCCAGTGCCGAGATCGCGCTGGACGCCGACCACAATTTCCTGGCCCTGCGGGTGCATACCCTGGCCGGGATGGGCGCCTATCTCTCGACCTTCGCCCCGATGATCCCGACCATGGCAGGGACCAAGGTGCTGCCCTCGGTCTACCGCTACCAGGCGATGCATGTCCGGGTCGAGGGTGTGCTGACCAACACCGTGCCGGTCGATGCCTATCGCGGGGCCGGCCGGCCGGAGGCCAACTACCTGATGGAACGGCTGATCGATGCCACCGCCGACCAGCTCGGTGTCGACCGCTTCGAGCTGCGGCGCCGGAACATGGTGCCGCCGGAGGCGATGCCCTGGACCTCGGCGATCGGCCTGACCTACGATTCCGGGGAGTTCGCCCGCAACATGGATGTCGCGCTGGAAACCGCCGACTGGGCCGGTTTCGCAGACCGGGCGGCGCAGTCCAAGGCGCGCGGCCGCCACCGCGGCTTCGGCCTGGCCTATTACCTGGAGGCCACCGGCGGCGCCCCGACCGAGCGGGCGGTGATCCGCTTCACGCCGGAAGAGACCGTGGAGGTGCTGGTCGGCACCCAGTCCACCGGCCAGGGGCACGAGACCGCCTATACCCAGCTGGTCGTCGACCGGCTCGGCGTGCCGCCGGAAAAGGTCCGGGTGCTGCAGGGCGACAGCGACACGATCAATTTCGGCGGCGGCACCGGCGGCGCGCGCTCGCTGTACAGCGAGGGCGGTGCGATCCTGGGTGCCAGCGACATGATCGTCGCGCAGGGCAAGGACGCCGCCGCGCTGATGCTGGAGGCGGCCGCCGTCGATATCGAGTTCGAGGCCGGCCAGTTCCGGATCGCGGGCACCGACCGGGCGGTCGGCATCATGGACCTGGCGAAGGCCCTGCATGCCGGGCAGATCCCGGATGCCGTCGACACGGCCCTGGATGCCGATGCGGAGCACAAGATCGACGCGATCACCTTCCCCAACGGCTGCCATGTCGCGGAAGTCGAGGTCGACCCGACGACCGGGATCACCGAGGTCCTGCGCTATACCGTGGTCGACGACATGGGCAAGGTGATCAACCCGATGATCGTGAAAGGCCAGATCCATGGCGGCGTCGCGCAGGGTGTCGGCCAGGCGCTGTACGAGAACACCGCCTACGATTCCAGCGGACAGCTGCTGTCCGGCTCCTTCATGGACTATTGCCTGCCGCGGGCGGGCGACCTGCCGGACATCGAGGTGGTGCTGCGCGAGGTGCCCTGCACCACCAACCCGCTGGGGGTGAAAGGGGCGGGCGAGGCCGGCTCCGTCGGCGCGCCGCCGGCGGTGATGAACGCGTTGAGCCATGCCCTGAAGGAGCTCGGCGCGGCGCATATCGACATGCCTGCCACGGCGGACCGGATCTGGCAGGCCCTGGCGGGACAAAAGGCGGCCTGACCTTGTGCGGTAGGGCGTCAGAGGGTTTTGCCCTACCGACCCTCAAAACGCCGGCAACTTCCTGGTTCATAAGGCTTTTTCAGGCCCTACATCGGCTTGCAGCTTACCGGTAGGGCTTGCAGCCCCCGGACGACGAGGGAGCGCGTGAAGCGCGGCCTGTCCAGCTCCAGTTCGAAGTCGCGCAGGCGCGACAGCAACAGCGGAAACAGGATCTGCCCTTCCATCCGGGCCAATGGCGCGCCGATGCAGAAATGGATGCCATAGCCGAAGGCCAGGTGACTCTTCGCCGTGCCGCGGCCGACATCGAACCGGTTGGGCGCGTCGAACTGCGCGGGATCGCGGTTGGCGGCGGCCAGCATCTGGAAGACCCGGTCGCCGGCGCGGATCACCTGGCCCGCCGCCGGCCCCGCGCCTGCGCCGTCCAGCGGGATATCCTCGCCGGCCAGGCGGACCTGGGCGAGGCTGGGCCCGTCATAGCGCAGCATCTCCTCCACCGCCGTGGCGACGGCCTCCGGGTTGTCGCGGCTCTGCTGCAGCCGCCGCAGTTCGCCGGGATTCTGCAGCAGGGCCAGCATCCCGTTGCCGATCAGCTGGGTCGTCGTCTCGTGCCCGGCGAACAGCAGAAGGACGCAGGCGGCGACCAGTTCGTCGACATTCAGGAAATCGCCGCGCTCTTCCGCCCCGACCAGCCCGGAGATCACATCCTCCCCCGGATTGCGGCGGCGTTCCTCGATCAGGTCCGAGAAATAGGCCGTCATCTCGGCGATCGCGGCATCGGCGCGGCGATACTCGGCCGGTCCCAGCATCCCGTAGAGCACGAACTTGGCGAGATCGTCGGACCAGCGCTTGAGACTCTCGATATCCGCCCAGGGCACGCCCAGCATCAGCCCGATCACCGAGGCCGGCAGGGGATAGGCGAGGTCGGCGATGGTTTCCATGCGCCCGCGCGCGACGATCCCGTCCACGAGGTCCGTCGCGATCGCCTCGACCTGCGGCCGCAGGGCCTTCAGCGCCCGGCTGGTGAAGGCCTTGTTCATCAGGCCGCGCAGGCGGGTATGCTGCGGCGGATCGGTGAACACCGACCAGAGGCGGATATTGTGCTCCAGACTGGCCAGGCCGGCGCGATCCTCATCGACCAGATGCGCGAAGAACGGGTCCATGCGATCCGACGAATAGCGGCGGTCCCGCAGCTGGTCGCGGATATCGCCATAACGCACCGCGACCCAGCCGCCCAGCGACGGGTTCCAGTGCAGCGGGTTGTCGTCCAGCAGGGTCTGCAGCACGGGAAAGGGATCGTCGAAAAAGGCTGCGCTGCGAAGGTCTGGGGCGTCGGCCAAGGCAATCTCCGGCTGGAACGGGGGATGGGGCTGGGTGTCAGGTGGCGGAGTCTAGCCGGCCGCCCTGGCGGTGCAAGCAGACCGGCACCGCCAGGCCGCCGGGCGCCGTCGCGCCGGCCGGTGCCATCGTGACCGACGGGGCCGACCGGCGCCGCTATCCCGATCGTCCGATCGTCGGCGTCGGCGCGGTGATCTGGCGTGGCGACGAGGTCCTGCTGATCCGGCGCGGCACGCCGCCGATGCTGGGCGAATGGAGCCTGCCGGGCGGCCGCCAGCATCTGGGCGAGACCGTCCATGCCTGCGCGCTCCGCGAGGTGCTGGAGGAAACCGCGGTAACGGCGGAGATCCTGGCCCTGGTCGATGTGGTCGATGCGATCCGGCGGGATGCCGAAGGCAAGGTGGAGTACCATTATACCCTGGTCGACCTGGTGGGCCGCTGGCGGGCCGGGCAGCCGCGTGCCGGCGACGATGCCAGCGACGCGGCCTTCCATCCGCTTGCCGCCCTGGAGGGCCTGGGCCTCTGGTCGGAGACCCTGCGGGTGATCCATGCCGCCTACCGGATCGCAGCCGGGGGCGCGCCCTGACCGGCCGTGCGGCCGGCGAAGCGGGATCACACCAAGGTGTGACCGCAATCACTCCCGGATCTGCCAGAATGCCCCATATAGATAAGTGTAGAGGCCGACAGAATTCCGGCTTCGAACGTTGCAGACTCCCCCATTGACTTGCCCGCGCCGTCACCCCCGGCGCGGGCATTTTCTTTTGCCCTGCGGCTTTATGCGGGCGCCGCGACCGCGGCCGGGCGGCGCCGGCGCTGGGCCATGTAGACAAAGGCCAGGATCAGGAGGGCCGGGATCCAGAGCAGCTGCTTCGGCGGCTGCGGCTCGGGCGCGCGCACGTCCGCGACGATGTCGCCGAACGCGAGCCCCAGGTTCGCCGCCACGCTGTTATATTCGGCATTGTCGATCTCCACCTTGCCGTCGCCGCCGTCGTAGAGGGTCAGGCCGATATCGGCGAGCCGCTCCTCGCCGCTGGCCCCTTCGGCCACCGGCAGCTCGACATAGTAGGTGCGTGGATTGCCGATCGCGTCGGTCCCGTCGATCTTCAGCCGCACCACCTCGCCCGGCGCCAGGCTGCCGACCGTGGCGGCCAGTTCCGCCGGGGGCACCGCGCGGTCCGGCGGGATCACCATGTCCAGCCAGAAACCCGGCCGGAACAGGGTGAAGACGACGAGCAGCAGCAGCACGACCTCGTACCAGCGGCAGCGGGTGATGAACCAGCCCTGGGTCGCCGCGGCAAAGACCAGCATCGCAAGGGTCGCGACGACGAAGGTCAGGATGCCCTCCGCCCAGGTGACGTCGATCAGCAGCAGGTCGGTGTTGAAGATGAACAGGAAGGGCAGGGCCGCGGTCCGCAGCGAATAGAAGAAGGCCACGATACCGGTCCTGATCGGGTCGCCGCCGGACACCGCCGCCGCCGCGAAGGAGGCCAGCCCCACCGGCGGCGTCACGTCCGCCATGATGCCGAAATAGAAGACGAACATGTGCACCGCGATCAGCGGCACGATCAGGCCGTTCTCCGCCCCGAGCTGGACCACGACACCGGCCAGGAGCGACGAGACCACGATGTAGTTCGCCGTGGTCGGCAGCCCCATGCCCAGGATCAGGCTGAGCACCGCGGTGAGCAGCAGGATGACCAGGATATTGCCGAAGGACAGCACTTCCACGACGTTCGCCAGCGCGGCACCGACGCCGGTCTGCGACACGGCACCCACGATGATGCCGGCCGCGGCGGTGGCGATGCCGATGCCGATCATGTTCCGGGCACCGGCGATCAGCCCGGCGATCAGTTCGTCCCAGCCCTGGCGGAAGCTGCCGGCCAGGTCCGCCCTGCGGAACATCGCCGTCAGCGGCCGCTGGGTCAGCAGGATGAAGATCATGAAGACCGTGGCCCAGAACGCGGACAGGCCCGGCGACAGACGGTCGACCATCAGGCACCAGACCAGCACCACCACCGGCAGCAGGAAATGCAGGCCGGAATTCACCGTCGGCCGGACCTGCGGCAGGCGCACCACCGGCTCGTTCGGATCGTCCATCGGCAGGTCGGGCCAGCGGGCGCCCCAGGCCAGCAGGCCGGCATAGACCAGCGCCAGGATGACCGCGACGATCCAGCTGGCGGCGCCGCCGAACGCCAGCGGCATCCAGCCGAGCCCGTAATAGACGATAATGGATATCAGGCAGAGCAGCAGGAAGCCGGTGAGGAAGCCGATCGCCGCGCGCACGAACGGCATTTTCGGGCTGGACCGCGGCAGCGCCTGCATGTCCTGCTTCATCGCCTCCAGGTGCACGATATAGACCAGTGCGATGTAGGAGATCAGCGCCGGCAGCACCGCATGCTTCACCACCTCGAAATACGAGATGCCGACATATTCCACCATCAGGAAGGCGGCGGCCCCCATCACCGGCGGCATGATCTGGCCGTTCACCGAGGAGGCGACCTCGACCGCGCCGGCCTTTTCCCGGGTGAAGCCGACCCGCTTCATCATCGGGATCGTGAAGGTGCCGGTCGTCACCACATTGGCGATCGAGGAGCCGGAGATCAGGCCGGTCATCGCGGAGGCCACCACCGCGGCCTTCGCCGGCCCGCCGCGGTAATGCCCCAGCAGGGAAAACGCGACCTTGATGAAGTAGTTGCCGGCGCCGGCCTTGTCCAAAAGCGCGCCGAACAGCACGAACAGGAAGACGAACTTGGTGGAGACGCCGAGCGCGATGCCGAACACGCCTTCCGTCGTCAGCCATTGATGGATCGCCACCCCGCGCAGGGATTCGCCCTGATGCGCGATGATGGCCGGCATGTAGTTGCCGAAGAAGGTGTAGAGCAGGAAGATCGTGGCGATGATCGTCAGCGGCGGGCCCAGCGCCCGGCGGGTCGCCTCCAGCAGCAGCAGCATGCCGACGGCCGACACCCAGATGTCGAAGGCGGTGGGATTGCCGACCCGGTCCGCCAGCTGGTTGTAGAACAGGAACAGGTAGCCGGCGCAGAACGCGCCCACGGCGGCCATGACCCAGTCCTGCACCGGCACATAGGCGCGCGGCGAGCGTTTCAGCGCCGGGTAGGCCAGATAGGCCAGGAAGACGGCGAAGGCGAGGTGGAGCGAGCGCTCCTCCGTGGAGTTCAGCACCACCGACAGGCCGGTGATCTCGTTCGCCAGGAAGGGCAGCGGCGAGGCGATCCAGACCTGGAACAGCGACCAGGCCAGCGCCACCCCCAGCAGGATCTTCGTCGCGATCGGGCCCGGGTTTCGCGCACCGGTATCGGAGGATGTCAGTTCGTCCAGGTCGTCGCCCTGCCCCGGCGCGTCCGCTTCGGCCTGCGTCATCCCATACTCTCCCCTTCCGCCTGCCCCGAGCGGCCGGTCTGTCTGCCCGGCCCGCCGGCCCTTGTCCGGGCCGATCTTTCCCACGCAGCAGCATAGGGTTCTTTGCCGGCCTGTGACAAAGGCCACCGCCGGCGCAAAAAAAGGCGGCGCCCGAAGGCGCCGCCGGAACTCAGCCGCGATGGCGCGTGCGCGCTACATCCAGCCCTTCTCCTTGTAGTACTTCTCCGCGCCCGGATGCAGCGGGGCGGACAGGCCGTTCTTGATCATGTCTTCCGGCTTCAGGTTGGCGAAGGCCGGATGCAGCTTCTGGAAGCGGTCGAAATTGTCGAACACCGCCTTCACCACCTCGTAGACCACCTCGTCCGGCACGTCGGAAGAGCTGACGAAGGTCGCCGCCACGCCGAAGGTCTCGGTATCGTCGTCGGTCCCGCGATACATGCCGCCCGGAATGACCGCCTTGGCATAGTAGGGATTGGCCGCGATCAGTTCGTCGATCACGGGGCCCGTCACGTCCACCAGCACGGAATCGCAGGAGGTCGTCGCCTCCTGGATGGAGCCGGAGGGGTGGCCGACGGTGAAGATCATGGCATCGATATTGTTGTCGCAGAGCGCGGCAGACTGCTCGGCGGACTTCAGCTCGGAGGTGAGCTTGAAGTCGTCCATCGTCCAGCCCTTCTTCTCCATCACCACTTCCATGGTGCCGCGCTGGCCGGACCCGGGATTGCCGACATTGACCCGCTTGCCCTTCAGGTCGTCGAACGTCTTGATCCCGGAATCGGCCCGCGCCACCACGGTGAAGGGCTCCGCATGCACCGAGAACACCGCGCGCAGCTTGTCATTGGCGCCCTGGTCCTCGAACTTCGAGCTGCCCTTATAGGCATGGTACTGCCAGTCAGACTGTGCGACGCCCATCGTCTGGTCGCCGGCGCGGATGGCATTCAGGTTGGCGACCGAGCCCCCGGTCGACGGCGCGGTGCACTTGATGCTGTGGGCATCGCCGCCGCGATTGACCAGCTTGCAGATCGACTGGCCGACCACGTAGTAGACGCCGGTCTGGCCGCCGGTCCCGATGGTGACATAGATGTCGTCCGCAGCCTTCGCCTGGCCTCCCGCCACGAAGGCGAGTGCCGCGACCGTCGCCGCAAATGCTGTAAACCGTTTCATAATCTGCCTCTCCTTCTTGCCTGCTCGTTCCTTCATTCCGGCGCCTAGGGGCGTGGGGCGCCCTGCGCGCTCCTATTGTTGCAGCAACCGCCATCGCCGCGCGACGGCCATCCCTGTCCGTGGCAACCATAACGCAACGGCACAGGAAACAAAGGCGTCAGGCCGGATGGCCGATATCGGCCAGCGCCAGGTCCAACGCCATGGCGAGCTTGTCGGTGACCTCGTCCAGCTGTTCGTCCTCCAGGATGAAGGGCGGCGCCAGCAGGACATGGTCGCCGCGCACGCCATCGATGGTGCCGCCCATCGGGTAGCAGATCAGCCCGCCCTCGAACGCCCGCGCCTTGATCCGCGCATGCAGCTTCAGATCGGGGTCGAAGGGCTCCTTGCTGCCGCGATCGGCCACCAGCTCGATCCCCTGGAACAGGCCGCGGCCCCTGATATCACCGACATGGGGATGATTGCCGAAGCGGCCCTGCAGCCGCTGCGCCAGGGCCGCGCCGAGGCTGCGCACGCGCGGCAGCAGGTCGCGCTCGGCTATCGCCTTCTGCACCGCCAGCCCGCCGGCGCAGGCCGCGGCATGGCCGGCATAGGTATGGCCGTGCTGGAAATAGCCGGTGCCCGACTGGATGGTGGCGTAGATCGCGCCGCTGCAAAGCACCGCGCCGAGCGGCTGGTAGCCGGCGCCCAGGCCCTTGGCGATGCACAGCAGGTCCGGCGCGATGCCGTCCTCGGCACAGGCATAGAGATGCCCGGTGCGGCCCATGCCGGACATCACCTCGTCCAGGATCAGCAGCACGCCGTGGCGGTCGCAGATCTCGCGAATGCGGCGGAAATAGCCGGCCGCCGGCGGCACGGCGCCCAGGGTGGCGCCGACCACGGTCTCGGCCACGAAGGCGATTACCCGCTCCGGCCCCACCTCCTGCAGCTTCGCCTCCAGCGCGTCGGCCGCGCGCAGGCCATAGGCTTCGTCGCTCTCGCCCGGCTCTTGCTCGCGATAGGCGTAGCAGGGGGCGATATGCTCCGCCGGCATCAGAAGCGGCTGGAACGGCTCCCGCCGCCAGGCATTGCCGCCGACCGCCAGCGCCCCCAGGGTATTGCCGTGATAGCTCTGCCGTCGCGCGACGAACAGCTCGCGCCCCGGCTCGCCGCGGTCCAGGCAGGCCTGCCGCGCCAGCTTCAGCGCGGCCTCCACCGCCTCGGACCCGCCGGAGACGAAATAGACCTTTTCCAGCCCGGCGGGCGCCGTGGCGACCAGGCGGTCCGCCAGATCCTCCATCGCCTGGGTGGTGAAAAAGCCGGTATGGGCGAAGGGCAGCCGGTCGAGCTGCGCCTGCACGGCAGCCACCACCTCGCGGTCGGAATGGCCCAGGCAGGATACCGCGGCGCCGCCGCTGGCATCCAGATAGCGCTTGCCGGTCGAATCGATGATATACGCACCCTGGCCGGAAACAGCGACGGGCAGCGGCGATTTCAGCTGCCGGTGAAAGACATGAGTCATCTGCGCCTCCGCATGCCGCGGCCGCCGCCAGTCAGGACTGGCGCGACCCGGGGGCATCCTAGCCCGGAATCCGGTGACGGCGCGACGCCCGCCGGCCGTGCTGTCCTGCGCGATCCCCGCCCCGACATCGACCGGTTCCCCGCGGCGGACCGGCCGCCGCGCCTGCTGGCCAGCCTGTCGCTGCCCTATCTCGCCGAACTGGCCGGCGACGACATGGCGCGGGTCCTGCGCCCCAGGGCACAGCCGGGGCATCGGCGGCTGCCGGACCTGCGGGTCCCGCCGCCCGACGAAGGCGCAGCCGGGCCGCGGCCCGCGGCGCCGCCGTTGCGGCCGGAGCTTCGCTGGCGTCACGCCCTGTCGGCCGGCGGCACGCGCCGGTCCCTGGTGCTGCTGCTGGCCGCGCTCGCGGTCCTGGCGCTGCTGGCCGTCCTGCTGCTGCTCTACTTCGCGGCCCCGGAAGCGGACGAGGCGCCGGAGACTGCGATGGCGATGATCTGGGAAGGGCCGGCAGTGATCGGCCCGGAACGCGACGCCCCGCCGGATCCGGCCTCCGCCGCACTGCCGGACAGCCCGCCCGACCCCGTCATCGCCGCGCCGGAACCGCTGCCGGAGACCGATGCGACGCCGCGCCCCGACCCGGCGCCGGAACCGGAGGCGCGGCCAGAGCCGCAGCCCGAGCCCAGGGCCGAGACCACCCCTCCGGACACCGCGATGCCGGAGCCGCCGGAGCCCGAGGTCGCGGCCCTGCCCGAGGTGGGTGCCGCGGCCCGGCCGCCCGCCCCTTCCGCCACCACCGACCTGGACGGCGATGTGCCGCTGCCGCGGCAACGGCCGGCAGCCCTGGTCGGCGATGTCGTCATGCCGCGCCCGGCGCGGGAGCTGCCGCAGCGCCCCTCCCTGCCCGACCGGCCGGTGGACATGGCCGGGGCCCGGCCGTCCGACCGCCAGCAGGGCAAGGATGTGTCGCGCCAGGCGCCGGTCCAGCAGATCGCGCTGCAGGTCTATGCCAGCGACGGGCCCGCGCCGCAGCGCATCCAGGGCTATCCGCTGCCGGCCTATCCGGTCCGGGCACGCCTGCTGAGCCTGGAAGGCACCGTCACCCTGAACGTCAAGATCGGGCAGCAGGGCGGCCAGGGCCATGTCTGGGTGGAGCAGTCGAGCGGGCATCCCGAGCTGGATTCGGCAGCCTACGACGCGATCCTGCAATGGCGGTTCGCGCCGCCGACCTACCGGGACGAAAAGGTCGTCGCGATCATCGAGATCCCTGTCTCGTTCACCTTGCGCAGGCCGGACCGCGGGGCCGCCAGATAGGCCCGGGCGGCCCGGGCCGGCGCGTTCAGTCGATCGCGGGCCGCCGCCCCTGCTCCGCCAGGGCGCGGTGGAGGTCCTGCAGCAGGTCGGGCAGCTGCTCGCGGGTGACCCGCGGCAGGCGCTGCAGGCCGATCGCCACGCGCTGCAGCGGGTCCTGCCCCAGCAGGTCGCGCCCGGCGGCGGTCAGCGAGATGGTGCGGATGCGCCGGTCGCTGCGGGACACCGTGCTGGTGACCAGCCCCTTGCGCATGAGCGCCGAAATCGTCCGGGACGCGGTTCCCGGATTGGTGCCCTGGTGCACGGCCAGCATGTTCGTCGTGCGCCCGGCCTTTTCCGACTTGGCAAGGTAGCGCAGGGCCGACCATTGCGCCGGATGCAGTTCGTCGAGCCGGCACAGCCCCTGGACCAGGCGGCAGACCTGCTCCAGCTGCGATGCAGCGCTGAGGGCCGTGTCGATACGATTGATGTCGTCCATGTCCATTCGCTCGTTGTCCTGCGAACCGCAGTGGCGCCAGGGCATTCGACAATCGTACCGGCCGCGCGCCAATCGTTCGAACGGCTAGTCGTGTGCGATTCCCGTGCGACGGCGGTCACAATCACGCGCTCCGGGCAGGCAGGCCGGCGGTTCGGATGCTAGGATCGGCGGAATGGAGCCTGACGAAGGAGGCAGTGCAGGATGGCGAGGCGGCTGGGCGGAAGCGGCGGCGGGCGCAGATGCGCGGTCACCGCGCTTGCGGCGGCGCTGGTGCCGTGCCTGCTGCAGGCCGCGCCCGCGCAGGCCGCGGAAACCATCGGCGAGACCGAGGCCGTGGTGCGCATCGTGACGAGCCGGCCGGTGGATGCGCAGGAGCGGCGCCTGTCGGCACAGGACCCGGTGTTCCATGACGAGCGCATCGAGACGGAAGCCGACAGCGCGTCCAAGCTGCGCTTCGCCGACGACACCTCGTTGACCGTCGGCCCGAACTCCACGGTCACCCTGGACGATTTCGTCTATGACACAAGCGGCGGCGATGCCAGCATGGTGATCAACACGACACGCGGGATCGCCCGCTTCGTCAGCGGCAAGATGCGCAAGAGCGCCTATACGATCCGTACGCCGACGGCGACCCTGGGCATCCGGGGCACCGCCCTGACCATCATCGTGGCCGATGACGGCACCACCGACATCATCGTGGAATCCGGCGAGGTCCTGGTGCAGGGCGCGCAGGGCCCGCCGCAGATCGTGCCTGCGGGCCTGGCCAGCCAGGTCCCGCCGGAAGCACCGGCATCGGAAGCTTCCGCCCCGCCGATCGAGAAGGAAGCGGATGTGGCCGAGATGGACACCATCCTGCTGGTGTCCGCCGGCGCCCCGAAGGCGACCGCCCCGGAGCAGGCCGGCGAACTGCAGGAGATCAAGGCCGGCGCCCAGGCGATCCGCAAGAGCGGCTGTTCCTGCTGACATTCCGCCGCCCTTGCGTCCCGGCGCCCGATCCGCCTGAATTCCATCCGGAAGGCTTCGGGGGGATGGCGATGCGACCCGCAGGTGCGATCGGTTGGCGGAAGGCGGCGCGGCTGGGCCGCGCGGCCGGGCTGGCAGCGATGCTGGCCGCCGGCATCCCGCCATCGGATCCCGCCCAGGCCCGCCAGCTGCGCAGCGACGACCCGGCCGCCGGCCAGGCCGCGGCGGAGCTGCCCGTCGCGGGCGCGGTGTTGCGCGACCGGGTCGTCCTGGGCCCCTTCACGGTGCCGCTGCCGCCCGGTCCCTGGACCGTCTATTTCGCCGACAGCGCCACGTCGAGGGACGGCGCGACGGGGACCGAGAGGGTGGGCCTGCTGGCCCTGGACGGCGATACGGTGACCCAGGAGATCTATGCGCGCGCCGATGTGCAGCGGCAGGGCAAGGGCTTCCTGGCCTTTCCGGAATGCCGGAATCCCAGTTATTTCCACGAGGAGCAGCGCAGCAATTTCCACACCCGGGCCCAGGATTGCTGGCATGTCCGCGCGGTCTCCACGGTGGAGCGCGCCGATGCCGGGCCCCGCTTCCAGGCGCTTTACGCCAGGACCGACGCGGAGAACCTGTTCCTGCCGGCGGCGATGGTCGGCTCGCGCTTTCATTTCGCCAATGGCGATGCCCTGCTGCGGGTCGCCTATGGCTGGAACCCGGAGCTTCTGCTGCGATCGCGCACCGACGACAAGGTCTGGCTTGCCGCCGACTGGTCGAAGGGCGAGGTCGGGCGCGATCCGCGCCGGCTTGCCGTGATGCGGATCATGCAGCGCTGGGGCGCCGAATGGTACGACCGGGTGGCGACCGCATTCCGGGCCGGCGTCGCGGCGGTACGGTGAGCCGCCGCGCCGACAGGACCGGGCCCGGGCGCTGTCCCCGGGGAACGCCGCGCATGGCCGGGCTGGCGACTGCGCTGCTGCTCGCGGCCGCCGCGGCGCTGCCGGCCGGGACGGCCCGGGCGCAGAGCCTCGACGACAGCCTCAGCCCCGGCCGGGTCGAGCAGCGCTTCCAGCAGCCGCTGCAGCCGCTGGCGGTGCCGGACCTGACCCTGCCGAAGGCGGAGGAGCCGCTGCCGCCGAAACAGGCGGCGAAGATCCGCTTCCGGCTGGGCGGCATCCGGGTGGCCGGCGCCACCGTCTATCCCGAGACGGCGTTCCTGGACCTCTACCGCGACCTGCTGGGGCAGGAGGTCGACCTCAACCGGGTCTACGCGATCGCGGATGCGATCGCCGCGAAGTATCGCAACGACGGCTATATCCTGACCCAGGTGCTGGTGCCGCCGCAGCGGATCAGCGAGGGGATCGTGACCCTGCAGGTCGTCGAGGGCTATGTCGACAAGATCGAGATCGAGGGCGACGTGCCCGAGGAAGGCGGGCTGGTCGACATCTATGCCCGCCGGATCCTGGCCTCCCGCCCGCTGAACGCGAAGGACCTGGAACGCGCCCTGCTGTTGATGAACGACCTGGCGGGGGTCGCCGCGAAGGCGGTGATGATCCCCTCCTTCGACACGCCGGGCGCCTCCGACCTGATCCTGCAGCTGCAGTTCCGGCGCGCCGACGGCTTCGCCGCGATGGACAATCGCGGCACCCGCTTCATCGGGCCGAACCAGCTGCAGGTCGGCGGCGGGGTGAACTCGCTGCTCGGCAACTACACGCGGATCGAGGCGCGCGGCGTGGTCACCCAGCAGACGGAGGAGCTGCGCTTCGGCGAGGTCGCGGCGAGCGTCCCGCTGGACAGCCATGGCACCCTGCTCACCCTGCGCGCCAATGCGAACGCCACCAAGCCCGGCGACACCCTGCGCCCGTTCAACGTGAAGGGCGAAAGCCAGTCGCTGACGATCGGCGCCGCGCATCCCTGGATCCGCTCGCGGCGCGAGAACCTGACCCTGAAGGGCGGCTATACCTACCGCTACAGCAAGACCGACATCCTGGGGCAGATGTTCTCCAAGGATTCCAACCGGATCCTGCGTGCCGGCGCCGCCTACGACTTCGCCGATGGCTGGAACGGCGTGAACCTGGTGGAGCTGACCCTGTCGCAGGGCCTGGCCTGCTGCGGCGCACGCGATGCCGGCGCGCAGGGCCTGGGCCGCGCGAACGCCAAGCCCGATTTCAGCTTCGCCAGGCTCGACCTGGTGCGGGTCCAGGCGATCGATGCGGAATTCCGGCTCAACCTCGGCGCCAGCGCGCAATATGCCCTGGCGCAGCTGCCCTCGGCGGAGCAGTTCGGCTATGGCGGCGAGCTCTATGGCCGCGCCTTCGACCCCTCGGCGCTGACCGGCGACCATGGCGTCGCGGGCAAGGCGGAGGCCGTGTTCCAGCCGCGGATCGAGTCCGACCTGCTGCAGGACTACCAGCTCTATGCCTATGCCGATTACGGCGCGGTGTTCCGCATCGACGCGCTGGGCGCCGCCTCCCAGTCGCAGGGCGCCTCGCTGGCGGTCGGCCTGCGCCTGCGGGTCGCCGACCGGGTCACCGGCGCGCTGGAGATGGCCCAGCCGCTGCTGCGCGACACCGCCAAGGGCAATCGCGACCCGCGCGCCTTCTTCCGCTTCGGCGTCCAGTTCTGACACTGCCGGCCCGCTGCGAGCCCTCGCGCGTCGCGCGCCGATCTGTGGCAGGATCAGGGACAGGCACAGGCTGCAGACACCAGCGGCGCGCCGGCCCGGTCATCCGCCGGCGGCGCGACAGGGAGGTTTTCCATGGCTCTCATCGCTCTCGACCGTCGTCGCACGGCGCCGCGCCGCTGGACCGCGGCCCGGCTGGCCCTGCTGGCCGCCCTGCTGCCGCTGCTGCTGCTGGCAGGCGCGGCGCCGTCGCAGGCGGCGGAGGGCTATGCCCTGCCGGCCGGGCTCGCCGGCCAGGCGGAGCGGCTTGTGGCCGACCTGCACGACGGGGTTCCGGCGGCACCGCAGATCGCCCGCGACGCCCTGGCGGCGGGCCGTGACGCGGCGGCCGATGCCGGCAACTGGGCGCGCGCCATCGCCTTCCAGAAGCAGCTGATCCAGCGGGACCGGCTGCGCGGCACGACCGGCGGGCTGCCGGAATTCGTCAAGCTCTCCGAACTCTACCGCAGCGCCGGAAACGGCAGCGCGGCCGCCGCCGCCGCCGCGGCGGCGCTGGACATGGCCAGGGCCGGCAAGGCGCAGGGCCCCGCCTACGAGGCGTTGAGCGATGCGCTGGCGGAGGACCGGCACTGGCCGGAAGCCGCCGCCGCCCTGCGCGAGGCGCGGGTGGTGACCGGCAATGCCGAGCTCAAGGAGGACCGCCTGGACTGGCTGGAGGCGCAGTACCTGATGCGGGTGGAGCGGGTCGAGGTCCTGGCCGACCAGTCGATCCCGGAGGCCTGCATCCGCTTCACCCGGCCGGTCGCCCAGCCCCTGCCCCTGCCGGCTGGCGACTATCTGGCGATGGACCCGGACGTGAAGGTCAATGTCAGCGCCAATGCCGCCGGGCTCTGCATTGCCGGGCTGGCGTTCGGCCAGAGCTACAGCGCGGTCCTGCGCAAGGGCCTGCCGCAGGCCGACGGCCCCGCCCTGGCGGCGGACGAGGAACTGTCCTTCACGGTGGGCGAGCGCACGGCCTCGGTCAGCTTCCCGACCGGGCCCTATGTCCTGCCGACCGCGCGCGCGCCTGCGGTCGACCTGCGCTCGGTGAATGTCGGGACCGTCGCGCTGCGCCTGATGCGGATCGACGACCGCAACCTGGTGAACCAGCTGCGCGACGGCCTGTGGAACCCGCTCTATGGCGGCCAGGTGGAGACCCTGGCGGAGGATAGCGGCGAGCAGGTCTGGCGCGGCACCATGGAGCTGCAGGGCGAGCCGAACCGGGAACAGCGCACCGCGGTGCCGCTGGCGGAGATGCTGAAGACCACCGAGCCCGGCATCTATGTCCTGGTGGCCGCCAATGCCGACGACCCGGAAAAGCTGGAATGGTCCTGGACCGACTGGGCCAGCCAGTGGGTCCTGCTCTCCGATATCGGCGTGACCAGCTACCAGGGCGAGGACGGCATGCATGTCCTGACCCGCTCGCTGCGCGACGCGCAGCCGCTGGCAGGTGTCGCGCTGCAGCTGGTGTCGCGCAACAACCAGGTGCTGGACGAGGTGCGGACCGACGCGCAGGGCCATGCGCTGTTCGCGCCGGGCCTGCTGCGCGGCGCGGGCGGCAACCGCCCGGCCGTCCTGTTCGCGGAAAATGCCGGGGCCGGCGACTTCACCTTCCTGGAGCTGACCGGCCCGGCCCTGGACCTGGGCGAGCGCGGCGTCGCCGGGCGGCCGGCACCGGGGCCGGTCGATGCCTATGTCTATTCCGACCGCGGCGTGTTCCGCCCGGGCGAGACCCTGCCGGTCAACCTGCTGCTGCGCGACCCTGCCGGCCGCGCCCTGCCCGGCATGCCGGTGGTGCTGCGCCTGAAGCGGCCGGACGGCCGCGAGGCGGCACGGCGCAGCGCGGTCAGCGACGAGCTGGGCGGCCTGCGCACCGATTTCGTCCTGGCCCAGGCGTCGCAGACCGGGCAGTGGAGCGTCGAGGCCTATGCCGACCCGGCGGGCGAGCCGGTCGGCAGCCTGCAGGTCACGGTGGAGGATTTCGTTCCCCAGCGCATCGCGCTGACCCTGGACAGCCAGGCCCGGGCGATCCGGGAAGGCGCGCCGGTGGCGATCGATATCCTGGGCGAATTCCTCTATGGCGCGCCGGCCGCGGACCTGCCGGTGAAGGCGGTGCTGACCCTGCAGCAGGACCCGGCCCCCTATCCCGGCCTGCCCGGCTTCCGCTTCGGCATGGCGGAGGACCCCTACAGCCCGCAGCGCCGGCCGCTGCCGGACCTGCGCACCGACCAGGCGGGCCGCGCCGTGCTGCCGGTGCTGCTGGAGGCGCTGCCCGACGCGGCACAGCCGCTGCAGGCCCGGATCGCCGTAAACCTGTTCGACGAGGGCGGCCGCCCGGTCGGGCGCAGCGTCACCCTGCCGGTGCGCCGCGACGGCCCGGCGATCGGCCTGAAGCCGGCCTTTGCCGGCACATCCGTCGAGGAGGGGCAGGATGCCGCCTTCGAGATCGCCGTGGTCCAGGGCGAGGGCGAGCCGGCCGCGGCGCCCGGCCTGGAGGTGAGCTGGATCGCCGAGGATGTCGACTATTTCTGGTACTGGGAGGATGGCCGCCTGCGCTATCGCGAGACGGTGCGCGACCGGCTGCTGGAACAGACCGGCCTGGCGGTCGGCGCGGATGGCCGCGCCCGGGTCGCCCAGCGCCTGCCCTGGGGCCGCTACCGGCTGGAGGTCGCGGATCGTGCGGCCGGCGCGGCGAGCAGCCTGCGCTTCCAGGTCGGCTGGGGCGTCGGCCCCAGCCTGCCGGACACGCCCGACGCGCTGGAGCTGACCCTGTCGCCCGACAGCCTCGCCGCCACCGCCGGCCCCGGCCCGCGGGAGCTGAAGGCCTTCGTCAAGGCGCCCTTTGCCGGGGTCTTGGAACTCATGGTCGTCAATGACGGCCTGCGCTATCGCCGCACGATTCCGCTGCCGGAATCCGGCAGCCATATCGCCATCCCGGTGGAGGCCGACTGGGGCATCGGCGCCTATCTGCTGGCCACCGCCTATCGCCCGGAGCAGCCCGCCGACGGCGACCGGCCGGCGCGCGGGCCGGCCCGGGCCATGGGGGCCGCCTGGTTCCCGATCGGCACCACCGCCCGCACCCTGCAGGTCACCCTGGACCCGCCGGCGGCGACCCGCCCCGGCCGCACCGTCACCGTGCCGCTGCAGATAGCATCGGCCGGCGAGGCCGGCGCGCTGCGATTGGCGGTCGCCGCCGTCGACGAGGGCATCCTGCAGCTCACCGATTTCCAGAGCCCGGACCCGGCCGACCATTTCTACGGCCAGCGCCGCCTGGCGATGGACATCCACGACCTGTACGGGCGGCTGATCGCACCCGCCACGGGGATCCGCGGCCAGCCGCGCTCCGGCGGCGATGGCGGCGGCAACCTCGACGGCGTGACAGTGCAGACGGTCCAGGTGGTGGCGCTCTACGACGGGCCCGTCACGCCGGATGCGCAGGGCCGCGCGGAAGTCACCTTCGACCTGCCGGACGGGTTCAACGGCCAGCTGCGCCTGATGGCGGTGGCCTGGGGCCGCAGTGCCGTGGGCGCCGGCAGCGCCCGCATGACCGTGCGCAACCCGGTGGTCTCCAGCCTGATCCTGCCGCAGTTCCTGGCACCGGGCGACGAGGCGGAGGCGATGCTGTCGCTCGACAATGTCGGCGGCGGCGCCGGCAGCTACACCGCCGAGGTCACGGCCGGCGGCGCGGTCGCCGTGCTGGATGGCGGCCGGCTGCAGCAGGACATCGCCGCCGGCGGCAGGCTCCGCCACCGCGTCACCCTGTCCGGCGTGGCGGTCGGCACCGGCAGCCTGGCGCTGCGGCTCACCGGGCCCGGCGGGCTGGAGATCCTGCAGGACTGGGAGATCGCGGTGCGCCCGGCGCAGCCCTGGCAGAGCGAGCGTCGCATGGTGCAGCTGGCCGGCGGCGAGAGCTTCACCAGCGCCTCGGCCGCCGGCGCCGGCATGACCGCCGGCACCGCCAGCATCGACCTGAGCGTCAGCCCGGTGCCTGACGTCAACGTGCCGGCGCTGCTGGCCGCCCTGCGCGGCTATCCCTATCGCTGCCTGGAACAGGCGGTCTCCGTCGCCTATCCGGAGCTCTTCGCCCGCAGCTTCGCCGCCCGCTGGACCGGCGTGCCGGCCGACCCGATCGCCGCCGCAGCCGCGGTGCAGGACGCGGTGCGCAGCACCGTCGCGCGGCAGAAGCCGGACGGCAGCTTCGGCCTGTGGGGCCTGGAGGGGCCGGGCGAGCCCTGGCTGACGATCTATGCCATGGACTTCCTGGCCCGCGCCCGCGCAGGCGGGCAGGACATCCCCGATCCGGTGATGGTCCAGGGCGGCAACTGGATGAAGAACGCGCTGCAATACGCGCCGGACGGGCTGACCCCCGACGGCCAGGCCTATGCGCTGTACGTGCTGTCCCGCATGGCGGCGCTGGATGCCAGCGGCCTGCGCTACTGGGCGGAGACCCTGTCCGGCCAGGTCACCACGCCGCTCGGCCTGGCCTTCCTCGGCGCCGCGAAGCGGGCCGCGGGCGAACCGCTGGAGGATGCGCCGCAGCTGATCCTCTCCGCCGCCAGGGCGGGCGGCGAGCCGCGCGCGGCGGACTGGCGCGACTTCGGCTCCAGCCTGCGGGACGCGGCCGCCACCCTGGCGGTCCTCGCCGAGGCGGAGGTGCCGGCGGACCGCCTGACCCCGCTGCTGAGCGCGGTGGCCGCCGCGGCTGCCGCCCGCCCGGCCATGAGCACCCAGGAAGAGGCCTGGCTGCTGCGCGCCGCCCATGCGGTGTCCGGCGGCACCGGGGCCGGGATGCGGCTGGAGGTCGCCGGCCGGCTCCTGCCGCCGACCCGCACCGCCCATGCCGAGCGCCTGCAGGGCGGCGACCCGGCGGTGACGGTCCGCAATGCCGGCCCGGACCCGGTCTGGGCCTATGAGACGGTGCGCGGCGTGCCGGCGGTCAGCCTGCCGCCGGCCGAGCAGGGCTTCCGCATCGCGCGGCGCTATTTCCGCCTGGACGGAACCGAGATCGCCGTCGACGAGGTGGCGCAGAACGACCAGTTCGTCGTCCTGCTGGAAGGCGCGGCGCGCGATGGCGGCAAGCACCAGGCGCTGGTCGTCGACCTGCTGCCGGCGGGGCTGGAGATCGAGAGCAGCGCGACCGGCGGCACCGCCGCCCTGTCCGCCCTGCCCTTCCTGCCGGTCCTGACGAGCCCGCTGTTCGAAGGGGTCCGCAGCGACCGCTACCTGGCGGCGATCGACCTGGAGGGCGAACCCGGCCGCTTTGCCTTCGCCTACCTGGTGCGCGCGGTGACGCCGGGCCGCTACGTCCATCCCGCGCCGTTCGTGGAGGACATGTACCAGCCCTACCTGTTCGCCCGCGGCGCCATCGGCGAAATGACGGTGACCCTGCCGTAGGGGAAGGGCGGAATGGCATCCCCACCCCGCCTGGCCGCGTCACCCGCGGGCGCGTCCCGCGGGTCCATCGTGCCGCACGCTCAAACGATTGAGACCGGCATCGGGATGGGCCACCGGGTCAAGCCCGGTGGCGACGATGTCGGGGAGGGTGCGGTGGCGACGGCCGCCGACAGCCCGGTGCTGCCCGTCCCCCGTCCGCCATCGTCACCCGCGGGCGCGTCCCACTGGTGTCCGGTTCAGGTCGGTTGCTGTGCGATATGGCGCGACCTGCCCCCCAAAAGCTCGTCACTCGCGGGCTTGTCCCGCGAGTCCATGGTGCCGCTGCCCAACGGTTTCCGTCACGTTCTGCCGCTATTGAGTCTCGCCTCGGGATGGACCGCCGGGACGCGCCCGGCGGTGACGAGAAAGGAAAGACGGGCAGCACCGCCCGGACCGAACCGGACACCCGCGGGCGCGTCCCGCGGGTCCATGGTCCCACGCGCTCAATCGATCGAGACCGGCATCGGGATGGGCCACCGGGACGCGCCCGGTGGCGACGCTCATGGGCGGGGTTCGGCGTGACAATGTCCTTGCGCCGCCTTTCCCGGTCGGCCCGGGCCGCAGCCGTGCTGGTCCTGCTCGGGATCGCCGCCTTGGGGATCGGCGTGGCGGGGCTGCGCGCCGCCGACGAGCGGTACCCGCCGGACCTGCAGCGCCTGGCCGAGACCGGCGCGGTGGTGACGGCGGGCGACGGCGGCGTGCTGCGGGTGTTCCCCAGCGGCGACGGGGTGCTGCGCCTGCCGCTGGGCCCCGACAGCCTGGCGCGGGTCGACGCGGGCTATCTGGCGCTGCTGCTGGCGGTGGAGGACAAGCGGTTCTACGGCCATGACGGGGTCGATGCCCGCGCGCTGCTGCGCGCCAGCGTGGCTGCCCTGCGCCACGGCGCGGTGCGGTCGGGCGCCTCCACGATCTCCATGCAGCTGGCCCGGCTGCTGGACCCCAAGCCCCGCACCCTGGCGGCCAAGCTGGAGGAGATGTTCCGCGCCTGGCAGCTGGAGCGCCGCTTCGGCAAGGACGAGATCCTGGCGATGTATCTCAGCCTGGCGCCCTATGGCGGCCGGGTGGAGGGCCTGCGCACCGCCGCGCTGACCTGGCTGGGCAAGGAGCCCTTCGCCCTGACGCCGGGAGAGGCGGCGCTGCTGGTGGCCCTGCCGCAGGCGCCGGCGCGGCTGCGCCCGGACCGCGACCCCGAGGCCGCCGCCGCGGCCCGGCGGCGCATCCTGGAGCGTGGCGCGGCGGCCGGCGTCCTGGCGCCCGCGGCGGCGGCACGCGCCGCGCTGGAACCGCTGCCGTCGGGGCAGCGCGCGGTGCCGTTCCTGGCGCCGCATCTGGCCCGCACCCTGGTCGCCGCCGCAGGCGGCGCCGGCAGCGGCGGCTGGCCCGCCCGGCCGCTCGCCACCACCCTGGACGCCGACCTGCAGGCACAGGTCGAGGGCCTGCTGGCGCGCCGGGTCGCCCAGTTCGGCCCGGCGGCCGGCATCGCCGCGCTGGCGATCGACAATCGCAGCCGCCGGGTGCTGGCCTATGCCGGCAATGCCGATTTCCTGGACGAGACCCGCGCCGGGCAGGTCGACCTGGTGACGGCGCCGCGCTCGCCCGGCTCCACCCTGAAGCCGGTGATCTATGCGATGGCCTTCGACCGCGGGCTGGCGCATCCGGAAACCTATGTGCGGGACGCGCCGACCAGCTTCGGCGGCTACCGGCCGCGCAACTTCGCGGGCGCCTATCATGGCGACGTCACCCTGCGGGAGGCCCTGCAGCTGTCGCTGAACGTGCCCGCGGTGCGGCTGCTGGAACGGCTGGGCCCGGCAGCCTTCGTCAGCCGCCTGCGCCGGGCGGGCACCGCGCTCGCCCTGCCGGACGACACCGCACCGGGCCTGGCGATCGCGCTGGGCGGGGTCGGCATCACCCTGGGCGACCTGGTCGGGCTCTATGCCGCGCTGGCCGACGATGGCCGGGTCCGGCCGCTGCAGACGGTGCCCGGTGCGCTGCTGCCCGACGCCTTCGCCGGCCCGGCGGCCGAGCCGCTGTTCGACGCGCCGGCACGCTGGCATGTCGGCCATATCCTGGCGGCGGCCCACCGCCCGGCCGACCGGATCGAGGCCGGCTATGCCCGCCGCGGCCTGGCCTTCAAGACCGGCACCTCCTATGGCTTCCGCGACGCCTGGGCGGTGGGCTATGACCGCGACCATACCGTCGGCGTCTGGCTCGGCCGCGCCGACGGCACGCCGCTGCCCGGCATCACCGGCCTGGGGGCGGCCGCGCCGCTGCTGTTCCGCATCTTCGACATGCTGCCGGCGGGCGGCACGCCGGCCGGCGTGCCGCCGCGCGGCACCCTGCTGGCGGGCAATGCCGCCCTGCCGCCGCCGCTGCGCCGGCTGGACGGCAGCGAGCCCGCCACCCTGGCGCTGCGCTTCGAGGACGGGGCGCCGCGCATCACCTTCCCGCCCGACAGCGCGGAGCTCGACCTGCGCGACCTGCAGGGCGGCCTGCCGCTGCAGGCGCAGGGCGGCGAACGGCCGCTGCGCTGGCTGGTGGACGACAGGCCGCTGCCCGCCACGCCGCTGTCGCGGCAGGCGATGCTGACCCCGCAGGGCCCCGGCTTCCTGCATATCGCGGTGATCGATGCGAGGGGCCGGCGCGACGCCGTCTCGCTGCGGCTCCGGCGCGACGGGCCGGAGGCCGGGCCGCATGCCGTGCCGGTGCCGCAGGGCGCGCCCGTGCTGCGGCCCGACCCGCGGCCCTGACCCGCGGCCCTGACCCTCGCCGGGGCCGGGCCGCGCGCCCTACGGCTCGCCCTCGACCTCGACCCGGGCGGCGAAGATATAGCCGATATGGCGGACCGTCTGGATCAGCGCGGGCTCCCCGGCATCGCGCTCGACCTTCTTGCGCAGGCGCCCGACCCGCACGTCGATGCTGCGGTCGAAGGCCGGCATATAGGCCTGGTGGGTCAGCTCCAGCAGCCTGTCGCGCGACAGCACCTGGTTGGCGTTGCGCAGGAAGGCGAACAGCAGGCTGTACTCGCTGTTCGACAGGGCGATCGCCGCGCCGTCGCGGCCGGTCAGCGACCGGGCGGTGGGGTCCAGCCGCAGGCCGTCGAACAGCAGGGCTGCCTCGCCATCGTCCTTGCCGGCCCGCCCCAGGCGCCGGAGTACGCTGCGCACCCGGGCCAGCAGCTCGCGCGGCTCGAACGGCTTCGGCACGTAATCGTCGGCGCCCAGCTCCAGCCCGATGATCCGCTCGTCGGTCTCCGCCTTGCCGCTGACGATGACCAGGCCCATGCCCTTGCGGTCGCGCAGCTGCATGGTCAGGTCCAGCCCGTTCGCGTCGGGCAGCATCAGGTCGAGAATCAGCAGGTCGATGCCGCCGCGCTCGATACGCGACAGCACCGGCGCCGCGCGGTCGAGGCATTCCACCTCGTAGCCCTCGTCCACGAGCATGTCCCGGACCACCGCGGTGACTTCCGGATCGTCCTCCACCACCAGGATCGTGCCTTTGCCGTTCACTGCGCCCCCACCCCGTCCGCTTGTCCCTGCCAACCCGCCCCGTCCGGCCGCGGCGGCATCCGTGCCGCGATCATGGCGCCTTTCGGCCCTGTGCCAAAGCCTCCCGTAGCGCCGCGACCAGATCGTCCGGCGCGAAGGGCTTCGACAGGCAGGCGGCAAAGGCCTCCGCGACACCCGCGCCCGGCGGCCCGCCGGTCATCGCGACCAGCGGCAGGCGGGGATGCAGGCGCCCGATCTCGGCCGCCAGGTCCAGGCCGCCGATGCCCGGCATGGTCAGGTCGGTGAGCACCAGGTCCGGCAGGGTGCCGTCCGCCGCGAGCTCGCGCAGCCAGGACAGGGCCGCCTCGCCGCCGCTGGCCGTCCGGACCGTGCAACCGGCCCGCGCCAATACTGTCGCGGCCAGGTCGCGAGGCTCCGCCTCGTCGTCCACCACCAGGACAAGAAGACCCTCCGGCAGGCCAACCGGCACGCCCGCACCGTCCCCGGCGGGACGCGAAACGGCGGGGCGGGGCGCAGCCGGCGCCGTCGCCGGCGCCGGGGGCGCCGCGGCAGTGCCCGCCAGCGGCAGGTAGATGCTGAAGGCGGTGCCCCGGCCCAGTTCGCTGTCGACCTCGATCCAGCCGCCATGGGCGCCGATGATGCCATGCGCCACCGACAGGCCCAGCCCGGTGCCGCGCCCCGTCCGCTTGGTGGTGAAGAACGGCTCGAAGATCCGTGCGGCCACCTCCGACTTCATGCCGGTGCCGCTGTCGGTCACCTGCAGCAGCGCCCAGTCCGCGGCGCTCTCGGCGTCGGGCGCCGCCGCCCGGGCGATGCGCACGGCGACCCGGATCTCGCCGCCGTCGGGCATCGCGTGGCGCGCGTTGGTGACCAGGTTGGTCAAGACCTGGTGCAGCTGCACCGGATCGGCATTGACCAGCGGCCGGTCCGCCGCCTCGGCCGGGAAATCGCGGACCAGCGACAGGCCGGTCTCGCTCTCCGGCAGTTCCAGTTCCAGGCTGTCACCGGCCATCTCCGCCAGGTCCAGCAGCTCCGCCTCGGGCCCGACCTTGCGGCCGAAGGTCAGGATCTGCCGGATCACGTACCGGGCGCGATCGGCGGCCTTGCGGATCCGGCCCAGATAGTCGGTCAATACCGCCTCCCGGTCCCCGGCATCGGCATCGGCATCGCCATCCGAAGCCCGCAGGTCCTCGGCCATCCGGACATAACCCACCACCGGGGTGAGGATGTTGTTCAGGTCGTGGGCGATGCCGCCGGCAAAGGTGCCCAGGGTCTCCAGCCGCTCGCGATGCTCCAGGCGGGCCTGCAGCACCCGCCGCTCGGCCTCCGCGCGGTGCCGGGCCGTGACGTCCAGGCCGGTGGCGACGAAGGCCGGCCCGGCAGGCCCTTCCGGTGCGCCCCCGGGCGCGGCGCCCAGCTGTGGCGGCAGGGCCGCGACGGTCCAGGCGAAGACCGCGGAATCGCTGCCGCCGGGCAGCTGGAACTCGCGGGCCGCGGGCCGCGAGGCCGCGAAATGGCCGGCGGCCTCCTCGCGGTCCGCCGGTGCGGCGACGACATCGGCAATCTGGCGGCCGGCGACGGGCGCGCCGAATGCCTGCCCGAACCGGCCATTGGCCTGCAGGATGCGCCGGTCCGCGTCGAGCAGCGCCACGGCAGCCGGCGCGCTGCTCATCAGCACCGTGCTCATGTCGCGCTCGCGCCGCAGGGCGCCGAAGGCGGTGGCCAGCTCGCCGGCCATGTCCTCCAGCGCGCGGGCCAGCCCCGCCAGTTCGTCGCTGCCCTCCACCGGGATGCGGCTGACCGGCCGCAGGGCGGCAATGTCGCGGGCGGCCCGTTGCAGCAGCACGGCCGGCCGCAGGATCAGCCGCCGCGCCAGCAGCCAGCCCAGGGTCAGCAACAGCACCGACAGCGCCGCGCCGGCGCCGAGGATCAGCCATTGCAGGTTCTTCAGGACGGTCGCGATCTCGTTCCGCGGCACGGTGACCACCAGGATCCAGCCCAGCGGCGGATAGCCCCCGGCGACATAGGGGACCGACCGCCCGGGCAGCGGCACGATGCCCTCCAGCGCCGGCGATTCCGCGGTGCGGCCGTCCAGCAGGTCGCGCCACAGGGCCTCGTAGTCGCGCCCGCCCGGCATGGTGGACAGGATCAGGGTGCCGTCGGCGCGCAGCACCGTCAGGTGGCGGCCCTGCCGCAGCACCGTGTCCTGCCAGCCCAGGGCCAGGGCGCCTTCCGGGGTGCCGGGATCGGGGGCGTAATGGTCGCCGATGCCGGGCTTCAGCCCCAGCCGCATCTCGGCATCTGCCCGCACGCGGTCCATCTCGGCGCCTTCGGGAAGCTGCAGCTCGGCCTGCTGCAGGCTGCGCAGGACCTGGCTCAGGCGCTCGTGATGACCGCGCAGCACGGCGTCCTGGAAAGCGTCGACCGCCACCAGCAGCAGGCCGGCCAGCACCGCCGCCACCGCCGGCAGGAAGACCAGGAACAGCTTCGTCGACAGCCGCACATCCATCTCCTTCAGGTCGGACCGGCTGCTACAGCCGGTCCAGCAGCCGGAACCAGGCCAGTGCCAGGAACAGCAGCGGCCGCCGCAACCGCTGGCCGCCCGGAAACGGCAGGTGCTGCAACCGGGCCAGGCGCTGCCAGTCCGCGTCCGCCCCCCCATTCGCCCCGCCATCCGCCACGGCGCGCGCCGGGCCGGTCATGACCCCGGCCAGCAGGCGCCCCGCCAGGACCGACAGGGCCAGCCCATGCCCGGAATAGCCGTGGGCATAGTACAGGCGGCCGTCCCGCATGCCGAATTCCGGCAAGCGCGAGGCGGTGATCGCCAGGGTGCCGGCCCAGGCATGGTCGATCGCCACGTCGCGCAGCTGCGGGAAGACCGGCCGCATCCGCGCGGCCACGAAGGCCTTCAGGTCGGCGGGCTGCGGGCCGCCGGCATTCTCGCCGCCGCCGAACAGCAGCCGGTTGTCGGCGGTGCGGCGGAAATAGTTCACCGCATACCGGCTGTCCGCCACGGCGATGCCGGTCGGCAGGACCGGCGGCGCCAGGCCGGCCGGCAGCGGCACCGTCGTCAGGATGAAATTGTCGATCGGCAGGACCCGGCCGCCGATCTCCGGCAGCAGGCCCCCGCGATAGCCGTTGCAGGCGACGACCAGGCGGTCGGCCCGGACCCGGCCGCTGGCGGTCCGGACCAGGAAGCCGCCGGCCGCGCGCTCCACCGCCAGCACCGCGCTGTGCTGGTGCAGGTGCGCGCCGGCCTGCACCGCCGCGCGGGCCAGTCCCAGCAGCAGGTTCAGCGGGTGCAGGTGCATCGCGCCCAGGTCCAGGGTGCCGCCGGAATAGGCCGCGCTGCCGGTCAGGGAAGCGGCCTCGCCCGCATCGACGAAGCGGATCGCGTCATAGCCATAGCCGTCCTGCAGGTGCGCGGCGGCCCGGCGGTAATCGTCCAGCAGGCGCCGGCGATGCGCCAGGTGGGCGATCCCCGGCCGCAGGTCGCAGGCAATGCCGTGGCGGGCGATGCGGTCCCGCACCAGCGCCTTGGCATCCTCCGCCAGCCGCCACAGCGCCCGCGCCCAGTCCTGCCCCAGCTTCGCCTCCAGCCGGGCCTGCGACCAGTTCAGGCCGGTGCCGACCTGGCCGCCATTGCGGCCCGACGCGCCCGCACCAAGCTCGCCGGCTTCCAGAAGCACGGCATCGGCGCCGCGCTCGGCCAGGTGCAGCGCGGCCGACACCCCGGTCAGCCCGCCGCCGATGATGCAGATATCGGCGCGGATCTCGCCTTGCAGCGGCGGTGCCGGCGGCGCCGGCCCGGCCGTCGCCCGGTAATAGGTCTGTCCCTGTTCGCCCATGTTTTCGGCCGCTTGCCACCTGCTGCGACGGTCTGTGCCGCGACTCCCGGGGCGGGGCATGGCAGACTGGCCTGCGTGCCACGCTATATCGCCTTTCACAAGCCTTACGGGGTGCTCAGCCAGTTCACCGGCACGCCGGCGCAGCGGACCCTTGCCGATTTCGGCCTGCCCGACGGTGTCTATGCCGCCGGCCGCCTGGACAAGGACAGCGAGGGGCTGCTGCTGCTGACCGACGACGGGCCGTTCATCGAGCGCCTGCTGTCGCCGGCCTTCGCGCATCCGCGGCGCTACCTGGCGCAGGTCGAGGGAGTGCCCGATCCGGGCCATCTGGCCGCCCTGGCCAACGGCCCGGTGCTGCGCGACGGCCCGACCCGGCCGCTGGGCGTGAAGCTGCTGGACGAAGCGCCGGAGCTGCCGCCGCGCGAGCCGCCGGTCCGCTACCGCAAGTCGGTGCCGACCTCCTGGCTGCTGCTGACCCTGCACGAGGGCCGCAACCGCCAGGTCCGCCGCATGACGGCGGCGGTCGGCCTGCCGACCCTGCGGCTGTTGCGGGTGGAGATCGGCGCCCTGCGCCTGGGCGACCTGGCGCCCGGCTGCTGGCGGGAGATCAGCGCGACGGATGTCCTGCCGCAGGACCCGCCGCCGCCGTCGCAGCGCCCCCGGCCGCAGCAGCCGGCCCGCCCGAATCAGCGTCAGGGCCTGCGTTCCGGCATACGAGGAAGACGGACCGGCAATCGGCGGTGAAATCCTGCCGCGCGATGCGCCAGCCCGCCGCCTGCACCTTGTCGCGCAGCGCCGACAGCGGCGTCTCGCGATAGCCGACCTCCCATTTATGGGCGTCGAAATCCTCGTGGTCGCGGATCCGGAAGCGCTTCAGGAAGCGGAACTTGCGCAGGAAGGAGCGCCGGCGGAAGACATGGCGGTTCAGGTAGAGGGTCAGGCCGAACTGCGTCCCCTCATAGGGCACCGACAGGATCAGCCAGGGCGTGCCCGACCCCGCCATCGCCGCCAGCACCGCATCGACCTGCGGCCAGTGGATATGCTCCAGCACCTCGCAGGCGATGATGACGTCGTGCCCGGCGCACTGCTCCGGCCGCAGGGCACGGATATCGGCCTGCACATGGCCGGCTGCGCCGAGCGGCGGCGGCATGGGAGAGACATCCAGGGTGGTGACCGTATAGCCCGCATTGGCCAGCATCGACGTGACCAGGCCCCAATAGGGCCCGACTTCCAGCACCCGGGTGACCGGCAGGTCGCGCAGCAGGTGCACCTGGAACCATTGGTGCAGGATCCGCTTGTCGGTGTAGTAGGCATGCCAGCGGCGGCGCTGCTCGTCGGGCACCGGCGGCGCGGCGCGGTCGTCCGGGATGGCATGGGGCAGGTCGGCCTGCGGCGGGCCGGCGGTGGGATCGGGCTGCGGCATGGCGCGGATCTTAGGTTCGCCCCTGCCGGCCCGCAATCGCACGCCGCTGTCAATTGCTGTCCGGCGGGGGCGGTGATATGTACCCGCGCCATGTCCAGCCCGTCCGTCGACGACCCTTTCCGGCAGGCCCCTGCCCTGCCGGTCCCGCCCGGCTTCCGCCGGCTGCGGGCATTCTGTGCCTATGCGACGGCGAACGGCCCGCTCTATGGCCGGATCGAGGCGGATGGCGGCTTCACCATGGGCTGCCGGCTGACCCCGGACCATGACAACCTGGCGGGCATGGTCCATGGCGGCTGGCTGATGAGCCTGGCCGACATGGCGATCGGTTTCGCCTGCAGCACCGCCAGTGCGGAGAACCGGTCGAAATTCCTGCCGACGATCTCCCTGCAGGCGGAGTTCCTGGCGCCGGGGCGGGCCGGGCAATGGGCGGAGGCGCGCGCGACCGTGCTGCAGAGCGGCCGCCGCATCGCCTTTGCCGAATGCCTGGTGGCCTGCGACGGCGAACCGGTGCTGCGCGCCTCGGGCACCTTCAAGGTGCCCAGCGCGGCGGATGCGCCCTTCGCCATCGACGAGCTGCTGCTGCCCGCATGATGTTTCGCCCCGTTCCCCGCCCCCTTTCAGGATCCGAGCGCCCGAAGCGATGACCGACCTCAGCCATATCCGCAATTTCGCGATCATCGCGCATATCGACCACGGCAAGTCGACCCTGGCCGACCGGCTGATCGAGACCTGCGGCGGCCTGGACAAGCGGCTGATGACCGCGCAGGTGCTGGATTCCATGGACCTGGAGCGCGAGCGCGGGATCACCATCAAGGCGCAGACCGTGCGCCTGGGCTACAAGGCCAAGGACGGCCGCACCTATATCCTGAACATGATCGACACGCCGGGCCATGTGGACTTCGCCTACGAGGTGAACCGGTCGCTGGCCGCCTGCGAAGGCTCGCTGCTGGTGGTGGATGCCAGCCAGGGGGTGGAGGCGCAGACCCTGGCCAATGTCTACCAGGCGATCGACAACGACCATGAGATCGTGCCGGTCCTGAACAAGATCGACCTGCCGGCCGCCGAGCCCGATCGGGTGAAGCAGCAGATCGAGGATGTCGTCGGCCTGGACGCCTCCGACGCGGTGGAGACATCGGCCAAGACCGGCCTGGGCATCGAGGATGTGCTGGAGGCCCTGGTCACCCGCCTGCCGCCGCCGAAGGGGGAGGCCGATGCCCCCCTGAAGGCGCTGCTGGTGGACAGCTGGTACGACGCCTATCTGGGCGTCGTCGTGCTGTTCCGCGTGATCGACGGTCGCATCCGCAAGGGC
This sequence comes from Sneathiellaceae bacterium, assembly GCA_040216765.1. Lineage (GTDB taxonomy): Bacteria > Pseudomonadota > Alphaproteobacteria > Ferrovibrionales > Ferrovibrionaceae > Marinibaculum. The sequence continues at coordinate 182,867 of JAVJON010000037.1, read as the reverse complement.
ACGAAGATCCGCTTCATGGCCAACGGCACGGTGCATCTGGTGGACCGGGTCGGCATCTCCACCCCCGCCAAGGCGCTGGTAGAGGAGCTGGGGCCCGGCGAGATCGGCTTCTTCACCGCCGCCATCAAGGATATCGCCGACACCAATGTCGGCGACACGATCACCGAGGACCGCAACCCGACGGCGGCGCCGCTGGCCGGCTTCAAGCCCTCGATCCCGGTGGTCTGGTGCGGGCTCTACCCGACCGACGCGGCGGATTTCGACGATCTGCGCGACAGCCTGGGCAAGCTCAGGCTGAACGACGCCTCGTTCCATTTCGAGGCGGAGAGCTCCGCCGCTCTGGGCCTGGGCTTCCGCTGCGGCTTCCTGGGGCTGTTGCACCTGGAGATCGTGCAGGAGCGGCTGGAGCGCGAGTTCGACCTGGACCTGATCACCACGGCGCCCAGCGTGGTCTATCGCCTGCACATGCGCGACGGCACAATGCGGGAGCTGCACAACCCGGTCGACATGCCCGACGTGACCCGGATCGAGAAGATCGAGGAGCCCTGGATCAAGGCGACGATCCTGGTGCCCGACGAGCATCTGGGCTCGATCCTGCAGCTCTGCCAGGAGCGCCGCGGCGAGCAGATCGACCTGACCTATGCCGGCAACCGCGCGATGGCGGTCTATCGCCTGCCGCTGAACGAGGTGGTGTTCGATTTCTACGACCGGCTGAAATCGGTCAGCCGCGGCTATGCCAGCTTCGACTACCAGATGGATTCCTATGTCGAGAACGACATGGTGAAGCTGTCGATCCTGGTGAACGACGAGCCGGTCGACGCCCTGGCGCTGATCGTCCATCGCACCCGCGCCGAGGGCCGCGGCCGGCAGCTCTGCGAGCGGCTGAAGGAGCTGATCCCGCGGCAGATGTTCCGCATCGCCATCCAGGCCGCGATCGGCGGCAAGATCGTCGCGCGCGAGACGATCTCCGCCCTGCGCAAGGACGTGACGTCGAAATGCTATGGCGGCGACATCACCCGCAAGCGCAAGCTCCTGGAGAAGCAGAAGGCCGGCAAGAAGCGGATGCGCCAGGTCGGCAATGTGGAGATCCCGCAGGAGGCGTTCATCTCCGCGCTGCGCATCGGCGACCAGTCGTAGGCGGGCGGGCATTCCGCAACGCTTGCGGAATGGGTCCTCGGCTCGGGGGCCGAGGACGACGATGCCTGGAAGAGCCGCCTGCATTTCAATGACGTCATGGTCGGCCCCCGAGCCGACCATCCATTCCGACAGCGGTGCCGTCCCGCACCGCCGCCCCCATCACCCCGGCCCGACCCGCCAGACGATGCCGTCGCCGTCCAGCCGGGTGTCCAGCCGCAGGTGCCGGTCATGCGCGGCCAGCGCGCCCTCCCAGAGCGGGTTCCAGGCTGCAAGTGCCATCCGCGGGTCGATCTCCAGCCCCTGCAGCAGGCGCCAGCCCGCCTGCGCGACCTCGACCCCGTCGCCATCGCCGCGGACGGTGACCGCCTCGCCCTGGGCGCGGGCCAGGCCGGCCAGCAGGTCGGCGAAGGCCGCGGGGCCGCGGCCCGCAATGCCCAGGTCGGCCGCCGCCCGGTCCTGGAACTGCAGGCCGATCAGGCGGGCGGTGCGGCCGATCAGGGCGGCGGCCTCCGCACTGCCGTGCAGGTCCAGCATCACCGGCAGCATGGTGCGCAGATATTCCACCGCATAGGCGCGCTCGATCTTGGCCAGCCGCTCTGCCGGCCAGTCGGCGCTGTCCAGCGCCGGCTGCGCCGCGGGGTCCAGCGGCGGGCAGGTCTCCTCGGGGGCGAAGCGCACCCGCTCGGACTCCGCGATCTCGCGGCCATAGTCGAAATAATAGCCTTCCAGCCCGGGATCCCCGGCGACGGTCTGGCCGGTGCAGACGAAGCCCAGCCGCGGATTGCCCAGGCTGACGCCGTTATGACCGTGCCAGCCGTGCAGCATCGCCTCGTTCACCTTCTGCGGGATGCCGCAGATCGCCGTGCCCTGCCAGATCCAGCGCGGCGGCGGATAGCGCACCCAGGCCTTGCGGTCGCTTTCGGGAATGTATTCCGTCTTCACCCCGCCGAGCGCGTTGGAGAAGTAATGGTACTGCGCGCAGGCCATCGCATCGGGCAGCCGGTCCAGCCCCAGCTTGGCCAGGCCGGGCAGGAACTTCTCGACATGCTGGCGGCGGAAATGGGCGAAGACATAGGCCGCCGCCGCATCGGCGCCGCGCTGGCTGACCAGGGTCAGCACCAGCCCGGTCATCAGCGCGTTGTACAGCCGCCCGACCGCGCGGTAGCCGGCGGCGGGGTCGACCGCGGCGGCGATCGCGGGGCGCGACGTCACGCCGGCGCACCCGCACCGCCGGGGCCGTAGCCCTGCGGATGGTCGCGATGCCAGAGCCAGGCGGAGCGCACGATATCGTCCAGTTCCGGAAAGGCCGGCGCCCAGCCCAGGCGCTGCCGCAGCTTCGCATTCTCCGAGACCAGGACCGCCGGGTCGCCGCTGCGGCGCGGCGCCGCCCGCCAGTCCACCCGGTTGCCGGTGACCCGTGCGCAGGAGTCGATCACCTCGCGCACGGAATAGCCGCGGCCGGAGCCGATGTTGAAGATCTCCACCGCGCCCGGCGCCACCGCATCGCCGGCCAGCAGGTGGGCCTGCGCGATATCGTCGACATGGACATAGTCCCGCAGGCAGGTGCCGTCGGGGGTCGGCCAGTCCGTGCCATAGACCTCGATCGCCGGCCGCCGGCCCAGGGCATTGGCCATGACGATCGGGATCAGGTGGGTCTCCTTGGCCCGCGATTCGCCGTGGCTGCCGTCCGGCGTGGCACCGGCGGCGTTGAAATAGCGCAGGATGACGGCGCCGCCGCCGGTGACCCGCAGGAAATCGCGGATCAGCCATTCGCAGGCCAGCTTCGACGCCCCGTAGGGGGTCGCCGGATCCAGGCGCGACCCTTCCGCCAGCGCGGAGGCATCCTCCGGCCCCTGCAGCGCATAGACCGCCGCGGTGCTGGAAAAGACCAGGCGCCGCACCCCGGCTTTGGCCATGGCCTGCAGCAGGGTGCGGGTGCCGTCCAGGTTGACCTGCCAGTAGCGCTCCGGCTCGCGCAGCGAGTCCGGCATGATCGACAGGGCGGCGAAATGCATGACGGTGTCGATCCGCAGCCGGGCCAGGGTGTCCGCCAGCGCCGCGCCGTCGGCAAGGCTGCCGACGGTCAGCCGGTCGCGCGCCACGGCCGCTGCGTTGCCGGTGGACAGGTCGTCATAGACGAACGCCTCGCCGCCCTGCGCCCGCAGGGCGCGAAAGCAGGCGCTGCCCACATAGCCCGCCCCGCCCGTCAGCAATGTCCGCATCGATCCTCCCCCGGTTTTCCGCCGCCCTGCATGCCGGCTGCACCCGGCTTTGGCAAGGCCCCAGGAGGCGGGGCCGGCGGCTCGGGCGGCTCGGGCGGCTCGGGCCGCTCAGGCGGCTCAGGCGGCCAGCAGCCCGCGATAGATCGACACCAGGCGATCGCGATAGGCGGCGATCGAGAAGCGCTCGAGGAAGGTCTGTCGCGCCGCATCGCCCAGCCGGCGGCGCAGGGCCGGGTCGTCGACCAGCCGGGTCAGGGCTGCGGCCAGGGACGCCACCTCGCCCGGCGGCACGATCAGGGCATTCGCGCCGTCGCTGAAATGGTCCGGCACCGCCCCCACCGGCGTGGTGACGATCGGCAGCCCGTAGGACGCCGCCTCCAGCACCGAGACCGGCAGGTTCTCCGCATGGGAGGGCAGCACGAAGATGTCCGCCGCTGCCAGCAGGGCGGCAGCGGCCGGACCGTCCTGCCAGCCGGGAAAGTCGATCCGCCCCGCCAGGCCGGCGGCCGCGGCGTCGCGGCGATAGCCCGCGGCGTCGCCATCGCCCGCCAGCACGGCATGCCAGTGCGCGCCGGGCCGGCCGGCCTGCAGCTCCGCCAGGGCGGCGATCAGCTCCGGCACGCCCTTGCGCGCGCCCAGCCGGCCCAGGAACAGGATGCGGCACGGCGCGTCGGCCGGCCGACCCGGGCGCGGGCCGGGGTCGGGCACGGCATTGGGCAGCATCGTCACCCGCTCCGCCGGCACGCCGACCTGCCCGACGACGAAGTCCCGCCAGGGCGCGCCCAGCACCAGGACATGGCCGGCGGCGCGGAACATGCCGCGGATCAGGCCGCGCACCGGGCGGCTGCGGGAGGCGAAGAAGCGGTCGAAGATCGCGCCGTGCAGGTGCAGGATCGTGGGCAGGCCGAGCAGGCGGCAGAAGCCGGTCAGGAGCAGCTTCCGCCAGGTGCTGCCATAGCTGGCGAGCGAGACATGGACCAGCACCGGACCGCGGCGCAGACGCGCGGCCGCCAGCCGCGCCATGCTGCCCAGCAGGTAGAACGGCGACAACAGGATGCTGTGCGGGCCGCGGGTGGCGACGAAGGCCATCTCGATCTCCGGCCCGTCGCCGGGCCGCCCCGCCTGCGCCCGCCACTGCGCCATGGCATCCGCCAGGTAGCCGAGCTGCCGCTCGATCCCGCCCATCCCGTCCAGGCCGCGGGGGACCGTGCAGATCACCAGGCCGGCGGCCGGCGGGCGCTTCACGATGGCCGCTCCGGCCCGGTTCAGGCCGGCCCGCGGCGGCTGAACAGCAGCGCCAGGACCAGGCCGGGCACGCCGAACACCAGCACGGCGGGCTGCAGCAGGATCCAGCGGATCCAGTCCCACAGCTCCGGCCAGAGATGGCGCTGCACCCCGGCCTGCGAGGCATTGAGGCTTTCCGCATGCAGCTGGTACCAGCGGCGGCCGAATTCCTGGAACTCCAGGGTGCCGGTCTGCAGCCAGTTCAGCAGGTCGGCGCCGAGCGCGGCGATGGCGAGCAGGAGCAGGATCCAGCCGATGGTGCGCAGGATGAACGACAAGGGCGCCTCTGGAGCAGGGCCGGCCGCAGGCGGCGGAACCGGAACGGGGTGAATGGCCGGAAACCGGACGGCCGATGCTGCCGGCACTTTCGCGCAACGGCGCGGCAGAATGCAAATCGCCGGCCCGGCAGCGACCCTTCGGCGCAGCCCGCCACGGGCCAACCGGCGAAAACGGCGATTGCATTGAGGCGCCGGATTCTTATGATGCGCGCCTCATGCAGCGCCCCTGCCCCGCCCGCACCGCCGGGCGCGGCCCGGCGAAGCGCTCAGGAGGGATGGCCGAGTGGTTTAAGGCGCACGCCTGGAAAGCGTGTTGGGGTGAAAGCCCCTCCGGGGTTCGAATCCCCGTCCCTCCGCCACGCTTCGCACGATGCACTTCGGCGGCAGGCCACCCGGGACCGGACCTTGAGCGAAGGCGTGTCCCCCAAAGCCTTGGTGCAGCGGGACCGGCTCAGTGTGGTACGCTAAATCCTCCCGCTGTTAAACGTTGGGCTTTCCAGCCGCGATAATTGAATCGGGGCCACAGGTGATCGCGGCTTCGGTCGTATTGTGTAAACTGTCACCGTAATCCGTAATTCGGTCCGTAATTCGGTGACAGTTTACTTAATACCCTTCATGCATGCTGGACCGATGGGAATTAAGTAAACTGTCACCGAATTAGGATAGCGGCTGCAGTGCCGGCTCTCGCCGGTGCCCGTGCGCGGCCGAACCTCCCCCTCCTCCGGTCGGCGGCAGATGCCGCTCTGCGCGCGCCGGGTTGCGGCGCGTCACCGGTCGACTGAAGATGACGACAGAAGACGGCACCCGAAAGAAACCGGCGGCAGGAGGAACAGGATCATGGCCATCGCGATGGAGGCGGATGCCGGCCTGGATGTCAGGCCGCTGTCGGGATCGCTCGGCGCGGAGGTGCGGGGCCTGCGCCTGGCCGGGGCCGGGGCCGACGAGGCGGCGACGGTGACCGGCCTGCTGGCCGAGCATCTGGTGCTGTTCTTTCCGGACCAGCACCTGACGCCGGACGAGCATATCGCCTTCGGGCGGCTGTTCGGCCGGCTGGAAGGGCATCCGAACCTGGCGACGGATCCCGAGCGCCCGGAATTCTTCGAGCTGCGCGCGGCCGACGGCGCCGGCGGCATCGCGGACGAATGGCACAGCGACCTGACCTTCCAGGACGAGCCGTCGATCTATTCGATCCTGCACATGCGGACCTGCCCCGCCGTCGGCGGCGATACGATGTGGGCCAACATGTACAAGGCCTACGAGCAGCTCTCGCAGCCGATGAAGGAGCTGTGCGAGGGCCTGTCGGCGATCCACAATGCCGCGCCGCATAACCGGCCCGAGCTGATGGCGATCCACCCGGTGGTGCGCCGGCATCCGCTGACCGGCCGCAAGTCGCTGTTCGTGAACGAGCATTTCACCCGCCGCATCGTCGAGCTCAGCCGTGCGGAAAGCGATGTCCTGCTGGCGCACCTGACCCGGTTCGCGACGCAGGCCCGGTTCACGATCCGCTATCGCTGGCAGGCGGGCACCATCGCGATGTGGGACAATCGCTGCACCCAGCATCACGTCCTGAACGATTTCGAGGGCGAGCGGGTGATCCAGCGGGTCACCGTGGTCGGCGACCGGCCCGAGCCCGCCGCGCCGGCCCGCTACGCGCCGCACGGCAACAGCCGCACCGCGACCGGCTGGTCGGACCTGCCCTATCGCAGGATCATTCGCGAGCGCGCGGCGCACTGATCGCTGCCGCGGCGCCCGCGCGGCGCGGGCGCGCGGTCAGCGGCCCGGCGGTCCTGCCACGCCGGCGAAGAACTCCAGCACGGGGCCGGTATAGGCGTCCTGCCAGAAATGGCTGGCGAGGGTCCGCCGGCCGCCGCGCAGGACGAAGGCCGGCGCTGCCGGATAGCCGTGCCGGCGCAGCAGAAGGTCGAGCTTCTCGCCGCAGGAGGCATCGACGATCCCGTCGCTGTCGTGGCGGAAGACCCGCACGGGCGGCCGGGCGGCGGCGCCGCCATCGTCCCAGGGCATCTCGTTCGGATGGCTTTCCGCCGCGCAGGAGCCGGGTTCGGGGATATGCCGGCCCGTCTCGTTGTCATAGGCGCGGCCGAACACGGTCGGGCGGGCGGACAGGGCCGGGTCGCAGATCCGGTGCCGGCCATAGGGGTCGCCGGCCGCCACCGGCGCGAAGGCCGCGATCCGGTCGTTGAAGCGGGTCGCCGCCCGCACACTCATATAGCCGCCGGAGGACAGGCCGGTCAGGAAGATCCCTTCCGCGCTGGCCGCCGGCCGCAGCCGCGGGATGAAGCGTCCGATGACGGCCTCGATGAAGGGCAGGTCCAGGTTCGGCCGGTCGCGCACTTCGTCGTCCCACACCTTGCCGCAGAGCCGGCCGGCCGTGTCGGTCACCCGGTCGGACGAGTCCAGCAGGACCACCGCGAAGCCCTCGGCCACCGCGCGCTCGGCGAACCGGACCTGGGGCGCGAGGATCGCGGCATTCGCCACGCACCACTGGACATGCCGCCCGCCGCCGCCATGCAGCACGATGATCGCGCCCTTCGGCCAGGGGCCGGCGGGCGCCTTCCACAACAGGTCCCGCGCCGCGCCGCCCACCTCGACGACGGCCGGCTGCCATCCCTGGGCCATGCACTGCCGGACCTGGACGGACAGGCCGGCGGGATCGGCCTGCCCGGCGCCGGCGGCCGTCCCGCCCCCGGCCAGGCAGAGGCAGATCGAGACGAGGCAGATCGCAGGCGGCAGGCAGCGCCACGACATCTCCCGGTCCGCCTCACGCGCCGACGACGGGACGCTTCGACACCGGCGCCCGTTTCCCGCGCCCGCCGATGGCGCCCGCGCCGGCCGCCCGCACGATGCGGCGGAAGGTCGGGCAATCCATATGGCTGGGCGCCGGACAGGCCGCCGCATGGCGCAGGCCGTCGCGCATCGCAGCCAGCCGGCGGATCGTGCGGTCCAGCTCGTCGGCCCTGGCCGCAAGCATCGCGCGGTCGACCCGCGGCTGCCCGTCCGGGGCGAACATCAGGGCGATCTCGTCGAGGGTGAAGCCGGCGGCCCGGCCGAGCGCGATCAGCGCCAGGCGCTCCAGCACGCCGGGGTCGAACAGGCGGCGCAGCCCGCGCCGGCCGATCGAGGCGATCAGCCCCCTTTCCTCATAGTAGCGCAGGGTCGAGGCGGGCAGGCCGGAACGGCGTGCCACCTCCGCAATGTCCAGGTCGCGCATGGCCCTTGACCTCAAGTCGGCTTGAACTCGTACGCTGCCCCAATCGCATATCGACATCAAGCAGGAGAACGGGACATGGCCGCAGGATCGGGATCGTCGGGATCGCAGGAGGCGTTATGGAACGGGCCGGCGGGACAGGCCTGGGTCGATACGCAGGCGGTACTGGACCGGATGTTCGCGCCGTTGGAGACGCTTCTGGCCGCGCAGGTTCCGGCCGGGTCCGCGCTGCAGGTGCTGGATATCGGCTGCGGCACCGGTGCGACGGCCCTTGCCGCGGCGCGCCGGCTGGGCGCAGGGGGCGGCTGCACCGGTATCGACATCTCCGAACCGATGGTCGCCCTGGCACGGGCACGGGCCGCGCGAGAGGGGGTCCCCGCCACCTTCGTGCGCGCCGATGCGCAGGGCCACGACTTCGGCGAAGCGAGCTTCGACCTGTTCCTGTCGCGGTTCGGCATCATGTTCTTCGACGATCCGGTGCGGGCCTTCGCCAACCTGCGGCGCGCCGCCAGCGTGGATGCCGCCCTGTACGCCCTGGCCTGGCGGGCGCCGGCGGAGAACCCCTTCATGACGGCGGCGGAGCGCGCGGCCGCGCCCCTTCTGCCCGCATTGCCGGCGCGCCGGCCGGGCGCACCCGGCCAGTTCGCCTTTGCCGACCCGGCGCGGGTCCGGCAGATCCTGGACGCGGCGGGCTGGGCCGGCATCGGGATCGAGCCTGTCGATATCGCCTGCACCCTGCCGGAGGCCGCGCTGACCGGCTACCTGACCCGGCTCGGCCCTGTCGGCCTGGCGCTGCACGGGGCGGATGCGCAGACCCGCGACCGGGTCGTCGCGACGGTGCGCGCCGCCTTCGAGCCCTTCGTGCAGGGCAGCGAGGTGCGCTTCACCGCCGCCTGCTGGGCGATCGCCGCCGGCGCCCCTACACGACGAAGTTGATCCCGGCCGGGTCGGTCAGGCCTTCGAGGGTGAAGATCAGCGCGCCGGCACCGTCGCGCACCTCGACCCACTGGCTGCCCAGGCTGGCATGCAGCCCCTGGTCGGCGCCGATGGACTGGATGCGGTCGCCCTGCCCGGCGGCATAGTCGGTGATGACATGGCTGCCGAAGCCCGCGCCATAGCCGACGAACAGGTCCGCGCCGGCGCCGCCGGTCAGGCTGTCCGCGCCCCACAGCGCGTGCAGGGTGTCGGCGCCGGTGCCGCCGTCGAGGATGTCGGTGCCCGACCCGCCATGCAGGAAGTCGGCGCCGTCGCCGCCGCCCAGGACATCGTCGCCGCCATTGCCGTACAAGGTGTCGTTGCCCGTGCCGCCGGCCATCGCATCCTCGCCCCACAGGCCGTAGAGCAGGTCGGCATGGGCGCCGCCGTCGATCGCGTCATTGCCGGAGGCGCCGGTCAGGGTGTCGTTGCCATCCTCGCCCCACAGGGTGTCGCTGCTGGCCCGGTCATAGCCGCCGGTCAGCGCACCGGCCTGGATATAGGTCTCCAGGTCCCAGAGCCCGACCAGGCGATCGTCGCCGGTGCCGCCGGCCAGCCAGTCGCTGCCGGTGCCGCCATAGGCCAGGTCCCAGCCGTCGGAGCCGTACAGGATATCGTCGCCGTCATTGCCGTAGAGAATGTCCTCGCCGGTATCGCCGCGCAGCGAGTCGTTGCCGGAAAGGCCGGCGAGCAGGTCGGCCCCGTCGCCGCCATGCAGGGTATCGGCGCCGGCACCGCCCAGGATCAGGTCGTTGCCGCCCTCGCCATAGGCGAGGTCGGCGCTGCCGCGGTCCAGGCCCCCCGCGCCGCCGCCCGCCAGGTAGGTGTCCAGGTCGGTCAGGCCGTAGAGGATGTCGGCCCCGGCGCCACCGACCAGGGTGTCCGACCCGGTCCCGCCGACCAGCAGGTCGGCCGCCGCGTCCTGGCTGTCGGTGAACAGATAGTCGCGGCCGGCATTGCCATACAGCCGGTCGCTGCCGGAACCGCCCGACAGGGTGTCGTCGCCATTGCCGCCATAGACGGAATCGTTGCCGCCGCGGGCGATCAGGTAGTCGTCGTAATTGCCGCCATACAGCCCGTCCGCCCCGCCGAACAGGCTGTTGGCGACGGTCTCGGGGCTGGCCGAGGAGATCCAGGAGAAGAACTGCGCCACCGGCACCGCGAGGTTGGCGAGGTAGTAGACGCTCGTGCCGTAATAGCTCTCGCCCACAGCCGTGATCGTGCCGCCGGACAGGTCGCCGAAAAAGTCGTAATCGAAGCTGCCATGCAGGTCGATCTCATAGCCGGGCGAGATCTCGCCGGTGATCTGGCGCCCGTCGGCAAAGACCACGTCCGCGTCGTACAGGTTCGACAGATCCGCACCGCGCATGTCGAAGGCATAGCTGCCCACCACCAACGTCGCCATCTCCCCACCTCCTGCTGTTTCTCTTTCCAGCAGGATCGCGCCGCTTCCCTGAACTGCGCCTGAACGGGTGCGGTGGATCGCGGTGGCGTGATGCGGCGGGCGCCTGCTACCAGCGCAGGGCCGCGGTATGCACCGGCGCGTCCCACAGCCGGGTCAGCTCGGCATCCAGCTTCGTCAGGGTGACCGAGCAGCCCTGCATCTCCAGCGAGGTGCAGTAATTGCCCACCAGGGTGCGGGCGATGGCGATGCCGCGGCCGGCGCAGAGCCGGGAGACCGCATGCAGCATCAGGTAGAGCTCCATCGGCGGCGTGCCGCCCATGCCGTTCACCAGCAGCAGCACCTCGTCGCCCCGGCCGATCCCCTTTGCCGAACAGATCGCGCCGACCAGGGTCTCGGCCAGCGCGTCGGCCGGCTGCAAGGGCCGGCGCTCCCGCCCCGGCTCGCCATGGATGCCGACGCCGAGCTCGATCTCGTCTTCGCCCAGGGCGAAGGTCGGGCCGCCGGATGCCGGGACGATGCAGCTGGTCAGCGCCAGCCCCATGCTGCCGGTCGCGGCATTGACCCGCGCGCCCAGCGCGGCACAGGCCGCCAGGTCGGCGCCGCCCTCGGCCGCGGCACCGACGATCTTCTCCACCGCGACGGTCCCGGCCACGCCGCGGCGGCCCTGGGTGTAGGTGGAATCCTCCACCGCCACATCGTCGTCGACCAGCACGGTGGACACTGCGACGCCCATATCGGCCAGCAGTTCGGCCGCCATCTCGAAGTTCATCACGTCGCCGGAATAGTTCTTCACGATGAACAGGATTCCCGCGCCGGCATCCACCGCCTGTGCGGCCGCCACCATCTGGTCCGGGGTGGGCGAGGTGAAGACCTCGCCCGGGCAGGCGGCGGTCAGCATGCCCGGGCCGACATAGCCGGCATGCAGCGGCTCGTGCCCGGACCCGCCGCCGGAGACCAGGGCCACCCGGCCGGCGACCGGCGCGTCGCGACGGGTCACCAGCTTCGGATCCAGCGAGACCGTCACCAGGTCGCCATGCGCGGCGGCGAAGCCTGCCAGGCTCTCCGCCAGGATATCGTCGACCGCGTTGATCAGCTTCTTCATTGCGCTTCCCCCTTGTGTCGCGGCCCGCCCGGTCCGGGCCTTTTCCTCGCCGGCGCCTTGGGTGGCGCCGATCCTGCCTTGTCGACCGCCGCCCCGGCATCCGCCGTCCGGGCGGCCGTGTCGCGGGCCTCCCATTTCAGGGCAAGCGCGATCGCCTGCTGGGCGAACAGCTGGATCGCTTCCGTCAGCTCCGCGCGGCGCCGCGGCTCCAGCGCGGCTGGAATGCGGATCGTCAGGGCCGTTGCGGCATCCATGGCCGGATCGGCCGGCTGCAGGCTCCGGTCCGGATGCGCCTTGCGATAGGCCGCGATGAACCGGCGGCGCTCCTCCGGCGAGAAATGCCCCAGCTCGAAGATCAGCGGCAGGTGCTTCGCCGGCACCGGCACCGCATAGGCCGGGTTGGTGATCTGCGAGACGAAGCTCTTGTGCTTGCCGAGCGCCAGCGCGATCCGGCCCCGCGTGCCCGACGGCCGCCGGTCGATCAGGTCCCGCAGCAGGGACTTGTAGGCGGCGACCGGATCCGCCGCACCCGTGCCGCCGGCCATGCTCAGCCGCCCCGCCCGGGCGCCTGCCAGCCGGCGATCGCGGCCTTGACCCGGCCGACGGCGGCAGGCGCCACCGACAGGCTGCGCACCCCCGCGGCCAGCAGATGGCCGATCTCCGCCGGGGAGGAGGCCATGTCGCCGCAGACGCCGACCTCCACGCCCCGCGCCCGGCCCGCCGCGACCACGGCGGCGATCATGCGCAGGACGCCGGGATGGTCGCCGCGGGCGAGCCCGGCAAGCGCCGCATTGTCCCGCGCGCAGGCGGTGGCGTACTGGATCAGGTCGTTGCTGCCGATGGAATAGAAGGCGGCATCGAAATCCTCCGCCGAGAGCGCCGCCGCCGGCACCTCGATCATGATGCCCAGGGCCGGCATGGCATGGGGCAGGCCCGCGGCGGACAGCGCGGCCGCCGCCTCCGCCAGCAGGCCGCGCACCTCCGCCAGCTCCTCCGGGACGGTGACCATCGGCAGCATGATTTTCAGCGGCCCCTCTGCCGCGGCCCGCAGCAGCGCCCGCAGCTGGGTGACGAAGAGCGCGCGTCGCCGCAGGGAGAGCCGCACCCCCCGCACGCCGAGGAAGGGATTGCCCTCGCCATCGATGGTCAGGCCGGGCATCGGCTTGTCGCCGCCGGCATCCAATGTCCGGATCGTGACCGGCCGGCCCTGCGCCCAGCGCAGCAGGCCGGCATAGACCGCGAGCTGCCGCGCCTCGTCCGGCGCGCCGTCGCGGAACAGGAATTCCGTGCGGGTCAAGCCGATGCCGTCGCACTGCCCGACCGGCAGGCTGTCCAGGATCGCCGGGTCGTCGACATTGAGCATCACCCTGACCGCCTCGCCATCCGCGGTCCGCGCCGGTTGCGCGGCCAGCACGGCGTGGCCCGCGGCCTCCCGCGCCGCGGCGCCCGCCGCCTCGGCCGCGCGCAGCAGGTCGGCCGCGGCCGGGGCCAGCACCAGGAGGCCGGCGCCCCCGTCCAGGATCGCCTGCGTGGCATCGCCGCAGCCGGCGCCGGCGGGCAGCTCCCCCAGCCCGACCACCAGCGGCAGGCCACGGGCCTTCGCCAGCAGCGCCACATGGCTGGTGCGGCTGCCTTCGCCCAGGGCGATGCCCGCGATCAGCGCGCGGTCGATTTCCAGCAGACGCGAGGGCGGCAGGTCGGCGCCCAGCAGGATGCTGGGCACCGCCGGCAGCGCCGGTGCACCGCCATCGCCGGCAAGCGCCGCCAGGACCCGGCCCCGCAGGTCCTCCAGGTCGCTCGCGCGCGCGGCGAACAGCTCGTCGCCGCCATCGCGATAGGCCGCGATCTCCAGATTCAGCGCCCGCTCCCAGGCCGCCCCGGCGGCAAGGCCCTGGCCGATCGCGTCATGGACCGGCTGCAGCAGGTCCTCGTCTTCCAGCAGGGCCGCCTGGAACTCCAGCATCGCGCCTGCCGCGTCGTCGTCGAGGGCAGCGATCAGGCGCTCCAGGGCGGCCTGCGCCTCCGCGACGGCGCGGTCCAGCGCGGTGCGCTCCGCCGCCCGGTCGCCGGGCGGCGCGGCAGGCGCCGGCACGGTCGCATCCGGCGCCGCCAGCCGGAACAGCGGGGCGACGGCGATGCCCTCCGATACGCCGAGTCCGCAGAGGGTCAGCGGGCCGGCAGCTGTCGTCGCGGCGCCCATCTCAGTCGGCGAAGTCGCGGTCGACCAGGGCGCGCAGCGCCGCGACGGCCGGCCCGGCATCCTCGCCTTCCGCGCGCAGATGCAGGACCGCGCCATGGCCGGCCTTCAGCTTCATCACCGCGTTCGGGGATTTCGCGTTCACCCAATTGCCTTCGTCCCCCGCGCGCAGCTCGACACTGGCTGCGAAGCGCTTGGCCAGCTTGGTCAGCTTGACCGCCGGGCGCGCGTGCAGCCCGGTCGGGTCGCGCAGCACCGCCTGGCCTTCCGCCTGCGCCGCCCCCGGCCCGCCCGTCACTGGCCCGCCCGTCACTGGCCCGTCCGTCACTGGCCCGCCCGTCACTGGCCCGCCTCCTCGGCGGTCGCGCGGACCGTGGCCAGGTCGCTGCCGCCTGCCGCCTCGGTGGCCGCCATGACCGCGCCCTCGACGATCGGCGCATTGCACACCGCCAGATGGGCCTGGCGCTCCGCCGGCATCATCTCGACCGCCATCTCGCTGTTGGTCTCCGCGCCGCCCAGGTCGACCAGGATCGCCACACCCTTTTCCGAATAGACGGAGTCGATGGCTGCCATGATGCGGCCGACATCGGTGCCCAACCCGCCCTCCGGATTGCCGCCGCACCAGGCGACGGCGACCTCGTCGCCGACCATCTCGCGCACCATGTCGGCGGCGCCGCGCGCCACGTCCGCGGAATGGGAGACGATCACGATCGACACGGTCCCGCTCACGACGACTTCTCCATCGGGGCCGCCTGCATCGGGTTCTCCGCCAGGTCGCAGGCCATGGCGATCAGCAGTTCGGCGGAGCGGGCGCCGGGATCGACATGGCCGACCGACCGTTCGCCCAGGAACGAGGCGCGCCCCTTGCTGGCCCGCATCGGCAGGGTCGCGGCGGCGGCCTCCGCGGCGATCGCCCGCAGCGCCGCCGGCGTCGCGCCCGCCGCCAGCGCCTGCTGCACCGGCACCAGCACGTCCAGCATGGTCTTGGCGCCGATATCGGACTTGCCGCGGGATTTAACGGCCGCCACGCCGGCCGCGAACCGTTCGGCCAGGCCGCCCTCGGCCTTGCCCATCGCCATCAGCAGCGAGCCGTAGAGCGGCCCGGAGGCGCCGCCGACCCGCATCACCAGGATCGTTCCCGCCTTCTGCACCGCCGGCCAGAAGTCCAGCGCCTGCAGCTCCGCCCGCTGCGCGGCGATGGCTTCGAAGCCCCGCCGCATGTTCACCCCGTGATCGCCATCGCCGATCGCGCGGTCCAGTTCGGTCAGCTCCGCCTCATGATCGCGGATCGTCGCACAGGCCCGTTCGACCAGCGGCGCGATCAGGCTGTTGTCCGGCCCAGCTTGCATCGCCGTCCCTCCCGTTCTGCGCAGGTTCTTTAGTAAACTTACTAAACTCAACTTCTGTCAAGACGGGCCGGCGCAGTGGAATTGCCAATCGCCCGAAACCGGCCATGCTGGACAGCGACGGCCGGCGGGCCCGATGGGACCGGGCGAAGGAAACGGGGTGCGATGGCGCATGCGGGACGCGATGGCTGAGGCCGGGCATCGGGCGGTGAACGGCAAGGCGACGATGCGCGACGTCGCCGCCCGCGCCGGCGTGTCGACGGCCACCGTATCGCGGGTGCTGTCGCGCCCCGGCCTGGTGGCCGAGGTCACCCGGCAGGCGGTGCTGGCCGCGATCGAGGAGACCGGCTTCCTGATCAACCAGCAGGCCCGCAACCTGCGCCGGCAGCGCACCGGCACGGTCGTCGTCGTGCTGCCGGACATCTCCAACCCGTTCTTCTCCGACGTCATCGAGGGGCTGCACGAGACCGCGCAGGCGGCCGGCTACAGCGTGCTGATCGGCGACACCCATGGCGATCCGGTGCGGCTGGCGGAGTATTTCGACGCGGTGGCCAGCCAGCGCGCCGATGGCGTGATCGCGCTGCAGGCGGCGATCCCGCGGCGGCTGCTCGAGGACGAGGCAAGGCGGCGCGCCACGCCGCTGGTCATGGCCTGCGAATATCTCCCCGGCGCGGGCATCCCGACCGTGCGGATCGACAATGTCGCGGCGGCCGAGGGCGCCGTGCTGCACCTGGCCGCCCTGGGGCACCGGCGCATCGCCCACCTGGCCGGGCCGCAGTCCATGGTGCTCGGCCCCGACCGGCACGCGGGCTATCTGCGCGCGCTGCGCGGCAGCTTCCTGCCGGTCGAGGACGGGCTGGTGGCGGAGGGCGATTTCAGCATCGCGTCCGGCGAGGCGCTGACCGCCGGGCTGCTGCGGCAGGCCGAGCCCCCGACGGCGATTTTCGCGAGCAATGACGAGATGGCGCTGGGCGCCCTGATCGCCCTCGCCGCCGCGGGCCTGAAGGTGCCGGACGATGTATCGGTCGTGGGGTTCGACGATATCCGCTTTGCACGGACCTGCACCCCGGCGCTCACCACGGTGCACCAGCCGCGGCGTGCCATCGGCGAACTGGCGATGGCCAAGCTGCTGGCGGTGATCGCGGGCCTGGTGCCGGCGCAGATCGAGACCGTGCTGCCGGCGGAGCTGGTGGAAAGGGGTTCTACCGCCGTCTGCAATCGATTACATTCGGGACAAGCAAGCATAACCGGCGAAAAGCCGGTGGCACGGGGGAGGAGATCGCAATGAAGACCATCAAGGGGCCGGCCATTTTCCTGGCCCAGTTCGCGGGCGACGAGTCGCCGTTCGACAGCCTGGACGCGATCGGCGCCTGGGCGGCGGAGATGGGCTACAAGGGCGTCCAGATCCCGAGCTGGGACGGCCGCCTGTTCGACCTGGCGCGGGCGGCAGAGTCGCAGACCTATTGCGACGAGGTGAAGGGCATCCTGGCCGCGCATGGCCTCGCGGTGTCGGAACTGTCGACCCATCTGCAGGGCCAGCTGGTGGCGGTGCATCCGGCCTATGACCTCGCCTTCGACGGCTTCGCGCCGCCGGCGGTGCGCGGCAACCCCGCAGCCCGCCAGACATGGGCGGTGGACCAGTTGATGAAGGCGGCGCGGGCCTCGGCCAATATGGGCCTGGCCGCCCATGCCAGCTTTTCCGGCGCGCTGGCATGGCCCTATGTCTATCCCTGGCCGCAGCGCCCGGCGGGGCTGATCGAAACCGCGTTCGACGAGCTGGCGTCGCGCTGGCGGCCGATCCTGGATGCCTTCGACGCGGCCGGCGTGGACCTGTGCTACGAGATCCATCCGGGCGAGGACCTGTTCGACGGCATCACCTTCGAGATGTTCCTGGAGCGGGTGGGCGGCCATCCCCGCTGCAACATCCTGTACGACCCCAGCCATTTCGTGCTGCAGGCGCTGGACTACCTGGATTTCATCGACATCTACAGCGACCGCATCAAGATGTTTCACGTCAAGGATGCGGAGCTGAACCCGACCGGCCGCCAGGGCGTCTATTCCGGCTACCAGTCCTGGGTGAACCGGGCCGCGCGGTTCCGCTCGCTGGGCGACGGCCAGGTCGATTTCAAGGCGATCTTCTCCAAGCTCGCTGCCTGCGACTTCGACGGCTGGGCGGTGGTGGAATGGGAATGCGCCCTGAAGCATCCGGAGGACGGCGCGCGGGAGGGCGCGGCCTTCATCCGCGACCATATCATCCGGGTCACCGAGCGTGCCTTCGACGACTTTGCCGATGGCGGCACGGACGAGGCTGCCAACCGCGCCATGCTGGGGATCGGCTGAGGCGCGGCCTTCACATCAAGGGGGGACGAATGATGGCAGGCCTGCAACGACGGCTGCGTCTCGGCATGGTCGGCGGCGGCCGGGATGCCTTCATCGGGGCGGTGCACCGGATTGCCGCACGGCTGGACGATCGCTGGGAACTGGTGGCCGGCGCGCTCGCCTCCGAGCCGGAGCGGGCCCGGGCATCGGCTGCCGACCTGCGGCTGGCACCGGACCGCGGCTATGACAGCTTCGCGGCGATGGCACAGGCGGAGGCAGCCCGCGAGGACGGCATCGACGCGGTCGCCATCGTGACGCCGAACAATGTCCACCATCCCGCCGCCCGGGCGTTCCTGGAGGCGGGGATCCACGTGATCTGCGACAAGCCGCTGACCGCCACCCTGGCGGAGGCGGAGGACCTGGCCGCCCTGGCCAGGGAGCGCAAGCTGATCTTCGGGGTGACCTACAACTATACCGGCTACCCGATGGTGCGGCAGGCGCGCGAGATGGTCGCCGGCGGGCTGCTGGGCCAGATCCGCGTGGTGCAGGTGGAATATCCGCAGGACTGGCTGTCGACCCCGCTGGAAGCCAGCGGCAACAAGCAGGCCGCCTGGCGCACCGACCCGGCGCGCAGCGGACCGGCCGGCTGCCTGGGCGATATCGGCAGCCATGCCGCAAACCTGACGGCCTTCGTCTCCGGCCTGCGCTGCGAGGCGGTGGCGGCGGACCTGAGCCGCTTTGTCGCCGGCCGCCAGGTGGACGACAATGTGAACCTGCTGCTGCGCTTCGCGGGCGGGGCGCGCGGCATGCTCTGGGCCAGCCAGGTCGCGCCGGGCAACGAGAACGGCCTGCGCCTGCGCATTTATGGCACCGAGGCCGGGCTGGACTGGGCGCAGGAGCATCCCAACCAGCTGCGCCACACCCGGCTGGGCGAGGTGTCGCAGACCCTGTCCCGGGGCGGCCCCGGCCTGGGTCCCGCGGCCGGCCGTGCGACCCGGATCCCGAACGGCCATCCGGAGGGCTATCTGGAGGCCTTCGCGCAGCTCTACACCGACCTGGCGGAGCAGGTCGCCGCCCGGCTGGAGAACCGGCCGCCCGACCCGGCGGCGCTGCTGGTCCCCACGGTCGAGGACGGGCTGCAGGGCATGCGCTTCACCGCCGCCGTCCTGGCCTCCGCCGATGCCGGATCCGCATGGACCCCGGTCTAGCCAGGGACGAGCCCCGCCACCGGCCGGCCGAACAGCGATTCCGGCAACCCGGTCGCGCCGAACGCGGCCCTGGCGTCGAAGGCGTAGGTGGTGCCGGCCTCCGGCATCGCCGCCTTCTCTGCCTCGGTCATCAGGATCCGCGCCGTGGTGACGTAGAGGGTGCCCAGGCCGGGCCCGCCGAAGCAGGGGCAGGTGGCCCGGGCACTGGGCAGGAAGAGTGTCGGGCCGCGGCTTCCGTCGGGGTTGAAGGCCTGCACCCGGCCCGACCCGAACAGGGCGTTCCACAGCCGCCCCTGCGCATCGACGCAGGAGCCGTCGGGCCGCCCCTCCGCCCGGTCCAGGGTGGCGAAGACCCGCCGGTTGGCGATCTCCCCGGTTGCCTGGTCATAGTCGTAGACGAAGATGTCCTGGCCGGCCGTGTCGGCGAAGTACATCAGGCTGCCGTCGGGCGAGAAGGCGATCGAATTGGCGCAGCCGACATCCCGGATCAGGGTGCGCGGCGGCCCCGCGCCGTCATAGCTGATCACCGAGGAGATCGGCCGCAGCCCCTTCTCCTCCACCCCGCCGACCAGGAAGCGCCCCGCCCGGTCGCAGCGCCCGTCGTTCAGGCGCGTGGTCGGCAGGTCCGGTTCGAAGCGGTGCAGCAGCACCCGCGCGCCGCTCGCCGGGTCGAAGCTGCCGATGCCGTCCTCGAACGCGCAGAGCATGCCGCCGGCCGCGTCCAGCGCGAAGGCGCTGACCCGCGCGGGCAGGTCGACCCGCCGGTGGTCGCTGCCATCGGCGGCACAGTCGTGCAGCCGCCGGCCCTGCACATCGGTCCAGCGCACCCGGCCGGCGGCCCGGTCCCACTGGATCCCCTCGCCCAGGATGCAGGCTTCCGGCACCAGCGACCGTGCCATCAACGCATTACCGGCTGTCATCCTTCCTCCCTCTCACCGCGGAAACGGCGCCGCAGACTAGACAGCGGCGCGGGACTCATCCAGCAACAGGACGGCGCGGGCGGGCGTTCCGATCCCGCCGCGACGGCAAACGGAAAGGCTGCGGCATGACAGGCAGGAACATCGCGCAATATCGCGACCTGGCGGGCAAGACCGTGTTCGTCAGCGGCGGTGCCAGCGGCATCGGCGGCGACATGGTGCGCGCCTTCCACGACCAGGAGGCTTTCGTCTGGTTCGTCGATGTGGACGAGGGCGCGGCCGTCGCGCTCTGCGCCGAACTGGAGGCCGAGGGCGGGACGCCGCCCCGCTTCCTGCGCTGCGACGTCACCGACATGGCCGCCCTGGCGGCGGCGGTCGAGCGCGCCGCGACGGAGACCGGGCGGCTGGACGTGCTGGTCAACAATGCAGCGAACGACACCCGCCGGCCCAGCGCCGCGGTGACCGCGGCGGAATGGGATGCCATCGTCGCCGTCAACCTGAAGCACCAGCATTTCGCCACCATGGCGGCGTTCCCGCATATGCAGGCGGCGGGTGGCGGGTCGGTGATCAATTTCGGCTCCATCGCGCCCCGCCTGGGAGTGCCCGACCTGACGGTCTATTCGACCTGCAAGGCGGCGGTGCTGGGCCTGACCCGGTCGCTGGCCCGCGAATTCGGCGCGCATGGCGTCAGGGTGAATGCCATCGTCCCCGGGGCGATCCTGACCGAACGGCAACTGGCATTGTGGATCAGCCCGGAAGACGAACGGCGGATCCGCGGGGAGCAATGCCTGGACCGCCGCCTGCTCGGCACCGACGTGGCGCAGATGGCGCTGTTCCTCGCCTCCGACGTGTCCTCGGCCTGCACCTCCCAGGGCTTCATCGTCGATGGCGGATTGATCGGCTGACCGGGCCGTGGCGGCCGCGCGGCGAGTGGGGCGGCGGCGAGGCCGGCCAATTGCGTCGTCCCGGGCCTGACCCGGGCCCCCTGACGCGGACGGCGATGCAGCCCGGCGGCACCGGCCCGTCACGATCCCGGATCGGGGTCCGGGATGACACAGGGTGGGCCGGCGCAGCGAGGCTGCCTTGGCCCTATCGCCTGCCGCCCGGCGGCTTCAGCACCGGCGGGATGGTGAACGGCCGGGCCGCAACCGGGGCGCCGGCCGGGGCGCCGGGATGCGCCAGCTTCGGCTTCCACATCGGCGCGGCCATGCGCTCGCCGAACTGCTGGAACATCACGTTGATCGCCAGGGAGACGCGTTCGCCCTCGCCGGTATTGGCGTCCACCGAGTGCTTGAACCAGGACGGGAAGGCCAGCAGGCGCCCGGCCGTGGCCGCGATGGTGATCGAGCTGCCGGTCAGCGGCGAGAGCTTCCGGGTCTTCGGCATCAGCACCTGGGCCTGCGGCCGCGGGTCATAGAAGCGGATGGTGTCGCCGCCCTTCGGCGTCTTCACGTAATAGACCAGGCTGAGCCAGTTGTTGGGATGGGCATGTTCGTGGTGGCGGATCCCCGGCGCCGACAGGTTCAGCCAGGCGCCGGTCACCTGGAACGGTGCCTCCTCCAGCTGCAGATGCGCCATGATCGCCCGCACCGACTGGTCGATCGCGGGCGCCAGCGGCTGGAAGCAGGGCCGGTGGTGCAGGTCGTGGTCGCTCTGCTGCGACAGGTCGTTCTTCTGCGGCGGGCGGGTGGCCGTGATCTCCTGCAGCTGCTGCAGCAGCGCGGCATTGCACTGCGCCGCCAGCGCCGGCGCCAGGTCGAACGCCCAGACCAGGGTCGGGAACAGCTCGACCACGTCCTGGCGGGCGAACAAGGGGGCCTGCGGCGCCTGCATGATCACCTCCTGCGGCCGGCCCGGGACGGGCGGCAAGGCGAGTAGCCTTCCTAGGAGCGGGCCCCGGGAGTGTCAACATGCCGGGGCCGGCCGGCGGAAGCGGTCATCTCCGCGTGAAGGCGGCGACCCGCTCCTGCATGTCGGGGCCGACACCCTCGCTCTCCATCACCTCCCATTGCAGGCCGGCATCCAGGGGATCGCCGTCCGTCGCCTCCAGCAAACGCTTGTTGGCGGCGTGGCTGAACGCGGAGTTCTCCAGGATGCGCCGGGCCAGGGCCTCGACCTCGCGCTCGAACCCCGCGGCCGGAAACACCAGCTCCGCCAGGCCGATGCGCAGCGCCTCGGCCGCGTCGAACATCTCGGCGGTGAACATCAGGCGCTTGGCGGTGGCGCGGCCGACCCGGCGCGGCAGGCGCTGGCTCATCCCCCAGACCGGGGTCAGCGCCCATTTGGCATGGGTGTCGCCGAAGCGGGCATTGTCCGCGGCAACGATGAAATCGGCCGCCAGCGCCACTTCCAGCGCGCCGGTATAGCAATGCCCATGGACCGCGGCGATCACCGGCTTGGGCAGCTTCTCCAGCATGCGCAGGGTCTCGGAATGCCAGCCGCGCGACGGCACCGCCGCGCCGCTGCCGATATCGGCCAGGTCGTGGCCGGCCGAGAAGCATTTGCCGGCGCCGCACAGCACCACGCAGCCGATCGCCGTATCGCGGCGCAGGTCGGCGACATGGCCGCGCAGCGCCTGGAACATGCCTACGGTCAGCGCATTCAGCTTCTCGGGCCGGTTCAGGGTGAGGACGGCGAGGCCGTCGCGGTCCTGGCGTGTCACGAGGTCGGTCATTGCAGCGGCACCTCCTAATACCTGCGCCGGGGCGGCCGGAACTTGGCGGGATGCGTACGAAAACATGCACCTGCGCCGTCCCGGCCTTGCGGTCGCCCGTCGCCCGGGAGTAGGCCAGGATGACGCCCGCAACCGGAGAGCCCGCCATGAGCACCGACGATCTTGCAGCCCGCATCGACCGCCTGGAATCGATCGAGGCGATCAAGAAGCTGAAGCATGTCTACATGCAGTACTGCGACCTGGGCTACAAGCCGGCGCAGCTGGGCCCGCTGTTCGCCGACGATGCGGTCTGGACCAATGCGGTGTTCGGCCATCACGACGGCCGCAAGGCGATCGAGGCCTTCTTCGGCGGGATTTCCGCCCAGATCGTCTTCGCTGCGCATCTGGCGCTGAACTTCATCATCGACGTGGACGGCGACACCGCCACCGGCAAGTGGCGGATCCTGATGCCCTGCACGATGATGGAGGACGGCAAGCAGGTCAGCCGCTGGATCCTGGGCGATTACGACGAGGCCTATATCCGCCGCAACGGCACCTGGATGTTCAAGAAGATCGATTTCGTGATCAACTTCAACGTGCCGCAGGGCGAGAGCTGGGCCGGCACCGAGCAGGTGCGCGGCGGCTGACGGCAGTGGACAGCAGGAGGACGGGGTGCATGGGCAAGCGTGAACCGATCACGGCCGAAACGGTCGCCGCGGTGGCGCGGCAGAATGCCGGCCATCCGCTGGAGCCGGCGCGCGCCGCCGCCTATGCGACGGCACTGGAGCCGCTGCTGGAGCAGATCTCGGCATTGCGGCGCCTGCCGCTGAAGGAGATCGAGCCGGCCGTCCTGTTCCGCCCCATCGAGACGCCGCGCCGGGACGGCAGCAAGTCATGACCGGCCTGACCGCGATGGACGTGGCCGAGCTGGGCGCGCAGATCGCCGCCCGCAAGGTCTCCCCCGTCGAAGTGGCGCAGGCCTTCCTGTCCCGCATCGGCGCGGTCAACGACCGGCTGAACGCCTTCGTCACCCTGACGGAGGATGCCGCGCTGGCCGCCGCGCGGGCTGCGGAAGCGGAGATCGCCGCCGGCCGCCAGCGCGGGCCGCTGCATGGCATCCCGCTCGGCCACAAGGATCTCTATGCCACGGCCGGGGTGCGGACCACGGCGGGCTCGCGGGTCCTGGCGGACAATGTGCCGGCGGAGGATGCCACGGTGGTCGCGCAGCTCGCCGCCGCCGGGATGGTCTGCCTGGGCAAGCTGAACACGCATGAATTCGCCTATGGCCCGACCAACGAGCATTCGATGTTCGGCCCGTCACGCAACCCCTGGGACACCGACCGGATCACCGGCGGGTCCAGCGGCGGCTCCGGCGCGGCGGTCGCCGCGGGCCTGGCGCCGATCGCCAGCGGCAGCGATACCGGCGGCTCGATCCGCATGCCCGCCGCCGCCTGCGGCGTGACCGGCCTGAAGCCGACCTATGGCCGTGCCAGCCGCGCCGGCATCTTTCCGCTGTGCTGGACGATGGACCATCCGGGGCCGCTGTCGCGCTCCGCCTGGGATGCCGCGCTGTTCATGACCGCGATCGCCGGCCCCGACCCGCGCGATGCCGCGACCGCCGACCGGCCGGGCGAGGATTACGCGGCAGCCCTGACCGGCCGGGTCCGCGGCCTGCGGATCGGCATTCCGCGCCGCTATTTCTACGATCGCTCCCAGGTGGAGGTGACCGACCTGGTCGAGGCTGCCCTGCGGGACCTGGAAAAGCTGGGGGCGGAGCTGGTCGAGGTCAGCCTGCCGCATATCGACCATGCGGCGGCGGCGGCCATGGCGATCTACGTCGCCGAGGCGACGGCCTATCACGACGATACCCTGGACGAGAATGCCGGGCTCTATACGGAGCAGGTGCGCACCTTCCTGGAACTGGGCGACCAGCTGCTGGCGAAGGATTATCTGCATGCCCAGCGCTATCGCACCCTGCTGGGCCGCGAGATGGCCGCGGCCCTGGCGGAGGTCGATGTCCTCGCCACCCCCGGCATCCCGATGACCGCCACCCCGATCGGCCAGGAGGCGGTCAGCATCAGGGGGGCCGAGGACGGCGTCTTCGGCGCAATCCTGCGCAACACCGAGCCGTTCGACCTGACCGGGCTGCCCGCCCTCGTGATGCCCTGCGGGTTCGCCCCCGACGGCCTGCCGGTCAGCCTGCAGATCGCCGGGCGCGCCTTCGACGAGGCGGCTATCCTGAATGTCGGCCATGCCTTCCAGCAGGCCACCGACTGGCATCGGCGGCGACCCGCACTCTAGGACTACCACATGTAGGGCCAAGAGAGACCCGCCCGCCGGCCCGCACCCCCGGCGGGTTCCGCGGCCGATCTTTCGCGGCCGTGGAACCGCTTCGCCTCGCGACCTGTTTCCCGGGACCACATCCGGAAGGACAAGGTCATGTCGGACAAGAGCAAGCCGTCGAAGAAGGACAACGAGAAACTGGACGAGGAATTGGAGGAATCCTTTCCCGCCAGCGATCCGCCGTCCTTCAATCCCGGCCATGCCGGTGAGCCCAGGCCGCCGAAAACGGACAAGGACAAGAAGTAGGGCCGCGCGCCAGAATGTAGGGCGAACGGAGTTTGCCCGCGCGACCCCGCTCCCGCGGGGCCGCTTGCGGGCGCCGTCCCCGGCCCCCGGGGACGGTGCATCGTCTTGCCATCACGGTGCCGAACGCTGATACACTGCCCCTTCGACAAGGAGGAGCAGGTGAGCGACGGCGGCGCGCAGGCGGAAACGACGACCGGGCCAGGAAGCGGGCCAGATGAAGGGGATGGCGCCGGCGGGGACCTGGCGACAGCGCGCCGGATCCTGGCGGAGCGGTTTGGCTTCCACGATTTCCGGCCAGGCCAGGCAGAGATCATGGCGAGCCTGCTGGGCGGCCGGGATGTGCTGGCCATCATGCCGACCGGCGGCGGCAAGTCGCTCTGCTACCAGTTGCCGGCGCTGCTGGCCGAGGGCCTGACCCTGGTGGTCTCGCCGCTGATCGCGCTGATGCGCAACCAGGTCGCACAGCTGCAGAGCCTGGGCATCGCCGCCGCGGCGCTGCATTCCGGCAATTCCGCCGTCGAGAACCGCGACTTCCTGCAGGACGCCGAGTCCGGCCGGCTGAAGCTGCTATATGTGGCGCCGGAACGGCTGGTCCGCGCCGACCTCATCCAGGTGCTGCAGCGGGCGCGCATCGCCCTGTTCGCGGTGGACGAGGCGCATTGCGTGTCGCAATGGGGCCATGACTTCCGGCCGGAATATATGCGGCTGGCGGAGATCCGCGCGGAACTGGGCGGGCCCCGGCTGATCGCGCTGACCGCCACCGCCGATACCGCCACCCGCGGCGATATCGTGGAGCGCCTGTTCGGCGCGCCGCCGCAGGTCTTCGTGCAGGGTTTCGACCGCCCCAACCTGCGCCTGGCGATGCGGCCGAAGGACGGCGCCCCGCGCCAGATCCTCGACTTCGTCCGCCGCCACGAAGGGGCCAGCGGCATCGTCTACTGCTCCTCGCGCCGGCAGACCGAGGACCTGGCCGCCATGCTGAACGGCAAGGGCATCCGGGCCCTGCCCTATCATGCCGGGCTGGAAGCGGGCGAGCGCGCCCGCAACGAGGAGGTCTTCCTGCAGGAGGACGGCGTGGTGGTGACCGCGACGATCGCCTTCGGCATGGGCATCGACAAGCCCGATGTCCGCTTCGTGGCCCATGCCGCCCTGCCCAAGAACATCGAAAGCTATTACCAGGAGATCGGCCGTGCCGGCCGCGACGGGCTGGCCGCCAACACCCTGACCCTCTATGGCCTGGACGATATCCGCCTGCGCCGCCTGCAGATCGAGGAGGGCGACGCCCCGGACGAGCAGAAGCGGGTGGAGCGGCAGCGGCTGAACGCGCTGGTCGCGCTCTGCGAGGCGCCGCGCTGCCGCCGCCAGACCCTGCTGGCCTATTTCGGCGAGCAGGGCGAGCCCTGCGGCAATTGCGACCTCTGCCTGGAAGGGGTGCAGCTGATCGACGGCACGGTGCCGGCACAGATGGCGCTGTCGGCCATCGCGCGGACCGGCCAGCGCTTCGGCACGGAACATCTGGTGGCGATCCTCTGCGGCGACGAGAGCGAGGCCGTCCGCCGCTTCCAGCACGACTGCCTGCCGACCTTCGGCATCGGCAAGGAGCGGCCGAAGACCGAATGGCGCGCGATCTTCCGGCAGATCTATGCCTGCGGCCTGATCGCCATGGACTATGCCCGCCACGGCTGCTGGACGATCACGCCGGCCGGCAAGGAGGTGCTGTACGGCCGCCAGCGCATCGAGATCCGCACCGACCAGCTGCAGCCCGGCGGGCGCAAGGCGAAATCCGCCCGGGGCACGGCCGCGCCCGCGACCGAGGACCTGTCCGGGCCGGAGCAGGCCCTGCTGCAGCGCCTGAAGGCGAAGCGCGGCGAGCTGGCCAAGGCCCAGAACGTGCCGGCCTATGTCGTCTTCCCCGACCGCACCCTGATCGAGATGGCGAAGGCCAGGCCGGCCGATGCCGCCGCACTGGGCCAGCTGCACGGCATCGGCCAGGCCAAGCTGGACCGCTATGGCGAGACCTTCCTGGGGCTGATCCGGGAGGACGCCGAAACCGCGGCGTGACCCGGGTAGCGGCGGGAACCGGGCCGCGGCGGGAACCGGGCGGGAGCCGACGCGTTAGCGGTTGGAACCTCCTTCGCGCCGGAGAGCCCCGATACCGCCCGCCCCAGCAGCGCCTGCCTGTCCTGGCTGCAGCTGGAGCATCCCGAGGCGCTGCCGCGCCTGCGCACGGAGCTGCGGCCTTCCTCCGCCGCGGAACCGGCGGCCGGACGCCAGCCAATGCTCTTCCCGCAGGACGAATTGCCGGAGGCGCCGCCACCGGAGGCAGCGCTGCGGTCGGGTGCGGCTGCCGCAGCACCGGCGGGGCCGGCTGCGGCGGGCGGCGCGGGCCCTTGACCTTTGCCGCCGCGGCGGCTGCACTCCCGCTGGATCGGCACGGGATAGCGGCCGCGATGACAGGTGGGGACAGATGAAGGCGATCGTCGCCGGGGCGGGCATCGGCGGGCTGACGGCCGCCCTGGCCCTGCACCGCATCGGCTGGCAGGTGCAGGTCTGCGAGGCAGTCGCGGAGCTGCGGCCGCTCGGCGTGGGCATCAACCTGCTGCCGCATGGCTCCGCGGTGCTGCACGACCTGGGGCTGGGCCTGCGGCTGGCGCGGCTCGGGATCCGCACCCGCGCGGTGGAGTACCGCACCCGGTTCGGCCATCTGATCGCCGCCGACCCGCGCGGCGTCGAGGCCGGCTTCGCCCAGCCGCAATATTCCATCCATCGCGGCGCCCTGCAGTTCATGCTGGCCGAGGCCGCGATGGAGCGGCTGGGGCCGCAGGCGATCCGCACGGGCCTGCGCCTGACCGGCTTCGATGCCGATGGCGCAGGGGTGACGGCGCGCTTCGCGGCGGCGGGCGGGGGCGCCGACACCAGCCTGCAGGGCGATATCCTGGTCGGCGCCGACGGCTTCCACTCCGCGGTGCGCGCGCAGCTCTACCCGGACGAAGGCGCGGCCCATTACGAAGGCGTCATGATGTGGCGCGGCGCCCACGAACAGGCGCCGTTCGGCGATGGCCGCACGATGGTCATCGCCGGCAATCACGACGTGAAGTTCGTCTGCTATCCGATTTCCGAGGAGGCCCGCCGGCGCGACAGGGCGCTGCTGAACTGGGTGGCGGAACTGCGCCACGACGCGCCGCGGCCGCTGCATCCGGGCGACTGGACCCGCCGCGGCGCGCGCGACTTCATCGCCCGCTTCACGGGGTTCGGCATCGACTTCCTGGACATCGTGGCCCTGATGGAGGCGACCGAGGAGATCTTCGAGTTCCCGATGATCGACCGCGACCCCCTGGCGCGCTGGAGCTTCGGCCGGGTCACCCTGCTGGGCGACGCCGCCCACCCGATGTACCCGATCGGCGCCAACGGCGCCTCGCAGGCGATCCTGGATGCGGCCGCCCTGGCCCAGGCGCTGGCGGAACGGCCGGGCGATCCCGCCGCGGCGCTGGCCGCCTACCAGGACGCCCGGCTGGCGCCGGCGAACGGCGTCGTCCTGGCGAACCGCCAGTCCGGCCCGGAAAAGGTGCTGGACATCGCCGATGCCCGGCTCACCGGCCCGCAGGACCGGATCGAGGACCTGATCAGCCCGGCGGAGGTGGAGGCGGTGGCCAGCGGCTACCGCGCCGTCGCGGGCTTTCGCCGGACCGGCGAGAGCTGAGCGCTGACAATGAGATGCTCGATGCGCAGGCCGCGACTGCCGGGACCCGTCGCTCCCCCTCCTCGTCACCCGCCGGCTTGCTGTTTGGCCCGAGGAGATGGAACACCCGATCGTCGCTCCACCCCGGGCGCTTGAGTCACAAGCTCCGACCGTCAGCGGCCGATCCGGTCCAGCGGCGGCGGCGGCAGCGGGACCGGCCGCCCGGCCAGCAGCGACCGGGCGAAGCCGTAGGAGATCGCGGCGCCGCCCAGCGCCTCGCCCCAGGCGGTCGGCCCCTCCAGGAAGGGCTGCAGCGGCGGGGCAAGATCGGCGCCGATCCGCAGATGGCCGAGCCGTTCCCAGGCGAAATAATAGACCGGGCCCAGATGCAGGCCGCCGGCTTCCAGCCAGGCGGTGTCGTAGCCCCCGCTGGCCAGCAGCGGGGCGGCAATGCCGACCTGGCGGGCGCCGCGCGCGGTCATGCCCTGCAGGTCCGCCAGCGCATCCGCCCCGCCCGGCGTGCGCCCCATGTCCATCCAGCTGCCCCAGCCCTCGAAGATCCGGCTGAAGATGGCGAGCCCGGCCGCCCAGCCCTCCGCGCCGCCGTTCAGGAAGCCGATCGCGGCCATCGGCAGGGCGTTGTAGTAGACCCGCGTGGTCTGCGTGCTGGCCGGTTCCTGCAGCAGCCCGCCGCCGCGCATCCGCCAGTAGACCCCGCCCAGCAGCATCGACAGCTCCGCCCGCTCCGGTGCGGTCACCCCGGGATAGGGCAGCGGCGCGCGCTCGCGCCCGGCCGCCCGCAATGCCGCCTCCTCCGCGGCGACGGCAGCCTGCCCCATCGCGTCGATGCGCACCCGCTCCGCCAGCAGCGCCGCAACCCGGGAGCGCAGGGCGGCCAGGGATCGAAGCGCCGGCGCCGGCCCGCAGCCGGCGGCGCCGGGGGCCTGCAGGCGGTCGGCCAGGTGTCCGGCCGCCCGGTCGAATGCGGCCGCATCCCGCGCCAGGGCCGGCAGCCGGATCTTGCCGATGACACGGCGCAGGCGGTCGATCCCCACCGCGTCCGCGAGGCTGGCCGGAAAGCTGGCCTCGGCCAAGGCCCGCCCGGCCACGGCGATCAGGCCCGGGATCGTCCCGAGGTCGCCGAGGCCGACCTCGCCGGGCCGGCGCGCCATGACGAAGCGTTCCGGATGCGCGAGATCGGCACAGCTCGCCGCCCCCTGCGCCAGCACCGATGCGGTCGCGGCGGCAAGGCCGCGACAGGTCGCGCCGACCGGCGGGGGCGCGGGCAGGCTGGCCGGGCAGGCGCCGGCTTCCGGCTGCCAGGCGGGATAGCCGGCTGACTGGCCGGCGGCGCGCGCCATCACCGCGCCCAGCGGCGCGAAGACCTGCAGGGTCACCGGCGGCAGCGCGAAGCTGGCGATCTCGCCGCCGGGCAGCGCAACCGCGAAGGGCGGCGCAGCCTGACCGTCGGCCGCGATCCGATAGGGCTGGTAGAGGGTGTCCGCAGCGGACGGACAGGCCGGCCACAACAGGGCCAGCGAAAGCAGGACCAGTGCGAGACGGTCGCCCGCCGCGCGGGCGGTCATCGCGCCGATGACTTGCGCGATCGCACGCGGGATCGTCCGTGCTGCGGCATCCAGGGTGGCGGCGATCATGGGGCCTTTCCCTTCGGCCGGGCGGCGGGCCCGGAGGCCGACCGGCACCGCACAACCGGTGCGGGGCGCCGCGTGACGGGGCGCGCCGCTTCCCGCTATCCTCCGGGCCGAGGCCCGCCAGGGCCGGCCGGACGGGGAGGAAACCGCATGTTCCGCGCGACACGCCATGCCGCCAACGCGGCGTCGGCCCATGAACGCATCCATGTCGAGCCGTTGACCGGCGCATTGGGCGCAGAGGTCTCCGGTGTCGACCTGCGCCGGCTGGACGAGGCCGGCTTTGCGGAGATCCATCGCGCCTGGCTTGACCATGGGGTGATCTTCTTTCGCGACCAGGACCTGGAGGTGGCCGACCTGGAGGCGTTCAGCCTGCGGTTCGGGCCGTTCGGCGACAACCCCTATGTGGTCGGCATGGACGGCCATCCCGACGTGGTCCGGGTGGTGAAGGAGGCGGACGAGCCCTCGCCCATCGTGTTCGGCGCGGCCTGGCACAGCGACTGGTCGTTCCAGCCGGCGCCGCCCAAGGCCACCCTGCTCTATGCGCTGGACGTGCCGGCCTATGGCGGCGACACCCTGTTCGCCAGCGCGACCCGCGCCTGGGAATCCCTGTCGCCGGCCTACCAGGCCATGCTGCGCGGCTTGCAGGGCACCCACAATGCCGGGCGCGGCTATGGCGACCGCCAGCGCACCTTCGTCGACAATGTCCGGCACATGAAGATCCTGACCAGCGCCGATGCCTATATCGACCATGCGCATCCGATCGCCGTGCGGCATCCGGAAACCGGCCGGGAGACCCTGTTCGTCAATCCCGGCTATACCGGCGGCATCCTGGGCATGACGGCGGAGGAGAGCCAGCCCATCCTGGCCTACCTGTTCGCCCATGCGACGCATCCGGCCTTTACCTGCCGCTTCCGCTGGAGCAACGGCGCGCTGGCGATCTGGGACAATCGCTGCGTCTGGCACAATCCGGTAAGCGATTATCACGGGGCGCGGCGGGAACTCTGGCGGACGACCGTGGCGGGAACGGTCCCGGAGGCCGCCGCGGCGGCGGCCTGACGAAAGCGGCCGGGCAGGGCGGGTCAGCCCGCGGCCCGCGGCCCCCCTGCCCCTGCCCCTGCCCCTGCCGGCCCGCGATACCAGCCGGCGCCGGGGCGGGGCGCCTGCCGGGGCCGCCCGGCCGCCCGGCCTTCGCGCCGCGCCAGATGGCGCCGCACCAGGGCGAGATTGCGCCGGTTCGCGCGGAAGCCGATGTCGAGCAGGTCGCCGACGAACGGCACCAGGCCCAGCAGGAAGTCCAGCGCGATATTGCCCGCCATCGCCACCAGCAGCCAGAACGGCAGGCCGAGCCGGGCGGCCCGCCAGAACAGGTAGCCGGACACCATCGTGGTCGCGGTATCGCCGACCACCGGGACCAGGCCCACCAGGACGTCCAGGCCGAAGCGGATCCGGGTGCCCGGCACCTGGAAGCGGTCGTCCATCAGACCGGCCAGCCAGTCCAGGTCGCGCAGGCTGTCCTGCCCCGGTCCATCGTCAGGAGCACCGCTGCCGCCCCGATGGGACGCCTCGTCATGCCGAGCGGCCATCGACCTCACCTGCGCGCGATGATCCACACGGCATGCACGATGCCCGGGATATAGCCCAGCAAGGTCAGGAGGATGTTCAGCCAGAAATGCAGGCCGAGGCCCACCTGCAGGAAGACGCCCAGCGGCGGCAGCAGGATGGCCAGGATGATGCGCAACAGGTCCATGGGTCCTCGTTCGGGCAGTTCGGGGCGATCCGCGGCCCCTGCGACCCAGGCAACAAGCAGCCGGCCCCGGCGGTTCCAGGCCGCCTGCCGCCTTGCAGCGGGGGCCGCGACACCATAAGTGGGTAGGTTCGGACAGGCGGATCCCCGACGGACGCGGGATCGGACCGACGCCAGGGGCGCATCGCGACAAGGACGACCGGACAGGACATGCAGCAAGGTTCCCATTCCCAGGACACCCGGCCCCAGGATTCCGGGCGCGCCCGGAAAGAGCCGCCGACGATCGACATCACGTCCGACGGCGGCTACCGGGTGCATCCCGGCGCCACCGGCGGCCGGCGGACCGGCCCGGCGCCGCGCAGCGCCACGCGGCTGGGCGGCTTCCTCACCCTTGCCGTGATCGGCCTTGTGCTGATCGGGGCCTTCGCGCTGGGAATCCTGACCTTCCTGATCGCGATCCCGGTGGCGATCGGCGCGGTGGTCGCCGCCCTCGTCGCGGGGTTCATCCTGCGCCACCGCCTGCGCAATGCCGCCGGCCGGCCACCCGGGCCCACAGCGTGACGGCGGGCCGGCGATGACCGCCGACGGCGCGGTGCAGGCCGCACGGCAGGCGCGGGCGGCGATCCGGGCGGGTCGCGCGGCGCCGACCACCGGCCTCGCCCCCGGCGTCGAGCAGGGCAACCTGGTGATCCTGCCGGCCGACTGGGCGGAGGATTTCGCCGCCTTCTGCGCCGCCAACCCGCGCCCCTGCCCGGTCCTGGCCCGGGGCCGCGCCGGCGACCCGGCCCTGCCGGAACTGGGGGCGGATATCGACCTGCGGACCGACCTGCCCGGCTATCGCATCTTCCGCGACGGGACCGTGGTGGAGGAGCCCGGCGACATCGCCGCCTGGTGGCGCGACGACCTGGTGCCCTTCGTGATCGGCTGCTCGTTCTCCTTCGAATCGGCGCTTCTGGCTGCCGGGCTGCCGATCCGCCATATCGCGCTGGACCGCAACGTGGCGATGTACACCACCGTCCTGGACACCGTCCCGGCAGGCCGCTTCAGCGGGCCGCTGGTGGTGTCCATGCGGCCCTTTGCCGAGGCGCTGGTGCCGGAGGTGCGCCGCATCACCGCCGCGCTGCCGCGCTCGCATGGCGGCCCGATCCATGTCGGCGACCCGGCGGCGCTGGGCATCGCCGATCTCGGGCGGCCGGATTTCGGCGATCCCTGCCCGCTGGAAGCGGGCGAGGTGCCGGTGTTCTGGGCCTGCGGGGTGACCCCGCAGCGCGCCCTGGAACAGGCCCGGCCGCCCCTTGCGATCACGCACAGGCCGGGCATGATGCTGATCACCGACCTGCCCCTGCCGGCGGTGCCGCGGGCTGCCTGACCGGCCGGCGGCCGCCGGCCGGACAGCGAAAATCGACCGCCCGCCACAGGATCCGGGACGCGATCGCGCCGCGACGGGCACATCTTGCGACACGAGACAGCAACTCGTGGAGGAGCAGATGCTGACCGAGAGTGCGAAACCGAATGCCGGCCCTGCCGGCGCCGATCCCCTGCCGGAGCAGCGGCACGCGGCGGAGTTCTGGGATGCCGTCTGTGCCCGCGACGCCCGCTATGACGGGATCTTCGTCTATGCCGTGGCAACGACGGGGGTCTATTGCCCGCCCAGCTGCCGCGGCCGGCAGCCGCGCCGCCAGAACACCGCCTTCTATGCCAGCCCCGGCGCGGCGGAGGCGGCCGGCTTCCGCCCCTGCCGGCGCTGCGCCCGGGACGCCCGCGCCGCGGATGCCGAGGTGGCGGGGCGGATCGCCGATGCCTGCCAGCGGATGGCGGAGGCCGACCCGGAGGACGGCATGCCCGACCTCAACGCCCTGGCGCAGGAGGCGGGCCTCAGCCCCGGGCATTTCCAGCGCCAGTTCAAGGCCTTCCTGGGCCTGACCCCGGCACAGTTCGCGGAAGGCCTGCGCATGCTGCGTGCCCGGGACGCGCTGCGCCAGGGCGAGGATGTCCTGTCGGCCCTGTTCGCCGCCGGCTATGGCGCCCCCAGCCGGTTCTATGCGGCGGCGCCGAAATATCTCGGCATGAAGCCGGCGCAATACCGCAAGGGCGCCCGCGGCCAGCGCATCGCCTGGTCGGCCGCCGCCACCCGGCTGGGCTGCCTGGGCATCGCGGCGACAGCGAAGGGCCTGTGCTGGGTGCATCTGGACAGCGACCCGCTGGCCCTGGAGCTGGCCCTGCAACGGGAGTTCCCGGAAGCGGAGCTGGCGAACGCGGACGGCGACCTGGCGGCGTGGCGGCAACAGCTGGCCGACTATGTCGACGGCCGCGCGCCCTGGCCGCTGCTGCCCGTCGACCTGCGCGGCACCGCCTTCCAGCTCGCGGTGTGGGAAGCCCTGCGCCAGATCCCGGCGGGGACCACCCTGTCCTATGCCGAACTGGCGTCGCGCATCGGCAAGCCGCGGGCGGTGCGCGCGGTGGCGACCGCCTGTGCCGCCAACCGGGTGGCCCTGGCGGTGCCCTGCCACCGGATCGTCCGCGGCGATGGCAGCCTGTCGGGCTATCGCTGGGGGCCGGAGCGCAAGGCCGCCCTTCTGGCGGGCGAGCAGGAGGGCGCGCCGGCATGAGCATGGCCCGGGCCGGCCCGGCGGCCGACCTGCCAGCCGAACCGGCGCCCGGCCTGCTGGCCGGGCTGCCGGACGGCCTGCCCGACGCGGAGGTGCTGGAGCGGGAGCTGCGGGCCAACGGCCATGCCGTGACCCCGCCCTTCCTGTCGCCGGCCGGTTGCGCCGCGCTGCGGGACCTGTTCGACGACCCGGCGCGGTTCCGCAAGACCGTCGACATGGGCCGGCATGCCTATGGCTCGGGCCTCTACCGCTATTTCGGCTATCCCCTGCCCGACACGGTCGCGCGGCTGCGCGCCGCCTTCTATGCCCGGCTGGCCCCGGTCGCGAGCCGGATGGCCGCCGACCTGCGGGCGCCCAGGGAGTATCCGCCGGATCTGGAGGGCTATCTGGCGGCGTGCCATGCGGCGGGCCAGCGGCAGGCCACGCCGCTGATGCTGCGCTATGGCCCCGGCGACTATAACCGCCTGCACCAGGACCTTTACGGCGCGATCCGTTTCCCGCTGCAGGTGGTGATCGGCCTGCATGCGCCGGGCCGCGACTACGAGGGCGGCGAGTTCCTGCTGCTGGAGAACCGGCCGCGGCAGCAGTCGATCGGCGCGGCGGTGGCGATCCCGCAAGGGGCCGCGGTGATCTTCCCGGTGGCGGAGCGCCCGGCGCCCGGCGCCCGCGGCTTCGTGAAGGCCGCGATGCGCCACGGCGTCAGCCGGGTGCGTGCCGGCGAGCGGCTGACCCTGGGCCTGATCTTCCACGACGCGACGAAATAGCGGCCGGGAAGTGACCGCCGCTCAGCCGCCCGGGCGCAGGCGCAGCAGCGGCGCGTCCGGCGAATCCACCAGCAGGTAGAGCAGGCCGTCGGGGCCCTGGCGCACGTCGCGGATGCGATGGCCGAGCTCCTGCAGCAGGGCCTCCTGGCGCACCGGGCGGCCGTCCTGCAGCACGATCCGGCGCAGATGCTGCTGCGACAGCGAGCCGACGAACAGATTGCCCTGCCAGGCCGGGAAGGCCGCGCCGGTATGGAATGTCATGCCCGATGGCGAGATCGACGGCACCCAGTAGAGCAGCGGCTGTTCCAGGCCGGGCTTCTCCGTCAGGCCCTGGCCCACCTGCCGGCCGGAATATTCCTCGCCATAGGTAATCACCGGCCAGCCATAGTTGCGGCCGGGGCGGATGAGATTGACCTCGTCGCCGCCGCGCGGGCCATGCTCGACCTCCCAGAGCGCGCCGCTGTCCGGATGCAGGGCCAGGCCCTGCGGGTTGCGCACGCCCATGGCATAGAGGTCCGGCCGTGCGCCGGCCCGGCTGCGGAACGGGTTGTCGGCGGGGATCGACCCGTCGTCGTTGATCCGCAGGATGGAGCCTGCCGGATCGCCCGCATCCTGTGCCCGCTGCCGCTCGCCGCGATCGCCGGTGCTGACGAACAGGGTGCCGTCGGGCGCAAAGACCAGGCGGGAACCGAAATGCCGGCCGCCGCCGGCATAGGGCCCGGCGGCCAGGATGCGCTCCGCGCCCTCCAGGCGCAGCCCGCCGCCGGCCTCCGCCAGGCGGCCGCGCCAGACCTCGGTGGCCGCGCCGCCCGGCCCGGCGCCGGCAAGCGAAAGATAGAGCAGGCGGTTCTCCGCGAAGCCCGGATGCAGGGCGATATCGAGCAGGCCGCCCTGCCCGACTTGCGCGACCGGCGGCACGCCCGCAACCGGATCGGGCAGCAGGCGGCCATCGGCGACCAGGCGCAGCCGGCCCGGCCGCTCGGTGACCAGCATCCGCCCGTCGGGCAGGAAGGCCAGGGCCCAGGGATGCTCCAGGCCGGCGACGACCGTCTCGACCGTCACCGGCCCGGCCTCGGTGGCAATGGTCGGCGCCGGCGCGGACGCGGCCGGCTCACCGATCAGGATCAGCCCCAGGGCCAGGGCCGGAGCCAGGGCGGGGGCGCGCAGCTTGCTGTACATGGCCCTGTAGATGCGCCCCGCAGCCACGGTGTCAATGCACCGCCATGCGCCCCCGCCTGGCCGGTTCGCCGTTCAGGCGGCGCCGGGCATCGTGTCGAAGAAGCCGGCGATCTCCTGCAGGCGCCCATCGCCCGATAGCACGCCGAAATCGACCCCGGTGACCAGCGGCGCCGCGCCCTGCGCCCCCAGCGCCCAGCCGAAGCGCAGCCGGCCGTTATGGCTCTCCACCGCCGAGGTGCGGCTGAACCGGTGCCCGGGATAGTGGGCATGAACGCCCTGCACCATCGCGTCGATGCCGTCATGGCCATCGCCGGACAG
The DNA here is from genome assembly GCA_040216765.1 of Sneathiellaceae bacterium. Taxonomy (GTDB): domain Bacteria; phylum Pseudomonadota; class Alphaproteobacteria; order Ferrovibrionales; family Ferrovibrionaceae; genus Marinibaculum. Next base: position 146,064 of record JAVJON010000037.1, on the reverse strand, counting down.
CATCGGGTCGCGGTACCGCGCGGCCGCGGCCCAGACCCGGGCGATCAGGTCGCGGCGGCGGCCGGCATCGGTCTCGTTCCACATGGCGATGTAGCGGTCCGCCAGCGCGGTGGCCGCGTCGTCCCTGCCCTCGTCCGTCGCGTCGGTATCGACGCCCTTCGTGCTTGCCTGGCTCATCTCGAAACCTCCTGGTTCGGTTGCGGCCGGCGGCCGGTTCGCGCCGCCGCCTGTCCGGGAATGTCGGGCCGCCGCGCCCTGCGGTCGATGACCTGGGAGGTAAGGCCGAATGTGGGACAAGAGTCGCTAAACTGGATTTACTTCTTGTAATGAGATTTGTATCTCATTACATTCCCATTTGTCCGGCGCTGCCGGACCCTGGATCAGTCGCAGCAAGGAGGGACCCGCCATGCCGATCACCCCGGCGGAAATGGACCGCAGGATGGACGAGCATTTCGGCTACGAGATGAGGGACGATATCGCCGGCGTGCTGGGCACCCTGGCGCCGGATGTCGAGCATGACATCGTCGGCTGGCCCGCCGGTCCCACACGCGGCCAGGACCGCGCGCGCGCCTTCTACGAGGCACTGTTTGCCGACCTTGCCGAGGGACGGATCGTGACCGCCCGGCGCCTGCATGGGGAGAATTTCCTGGTCGACGATTCGGTCTGGAGCGGCCGCGCGGTCGGCCGGCCGTTCGGCCTGGAGGGCGGCGGGCGCGAGATCTCGTTCCGCCTGCTGCACGTGCTGGAGTTCGCCGAGGACGGCGCGATCGCGCGGGAGAATGTGTGGATCGACTTCGCGGCGCTGATGCAGCAGCTGCAAGCGCCGCAGCAGGGCTGAGATGGCGGACCGGGCAGGCGGCGGCCATGCCAATCGCCGCCTGCGCACCCGCAAGGACCTGCTGCACGCCGCCAGCCGCCTGTCGGCCGGCGGCGTGGCGCCGAGCATGGAGGCGGTGGCGGCCGAGGCCCTGGTCTCCCGCGCCACCGCCTATCGCTATTTCCCGAACGTGGAGGCCCTGCTGATCGAGGCGGCGATCGATGCCCTGATGCCGGAGCCCCAGGCCCTGTTCGCGGCGGATCCCTCCACCGACCCGGCCGCGCGGCTGGACCGGGCAGAAACGGCGATGCACGAGCGCATCTATGCCAACGAGCTGCCGCTGCGCCTGACCCTGGCCCAGGCCCTGCAGCAGGCCGCGAAACAGGACGGCGACGGGCAGGCAGGGGGCCCCGGCGGCGGCGTGCCGCTGCGCCAGAACCGCCGGACGCCGCTGATCGAGGCTGCCCTGGCGCCGGCCCGCGACCGCTTCACCCCGTCCGGATACCGCCATCTCTGCCAGTCCCTGGCCCTGGTCTTCGGGCTGGAATCGATGGTGGTGTTCCGCGACGTGCTGCAGGTCGGCCCCGACCGCGCCCGCGAGGTGAAACGCTGGGCGATCCACGCGCTGGTCGCGGCGGCACTGGCGGAGGGGGATGCCGCATCCGCGGGCCGCCCGGCGGGCGGGCGGGGGAAGGCGCGGCGGGCCGGCCCCGGCAAGACCGGGACATCGTGAGCGGGTAGCGCATCGCAAAACCCGGCCCGACCCACTATCTCTCCATGACCGGGCACGCTTCGGCCCGGGGGGTGCCGGCACCAGGGCTGCCGGCGGCAGGTCCAGGGGGAAAGCGGCCATGAGCGAGGTCATCGTCGGAACGCCGTTGCAGTATCTCGACCGGGCCATGGCGAGACTGCGCGATCTGGGCCTGGTCCGGGAGACCGGCGGCGACGCGCCGATCGTCGGCCTGCTGGAGCGGATCGCGGATATCGAGCCGGAGAAGATCGCGATCATCACCCGGACCCTGCAGCAGATGAGCCTGTTCAACGAGGTGGTCCGCGAACAGGTCGCCGACATGTCGATCGGCACCCGCTACGAGAAGATTTCCCGTGCCTTCGATTCGATCCGCGACGATGCCAGGCGCATGGTCGACCAGGTCGAGGATGGCAGGCTCGATCCGTTCGAGCGCGCCACCAATGCCTGGATGAAGATCTCCCGCGGCGACATCGCGGCGCGCTTCGACGAGATCCGGCAGACCTATCTCGCCGTCGCCAGGGAGACCAGGGCCAATATCGAGCGCGAGCAGACCATATTGGAGGCCTATCGCGACTTCCGCGGCGCCCTGAAGCATGGCGAGGTCGCCGCGCTGGAGATCCTGAAGGCGGCCGAAGCCCGGCTCGAGGCTGCCAAGGCCGGCCTGAAGGACGCGGCCGAGGCGGTGGCGGCCTGTCCCGAGGGCGGCGACATGGCGGAGCGGGCCAGGCTGGAACTGCTCCGCGACACGCATCTGCGCAAGGTCCAGGCGGAGGACGGGCGCTACCAGATCGCCAAGGACCTCTCCGACAACCTGACCATCAGCTACAACACCTCCGACGTGGTGATGGCGCGGCTGATGCAGACCACCAACGCCAAGGAGCGGGTCTACCAGCAGGCCGTGTCATTCTTCTCGACCAACGAGTCGGTGCTGACCGCGCTGAAGGCCTCCTTCACCGGCCTGTTCGGCCTGCACGAGGCGACGCAGACCCTGAACGTGATGAAGGAAGGCGTCTCCAAGTCGCTGGAGGTCCTGGCGGAGATCGGCGGCAAGGTGCAGGAGGAGGCCCTGAAGGCCGGGTACGGGCCGACGATCCGCGCCGATGCGGTGAAGGCCCTGGTCGACAGCGTCGTCAATTTCCAGAGCCGCTCGGTCGCCATCATCGCGGAAATGCGGGACCTCTCGACCCGGAACAGCGAGGAGATCCGCGCGGCCGTCGAGGACGGGCGGAAGCGGATCGCCCGCCTGGCCGAGGACGGCAACGCCCTGGACGGCAACCTCCTGGCAAGGCCGGCCTGAGCCAGGGTCGCGGGCCGCCGGCATGGCCGGGACCGGCGCCACGGCGCCCGACCCTGCACCCGACGCCAGGGGAGCGCCGCTGGACGACCTGATGCTGGCGATGGATGTCGTCGACACCCTGCGCCACCGGGAAAGCGTCGCCCTGCGGGAACTGGAACAGGACGGCCGCGACGAGACCCTGAAGGACAGGCTGCGGCGCCTCTACGAAGGCCAGGGGCTCGCGGTCTCCGACCGCATCCTCGAGGACGGCATCCGGGCGCTCAAGGAGAGCCGCTTCACCTACCGGCCGACACCGCCGGGGCTGTCGCGGACCCTTGCGGGCCTGTGGGTCCGGCGCGCCGCGATCGCCTGGGGCCTGGCCGTGCTCGCCCTCCTGGTCGTCGCCTGGGCCGGCTGGCAGCACTGGCAGCAGGCGTCCGCGGCGCGTGAAGCGGTCGCGGCGCAGCTCGAACTGACCGAGACCCTGCCGCGACGGATCGCGGCAGCCGGCGAAGGGGCAGCGGCGGCGGCGATGGCGGCCGACGCCCGCGGGCGGGTCGCGCAGCTGCGGGAAGATGCGGCCGCCGCCCTGGCGCGCGGCGACGCGGCGGCGGCGCGGGTGGCGGCGTCCGCGCTGGAGCGGCTGCGCGAGGAACTCACCCGGGTCTTCGAGCTCAGGATCGTCTCCCGCCCGGGCGAGGATAGCGGCGTCTACCGGATTCCCGACGTCAATACCGGCGCGCGCAACTACTACCTGATCGTCGAGGCGGTGACCCCGGACGGCAGGACCCTGACCCTCCCGGTCACCAGCGAGGAGGATGGCCGGACCGCCAATGTCGCGACATGGGGCGTCCGCGTGCCGCGGGCCGTCTACGAGGCGGTGCGCCGGGACAAGCTGGACGACGGGATCCTGCAGGACAATCTCGTCGCGGAGAAGCCGCGCGGCGCGCTGGACCCGGTCTACCGGATGGCCGTGTCCGGCGGGGCCATTACGGAATGGTAGGGCACGAAATGGCAGGGCGGCGATGATCAGCGTGGTCGATACCGCGGAGACCCTGGAGCGGGCCGGCAGCGGGCTGCGCGCGGACGAGGACCGCCTCGCCCGCATTCTCGAGGCGGCCGCGGCGGAGAGCGCGCGCCTGCGGGCGGAACAGGCGGCCCTGTTCAGGTCGCTCGCCCGCCTCCGGCTGGACGAGATCGCCGGCGACCGGGTCGCGGGCAAGCTGGATGCGGCGGAGCGGCGCGCCCTGGCCGCGCTGGCGGCGCAGCGGCAGCAGCTCGACGCGCTCGCGCAGCGCCGCGACGCGCATCTCGCCGCCCTGTCCACGGCGCAGGCGGAGCGTGCCGGGAAAGCGAAGGCGCTAGGCCGGGCCGCCGACGCGCTCGGTGCGCTGGCGGAGGCGACCCGCCGGCGCATGGCCGACGACCTGGAATGGCAGGCGCAGGCCGCCCGGCTGTCGGGCGCGCAGGCGCGGGCGGAAGCGGCGGCGGACAAGGCGCAGCGGTCGCAGGCCGATTGCGACGAAAAGTCGGTGCCCTACCTGGCGGACCGGCTGTTCGTCTATCTCTGGGACCGCGGCTATGGCACGGCGGCCTATCGCGGCGGCACCATCGCCCGCCTGGGCGACCGCTATGTCGCGCGGGCGGTGAACTACGAACCGGCGCGGCTGGATTATTTCTCCCTGACGGAGCTTCCGAAGCGCCTGCGCGAGCATGCCGGCCGGCTGCTGGCCGAGGTGGAGGCGGAGGCGGACCGGCTGGCCGCGCTCGAACGCGCCGCGCTGGAGGCGGACGGCATCGCGGAGCCGGAGGCCGCCCATCGCGGGGCCGAGGCGGCACTGGCGGCGGCGGACGCGCGCATCGCCGGGCTGGAGGCCGAGGCCGCGGCCCTGGAGCAGGAGCGCACGGCGCTGCTGGACGAGGACGGCGCGCAGGGCCTGGGCGGCGCGCTGGCCGACCTGGCGGACGCCCTGCAGCGTCAGGACCTGCGCGACCTGCTGCGCGCCGCACTGCAGACGCCGACACCCGACGACGAACGCATCGTGCGCCGCCTGCAGGAGATCGAGGGCGAGCTCGCCCGCCAGGACAGGGACGCCGCCGAGGCCCGCCGCACCGCGCTGGACCTGGCCCGGAAGCGGGCGGAGGTCGAGCGCGCCCGCGACGAATTCCGGCATGGCGGCTATGAGCGGCAGGGCGGCGGCTTCAGCAACGACCGGCTGATCGGCGAGGTCCTCGGCGGCATACTCGACGGCGTGCTGTCGTCGCGCGAGCTGCGCGATGCCCTGCGCAGCGGCTACCGCCCGGCCCGGCGCCGCTCCGGCGGCGCGCGCAGCGGCGGAAGTTTCGGCGGGTCGTGGGGCGGCGGCAGCTCGGGCGGCGGGTTCAAGACCGGCGGCCGCTTCTGAGAGCGTCACCGATTTCATGCAGGCGGCCAATCCGTCGGATAGGGTCCGGCCAGGTCGAACGGCGCCGGGTGGTATCCCTTGGCGCCGACCGCCTGCGCCAGGTCGCTTCGAAACTCCTCTCCCGCCGCCACCGCCTGCATCGCCTGCGCGAAGCCATGGGCCGGGCGCCAGCCCAGGTCGCGGACCGCGCGGGCATTGTCGTAGACCCGGTCGATCGCCGGCAGGGTCCAGCCGAGCCGGGCATAGAGCGCGACGGTGCCGGGGACCAGCCGCTCCACCACCGCCATCGGGTCCTGCCGCAGGGCGGCAAGGTCGCCGCGGCAGAACGGCGTGCTGGCCGATACGATATAGCGGCCGAAGCCCAGCGCCGGCGCCCGCTCGGCGGCCAGCAGATGGGCCTGCACCACGTCCGCCAGGTCGGCGCGGCGGTGCAGCAGCTCGTTGACCTGGGCATTGTCGCGGGAGCGGGCGGCGCGGACCGCGGGGTCGTCATCCTCCTCGGGGAAGAACCGCCCGGTCCGCAGGACGACCAGCGGCAGCCCGTGCTGGCGGGCGAACAGCTCGCAGAGCTGCTCGGCAGCGATCTTGGTCGCGCCGTAGATGTTCTTCGGCACCGGCACCACGTCCTCGTCGATCCAGGCGGCCGGCGCACCGGGCGGCGGCACCAGGGCGCTGCCGAAGGTGCTGGTCGTGCTGGTGAAGACGAAGCGGCCGACCCCTTCCGCCAGCGCCGCCTCCAGCAGCGCGAGGGTGCCGGTGACGTTGGTGTCCACGAAGGCCTGCCGGCCATGCGTGGCGACATGCGGCTTGTGCAGGGTCGCGGCATGGATCACGCAGTCCGCGCCGGCAAGGGCGTCGCACAGGAACGCCCGGTCGCAGACATTGCCGACCCGGTCGGTGAAGGCGCCGGGGAGCAGGTCGATACCGATCGCCCCCCGGCCCTGCGCGCGCAGGCTGCGCATCAGGCCCTCGCCCAGATGGCCGGAGCTGCCGGTGACGCAGATCGTCATGGGATGCCTCCGGGGTCCTGCCCTGTGCGCCCTTGAACGCGATATCCTGGACGGCCATCTTACATTTGTCTTACGGCTGGAAGGGTTTGGGCCGATGGCCGGCAAGGAGAAACGCACCATCACTGTGTCCGCCAAGGGACAGGTCATCCTGCCCAGCGCCATCCGCCAGCGGCGGGAATGGCACGCGGGAACGCGTCTCACGGTCGAGGAGACGGCGGACGGTGTGCTGCTGAAGCCCGCGCCCGCTTTCCCCGAGACGCGGCCGCAGGATGTGTTCGGCATGCTGCCCCGCAAGGGCAGGCCGAAGACGCTCGAAGAGATGGACGCCGGCGTGCTGGCCGAGGCGCGCCGCCGCCATGCTGGCGATTGATACCCACCCGATCGTCCGATACCTGACCGGCGACCATCCGCAGCAGTCGCGGCGGGCACGCGCGCTGATCGACGGCGAGCCGGTGTTCGCCGCGATCACGGTCGTGCTGGAAGTGGAATGGGTATTGCGCAGCACCTACGGCTATCGGCCGAAGGACGTCGCAAGCGCGCTGCGGGCCTTCGCCGGGCTTCCGACCGTGACGGTCGAAGACGGCGCGGTATTGGCCTCTGCCCTCGATCTGGCCGGGAGGGGGATGGATTTTGCGGACGCGCTGCATCTCGGCCGCTCGGCGCATTGCCAGGGCTTCGCCAGTTTCGACCGCAAGTTCGTCAGAGCTGCACAGGCAGCCGGCCATTCGGGCGTGCGGGAACCCTGAGAGTTGAGCGCATTTGAATGAATTGGTGCGGGCGGTCGGAGTCGAACCGACACTCTGTCACCAGAACCGGATTTTGAGTCCGGCGCGTCTACCAGTTCCGCCACGCCCGCACAGGCCCAGGCGCCGTTATCTGCCATGAGGCTCGTGCCGAAGTCCAGAGTTTCGGCAGCCCCCGGATCAGGCCGGCAGCCAGGCGGCCAGCAACACCCAGAGGCCGAGCGCGGCGAAGATCGCGGCGGCGCCGATGCGGACGTAGCGCAGCGGCACGATGCGGGTCGCGGCCTCGCCCAGCAGGACGGCCGGCACGTTGGCAAGCATCATGCCGATGGTGGTGCCGAGGGTAACCAGCGCGATGTCGTGGAAGCGCGCGGCCAGCAGCGAGGTCGCCACCTGCGTCTTGTCGCCGATCTCGACGATGAAGAAGGCGATGGCGGTGGCGAGGACCACGCCGGCGCCGGTGCGCGCGGGCAGGTCCCCGTCATCGACCTTGTCGGGCACCAGTGCCCAGCCCGCCATCGCGAGGAAACCCAGGCCGACCAGGGTCTGGAAGGTCTGGCCGGTCAGCCAGTCGGCGACCAGCCAGCCCAGGGTCGCGGCCAGGGCGTGGTTGGCCAGTGTGGCGACCAGGATGCCGAGGATCACCGGCCAGGGCCGGCGGTAGCGCGCCGCCAGCACGATGGCGAGGAGCTGCGTCTTGTCGCCGATCTCCGCCAGGGCGACGAGCGCGGTGGAGACCAGGACGGGTTCGAGAGTCGCGGCAAGGTCGATCTGGATCATCGATGAGGTCGTCCTTGGCCGAAGTGACACGACAATACCGGCCCCCGTCGGCCGTCAGCCGAAGGTCGGTATCGTCGGTCTCGCCAATCCAGGCCTGCGCCTGCCGCCCGCACCATGGCCCGGACGCGGTGCGCCGGGGCCACGCCTGTTGATGCGGGCTTCGCCGGATGTCGCGAACGGCTACTCCCCGAGAACGGGACGAGGTTTAGGCGGCGACGGCGCCCCTGTAAAGCGCCGCCGGGCTCAGCCGGACCAGGTGAAGGGCGCGAAATGGGCGTTGCGGCTGCCGCTGTCGTCGTTCCAGACGATCCCGAAGGCGTTGAACCGGCTGTTCGTCGCACGTGCCAGCGCCAGCTGCGCGTTCACGGGATGGGCGGTGTTGTCGAGGAAGATCGGCGATTCCGGTGCCGCCGGGCCGCCCAGCACCGCCGCGCAGGACTGGTCGACCATATCGCCCGCGGTGACCCGCCGGGTCATGCCGTCGCTCTCGAAGCGGATCGGCCGGCGCTCCATGCCGGCGAAGCGGCCGACCAGCGGCGCCATCGCGGCCAGCGGCCCGCCGGAAGCCCCGGACGCGATCTCGACGATCGCCTGGGCCTGCGCGTCGGTTGCGCCCTCGTCCACGATCACGCCGGCCGTCATGTCGCCGTCGGCCATCGGCCCCGGCGACATCATCATCACGACGAACGCCACCCCGTCGAGCTTCACCCCGTCCTTTTCGCCCGCATCGATCCGCATGGCGATCGCCACCTTGCAATCGCCCTCGGTCGGTTGTGCGGTCATGTGGGTGTAGATGCAGGGGCAGAGATAGGTGCAGTTGCAGGTCTCCATGTACTGGCCCTCGATGCGCCACGCCATGCCCGTCCCTCCCCTTCAGGTTGAAGCCCCAGTTTGACGCGGCACGGGGTCATCCCGCGCCGCCCGCCAGCAGCCAGATCCCCCAGCCCGCCAGGGCCGCGCCCGCGACCTGGCCGAGCCGGTGCCCGGCGGGCACCATCTTCTCCAGCAGCACGAACAGCGCCAGCCCGCCGATCCACCAGAGGTTCATGATGCCGCCGAAGAACAGCAGCGCCATCAGGAACCAGCAGCAGCCCAGGCAGAACAGGCCATGCCCGGCCCCCATGCGGACGGCGCCGAGCGCGTCGTCGCGCCAGTGCATCATAAGGAACGACAGCGGCGACCGACAATGGCGCAGGCAGGCCTGTTTCAGCGGGGTGAACTGCCAGAGGCCGGCGGCCAGCAGCAGCAGGCCGCCGAGCCAGGCCGTCGTGCTGGCCATCACGAGGGAGAGCAGGCCGCTGGCCTCCAGCCCCCATTGCGCCAGGGTGGCCAGCAGGCTGAAGCCGCCCCAGGCCGCCAGATAGCCGCCGGCGAACAGGAACGTGCGGCCCGAGGCGGGCCCCGCTGCGCCTGCCGCCGGCTTTCCGCGGCGGATGCGGGCGAACAGCAGCACGGCCGGGCTGGCGCTGGGCAGCATCATCGCCACCATCATGACCCACCACATGGCGAAGACGATCGCGGCATAGCCGGGCGACCAGGCGGCCGGCTCCATCGGCATCCGCCGGCCGCCGCCCAGCGCCAGGTCCAGGCCGCTCATGCCCAGGGTCGACATGCCGGTGCCGGCGCCGTCCAGCACGAACAGCCAGCTGGCCAGGGTCACACAGAGCAGCCCGCCAACCACCAGCCAGCGGTCCCGCCGCAACGCCGCTTCCAGCAGGGATGTCACCGCCATGCCGTTCCTCGAATTGCCCGGCCACAGGATCCTGCGCGGCGGCGCGGGCGGTCAAGCGGCCCGTCACACGGGCGGCAGCACGCGGGCGGCCTGCAGGGCGGCGGCATGGTCGCGGAACATGTCCTCGGTATCGATGCAGTCGGGAAACCCCGCCTGGCGCAGCTTGATGGTGCTGACCAGGACCGGCGGCGGCGGCCGCTTCGCGCCATGGGCCAGGCAGAAATCCGCGTAGTGGTGGGATTCCCCCAGCAGCGCCGCCAGGCTGCCGGGGCGCAGGCCGTGGCGCGCCACGATCTCCGCCCAGGCGGCTTCCTTCGCGGGCAGGAAGGCGGCGAGCGACAGGGGCTCCGGTTCGCCGGCCGCGACCCCGAAGGCCTCGGCCAGGACCGGCCAGACATGGGGCCAGGCGAAGACATCGCCGTTGCTGATGTTGAAGGTCTCGCCCGCCGCCGCCGGCGCGTCCACCGCCCAGGCAAGCGCGCGGGCCAGAAGCCCCGCATCCACCGCCTCCGACAGGTAGCCCGGCCCGCCCGGATAGGCGAAGGGCCGCCCCTCCGCCCGGCAGATCGCGGCATGCGCGCCCAGCACCGGCAGCAGGTTCATCGCCACGCCCACCGCCTCGCCGAAGACGATCTGCGGCCGCCAGATGGTGATGGCGAAGCCGTGCCGGCCGGCCGCCTGGCGCAGCCAGTCCTCCTGCAGCCAGTAGAAATTGTCGTGCGGATCGCGCGGCCAGCGCTCCCGCGCCGGCACCGGGATCGGGCGCAGGTGCACGCCATAGGCCTTCGTCCCCTGCAGGAGCGAGACATGGCGCAGCGCCCCGCGCGCCGCCAGCGGCGCGACCAGGTTCTGCAGCATCGCCAGGTTCGCCGTCATCTGCGCCGGGTCGCGCCAGCCGGCGACCAGCCCGGGCAGTTCGTGCAGCGCGGCATAGACCAGGTGCGTCGCCGCCGGCAGGGCGTCCAGCGCCGCCCGGCAGGCAGCGGCATCGCGCAGGTCGGCCTGCACCTGGCGGACCCGGCCGCTGCCGGCATGGGCCGCCGGCCGGCGCGACAGCGCCAGGACCTGCCAGCCCAGCCCCTCGAAATGGCGCACCGCCGCCTGGCCCACCGTGCCGGACGCACCGGCCACCAGCACGCACCTGTCCATCGCCATCGCCGCTCCCTTCCCCCGGGTCTCCGGAAAGCCATGCCCGCCACGCGCAGGTCCAATACCCGCAAGGCTTGAACGATCGTTTGGACTGCGTACCGGTTCATGCCACCATGCCGGGCATCGGCAGGCGCTGGCAATGCGCCACAGCACCGGCGCGACAGCCCGGGCCGCGACAAGAAGCCGAACAACGGAGGAACGCATGATACGCACGACACGCGCCTGGCTTGCCGCCGGCATCCTCGCGATGGGCGCCACCGTCACGACCGCCGGCAGCGCCCTGGCACAGGACGCGCCGAAGGACCCGGAGGTCTACAAGATCGGCGCCATCCTGGCGATGAGCGGCAAGGCCGACTGGTACGGCAAGGTGATGAGCCAGGCGGTCCAGCAGGCGGTCGACGAGATCAACGCCAAGGGCGGGGTCGACGGCATCAAGCTGGAAGCGGTGATCGAGGACCACAAGTCCGGTGTCGCCAAGGAAGGCGTCGCCGCAATGAACCGGCTGATCAACCTGAACGGCGTGGAGGCGGTGCTGACCTCGTTCTCGCCGCCGACCCTGGCGATCGCGCCGATCGCGGACGAGAAGGGCATCCTGCTGCTGAACGGCGGCGGCGTCTCCACCGCGCTGATCGGCGCCTCGAAATACCTGTTCCACAACCGCTCCCTGGCCTCCGACCTGGGGCAGGCCGCCGCCAAGCGGGCGAAGGAGCTGGGCCTGAAGAAGATGGCGCAGCTGGCCTGGAAGACCGATGCCGGCGACAGCGTCATCGCCACGGTGAAGCCGTACTGGGAAGGTACCGGCGGCGAGGTGGTCGCCACCGAGTTCATGGAGGTCGGCGCGCCGAACATCGACACCCAGGTGGCCAAGATCCGCGCGTCGAAGCCGGACTGGGTCGGGCTCTGGCTGTTCAGCCCCGACCCCGGCCTGGCGCTGAAGAAGATCCGCGAGTTCGGCATGGACGTGCCGGTGATCGGCATCGAGTACAATGCCGACATCCAGAAGGTCGGTGGCAAGTACACCGACGGCTACCAGTACACGTCGGACTATTTCGCCCCGACCGAGCCCTGGTCGGAGCAGTTCGCGACGGACTACGAGACGCGCTATGGCGAGGCGCCGGAGTTCTACGCGGCGAACTACTACGAAGGGGTCTATGTCATCGCCGAGGCGATCCGGCGCGCCCGCGCCAAGGGCGGCGACTACTGGGACGGCGCGAAGCTGGCCGCGGCGATCCGCGACGACCCGGCCTTCGACAGCGTCTATGGCGGCAAGATGACCTTCCAGGACAATGGCGTGGCCAAGAAGAAGGTCGCGCTTTTCGAGGTGAAGGACGGCAAATCGAGCTTCCTGAACTACATCTCGCTGGACTGATCCCGGCGGCGGCCGGGCGGGCGGCGCAGGCGGCCCGCCCGGCCCCTTCCCGAGACATCTGACGCCCAGGGACATCTGACGCCCAGAGACATGTGACGCATGGACCTTCTGTTCCAGCTCCTGGTGACCGGGGTGATCAACGGCAGCCACTACGCGCTGCTGGGGATCGGCTTCGGGCTGATTTTCGCGACCACGCGGATCGTGCATTTCGCCTATGGGCCGATCTTCACCTTCGCCGCCTATATCGGCTGGCTCGTTGCCGGCGGCATGGGCCTGCCGGTCTGGCTCGGCCTGCTGGCGGCCATCGCCGGCGCGGTGATCCTCGGTGTCGGCAGCTATCTGCTGATCTACCGCCCGCTGGAGGTGCGCAACGCGCCGGTCCTGGTGCCGCTGATCGCCTCCCTGGGCCTGTACATCGTGCTGGAGAACCTGGTCGGCATCCTGTTCGGCAGCGGCGTGCGGGTGGTGGAGGACCTGGACTACGGCATCCATTTCGTCGGGCCGGCCTTCTTCACCTCGATCCATGTCTGGCAGGTGGCGAGCCTCCTGCTGGTCGGCGGCGCGCTGGCCGCCTTCCTGCGCTGGACCCGCTATGGCAAGGCGATCCTGGCGATGACCGACGACCCGGAGATGGCACGGGTGATCGGCATCGACACGGTGCGGGTCACCCTGCTGGTCTTCGCGATCGGCTCCGCGGTCGCCGCGGTGCCGGCGGTGCTGATCCTGCTGAAGGACGGCGCCAGCACGCATATGGGCTTCGCCGCGGTGTTCATGGCCTTCGTGGCGGTGATCGTCGGCGGCGTCGGCTCGCTGAAGGGGGCGGCGGCCGGCGGCTTCCTGCTCGGCCTGGTGCAGAGCCTGGGGCTCTGGCAGATCCCCACCGAATGGCAGAACTCGATCGCCTTCGTCCTGCTCTTCGCCATGATCATGCTGCGCCCGGAAGGGCTGTTCGGCGTGCGCTGGCGCTGACGGGAGCGGGAGCCGATGGAGTATTTCCTGCATATCCTGGTGATGGTCTGCCTCTATGCCATCCTCGCCAGCTCGTTCAACCTGCTGATCGGCTTCGCCGGCCTGTTCGCCCTGTCGCATGCCGCGTTCTACGCCCTGGGCGCCTATGCCACCGCCATCGTGGCGACCGACCTGGGCCTGCCCTTCCCGCTGCCCCTGCTGGTCGCGGTGGCCTTCGCCGCGGCGATGAGCGTGCTGATCGCCCTGCCCGCGCTCAGGGTCAGCGGGCATTACCTGGTCGTGGTGTCGCTGGCCTTCCAGATCATCGTGCTGGAGGTGATCCTGAACTGGTCGGCGCTGACCGGCGGCACCGACGGCATCAGCGGCGTGCCGAAGCTCGCCTTCTTCGGCTGGGCGCTGGACAGCCCCGGCCGCTTCCTGATTGCCGCCGCGATCGGCGCCGCCGCCTGCCTCTGGGTCTGCTGGCGGCTGGCGCATTCGCCATTCGGCCGCGCGCTGCGCGCGATGCGCGAGAACGAGGCGGCGGCGGAGGCGGTGGGCAAGAACATCCTCTACATGAAGGTCACCGTCTTTGCCTTCTCCGCCGGGCTGGCGGCCGTCGCCGGCGCATTGTTCGCCCGCTACTTCTCCTATGTCGGCGCGCAGAGCTTCACCATCGACGAGACGATCTACATCCTCGCCATGGTGATCCTGGGCGGCACCGGCAACCTGCGCGGCGCGGTGCTGGGCGCGGCGATCCTGGTCGCCCTGCCGGAGGCGCTGAAGTTCGTCGAGCTGCCGGTCGACATCGCCGACAAGCTGCGCCTGGTGGTCTATGGCGCGATCCTGATCGTCATCCTGCGGTTCCGGCCGCAGGGCCTGCTGCCGGAACCGCAGGGCACCCGGGCGATGTCCCTGTCCGCGGCGCAGCTGCACGGCACCGGCGGCGCGGCCGAAGGCGATGGCGCGCTGTTCGCCGGCTCCGGCGGTGCCGCCGGCCAGGTGGTGCTGGAGGGGCGGGCCCTGCGCAAGACCTTCGGCGGCATCACCGCGATCTCCGACTTCAGCATCGCGCTGCAGCGGGGCCGGATCACCGGCCTGATCGGCCCGAACGGCGCGGGCAAGACGACGGCCTTCAACCTGCTGACCGGCTTCCTGCAGCCCGACAGCGGCGAGATCGTGCTGCGCGGCACCACGATCGGCCGCCGCCGCCCCGACACCCTGGTCGCCGCCGGGGTCGCGCGGTCGTTCCAGGACCTGCGGCTGTTCACCCGCATGACGGTGATCGAGAACGTGCTGGTCGCCCTGCCGCGCCAGGCCGGCGACCGCATCCTGGACGTGTTCTTCCGGCCCGGCCGGGTGCGCGCCGAGGAGCGCGCCAATATCGCCCGCGCGATGGCGATCCTGCGCTTCGTGGAACTGGACGGCCAGGCGCAGGAGAGCGCGGAGAACCTGTCCTATGCGGAAGAGAAGCTGCTGGTCGTCGCCCGCCTGCTGGCGACCGGCGCGGAGGTGCTGCTGTTCGACGAGCCGCTGTCCGGCCTGGACGACACCACCTTGCGGGAGATCTTCCCGGTGATCCGCCGGCTGGCGGAGAACGGCAAGGCGGTCTGCATCATCGAGCACAACCTGGATGTCATAAAGGAGCTCTGCGACACGGTCTGCTTCCTGGACGAGGGCCGCGCGATGGCGACCGGCACGCCGCAGGCGCTGATGGACGATCCCGACCTGGCCCAGAGGTACTTCAAATGAGCCGGGGGTACTTCAAATGAGCCGGCCGATCCTGGAGACCCGCGGGCTGGCCGCCGGCTATGGCAAGAAGCGGGTGGTGCAGGGCATCGACCTGGCCCTGCAGGACGGCGAGGTGCTGCTGCTGCTGGGCCATAACGGCGCCGGCAAGACGACCCTGATGCGCACGATCTTCGGCCTGCTGCCGCCGCAGGGCGGCACGGTCCTGTTCGACGGACGCGAGATCACCGGCCGCACGCCGGCGGCGAACGTCGCCGACGGCATCGCCTTCGTGCCGCAGGGCCATGGCATCTTCCGCAGCCTGACGGTGCGCACCAACCTGGACCTGGGCGGCTTCGCCGAGCGCGACGCCGCGGAACTGCCGGCCCGGCTGGACACCGTCTTCGAGCTGTTCCCGATCCTGCAGGAGCGCGCGCACCAGATCGGCGGCACCCTGTCCGGCGGCCAGCAGCAGATGCTGGCGATCGGCATGGCCCTGATGCACGGGCCGCGGGTGCTGATCCTGGACGAGCCCTCGATCGGCCTGGCGCCCAACCTGGTGGAACGGGTGATGCAGTCGATCGTGACGATCAACCGGCGGCTGGGCACCTCGATCCTGATGGTGGAGCAGAACGTGAAGCTGAGCCTGCCGATCGCCAGCCGCGCGGTGGTGCTCAAGACCGGCGCGGTGGTCTACGAGGGCGATCCGGAGCCGCTCACCGACCATGTCCGCCTGATGCAGCTGTTCTGACATGCGTGTCTGTGCCGCTGTCACGCCGTCATCCCGGACCCCGATCCGGGATCGTGACGAAACGATGCCGCCGCGCGGCCTCGCCGTCTGCGCCATGGGTCCCGGTTCAGGCCCGGGACGACGCAACCGAGGGAACCCGGCCGCTTCGCCCCACCCGCCCTTTCCCTCGCGCCATCCCGGCCCCCTGACACTGCGGAGACAGAGCCCATGACCGACCGTTGGACGCACCGCCCGGAGGGTTCGACCTGGGGCGATTTCGGCGCCGATGACGAGCGCGGGCGGCTGAACCTGCTGACCCCGGAGCGGGTGCGCGCGGCGGCGGCCGAGGTGCGCGACGGGCGCAGCTTCTGCCTGAGCCTGCCGCTGGACTATCCGGGCGGCAACCTGCTGAACGAGCGGCGCCACCCGCCGCGCCTGTTCTCCACCCGGCGCGGCGAGCGGCCCAACTACAATTTCCCGCTGGCGGAGCTGGAGGCCGGCTGGACCGACGTGATCAGCGACGATGCCGTCCTGCTGCACACGCAATATTCCACCCAGTGGGACGCGCTGTCCCATGTCGGCGCGCAGTTCGATGCCGATGGCGATGGCGTGGCGGAGATTGTCTACTACAACGGCTGGCGCGGCGGCGAGCATGTCGTGGGGCCGGCCGGCGCGGGACATGGCGAGGGTTGCAGCCCCTTCGAGGGCGCCCATGCCCACCGGCTGGGGATCGAGGGGATGGCCACGACCGGGGTGCAGGGGCGCGGCGTGCTGGTGGACCTGCATGCCCATTTCGGCGAGGACAGGGTGCTGGTCGGCCATGACGCGCTGATGCAGGTGCTGCAGGCCGACGGTGTCGCCGTGGAGCCCGGCGACATGCTCTGCCTGCATACCGGCTTCGCCCGCACCGTGCTGGGCATGCAGCGGCAGCCCTCGGCCGAGCGGCTGCACAATGCCTGCGCCGCGCTGGATGGCCGCGACGGCAAGCTGCTGCAATGGATCACCGACAGCGGCATCGCCGTGCTGATCGCCGACAACTACGCCGTCGAGGCCTATCCCTCCGTGCCGGGCAGCGGCCGCCATGCCGCCCTGCCGCTGCACGAGCATTGCCTGTTCAAGCTGGGGGTGCATCTGGGCGAGCTCTGGTTCCTGTCGGACCTGGCGGCGCATCTGCGCGAGGCCGGCCGCAGCCGCTTCCTGCTGACCGCGCCGCCGCTGCGCCTGCCGGGCGCGGTGGGCTCGCCGGTCACCCCGGTGGCCACGACGTGACCGCGGCGGACATTGCCGGCGACCGCCCGCTGCGCATCGGCAGCGGCGCGGGCTATGCCGGCGACCGCTGGGAGCCGGCGCTGGACCTGGTGGAGCGCGGCGGCATCGACATCCTGGTCTTCGAATGCCTGGCGGAGCGCACCATCGCGCGGGAGGCGCTGTCGCGCCGCAACGAACAGAGCGCCGGCTACAACCCGCTGCTGGCGGAGCGCATCCGCAGCGTGCTGCCGGCCGCCCGCGCCCGCGGGGTGCGGATCGTCAGCAATATGGGCGCCGCCAATCCGGAGGCCGCCGCCGAGACGGTGACCGGCATCGCCCGCGCGGAGGGTCTGGCCGGCACGAAGGTCGCGGCCCTGCTGGGCGACGACGTGCTGCCCTGGGTCCTGGCGCATCCCGAACTGACCTTCATGGAGACCGGCGAGCGGCTGGGCGGTATCGCCGGCCGCATCGTGTCGGCCAATGCCTATCTGGGCGCCGATGCGATCCTGCAGGCGCTGGGCACCGGCGCCGACGTGGTGATCACCGGGCGGGTGGCCGACCCTGCGCTGTTCCTGGCCCCGGCGATGGCGGCCCATGGCTGGGCGCCGGGCGACCCGCGGCTGGGCCAGGGCTGCGCGATGGGGCATCTGATGGAATGCGCCGGCCAGATCACCGGCGGCTATTTCGCCGATCCCGGGATCGCGGGCGGGGTCAAGGACGTCCCGGAGCCCTGGGCGCTGGGTTTCCCGCATGCCGATATCTGGGCCGATGGCCGCGTGCGGATCGGCAAGGTCGCCGGCACCGGCGGCCGCATCGACCGGATGACCTGCACAGAACAGCTGCTCTACGAGCTGCACGACCCGGCGGCCTATGTCACCCCGGACTGCGTGCTGGACGTCACCGATGTCGATTTCATCCAGATAGCGCCCGACCTGGTCGAGGTGACCGGCGCGCGGGCCGCGCCCCGGCCGGACAGCCTGAAGGTCAGCGTCGGCTATCTGGAAGGCTGGATCGGCGAGGGCCAGCTGTCCTATGCCGGGATCAATGCCGAGGCCCGCGCCCGGCTGGCCGGCGAGATCGTGCGCCGGCGGCTGGCGCAGCGCGGCCTGCACTATGACGATTTGCGGGTGGAGCTGATCGGCATGGAAAGCCTGCATGGCCCGGCGCGGGCGCGGCCCGCCCCCTACGAGGTGCGCCTGCGGGTGGCGGGGCGCAGCGCCGACGCGCAGGCCGCCGCCATCGTCGGCCAGGAGGTCGAGACCCTGCTGACCAACGGCCCGGCCGGCGGCGCCGGCGACTTCAAGGCGGTGCGCGAGATCCTGCGCGTCCAGTCGGTGCTGATCCCGCGCAGCGAGATCCGCACCCAGGTGAAGCTGTTCACGGCGTGAGGGCGGCGGTATGACCCTGCGGGTGCACGACCTCGCCCATGGCCGTTCGGGCGACAAGGGCGACCGGGTCAACATCTCGGTCATCGCCTATGACGAAGCGGGCTTCCGCCATCTGGGCGCGCACCTGACCTGCGAGCGGGTGATGCAGGCCTTTGCCGGCCTGGCGCAGGGGCCCTGCCAGCGCTTCGTCCTGCCGAAGCTGCTGGCCTACAACTTCGTCATCGACGGTGCGCTGGACGGCGGCGTCACCCGCAGCATGCGCATGGACATCCACGGCAAGAGCCTGTCCTCGCTGATGCTGACCATCGAACTGCCGGAGATGCCATGACCGGCCCGGGATTCTGTGGGCGGCGTCGAGCCGGGACAGGGTCGTTGCGCAGCTGCGCCCATCTCGTCACCAGCGCATGTGTTGCGGTGGTCCATGTGGACGACGCTCTCAATCGTCACCGGCAAGGCCGCACCCTATTGAGCGGCGGCGCGATGGATGCGCGGACCATGTCCGCGCATGACGCAAATCCGGGAGCAGGCCACACCCATTCGCCGGTGGCGACGAACTCCCGGCGAAGGAACGCCTGACATGACGGACATGGACGGAACCCTGACCGGCCTGCTGGCCGCGCAGCGCGGCAAGGGCAGGGCGCTGGTCTATCGCGGCCGTACCTGGAGCTATGACGAGATCGACGGGCTGAGCCGGCAGGCCGCCGCGGGCCTGCAGGCGCTGGGCATCGGGCCGGGCGACCGGGTGGCGCTCTGGCTGCCGAACTGCCCGGCCTATCTGGTGCTCTGGTTCGCCTGCGCGCGGCTGGGTGCCGTCGCCGTCGCGGTCAACACGCGCTATCGCAGTGTCGAGGTCGGCGACCTGCTGCGCCGCACCGGCAGCACCGCCCTGGCCTGCTGGCCGGGATTCCGCGGCATCGACTTCGCCGGCATCCTTGCGGCGGTCGATCCCGCCGCGCTGTCTGCGCTGCGCAATGTGATCGTCTACGAGGAGGAGGATGCCCGCGCCGCCGTCGCGCCGTCCCTGCCCGGGGCGGCGATCGTCCCCTACGGGTCCCTGCTCGACCGCCCCGCGATGGATGCGGATTTCGCGACACCGGACAGCCCCTGCAACATGTTCACCACCTCGGGCACGACGAAAGCGCCGAAACTGGTGCTGCACCGCCAGTCGGTGATCGTGCGGCATGGCCGGGACGTCGCCGCCGCCTTCGGCTACGACAGGCCGGAGGCCTGCCTGCTGCAGGCGGTGCCGCTCTGCGGCGTGTTCGGCATGTCGCAATATGCCGCCACCCTGGCTGCCGGCGCACCCTCGGTGATGATGTCCGCCTTCGATGCCACCGAGGCCGCGGGGCTGATCAACACGCACCGGGTGACGGACAGCGTCGGCGCCGACGACATGATGGACCGCCTGCTGGCGGCCGGCGAGGGCGACCGGCCGTTTCCCAGCCTGCGCCGGTTCGGCTTCGCCAGCTTCAATGCCGGGCTGGCCGACATCGTGGAGCGCGCGGCCGCCCGCGGCATCCTGCTGTTCGGCCTCTATGGCAGCAGCGAGGTGCAGGCCCTGTTCTCGCTGCAGCAGGTGGACGCGCCGCCGGAGCGCCGCCGCCTGGGCGGCGGGTTCCCGGTCGCGCCGGAGGCGCAGGTTCGCGCACGCGACCGCGAGAGCGGCGAGATCCTGCCGCATGGCGAGGCCGGCGAACTGGAGATCCGGGCACCGAGCCTGATGGTGGGCTATGACGGCGACCCGGAGGCCAGTGCCGCGGCCTTCACCCCCGACGGCTTCTTCCGCACCGGCGACCTGGGCTACAGCCTGGCGGATGGCAGCTTCGTCTATCTCGCCCGGGCGGGCGATGCGCTGCGGCTGGGCGGCTTCCTGGTCAACCCGGCGGAAATCGAGGCCCATCTGCTGGCCCATGCGACCGTCGCGGACTGCCAGGTGGTGGGGGTGGAGACGGGTCGCGGCAGCGCGGCCGCCGCCTTCGTCATCCCGAAGGATGGCGCCGAGGCGGACGAGACGGTGCTGCGCGCCCATTGCCAGGGGGCCCTGGCCGGCTTCAAGGTCCCCGTACGGATCTTCCCGGTGGCGGCCTTTCCGACCACGCAGAGCGCCAACGGCACCAAGATCCAGCGTACGAAACTGCGCGAGATGGCGCAGGCCGCGATCGACGCGGGCAAGCCGGGCGGCTGATCCCGCGCCCGCCCGCGACACCGGTCAATGGAACCGTCGCCAAGCGCAGCCGTTACATACCGCAACCCACCGTAGCGGCCATCGCCCGGCAGAAGGATCCAGCGCATCATGAACCGCAATGCCCTCTACCTGCTCCTCGCAGTGGCGATCGTCGTCGCGGCCGTGCTCGGCTACATGCTGTACGACGAACGCCAGCAGGAAAGCGGGGTGGCGATCCAGATGGACAAGGGCGGCATCTCCGTGGAGACGAAATAGCCGCGGCGCAGCCGCCATATCGCGCAGACGGATGGACAAATCCAGGCGACGCAGTCTATAGGGCAGCATGTCGCCCTGCCGGGCAGTTTGCCGGGCAGGCCCTGGACCCGCCTGAGGTTGTATGCGCGGAATGAGTCCGCCGAGGCGCTGCCTGCCGATGACTGCCACCGACGCATGGACCGCGTGACGCCCCGCCCGTTCCAGCTGCCGTTCCTGTCGCGCCTGTACGACTGGGTGATGCGGCTGGCCGCGAGCCGGCGCGCCGTGCCGGCCCTGTTCGGCATTTCCTTCCTGGAAAGCTCGGTCTTCCCGATCCCGCCGGACGTGATGCTGATCCCGATGTGCCTGGCGCGGCGGGACCGCGCCTTCCACCTGGCGGCACTCTGCACCCTGGCGTCGATCCTGGGCGGGCTGCTGGGCTACGCGATCGGTGCGCTGCTCTATGACACGGTCGGGGCGGCGATCATCGACTTCTACGGCTATCACGATGCCTATGACACGTTCCAGCGCCGCTTCGCCGAATGGGGCGGCTGGATCGTCGCCGGCGCCGGGTTCACGCCTTTCCCCTACAAGGTCATCACGATCACCAGCGGCGTGGTGCATCTGGACCTGGCCGTGTTCCTGGCGGCCTCGGTCGCGGCCCGCGGCGCCCGCTTCTTCCTGGTGGCCGCCCTCCTCTGGCAGTTCGGGCCGCCGGTACGCAGCTTCATCGAGCGCAACCTGGCGATCCTGACCCTGTTGTTTTTCCTGCTCTTCTTCGGCGGCTTCGTCCTGGTGCGCTATATACTTTGAACGCCGCCGCCGGGATCGAGGGCGCGGTACGGGATCGGATCGAGGAGTTGCGGATGACAAGCAGTGCCAGCGCTTCCGGCCCGGCCTCCGATGGCGGCGGAATCGCGACGCAGCGATCCGAGCGGGATCGGCCCGGCGCGGTCCGGCAGGGCCGTATCGCCCTGGCGGTCCTCGGCCTGCTGTCCGCGGCCATGCTGCTGTTCGCCCTGGTCTCGCAATACGGTTTCGGGCTGGCGCCCTGCACCCTCTGCCACTGGCAGCGCTGGGCGCATATCGCGGTGATCGCCCTGGCCGCCGCGGGCCTGCTGGCCGGCAGGATCGGCGGTCGGGCGGCCGGGCCGCTCCAGGGCGTCGCCCTGGCAGCGATCACGCTGGGCTTCCTGGCCGGCGCGGCGATCGCCGGCTTCCATGTCGGGGTCGAGCTGCACTGGTGGGAAGGCACCTCCACCTGCGGCAGCGGCGGGACCCCCGGTTCCGTGGATGCGCTGAAGGCGCAGCTGATGGCACAGCCGCTGGTGCGTTGCGACGAGGTCGCCTTCTCGGTGGCCGGGATCTCGATGGCCGGCTGGAACGGTATCGGCTCGCTGCTTCTGGCCCTGGCAGCGGCCTTTGCCGCGCGGCGCAGCCTGACCGCCCGGGCGCCCGGAGGCTGACGCCGCGGCCCGGGGCCGGACCCTGCAGGAGGCAGCCATGTCCACAGCATTTCCCTTCCGACGCCATCGCGACGACCCGGCCCCGGCCGCCGGCACCGACGATGCCGCCCCATCCGGCCCCGGCCATACCGGGGAGGGCCGGCTGCCCGGCGATCCCCCGGTCGCGGACCGGCTCGCCCGGATGATCCGGGTGGACCAGGCGGGAGAATATGGCGCCCGCCGGATCTACCAGGGCCAGCTCGCCGTGCTCGGCGATCGTCCCGATGCCGCCGCGATCCGCCACATGGCGGAACAGGAAGACCGGCACCTGGACTATTTCAACCGCGAGATGGTGGCCCGGCGGGTGCGGCCGACGGCGCTGAGCCCGCTCTGGCATGCCGCCGGCTTCGCGCTGGGCGCCGCCACCGCGCTGCTGGGCCCGAAGGCCGCGATGGCCTGCACCGAGGCGGTGGAAACGGAGATCGACCGGCACTACCGCCGCCAGCTCGCAGAGCTCGGCCAGGACGAGGCCGCGCTGCGCGACCGGATCGACAAGTTCCGGCGCGAGGAACTGGAGCACAAGGATATCGCTCAGGCCGCCGGCGCGGCCGAGGCCCCCGGGCATCCGGTGTTGACCGCCACGATCCGCGCCGCCTCCCGCACCGCGATCTGGCTGTCGGAACGGTTCTGACCCGCGGGGGTCTCCCTTGGCCCTACGCGGCCCTACGGCTCCAACTCGCTGTCCCAGTACAGGAAATCGTTCCAGCTTTCGTGGAGGTAGTTGGGCGGGAAGCGCCGGCCGTTCTCCTGCAGCTCATGCACGTTGGGCATTTTCGGCCAGGCCCTGGGATGCATCTTCGCCTCCCGGCAATAGCGGCCGCCCTTTTCGAGGTTGCAGGGTGCACAGGCGGTGACGACATTGTCCCAGCTGGTCACCCCGCCGCGCGAGCGCGGGATCACGTGATCGAAGGTCAGTTCGTCCAGCGCGCCGCAATACTGGCAGGAAAAATTGTCCCGCAGGAACACGTTGAACCGGGTGAAGGCGGGGCGCCGTGCCGGCGCCACGTAGCTTTTCAGCGAGATCACCGAGGGCAGCCGCATCTCGAAGGTCGGCGAATGCACCGCCCGATCGTACTCGGCGAGGATGTTCACCCGGTCCAGGAAGACCGCCTTGATCGCGTCCTGCCAGGACCAGAGCGACAGGGGATAGTAGCTGAGCGGCCGGTAGTCGGCGTTCAGCACCAGGGCCGGGCAACTCTCCGGAGAATTGAACAAGGTTCCGATCCCCGTCTCGGCCGACAGCCGCCCGTCCGGCGTCCGGCGGCGGCGGCGGGCGCCGGCCGGCAGGGACGGAGGCGAATCGGCAGGTCCGAATTCGCGGCGAGCTTATACCATATCCGCGATGACTGTTATGTGACCGTACAGCATCTCGTCGCCGCGGACCCTCAGCCGGCCTCCCCCCGCCGCCCATGAAGATGCCGCGCCAGGAACGACGATCCCAGCAGCACGCCATCCTCGTCGATGCTGTGCGGTGCGCCGCGGCTGACATGCCAGATCACCGCCAGGCCACCGGCAGCCAGTGCCTGCCCGGCCTCGAACATCGCCTCCACCGGCACCACCTCGTCGGCATCGCCATGGATCAGCATGACCGGCGGCCTGCTGCGCCATCCGGCACCGGACGCCGCAGCCGCATCCTCCTGGCCGCGCCCGTCCACCAGCGCACCGGAATAGCCCAGGATACATGCGGGCGCCGCCTGGCGGCGCAGGCCGACATGCAGCGCCATCATCGTGCCCTGGCTGAAACCGACCAGGGCAAGGTCGCCGTCCTGCAGGCCGTAGCGCGCCAGTTCCTCGTCCAGCAGGGCGTCGATCGCCGGGGCGGCCTGGTCGGCGCCCTGTGCCATGCCGGCATAGATGCCGGCGGCGAAGCGCGGGTCGCGGCGCATCCGGCCCGGGTCGTAGCCATCCAGCGCGAACCATTGCCGCCCGTCCATCCCCGGCGGCATGCCCGGCACCGGCCGCGGCGCATGCGGCGCAACGAAGGCCGCCTGCGGCAGCCGCTGCTGGAAATAGGGCGCCAGCGCGATCAGGTCCTCGCCGCTGGCCCCGTAGCCATGCAGGAGGACGACCAGCTGGCGCGGCTTGCCGCCGGCACGCGGCGGCACCCTGGGTCCGCTGAGTCGCTGCACCATTCACGTTCATCCCTTGCCGTGGCGGCCTGCTGTCAGACCGCGTCGCGGCCCTTGATGACCCGATAATGGGCCCAGAGCAACCGGGCGGCCGTGCTGCGATGGGGCGCCCAGGCCAGCGCGATCAGGTCGGTGTCCCGCGGCAGCGGCCGGCCGGCCAGGCCCTTCGCATCCTGCAGGGCGACCTGCAGGGCCAGGTCGTGGGCCGGCCAGATGTCGGGATGGCCCAGGGCCGTCGATAGATAGATGTCCGCCGTCCAGCGGCCGATTCCGGTGACCTGGACCATGGCCTCCCGGGCCTGGGCCTCCGGCAGCGCCGCCAGGCCCTCCAGGTCGAGATCCCCGGCCGACACGGCCATTGCCGCGGCCCGCAGATAGCGCAGCTTCGGGCGGCTGAGGCCGCATCCAAGCAGGGCCGCATCGCTTTCGCCCAGCAGGCGGGACGGTTCGACCCGTCCCAGATGCGCCTCCAGCCGCGCCCAGATCGCGGCGGCGGAGGCTAGGGAGACCTGCTGCTGCACCATGATCGCCGCCAGGCTGCGAAACCCCGGGTCGCGCCGCCGGCGTGGCAGGAGGCCGACCGCCGGGCGGATCCGCGCCAGGTCCGCATCGGCGGCGCACAGCGCCTGCAGCGCCCGCCGGGTGGCGGCGGAGCGGTCGATGGCGCGGTCCGTCATGACTATCCGGGCGCCACGGGCTCAGGCCTCCGGGACGCCATGCATCATCGCCGACAGCACCGCGGCCGCCTCCGCCATCTGCGGCACGACCCGGCTCTGCACCTGCAGCCCGTGGATGCGGGAGACGGCATTGGCCAGCCGGACCACGAAGCTGCGGCCGGCATCCCGGTCGCAGATCACGACGTTCAGGACCCGGAAGCCATGTTCGAGGATGATCCGCGATGCCTCCTCGAAGCTCGCATAGTCCACGAAGGTTTCCGCCGCGCGGGTGTCGCCAATCACGTTCATGGCCTCGCCCGGCATCGTCTCCGCCAGGGCGCGATAGACCCTGACCAGCATGGCGCCATCGTACTGGCCGGTGACGCGGAACAGCATGGCACCCTGCAGGCCGCCGGGCGCGGCCTCGAATTCCACCCGGCACCCCTCACCCTTGAGCGGGCCGGGCACCGACGGCGGCGCGGCAGGCAGCGGGCCGGGAGGATTCATTTCTGGCTGCCCAGGCTGCGCCCGGGCATCGCCGCCCCGCCGTCATCCGCCATCAGCCGGCGAAGGGCGGCGACGGCGGATGCCGGATCCGATACGAGCTCCGAGCGCACCTCGAGCCCGCCGAGTTCCGCCACCTCGTTGCCGAACTTCACGACATAGCGCCGGCCTGCATCCCTCTCGCACACCACGAGGTTGAGCCGCAGGATGCCATGCGCCGTGATCAGCCGGGTCACCGCGTCATAGGCGGCGAAGTCCAGGAACGACTCCGCGCCACGGGTATCGGCAATCACGTTCAGCACGCCCTCTTCCGCGTGGTGCACCAGGACGGCATAGGCAGCCAGCAGGGCCGCGCCGGTGAAGCGGCCCTGCACCCGGGCCAGGACCGCCCCGTCCAGCCCCCCCGGCGCCGGTTCGAAGGACAGGCGAAAATCGCCGCCATCGATCGGTGCGAGGGCGCGCGTCACGGCGGGCAGCGCTTGCATGCGGGCTGCATAATGTCAGGATTCCGGTTGCCCGTCGCAAGCCCGCAGGCGCGCTCCGTCCTTCCCGAACCGGTCACAGTGTCCAAACCCATCGTCACCCGTTTCGCCCCAAGCCCCAGCGGATACCTGCATGTCGGCCATGCCTTCGCCGCCCTGTTCGCCTGGCGTGCCGCCCGGGCGACAGGAAGCCAGGACGAAGCCGGCCGGTTCCTGCTGCGCATGGAGGATATCGACCGGGAGCGCTGCCGGCCAGAATTCGAGGCGGCCATCCTCCAGGATCTCGCCTGGCTCGGATTGTCGCCCGCGGAAGCCCCGCTGCGCCAGTCGGACCGGATGGCGGCCTATCGTGCAGCCCTGCACCGGCTCGAAGCCGCGGGCCTGCTTTATCCCTGCTTCTGCACCCGCGCGCAGATCCGCACCGAGATCCAGGGCAGCAGCCAGGCCCCGCATGGCCCGGAAGGCGCCCTCTATCCCGGGACCTGCCGGGCGATCGGGCCAGCGGAGGCGGCGGACCGCATTGCCGCGGGCGAGAGCCATGCCTGGCGGCTCGACAGCGCCGCCGCCGCCGTCCGGGCCGGCCGGCCGGTCTGGCGCGACATCGATGCCGGCAGCCGGCCCGCCGACGCCACCCTGCTGGGCGATGTCGTCCTGGCACGCAAGGATGTGCCGACCTCGTATCACCTGTCGGTGGTGGTCGACGATGCGGCGCAGGGGGTCACCCTGGTGACGCGGGGCGCCGACCTGGCCTATGCCAGCAACCTGCACCGCGTCCTGCAGGCCCTGCTCGACCTGCCGGTGCCGGACTGGCAGCACCATCCGGTCCTGCTGCGGCGCGACGGCAAGCGGCTGGCCAAGCGCGACCGGGACCTGACCGTGCGGGAGCTGCGCGCGCGCGGGCTGCCGCCGGACCGCGTCCTGGACCTGGCGGCGGACTGGGCGGAGGCGGGCCCGCCGGCGGATCTCGCCGGCGCCTGACCGCGCCGGTGCCGGCCGCTACGCCGCCTCCGCCCAGCGCGCGGCGACGATATCGGCCATCCGCTGCATGATGGCGGTGAGCTCGAAATCCTTCGGGGTGAAGACCGCAGCGATCCCGGCCTCGCTCAGCCGGGCGGCATCCTCCGGCGGGATGATGCCGCCGACCACGACCGGCACATGGCCCAGCCCCTCGCGCTCCAGCCCGGCCATCACGTCCTGTGCCAGGCTGACATGGCTGCCCGACAGGATCGACAGGCCGACCAGATGGACCGATTCCTCCAGGGCCGCGGCGACGATCTGCGCCGGCGTGAGGCGGATCCCCTCGTAGACCACCTCCATGCCGCAGTCGCGTGCCATCACGGCGATCTGCTCGGCCCCGTTGGAATGGCCGTCCAGGCCCGGCTTGCCCACCAGGATCTTCAGCGGCCGGCCGATCCGGCCGGCCACCGCCGTCACATGCGCGCGCGCCTGGGCGACCCGTTCCGGATCGCTGCCCGCCAGGCGGCCGCTGACCCCGGTCGGCGCGCGGTACTCGCCGAACACGGCACGCAGGGCATCGCCCCATTCGCCGGTGGTGACGCCGGCCCGCGCCGCGGCGATCGAGGCCGGCATGATGTTGCGCCCCTCGCGGGCCGCTGCCGACAGCTCGGCGATCGCCGCCGCCGCTGCGGCACCGTCGCGGCCGTCGCGCCAGGCCTGCAGCCGGGCGATCTGCTCCGCCTCGGCCGCCGGATCGACCGCCAGGTAGCCGGCCTCGCCCTCCACCAGCAGCGGGGAGGGTTCGCTGCCGGTGAAGCGGTTCACGCCGACCACGGCCTGCGCGCCGCTCTCGATGTCGCGCAGCCGCCGGGCGTTGCTGGCGACCAGCGCCTCCTTCAGGCTGCCGGATTCCACCGCGGCGACGACCCCGCCCTGCGCCTCGATCGCGGCCAGTTCGGCAAGTGCGGCCCGTTTCAGGCTGTCGACCTGGGCGGCCACGGTATGCGACCCGTCGAACAGGTCGCCGAACTCCAGCAGGTCGGTCTCATAGGCGACGATCTGCTGCAGGCGGAGGCTCCATTGCTGGTCCCAGGGGCGCGGCAGGCCCAGCGCCTCGTTCCAGGCCGGCAGCTGCACGGCCCGCGCCCGCGCGCCGCGCGACAGCACGACCGCCAGCATCTCGACCAGGATGCGGTAGACATTGTTCTCCGGCTGCTGCTCGGTCAGGCCCAGGGAGTTCACCTGCACGCCGTAGCGGAAGCGCCGGTACTGCTCCTCCGCGATGCCGTAGCGGTCCTGCAGCAGTTCGTCCCACAGCTCCGTGAAGGCGCGCATCTTGCACATCTCGGTCACGAAGCGGATCCCGGCATTCACGAAGAAGCTGATGCGCCCGACCACCTTCGGGAAATCCGCCTCCGGCACCTGGCCCGACGCCTTGACCGCATCCAGCACGGCCAGCGCGGTCGCCAGCGCATAGGACAGTTCCTGGACCGGCGTCGCACCGGCTTCCTGCAGGTGGTAGGAGCAGACGTTGATCGGGTTCCATTTCGGCACTTCGCGATAGGCGAAACTGATGGTGTCAGCGATCAGCCGCATGCTGGGGCCGGGCGGGAAGATATAGGTGCCGCGCGACAGGTACTCCTTGACGATGTCGTTCTGCACCGTGCCCTGCAGGGCGGACCGGTCGGCCCCCTGGGCCTCCGCCGCCGCGACATAGAGCGCCAGCAGCCAGGGCGCCGTGGCGTTGATCGTCATCGAGGTGTTCATCCGCTCCAGCGGGATGCCCTCGAACAGGGTGCGCATGTCGCCCAGATGGCTGATCGGCACGCCGACCTTGCCGACCTCGCCGCGGGCCAGCGCATGGTCGGCGTCGTAGCCGGTCTGGGTCGGCAGGTCGAAGGCCACCGAAAGGCCGGTCTGACCCTTCTCCAGGTTGCTGCGATACAGCGCGTTGGAGGCGGCGGCCGAGGAATGCCCGGAATAGGTGCGGATCAGCCAGGGCCTGTCCGGCGCGGCCAGGCGGCCGTCAGCCGCCGGGTCCGCGCCCGGCGGGGCAATGGAGGGCGCGGAAACGGCCGGCCGGGATGGGGTTGGCGACATAACAATCTTACCTCTCTGCACGGCCAGAGCGCCCGAAAATTATGTGTTGCATTCGCCGGACGCAATATTGTAACCGTTATTGCGACGCAGCAAGCCGGCGTCAAGACCGGCAGCAACGGTGGTGGGACTCTGCACCGCCGGCGCCTGACTGTCGATTGCCAAGGCACCTTCGCCGCAGAATCCTGCGCGACCCGGGCGCCGCGGCTGGCCTTGCCATGGACGGCGGCGCCAGCGCGATCCGACCCGGGCAACCGCCCCGGGAAGTGTCCTGCCGGCTTTCGTGGTATGTTGCAACGCAATAGAACAGCAATCCAGGGATGCGGTACTGCCGCCGGCCAGCAGGCGCCGGACGTGCCGACCATGACAGTTCGAGGAGAGCCATCGATGTCCAATGCCGCCGCCGCGCCGGAGACGGGGCCCACCGCCAAGGACCTGTACGAGATTGGCGAGATCCCGCCGCTCGGCCATGTGCCGGCCCGCATGCACGCCTGGTGCATCCGGCGCGAGCGGCACGGGCCGCCGGAAGAGGGCATGCTGGTGGAGGTGGTCGCCACGCCCGAGATCGAGGCGGACGAGGTGCTGGTCCTCGTGATGGCCGCCGGGGTCAACTACAACGGCGTCTGGGCCAGCCTGGGCGTGCCGATCTCGCCCTTCGACGTGCACAAGGCGGAGTACCACATCGCCGGCTCGGACGCCGCCGGCATCGTCTGGAAGGTCGGCCGCCGGGTGACGCGCTGGAAGGTCGGCGACGAGGTCGTGGTTCATTGCAACCAGGACGATGGCGACGACGAGGAATGCAACGGCGGCGACCCGATGAATTCCCCGACCCAGCGGATCTGGGGCTACGAGACGCCGGACGGCTCCTTCGCGCAGTTCGCCCGGGTGCAGTCGCGCCAGCTGATGTCGCGGCCGAAGCACCTGACCTGGGAAGAAAGCGCCTGCTACACCCTGACCCTGGCGACCGCCTATCGCATGCTGTTCGGCCACCGCCCGCATATCCTGCGGCCCGGCCACAACGTGCTGGTCTGGGGCGCGGCCGGCGGGCTGGGATCGATGGCGATCCAGCTGATCGCGACCGCCGGCGCCAATGCCATCGGCATCATCTCCGACAAGTCGAAGACCGACTTCGTGATGTCCCTGGGCGCCAAGGGCGTGATCAACCGCAGCGATTTCGATTGCTGGGGCCCGCTGCCGCCGGTCGAGGATGCCGCGGTCTATGCCGACTACATGAAGCGGGTGCGCCCCTTCGGCCGGGCGATCTGGGACATCACCGGCAAGGGCAACGATGTCGACTTCGTCTTCGAGCATCCGGGCGAGCAGACCTTCCCGGTCAGCTGCTTCGTGGTGAAGCGTGGCGGCATGGTGGTGTTCTGCGCCGGCACCACCGGCTACAACCTGACGATGGACGCCCGCTTCGTCTGGATGCGCCAGAAGCGCATCCAGGGCAGCCATTTCGCCAACCTGATGCAGGCCAGCCAGGCCAACCAGCTGGTGGTGGAACGGCGCATCGACCCCTGCATGTCGGAAGTCTTCTCCTGGGACGATATCCCGCGCGCCCATACCAAGATGTGGCAGAACAAGCACAAGCCGGGGAACATGGCGGTGCTGGTGAATGCGCTGCGGCCGGGCCTGCGCACCATCGAGGACGCCATGGAAGCCTATTACGGTTGACCTGCCGGCCGGTGGCGGCGGCCGGGCTTGCCCCGCGGCCGCCACCGGATAGATTGCCCGACCGTTCCGACCAGGACCGTTCCGACCGACCAGGAGTGCGCGAGATGAGTTCAGCAGCCGAGGCCCATTCGCCGACCGCCGGGCCGGGGACCGCCCCGACGGCCGCCGCCCTGTTCGGCCGCTGCCATGCCGCGCTGGAGGCGGCGGACGCCCTGGTGGAGCGCATGGCCGCGACCCTGGCCGACAGCCTGCGGGGCGCCGATGGCCGGCTGGACGCGGCGGCCCTGGATGCCCGGCAGTTCGCCGTCCATGGCTATTCCTGGTACGCCACCTATGCCGAGGCGTTGCGGCAGACCCTGGCCTGGGCGGAGCGGCTGACCGAGGAGGGCCGCTTCGGCGAGCTGGAGGAACTGATCCTCGCCATCGGCTTCGGCGAGTATCTGCGCCAGATGGCCGGCGGCATCCCGATGACCCAGGTCGAGATCGTGCGGCCGGAGGATCTGGGCCTCGACCGCACGGCGCTCGACGCGTTCTGGACGGCGGAGGTCGCCGCCCTGGCCGCCGCCGCGGGGCCGGCGGCCCGCACCCGCCTGGCCGGCCTGATCGAGCATGGCCTGGACACGGGCTCGTTCGGCGCCTGGGGCCTCGACGAGACCCTCGACATGGTGCGCGACACCTTCCGCCGCTTCGTCGAGGCCGAGGTCGTTCCCCACGCCCATGACTGGCACCTGCAGGACAGGCTGATCCCGATCGAGGTCGTGGAGCAGATGGCCGAGCTCGGCGTCTTCGGCCTGACCATCCCGGAGGAGCATGGCGGCCTGGGCATGGGCAAGATCGCCATGTGCGTCGTGTCCGAGGAACTGTCCCGCGGCTATATCGGCGTCGGCTCGCTCGGCACCCGGTCGGAGATCGCGGGCGAGCTGATCCTGGCCAACGGCACCGAAGCGCAGAAGGCGCGCTGGCTGGCGAAGCTCGCCTCGGGCGAGATCCTGCCGACCGCCGTCTTCACCGAGCCGAACACCGGCTCCGACCTGGGGTCCCTGCGGACCCGCGCGGTGCGCGACGGCGAGCGCTACCGGGTCAGCGGCAACAAGACCTGGATCACCCATGCCGCCCGCACCGACATGATGACCCTGCTGGCGCGCACCGATCCGGATGCGCCGGGCTACAAGGGGCTCAGCATGTTCATCGCCGAGAAGCCGCGCGGCACCGACGAGAATCCGTTTCCGGCCCAGGGCATGACCGGCGGCGAGATCCCGGTGCTCGGCTATCGCGGGATGAAGGAGTACGAACTCGCCTTCGACGGCTTCGAGGTGCCGGCGGGCAACCTGCTGGGCGGCAAGGAGGGCCAGGGCTTCAAGCAGCTGATGGCGACCTTCGAGAGCGCCCGCATCCAGACCGCGGCGCGGGCGCTGGGCGTCGCGCAGAACGCGATGGAGATCGGCCTGCGCTACGCGCTGGACCGGCAGCAGTTCGGCCGGCCGATCTTCGGCTTCCCGCGCGTGCACGGCAAGCTCGCCTGGATGGCGGTCGAGCTGATGATGACCCGCCAGCTCACCTTCTTCGCCGCGCGCCAGAAGGATTCCGGCAAGCGCTGCGACCTGGAGGCCGGCATGGCCAAGCTGCTGGGCGCCAGGGTCGCCTGGGCCAATGCCGACAACGCCCTGCAGATCCACGGCGGCAACGGCTTCGCCCTGGAATACCAGATCTCCCGCGTGCTCTGCGACGCGCGGATCCTCAACATCTTCGAGGGCGCCGGCGAGATCCAGGCCCATGTCATCGCCCGCCGCCTGCTGGAAGCCCGCAACGGCTGACGCCCGCGGCGGCTCGGCGAGGCCGGCGGAATGGATCCTCGGCTCGGGGGCCGAGGATGACGGAGCTTGCCTGCTGCTGGCGTGAGATGTGCTGTCCTCACCCCGACTCGTCATTCCAGGGCTTGACCCTGGAATCCATTCCGCAACACTCCACGCAACCGCGAAGCTGGCCGAACGGCGCGGGGGCCGGGGATGACGAGCCGCAACGGGTGACCCCATAGCCATCGAGACACCATCCCGCCCCGTCGCCGGCGGCTTCAACCAGGGCGACCTGTTCGCCCTGGTCGCGATCCTGATCTTCGGCTCCACCTTCCCGGTCTCCAAGCCGGTGGTGGCGGTGCTGGATCCGTTCGCCTTCGGCTCCAGCCGCTTCCTGCTCTCCGGCCTGGGCATCCTCGCCTTCCTCTGGCTGCGCGGCTGGCGGCCGCGGTTTGCGCGGCGCGACCTGCCGATGCTGGCCGCGGCGTCGGTCTGCTTCGGCACCTTCCATGCGCTCTGGGGCTTCGGCCTGCCGCTGATCCCCGCCTCCACCGCGGCGATCCTGATGGCGACCTCGCCGGTCTTCGGCGCACTGATCGACACCGCCCGCGGCAACCGGCCCGGGCCGCTGGCCTGGCTCGGCATGGCCGCTGCCTTCGCCGGCGTCGTCTGCGTGATCAACAACAGCTTCAGCCATCTGGAAATCCCGCAAGAGCATCTCCTCGGCGGCGGGATGTGGCTCGCCGCCGCGTGCTGCTGGGCGCTCTATTCCGGCTTCGGCGCACCGCTTTCCAACCGCCTGGGCGCGGTGCCGGCGGTGGCGACGACGACCCTCGGCGGGGCGCTGCTGCTGGCGCCGCTGGCCCTGGTCTTCGGCTGGGAAGCGCACGGCTTCGACATGCTCGATACCCGGCTCTGGCTGCAATACGCCTATATGGCCGTGGTCGGCGCGGGCCTGTCGCTTCTCGCCTGGTACGGCGCGCTGCGCCGGCTCGGCACCACCCGCGGCATCGCCTACATGTACCTGGTGCCGGTCGCCGCCACCCTGCTGTCCTGGGCGTTCCTCGGCGAGCCGATCACCCTTGCCCGCCTTGCCGGCATGGCCGCGGTTCTGTTCGGCGTCTGGCTGATCCGCCGCGGGACGCCGCCGCCGCCCTGATCGGCCGAGCGGCCCCGGCAATGACGTCGCCGCAGCCGGCGCGGGGCGCCGCTTCTGGCCGCGCCGCGGCAAACCGATTATCCTTGCAGCCTCCCGGGACGCGGACCCTGTCTGCGCGACGGTGACGGCGAACGCTGGTCCCGGCCAGGGGCAACGAACGGAGGGGGCGGTATGGCAGCCACACAAGAGCGTGCCGGCGGAACGAGCACGCGCGCCGAAGGTGCGGTCTGCATCCTGGTCGGCCTTGCCTGCATCGCGATTCCCTTCATCTTCGCCATCGGCCTCACCGTCCTGATCGGTCTGTGCTTCATCGGCGCCGGCCTGGTCTGGATCTACCGCGGCTCCCGCCAGGGCTCGGCGAACCAGGGGTCGCGTTCGCTGTTCTCGCTGGTGCTGGCGGCGGTGATGGTGGTCGGCGGGGCGATCGTCATCGTCTATCCGCAGACCGGCCTCCTCGCCATCGGCATCCTGCTGCTCGCCCAGGGCGCGGTGACCCTGGGCGTCGCGCTGCTGCAGCGGCGGGATTCCGGCATCGGCTTTCTTCTGGCCGTGGCCGCCGGCACGGCCGGCATTGCCTTCGGCATCATCGTCCTGGCGCTCGGCCCGTTCGCGGATGCCTGGGTCCTGCCGCTGCTGGTCGGCATCGACCTCGTCCTGCTCGGCCTGTCCCTGCTTCTCGCGCCGTCGCAGGCGCTGCCGGTCAGGGCTTAGGCTGCCGGTGGCGGCGTGAGCCGCCCGTAGCGGGAGCCGCCGCCGCCCAGCGGCGGATCGCCGCAGCGTCCGGCGCGGCAGGCGGCCGGGCTGTCGCATCCGCGGGCCGGGAGCCTATATCTTCCTGTCATGAAGGACATCGTCGACATCGCCATCCCGGTCTTCATGGGATTGACCTTCCTGGTGC
Organism: Sneathiellaceae bacterium; assembly: GCA_040216765.1. Taxonomy (GTDB): domain Bacteria; phylum Pseudomonadota; class Alphaproteobacteria; order Ferrovibrionales; family Ferrovibrionaceae; genus Marinibaculum. Next base: position 111,717 of record JAVJON010000037.1, on the reverse strand, counting down.
TCTGCGCGGGTATCGTGAACCTGTTCCGGGGCGCCAGGGCCGGCAATGCAGGCAATCTGTCGAACCTCCTGATGCGCTGGCGGGTCCTGCTGCAGTTCATCGTGATCTGCCTGATCGCAGCCTCGGCCTTCCTGTTCCAGCGCTGACCGGGCCAACAGCAAGCGGGGTCGCCCGATGGTGAAGCTGACGAAGATCTATACCCGTGGCGGCGATGCCGGGCAGACCTCGCTGGGCGACGGCGAGCGCCGCGCCAAGCACGACCTGCGGGTCAGCGCCTATGGCACGGTGGACGAGGCCAATGCCGTTCTCGGCCTGGCCCGGCTGCACACCGGCGGCCATGACGCCGATGCGATCCTGGCACGCGTGCAGAACGACCTGTTCGACCTGGGCGCGGATCTCTGCACGCCGGAGCAGGAGGCGCCCAGATACCCGCCGCTGCGGATCGTCGCGGAGCAGGTCCTGCGGCTGGAACGGGAAATCGACCGGCTCAATGCGGGCCTGGCGCCGTTGAACTCCTTCATCCTGCCCGGCGGCACGCCGGCGGCGGCGCATCTGCATCTGGCGCGCACCGTGGCCCGCCGCGCGGAGCGCCTGGTGGCGGAGCTGGCCGAACGCGAGCCGGTGAACCCGGAAGCGCTGAAATACCTGAACCGCCTGTCCGACCTGCTGTTCGTCCTCGGCCGCCATCTGAACGGCGACGGCGCGGGCGACGTGCTCTGGGTGCCCGGCGCCAACCGATAGCGGCGGCCCTCCGCCTGCCGGTCAGGGCGCCCGGTCGAGCTTCCGCTCGCCCTCCCCGCCCAGCATGTCGCGCACTTTCCGTATCAGTTCGGCCCGGCGGAACGGCTTGTGGAGCACGGCAAAGCCTGTTTCCAGGCCGTCCGGCCCCTGCCCCCGCGGGCCGCCCGGCGACAGGTCCGCCGCGGCATAGCCCGTCGCAATCAGCACCTTCAGGCCGGGCAGCAGCTGGCTGGCCAGGTCGGCCAGCTCAAGGCCCGACATGCCGCCCGGCATCGACAGGTCGGTCAGCAGCAGGTCGATCCGCAGCCCCGCCCGCAGCAGGTCCAGGGCCGCACGCGCGTGGGTCGCCTCGCGGATCTCGCAGCCGAGGCCGGCCAGCATGGCCACCGTGGTGGCCCGCACATCGTCGTCATCCTCGACGACCAGGATCGTCGCCTGGCCGACCTCCGGCGGGGTGTCGCGGTCCGGCGCCGGGTCGGGGCCCGCGCCGGCATCTTCGGACCGCGGAAAGTACAGGTGCACGGTCGTGCCCTTGCCCGGCCTGCTGTCGATCGAGACATGCCCGCCGGATTGCCGTGCGAAGCCATAGACCATGCTGAGCCCCAGGCCGGTGCCCTGGCCCGGCTCCTTCGTGGTGAAGAAGGGCTCGAAGACCCGCTCGACATCGTCGGGGGCAATGCCGCTTCCGCTGTCGGCAACCGAAACCAGCAGGTGATCGCCGATGGCCGCGTCCGGATGCGCCGCCACATAGTCCTGGTCCAGCTGGCAGTTGGCGGTGGTTATGGTCAGCCGGCCGCCATCGGGCATCGCGTCACGGGCGTTCAGCGCCAGGTTCAGCAGCGCCGATTCGACCTGCGTCGGGTCCGCACGGACGGTCCACAGATCGTCCGCCAGACGGGTTTCGACCGCGATATGCTCGCCCAGGGTGCGGCGCAGCAGGCCGATCGTAACGGTGAGAAGCTCGTTCAGTCGCAGGACCCGGGTTTCCAGCGATTGCCGGCGCGAGAAGGCCAGCAACTGCCGGGTCAGCGCGGCGCCGCGCAGGCTGGCGGACAGGGCCAGCTCGGCCATCCGGCGGGGCCTGCTGCCAGCGGGGACCGTCTCCTGAAGCGCCTCCAGATTGCCGATGATCACCGTCAGCAGGTTGTTGAAATCATGAGCCAGGCCGCCGGTCAGCTGGCCGACCGCCTCCATCTTCTGCGACTGGTGCAACTGCGCTTCCAGTTCCCGACGCCGGGTCACATCCCGGATCACCGCCAGGACCACCTCCCTGCCATCCTCGACGCTGCGGCTGAACGTGGCCTCCACAGGAAAGGATTCGCCGCTCTTCCGGCGCCCGGTCAGCGCCCCCGGGACGGCCAGGCGCCGTCGCCCGGCGCCATCGTCGGCGGTCGCCGGGGGGCGTGGCCGGTCCGGCAGGCTGCCGGCCACGCCGGGCAGGAGGATTTCCAGCGGCCGGCCGGCCACTTCCGCCGCCGCATAGCCGAAGACCGCCTCTGCGGCACGATTGAAGATGGAAATGCCCTGCTCGCTATCGACCGCGACGATGGCATCCGGTGCCACCGCCAGCAGGTTGCGGAAGCGGGATTCGGCGGTCATCCGGCGCGCCTCCGCGACCCTGGCCTCCCGCCGCAGGGCAGCCTCGCGCAGTTCCCGCTCGATCGCGGGCAGCAGGCGCTTCAGATTGTCCTTGACCACATAGTCCTGCGCCCCGGCGCGCATGGCCGCGACGGCGGTCTCCTCGCCGATCGTGCCGGAGACGAAGATCAACGGCACCTCCAGTCCCTGACGGCGCACGATGGACAGCGCTTCGGTGCCGGAGAAGCCGGCCATCGTGTAGTCGCAGAGGATCAGGTCCCAGGGTTCGTCGTCGATGGCCTTGTGCAGGTCGTCGGCGGTGTCCACCCGCCGGTGGTGGGTATCGTAGCTGCGCCGCAGTTCCCGGAGCAGCAGATCCGCATCCGGTGGGTAATCCTCGACAATCAGGACGCGAAGGGGTTCCGTCATCGCACGCGCCCTCACTCCGCCCCGGTGACTGGCGGTTCGTTCAACAGCAGCCAGTAGAGGCCCAGCTGGCGCGCGGCTTCGACGAACTCCTCGAAATCGACCGGCTTGCGCACATAGCTGTTGGCACCCAGCCGGTAACCTTCGGCAACATCCTTCCGTTCCACCGACGAGGTCAGGATCACCACGGGCAGCTTGCGGGTGCGCGCGTCCTCGCGGATGCGGCGCAACACCTCCAGCCCGTCGATCTTGGGCAGCTTCAGGTCGAGCAGCACCACCTGCGGCAGCCGGGCGGGGTCGCGGCCTGCATGGCTGCCGGTCCCGAACAGATAATCCAGTGCCTCCGCGCCATCGTTCGCCACCACGACCTCATCCTTGAGGTTGTTCTTGCGGAACGCCCGCAGGGTGAGCGCGACATCGTCGGGATTGTCCTCTACCAGCAATATGGCCATTTCGGGCGCAACCTCCGGAAAAACTCAACTACAACGTGAAACGGAAGGTAGCACCCTCGTCGGGCACCGCATCCGCCCAAATCCGTCCGTTATGCTTGTGAATAATGCGCTGGACAGTGGCCAGGCCGATTCCGGTGCCGGGAAAATCGAGCCCCGAATGCAACCGCTGAAAGGCCCGGAACAACTGGTCCGCATAGGCCATGTCGAAACCCGCGCCGTTGTCCCGCACATGGTAGACAGTCTCGCCGTCGACAATCTCGCTGCCGAACGCGATTCGCACCACGGGCCGGCCGGCGGTGAATTTCCAGGCATTGCCGAGCAGATTCTCCAGGGCGATCTGCAGCAGGCGGGCATCGCCCTCAGCCAGCAGCCCGTCCGCAATGTCGAACTCGGCGACCCGCCCGGGCGCTTCGGCCTGCAGGCCGGCCAGGATGCCGCGCGCCATGCTGCCGAGGTCGACCTGGCGAACATTCAGTTCCTGCCGGCTGACCCGCGAGAGTTTCAGCAGATCGTCGATCAGCTGTCCCATCCGTTGCGCCGCCTGGCGCACCCGCTGCAGGTATTGCCGCCCGTCCGGATCCAGCCGGTCGGCGCAATCCTCGATCAGCGCCTGGCTGAAACCGTCGATCGCCCGCAGCGGTGCGCGCAGGTCGTGCGAGACGGAGTAGCTGAATGCCTCGAGCTCGCGATTGAGGGCCGCCAGCTCCGCATTGTCGCGGCTGAGCTGCCGGTTGAGCGCCTGGATCTGGCGCTCGGTCTGCTGCCGGTCGCTGATGTCGCGGATATCGGCGACGATCAGCAGCTCCTGGTCGGTGCGCACCGGGCTCAGGCTGATCGCCACCGGAAACCGGCTGCCATCCGCACGCAGGCCCTGCAGTTCCTGCCCGGCGCCCATTTCCCGCACCCGGGGCTCCTTCAGGTAGCCGCGCCGATGCGCTTCGTGACGGGTCCGCTGTGCCTCGGGCACCAGGATTTCCACCTCGGCGCCGATCAACCGCTCGCGCGCATGCCCGAAAAGGCGCTCGGTCTGCGCGTTGACCAGCACGATCCGGCCGTCGGTATCGGTGATCACGATCGCATCCGGGGCGGATTCCAGGAGGGCGCGGAAGCGTGTCTCGCTGGCCAGGCGACGCTGCTCGGCGACCTTCCTCTCGGAGATGTCGCGGATATCGGCAACGATCAGCAGGCCGCCGTCGGTCCGCACCGGGCTGAGGCTGATCGCGACCGGGAAAGTCGTCCCGTCCGCCCGCAGCCCCAGCAGGTCCAGGCCGGCCCCCATTTCGCGGACACGCGCGGCTGCGACAAAGGAGTCCCGGTGGCCGGCATGCCGCTCCCGCAGGTCCGCCGGCACCAGCAGTTCGACCGCCTGGCCGAGCAGGCGGGCGCGCGGATGCCCGAACAGCCGCTCGGTCTGGGCATTGACCAGCACGATCCGGCCGTCGGGATCGGTGATCACCACGGCGTCGGGCGCCGATTCCAGCAGGGCGCGGAAACGCTCCTCGCTTGCGCGAAGGTGCGCTTCGGCCTGCTGCCGGCTGATAGAGTTGCGGGCAATGGCCAGGGACAGGGCAGCCAGCAGCAGCGCCAGCACCACGGCCACGGGAATGAAGTCCATGGCCTGGTCGCGCCGCCGTTGCGTCAGGATTGCGGCCGGCAGGAAGCTGACCAATATCCAGGTCGGGGCGGGCACCTGCATGGGGCGGGGCAGGGCCAGCTCGTCGCCAGGCGACAGGCGGGCATAGGTGAACAGGCCGCCGGCGGTCAGCACCTGCCCCGATGGCGGCCCCTGCCGCAGCCGCTGCCAGGCGACAGGATAGGTGTCGGCGAATGAGCGTTGGGGCCGGTCGGGATACATGAATGCCCATTCGACCTCCGGCGACGGCCCAAGCAGCCAGTAGCCGTCGGCGTTCAGCAGCCAGGTCTGGTCCTGGCCCGGCACCTCCGACGTCACCGCGGCGATATCGTCCAGCAACGGCCGGCCGAGCAGGTTGAGCACGACAAGGCCGCTGTGCCGCCCGGCCTCGTCGACCACCGGGGTGCCGAACCGGATCACCGGCCGCGGTTCCGTCTCCACGTCGCCATGTTCGACGTTCAGGTCGAACGGCGAGACATAGATGCCGCCCGCAGCCCGGCTCATGATCTCATCGAAATAGTAGCGGTCGGCCTTGTTCTGCAGGCGGTCCGGCGGCAGCTCTGCAGGCGCGCCGTCATTCCAGTCGATCCGCAGCCGCTCCCGCCCGGTTCTGTCGATCAGCCGGATCTGGTCGTAGATCGCCTTCTGCTGCGCGAACATGCGCAGGTCGGCGGCCAGGTCGGGCGGCGCTCCGCCCTGCGGCGCGGCAAGCACATCCCGCAGGCCGGGCCGTGCCGCCAGATAGCGCAGGTCGGCATAGACATCCTTCAGCCCGGCCGCCGCCCGCTGCGCGGCGATGGCCACGGTCTTCTCCTGGTTCGCCTGGATGACGGACTGGACCCCTGCCGCCTGCAGGTCGAACAGCAGGTAGAGCACAAGCCCGCCCAGAACGGCCTGCGGCAGGAAAAGCAGCGCCGCACGGCCAATGATCTTCCGAACGGTCCGGCGCTGGACCGCAGGCTGCCCGGTCTGTCGTCGCGTCCCTGGCACCTGCCGGCTCTCTCCAACGGACCCCAGCCCTTGTCGATCCGCGGTGCGGATCGGGGCTGACGCACTGAAAGACAGTGAACGGGCCCCAGGCTAGGGCCGGGCGGCTTAACCGAACATTAACGTGATGCCCGGGCCCTTGGCGCCCGCGCGACAACAGGGCGCTTACATCTGCCGCCTGCGGGGGCTAGCCTCGACTTCGGATCGACCGGTCGGGGAAGGCTGCGACATGCGATTGTGGATCAGGGACCCGCTTGCCATCCTTGCGGACGGCGCGGCGCGCGGGCTTGTCGTGCAGGACGGCCGGATCGCGGAACTGGTGCCGTCCGGCGCGACCCCCGTCCTGCCGGTGGACGCGGAGTACGATGCCGGCGGCCATGTCCTGCTGCCGGGATTGATCAACACCCACCACCATTTCTACCAGACGCTGACACGGGCCTGCCGCGCCGCCCTGGACAAGGAGCTGTTCCCCTGGCTGACCGCGCTATACGAGGTCTGGTCGGGCCTGACGCCGGACGCCATCGCGACCTCCTCGCGGGTCGCACTCTGCGAACTTCTGCTGTCGGGCTGCACCACAGCCGCCGACCATCACTACATCTTCAACGACAGCCTGGCCGACGCCCTGGACCTGCAGGCCGAAGCCGCGGCCGAACTCGGCATGCGGGTGACCTTGACCCGGGGGTCCATGGACCTGTCGCAGAAGGATGGCGGCCTGCCGCCGGACTCCGTCGTCCAGCCGCTGGATGTCATTCTGGCCCATAGCGAGGCGGTCGTGCGGCGCTGGCACGACCCCGGAGCGCTGGCCATGGTGCAGGTCGCGCTGGCGCCGACCTCGCCGTTCTCGGTGACCGCAGACCTGCTCCGGGAAAGCGCGGAGCTGGCATCGCGGCTCGGCGTGCGGCTGCACACCCACCTGGCGGAAACACAGGACGAAACCCGGTTCTGCCTGGACCGGTTCGGCAAACGCCCCTTCGACTATCTGGAGGAGCTGGGCTGGATCGGGCCGAATGCCTGGTTCGCGCATGGCATCTGGTTCAACGATGACGAAGTGGCGAAACTCGGGGCTGCCCGCGTCGGCATTGCCCATTGCCCGGCCTCCAACATGCTGCTTGCCTCCGGCTTCTGCCGGACGATGGAGCTGGAGGCAGCCGGCGCGGCGATCGGCCTCGCCGTCGACGGCTCCGCCTCCAACGATGCCTCCAACCTGATGGCCGAGGCCCGGCTGGCCCTGCTGCTCAACCGGGTCGCCCCGCATGGCTACAGGGTCAGCCACAGGGACGTCCTGCGCTGGGCCACCGAAGGGGCGGCAAGCTGCCTGGGCCGGGACGATATCGGACGGCTGGCGCCGGGCTGCGCCGCGGACCTGGCGCTGTTCCGGATGGACGATATCCAGTTCGCCGGCGCCGACGACCCGCTGGCCGCGCTGCTGCTGGCGGGCGCCCATCGCGCCGACCGGGTGATGGTCGCCGGCGCCTGGCGGGTGATCGACGGTGCCGTCGACGGCCTCGACCTGCCGGCACTGCTGGACCGGCAGCGCCAGCTGGCGCGCCGGCTGGTCGCCGGCTGAGATGGGCGCCCTGCCCGCCGGTCCGGCACGCACCGCCCTGCTGATCGGCATCGCCACCGCCCTCCTGGTCTTCCAGGTCTATGTCGCCATGTCGTTCGGCCTGATCCTGAAGCCGATGTCGGCCGACCTGGGCATGAGTGCGGCGACCGCCAGCGCCGTCTCCGCGATCTTCATGCTGGCAGGCTTTCTCCTGCAGCTCCCCGCCGGCATTGCCGTCGACCGCTACCGGCCCGGCCGGGTCCTGGCGCTGGCGACCCTGGTCTGCGTCGCCGGCATCCTGCTGCTTGCCGTGGCCCCGTCCGCCCCGCTCGCCTTCGCGGGACGGCTGGTGATGGGCTTCGGGTCGGCCTTCGCGTTCGTCGGCGCCCTCAAGATCGTCGGGCTGGTCGTGCCGCCGGCCCGATTCGGGCTCTGGGTCGGGATCTGGCAGGTCCTGTACTCCCTGGCCGTGGCCGCCCTGGCCTATGCGACCAACGCCCTGGATGCCGAACAGGCCTGGCGCGTCCTGATGTACATCATGGCGGCGGCCGGGATCGGCGTGGCGGCGCTGCTCTGGCTTGCCGATGCATGGCTGCCGCCGCCGGACGGCGCGGACAATGCCGCCGGGCGGGCCCTGTGGCAGCGGGTGCGCGAGACCGCGGTCAATCGCGAGATCCTCCTGGCGGCGATCCTTTTCGCGCTGACCTTCGGGCCGGTGCTCGCCTATTCCGATCTCTGGGCCGTGCCCAACCAGCTGGCGTTCGGCAATTCGGCCGCGATGGCAGCAGGCATCGCCGGGATGATTCCGATCGGCGTTGGGGTGGGCTCGCTCGCGGTCGGCTGGCTGGCCGACCGGACCGGGCGGCCCGCGGGAATCGGCGCCGCAACCGCAGCGGTCGGACTGGCCGCGATCCTTGCCCTGGTCTTCCTGCCGCCTTTGCCCGGATGGGGCGCGGCCGCCCTCACCTTCCTGCTTGGCGTCGGCTCCGCCGCATCGGTCACGGCCCTGGCCTATGCCCGCCGCTTCGCCGGGCCGGCGCAGGTCGGCACGGCGATCGGCCTGCTCTCGGCTGCCGGCAATCTCGGCGGCGGCCTGCTGCAGGTCGAGATCGGCGCCCTGCTCGATCTCCGCCACGCCGGGGGAACGGCGGAGATCGGCGGTTTCGAGGCGAGCCTCAGCCCCCTGCTGTTCTGCTTTGCGCTCGCCATCGCCCTGTTCGCGGTCCTGCGGCCCGAGGCGCGCCCGTCGCGTTGACACATTGTCTGGCCGCTCCTAGGGTGCAGCGCAATAAGTGTGATCCGGCGCCTCGCCGTCGCCGATCGGCGGCCGCAGGCCGGGTTGCGCTTACGCAGCGCGGTCGCCGGTCGGTTTCCGGCGCGCCGCGATGTGGTGGTACGGCTCTTCCGGACATCTCAGGCGCTTGCGCCGCGGAGATCGGGTAAAGCGGCCGCTCGTGTCGCGCGGTCCGCCGCCGGATGGTCCGGCGACCGGCCGCACCTGACGCGCGGCACTCTGCCTGCCGGATGCGGCCGCCGCATCGCTCCTGCCACGCCCGTACCGGCGCGCCGGCGATCCAGCCGGGACCGCCGGTGCAGCGCAAATGTGCGGGTTGCGGAAGGAACAGAGGAAACTGAACAGGTTACGGGAGAGGCGCTGTCGATGAAGGTTCTCGTCGCCGTCAAGCGGGTGGTCGACTACAACGTCAAGATCCGCGTCAAATCGGACAAGACCGGCGTTGAGCTGGCCAATGTGAAGATGTCCATGAACCCCTTCGACGAGATCGCCGTCGAAGAGGCCGTGCGCCTGAAGGAAGCCGGCACGGCCGAAGAGGTGATCGCCGTCTCGATCGGCCCCACCCAGGCGCAGGAAACGATCCGCACCGCGCTGGCCATGGGCGCCGATCGCGGGATCCTGGTGCAGAGCGACGAGGAGGTTCAGCCCCTCGCCGTGGCCAAGGTGCTGAAGGCGATCTGCGACGAGGAGCAGCCGGGCCTGGTGATCCTGGGCAAGCAGGCGATCGACGACGACAGCAACCAGACCGGCCAGATGCTGGCGGCGCTGCTGGGCTGGCCGCAGGGCACCTTCGCCTTCAAGCTGGAGCCGGGCGACGGCAGTGCCAAGGTCACCCGCGAGATCGACGGCGGCCTGCAGACCCTGGAGGTCAAGCTGCCCGCGATCGTCACCACCGACCTGCGTCTCAACGAGCCGCGCTATGCCAGCCTGCCGAACATCATGAAGGCCAAGAAGAAGCCGATCGACGTCAAGTCGCCGGCCGATCTCGGCGTCGATGTCGCGCCCCGGCTGAAGACCCTCGAGGTCAACGACCCGCCCGGCCGCAAGGCCGGCGTGAAGGTCGCCGATATCGCCGAACTGGTGGACAAGCTGAAGAACGAGGCCGGCGTCATCTGACGCGCCGCGCTCCGTCCTTATTCAATCCCGGGAGGGTCAGACCATGGCAGCGCTCGTCGTTGCGGAACATGACAACAGCGCGCTGAAGCCGCCGACCTACAACACAGTCACGGCGGCCGCGGCCATCGATTCGGACGTCCATGTCCTGGTTGCCGGCAGCGGTTGCAGCGCGGCAGCGGAACAGGCGGCGAAGATCGCCGGGGTCACCAAGGTCCTGGTGGCCGACGATCCGCGCTACGATCATATGCTGGCGGAGCCGGTGGCGGCGCTGCTGGCGAAGCTCGCCGGCGACTATGCCGCCGTGCTGGCGCCGGAGACCACGACCGGCAAGAACTACATGCCGCGTGCCGCGGCGCTGCTCGACGTGGCGCAGATCTCCGGCATCATCGAGGTCAAGTCCGCCGACACCTTCGTGCGGCCGATCTACGCCGGCAACGCCATGGCGACCGTCCAGTCCGGCGATGCGGTGAAGGTGATCACCGTCCGCGCCACAGGCTTCGACGCCGCCGCCGCAGAGGGCGGCAGCGGCAGTGTCGAGGCGATCGACGCGGCAGACGATCCCGGCCTGTCCAGCTTCGTGTCGGAGAACCTGCAGAAGTCGGATCGCCCGGAGCTGACCTCCGCGCGGGTGATCGTCTCCGGCGGGCGCGGCATGCAGTCCGGCGAGAATTTCGCGATGCTGGAGAAGCTCGCCGACAAGCTCGGCGCGGCCGTGGGCGCCAGTCGCGCCGCGGTGGATGCCGGCTTCGTCCCGAACGACTACCAGGTCGGCCAGACCGGCAAGATCGTGGCGCCGGACCTGTATATCGCGGTCGGGATCTCCGGTGCGATCCAGCATCTGGCCGGCATGAAGGACAGCAAGGTGATCGTCGCCATCAACAAGGACGAAGAGGCGCCGATCTTCCAGGTTGCCGATTACGGCCTGGTGGCGGACCTGTTCAAGGCGGTCCCGGAGTTGGAAGAGGCGCTCTGACCCGCCAGAGACGCCAGTTTGCAGACACGCCCCGACAGTGCTTCGCGCGACAGACAAAGTCAGGGCACGGATGAAGGCGGCACCATGCGGGCGCCGCGGACCAGGGCATTAGAGCAGAGATGGATGCAGGGTTGAGAAACCATCACGGCCGGCATGCGTCGGACAGCGACCGGATCTATCCGGAAATCCAGCAGGTCGGCATCATCGGCGCCGGCCAGATGGGCAACGGCATTGCCCATGTCTGCGCCCTGTCGGGCCTGGATGTGGTCCTGAACGATCTGGGGCAGGAGCAGCTCGACAAGGCCGTCGCCCGCATCGACCGCAACCTGAACCGGCAGGCCGCACGGGGCAAGATTTCCGACGCCGAGGTGGCCGCCACCCTGGGGCGAATCAACGCCACGACGGAGATCGGGGCCCTGCAGGACTGCGATCTGGTGATCGAGGCCGCGACCGAGAACGAGCAGGTCAAGCTCAAGATCTTCCAGGCGCTGTGCAAGTCCATCAGCGAGAAGACCCTGATCGCCACGAACACCTCGTCGATCTCGGTCACCCGGCTGGCTGCCGCCACCGACCGCCCCGGCCGGTTCATGGGCATGCATTTCATGAACCCGGTGCCGGTGATGCAGCTGGTGGAGCTGATCCGCGGCATCGCCACGGACGAGGAGACCTTCAACCGGGTGCGCGCGCTGGTGGTGCGGCTGGGCAAGACGCCTGCCTCGGCAGAGGATTTCCCGGCCTTCATCGTCAACCGGATCCTGCTGCCGATGATCAACGAGGCGGTCTATACCCTGTACGAAGGGGTCGGCACCGTGGAGAGCATCGACACCTCGATGCGCCTGGGGGCCAACCATCCGATGGGGCCGCTGCAGCTCGCCGACTTCATCGGGCTGGATACCTGCCTGTCGATCATGCATGTGCTGTACGAGGGGCTGGCCGACAGCAAGTACCGGCCCTGCCCGCTGCTGACCAAGTATGTCGAGGCGGGCTGGCTGGGGCAGAAGGCCGGCCGGGGCTTCTACGACTATTCCGGCGACGTGCCGGTCCCGACCCGCTAGCGGTCCCCTTCGGCCCGCTCTCAGCCGCCCGTCACGGCCGCGCGGATCAGCGCCTGGGCCTCCGGCGAATCCCACTCCGCCGGTCCTTCCAGGCGGCCCAGGATCGCGCCGGTCGCGGAGATCAGCAGGGTGGTCGGCATGACCTTGCCGCCCAGCGCCCGGAATCCCTGCATGCGAGGGTCGCCATAGGCCGGCAGGTTGGCGATCTTCTGTTTCTCCAGGAATTCCTCCGCCACCGCGATGCCGCCCCGGTCGACGGACACGGCGACAACCTCGAAATCCGCGCCGCCGAGGGCCCCCTGCAGGCGATCCAGCGACGGCATCTCGCGGACGCAGGGCGCGCACCAGGTGGCCCAGAAGTTCAGCAGGACGACCTTGCCCCGGAACGCCGACAGAGCGCGCGTCCCGCCGTCCGCGGCAACGAAATCGACCTCCGGCGCTGGTTCCGGGAGCAGCGCAACGCTAAAGTCCTTCACCTCGCCGGTCGCCAGGTCGTCCAGCCGCGCCTGCGCCGGGCCGGCACCCAGCAGGGCGATGGCAGCGGCGAGGCAGAGGGCGCGCCAGAGGACGGCCGGACCGGTGGAAACCCCGGTTCGGGGGGCGGGCATTCGGTTCTGGGCGTGTGGCATGTCCGGCAGCTTTCAGCAATCTTCGAGACCAGAAGTGATCGATCATGACGCGTGACACGCCAATCCGGGCCGCAGCGGCCGAGTCCAACGGGGAACCCGGCATGGAGGCGGCGCCGGCCGGGCGCAACAGCGCCTGGGGCGGGCGGTTCGCCGGCGGGCCCGATGCGCTGATGCTGCGCATCAACGCGTCCATCGACTTCGACAGGCGGCTGTTCCGCGAGGATATCGCCGGCTCGGTCGCACATTGCCGCATGCTGGTCGCCCAACGCATCCTGACGGAGGCCGATGGTAAGGCGATTCTGAACGGCCTGGACAAAATTCTCCGTGAGATCGAGGCCGGCCAGCTGGAGGTGGATCCCGCCAAGGAGGACATCCACATGCATGTGGAGGCCCGCCTGAAGGACCTGATCGGCGCCCCTGCCGGCCGTCTGCATACCGCGCGCTCGCGCAACGACCAGGTGGCCACGGACCTGCGGCTCTGGCTGCGCGCCGCGATCGACCGGCTGGACGAGGGCCTCGCCGCCCTGCAGACCGCCCTGGTCGACCAGGCCGACCGCCATGCGGAGACCGTTATGCCGGGCTTCACCCACCTGCAGACGGCACAGCCGGTGACCTTCGGCCATCACATGCTGGCCTATGCGGAGATGATCGGCCGCGACCGCGGCCGCTTTGCCGATGCCCGCGCGCGGCTCAACGAATGCCCGCTGGGCGCCGCCGCCCTGGCCGGCACATCCTTTCCGATCGACCGCCAGATGACGGCGCGGGAGCTCGGCTTCGCGCAGCCGATGGCGAACTCGCTGGACGCGGTCTCCGACCGCGACTTCGCGCTGGAATATCTCGCCGCCGGCGCAATCCTGGCAATGCACCTGTCGCGCCTGGCGGAAGAAGTCGTGATCTGGTCCTCCGCCCAGTTCCGCTTCCTGCAGCCGGGCGACGCCTTCACCAGCGGCTCGTCGATCATGCCGCAGAAGCGCAATCCGGATGCCGCGGAACTGCTGCGCGCCAAGTCCGGCCGCGTGATCGGCGCGCTGAACACCCTGCTGGTCGTCATGAAGGGCCTGCCCCTGGCCTATGGCAAGGACATGCAGGAGGACAAGGAGCCGGTATTCGACGCAGCCGAAACGCTGGAGGTCTGCACCGCGGTCGCGATCGGCATCGTCGGCGACCTAACCCCGAATGCGGCGCGCCTGCGCGAGGCGGCGGGGTCTGGCTTCTCGACCGCCACCGACCTGGCGGACTGGCTGGTCCGGGAACTGGGCCTGCCGTTCCGCGAGGCCCATCATGTCACCGGCAGCCTGGTGCGCGCGGCCGAGGACAGCGGCTGCGGCCTGGAGGACCTGCCCCTGGAGGTCTTCACCCGCACCGACGGGCGGATCCATGACGGCGTCTACCAGGTGCTCGGTGTCGACAATTCCGTGCGCAGCCGCACCAGCCATGGCGGCACCGCCCCCGACCAGGTGCGACGGCAGGTCGCCCAGTGGCGCAGCCGCCTGGCGCAGGAGAGGAAGATCCCGGAATGAACGACCGCCCCCTTCCCGCACCCCGCACCCCGGGCAGCCCCGCCAGCCGGCGCCGGGTCCTGCACCTGGCCGCAGCCGGTCTGGCGGCGGTCGCCACGGCCGCCTGCGGAAAGAAGGGCGATCCGTCCTTTCCGCCCGACACCATCCCCGGTGCGCCGCGCGCCCGGCGCGACAATTCCAAGGTCTATCCCGACTGAACACGAGCGAAACGAGCATCCCGATCATGACGTCCACCGCCGCCCGGCGCGCCAGCGCCGACCCCCTGCCTGTCACCTCCGCCGGCGAGCCGGCGGGCGCGCGCCCAGGGGCGCCGCATTTCGACTATCGCGACGGCCAGTTGCAGGCGGAGGGCGTGCCGCTCGCGCGGATCGCCGAAGAGGTGGGCACGCCGGCCTTCGTCTATGCCCGCAATGCCGTGATCGCGACGGCGCGGCGCTACCAGGCCGCCCTGCAGGGCCTGCCGGCGTCGATCTGCTACGCGGTCAAGGCCAATGGCAATGGTGCGCTGCTGCGCAGCCTGGCGCAGACCGGCCTGGGCGCCGACGTGGTTTCGGGCGGCGAGATGCATCTGGCGCAGCGCGCCGGCTTTGCCCCCGGGCAGATCGTGTTCTCCGGCGTCGGCAAGACGGAGGTCGAGATCGCCGCCGCGCTGCAGGCCGGGATCGCGCACCTGAACGTGGAATCGGAGACGGAGCTGGCCACGATCTCGCGGCTGGCCGCCGAAATGAAGGCGCCGGCGCGCATCCTGCTGCGGGTGAACCCGGATGTCGCCGCTGCCACCCATGCGAAGATCGCCACCGGGCACAAGGCGGCCAAGTTCGGCGTTCCGCTGGACCGGCTGCAGCCGGCCTATGCCCGGGCGGCGGCCGACCCATGGCTGGACCCGATGGGGATCGCCGCCCATATCGGCAGCCAGATCACCACCCTGGACCCCTACCGCAAGGCCTTCGCGCGGCTGGCGGGGCTGATCGACGACCTGCGCGCCGCCGGCCTGCCGGTCCGTGCCGTGGACCTGGGCGGCGGCATCGGCATCCGCTATCGCGACGAGCAGCTGCCCGACCTGGCGGGCTATGGCGCCCTGATCCGCGAGCAGTTCGGCGCGCGCGATGTGGAGATCATCGTGGAACCGGGCCGCTCGATGGTCGGCAATGCCGGGCTGCTGCTGACCCGCGTGCTCGACGTGAAGCATAGCGGCGACAAGACCTTCGTGGTGGTGGACGCCGCCATGAACGACCTGATCCGGCCGACCCTCTACAATGCCTGGCACGAGATCCTGCCGGTCGCCGCGGCGCCCGGGGCGGCTCTGGTGCCGGTGGATGTCGTCGGACCGGTCTGCGAGAGCGGCGATTATCTGGCGCAGGACCGCGCGATGGCCGAGCCGGTCGCGGGCTCTTTACTCGCCGTCATGTCCGCCGGCGCCTATTCTTCGGTCATGGCCTCGACCTACAATGCGCGGCCCCTGGCGCCGGAAGTGCTGGTCGACGGGGCGCGGTTCGCGATCGTCCGGCGGCGGCCCAGCCTGGCGGAGATGACGGCGCTGGAAGCCCTGCCCGACTGGCTGGAGGACGAGGCGCCGGGGCAAGGCTCGACTTAGGCCGGGCGCGCGCCATCTGGTGCTTGGGGGAGCAGCGGTTGGCGCAGGTGGCATGGCGTGGACGGCCGGACCGGCAGCCCGGCCGGGACGCAGACGGTCCGGTTGGCCGGTGGCGAGGTAGCGAGGACGATCCCCCAGATGACCGATGGAACAGACGGTGACGCAGGCGGCCGCGATCGCAGGCCCGGAGCGCTGACCGGGGAGCCGACCGGGGACCGGGCCGTCCGGGATCCTTTCAGCCAGCGCCGTGCGGCGCTGGAGCGCCGGGTCACACTGACATTCTGGACACTGGTCTGGGAACAGCTCTGGCCGCGGCTCGCCCCGGCCTTCGGGGTCGCGGCCCTGTTCGCCATCCTGTCGCTGTTCGACCTCTGGGCCCTGCTGGGCGGTTATGGCCATGCCGCCGCGCTGGCGCTGTTCGCCCTGGCGCTGGCCGCCGCGCTGATCTGGGCCATCGTCACCCTGCGCTGGCCGACGCGGGCACAGGCCCGCCGGCGGCTGGAGCTGGCCAACCGCCTGGACCACCGGCCGCTCTCGACCCTGCAGGACCGCCTCGACCCGTTGCAGGGCGGCAGTGCGGCCGGAACGCCGCGGACCCTGGAGGCACAGGCGCTCTGGGCGGAGCATCAGCGGCGCGTTGCCGAGCGGCTGCGCGGCACCCGCCCGCCCCTGCCGGACGCCGGCTGGGCGCGGATCGACCCCTGGGCCCTGCGCGCGGCGCTGGGCCTGGTGCTGGTGATCGCCCTGGCCTTCGCCGGCTGGCGCATCCCGCATCGCATGGCCAGCGCCTTCCAACCCTCATTCGCGGTGGCGGAAGTCAGCCTGCCCTCCATCGATGGCTGGATCACCCCGCCGGAGCATACCCAGGCCGCACCGATCTTCCTGACCAAGGACGGCGTGCCGGTGCTGCATGCGGACGGCCTTCTGGCGCCGGCCGCGCGCCTGCCTGGCGCGGCGCCAGCCGACCCGCCCAGGGCGATCGCCGTGCCCGAGGGCAGTGTCCTCACCCTGCGGGTGAACAACGCGCCGCAGGAGCTGGTCCTGGCCGTCAACGAGCGGACAGAGCCGTTCGAGCGGGTCGACCCGGCCAACCAGCAGGTCGAGGCCCGCATCGCGCAGGGACGCAGCCTCGAAGTGCGCGCCGGCGGCGACATCCTGGCGCGCTGGCCGATCGCCGTCCGCCCCGATGCCCCGCCGGAGATCGCCTTTGCCGACGCGCCGGCGGGCACCGTCCGCGATGCCCTGCAACTGCATTATGTGGCGCAGGACGATTACGGCCTGGCGGCGGTCGAGGCGGAGATCGTGCCGACCGACGATGCCGGCCAGGTGATGATGCTCGAGCTGCAATTGCCCGGCCTGCGCCCGACCCGGGCGAAAGAGCTGTCGTTCCATGACCTGACGGCGCATCCCTGGGCGGGCCGCGAGATCGGCGTCACCCTGATCGCGACCGACGAGGCCGGCCAGACCGGCCGCAGCCGGACCGTCTCCCTGGTCCTGCCGCAGCGCGCGTTCACCCATCCCGTCGCCCGGGCGCTGGTGGAACAGCGGCGGGAGCTGGGACACGCGGTTCCGGAGATCGACCGCGCCACCCTGGCGCTCAACAGCATCTCCACCATCCCCGACACGTTCGACCACGATCCGGTCGTGTCGCTCGCCCTGGGCGTGGCGACTGCCCGGCTGCGCCATGCGCCGGCCAGCGAGAGCGTGTCCTCGGTGCAGGACCTGCTCTGGGACACCGCCCTGCGGCTGGAGGATGGCGACCTGTCGCTGGCCGAGCGTGCGCTGCGCTCTGCCCAGCGCCGCCTGATGGAAGCGCTTGCGCGCAATGCGTCCGAGGCGGAGATCGAGAAACTGATGCGGGAACTGCAGGAGGCCATGGACAAGTTCCTGCAGGCCATGACCGAGCAGGCGCTGCGCAACATGGACGAGCTCTCCGAGATCCCCACGGAGGAGCTGCAGAGCCGCATGCTGGGCAGCGATCAGCTGCGCCGCATGCTGGAACGGGCACAGGAGCTGGCCAAGGGCGGCGCCCGCGACGCCGCGCGCGAGATGCTGTCGGAACTGGGCCGGATGCTGGAGAACCTGAAGCAGGGCCGGGTGATGAGCGATCCGCGCGGCGCCATGCGCGGCCAGCGCACCCTGGAGGAACTGTCGGAGATCCTGCGCGACCAGCAGCAGCTGCTGGACCGGTCGTTCCGCCAGAACCAGCGGGGCATGAAGGGCCGCGAGATGCCGGGGCAGCAGGGCGGGCAGCCGGGCGAACGGGGCATGCCCGGACAGCAGGGCGAAGGCAATCGCCCGGGCATGGGGCAGGGCCTGGCCGGCGATGCGCAGAGCCAGGAGGAGCTGCGGCGGCGCCTGGGCAAGCTGCTTGACCGGCTGGGCAACGGCGAAGGCGTCCTGCCCGAGGCCTTCGGCCGCGCCGACCAATCCATGGGTGCGGCACGCGACGCCCTGAAGGGCGGTGCGCCCGGGATTGCCGCGGAAGAGCAGAGCAATGCGCTGGACCAGCTGCGGCAGGGCATGCGCGGACTGATGGACCAGATGGCCGACCAGTTGAACAGCGGCGGCGACGGCGATACCGAGGCGATGAGCCCGAGCGGTGCCAACAGCCAGGACCCGCTGGGCCGGCCGATGCCGGGCGAGTGGGAGGATGGCAGCTCCACGAAGGTGCCGGAGCAGGCCGACCTGCAGCGCGCGCGGGAAATCCTGGAGGAGCTCTACCGGCGCTCCGGCGAGCGCTTCCGCCCCGATACCGAGCTGGATTATATCGACCGGCTGCTGCGCCGGTTCTGACCGCGACGCCTGTCGGCGCCGGGCGGCCGGGCCTGCCCGCCCGGCGGGGCAGCCGGGCCGGACGGCCTCACTTCCCGGGCAGCACGAAGGACAGGCGCAGGTCGGCGACGGTCGGCGGGAAACTCTCGAACCGCGCGGAGAAGCCGGTGCTCTCGCCGGGCATCAGACTGCCCGCCTGGCCCTTCACCGCCCGGGTCACCAGGGCGGTGCCGGTGGCGTCCAGAAGCACCACCTCCACCGCGGGCACCGTCTGTTGGGCGGTGCCGGAATTGACCACCTGGCCGGACACCACGAGGGTGGTGTCCTGGTCCTCGAAGCTGGTCGCGGTATCGCGGAAATCCAGCGTGATCGGCGGTGCCGGCAGCGGAATCCCGGCGGTGACGTAGAGCCGCTCGATCGGCGGCCAGAGCTCCACCAGCTGCCCCCGCCCGAAATAGAGGCCGGCAACGACCGCCACGATCGCCAGGAGCAGCGCATACCAGCCGATCGCACGGCCGGAACGCTTCTGCACCTTCTTCCGGTTGACCCGGGCGCGGGTCTGGATCGGCAGTTGCGGGATCGGTTCGCCGTCCAGCTCCGTCAGGTCGTAGCTGCCGGGCTCCGGATCGTCCCAGTCGGCGGCCTGCTCGGCCTCGACCTGCGGCTCCTCGATCTCGTCATAGCTTTCCTCGGCGTCGGCGACAGCGAGGGTGGCGGGCCTGCGGCCGGCAGCGGCACGCGGCGGCGCGGCGGCGGCACGGGCGGGTTCCGGTGCCGGCCGCGGCGCGGCGCGGGGCGCCGGCTGCGGCGCGGGTGCCCGCGCCGGCGCGCGCGGCGCCGGCTGCGGGTCGGCGCGCGGCTCCTGGAACCAGCTGTGATGGCATTGCGAACAGCGCACCTGGCGTCCATCCGGCTGCAGGGCCGGAGCGGGAACGCTGAAGCGCGTCTGGCAATTTGGACAAGCGACGATCATGACCTAGGAAAAGGCTTATACTCGGAATGATGAGGCGATTCACTTCCTGCGGCACTCAAGCGGTGGATTATGCGTCAATCCTTCCCGTTGCGCTGCTGGTAAAATGGCGAAGCCGGAACAGGCTGTTGCCGGCCGGGGGCGGGGCGGCGACGCCGCGGATCGCGTGGGCGGATCGGATGGGCGAATCGGGCGGGCGGATCGGGCAGGCATGGACCGGCTCGCCGCGGACGCATATGTGTCAGTGGTAACGATAGGGTCTGTCGCACGAATGCCGGTCAGGAAAATGGGTCGCAGAATTTCGCCCGCGCCACGAAAGCCCCGCCTCTGGCCTGGGGGTTGCCGGTGATTCGGTTCGAGAATGTCGGCATGCGCTACGGGCCCGAGCCGGAGGTGCTGCACGACCTGTCGTTCACCCTGAAGCCCGGGTCGTTCCACTTTCTGACCGGCCCCAGCGGCGCCGGAAAATCCTCGCTGCTCAAGCTGCTCTACCTGGCACATCGGCCGTCGCGCGGCATCATCACGATGTTCGACAACGATATCGCCGGGCTGGCGCGCGACGACCTGCCCGGGCTGCGCCGGCGAATCGGTGTCGTGTTCCAGGAATTCCGCCTGATCAACCACCTGACCGCGATCGAGAATGTCGCCCTTCCGCTGCGCATCGCCGGGGTGCCGGAGCGTCAGGTGCGCAGCCATGTGGAGGAACTGCTGACCTGGGTCGGACTGGGCGAGCGGCTGAATGCCCGGCCGTCGGTGCTGTCCGGCGGCGAGAAGCAGCGCGTGGCGATCGCCCGGGCGGTGATCGCCAAGCCGGACCTGCTGCTGGCCGACGAGCCGACCGGCAATGTCGACCCGGTGATGGCGCGGCGGCTGATGTACCTGTTCGTGGAACTGAACAAGATCGGCACCACCTTGCTCATCGCAAGCCACGACACCGGCCTGATCCGCCAGTTCGACCAGCCCTGCATGGAACTGAAGGGCGGCACCCTGGTCCTGCACCCGGACGGGCTGCCATGAGCCGCCGCCGCCGCCCCGCGCCGCTGCTGGAGCTCGGCCGCGACACCTCGGGCCGGTCGCTGCCCGGCGTGGTCGCGGTGATGGTTGCGCTGGCCGTCCTGGCGATGGCCGGGGCGCTGATGCTGGATTCCGCCGGCGGCGACTGGCAGGCCATCGGCGAGGATCGCCTGCTGGTTCAGATCGATGCGATTCCCGGCACCCCGACGGCCCCGCGCCTGGAGGCCGCGCTGGCGCAGCTGCGCGCCACCCCTGGCGTGGCCTCGGCGCAGGCAATGCCGCAAAGCGGCATCGCCAACCTGCTGCGGCCCTGGCTCGGCGACGCCGCCCTGTTGCAGGACCTGCCGCTGCCCGGCGTGATCGAGGTCCGTCTGCAATCGAATGCCGCCGTCGACCGCCGGGCCCTGGCGGTCGGCCTGGAGGCCGCGGTCGCCGGCGCCCGCGTGGACGACCCGCGCGCCTGGCTGGCACAGCTCTCGGCCGTGTCGGAATCCCTGCGGGCACTGGGCTTTGCGGTTGTCGCCGCGATCGCGCTGGCGACGATCGCGATGATCGTCTTCGCAACCAATGCCGGCCTGGGCAATCACCACGAGACCATCGCGGTGCTGCACACCATCGGTGCCCGCGACCAGTTCATCGCGGCGCAGTTCCAGTGGCACATCCTGGCGCTCGCGCTGCGCGGCGCGATCGTCGGCCTGGCCCTTGCCGCCCTGGTCGCCTTTGCCGTGGCCCGCACGGCCGGGGACCTGCAGGCGACGCTGCTGCCTCCCATGCGCCTTTCGCCCACCGATTGGGCGGGCATCGTGGCAATCCCCGTGATCTCTGTCGTGCTTGCCGCGCTGACGGCACGGCTGACGGTCATGCGGGCGCTGCGCCGCGAGGTCTGACCATGCTGGTACTGCTGGACCGCGATGGCGTGCTGAATGTCGACCGCCCCGACTATGTGAAATCGGCGGCGGAGCTGGTGCTGCTGCCAGGCAGCGCCGCCGCGGTGGCGCGGCTGAATGCGGCCGGCCATCGGGTCGCGGTCTGCACCAACCAGAGTGCGATCGGCCGCGGCATCATCGGCGAGGAGCGCCTGGCGGAGATCCACGGCCATCTTCGCGCCGAACTGGCGCGGGCCGGGGCGCGTATCGATGCCCTGTTCCACGCCCCGGACCCGCCCTGGGCGGCAAGCGAGCGGCGCAAGCCGGGGCCCGGCATGCTGCGCGAGGCGATGCAGCAGCTGCGTCGCGGCCGCGAACCGGTCGCCTTCGTCGGCGATTCCCTCCGCGACCTGCAGGCGGCCCATGCCGCGGGTTGCGACCGCATCCTGGTCCGCAGCGGCCACGGCGCCGGGGTGCAGGCCGCCGGCATCCCGCCGGGCCTGCTGCCGGTGCGGGTATTCGAGGATCTCGCCAGGGCGGTGGAGGCCCTGCTGGCGGAGGCCGCTTCTTGACCCGCAGACCGGTGTTCCGGCAACCGGCAACCGGCGCCTCCCGCCTCTGGCTGCTGCCCGCCCTGTTGCTGCTGGCCCTGGTCGCGCTGTGGTCCGGCGCCTTCCTGCAATTCCTCTCCGGCCTGCCGGCGGCCGCCAGCGACGACCTGCGCCGGACCGATGCGGTGGTGGTGCTGACGGGCGGCCCGGCGCGCCTGACCGAAGGGCTGAACCTGCTGCAGCGCGGGCTTGCCGGCCGCTTGCTGGTGTCGGGCGTGAACCCCGATGTCGACAAGGCGGCGCTGGGGGAGGTCGCCGGCCGGGCGGAGCTGCTGGACTGCTGCGTCGATCTGGGTTTCGCGGCCCGCAACACCGAGGAGAATGCCGGCGAGATCGCCGACTGGGCCCGCAGCCGCGGCTATGACAGCCTGCGGGTCGTCACCGCCGCCTACCACATGCCGCGGAGCCTGCTGGAGCTGCGCCGCGCCGCACCCGATATCGCCTATACAGCGCATCCCGTCTTTCCCGAGCAGATCCGGCTGCAGGACTGGTGGCGCTGGCGGGGAACCGCCGAGCTGCTGGTCGGGGAATTCCACAAATATGTCGCCGCCCTGCTTCGGGCCCGGGCAGAGAATGCCCTGAAGGCCGCCCGGCCGCCGCGCGACGGCGATGACTGGCCGGCGGCCCGGCCCCCGCCGGCACCCTCCGACGAACCGGGCCGCAGCCAGTCCCGCGCGCTGCCGGCGCGGATCGGCCAGCGCGCCGGGCAACAGGCGCGGCAGCGGTCCCGTCGGGCAGATCCGGCGGCCCGGCCATGACCTGGCTGCGGGCCCTGGGGTTCAACATCGCCTTTTTCGGCGTGACCGGCCTGCTCTGCCTGGCCTGGCTGCCGCTGCTGGCCGGCGACCGCATGCATTTCGTGCGCGGCATGGACCGGTGGAACCGCATGGTGAACTGGCTGTTGCGGCATATCGTCGGCCTGACCTACGAGGTGCGCGGCCTGGAGAACCTGCCGCAGGGCGCCTGCATCGTCGCCGCCAAGCACCAGTCGGCCTGGGACACCATGGTGTTCCACAGCCTGCTGGCGGATCCGGCCGTGGTGCTGAAGCGGGAACTGCTGCGGATCCCGATCTACGGCAGCTATGCCAGGAAGGTCGGCATGATCCCGATCGACCGCAGCGCGGGCGCCTCGGCCCTGCGGGAGATGCTGCGGGTCGCGCAGGCCCGCGCCGAAGCCGGCCGGCCGATCGTGATCTTCCCCGAGGGCACGAGGGTGGCCCCGGGCGAGCGGCGCCGGCTGCATGCCGGCGTGGCCGCGCTGTACGGCCGGCTGGGCGTGCCGGCGGTGCCGGTCGCGCTGAACTCCGGCCTGTTCTGGGGCCGGCAGGCCTTCATGAAGCGGCCCGGCCGGATCCTCCTGGAGTTCCACCCGCCGATCCCGCCGGGCCTGAGCCGGGCAGAGTTCATCGCCCGGCTGGAGACGGCGATCCAGGACGGCAGCGATCGCCTTGCGCTGGAAGCCGGCTTCTCGGCCGTTCCGGAAATCCCCGCCCAATCAATAACTTGACAGGCCTCCTGCGGTCGCCTTGACGGCACCGCGCCAGGAACTTTTCGGGAACATCGCGTTGACCTTGCCCCGCCGGATCGGCTAGGATCGCGGCGACGCCAGCGCCGATCGCCGGCCGGCAGCTGTCCCGCGACAGCACCTGCCCCGACGACGCGGCGCCGTCCCCCCGGTGGAAACCTGCAGGACCGCAAACCGCCATGCCCGAGCAGCAGATCGCCCCGATCTCCCGCCAGATCTGGGACATGAAATACCGTCTGAAGGCGGCGGACGGCACGCCGGTCGACCGCACCCTGTCCGACAGCTGGGCGCGGATTGCCGCGGCGCTGGCCGAGCCGGAGGCGGAGCCCGCCGCCTGGGTGCCGCGCTTCCGCGCGGCGCTGGAGGATTTCCGCTTCCTGCCGGCCGGCCGGATCGTCGCCGGCGCCGGCACCGATCGGCGGGTGACCCTGTTCAACTGCTTCGTCATGGGCACCGTGCCCGACGACATGGCCGGCATCTTCGAGCATCTGAAGGAAGCCGCCCTGACCATGCAGCAGGGCGGCGGCATCGGCTACGACTTCTCCACCCTTCGTCCGCGCGGCGCGCCGGTGCGCGGTGTCGGCGCGGATGCCTCCGGCCCGCTGACCTTCATGGATGTCTGGGACGCGATGTGCCGCACCATCATGTCCGCCGGCCATCGCCGGGGCGCGATGATGGCGACGATGCGCTGCGACCATCCCGATATCGAGGCGTTCATCGCCGCGAAGGAGGATCCCGGGCGGCTGCGCATGTTCAACCTGTCGGTGCTGGTCACCGATGCCTTCATGACCGCGGTGGCGGAGGATGCCGGCTGGGACCTGATGTTCGACGGCACGGTGTTCCGCACCGTCCAGGCCCGCGACCTGTGGGACCGGATCATGCGGGCGACCTATGCCTATGCCGAACCCGGCGTGATCTTCATCGACCGGATCAACCAGCTCAACAACCTGCACTACTGCGAGACGATCGCCGCCACCAATCCCTGCGGCGAGCAGCCCCTGCCGCCCTATGGCGCCTGCCTGCTCGGGTCCATCAACCTGCCGCGGCTGGTCGCCGACCCGTTCACCGGGGGCGCCGCGCTGGACCTCGCCGCGCTGGACGACCTGGTCCGCACCGCCGTGCGGATGATGGACAACACCATCGACGTCTCGGGTTTCCCGCTGCCGCAGCAGCAGGCGGAAGCGAAGGCCAAGCGCCGCATCGGCCTGGGTGTCACCGGGCTGGCCGATGCCCTGATCATGGTCGGCGCCCGCTATGGCAGCGACCGGGCCGTGCAGCTGACGGAAAGCTGGATGGCCGCCCTGCAGCGCGCCGCCTACCTGGCCTCCACGGACCTGGCGGCGGAGAAGGGCGCCTTCCCGCTGTTCGACCGCGACGCCTTCCTGGCCGGCCGCCATGTCGCGACACTGGACGCGGATGTCCGCGCCGCCATCGCCCGGCACGGCATCCGGAACGCCCTGCTGACCTCGATCGCGCCGACGGGGACGATCTCGCTGCTGGCGGACAATGTGTCCTCGGGGCTGGAGCCGGTGTTCAGCTTTTCCTACCGCCGCTCGGTGCTGCTGCCCGACGGCAGCCGGCGGGAGGAGGAGGTCACCGACCATGCCGTGCGCCTGTACCGCCGCCTGCGCGGCGAGACGGCGCCGCTGACCGAGGCCTTCGTCGACACCCGCACCCTGCCGCCGGAAGCGCATGTCCGCATGCAGGCGGCGGTGCAGAAATATGTCGACAGCTCGATCTCCAAGACCATCAACCTGCCCGAGGACATCTCCTTCGAGGCGTTCAAGGATATCTACCTGCAGGCCTATCGCATGGGCTGCAAGGGCTGCACCACCTATCGCCCGAACCCGGTGACCGGGTCGGTGCTGAGCCTGGCCCCGGACAAGCCGGCGGGCGCGACGCCCGACGCCGCAGCGCAGGCGGAACTGCCCCTGGCCGTGCGGCCCGCAGGGGCACAGCCGGAACTGCCGCTGGCAGCGCAGGCGCCGAAGCCGAAGGACGCCTTCGAGGCCGGCGGCGTGGTCTACATGACCCGGCCGCTGGACCGGCCCGAGGCGCTGCCGGGCCAGACCTACAAGGTGGTCTGGCCGGAAAGCGAGCATGCCATCTACATCACCCTCAACGACATCGTCGCCGATGGCCGGCGGCGCCC
The DNA here is from genome assembly GCA_040216765.1 of Sneathiellaceae bacterium. Taxonomy (GTDB): domain Bacteria; phylum Pseudomonadota; class Alphaproteobacteria; order Ferrovibrionales; family Ferrovibrionaceae; genus Marinibaculum. The sequence continues at coordinate 86,260 of JAVJON010000037.1, read as the reverse complement.
GTTCGAGGTCTTCATCAACTCCAAGAACACCGAGCACTACGCCTGGACCGTGGCGCTCACCCGGATGATCTCGGCCGTGTTCCGCCGCGGCGGCGATGTCGCCTTCGTGGTCGAGGAGCTGAAGGCCGTGTTCGATCCTCGCGGCGGCCACTGGATGCGCGGGCGCTACGTGCCCTCGCTGCTGGCCGCGATCGGCGAGGTGATCGAGCGGCACATGATCGACATCGGCTTCCTCAGCCCGCCGGAGGAGCGCAGGGCCGAGCAGCTGGCCTACCGCAAGGCGGTCGGCCAGGAGGAGGGCCGCCCCGGCGCCGGCCTGGCGCAATGCCCGAAATGCGGCCAGCCCAGCCTGGTGCGCCAGGAAGGCTGCGACATCTGCACCTCCTGCGGCTATTCGCGCTGCGGTTGACGGCATGGACGATCCGGCGCACGCCAACCCGTTCCGCAAGCTGTACTACGGCGACAACCAGGACATCTTCAGCGAGGGCGAGAACGGCGATGTGATGTACTTCGTCGAGCGCGGCGAGGTGCGGATCTGGACCGGACGCCCGCCGAACGACAGGACCCTGTCGACGATCGGCAGCGGCGGCTTCTTCGGGGAGATGGCGCTGATCGACGGCAAGCCGCGCTCCGCCAATGCCACCGCCTGCGGCGATGTCGAGATCCGCGCCATTCCCGGCACCACCCTGCGCCGCAAGCTGCACAATGCCGACCCTTTCGTGAAGGCACTGGTCCGCATCCTGGTGGAGAACCTGCGCAGCACCACGGGCGGTCGCGCATAGCCGCAGCCGCCGGACGGCATCGCCGCAGGAGCCCTGCCGCCCCCCTTGCTGTCATCCGGCCTCGCGCCGGGATGCTACCGGTCGTCCATCGCCGACGGGCAGCGGCGATAGCCCTGCTCGTGACCGAGGCGGGCCGCCCTGGGCGCGTCGCCGCCTTTCAGGGCAAGCTCCAACTGTGCCGCCAAATCTGCACAGACAGCGGCCGGCGGGGCCGCAACGCCGGCAGCCGCATCGCCATCGTCGCTCCACCACAGGCTGAGCGCCAGCGGCACGCCGATCGCCCAGACCGCAAGCACCAGCGGGACCGCCCAGAGCGGGCGCCCCGTCGTCTCCCGCCCCTCCTGCCAGGCTGCATCGAAACCGCCGGGCGGCACGGCTCCGCCGTTTCGGCCGCTGCCGGCATGTGCCGGCCCCGGCCTCGCCGCGACAGACGTCACGGAACGTATCATGGACGACCTTCCTTCCCCGCAGCCGCCCGCTTCAGGACCCGGTGCCGCCCCGCAGCCGATCGGCCGCCCGGCATCCGGGGATCTCGCAATATCGTCCGGTCATGCCGAACAACACGCATACAATTTTATATATTTTTAATTGGTACTTCCTGCTCTCTCAGAGCAAAAGACCTGTCATTTGATTTAAGAGTAGTCGCGTTTCCGGCGACTTCCCAGACAAAAAGCAGATTGCAGTACCGGCGACCCGGCCGTGACCGCGGCGCAACGCGGTTCACCTGCGGCGGGTCTTTTGGACATCCTGGTCCAAGCCGCGCGGCACCGCCCGGGCCCTGCCCGGTCTAGCATGGCCCCGACATGGCCCGGACCCGGTCACCGGGCCGCAACGGCAGCGGGGGAGCGGCAATGGATACGGATCTGGAAGCCCGGATCGCACGGCTGGAGGCGATCGAGGCGATCACGCGGCTGAAGCACCGCTACTGGATGTACAACGACCAGGGGCTGGATGCCGGCAGGATCGGCCCGCTGTTCGTCGACGACGGGGTCTGGAGCAATGCCGAACTGGGTCACCACGAGGGCCGCGCGGCGATCGAGCGGTTCTTCGGCGGGGCGTCGGCCACCATCACCTTCTGCGCCCATCTGGGCATGAACGGCATCGTCGAGGTCGATGGCGACAGGGCGCGCGGACATTGGCGCCTGCTGCTGCCCTGCACCTTCCACCAGGACGGGGCAAGGGTCAGCCGCTGGATCCTCGGCGACTACGACGATTCCTTCGTCCGGCGCGACGGGGAATGGCTGTTCTCCCGACTCGACGTAATCTTCAACTTCAACGTGCCGCAGGGCGAGAGCTGGGCGGGCCTGGAACAGGTCCGCGCGGCCTGATCCCCAACCTGGGAAAAGGGATATTGGACATGACCGAAACGGCAGACGAATCCGGCCTGCGGGCCACCTTCGAGGCCTGGCACGGCGCCCTGAACGGCGGCGACCTGGACGGCTTCTGGGCGATGTTCCACGAGGCCTGCGAGATCCTCGACGAGGATTACCCCTGGCGCATGACGAAGGCGGAATTCATCGACCATATCGACTTCCACGCCGCCGGCGGGGGCAAGGGCCTGTGGGAGTTCTTCCAGTGGATCCCGCGCGAGACCAATGTCCTGGTGATTGGCGATATGGGCCATGTCAGCGGCTTCTCGACCTTCCGCGGCAAGCCCCGCGACGCCGGCTTCCGGCAGCGCTTCATGGGCTTCACCCTGACCTGGGCGCGGCAGGACGGCGCCTGGAAGCTGGTCTGCTGGCACCAGAGCGTGCTGGCCGGCCGCATCGCCGGCGCCTCGCCGTCCTGACCGCCCTTCCCCGGTCGCCTTCCGGTGCCGGGTGCCGGGGCATCGGCTATCATGCCCCGCACCGGGCGGCGGAGGGGGGGGGGTCGAGGGAATGGGCATGGCCGATACTGCGGAAACCGGAATCCGGGCGCGCCGGATCGACGTCGGCGCCGTCGCACCGGCCCGGCGGGTGGCGGCCTGGGCGGAGGCGATCCATGACAGCTATTACCCGCTGGACCTCGTCAGCCCCGGCGGGGAATTCGTCCGCGGCAGGCTGACGATCCTCGACCTGCCCGGTGCGCGCTTCGGCAGCGTGCATTGCGACCCGATGCTGGTCGATCGCCGCCGGCGGCACCTGGCCCAGGGCGGTGGCGACTTCTACTTCCTGCCGATCCCGTTGCAGGCCCCCCTTGGCCTGCGGCAGGGTCACCGGCTGGCCGACCTGCGCCCGCGGGACTTTGCGGTGATCGCCACCGCCGACGCCTACCGGTACATGCAGCATCGCACCGACAGGCTGGTGACCCTGCGCCTGGAGGGCAATGCCGCGCGTGACCGCCTGCCGATGATCGACGACCTGACCGCGCTGCCGATGCGGTCGGAGGCGCCGCTTGCCCGCATCTTCGTCGACTTCGTGACCTCGATCCTGCGACAGGGTGCACGGCTGGATGACGGCGCGGCCGCTGCATTGGTGCCGCAGCTTCTGGACTTGCTGGCGTTGACCTTGACCGCGCCGGCGGCCGCGCTGGAGAGTGGCGAGACTGCCGTCCGGCTGACCCACCTGCGCCGGCTCTACCGGCTGATCGATGCCCGGCTGGATGCGTTCGACCTCGGCCCCGACATGCTCGCGACGGAACTCGGCCTGTCGCGCCGCTATGTGCAGAGAATATTCGCAGACCGCGGCGAGACCGTTTCGGCCGCGATCCGCGCCCGGCGCCTGGCCGTGGCGCAGGACCGCCTCGCCGATCCGGCGCGGGCCGGCCAGACGGTAGCGGTGATCGGCTATTCCGTCGGCTTCGCCGATCCGGCGCATTTCAGCCGCGCCTTCCGCCAGGCCACCGGCATGACGCCGCGCGATTTCCGCGCCCGGCACCGCCGCCCCGGGCGATGACACCCCCCGTCCCCGCCGGGCGCTATCCGGTCTCGATCAAGGGCGTCCTGGCATTCGGCGGGCAGGTGGTCCTGCTGAAGAACGAGCGCGCGGAATGGGAACTGCCCGGCGGCCGGCTGGAGCCGGGCGAGAGCCCCGAAACCGCCTTGCTCCGCGAAATCCGCGAAGAACTCTCGATCGAAGCGCATGAGCCGCGGATCGTCGACAGCTGGCTGTACCGCATCGACACCGCGCCCGGCGCGCCGGAGGTCTTCGTCGTCACCTACGCCCTGCACAGCAATGCCGCCGCGGCCGACTGCCGGTTGAGCGGCGAGCATCGCGAAATCGGCCTGTTCCGACCGGCCGCGCTGGCGCATCTCCGCCTGCCGCAGGGCTATCGCGATTCCATTGCCCGCGCCCGGAGCCTGGGGCTGGTACAGTTGTAGGACCGGCGCCTCGCGGTCAGACCTCCTGCATCTCCACCCGTCGCAGCAGGCGCTGCAGCGGTTCGTCGCGAAAGCCCAGGCTGCCGATGCGCTGCACCGTGGTCGCCAGGTAGTCGCGGTTGTGGCCGCTGAGCCCCGAGGCCCGCGCGACCACGCGGGCGGCCTGGTCCTCGCCCAGGTGGCGGGCGAACTGCAGATGCGCGGTGTCGGCGACGAAGGTCAGCGCGCGGATCCGGCCCCTGGCGGTCTGCACCGTCACCAGCCGCGGCAGGTAGACTGCCGTGACCAGCTCGCGCTGGGTCAGGTAGTCGAGCACGAAGCGGCGGGCGCGATCCGGCACCCGATAGGCCAGGCCCCAGCAATGGCCGCCGGGCTGCAGCCCCAGCACCAGCCCCTCGGCCCCCGGCCGGCCGCGGTGATGCACCGACCAGATGCAGAGCGCCCGCTGCCAGCCGGACAGCCGTGCGCGCAGCGCCGCATCGACCGGGAAGCCGGGGCGCCACATCAGCGAGCCATAGCCGAACACCCAGAGCGGCCGGCACAGGCCCGCCTGCGCCAGGGGGCCGCGGTGGCGCTGCGGCAATGGCGGCAGCGGGCGCCGGCCGGCAATCTCGGCCGCGCGATGCGAGACCCGCATGCTCATGCCTTCCGCCTGCCACCGGTGCGGGCCTGCGCCAGGGCGACGCCGGTGACGGCCAGCAGCATGCCGGCCAGCTCCTCCAGCCCGAAGGACTCGCCGAAGATCGCCCAGGACATCAGGGCGGTCACCGGCGGCACCATGAAGAACAGGCTCGACACGGCGGTGGCGGCGCCGCGCCGCAGCATCCAGTAGAGCAGGGAGATCGCGCCGATCGACAGGACCAGGACCGCCCACACCAGGGCGCCGGCAAAATCGGCGCTCCAGGTCACGGCCAGCCCTTCCAGTCCCCAGGCCAGGGGCAGCGCGACCAGCCCGGCGGCCATGAACTGCACGGCATTGCCGGTGCGCAGGTCGAAACTGCCGCAGAAGCGCTTCTGGTAGAGGGTGCCCAGCGCGATGCCGGCAAGGCTGGCGCCGCAGGCCAGATAGGCGGTCCACAGCGCCAGGTTGCCCGACAGGCCGTCGGCCACCACCAGCGCCACCCCGGCCAGCCCCAGGGCCAGGCCAAGCCATTGCCGCCAGATCACGCGCTCGCCCAGCATCGGCCCCGCCAGCACGGCGACCACCACCGGGTGCAGGCTGACGATCAGCGCGGTTTCCGCGGGGCCCAGGCCCAGGCCGATGGCAATGAACACGCCGCCCAGGTAGACGGCCTGGACAAGCACCCCGGCGATGGCTAGATGCAGCCAGTTGCGCAGCCCCGAGGGCCAGCGGGCCCCGGCGAGAAGCGCCAGCCCGGCCAGCAGCGGCACCACCAGCACGAAGCGCAGCGCCAGGAAGGTCAGCGCGCCGGAATAGGGCAGCGCCAGGCCGGCGGCGATGAAGCCGGTGGACCAGAGACCGACGAAGATCGCCGGCCCGGCCAGCACCCCGACCCGGGATGCGACGGGGCGCGGCGCCGGGTCCGGCGCGGCGGCGGCGGTCACGATGCCGGGCCGGCCCGGCGGACCGGCCGGCCCGGCCGGGTCACGCGCCGGAGCGGAAGATTGCGGACAGGCCTGACAGGGACGGACGGCGGCATGCGCTACTACATTCTGGCTGGGGTACTGGTGATCCTGCTGGGCGGGTATACAGCCTATTGGTTCACCCTCGCCACAGCGACCGAGGCGGGGATCGAGGACTGGCGCGAGGCGGCCCGCGGCGACGGCATGGTGCTGCGCCATCGCGGCGTCTCCGTCGGCGGCTACCCGTTCCGGCTGGAAGTGACCCTGGAGGCGCCCGCCCTCACCTACGCCGCGCCGGACGGCGTCACCACCCTGTCGGCAGCCGAGACCGTGGCCGTCGCCATGCCCTGGCGGCCCAACCATATCCTGGCCCGCAGCAATGGGCCGTTGCGCATCGACTGGGCGCCGCCAGGGGCGGCGGCCCTGGTCACCGCCACGGCGAACGAGGCGGAGGCCAGCCTGTATCTGGGCGATGACGGGCAGCCGCTGCGCGGTGCCCTGGACCTGCACGCCATCGCGGGCGACGGCCCGGCCGGCGCCTTTTCCGCCGCCCGCGCGCAGCTGCACCTGCGGCGCGCCCGGCAGGCAGGCGCGACGGCGGACCCGGCGGCCGGCGCCACCGCGGAAAGCCCGGCACCCGATGACGGCGTCCCGGCCAGCTACGACGCGGCCCTGCAGGTCGACCTGCTGCAGCTGCCGGAAGGTGCCGCGCCGCCCGAGCTGGGGCGGGAGATCGAGACCCTGGACCTGGTCGCCACCTTTCGCGGGGCATGGCCGCCCGGCCCGCCGCCCGAGGCCCTGGCGGCCTGGCGCGCTGCCGGCGGGGTGGTGGACGTCACCGACCTGAAGCTGGTCTGGGGACCGGCCTCCCTGGCCAGCGAGGGCAGCCTGACGGTGGACGAGGAGATGCGGCCGCTGGGTGCCTTCACCGTGCGCCTGGGCGGCTACGAGGCCCTGCTGGACCTGATCGCCCAGGCCCGGCGGATCGACGGCACCCAGATCGCCCTGCTGAAGCTGCTGCTGGGCAGCATGGCCCGCGAGGATGCCCAGGGGCGCAGCACCGTGCAGTTCCCGGTCAGCGCCCAGGACGGCCGCCTGTTCTTCGGCCCGGTCGGCCTGTTCAGCCTGCCGCCGGTGCTGTAGCCGGCCCGGCCGCCGGGGGCGGCCGGATTCAGCGCCGGCCGAAATCGGGGGCGTCGGTCTCCTGCCCGGCGTCGATGATCTGGCGCCGGATCGCGCGGGTGCGGGTGAACAGCTCCAGCAGCCGGTCGCCCTCGCCCCAGCGGATCGCGCGCTGCAGGGCTGTCAGGTCCTCGGTGAAGCGGGCCAGCATCTCCAGCACGGCCTCGCGGTTGTTCAGGCACACGTCGCGCCACATCACCGGGTCGGACGCGGCGATCCGGGTGAAGTCGCGGAACCCGCCGGCGGAATACTTGATCACCTCCGACTTGGTCACGCTCTCCAGGTCGTCCGCCGTCGCAACGATGTTGTAGGCGATCAGATGCGGCACATGGCTGGTGATCGCCAGCACCAGGTCATGGTGCTGCGCATCCATCCTCTCCACCTTGCTGCCCAATGCCGCCCAGAAGGCCTCGACCAGCGCCACAGCCGACGGCGCCGCACCTTCCGGCGGGGTCAGGATGCACCAGCGGTCGCGGAACAGCGTGGCAAAGCCGGCATCCGGCCCGGACTGCTCGGTCCCCGCGACCGGATGGGCGGGCACCAGCGTGACACCGGCCGGCAGCACCGGGCCGAGGTCGCGCAGCACGGAGCCCTTGCTGCTGCCGACATCGCTGACCACCGCACCGGGCTTCAGGGCCCCGGCGATGGCCGCGCCCAGGGCGGCATAGCTGCCGAGGGGGGTGCAGAGGATCACCAGGTCGGCATCGGCGACGGCCTCTGCGGCGCTGTCCGCCGCCCGGTCGAGCAGCCCCAGCTCGACCGCCCGCGCCAGATGGCCGGGATTCATGTCGTAGCCGCTGACTTGGGCGGCCGCCCCGTAGGCCCGGGCGGCGCGCGCCAGCGACGATCCGATCAGGCCGACGCCGATCAGCGCCAGGTGACCGACCACCGGGGCCTCGCTGGTCCGATCGCGCTCTTCGCCGGCAGGCCCTCCGACAGGCGTCGGGCCGCTCATCCGGTCGCCGCCTGGGCCGCCATGAATTCGGTCAGGGTGTCGATCACGGCGCGGTTCTCGTCGTCGGAGCCGATCGTGGCGCGCAGCGAATCCGCCAGGCCATAGGCGCCCATCGCCCGCAGCAGCACGCCCCGGCGGCTCAGGAAAGCGTTGGCGGCATCGGCCTGGGCGGCACCGCCCGGGAACCGTACCAGCAGGAAATTGCCGACGCTCGGCGGCACGGACAGGCCAATGGCGGTCAGCGCCGCGGTCAGCTCCGGCAGCCAGTAGTCGTTATGCGCCCGCGCCTTGTCCAGCCAGGCATCGTCCGCCAGCGCGGCCAGGCCAGCAGCCTGGGCGATGGCGTTCACGTTGAACGGCCCGCGCAGGCGGTGCAGCACGTCGATCACCGCGGGCGGCCCGTAGAGCCATCCCAGCCGCAGCGCCGCCAGCCCGTAGATCTTGGAAAAGGTGCGGGTCATCACGGTATCGTCCCGCTCCGCCACCAGGGCGGCGCCCGCCTCATAGTCGTTGCGGCTGACATATTCGGCATAGGCCGCGTCGATCACCAGCATCACGCCGTCCGGCAGTCCCGCACGCAGGCGCCGCACCTCGCTGTCCGGCAGATAGCTGCCGGTGGGGTTGTTCGGGTTGGCCAGGAAGACGATCCGCGTCTTCGGGGTCACCGCGGCCAGCAGGGCATCGACATTGGCGGTCAGGTCGGTCTCCGGCGCCTTCACCGGCGTCACGTCGTTCGCCATCGCCGCGAGGGCGTACATCAGGAAGCCATGCTCGGAATAGACGATCTCGTCTCCCGCCCGGCAATAGGCATGGACCAGCAGGGAGATCAGCTCGTCGGAGCCATTGCCGCAGATCACGCCGTCCTGCGGCAGGCCGAAGCGGCTGGCGATGGCGGTGCGCAGCCGGCCCGTGCCGCCATCGGGATAGCGATGCGCATCGCCCGCCGCTTCGCGGATCGCGGCAACGGCCCGCGGGCTCGCACCCAGCGGGTTCTCGTTGGAAGACAGCTTGAGGATGCGGGCGACTCCCTGGGCGACGCTCTCGCCGCCCTTGTAGGGGGTGATCTCCAGCAGTCCGGGACGGGGGGCGGGCAGGGTCATGGCAATCTCTTCGCGGGCACTCGCCCAGGAACCGGTCCTGGAGCGATGGGGTATGTGGGTGGGCGCTGCCGACGGCGGCGGCGGCGGTCTCGATCCGGAAACCGGGCCGTCGCGCCCGGCCCGCCGGCGCGGGGCTCAGTCCTAGCCGGACGCGGCAGCCGCGCCAAGGGGGACCGCATAGGCGCCGATCACCGCCAGATGCGAGACGGCCCCCCCGGCACGCCGGCGGAACGCCTCCAGGCGCGGGTCGTCGGGCGGCAGGTATTCGTCGATCTCCACCAGGAAATCCCGCGGCCCGCCCGCCGCCGGGTCGCTGCCGCGCTCCACGGCCGCGGTGGCGGTGACCATGCGCGCGGTCAGGCCGGCATCGGCGAACATCCCGATGAAGCGGCCGCGGCTCATCTCCTCCAGTTCCACGGTCACGAACAAGAGGCTGACATCCTGGCCGGAGGGATCGGGCAGGCCGGGCCCGACCATCAGCCAGGCCGGGCGGCGCGGCAGCGCGGCACCGTCGATGGCGTAGAACGGCAGGCCGCCGATCACCTTCGGCACCACCCCGGCGGTGGCCGCCAGCTGCCGCCACCAGTAGACCCGCCCCTCGTCGTCGGGGGTGGCGATCAGGCCGACGCAGTTGGCGTTCTCGCTGACCGCGCCGATCACCGCGCCCGGGTCGTTGTGCCAGCTGATCGTCGCGCCAGCGCCGAAATGGTTGCGGGCGATGTCCCAGATCGCGAGCCGATCCTCCTCCGCATGGATCGCCACCCGGATGCGGCCTTGCAGGCTGTAGAGGCTGCCGATCATTTCCCGGAAGATGCGCAGCAGATGGCCCCGCTCCAGTGGCGCGGAATCGCTGTCGGCCAGCCGGCGCAGGATCGCCGCCTCGCGGCCGGGCCGCAGGAAAAAGCCGTTGCCGGCCGCATTGCCGCGGCCGCGGCCGGCGCCCTTGCTGCGGCCGACCTCCTGCACCAGGGTGGCGCGGCGGCGCAGCAGGGCGACAAGATCCTGGTCCAGATCGTCCAGTTCCTTGCGCAATGTTTCAAGAGAACGCGGCTTTTCCGCCATCTTGCATCGGCCCCATCTTGCGGCTTCCCTCCGGGCGCTGCCGCCGGTGGCGAAAGCGGCAAACTGATAGTCTCTCGGGCGCGCAAAATCAAAGGGGGCGCAGCCCGCCGGTCCCGGCCATCCCCGCGGCGCATGGCCAGGATGGCGGAATCGCGCTATATCCGCCGCCCCCGACCCCTGTTGCCCGTTTCCCGCCGGCAGGCGCCTGCAGGAAGAATCATGAATGCTCCGACGATTTCCGAGGACAGGCCGCAGGATACCGTGCGGTTCGGCCGCGACGCCCCGCTGCGGCTGGATTGCGGTGTCGCGCTGGACGGCCTCGCCATCGCCTACCAGACCTATGGCGAACTGAACGCGGCGCGGTCGAACGCCGTCCTGGTCTGTCATGCCCTGACCGGCGACCAGCATGTCGCCAGCCCGCACCCGCTCACCGGCCGGCCCGGCTGGTGGCAGCTGCTGGTCGGACCGGGCCGCCTGGTGGATACGCGGCGTTTCTTCGTGATCTGCGCCAACGTGGTGGGCGGCTGCCAGGGCACGACCGGCCCCAAGGAACCGGATCCCACCACCGGCAGGCCCTATGGCCTGGACTTCCCGGTCATCACGGTCGGCGACATGGTGCGGGCCCAGGCGATGCTGCTGGACCATCTGGGGATCGACCAGCTGTTCTGCGTGCTGGGCGGCTCGATGGGCGGCATGCAGGTGCTGCAATGGGCCTCGGCCTACCCGGACCGCGTCTACGCGGCCGTGCCGATCGCGACGGCGGCGCGCCACTCGGCCCAGAACATCGCCTTTCACGAGGTCGGCCGGCAGGCGATCATGGCCGATCCGGACTGGCGCGACGGAAAGTACCTGGAGTTCGACGTCCGGCCCCGGGCCGGCCTGGCGGTGGCGCGCATGGCGGCGCATATCACCTATCTGTCGGAGCCCGCCCTGCACCGCAAGTTCGGCCGCAACCTGCAGGACCGGGAGCGGGTCACCTACGGCTTCGAGGCGGACTTCCAGGTGGAGAGCTACCTGCGGCACCAGGGCTCCACCTTCGTGAACCGGTTCGACGCCAATTCCTACCTCTACATCACCCGCGCGATGGACTATTTCGACCTGGCCGCGGAGCATGAGGGCGTGCTGGCCAAGGCCTTCGCCCGCACGCCGGTAAGGTTCTGCGTCGTTTCCTTCTCGTCGGACTGGCTGTTCCCGACGGCACAAAGCAAGGCGATCGTGCGGGCGCTGAACGCGGCAGCGGCCAATGTCAGCTTCGTGGAGATCCAGACCGACAAGGGGCATGACGCCTTCCTGCTCGACGAACCGGAATTCCACGCCACCCTGGCCGGTTTCCTGAACGGCTGCGCGGAGCGCCGCGGCCTTCCGGGGCCGGCGTGACGGCACCCGCCCCGCCCGGACTGCGCCCCGACCTGGCACCGATCGTCGGCATGATCGAGCCCGGCAGCCGGGTGCTCGATATCGGCTGCGGCGACGGCGAGCTGCTGGAATACCTGGTGCATCGCCGCCAGGTCACCGGCCGCGGGATGGAGATCGTGCAGGAAGGGGTCAATGCCTGCGTCGCCCGCGGCCTGTCCGTCATCCAGGGCGATGCCGATACCGACCTGTCGGACTATCCGACCGCAGCCTTCGACTATGTGGTGCTGACCTTCACCCTGCAGGCCACCCGGGATCCCCGCCAGGTGCTGGCGGAGATGCTGCGGATCGGCCGCTACGGCATCGTCTCGATCACCAATTACGCCTACTGGCCGCTGCGGCTGGGCCTTCTGCTGCGCGGGCAGATGCCGACCGCGGAGGTCGACGGCGTGGCCTGGCATGCCAGCGGCAATATCCGGCGCTGCACGATCGTCGATTTCGAGACGCTGGGCGCGGAGCTGGGGCTTTCGGTCGACCGGCGCATCGGGCTGGGCCGGCGCCATCCCGACGGCCGCCTGCCGGAGGTGCGCTGTCTGCCCAACCTGCGCGCGTGCCAGGCGATCTACCTGCTGCACCGCGACCCGGGCTCCTGAGCCCGCCGACGCCGCTTCGTGCGATTCCCCGTCAGGGCCGGCCCGGTGCCGCGGGCGCCGGGTTCAGCACCGGCACCGGGATCTGCGCGGCGAAGCGATGCCCGGTGCTGCGCTGCGCCCGCGCCAGGTAGATCTGCTTCTCGGCCTCTGCCAGCCAGACGCCGCAGACCTGCGGCGAGATGCGGCGGCCGGTGCGTTCCCAGGCGCTGGCGGCGCGGAGCAGCCAGCGCCGCTCGCTCGGCGGAAAATAGAGCGCGCCTTCCTGCCGCAGGGGGGAGAACATCGACGCCCGCAGCTGGCGCACGATCTGGCCCTGGCTGTAGGGATGGCCATGGCCGAACGGCGTGCGCTCCAGCCGCGCCCAGAGGCCCCTGCGGTTCGGGACGATGGCCAGCAGCCGGCCATGGGAGGCCAGCACCCGCCAGACCTCCTGCAGGGCCTCCGCGCTGTTTTCCCAGGCCTCCATGCCGTGGACCAGCAGCACGCGGTCGAAGCAGGCATCGGGAAACGGCAGGCCGATCTCGTCGCCCAGGGTGACCAGGCCGGGGGCGCCCTGCGGCCAGGGCGCAACACCCTGCTGTGCCGGCATCAGCGCCACGGCGCGGGCGCTCTCGTCCACGAACGGCCGAAGGAACGGGGTGGCATAGCCCAGGCCCAGGACATGCATGCGGCGCAGGTCGGGCCAGAACTCGCGGATCCGGCCGCGCAGGATTCGCCGCGCCGACTGGCCCAGCGGCGTCCGATAGAAGCTTCGCAACTCAATGACGTCGGGGCGCAGCATGGCGGGCAGACTAGCATCGGGCGCGGTGCCGCGCAGCGCCGCCCCGGGTACAGAAGCCAGATATCCATGGCTGCGCGCCGATGGTATCGTCCGCCCGCGCCGTGGCGCCGGCCCGGACGCACGTCGCCGGGACCCGTGTCGCGGGCCGCAGCCAAGCTCCAAGGGGAATCGCCATGAAGCTCTTCCACTCGCCCGCCTCGCCCTATGTCCGGAAGGTCCGTGTCGTCGCGCGGGAGACCGGCCTGGCCGACAGGATCGAGCTTCTGGTGACCGCGCCCCGCGACCCCGCCACCGGCCTGCACGAACGCAATCCCGGTGCCCGCCTGCCGACCCTGGAACTGGACGACGGCACCATCCTCTTCGACAGCCCGGTGATCTGCGAGTATCTGGACAGCCTGCATGCCGGCCCGAAGCTGTTCCCGGCCAGCGGGCCGGCGCGCTGGAGCGCATTGGTGCGCCAGGCCACCGGCGACGGCATCATGGACTATGCCGTGCCGCTGCGACACGAGACGATGCGCCCGGAGGCCGAGCAGTCGTCGGAGTTCAAGGCGCGCGCCCGGGCGGCGATCCATCGCAGCCTCGACCATCTGGAGCGCGATGTCGGACAGTTCGCCGACTGGGATATCGGCACCATCGCCATCGCCTGCGCGCTGGGCTACCTGGACTTCCGCTACGGCGATGATCCCTGGCGGGACGCGCATCCGAAGCTGGCGACCTGGTTCGAGGCGGTCGGCCAGCGGCCTGCCATGGCGGAGACACGGCCGGCCTGACCCGCCGGGGAGGGCCCGCGCCGGCGGCCCGGCCGCGCGGGCGATCGCAACAGGAATATGCCATGCTGGACCCCGACGAGATCATCCGGACCCTGGGCATGCAGCCGCATCCCGAAGGCGGTCATTTCGTCGAGAGCTGGCGGGACCGGGACGGCGCGGCGGGGCGCGGCTGGTCGACCGCGATCTATTTCCTGCTGCGTGCCGGCGAACGCTCGCACTGGCACAGGGTCGATGCCACGGAGATCTGGCACCATTATGCGGGCGCGGCACTGGACCTGGAGATCGCGCCCGACGGCGCCGGACCCGTCACCCGGCATCGGCTGGGGCCCGACCTCGGGGCCGGCGAACGGCCGCAGGCGGTCGTGCCTCCGGGTCACTGGCAGGCGGCGGCGAGTGCCGGCGCCTGGACCCTGGTCGGCTGCACGGTGTCCCCGGCCTTCCGGTTCGAAGGCTTCGAGCTGGCGCCGCCGGGCTGGGCGCCCGCTGGCGGCACATGAGCACAGCCTGGCCGATCCGCAACCAGCCGCGCTGCGAGGCAGGCTGAGATGACCCCGCTGTCCATCCATCTCGCCGCGCTGGGCATGGCGATCCTGATCCTGTTCTGCATGGGCACCCAGGTTTCGCTCGCCAGCCTGCGCCGGGGAAATGTCGACTGGCGGACCCTCGCGGTGATCTGCCTCGGCCAGTGGGTCCTGCTGCCGGGGGTGGTCCTGCTGTTCCTCATGGTCGCCGGCAATGCCGAGCAGGAGGTCCTGGCGATCGTCATCATCGCGCTGTCGCCCGGCGGCGTCTTCGCCTGTGCCGCGCTCTACCTGATCGGCATCAACTTCACGGCGGCGGTCGCGGCGATCCTGCTGCTGGAGGTGCTGGGCGCGCTGGTGCTGCATGCGCTGGTCGACATGCTGGTGGCCACCAGCATGTTCAGCCCCGGCCTGCTGCAAAGCAGCCTGCGCGACATCTCCCAGTCGCAGCTGACCCTGCTGTTCCTGCCGCTGCTGGTGGGCGTGGCGATGCGCTTCATGTGGCCGGCGCTCGGCGAGCGGCTGGCGCGGACGACCCGGGTGCTGATCTGGATCGGCTATGCCACCGTCGCGGCCTATGCGCTGAGCCTGAAGGCGCATTTCAGCTACCGGATCGACGTGATGAGCAGCCTGCCGGTGGCGGTCGGCATCATCTTCTGCGGCGTCGCGGCGGGGTTCGTGGTCTATCTGCTGAGCCACTATGTCCTGCGACTGCGCGGCCACGACGCGCTGCTGGCCAGCACCCTGATCGGGCTGCAGGGCCCGGGCCCTGCCATCTTCCTGACCCTGCTGCACGGCGACGAATGGACGGAGCTGGCGGCGATCACCATCAACTACGCCCTGTTGCTGCCGCTGCTGGCGATCTTCTGGCAGTTCATGTCGAAGACCCGCTGGGGCACGGGGATACTGCCCCGCTAGCGGAGCGGCCGGGGATCGGCCGGCCGGCCGACCCCCCGGGCCGGCGTCAGTACATGTGCTGGCCGCCGTTGACCGACATGGTCGAGCCGGTGACGAAACCGGCATCGTCGGCGACCAGGAACAGGACCGCGCGCGCGATCTCCGACGCCTTGCCGAGGCGGCCGACGGGGATCCGCGCGACGATCTTCTCCAGCACGTTCGGCGGCACCGCAGCCACCATGTCGGTGTCGATATAGCCCGGCGCGATGGCGTTCACCGTGATGCCCTTGGCGGCGCCTTCCTGGGCAAGCGCCTTGGTGAAGCCGTGGATGCCGGATTTCGCCGCGGCATAGTTGACCTGGCCATATTGCCCGGCCTGGCCGTTGATCGAGCCGATGTTCACGATCCGGCCGAAACTGCGGGCGCGCATGCCGTCGATGGCGGCGCGGCACATGTTGAAGCAGCCGCCCAGATTGGTGTCGACGACCTTCTGCCAGTCCTCGTGGCTCATCTTGTGCATCGTGGCGTCGCGGGTGATGCCGGCATTGTTCACCAGCACGTCGATCGAGCCGAACTCGCCCTCGATCGCCTTCAGGTTGTCGGCACAGGCCTGGAAGTCGGACACGTCCCATTTCATGGCACGGATGCCTGTCTCCGCCTCGAAGGCCTTCGCCCGCTCGTCGTTGCCGGCATAATTGGCCACGACGGTGTAGCCGGCATCCCGGAGCCCGGTGGAGATTGCCGCACCGATCCCGCGTGTTCCGCCGGTGACCACAGCAATGCGTGCCATCTGTTTTCTCCCTTTCCCTGTTCGCCGATCCGGTTTCGCAATCCTGGCCGGCGTTGGCGACGATAACATGAAACGCCCCCGGAACGGGGTGCGAAACCCGGCCGGGGGCGCGAGAAAGGGGCGCGCATGCGGCCGCTTGCGACCCCTGGTCGCAAGCGGCGTGGCAGGCTCAGTCGCGGGCGAGGCACATGGCGATGCCCATGCCGCCGCCGATGCACAGGGTCGCCAGGCCCTTCTTCGCGTCGCGCTTCTGCATCTCGAACAGAAGGGTCGTCAGGACCCGCGTGCCGGAGGCGCCGATCGGATGCCCGATCGCAATCGCGCCGCCATTGACGTTGACCCGGTCGGGATCCCAGCCGAGATCCTTGTTGACCGCGCAGGCCTGGGCGGCAAAGGCCTCGTTCGCCTCCACCAGGTCCAGGTCCTCGACGGACCAGCCGGCCTTTTCCAGGGCCCGGCGCGAGGCAGGGATCGGCCCGGAGCCCATGATCGACGGGTCCACGCCGGCCTGCGCCCAGGACACGATGCGGGCAAGCGGGGTGAGGCCGCGCCGCGACGCCTCCGCCGCCGTCATCATCACCACGGCTGCGGCACCGTCATTGATGCCGGAGGCATTGGCCGCGGTCACCGTGCCCTCCTTCTCGAAGGCCGGGCGCAGCTTCTGCATCGTCGAGATGTCGACGTCGTGGCGGATATACTCGTCGTCGGCAACCACCGTCTCGCCCTTGCGATGCTTCACCGTCACGGGGACGATCTCGTCCTTGAAGCGGCCGGCCTTCTGCGCGGCGGACGCCTTGTTCTGGCTGCGCACGGCGAACTCGTCCTGCTGCTCGCGGGTGATCTGCCATTGCCTGGCGACATTCTCCGCGGTGTTGCCCATGTGATAGCCGTTGAAGGCATCCCACAGGCCGTCGCGGATCATCGTGTCGACCAGTTCGGCATTGCCCATCCGCACCCCGGCGCGCAGGTATTGCGCGTGGGGGGCCTGGCTCATGCTTTCCTGCCCGCCGGCGACGACGATGCTGGCATCGCCATTGACCAGCGCCTGGTAGCCCAGCGCGACCGACCGCAGGCCGGAGCCGCAGAGCTGGTTGACCCCCCAGGCCGGCACCTCGACCGGAATGCCCGCATTGATGCTGGCCTGCCGGGCCGGATTCTGGCCCTGCGCGGCGGTCAGGATCTGGCCCAGGATCACCTCGGTCACGTCGGACTTGTCGACCTTGGCGCGCTCCAGCGCCGCCTCGATCGCCACCTGGCCCAGATAATGCGCGGGCACCGTGCCGAACACGCCGTTGAACGATCCCACCGGCGTACGTGCCGCGGATGCGATGACGATCTCTTCACTCATGACGGTTCTCCTCCTGTCTGGCCTGCCGCAGCGCGGCCCGCGAAAGCGCGGCCCTGCCCTGCCGGCCCGTCGTCCCTGTCCGTTTGCGGGCGCCACCGGCCCGGCGGGGCAAACCGGCGCTTTCCCAGGCGATGGCCGTGGCGGACGCCCCGGCCCCGGTCCCGGGCGCGAACGCCCTGCGACCGCGAATTACCTGTGCATGCACCTGGAGCCGATGTGGCGCTCCTGTCGCGCGCATTCAATCACGCTGCACTGCAGCGGGCCAATACCCACTCCGTCAGGGGTCGCCACAGGCCCTCCGCCGCCCCGGGCCCGGCCACCATGCCGACATGGCCGCCGGCCACCTGCAGGGTCGCGACATCCGGCAGCCGGTCGATCAGGGCCGCGGCAGAGGCCGGCGGCACCAGCCGGTCGCGGCCGGCGATGGCGGCAAAGGCCGGGAGGGCCAGCGCCTCCGGCCGCATGACCGTGCCGCAGACATGCCATGCGCCGCGAGCAGGTGCGTTGCGCCCGAACCAGTCGAACAGGCAATCCTCCGCGGCCGGCCCGGCCAGCGGGACGCCGTCATTGGCCCAGCCTTCCAGCCCGCGGAACGCCGCCGCCTGGGGACCGTCGTCCGGCATGGCGGCGAAACCGCCGAACTTGCGCAGCGGCAGGGCCGGGTCGCGCAGCACGAACAGCCCCTGCAGGAATTCCGGCGGCAGCGCGCCGGTACGGCCGAGCCAGGCGCGCATCGCCGCCTCCTGGCCGGACATCATCTCGCCCACCGCCGCGAACAGCGGGTCCGCCGCGAAGTCCCAGGGTGTGGCGAC
This sequence comes from Sneathiellaceae bacterium, assembly GCA_040216765.1. Lineage (GTDB taxonomy): Bacteria > Pseudomonadota > Alphaproteobacteria > Ferrovibrionales > Ferrovibrionaceae > Marinibaculum. The sequence continues at coordinate 68,369 of JAVJON010000037.1, read as the reverse complement.
CAGCGCCAGGCCGGAGGCGAGGCGCGCCGGCGCCGCCTCGCGCAGCAGCCCGGCGAGCGCCAGCATGCCGCCCATGCAATAGCCCAGGATCACCGGCGGCCGGCCGCCGGCGGCGACCGCGCGCGATGCCAGGTCGAGCGCGGGGCGCAGCCGCTGTTCCACATAGCCCGCCACGTCGAACAGCCGCTCCTCGGCCCCCGGCGCATCCCAGTCGAGCAGCAGGGGCCGGATGCCCTGCGCCGCCAGATGGCCGACCAGCCCGCGCTCCGGCCCGAGTGCCAGGATATAGGCCCGGTTGATCAGCGACGGCACCAGCAGGACATGCGGCGCGGCGCTTCCGGCCAGGCCTGGCGCCCCGTCATGGAGCCGCGTGGTGCCCGATTGCCAGATCACCGGCCCGACGGGATCCGGGCGGGCCGCCGGTGTCGCGGCATAGCGTTCGATGCCGGCCTGGACCCGGGCGAGGCGGTCCAGCGCGGCCTGCAGCACTGCCGGGCCCAACTGCTCCGGCGGGCAGGCCTGCAGCAGCGGCTGCAGGTCAGCGGCGGCGTCGCGACAGGCGGGACTCCAGTTGATCGATCCGCTCCTCGCAAGCGGCAAGGCGGCGCAGGAGCTCCCCAGGATCAGGTTGCTCAGCGCCAGGTGCAGCGGCAGGGGCACCGGCCATCGCGGCGGGCCCTCCTGCGGGCTCCCGGCCTGCGCCGCGCCCTGCCGCCGGCGGCCTGCCGCCATCCCCGCGCTCCCCTGCAGCGCCATCCGCTTCATCCTTCCCGCCGCCGGCCGGGTCGATCCCGGTGGCTGCCGCGCCGGTTGCCCCGGCCATCATCGACGGCGCCCGGCTCATCCACTGTGCCATGCCCCGGGCCATTGCCGGATCGTCCATCAGCGCGGTCGCCTGGCGCTGCCAGAGATCCAGGAAACGCTCCGCCAGGTCCCGGACCGCGGCCGCGTCCGGCATGGCGGCAGGCTCCTGCGGGCTGGCATCCTTCGGCGGCGTGCCGCCCTTGCGCCTGCTCACCACGTTGCGGCGCCGCCGGACGGCCCGCCCGGACGGTCGCGACGGCGGGCGCCCCGGGCCCGACGGCAGGCGGCCTTGTCGGAATCTGCGATCATTGCGCTTGCGCCTGCCGCCCAATTGTGACTGAAATGGCAGATTGTTGGTTGCATTGCAGCATTTTTGCGGGGGGTCCACCGCGTGAGCACAATGTCCGCCGAGACTTCACCGGAACCCATTGTCATCAAGAAGTACGCGAACCGGCGTCTCTACAATACCGCGACCTCCAGCTATGTCACCCTGGACACGCTGTGCCAGATGGTCAAGGAGGGCGCCGAGTTCGTCGTCTTCGATGCGAAGACCGGCGAGAACATCACAAAGCCCGTCCTGACCCAGATCATCTTCGAGGAAGAGGCGAAGGGGCAGAACCTGCTGCCGGCCAGCTTCCTGCGCCAGCTGATCCGGTTCTACGGCGACAGCCTCCAGTCGCTGGTGCCGAACTACCTGGAAATGTCGATGGAGGCGTTCACCCGCAACCAGGAGCAGTTCCGCCAGTACATGACGGAAGCCTTCGGCGGGAAATCCCCCTTCATGCAGCTGGACGAGATCAACAAACAGAACATGGTCATGTTCCAGCGGGCGATGGAGATGTTCAATCCGTTCTCGGCCGCGGACTCCCTGCCCGGCGTGACGGGCGCCCTGGGCATGGCGCCGCGCGCCCCGCGCCAGCCGGCGGAGCCGGATACCGAGATGGACGCGCTGCGCTCGCAACTCGATGCCCTGCAGCGCCGGTTCGACGCGATGACCGGCGATACCGGCCCGCGCCGCCAGGCCCCGGCCCGGCAGGAGGATGCCGATTCGACGGCCTCCGGCAGTCGCAACGCGCCCCCGGGCAGCGCCAGCGGCAGCGCCAAGAAAAGCGGCTGACGGCGCCCCTGGCCGACCGGATTCCGGGCGGCGCCCCGCCGCTACCGTTGACGCCGCGGCCCTGAGATTGCATGGCTGTAGGCGGTGTCGCGCATGCGGCGCGGCGCCGGACGCGGCGCAGACTGATCCGGGACGATGGCAACTGCACAGGATCGGACGAAGATCTTCGATGTGCTGGTCGTCGGCGGCAGCGTAACTGGATGTGGCCTTGCCAGGGACGCCGCCGGACGGGGACTCAGCGTCTATCTCTGCGCGGCAGGCGACCTCGGCAGTGGCGCTTCCCTGATGTCCGCCCGCCCCGCGCCTGACGGCCTGCCCTTCCTGCAGGACCGGCGCATCGCGCCGTTCCGCGCAGCGTTCGCGGAACGCGACCGGCTGCAGGCCATGGCCCCGCATATCGTCGAGCCGCGCCGCTTCGTCATGCCGCACGACCCGCAGCTGCGCGCCGCCTGGCGGACCCGCGGCGGCCTGTTCCTGGCCGACATCCTGGGCGGCGCGAAGCGGCTGCCGATCAGCATCGGCGTCGACCTGCGGTCGCACCGCTATGGCCGGCCGCTGAAGCCGGACTATCCGCGCGGCTTCGTCTATTCCGACTGCTGGATGGACGAATCCCGGCTGATGCTGCTGAACGCGGTGGATGCCGCCGCCCGCGGCGCGCGCATTTCCCCCCGCACGGTCTGCATCGGGCTGCGCCGCGAGGACGGGCAGTGGATCGCCACCCTGCGCCGCCACGGCATGGAGTGGCAGGTCCGGGCAAGGCTTCTGGCGAATGCCGCCGGCCATCTCCTGGACAGGGTCCGGCAACTGGCGCTGGGCGGTGCGGAGGCAGAAGCCGGGGCCGGCCCGCGGGCCGGCCGGCTGGTCCGCAACGCGCAGCTTGTGGTGCCCCGCCTGTTCCAGGGCAGCCAGGCCTATCTTTTCCAGGGCGAGGCTGGCCGCCCGGTCTTCGCCCTGCCCTATCAGGGGGCGTTCACCCTGATCGGCACGACCGAGGTGGCGCACCCGGACCCGGATCGCCCCGCGATCGCGGGCGATGGGGAAATCGAGACGCTCTGCCGCGCGGCAAACCGGTACCTGAAGCGCAGCATCGGCCATGCCGATATCGTCTCCGTCTTCGCCGGGATCCGGCGCCTTCCCGGCGACAGTGCGCCGGACGGGACAGGCCGGCCGGCGACACTCGCGGACGAACCGCGCCCGCTGGTCGAGGACATCGGCAGCGGCATGGCGGCCGCGCCGCTGCTGACCCTGCAGACCGGCAGGGTCGCAGGCTATCGCCGCCTGGCGGAGGCAGCCCTGTCCCGGCTCGCCGAGCGCTTCCCGCAGGCAGGCCGCGCCTGGACCGACAAGACCCCGCTGCCCGGCGGCGACCTGCCCGACGGCGATGCCGAGGCGTTCACCGGCGACCTGATCCTGCGCTATCCGGGACTGGACCGGACATTCCTGCGGCGCCTGTCGCAGCGCCACGGCAGCCTGTCGGACGCAGTGCTCGCCAATGCCAAGCGGCCCGCCGACCTGGGCCGCGATTTCGGCGGCGGCCTGACCGAATGCGAGGTCGACTGGCTGCATCGCAACGAATGGGCGGAGGCCGCCGAGGACATCCTCTGGCGCCGCACCAAGACGGGGCTGTTCATGTCCGACCAGGGCCGCAGCCTGTTCGCCGACTGGTTCGAACGACAGATCGCCGCCTGACGGTCCTGCCACCTTCCAGCCCCTGCACGCTTGACAAGCCGGAGCCCGGCCGCAGGAATGCGGCAGGGCCGGGCCCGGCCCGACGGCAGGCGATTCTGGAAGGAATGCAGTGGTGGCAGATACGGTACTGGGGCTGATCGAGGCACAGGATCCCGATGCGCCGGCGATCGGCGACACGGCAGGCCGGGGGCTCAGCTATGGCGACCTGGCCGCCCTGGCCCATGGCACCGGCGCGGCCCTTGCCGCGGCGGGCATCGGGCGCGGCGACCGCGTGGCGATTGTCCTGCCCAACGGCCCCGCCATGGCCGCCTGTTTTCCCGCCATCGCCGCCTTTGCGACCACGGCGCCCCTGAACCCGGCCTACAAGCGCGACGAGTTCGCGTTCTACCTGGGCGACCTGGATGCCCGCGCGCTGATCGTGGCCGCCGGCTCCGACAGCCCGGCGGTGGCCGAGGCCGAGGATCGCGGCATCCCGATCCTGGAGCTGACGGAAGACCCCGGCATGCCGGGCGATTTCAGCCTGGCGGCGCGTGCCGGCAGCGCCGCCACAGCGGCCCGCCCCGTCGCGCCGGCGCCGGCCGGGCCGGAGGATGTCGCCCTGATCCTGCACACCTCGGGCACCACCTCGCGGCCGAAGATGGTGCCGCTGACCCATGCCAATGTCACCGCCTCCGCCCGGCATATCGCCGCCGCCCTGGCGCTGACCCCGGCCGATCGCTGCCTGAACGTGATGCCGCTGTTCCACATACACGGGCTGATCGGCGCGGTGCTGTCTTCGCTCGCCGCCGGCGCCAGCATCGCCTGCACGCCGGGCTTCAACGCGCTGAAGTTCTTTACCTGGCTGGGCGAGGCGAAGCCCAGCTGGTACACCGCCGTGCCGACCATGCACCAGGCCCTGCTGGGCCGCGCCGCACGCAATGCCGACGCGGTGGCGGCGGCGAAGCTGCGGCTGATCCGCTCCTCCTCCGCCTCGCTGCCGCGGCCGGTGCTGGAGGAGCTGGAGGCCACCTTCGGCTGCCCGGTGATCGAGAGCTACGGCATGACCGAGGCGAGCCACCAGATGGCCTCCAACCCGCTGCCGCCGCGGGCGCGCAAGCCGGGCAGCGTCGGCATCGCCGCGGGGCCGGAGGTCGCGGTGATGGACGAGGCCGGCCGGATCCTGCCCTCCGGGGAGACCGGGGAGATCGTGATCCGGGGCCCGAACGTGACCGCCGGCTATGTCGCCAATCCCGATGCCAATGCCAAGGCCTTCACCGCCGGCTGGTTCCGCACCGGCGACGAGGGGGTGATCGACGGGGAGGGATACCTGACCCTCACCGGGCGGCTGAAGGAGATCATCAACCGCGGCGGCGAGAAGATCGCGCCGAAGGAGGTCGACGACGTGCTGATGGACCATCCGGCGGTGGCGCAGGCGGTGACCTTCGCGGTGACCCATGCCGCACTGGGCGAGGATGTCGCCGCCGCCGTGGTGGCGGCCGAGGGGGCGGAGCCGGACCCGGCGGAACTGCGCCGGTTCTGCGGCGAACGGCTGGCCGCCTTCAAGGTCCCGCGCGAGATCCTGGTGCTGCCGGAGATCCCGAAGGGCGCGACCGGCAAGCTGCAGCGGATCGGCCTCGCCAAGGTCCTGGGACTGGAGTAGCCGGCATGAAGGTCTGCATCTACGGGGCGGGCGCGATCGGCGGCTGGCTGGGCGCCCTGCTGGCGCGTGCCGGCGCCGATGTCACCCTGATCGCCCGCGGCCCGCACCTGGCGGCGATGAAGGCGAACGGCCTGAAGCTGGTCAGCGACGGCGACAGCTTCACCGTCCATCCGTCCTGCACCGACGACCCGGCGGAGGCCGGCCCGCAGGACGTGGTGATCCTGACCCTGAAGGCGCCGAGCGTGGCTGGCCAGGTTCCCCGCATGGCCGCGCTGCTGGGTCCCGACACCGCGGTTGTGACCGGCTCGAACGGCGTCCCATGGTGGTACTTCCACGGCCTGGAGGGGCCCTGGCGCGACCGCCGGCTGGAAAGCGTCGACCCCGGCAATGTGCAATGGGATGGGATCGGCCCGCAGCGCGCCATCGGCGCGGTGCTCTGGCCGGCCTGCGAGGTGGCCGAACCCGGCGTGATCCTGCACCGCACCGGCGACCGCTTTCCGCTCGGCGAACCGGACGGCAGCCGCTCCGACCGGGTGACCGCGCTGTCGAAGCTGCTGATCGGCGCCGGCGTCAAGGCGCCGGTGCGCCCCAACATCCGCAACGAGATCTGGGTGAAGCTCTGGGGCAACCTGTCGTTCAACCCGGTCAGCGTGCTGACCGCCGCCACCCTGGAGGACATCGCCGGCACGCCCGGCACCAAGGCGGTGATCGCCCGGATGATGGCGGAGGGCCAGGCGATCGGCGAGCGGCTGGGCGTGCGCTTCCCGATGTCGATCGACGAGCGCATCGATACCGCCCGCAAGGTCGGCGCGCACAAGACCTCGATGCTGCAGGACCTGGAGGCCGGCCGCACGATGGAGATCGACGCGCTGGTCGCCGCGGTGGCGGAACTCGGCCGCATCGTCGGGGTCGAGACCCCGACCATCGACACGGTCCTGGCACTGGTGCGGCACCGGGCGCGGCTGGCCGGTTGCTACGGCGCATGAGCCGCGTGGCCGGCCGGGCCGTTGCGGCGATCCTGCTGCTGGCGGCGATCGCGGCGGCCCTGCCGGCAGCGGCACAGCAGGCGGGGGCCGACCCTCCGGCACGCCCGCCGCTGCAGGTCGGCACCGGGCAGGCGCCGCCCTTCGTCATGCGGGATGCCGAGGGCGACTGGTCCGGCCTGGCGATCGACGTCTGGCGCGCGGTCGCCGCGGAGATCGGGACCTCCTTCGAGTTGCAGGAAGCCAACACCCTGGGCCTGCTGCGGGAGGTGCAGGCCGGGCGCCTGGCGATCGGCGTGGCGCCCCTGACGATCACCCGGGCGCGCGAGGAGAGCGTCGACTTCAGCAACCCGTTCTACACGACGGGCTGGAGCATCGCCGTGCAGCACCAGGCGCGCGGCTCCATCGTGCTGCAGATGCTGCGCGGCCTGTTCTCGCTGGAGTTCCTGCTGGCCGTGGCGGGCCTGGCCGCGGTGCTCGGCGTGGCGGGCCTGCTGCTCTGGGTCTTCGAACGCCGCCACAACCGGGAGCAGTTCGGCGGCCGGCCCCATCGCGGGCTGGGCAATGCCTTCTGGTGGGCCGCCGTGACGATGACGACCGTCGGCTATGGCGACAAGGCGCCGGTCACCATCGGCGGCCGGGTCGTCGGCCTGGTCTGGATGTTCGCGTCGATCCTGCTGATTTCCAGCTTCACCGCCGGCATCGCCTCCTCGCTCACCGCCGAGAGGCTGCAGGGCCGGGTGCGGGGATTGTCGGACCTGGCGCATGTCCGCACCGGCACCGTCGGCGGCACCGCCAGCGAGGATTTCCTGCGCGAGCGCGCGGTGGCGCCGGTGCTGTACGGCACTGTCCATGACGGGCTGGAGGCGCTTGCGGAGGGCCGCATCGACGCCTTCCTGCACGACTCGCCGCTGCTGACCTACGAGGCGTCGAAGGACTTCCACGGCTCCGTCAGCGTCCTGCCGACGACCTACGGCCGGCAGGACTATGGCTTCATCCTGCCCGAGGGCAGCGCCATGCGCGAACCGGTCAACCGGGCGCTGATGGGCGTGCTGGAAAGCACCTACTGGGACGAGCTGCTGGCGCGCTACCGGATCAGCGAGTGACCGGCCCGCGGCCGGCCGGCGGCCGCTACCACCCCAGCGCGCAGCCGTCCTTGCGGGGGTCGGAGCCCGCCGCCAGGGTGCCGTTGTCCCAGTCCAGCATGATCGCCTGGCCGCCGCCCCAGGGCATGTCGGGGGTGGTGATGGTATGGCCCATGGCGGCCAGTGCCGCGCGCACCTCCGCCGGCACGCCGCGCTCCACGTCCAGGCGCCCGCCATTGTAGAACACCCGCGGGCAGTCCAGCGCCTCCTGCACGTCCATGCCGTAATCGACGATGTTGGTCAGCACATGGCTCTGGCCGACCGGCTGGTAGTCGCCGCCCATCACGCCGAAGCTGAGCCAGGGTTTGCCGTCGCGGGTCGCCAGGCCGGGGATGATGGTGTGGCGCGGCCGCTTGCGCGGCGCCAGGACGTTGGGATGCCCCTCCACCAGGGAGAAGCCGGCGCCGCGGTTCTGCAGCAGCATCCCGGTGCGCTTGCCACAGAGGCCGCTGCCGAACGGGAAATAGAGCGAGTTGATGAAGGAGCAGACCATGCGGTCGCGGTCGACCACGGTCAGGTAGACGGTGTCGCGATAGACATGGCCGCTCAGCTCCGCCACGTCCTCCATCACGGAATCGCGGGCGATGCGGCCGCGCTGCCGGTCGGCATAGTCGCGCGACAGCAGCCGCTCGGTCGGCACGTCGACGAACTTCGGGTCGGCGATATGCGCGTCGCGCGCGGCATAGGCGAGCCTCGACGCCTCGGTCTCCAGGTGCAGCCGCTCGGCGCCCAGCGGGTCCAGCCCGGCCAGGTCCATCCCCTCCAGGATGTTGAGCATCAGGAGGGTGGTCGCGCCCTGCCCGTTCGGCGGGATCTGCCAGACCCGGTGGCCGCGATAGTCGGTGCTGATCGGGTCGACGAATTCCGGCTCGAACTCCGCGAAGTCCGCCATAGCATGGCGGCCGCCGGCCTCGTTCAGGGTCTCCACCAGGTCTTCCGCCACCCAGCCGCGATAGAAGGCGTCGGCGCCGTCGGCGGCGACGGCCTTCAGCACCTTGGCCAGGGCCGGCGCGGCGAAGCGCTCGCCCGCCACGGGGAAGCGGCCGTCGCGCAGCCAGTGGCGGCTTGCCGGCTCATGGTCGCGCAGCTTGCCGCCGGCGCGTTCCCAGTCCACCGCCACCCGCGGCGTGATCGCGAAGCCGTCCTCGGCCGCGTCGATCGCGGGCTGCAGGACCTGCCACCAGGGCAGCCGGCCGAACCGGCCGTGCAGCGCCTGCCAGCCGGCGATCGCGCCGGGGATCGACACGGCATGGGGCGATTGCAGGCCGACCCGCTCGCCATCGTCGTCGCGGGCGATCTGCGCGGTCAGCCCGGCCGGCGCATAGCCCGAGGCATTGAGCCCGACCGGCACCTCCTCCCCCGGCGGCACGACCAGGGCGAAGCAGTCGCCGCCGATCCCGGTGGACATCGGCTCCACCACGCATTGCACGGCACAGGCGGCAATCGCCGCGTCCACCGCCGTACCGCCCTTTCGCAGGGTATCGACAGCGGCCATCGTGCTGACCGGATGGGAGGTGGCGGCGGCGCCGTTCAGGGCATGGACGACGGAACGGCCGGGCAGTTGCAGATCGCGCATCTTCTCTCCAAGAAACTCTCTGGTCCGGTGCTGGCGAGGCGGGCGGCAGAGCCTACCATGTCCAGTCCGGATCGGGGATATTGGCCACCGCGGCGTTCAGCCCCTCGCGCCACTGGGCGCGCAGGCCGCCGAAATAACCGTCCTCCTCGGTGATCCGGCGCTGCAGGCCGAGCCGCAGCGAATCCCGCTCGTAGATCGCCAGGTCCAGCGGCAGGCCGACGGAGATGTTCGACTTCAGGGTCGAATCCATCGACAGCAGCGCGCATTTCAGCGCCTGGCGCAGGCCGGTCTCGAAGGTCAGCACCCGGTCGATGATCGGCTTGCCGTACTTCGTCTCGCCGATCTGCAGATAGGGCGTCTCCGGCGTCGCCTCGATGAAATTGCCGGCGGTATAGACCATGAACAGGCGCAGCCGGCGCCCGGCGATCTGGCCGCCGAGCAGGAAGGATGCGCCGAATTCCACCCCCTGCCGGGCCAGTTCGTCCGCATCGCGGCGATGGATCTCGCGTACTGCCGCGCCGACCAGGCGGGCCGCCTCGAACATGGTGGGCACGTTCATCAGGGTGACGCCGGCATCCCCTGCGCCGCCCTCGTCCAGCAGGCTGACCACGGACTGGGTGATCGCCAGGTTGCCGGCGACCATCAGCATCAGGACCCGTTCGCCCGGCTCTTCCCAGACATGCAGCTTGGTGACGCTGGACACATGGTCGACGCCGGCATTGGTCCGTGTATCCGCCAGCGCGATCAGCCCGTCGCGCACCAGCATGCCGACACAATAGGTCATCTTCGCTTCCCCCCGCCCCGCCTGCACCCGGCCGGCCCCCCGGCCGCGGCCGGGGCCGACCGCAGGGCTATGCCCGAGCGGGCGGGTCGGATCAAGCCGAAGCCTGCATCTGGGTCTGGTCGGCCAGCTGGTCGGCCGCGCCCATGAAGTCGCGTGCGATGGCGATGCCGAGCTTGAGATTGCCGTCGATCTGCTCGGTCAGGAACTCGTGCAGGCCGAAGGCGAAGATCTCCTCGATCCGGGTGAACCGCAGCCGGGAGTGCATGGCGAAGGCCATCCGGGTGGAGCTGTAGTCCCGCGCGTAGGAATCCCGCAGGGTGAACAGGGTGTCGGTGATCTCCTCGAAGCTGGCCGCGATCGACCGCGGCATCGCCGGGTTGAGGATCAGCAGGTCCGCCACCTTCGCCGGCTTGATGGAATCCCGGTAGGTGTTGCGATAGGCGCGCAGCGCGGACACCGAGCGCAGCAGCGCCGCCCACTGGTAGTGGTCGACCAACCCGCCGACATCGCGCGGGCTGGGCAGCAGCATGTGGTACTTCACGTCCAGCAGGCGGGCGGTCGCGTCGGCGCGCTCCAGCGCGGTGCCGAGGCGGACGAAATGAAAGGCCTCCTCCCGCAGCATGGTGCCGGTGGTGACGCCGCGGAACAGATGGCTGCGCTCCTTCACCCAGTCGAAGAAGTCGCTGTAGCCCATGCCGACCAGGTGGGAATATTCCATCTCCCGCATTTCCAGCCAGGTCGAGTTGATGCTTTCCCACATTTCGGTGGTGATCTCGCTGCGCATCGCGCGGGCATTCTCCCGCGCAGCCTGGATGCAGCGCCTGATGCTGGAGGGATTGCCCGCATCCAGCGCCAGGTAGTTGATGACGTTGTGGCTTTCCAGCGGCAGGTCGGTCTTCGCAAAGCCATCGTCGCAGCCGGCGATGATCAGCGGCGGTTCCCACTGGGTGCGCGGCTCGTCGCTGGACGGCATCAGCGACATCCGGTAGCTGACGTCCAGCATGCGCGCCATGTTCTCGGCGCGCTCGATATAGCGCGCCATCCAGTACAGGTTGTCTGCAGCCCGGCTCAGCATCGCCGTCCCTCCCCTGTCGTCCGGTCCGCGCTCATCCGCGCAGGACCCAGGTGTCCTTGGTCCCGCCGCCCTGGCTGGAATTCACCACCAGCGAACCCTCGGCCATCGCCACCCGGGTCAGCCCGCCGGGCACCACCTGCACCTGTTCGCCCGACAGGACGAAGGGGCGCAGGTCGACATGGCGCGGCGCCACGCCCTTAGCGACGAAGGTCGGGCAGGTCGACAGGGCCAGGGTGGGCTGGGCGATGAAGGCGCCGGGATCCTTCAGCACCCGCTCGCGATAGGCCGCCACCTCCGCCTTGGAGGATTGCGGCCCGACCAGCATCCCGTAGCCGCCGGAGCCATGCACCTCCTTGACCACCAGCTCCGGCAGATGCTCCAGGACGTATTTCAGGTCGTCCTCGTTGCTCATCCAGTAGGTCGGCACGTTGTTGAGGATCGGCTCCTCGCCCAGGTAGAAGCGCACCATCTCGGGCACGTACATGTAGACCGCCTTGTCGTCGGCGATGCCGGTGCCGACGGCGTTGCACAGGCTGACCCGGCCCTGGGCATAGACCTCGAAGATGCCGGGGACGCCGAGCGCGGAATCCGGCCGGAACACCTGCGGGTCCAGGAAGTCGTCGTCGATCCGGCGATAGATCACGTCGACCCGGCGCAGGCCGCCGGCCGTGCGCATGTAGACCAGCCCGTCGCGCACCACCAGGTCCTGGCCCTCGACCAGCTCGATGCCCATCTGCTCGGCGAGGAAGGCATGCTCGAAATAGGCCGAGTTGAAGAAGCCCGGCGTCAGCAGGACGACGGTCGGGTCGTCGCGCACCGCCTCCGGCGCGACGGAGCGCAGGGTGGTCAGCAGGGTCTCCGGATAGTGGCTGACCGGCGCCACCCGGTTGCGCGCGAACAGGTCCGGGAAGAGCCGCATCATCACCTCGCGATCCTCCAGCATGTAGGACACGCCGGAGGGCACGCGCATATTGTCTTCCAGGACGAAGAACTCGTTCTCGCCGGTACGGACCACGTCCACGCCGGCGATCTGGTTGTACAGCTGCCGCGGCAGGTCGATGCCGACCATCTCCTTGCGGAACTGGCTGTTGTTCAGGACCAGGCGCTCCGGGATCTTGCCGGCCTTGATGATCTCCTGGTCGTGATAGACATCGTGCAGGAAGGCGTTCAGCGCGCTGACCCGCTGGATCAGGCCGCGCTCCAGATAGGCCCATTCCTCCGCCGACAGGACCCGCGGCACGATGTCGAAGGGGATCAGCCGCTCGGTATCGCCGCCCTCGTTGTAGACCGCGAAGGTGATGCCCAGGCGCCGGAAAAGCAGCTCGGCCTCGCGGCGCTTGCGGTCCATCTCCTTGACGGGAATCTTGTCCAGCCAGGCCGCCACGCCGCCATAGGCCGGGCGCACGACTCCCTTGGCGTCGCGCATCTCGTCGAAGAAGTCCGGTCCTGCCATCGCTGCCTTCCCGTTCCTGCGTCACAAATCGCCCGGAGGTCGCGCCGGGACCCGCACGCCGCACTGCAGAGTCTTAAGCCATCCCGAGGGGATTCGGCAAAATTGCTTGCGCGCCTGCCCGATCCTGCGCCGCGGCTGCCGGACGGGCCGGCGGGCGCGTGCCAAAAAAAGGGCCCGGGAATCTCGTCCCGGGCCGAGGGCGGCGCACCGGCCGGGTCACCACCCGGCCGGCACCCTTGGGGGATGGTTTCAGCGCTGGCTGCCCACGCCGAATTCCGGATAGGCCTCCATGCCCAGTTCGGCCTTGTCGAGCCCCTCGGCTTCCTCCTCCTCGGTCACCCGGACGCCGATCGTCAGGCGCAGGACGCCCCAGACGATGCCGCTGGTGACCACCACGAAGGCGCCGATGGCCAGGATCCCGATGATCTGGACCCCGAAATTGCCGCCACCGAAGATACCCACGGCAAGCGTGCCCCAGACGCCGCAGACCAGATGGGCGGAGATCGCGCCGACCACGTCGTCGATCTTCAGCCGGTCGATCAGCGGCACCGCCACGACCACCAGGATGCCGCCGACGGCACCGACGATGATCGCCACCAGGTGGTTCTGCAGGTCGGGGCCGGCAGTGATCGACACCAGGCCGCCGATGGCGCCGTTCAGCACCATGGTCAGGTCGATCTTGCGGTAGATCGCGCCGGTCAGGATCATCGCGGCCACCACGCCGGCCGCCGCGGCCAGGTTGGTGTTGACATAGACGATGGCGATCGCGATCGCGTCCAGCGCCGAGCCCAGCGCCAGCTGCGACCCGCCGTTGAAGCCGAACCAGCCGAACCACAGGATGAAGGTGCCCAGGGTGGCCAGCGGCAGGTTCGCGCCCGGCATCGGGTGGATCGCCCCGCCGGGGCCGAACTTGCCCTTGCGCGCGCCGATGACCACGGCGCCGACCAGGCCTGCCCAGCCGCCCACCGAATGCACGATGGTCGACCCGGCGAAGTCGGAGAAGCCCATCTCGGCCAGCCAGCCGCCGCCCCAGGTCCAGGACCCCTGGATCGGGTAGATGATGCCGGTGAGGATCGCGACGAAGATCATGAACGGCCAGAACTTCGCGCGCTCGGCGATCGTGCCGGACACGATCGAGGCGGCGGTGGCGACGAACACCATCTGGAAGAACCAGTCGGAGGCCACCGAGTAGCCGGCCGCGTCATCCCCCTCGATGACGGCCGCCAGCGCGCCGGCGGCGGCATCGCCCTCGGCACCCAGCAGCGCCAGCTCGCTGGCGCCTGGGTTGTGGAAGAGGGTCACGGTGCCGATCCAGCTGACGCTCTCGCCCACATACATCAGGTTGTACCCGATGAGGTAGTACATGATGCCGGCGATCGAATAGAGCGCGATGTTCTTCAGGCAGATGGCTGCCGTGTTCCTGCTGCGGACCAGGCCGGATTCCAGCATGGCGAAACCGGCCGCCATGAACATGACCAGGACGCCATGGATCAGGAACGAAAAGGTGTTCAGGACGAAGGCCGTTTCCGTGCTGACCTCGGCCAGCGCCGGGGTCGCCATGACACCCACTCCGCCGGCCAGCCCCAGCGCCAGGACCTTCCGCGTTGTCGACATTGGTTGTGCGGTCATTCTGTTTCTTTTCCCCTCGCGGCGACACGCATCCCGGCCGCTGCCCGCGACTGCTCGCGGGACGGGCCTGACACGCATGCGACTGCCGAGCCTCTACGGCTCTGCTGGCAGCCGAAGTTACAAGATCCGTGCCACGAAAGCGGCGGGTGCCGCAGCGGCACGGCGACGGTGTCTGGCGGCCCCAAGCGCCGCCGAAAGCAACAGGCTTGGGCATTCTGCTGACCATTTTTTGTGCAACCTGCCGCCACGCCGGACCGGCATTCTCCTCCCATGTTAGGGAACCGTGAACCCTTCACGGGGCAAGCTGACGCAACCAATGCGGTAGGCATCGTACGAGTCGGGGACTATGGTGCGGTAGTGGCAGTCATCAGTCGGATAGATGAGGCGCAGGGCAGCAGCCAGGGCGCAGGGGCCGCGGCCATCGGCAAGCCGCCCCGGCGTGCGGCCATGTCCGCGCGGCACGGCATCGGCGCCGTGGCATTGCTGCTGGTCGTGCTGTGCGTGGTGGCCGTCGTGCCGCTCCTGGTGCAGGCCGCCTGGACCAGCCGGATGATCGGCGAGCGGCAGGCCGCGGATTCCCGGTCCGCCACCGCAGCCATCGCCCAGCGGGTCGCCGCCAGGCTGGAACAGTTCGGCGTCCATGCCGGCGGCGTGCTGCACGCCGCCGATGCGCGGCTGCGGCTGGCCGAGGCCGCCGCCGCTGCGAATTCGGACTTCCTCAACCCGCTCCTGGCCAGCGCCGGCATCCACCATGTCGCCCTCTTGCGCCCGGACGGGCGGCTCGGCAGATGCCTGGCGCCGCCGGGGCGGACCTGCCCGGTCGACCTGGCCTGGCTGCAGGACCGGCCGGACCTGGTGCAGCGCGCATTCCAGCCCGGCGGCGCCATGTTCGCGGCGGTCGCGCGGGACGAAACCGGGGCCTCCGGCATCCTGCTGGTGCGCCCGCCGCAGCGGGCCGACACAAGCCCGGACGCAACCCTGGCCTGGCTGGCCGGCGCGCAGTTCGCCGACATCGTCGAAGCGGGAAGCCAGCCGCAACCCGATTTCGTCGCGATCCACGACCGGGACGGCCGGCTGCTGTACCACGAGGATCCCGCGCTGCGCGCGCTGCGCCATGTCGCCCCCGCCGCCGGATCCCAGGCAGCCGGATCGCAGGCCGCCGCGGGGCAGCCGGGCGAACGACCCGCTGCCGGCGGCTTCGTGGATCCGGCCGACGGCCGGACCTACCCGGCCAGCATCGCCCCGGTCGCGGGCCTGGACCTGACCGTCACGGCCTATCGGCGGGACCAGGGCCTGACCGGGCTTGCGGACAGCGTATGGACCCTCGCGCTCGGCCTGCTGGCTCTGGTCCTGGCGGGGATCGCGATTCTCGTCTGGCTGGCGCGGCGCAGCCTTGCCGCCGCGGTCCGGCAGCTGATCGCAGCCCTCTCCACCCTCCGCCAGTCCGCTTCCAGCCTGGAGGCGGACCAGCCGGTCGACGCGCCGCCGGGCACTGCCGAACAGATGATGGCGCAGCTGGCCCGCCATCCGGTGCGGGAAATCCGCCAGGTCGCGGGATCGGTCGCCACCATGGCGACAGCGGTGCGGCAGCGCCAGGACCGCGACGCGGAAACGGCGCGCGCGGCCAAGCTGTCGAACGACAAGCGCTCCGCCTTCGTGGCCAATATCTCGCACCAGCTGCGTACGCCGCTCAATTCCATCATCGGCTTCTCGGAGATGATGACCGACCAGCTGTTCGGCCCGCTGGGCCATGCGAAATACCTGGAATATGCGCAGTCGGTGCACAACAGCGGCGAATACCTGATGCGGATCCTGAACGACCTGCGCGACCTGTCGCGGGCGGAGATCGGCAGCCTCGACCTGGAGGAGACCACCCTCGATGTCGGCCGGCTGCTGCGCTCCAGCGTCAGCATCGTGAGCCGCGAGGCCCGGGTGCACAATGTCCACCTGGCGCTGATTCCGTCCGACGAGATGCCGGTGATCCGTGGCGACGAGCAGCGGCTGCAGCAGGCCCTGATCAACCTGCTGAACCATTCGGTCCAGTCCTCGCCGGCGGACGGCCGGGTGGAGATTGCCGCCGTCATGGCGCAGAGCGGCGAACTGCAGGTGCGCATCCACGACGACGGGCCGCCGATCGCGGACCGCGACCTCGCCAAGCTGCTGACCCCGTTCGACGAGGTGCAGCGCAGCTACGACCGCCGGTTCGAGGGTTCGGGCCTGGGCCTGCCCCTGGCCCGCACGATGCTGGACCTGCATGGCGGCCGCCTGGACATCCAGAGCATGGCGGACAATGGCAACACCCTGACCGCGATCCTTCCCGGCAGCCGCGTCCTGCGCCAGACCGCCGCCTGACCGCGCCACCCGCAGGAAGAGCCTGACCCGCCCGCTTCGTGCTAGAACGCCGTCCCGAAGGCATGGCGGGCAAGGGCGGGAGCAAGGGATGAGCGGCCTGACGCGATCCGAAGTGGAAGAGGCCGCGGCGCGGCTGCGTGCGGCAAGTGCCGGGAACGCGCCGGTGCCGCCGTTGCGCAGCGGGTTCCCGGCCCTGGACGAGGCGGGCGCCTACGCGGTGCAGGCGGAGAACCTGGACCACGCCCTGCGGCAGGCCGGGCGGATCGCCGGGCGCAGGATCGACCTGGTTCCACCCCCGGCGGAGGCGGCCGTGCAGCAGGCACCGGCCGCCGGCGCCGCGCCCGGTTGCGGCACCATCCTCGCGGATGCGGTTTATGGCGATGGCGAGGAGATTCCCTGGACCCGCCTGTCGCAGCCGCGCGCGACGGCACAGATCGCCCTGGTCCTGGAGCGCGCCCTGCCGATGGCCGACGCCACGATCGCCGATATCGTCCGCGCGACCGCCTTTGCCCTGCCGGCGATCGACATCGCCGACAGCCGGATCGCCGGTTGGGACATCGACCGGCTCGACAGCATCGCCGACAATGCCTGCGCCGGCATGCTTGTCCTCGGCGGCACCAAGAACATGCTGGCCGGGCTGGACCTGCGGCTCTGCGGCATGACCCTCGGCCGGCGCGGGGAGACCATCGCCAGCGGTGCCGGCGCCGCCAGCCTCGGCCATCCCCTGAATGCCGCCGTCTGGCTGTCGCGCCGGCTTGCGGCGCTGGGCCAGCCGCTGATGGCGGGCGACCTGATCCTGACCGGCGCCCTGGCGCCGCGCGTGCCGGTCCGGCCGGGCGATGTGCTGGAGTGCCGCATCGGCGGCCTGGGGCCGGTCCGCGCCGTGCTTGCGCAGGCGGCGCCGGCCTGACCGGCGGGCAGGGCCGGCTGTCTGGCCGATCCGCTCTGCGTTAAGCTGCGGCAGAGCCAAACCGGAGACCTGCAATGCAGCCCAAGATCATCCTCACCTGCGCCGTCACGGGCAACCTGACGACGCCGGCGCAGAACGAGAACCTGCCGGTCACCCCCGAGCAGATCGCCGACCATTGCCTTGGCGCCGCGGACGCCGGCGCCGCCATCGTGCATGTGCATGTGCGCGATCCGCTGACCGGCACCCCGTCCATGGAGCTGGCCCATTACAGGCGGGTGATGGAGCTGATCCGGGCGCAGAACGACAGCCTGATCATCAACCTGACGACCGGGCCGGGCGGCCGGTTCCACCCGAGCGACGAGGATCCCAAGGTCGCCGGCCCGCGCACCAACCTGATGCGCCCGGAGCTGCGGGTGGAGCATGTCGCGGCCCTGCGGCCGGAGATCTGCACCCTGGACCTGAACACCATGACCTTCGGCCGCGAGGTGGTGATCAACACGCCGGGCAATGTCGCCACCATGGCGGAGATCATCTACAGGTCGGGCGTGCGGCCGGAATTCGAGATCTTCGATTCCGGCGACATGGCGCTGGCGCTGGACCTGTTCGAGCGCGGCGTGCTGCAGGCGCCGGGCATGTTCTCCTTCGTGCTGGGCGTGAAGTACGGCATGCCGGCCTCGCCGGAGAGCATGCTCTACCTGCGCAACATGCTGCCGCAGGGCAGCCTGTGGACCGGGTTCGGCATCGGCCGCTTCGCCTTCCCCATGGTCGCCCAGGCCGTCGTGGCCGGCGGCCATGTGCGGATCGGCATGGAGGACAATGTCTATCTGTCGCGCGGCGAGCTCACCCCGGACAATGCGGCCCTGGTCCGGAAGGCCATCGGCATCGTGGAAAGCCTGGGCGGCACGATGGCCAGCGCCACGGAGGCCCGCGAGATGCTCGGCCTGCCCGAGCGCGGCCGCGCCCCGGCGCAGGCGGCGGAATAGGCCCGGATCGATGAAGATCGCGATCCAGCCGGTGACCCCGTTCCAGCAGAACAGCTGCCTGATCTGGTGCACCGAGACCATGCGCGGCGCCGTCACCGACCCGGGCGGCGAGATCGACCGCCTGCAGGCCATCGCCGCGGAGCAGGGTGTGACCGTGGAAAAGATCCTGATCACCCACGGCCATATGGACCATGCCGGCGGCGCGGCGGAGCTGGCGGAGGCGCTGGACGTGCCGATCGAGGGGCCGCATCCCGACGACGCCTTCTGGCTGGAGATGCTGGCCGAGCAGGGCGCGAAATACGGCATGACCTGGTGCCGCAGCTTCACGCCCGACCGCTGGCTGGACGATGGCGACACGGCAACCGTCGGCAACCTGGTGCTGGACGTCTATCACTGCCCCGGCCATACGCCGGGCCATGTGGTGTTCCACAATCCGGCGAACCGGGTGGCCATCGTCGGCGACGTGCTGTTCCAGGGCTCGATCGGGCGCAGCGACCTGCCGCGCGGCAATCACCGCCAGCTGATCGATTCGATCACCGGCAAGCTCTGGCCGCTGGGCGGCGAAACGGCGTTCGTGCCCGGCCATGGCCCGACCTCCACCTTCGCCCATGAGCGCAAGTTCAACGCCTTCGTCTCGGACTTCGCGGTGGAGATGCTGGACGGGCAGGAGGAATAGCGGTCAGGGCTGCCGTTGCACGACGCCGGCACCCGGTGCGGCCACGCCGGCGCGCAGTGCGAGGCGGGGCAGGTTGGCGACCAGGATGGCGGCAATCACCGCGGCCAGGCCCGCGACCAGGAGAACGGTCACCGCCTCGCCCAGCAGCAGCACGGCGAGCAGCATCGCAGAGACAGGGCTGAGGGCGAGATAGATCACCGCCCGGCTCGGCGGCAGCCAGCGCAGCGCCCAGGTGAACAGCGAGAACTGGATCGCCCCGCCGAAGGTGCCGAGGAACAGGAGGCCGAGCCAGCCGTCGCGGGACAGCGGCGGCAGCGCGGTGGCGGTGCCGCCGGCCAGGAGCAGGGGAGATAGCGACAGGACGCCGAACGCCATCGCCAGGGCGGTGACGAACAGCGGCCCGTGGCGGCCGAGCACCGAGCGGCTGAACACGGAATAGAGCGCGGCACTGAAGGCACCGAGCAGCATCAGCCCGTCGCCGGCCAGATAGCTGCTGTCCCGCCCCGCATAGGCGGCCGGGCCGAACACGATGGCAATGCCGGCAAAGGCGAGCGCGACGCTGAGCAGCTTTCGCCGGCTCAGGGCCTCCCGCCCGAACAGGGCGGCGATCACCAGGGTCTGGATCGGAATGGTCGCCAGGCCGATCGCGCCGCGGGCGGCCGTGGTGTATTGCAGCGACGCGCTGAACGCCCAGGGGAAGAAGCCGAAGAACAGCGCCCCCAGAAGGGCGATCCGCACCAGGTCGGCAGCGGGAATCCGGCTGCGCGGCCAGAGCAGCGGCAGGACCGGCACCAGGCAGAGGGCCGCGACCAGATAGCGGTAGAAGGACAGGGTCACCGGATCGGTCTCCCCCACCACCAGGCGGGTCGCCACCACCGATGCGCCCGCGATCGATGCCGCGCCGGCGGCTGCCAGGTTGGCCAGGACAAGCTTGCTCATGATGCCGCTCCCGCAAGCCGGCCGCCATGCGGCCAGTCACTTGCATTTTACAAGTTACTTTTTGCATGGAGACTTTCAAAATGCAAGTGTATTGGTGAGGACAGCGCCGGCACGGGCGGCGGAACGGCATCCATGGGGATCTGGCGATGGCAGGGCGACAGCCGGCGGAGGATCACGCGTTCCGCTCGGAATGCTCCATCTCACGCAGCCTGGAACTGGTCGGCGACAAATGGACCCTGCTGATCGTCCGGGACCTGATGTGGCACGGCAAGCACACCTTCCAGGCGCTGCAGGAGAGCGCGGAGCGGATCCCCACGAATATCCTTGCCGAGCGGTTGCGCCGCCTGATCCGCTGGGGGCTGGTGCGGCGCGAGCCCTACCAGGACCGCCCGCTGCGCCATGCCTACCACCTGACCGACCGGGGACGGGCGCTGGAGCCGCTGCTGCTGCAGATCATGCAATGGGGCCATGCCCATCTCGACGGCGGGCTGTACACCCCGTCCGGCCCTGCCGGGGAGCGGGATCCGTCCTGACCCGGCGCCCTCAGGGGTCGCCCAGGATCGCGGCGACCGCCGCCGGATGGCTGTCGAGCATGCCGTGGGTGCCGCCCTCGACCGGCACCGCCGCCCCGCGCGGTATCAGCCGCGCCATCACCGCCGCCAGCCGGTGCGTCGCCTCCGGGCTGGCCGTGCCATAGGCGATGCTGACCGGCATCGGCAGGGCGGCCAGATCCGCCGCCGCATAGCGCTCGGCATAGGAGGCCTGCACGTCGCGCACGTTCACCAGGGTGCGGGCCGTCATATAGGCCTGCACCGCCGGCGGCATCGCGTCGAACCCGCCGGGGCCGAACCAGTAGTCGATCATCAGCCGCGCGGCGCCCGGCTCGCCGGCAAGGGCGGCCGCGATATAGCGGTCGAACGCCGCCTTCGTATGGTCATAGGCGTCCTGTGCCCCGCCGGTCAGCAGGATCGCGATCAGCACCGGCTCGAACAGCACCAGGCGGGCGACCTTGTCCGGCACCAGACGGGCGGCGTTCAGCGCGACATTGCCGCCATAGGAATGCCCGGCCAGCAGCACCGGCGCCGGCTGCTGCCGCAGCCAGTCCGCCAGGGGCGCGGCATGGCTGGCCGTCGCCACCGGCGGCGCCTCGGTCACCTGCCGGACACCGCCATGGCCCTCCAGGGTGGGCAGGGCCAGGCGGAAGCGACCGTCCAGGTGGCGCGCGACCCGTGCCCATGACCGCGGCCCGCCGGGCGAGCCATGCACCAGCATCGCCGTCTCCGCCCCGTCGCCCCGCACCTGGATCTGCATGAAACCGCCTCCCCTCCGCGAACCGCGAGCCTAGCATCGCAATGGCGCAAGCTTGACAATTGGAGTAACACTCTAGAGCATCACTCCAATGACCGATCCCACGGCCGCCCGCATCCTGGCGACGGCCCTGCAGGCCTTCGACGAGAAGGGCCTGCAGGGTGTGACGACCGCCGAGATCTGCCGCCGCGCCGCGGTCAGCAACGGCAGCCTGTTCCATCATTTCGGCTCCAAGGACGGGATTGTCGGCGCGCTGTATCTGAGCGGCATCCGCGCCTACCAGGAGGCCATGCGGGCCGCCCTTCAGGCCGGCATCGAGCCGGAGGCGGCGGTGCACGCGGCGGTCGCCGCCCACCAGGACTGGGCGGAGGCGGAGCCGGTGCTGGCACGCTTCCTGTTCGACTGCGCGCGCCCCGGATGGCCCGGGCTGCGCAGCGCCGAGATCGAGGCGGAGAACGCCCGCTTCCGCCGGCACCTGGCCGATTGGGCGGCGCCGCACCGTGCCACCGGCCGGCTGCTGGACCTGCCGGTGGAAGTGATCGCCGCCCAGCTGATCGGGCCGATCCAGATCTTCACGCGGGCCTGGCTGTCGGGACGCAGCGCGGCGCCGCCGGCGCGCGGCCCGGACGGCCCGCTCCACGCCCTGCAGGCCGCTGCCTGGCGGGCCCTGCGCGGCCCCCACGCCGACGCGACGGAACCCGGGAGGAGGAACGGCAATGACTGACCTGGCAGAAGTGGAGGACGCCGCGCCGGACGCCGGGGAGTCGGACCGGCTGGCGCTGGTCCGTCAGGCGCTGGAGGCGCAGGGTTTCACCCGGCTCCTGCATGCCTCGGTGGACGAGGTTGCGCCCGGCCGCGTGGCGATGTCCGTCGGCCGCCGGCCCGGACTGCTGCAGCAGAACGGCCTGTTCCACGGCGGGGTGACCGCCTATCTGGTCGACAACGCCACCACCGCCGCGGCGGGCACGATGTGCCGGCCGGGGCAGCGCGTGCTGACCGCGGAGTACAAACTGAACATCCTGGCGCCGGGGCTGGGCAGCCGCCTGGCCTGCGTGGCGGAGGTGGTCAGGCCCGGCCGCAGCCTGACCGTCGTCGAGGCCCGGGTGTACGACCTGCGCGACGAAGGCCGCAAATTGTCGGCGATCGCGCTGGCCAGCATCGCCATCCTGCCCGCCGCACCGGGGGCCGGGCCCGCTTGATCCAGGTCAATGCAGGTTGCCGCTTCATGCGCTAGCCTGCCCTTCATGCCGACGGAAACAGAGGCTGACATGGCCGACCCGATGGTTCTCGCCTGCCCGAGCTGCGACACCCTGAACCGCGTGCCGAAGGCGCGGCTGGCCAGCGGCGGCAAATGCGGCAAGTGCGGCAAGCCGCTGTTCACCGGGCGGCCGCTGACCCTGGATTCGCGCCGTTTCGAGAAGCATGCCGGCACCTCGGAGCTCCCGCTTCTGGTGGATTTCTGGGCGACCTGGTGCGGCCCCTGCCGCGCCATGGCCCCGGTCTTCGAGGCCGCGGCGGCCACCTTCGAGCCGCGGCTGCGGCTGGCGAAAGTGGACAGCGATGCCGAGCCCGGACTGGCGGCGCGCTACAACGTCCGGGCGATCCCCACCCTGGTGCTGATCGCGCAGGGTCGGGAGCTGGCCCGCCACAGCGGGGCCGTCTCGGCCGGCAGCCTGCGGCAATGGGTGGAGAGCCATCTGCCGGACTGACCCGCGACCCTTCTCACCCCAGGAACGGCGGAGGCGTGACCGAGAGATGAAAAGACAGCCAGGCGACGAGGCGGCCGCCGCAGGCGGTCGCGGGATCCGGGAAGCGGTCGCCGTTTTCACCCGCGAGGCCACCCTGCAGGCCGCGATCGACGAGCTTCTCCAGTCCGGCTTCGACCGTGCGGAGCTGAGCCTGCTGGCAAGCGAGGCCACGGTCCGCAAGACCCTCGGCCATCGCTATGCCCGGGTCGCCGAGCTGGAGGACGAGGCTGTGGTCCCCCGCACCGCCTATGTGGCGCCGGAATCCCTGGCAGGCGCCGAGGGCGGCCTTGTCGGCGCCCTGCTTTATGTCGGCGCGACCGCCGCGGCCGGCGCGGTCGTGGCGTCGGGCGGCACCCTGGCCGCAGCGATCGTCGCCGCGGTGGCGGTCGGCGGGAGCGGCGGCTTCATCGGCGCCATCCTCGCCAGCTGGCTGGACGACCGCCATGCGCAGGAGATCGAGCACCAGCTGAACCATGGCGGCCTGCTGCTCTGGGTGCGCACGACGGATGCCGAACGGGAAGGCCGGGCGGTGGAGATCCTGCGCCGGCATGCCGGCCGCGATGTCCATGTCCATGCCCTGCCTCGGGCGGCAGCCTCGCCGCCCGCCGCCTAGAGCGCGTCGCCGACCAGGTCCGGCGCGGCGCCGCCCTCGCGATCGCGCAGGGCGACATAGACGGCGACCATCAGGCAGCTCCAGAACACCGAGGCAAAGCCGTAGATCGCGAGGGATAGCACGCCGAAGGCGAAGTGCCAGTCCGCCAGGGCGGCCGCCACCTGGTTCAGGGCGCCGCTGACCAGGAAGGTGATCAGCCAGGTCCAGAACACCATCCAGCGCACCCCCCGGGTCAGCTCCGCGCTGCGGCCGAGCGCCCGGCCCGGGCCGCAGCCCTCGATCAGCGAAGCCGGCGCCCAGACCCACCAGCGCACCAGCAGGATCAGCCCCGGCACGATGAACAGCAGAAGGCCGAGCCCGGTGCCCAGCATGGCCAGCACCATGCTGCCCAGGGCCGGCCAGAAGCGGCGCCGGCTCAACGCGAACAGCCGCGAGAGCGGCACGCGCCGGTGGCGCAGGACGGCAAAAGCAAGCCCCACCGTCGTCAGGTGGATCAGGGCGATGCCGACCAGGTAGAGCAGGCCCATCGCGACCACGATCGCCGCATAGGCCGGGTCGACCCTGGCGATGTCCGATGCGACGGCTCCGGGCTCGGACAGGGCGATCCAGCTGCCGATCAGGATGCCTGTGATCACCGCCAGCAGGACGAAGGACCAGAGCAGCAACAGAACGAAGCCGCCCAGGCCGCCCCGGATCGCCTGGAAGGCCAGGCCGAAGATCAGGTCCAGGTTGAAGGGCGGCGCGGCGCGGATGCCCGCGCCGCTGCCCGGCCCCGTCCCGCCCGCATTGTCCGCCATCGCCCCCTCCCCTGCCGGCCCGGAAGCCGCCCGCTCCGGACTGTAGCGCGCCGCCCGACCGGCACCAAGCAGCGGCAGGACGTCAGTCGCCGACCCCGTCGCGGCGGCCGCCCATCCGGATCAGCAGGTTGAACAGCACCAGGGTGGCCAGGCCAAGCAGCGCCTGTGCGCCGGAAATGGCGTCCACGCCGAGCCGCACGGACAGGATGCTGACCAGCGCCGTGACGATCGCCGCGGCGGCCATCTGCATGCAGCCGAGCAGCGCCGCCGCGAGGCCGGCGCGGTCGGGATATTCCAGCATCACGCCGGCGGCGGTGTTCGGCGCCATCAGGCCGGTGCCGAACATGAAGACGAACTCCAGCACCATCAGCCCCGCAAGGTCCACCTCGCCGATCGCGGACCAGGCCAGCAGGGCGAGCGGCGGGACCGCCATCAGCACGGTGCTGATCGAGACGAGCTGGCGGATACCGGCGCCGAAGCGCCGCAGGGCCAGCATGGCGGTGACGATGCCGACCAGGAAGCCGGTCATCACCAGCCCCAGGCCCTGGCCCAGCTCCTGCCGGGTCAGGCCCATCTGGTCGGTCAGGGCGAAGGCGCCGCCGGCGAAGAACGCCAGGATGCCTGCATAGGCGCAGGAATGGGTAAGCATGAACGCCAGGTAGCGCGGATTGCCGAACAGGCTGGCATAGTTGCGCATCAGCCGGCCCAGCCGCAGCGCATCGGGGTCCCGCCGCAGGTTGGTTTCCGTAAGCCCGAACAGCACCACCACGCCCAGCACGAGTGCGGCGCCGCCCTGCAGCCAGAAGCCGAACTGCCAGCCGGCGCCCTCCACCACCAGGCCGCCGATCACTGGGGACAGGATCACCGCGATCGCAAGGCAGAGGAACAGGAAGCCCATCACCGGCGCCGCGCCCTGCCGGCCGAAGCGGTCCCGCACCACGGCACGGGACACGACATAGCCGGCGCAGGCGCCCAGCCCCTGCAGGACACGTCCCAGGATCAGCCAGCCGATCGTCGGCGCCGCCAGCGCGACCGCCGTTCCGACGAGGAACACGACAAGCCCGATCAGCACCCCCGGCCGCCGGCCGAAGCGGTCGGAAAACGGCCCGAACACCAGTTGGCCGACAGCGAAGGCCAGGGCATAGCCCGACAGGCTGTACTGGACGATCGATTCCGGCTGGGCGAACAGCTCGACCAGGGAGGGCAGGGCCGGCACGAACATCGTGTTCGAGGCTTCGCCCAGCACGAACAGCGCCATCAGCAGGGCGACGAACGCCGGTGCCCGCTCCGCCGCCGCTTCCCCCAGGCCTGCGCCCGGACCGGTCATGCCGGACCCGTCATGCCTGGCCGGCAGGGATCGGCCGCCATCGGGTCATCCGGAGATCACGCAGTTCCGGCCCAGCCGCTTGGCCGCATAGAGATTGTTGTCGGCGCGCTGGAACATGTCCCGCAGGGTCTCGTCCGACTGCAGGCTGCGCGCCGCGGTGCCGATGCTCACCGTCACGATCTCGCTGCCCGCCTCGGGCGCGTGGGGCATGGCCTGTGCCTCCACGGCGGCCCGCAGCCGCTCCGCCCGCTCCGCGGCGGTGGCCTCGTCGGTGGATTCCAGGATGCAGGCGAACTCCTCGCCGCCATAGCGGGCGATGAACGCGTTGAAGGGCTGCGCCGCGATCTTCAGCGCCCCCGCGACCCGCCGCAGGCATTCGTCGCCCGGGCCATGGCCGTAATGATCGTTGTACTGCTTGAAGAAGTCGATATCGACCAGGGCCAGGGACAGCGGGCTGTTGCGCAGCACCGAGTCGCGCCAGGCGGCGTCGATCCGGTCGTCGAAATTGCGCCGGTTCGGCACCCCGGTCAGGCCGTCGATATAGGCGACCTGGCTGAGGTAGTCGCGATAGCGCTTCAGCACCAGCTGGCTGCGCACGCGGGCGCGGACCACCGGTGCGCTGAACGGCTTGGTGATGTAGTCGATGGCGCCGAGTTCGATGCCCTTCGCCTCGTCATCGTCCATGCCGAGCGCGGTCACGAAGATGATCGGGATGTCGCGGGTCCGGTCCCTGGCCTTCAGTTCGATGCAGACCGAATAGCCGTCCATCTCCGGCATCATGACATCAAGCAGGATCAGGTCGGGGCGCTCGCGCTCCGCCAGTTCCAACGCCTTGGCGCCGCCGGTCGCGAAGGAGGTCTGGCCGAAATCCGCCAGCACTTCGCAGAGCACCTGCACGTTCAGGGGCTCGTCATCCACCACCAGGATCCTCGGCGGATTCTCCCAGGCGGCGATGTCAGGATGCGGTGCCTGCATTTCCGTCGTCTGCTCCGTCTGTACCATCGGTCACCTCTGCCCGCAGGGCCGCCAGGACCCGCCGCGCCCGGTCGTAATCGAGTTCGCCCATCGCCTCCTGGAGGTCCGCGAGCCTGGCGCCGCAGCGGCCGGCCAGCTGGTGCTCCAGGTCGCCGGCCTTCCGGGCGGCACTGAACCGGTTCGCCGCCAGGTCGGCATCGAGCGCGTCGATCGCCGGCAGCAGCACCGTCGGCACGGCCGGCGCCGAACCCGCGCCGCCGGTATCCTGGGGGCCGTGCGACGGCGCTGCCAGCGCGGCATGTGTCGCGTTCAACGCCGCGAGCGCCTCGTCCAGCCGCACGGCAAGCAGGGGATCGACGGTCCCGGTCCTGGCGGCCATTTCCACCGCGCCGCCAGCTTCGGCCACCGCAAAGGCGCCGACCGTCGCCGCGGCGCCGCGCAGGCTGTGCGCCAGCGCGCCGGCATCGGCGATTTCCCCACCTGCGACGTGCTCGCGCATCCGCCCACCTGCATCGCGGTACTTCGCCATGAACCGGTCCAGCAGCCCGTGGACCATGTCCCGGTTGCCGCCAAGCCGTGACGCCGCCTTGTCCAGGTCCAGGACCGTTGGCTCCGGAACGCGGGCCGCATCGTCACCGTCGGTGGCATCGGCAGCTGCGGCGGCATGAGGCTCCGGGTCTACACGCTTACCCGGGGAATGGCCAGTTTTCCCGGCATCCGCCCCGCCTGCCTCGCCGGCCTCCGCCGGCCCCGCTTCCGCCCTTGCCGCCGCGCGGGCCGACCGTGCCGACCAGCGGACCAGGGCGTCCAGCAGTTCGTCGCGGTCGATCGGCTTGTTGAGATGGTCGTTCATGCCGGCCTGCAGGCTCTGGTCGCGTTCCTCCGCCATCGAATGGGCGGTCAGCGCCAGGATCGGCAGTTCTTCCGAAGAGATGGAGAGCCGGATTTCCTGGGTTGCCTCCAGACCGTCCATCAAGGGCATCTGCACGTCCATCAGCACCAGGTCATAGCCCGCCGGGCCGGCCTCCAGCACCCTGTTCACCGCGGCCCGGCCATCGGCGACGAGGTCGACCTGGATTCCCATATTCTCCAGCAGCTCACGCGCGACCTGCTGGTTGATCTCGTTGTCCTCCGCCAGCAGCACGTGCAGGTCCTGCACCGCGGCAAGCCGCTCCGGAGGCGATGCCGGGCCGCTGCGCACCATGTCGGCCGGGGACTGGGAGCGACCGGTCAGGACGGAGACGATGGTTTCCATCAGCAGCGACTTGCTGACCGGCTTCAGCAGCAGACCGGCCAGGTCCAGGTCGTCGGCATGGGTGATCACCTCTTCCCGGCCATGGGCGGTGACCATGAAGATCAGCGGCATGTCGGGGATGTCGTCGGCACCGAGGATGCGGCGCGCGGCCTCGATGCCGTCGATCTCGGGCATCAGGAAGTCCATCAGGACGAGGTCGTACTTCTGGCCGCGGATCGCCGCGGCGCGCACCGCCTCGATGGCCTCGGCGCCGTTCTTGACCGACGCGACCTGGAAGCCGAGCGACAGGGTCAGCTCCTCGAGGATCTCGCGGGCGGTCTCGTTGTCGTCGACGATCAGCACCCGCATCTTCGACGGGTCGATGCCGTCCGGCAGCTTCGGCATCGCCGGTTCCGGCCGGACGCCGACCCGCAGGGTGAAGCGGAACGTGCTGCCCCGGCCGGCATCGCTCTCCACCCCGATAGTGCCCCCCATCAGCTCCACCAGCCGCTTGCAGATCGCCAGGCCCAGGCCGGTGCCGCCATAGCGGCGCGTGGTCGAGGTATCGGCCTGCGAGAAGGACTGGAACAGGCGCGCCTGCTGTTCGGCGGTGATGCCGATCCCGGTATCGCGGACGGAGAAGGCGAGCAGGACGCCATCCTCGTCCCGCTTCACCACCGCGGCCTTCACGACGATCTCGCCCTGTTCGGTGAACTTGGCGGCATTGCCGGTCAGGTTGGTCAGGATCTGGGTCATGCGCAGCGGGTCGCCGACCAGGTGCTGCGGCACGTCCGGCGCGGTCCAGACCAGGACCTCCAGGTCCTTGTCGCGGGTCTGGACATCCAGCATGTCGCACACGTTGCGCAGCACGTCGTCCAGGTCGAAGTCGATCTGCTCGACCCGCAGGTTGCCGGACTCGACCTTCGAGAAATCCAGGATGTCGTTGATGATGCCGAGCAGCGAGCGGCCGGAGCGGTAGATCTTCTCCACATAGTCGCGCTGCTTCGCCGTCAGCTCGGTGTCCAGCGCCAGGCGCGACAGGCCGATGATGGCGTTCATCGGGGTGCGGATCTCGTGGCTCATATTGGCCAGGAAGGCGCTCTTGGCCTTGGCGGCCTCCTCCGCGTAGGTGCGCGCCTCCTCCAGGGCGTCGAGGGTGTTCTGCCGGCTGAGCTCGATGCCGAACCACTGCGCGATCAGCCGCACGAGGGCCAGGTCGCCCTCCGAGAAGGGTTCGTCCCGGTCGTCGGGCGACAGGAAGCCGACCGTGCCGTAGCGCTCGCCATCCACGTCGATCGGCGCCGCCACATAGGCACTGACCGCCGGCAGCGGCGCCGCAGCCTCGCTGCCCTCCGCCGGCGCGCCGGCATTGTCGCGGCGGCGCTGCCCCACAGCCTGGCCGGCGGCCAGGATGAGGGCGACACCGTCGTCGTCGAGCGGGATCCGGTCGCCGGGCGCCGGCAGCCAGTCGGGCCCGTCCGTCTGCTCGACGATATAGCTGTCCTCCTCCAGCCGGCCGACCAGCGCGCCCTCGAGCCGGAAGCTGCGCTTGGCAAAGGCCAGGACCTGGGCCTTGCGGTCCTCCGTCGACAGCTGCGCGTCGTTGGTGATCCCGTGCAGCTCCTGCAGGGCGGCCGATGTCCGCTGCACCTCGTCGCGCAGGCGGTTCTGCTCGGTGACATCGACGACCACGCTGAAGGTGTGGACGATGCCGCCTTCGACATTGTAGGCGGCGTCGGCGGAGAACAGCACGTCGCGGAATTCGCCGGACTTGGTGACCAGCTTGTAGGGGATGTTGCGGAACCGCCCCTCGACGCGGAACCGCGGCATCACCTCGGACTGCGCCCGCTCGGCGGATTCGGCGGACATGAAGTCGAAGATCGGCCGGCCGATCACCTCCTTCTCGTCATAGCCGAGCGCCAGCAGCCAGTAGCGGCTGACCCGCACGATCTGCCCTTCCGGCGTGATCGAATGCAGCATGATCGGCGTATTGTCGTAGAGCGAGCGGAAGAACTCCTCCTGCGCGCGCAGCCGGTCCTCGGCCTTCTTCCGCTCGGTCACGTCGGAACAGATGACGATGCGAAGCCAGCTTGCATCCGACAGGAACCAGCCGGAGATCACCTCCGCCGTGAAGCTCCGGCCGGTGGCCGTCTTCGCGGTGACCTCCTCGATCTGCGGCGGGCGCAGGTCCGGGTGCTCGCCATCCGCCACGATGCCGTCGCCGGGCGCGAGGGGCAGCAGGGCCGGCAGGCGGGGCATGTTGCCGCCGACCCCGCGGCTGAGCTCCAGCAGTTCCAGGGCGCGGGCATTGGCCTGCAGGATGTTGCCCGCCGCGTCGACCACCATGATGCCGCCGGGCGCATTGGCGAACACCGCCTCCAGGTGCAGCCGGGTGCGGTCCTCCTGATGGCGGGCGCGGCGCACTTCGGCCCATTGCATGCGCAGCCGGTGGGAAATCGGCAGGAAGACGAACAGGCCGACCAGGATCACGCTGCCGACGATCGTCGCCAGGACGACCCGGTTCCAGAGCCGGATGTTGCGGATCGCCTCGCGGCCATCCTCCTCGAAGCCGGCCACCGCCTCGTCCAGCCCCTCCAGCAGCCGCCCGGCGCCGACCAGGTTGAGATAGCCCAGCCTTTCCCGCAGCTGCGGATCCAGCTGCGGGCCCATCGCCGACTGGTCCGGTTGCCAGGATGCGACCTCGCGCGCGCTGGATATGAAGTCCTGCAGCAGCGATTCCAGGCTCTCGGACCCGTCGAAATAGACGTCGCGCATATGCTCGGTCCGCAGGCCGGGCACGCCCTGGACGTCGGACCCGCCGACCAGGGCGTCGTGCGAGGCCGCCATCAGGTTGATCGCGCTGAACAGCTCCGACCGCACGCGGCCCCGGTCGGCCACCGGCCCGTTGACCAGGCGGTTCGACAGGAGGGTGATGCGCTGCGACAGCATGCGCTGCCGCGCGGCCATCGCGATGACGCGCCCGGTGGCCTCCTCCTCGGCGATCAGGTCGTCGATACGGGCATGCGACAGCGCGGACAGCAGCCCGAACAGCACGACCGCCCCGATGAACACCCAGGGCGCCACGTTCGGGCTCGCCAGGCGATGGAACAGGCCGACCGGCGGCTCCGGCCCGCCCGGCGCCGGCCCGACCCCTCCCGGCCCGCCCCCTGGCGATCCGCCCCCCGGCGATCCGCCGGTGCCATGGCCGGCCGTCCCTATCCTGTCGTGCCCCTGCAAGTCCATGCACTCCGGCCGGCCCCGGTGCCTCAGCCCCGGGGTCCGGTTACCATCACAACCCGGCCACACCTTACCTGCTTCGGGGCGGCGCCGGAATGCCCGAAGCGCGCGCCTGCCGCGCCCGCCGCCGGCGGCGCCAGCTTGCCTCCGGCCGATGGCCGGCCGATGATCCCGGCATGGCCCAGTCCCATCGCTCCCGCCTCGAACCGCCGCCGCTGGCGTCGACCGTCGCCGACCCCGGACGGGTCGCCGGCCTGGCGACCGAACTGCGCAGCGGCGGGTTGACCGCGGCGGCGCTGGTCGACCGCAGCATGGCGCGGATCGCCGCGGTGGACGGGGATGTCCGGGCGTTCTGCCGGGTCGTCGAGGCCAGCGCCCGGATCGACGCCGAGGCCTGCGACGCGGAGGCGGAGGCCGGCCGGTGGCGCGGGCGGCTGCACGGCATACCGGTCGCCATCAAGGACGTGCTCGATGTCGCCGGCCTGCCGACCTGCGCGGGCAGCCCGACCCGCGCCGATGCGCCCCCTGCCGGCGCCGATGCCTGGATCGTCGCGGCCCTGCGGGCGGCCGGGGCGATCGTCGTGGGCAAGGCCCATACCACCGAGTTCGCCTTTTTCGAACGCCCGCCACCGACCCGCAATCCCCATGCCCTGGGCCATACGCCGGGCGGGTCGTCCAGCGGCCCGGCCGCCGCCGTCGCCGCCGGCATGGTGCCGCTGGCGATCGGCACCCAGACCGCGGGTTCGGTCTCGCGCCCGGCCGCGTTCTGCGGCATCGGCGCCTTCAAGCCCAGCAGCCTGGCCCTGCCGGGCTACGGCATGCTGCCGTTCGCGCCCAGTTTCGACACGCCGGGCTTCTATGGCTATCGCCTCGCCGATGCCGTCGCGGCCTTCGCCGCGATCGCCCCGCCGTTCCTGGCCCCGGCGCCGCCGGACCTGCCGCCGCCGGACGGCCAGGCGGTGGTGATCCTGGACGACCCGCTGCATGGCGAGGCCCAGGCCGACGTGGCACAGGCACTGGCACAGGCCGCCGGCGTGCTGGCGGCAAACGGCTATCGGGTCGCCCGGATGCCGTCGCCGGTGCCGCTGCAGCGGATCCTGGACGCCCACCGCACCGTCATGGAATACGAGCTCGCCCGGGTGCATGAGGCGCTGCAGACCGCACCGCTGGACGATGTCGCCCTGGCGCTGCGGGAGGCGATCTCGCGCGGCGGCTGGATCGAGGCGGCCGGCTATCGCCGGGCCCTGGCCGAGATCGCGGATGCCCGGGCAAGGCTGGCCGCGGCGCTGCCGCCGGATGCGGTGCTGCTGCTGCCGCCGGCACCGACCCCGGCACCGGCCGGCATGGCGACCGGCGATCCGCGCTTCGTCATCCCGTTCACCGCGCTGGGCGGCCCGATCGCCAGCCTGAATGTCGACCGCAACGCCGAAGGCCTGCCGCTCGGGGTGATGCTGGCGGCCCTGCCGGGCAGCGACCTGGGCTTCGCCCGCGCCGCCTGCGCCATCGCCGCCCTGGTGGAACGGCCGCCGGACGCGGTCTGACCGGCCGGGCTGCCGGGCCGCCCGTCAGATCTCCAGCGCCTCGGTGCGGCCGCTGTCTTCCAGCTCCCAGTCCGCGCTCCATTGGCCGGCGCTCCGGTACAGGGTCAGGTAGTTCCGCTGGCCGGTATAGGTCCGCCTGCGTCCCGGCAGGGGATGCATCCGGATGCGCCGGCCGGGCAGCGGCTCGCCGCCCAGCCGGGCCAGCAGGCCGAGGACGAAGCCGTAGATCGCCGGCGGGCGCGGATGGGCGATGCCGGAGGAAATCAGCTGATGCAGGCGCCGGCCCTGGCCGAGCTGCATCTCGCCGCGCCCGGCCAGATGGATCTCGCCCGACAGCAGGGTCACCCTTGCCTGCCGGGCGACGATGTCGCGCTCCAGCCCCGCCAGGAAACGGCGCCACTCGGCGCGATGGGCGCGGCTCTGCCACTGGTCCCGCAGGTCGTCCTCGTATTTCTGCGCCCTGGGAATGATGTCCATGATCCATTCCAGCCAGCTCAGCCGCGGCCCCAGGCCGGGCACCGTGGAGATCACGAGGCGGCGGTCGCTGGCCGGTGCGGCATGCAGCAGGCTCTCGTAGCGGTGCCAGCCATTTTCCGCCATCACCCGCTGCGGGCGGCGCTCGCTGCGCAGGTCTGGCGCGATCACGGTGAAGCCGGGAAACCCGGCAGCCCAGGTATAGGAGCCGCCCGCCGGGTCGGCGCAGATCGACGGCGGCGTGTCGGGGCGGGCGCCAAGCTGCAGCAGGGCGAACATCTCGCGCGCCACCTGGAACAGCCCCCGCCCCACCGGCGAATCCAGGATTGCCGGCGGATGGCTGCCCCAGCCATCCATGATGTCGTGGTCGTCCCACATCATCAGCGAGGGCACGGTCGCCATCAGGCCGGCGATCGTCGGCAGCGAGACCAGCGCCAGGTAGCGGGAGAACAGCCAGCGCCGCGCCGCGGTGCGCATCTCGTCGGTAAAGGCCACCGTGCCCCGATCGCGCACCGCCAGCCCCTGCCAGCGGGTCAGTTCCGGATGCGCGGTCACCATCTCGTCGGCGTAGAGCTGGTCGCCGCCATGGAGCAACAGGTGACATGGTGCCCGGGCATGGTCCGCAGCCAGCCGCTGCCACATGACATCGCGCTCGTCCAGCGGCCGCTCGGCATCGCCCTCCTCCTGTCCGTTGCAGGACAGGAAGGCGATCCGCAGGTCGCCCGACAGGTCCGCGGCAACCTTGAAGGCCCGCCCGTCGAGGGTATAGGCCGCGTCGGCCCGTGCCGGCAGGGCGAAGTCCCAGCGCCATATGGTCCGCCCGAACAGGTGGGCCAGCGCCTCCGGCTCCGGCGCGGTATCGTCGGGCAGCCGCAGCACCGGCGCCGCCTCGCCTTCCGGCATCACGACCAGCGCCGCCACCCGGCACGACGTGCGGTCCGCCCCCCGGGCGTAGAGCAGCGGCCCCGCACGTTGCGGCAGCACCGGCTCACGGTCCGTCCCGCCGGCCCGCGCCAGGTCGTCGAGGGTCCGGGCCGGCGGGTCCGCCGCCCCGGCGGAGCCGGCAGGATCCTTCGGATCTGGGGGGGTGTTCACGGTCTTGGGAAACCTTTCGGTGAAGGCCGATCCCCTGTCTACCATCCAGAGGCAAGGAGAGACCATGGTTGAGCGAATGCCGCCCGGCGCGGTCCGCCCCCTGTCCGAACACCGCAGGATGGCAGCCGATCCGTTCCGATACCTGCGGGGCGCCGCAGCGCGCCGCTACGGCAGCCGGGTCAGCAGGATCGCGACCTCGGCCTGCTGCAGCAGGCGGGACACCTGCAGCCGATCCGCCGGCCGATGCGCGGCACCGGTGAGCAGGTCCTGCCAGCGGAACCGCTCCAGGCCGGCACCTGCCAGGGCGATCCCCGCGTCCGGCGGGGGCAGCGCTTCCCCGGCGACCTGCCGAAGCGGGCGAAGCGGCACGCAGACCAGCAGGCACCGGCCCGGCAGGGTCCGTGCATAGGCGAGGAAGTCCTCGGCGGCGGCACCCGTGACAGCCAGCGGCAGGTAGCTGCCGGCCGCCAGCAGGTCGGGCTGCCGGCGGCGCAGGGTCAGGAGGCAGTGCATGACGGCCAGCTTGCGCGCGTCGCCGGCCAGGCCGGCGGTAGGGTGCAGCGGCGCCGGCATGCCGGCAGGACCGTCCAGCTGCGCGGCACGGCGGGCGAAATCGACAGGCCGGCGATTGTCCGGATCCACCAGGGCCAGGTCCGGCCACTCGGTGCCCTGGTAGATGTCGGGCAGGCCCGGGCAGGTCAGCTTCAGGACAAGCTGTGCCAGGCTGCCGGCGCGCGCAGCCGGCGCCAGGCGGCGCACCAGGGCCTGGACTTCCGCAAGGAAGGCGGCGGAGCGCGACGGGGACAGAGCGGCCTGCAGGAAGTCCCGCACCGCGTTCTCGTGCACCGCATCGGCGCCGGTCCAGCGGGTGCGCTCCTTCGCCTCGCGCATCGCCTTCTGCATATAGGCCTCCAGCCGGCGGGCCAGCGCGTCCAGCCGCGCGGCGGCATCGGGCGCCGCCAGGTCCAGGTCCTCCGGCCAGAGTCCGACCAAGGTCTGGTAGAACAGCCAGGCTTCCTTCGCGGCGGGGCTTTGTCCTTCCGCGCCGCCGCGGAACGGCTGATGGGCGAACCACCAGTGTTCCGCCAGGGCGCTGAAGGCCGGCGCGCAGTCGGCGAGCAGGGTCAGGCGGGCGCGCAGATCCTCGCCCCGCTTCGTGTCGTGGGTTGCGGTGGCCAGCATGGCCAGCGGCCATTGCTGCAGCCGTTCGGCATTGGCGGCGTGGAACGCGGCCGGCGAGGCCGGCGGCGCACCCGGCGCATTGCCGACCTCGTTCAGCGCCAGGGCGGGCAGATAGCGGTAGAAGCCGGTATCCTCCACCGACTTCGCCATCAGCGGGCCGCTGAGCTGCTGGAACCGCCGCGCGAAGGCCGCATGCTCCGGCTGCCGCCCCTGCAGCAGCCCGGCCAGGAAGGCCAGCGCCGCCGCGCCTTCGGCGCCGACCGCCGGCGCGGCACCGGACACGGCCCCGGCGATCAGCGAACGGTCCGCCGCGGATGCGCCCGCGGTGCCGGCGACATAGCTGCGATAGACCGGCATGGCGACCAGCAGCTCGCGCAGCGCCCGGCGCAGGCTCTCGACGGGCAGGTCGCGGCTGTCCAGGCCGGCCGCTGCAAGGCCCTCCGCCTGCGCGGCCAGTGCGGCCAGTTCGCCGGCGAAGGTCAGGTCGAGCAGCTCCCGCTTCGCCGCGGCCGCCTGGGCCGGGAAGCTCCGCGCATCGCCGGTGAAGCGGGCATAGCCCTCCCGCAGCTCCGCCAGGCCGGCCGGCGCCACCGCCAGGCCGGTGACCTGGGCGGCAAACTCATAGCCCGTGGTGCCCGCAACCGGCCAGTCGTCGCGCAGCCGCTCGCCCGGCTCCAGGATCTTCTCCACCCAGATCGGGCAGCTTGCGGCATCGTCCCCGCCGCCGGGGCACACCGCCTGCACCGCGTCCCGCAACCGCCGGAGATATCCGGCCGGGTCGGCCAGCCCGTCGACATGGTCGACCCGCAGCCCGTGGACCAGGCCCTCGCGCACCAGCCGCAAGGTCAGGTCGTGGACGGCGTCGAAGACGGCCGGATCCTCGACCCGCAGGCCGACAAGGTCGTTGACGTCGAAGAAGCGGCGATAGTTCAGCCCGCCCGCCGCGATCCGCCAATGCGCCAGGCGGTAGTGCTGCGCCTCCAGCAGGGCGTGCATGCGCTCCGCCGGCAGCGGCCCTTCGCCTTCGGTCGCGCCGGCCGCCTGCAGGCTCCCCGGTGCCAGCGGAAACAGATGGTCGTGATAGGCGATCGCCGTCTGGCCCTCCCGCGGCACCAGCTGCAGGCTGCCGGCCTTCAGTGTCTCGCCGTAGCTGTCGCCGAGCACCGGCAGAAGCACCCGCCCGTCATGCTGCGACCAGTCGATGTCGAACCTGTCGACGAAGCGGCTGGCCCGGCCGAGGGCCAGGACATCGCGCCACCAGAGGTTCTGCCAGTCGGTCGCCATGTGGTTGGGGACGATGTCGAGGATCAGGCCGAGCCCCGCCTGCGACAGCGCCTCGGTCAGGGCCAGGAAGCCGGCCTCGCCACCCAGCTGCGGATCCAGGCGGTTGCAGTCGACGATATCGTAGCCGTGGCTGGACCCCTCCCGCGCGGCGAAGAGCGGCGAGGCGTAGAGATGCGACACCCCCAGCCGCGCCAGATAGGGCACGACCGCGACGGCGGCGGCGAAGTCCATGCCGCCGCGGAACTGCAGCCGGTAGGTCGCCCGGAAAGGCGTGGCGCCGCTCACGCCTTCGGCCGCTCGGCCCGCATCGCGCGGCACAGCGCGGCGAACAACGGATGGTCGCCCAGGGTTTCCAGCGGCACCGGCATGCGGCGCCGCCAGTTCGGGTGCGGTTCCGTCGGCCCGGGCAGGTTGGCCTGCTCCACCAGGCCCAGCGCATCCTCCAGCTGGACCGCCATCAGCCGCGCGGGGCTGCGGGCCATATAGCGATGGCAGGCGATCAGGGTCGTGTCCGCCATGGTCGGCTCGTCGCGGCCCTGCGCCGGCTCCAGCCCGATGCGGTGCAGGGCGGCCAGCAGCGCGCCACGCGCGCGGTGTCGCGCCTGGCGTTCGGCGGCGCCGGCGTCCGGCTGCAGCAGGTCGAGATCCACCCGCCAGTCGATGTCGCGCCCCTGCCACCAGCCACGCAGGGTCGGCAGGTCGTGGGTCGACAGGCAGGCCAGGGCGGCGGCGCCAATGCTGCGCGGATGGCGGAACGCACCATCGGCCCGCCTCTCGAACAGCAGCACCCGGTAGGTAAGGATCCGCGCCGCGGCCAGGGTGGCCGCAAACCCTTCGGGCACCGTGCCCAGGGCCTCGCCGATCACCAGGCAGCGGTGCGCCTGCGAAGACCGCCCGACCTGGCGCAGCAAGGCCTGGAACGGATAATGGACATAGCCGCCATCATGCGGCCTGCCCTCCGCCGGCACCCAGAACAGCCGTTCCAGAGCCATGGCATGGTCCAGTCGCACGGCCCCGGCATGGCGCATGCTGGCATCCAGGTCCGCCGCCAGCGGGGCGCAATCGCGTGCGGCGACGATGTCCGGGCGCTGCGGCGCCAGGCCCCAGTCCTGGCCCTGGGCATTGTAGGCATCCGGCGGCGAGCCGATATGCGCCCCGGTCACCATCAGGGCCGGATCCGACCAGGCCATGGCGCCGTCGGGCGCCGTGCCGACCGCCATGTCCAGGTACAGGCCGATCCGCATGCCGGCGTCCAGGGCACGGCGCTGCGCAGCGGCCAGCTGGCGGTCCGCCAGCCATTGCAGCCAGGCGAAGAAGGCAGGCTCCGCCTCATGCTCGTCCGCCCAGCGCCGGAGCTCCGGACTGTCCGGCCGTCGCCAGGGTTCGGGCCAGTCCGGCCAGGGCTGCGGGCGGCCGGTGCCGGCGAGGCGATGCCTGGACAGTGCATCGAACAGCGCATGGCGCTGCAAGGCCATGCCGCCTGCCGCCCGGAAGCGGTCGAAGGCCGCGCGCCGCCCGGCATCGCCCATGCCGAACGCATCGAACATCCGGCGCAGCACCGCCAGCTTCGCCCGTGCCACGGCGGCATAATCCACCAGGTCCGGCCGGCGCAGCGCGTCGCGCGGCGGTGTCCCGGCAGCGACGGCCGCGAATTCCGGTTCCATGTCGGGGGCGATATGCAGCAGGTTGAGGAAGCGGCGGTCGGACGGCGAATAGGGGCTGCAGCGGTCCGGTTCGACCGGAAACATCGCGTGCAGGGGGCTGACGCCAAGGAAGTCCGCCCCTTCGGCCGCCACCGTCTCGGCCAGACGTGCCAGGTCCTCGAAATCGCCGATGCCCCAGTTCCGCGCGGATGCCAGGCCATAGATCTGGCAGGTCAGTCCCCAGGCCCGGCCCCGGCGCAGTACCCCGGGGAGGTGGCAGGGGATCGGTGCGGCGGCCGCCGCCGCACCATGAACGGCCCGGGGCGGCATCTCCGGGCGTTTCGGATCGACCCCCATGATGCCCAGCAGGCGCCGCTTCACCGTGTCGTCGACCAGGCGATGCTCGCCGGTCTCCGACCTGTAGCTGCCCGCGATGCCATAGGCGGCGGCAAGGCGATCCAGCGCCACCGTCATGCGTCCAACCCCGGCGGCAGCGGGCCGACCGACCAGCACACGCTCCAGGGTGCAAGGGCCCCGCCCGCTTCGGGATCGCGGTCCGGCCAGATCCGGCGCGGTGGCTCCCGGTCGATCGCCGCCGGCGGAACGGCATGGCGGTCGCCCGAAAGGTTTGCCCGGACCTGCAGCCATCCGGAATCCGCAACCTGCCAGGCGGCCTGCAGCAGGGCCCCGTCGAGTGCCGACCGGCCGGCATGGCCGCCGATCCGCGGCAGGCGCGGCGCGACCTCGGCCGCGCGTCGCTGCAGCAGCCCCCGCACCAGAGCCGCACGCCCGGCATGCGGCTGGGCGGGCCGGCGGTCCCAGTCGATCCGCGACGCCTGGAAGGTCTCCGGCCGGTTGGGATCCGGAATCCGCGACCGCGCCTCGGGCGAACGGAACTGCGCGAACCGCGCGAACTCCCGGCGCCGGCCGTTTCGCACGGCCTCGCCCAGGTCGCCATGGAAGTCGCAGAAAAACAGGAAGGGCTGCACCTCGCCCCATTCCTCGCCCATGAACAGGAGCGGGACCTGCGGCGCAAGGAGCAGCAACTGCAGCGCCGCGGCAACCTGCGGTCCCGTCGCAAGGCCGGTCAGCCGCTCGCCCAGCGCCCGGTTGCCCACCTGGTCATGGTTCTGCAGGAAATTCACGAAGGCCAGTGGCGGCAGGCCGCCACTGGCTTCGCCCCGCGCGGTGCCATCCCGGTAGGGCGATCCCTCGCCCTGGAAGATGAAGCCGCTTGCCAGCGCGCGTGCCAGCCCGCCGGCCGGCTGCGCCGCGTAATCGGCATAATAGCCGTCCGCCTCGCCGGTCAGCAGGCAATGGGCGGCATGGTGATAATCGTCGTTCCACTGCGCGGTGTAGAGGACCGGCCGCCCCGCGGCATCCCGTTCCAGCAGACGGGCGGCGTTGTCGTCGTTCTCCAGCACCAGATGGACTTCGCGACCGGCGGTCGCGGCACGCACCCGGCGCGCCAGTTCCACCAGGAAATGCTCCGCGCTGTCGTCGCGGATCTGGTTCACCGCGTCCAGCCGCAGCCCGTCGAAGCGGTATTCCTGCAGCCAGTAGAGCGCATTCTGGATGAAGAACTCGCGGACCTGCGGCCGGGCAAAGTCGATGCCCGGGCCCCAGGGCGTGTGGCGGTCTGCATCGAAGAAACCCTCCGCATAGGCGTGCAGGTAATTCCCGTCCGGTCCGAAATGGTTGTAGACGACGTCCAGGAAGACCATCAGGCCGAGGCCATGGGCGTCGTCGACCAGGCGCTTCAGATCCTCCGGCCGGCCATAGCTGCGGTCCGGCGCAAAGGGCAGGACGCCGTCATAGCCCCAGCCGCGCCGCCCCGGGAAATCCGCCAGCGGCATCAGCTCCAACGCCGTGATGCCGGTCCTGGCATAGTGCGACAGGCGCCGCCGCAGCCCTTCGAAACTGCCCTCCGGCGTGGCGCAGCCGACATGCAGCTCGCAGAGCACGGCTTCCGCCCAGGGCCGCCCGCGCCAATCCGCATGCTGCCAGCGATGTGCCAGCGGATCGACCAGCAGGCTGGCGCCGTGGACATCCTCCGCCTGTGCGCGGGCGGCGGGATCGGGCACCCGCAGGCCATCCGGCAGTTCGAACAGGTAGCGATCGCCCGCGGCGAACCCCGCACCCTCGCAGGCGAACCAGCCCTCGCCCTCCGCACGCATCGGCAGCACCCGGTCGCGCTCGACATCCACCAGGCCGATCCGTTCGCAGTCCGGCGCCCACAGGCGGAAGCGGATGCCGTCCGCCATCTCCGCGCCGAAGCCGCAAGGATGGGCGAACCGGCCGGGCAGCTGTGTGGCGGCGGCTCGCTCAGCCATCGCCGCGCTCCAGCACCACCACGGTGCGCGCCGGCAACCGGCAGATCCCGCCGGACGGATAGGCCGCGACCGGGCCGTCGGTCCCGCCATCCTCCGCATCGGTGTCCAGGATCCGCTGCCAGCGCCGGTCCCCGGATGTGTCCGGCAACCGGAAGTCCAGCGCGGCCTCGCCGGCGTTCAGCAGGACCAGCAGCGGCGGCGACCGGCTGCCCGCCAGGGCCAGCGCGACGGCGCGGCCCTCCGGGTCGTGCCAGTCCTCGGCCGTCATCTCCGCCCCGTCCGGCCGCCGCCAGGCGGCATCGCGCAAGCCGTCAGCGGTTTCCGCACCGTGGCGGAAGCGGGTCGAGCGCAGCAGCGGCCGGTCGTGCCGCAGCCTGACCAGGTGGGCGACAAAGGCACAGAAGCTCCGGTCCTCGGCGTTCGCCGCCTCCCAGTCCAGCCAGCCGGTCGGATTGTCCTGGCAATAGGCGTTGTTGTTGCCCTGCTGGCTGCGGCCCAGCTCGTCGCCCATCAGCAGCATCGGCGTGCCGTGGCTCAGCAGCAGGGTGGCAAGCAGGTTGCGCTTCTGGCGCAGGCGCAGGGCGCGCAGCCCGGGATCGTCGGTCGGCCCCTCGACCCCGTAACTGGCGCTGAGATTGTGGCCGTGGCCGTCGGCATTGTCCTCGCCGTTCGCCTCGTTGTGCTTCTGCTCGTAGCTGACCAGGTCCTGCAGGGTGAAGCCGTCATGCGCGGCCACGAAGTTCACGCTGGCCCAGGGCCGTCGCCCCTGATGCTCGAACAGGTCGCTGGATCCCAGCATCCGCGTGGCGAGTTCCGGCAGCATTTGCCCGTCGCCGCGCCAGAATGCGCGGACGGTGTCGCGGTAGCGGTCGTTCCACTCCGCCCAGCCCGGCCCGTAGCCGCCGAGCCGGTAGCCGTCCGGGCCGGTATCCCAGGGCTCCGCGATCAGTTTCACGCCGCTCAGGACCGGGTCCTGCCGGATCACGTCGAAGAAGCCGCTTCCGGGGTCGAAGCCGTACCGGTCGCGCCCCAGCGTGGTCGCCAGGTCGAAGCGGAAGCCGTCGACCCCCATCTCGGCCACCCAGTAGCGCAGCGAATCCATCACCATCTGCAGCACCCGCGGATGCCCGGTATTCAGGCTGTTGCCGCAACCGGTGACGTCGAGATAGTAGCGCGGGTCGTCCGCCACGAGCCGGTAGTAGCTCGCATTGTCGATGCCGCGCAGGCTGAAGGTCGGCCCCAGGTGATTGCCTTCGGCGGTATGGTTGTAGACGACGTCCAGGATCACCTCGATGCCCGCCTCGTGCAGGCGGCGGACCATGGTCTTGAAGCTGGCGACCTGTCCGCCGGGGCCGAGATATTCGGGATGCGGCGCGAAGAAGCAGATCGAGTTGTAGCCCCAGTAGTTGCGCAGGCCCTTCTCCAGCAACCGGCGGTCATGGACGAAGGCGTGGACGGGCATCAGCTCGACCGCCGTCACGCCCAGGCGCAGCAGATGGTCGATCACCCAGGGCGAGGCGAGGCCTTCGAACGTGCCGCGCCAGGGCGGGGCAACGGGCTCCGCCATGCGGGTCATGCCGCGGACATGGGCTTCGTAGATGACGGTGTCCGACCAGGGGCGTTCCGGGCGGCGATGGTCGCCCCAGGTGAAGGCATGGTCGACGACCCGGCATTTCGGCATGGCGGCGGCATTGTTGCGCCGGTCGAAGGACAGGTCCTCGCGGCTGCTGCCGACGCGATAGGCGAAGTGCGCGTCGCTCCAGCGTAGCGGCCCGGCCAAGGCGCTGGCATAGGGGTCGATCAGCAGCTTGTTCGGGTTGAAGCGATGGCCGTGCTGCGGCTCGTAGGGCCCGTGCACCCGATAGCCGTACAACAGCCCCGGCATCGCGTCCGGCAGGTAGCCGTGCCAGACCTCGTGGGTATGTTCGGGCAGCCGGATGCGCTGCACCTCGCGGCGGCCGGTGCGGTCGAACAGGCAGAGATCCACGGCGCTGGCATGGGCGCTGAACAGGGCGAAGTTGACGCCGCTGCCGTCCCATCTTGCGCCCAGGCTGTGGGGCTGCCCCGCCTCCACCCGGTAGGTTGCCTCCCCGTCGTCGCGGGCCTCCGCGCCCGCCGGGTCGGCGATGCCGCGATGGTCATCCATGGCGGGTATCGGAACGATGGAGAAAGCCGGTCCGCTGATGCATGTGGGCATCTGTCCTTGGTCTGTCGGTGAATCCGATCGCAGTGGAAAAACCTGCGTCAGGCTGCTGGTTCCAGCACCAGGGTCGCCAATGGCGGAAGGCTCAGCGACACCGACCAGGGCCGGCCATGGCAGGCCCGGTCCTCCGCCTCGACCGCCCCGAGATTGCCGACCCCGCTGCCGCCATAGACGGCGGCATCGGTGTTCAGCCGCTCCAGCCAGGTGCCCGGCCGGGGCACCCCCACCCGATAGCCGTGGCGCGGCACCGGCGTGAAGTTGCAGACCACCAGGCAGGGCCGCCCCGCATCGCCGCCCTTGCGCAGAAAGCAGAGCACGCTGTTGGCGGAATCGCTGGCGTCGATCCATTCGAAGCCTTCGGCGTCGCAGTCCAGCCGGTGCAGCGCCGGCAGCTCCCGGTACAGGCGGTTCAGGTCGCCGACCAGCCGCTGCACGCCGCGATGCAGCCCATCGTCCAGCAGATGCCAGTCCAGCGACCGGTCATGATTCCATTCGCGCTCCTGCGCGAACTCGCCGCCCATGAACAGCAGCTTCTTGCCGGGATGCGTCCACATGAAGCCGAAATAGCACCGCAGGTTGGCGAACTTCTGCCAGCGGTCGCCGGGCATCTTGCCGAGCAGCGACCCCTTTCCGTGCACCACCTCGTCATGGGACAGCGGCAGCACGAAGTTCTCCGAAAAGGCGTAGTGCAGCCCGAAGGTCAGCTCGTTCTGGTGGAAGCCCCGGTGGACCGGCTCCCGCGCCATGTAGGTCAGGCTGTCGTGCATCCAGCCCATGTTCCACTTGAAGCCGAAACCCAGACCGCCGAGATAGAGCGGCCGCGACACGTTGGGCCAGGAGGTGCTTTCCTCCGCCATCGTCGTGGAGCCGGGAGATTCCCCGAAGGTGAGTTCGTTGAGGCGGCGGAGGAAATCGATCGCCTCCAGGTTCTCGTTGCCGCCATGGCGGTTGGGCACCCAGTCGCCGGCCTCGCGGCTGTAGTCCAGGTAGAGCATGGAGGCGACGGCATCGACGCGAAGCCCGTCGACATGCAGGCGATCCAGCCAGAACAGCGCATTGGACAACAGGAAGTTCCGCACCTCCCGCCGGCCATAATTGTAGATCAGGGTGTTCCAGTCGCGGTGGAAGCCCTGCCGCGGGTCGGCATGCTCGTAGAGCGCGGTGCCGTCGAACCGGCCAAGGCCGTGCGGATCGGTGGGAAAATGCCCCGGGACCCAGTCGACCAGCACGCCGATGCCCGCCTCGTGCGCCCTGTCGACGAAACGGGCGAAGCCCTCCGGCGGGCCGAAGCGGCTGGTCGGCGCGAACAGCCCGATCGGCTGATAGCCCCAGGAGCCGTCGAAGGGATGCTCGCTGACCGGCAGGCATTCGACATGGGTGAAACCGAGCTGCAGCAGGTAGGGGATCAGCCGGTCCGCCAGGCTGTCGTAGGACAGGTAGCCGCCATCCTCGCCGCGCATCCAGGAGCCGAGATGGCATTCGTAGATCGAGATCGGCGCCTGCAGGGACTGCGCTTCGGCACGGGTGGCCATCCAGTCCCGGTCGCGCCACTCCGGCGCGGGCAGGCCATGGACGATCGATGCCGTTGCGGGCCGCATCTCCGCCGCGAAGGCCAGCGGATCGGCCTTCAAGGGCAGCATCCGGTGGTCCGCGTCGAGGACCTCGAACTTGTAGAGTTCGCCTTCGGCGATACC
Source organism: Sneathiellaceae bacterium (assembly GCA_040216765.1). Lineage (GTDB taxonomy): Bacteria > Pseudomonadota > Alphaproteobacteria > Ferrovibrionales > Ferrovibrionaceae > Marinibaculum. The sequence goes on along the minus strand of JAVJON010000037.1, from coordinate 23,927 downwards.
GGGGAGGAACAGTTCCCAGACCCCGCAACCGTGCTGCAGGCGCATCGGATGGACCCGGCCGTCCCAGCCGTTGAACGGGCCCACGACGCTGACCCGGCTGGCATTGGGTGCCCAGACGGCAAAGGCCGTGCCGGCGACACCGTCCAGGGTCGCCGGATGCGCGCCGAGCTTTTCGTGCAGGCGCAGGTGGCTGCCCTCCGCCAGGAGATGCACGTCCAGTTCCCCCAGCACCGGGGGAAAGCGGTAGGGGTCCTCGATCACCGTCAGCTCCGCGCCCCGCTCCAACCGCAGGCGGTAGCGGAACGGCCGCTGCACCGCCAGGGCGGCAGCGAAGAACCCGGCCGCGTCCAGGCGCTCCAGCGCGCAGACCGGGCTGCCATCCATGTCGAGGAGGCTGACCGATGCCGCATCCGGCCGGAACGCGCGGATGCTGACCGGCCGGCTGCCGCCGCCATGCATGCCGAGCACGCCGAACGGATCGCGCAGCCTGCCGTCCACCGCGGCCTGGATGTCGGCGCACGGCACCGGCTCATTCCGCGACGCTGCCATCGCTCTCCTCCATGCCCAGCATGGCCGCCAGGCCGGCCAGCGGGACGTCGATCCAGTTGGGCCGGTTGGTCGCCTCGTAGGCGATCTCGTAGAGCACCTTTTCCAGCGCGAAGAGATCCAGCAGGGTCGTGGCGACCTGCTCGCCGGGCCAGCTTTCCGCCCCCTCCATCCCGGCGGCATAGCTCGTCCAGAAGACCTGCCGGCTGGCGCGGCTCCAGCTGACGACCACTTCGCGCGCAGCCTCTTCCCCCACCGGCTGGGTCTGTGCCCAACGCAATGCGCTGCGTGCGGCGAAGTCGAACGACCGCATCATCCCGGCGACGTCGCGCAGCGGCGAACACTTCACGCGACGCTCGGCCATCGTCCGCGAAGGCTCCCCCTCGAAATCGATGATGAACACATCGTTGCGCGAGACCAGCACCTGGCCGAGATGGTAGTCGCCGTGCAGCCGGGTCAGCGCCGCCTGCAGCGGGACCTCTCCGGCCGCGTCGACACGCGCCGCGATCGCATCCCGCGCGGCCAGCAGCTCATCGATCCGCGCGGCCTGCGGGCCTTCGGCCTCGTGCCGGACGGCCTGCAGCGCCCTTCGCGTGCGGTCGTGCTGGCGATGCGCGTCCGCGAGCCAGCGCCGGCGGTCGCTTGCGCCCGCCGGCACCGGCGCGAAAGCATCGTCGTCGCTGGGGCGGGCCAGCGCGGCATGCATCTCCGCGGTCCGTCGCCCCAGCATGGCGGCAAGGTTCAGGTAGGTGCCGAACCGCTCCGCTGCAGGCAGCTCGGCCTCTTCGGCGTGCAGCGCCTCGTCGCCCAGATAGCGTTCCAGCCAGTCCAGGCTGTAGCGCCAGGCATCGCCCTGGTGGCGCACCATCGCGAAGGCCACGGCGAGGGCCGTGCGCTCGCCGCCATCCGCCACCCAGTGCAGCGCGCCGAGATAGGCCGGGGTATTGGCGAAGCCCGAGACCTCGGTCAGATGGCGGGCCATCTCGATCTCCGGCTGCGGGCCCGCCTGCAGCCGGCGGTAGAGCTTCATCATCACCTGGCCGTCCAGGTTCAGCGAGGTGTTGCTCTGCTCCCCGCCGAGACGTTCCACCGGCGCATCCGCCGCCACCTTCAGCGCCCGCAGGGCGGCGGTGCCGCGCGCCTCCAGCCGCCCGCCCTCGCCCGGCAGGTCGCGGTCGCCGCACATCTCCGCGTGCAGGGCGTGGCCCAGCGCGGGCGTGGCCGTGGCGTCATGCAGCGCACCCAGGCGCGGCCCGCGCCGCAACCGCGCGAGAGTATAGGACAGGGTGGGCGCGCCGTGGGCGAGATGCTGCTCGCCCCAGATCTGCGCCAATGGCAGCTGGTAGCGCTGCTCCGCCGCTGCAATCTCCCCGTCGGTCCCGTCCGGGACCCGCACCTCGGCCAGCAGGATGCCGCCATCGACCGCCCGCAGTTCGGCCAATGTCCTGAAATGCACGACGGTGCGCCCGTTCTGCTTCGCACCGAACCAGCGCTGGTTCTGCAGGAAGTCGGGCAGGATCTCGCGCTCCAGGTGCCGCCGGGCGGGCAGCGCGGACAGCTCCGACCAGCCGTCCTGCGCCACCAGGGTCACGAAATCCGGCGCGGCGTCCGGCACCGGGACGTGCCAGTGCGGCAGCTCGGCCTCGGCGGCCAGCAGGAACCAGTAGAAGCCATAGGCCGGCAGGGTCAGCAGGTAGGGCAGTTCGCCGATCGGCGGGAAGGTGGAGGGCCCCAGCAGTTCCACCGGCACCTGCCCGCGCCAGGCGGACAGGTCGAGTTCCGCAGCTTGCGCCGCACGGCTCAGATTGGCGACGCAGAGCAGGGTCTCGCCGTCATGCTCGCGGGTATAGGCCAGGATCTTGCGGTTGCGCGGATAGAGGAACTGGATGTCGCCGCGGCCGAAGGCGGGGTGTCGCCCGCGCACCGCGAGCAGGCGCTTCATCCAGTTCAGCAGGGAGGACTGGTCGGCCTGCTCGGCCTCCACGTTCACCGCCTCGTAGCCATAGACGGCGTCCATGATCGGCGGCAGGTAGAGGCTCTGCGGGCTGGCGCGGGAGAAGCCGGCATTGCGGTCCGGCGACCATTGCATCGGCGTGCGCACGCCGTCCCGGTCGCCCAGGAAGACATTGTCGCCCATGCCGAGTTCGTCGCCGTAGTAGATCACCGGCGTGCCGGGCATCGAGAACAGCAGCGCGTTCATCAGCTCGATCTTGCGCCGGTCGTTGTCGAGCAGCGGCGCCAGCCTGCGGCGGATCCCCAGATTGATCCGCATCCGCCGGTCCTTGGCATAGGTGTCCCAGAGATAGTCGCGCTCCCGGTCGGTGACCATCTCCAGGGTCAGTTCGTCATGGTTGCGCAGGAACACCGCCCACTGGCAGGTCTCCGGGATCTCCGGCGTCTGGCGGATGATGTCGGTGACCGGGTAGCGGTCCTCCTGCGCCAGCGCCATGTACATCCGCGGCATCAGGGGGAAGTGGAAGGCCATGTGGCATTCGTCGCCATCGCCGAAATAGGGCCGCGTGTCTTCCGGCCACTGGTTGGCTTCCGCCAGCAGCATGCGCCCCTCGTAATGGGAATCCATCTCGGCGCGGATGCGCTTCAGGACCCCGTGGGTCTCCGGCAGGTTCTCGTTGTTGGTGCCCTCGCGCTCCACCAGGTAGGGCACCGCGTCCAGCCGCATGCCGTCGACCCCCATCTCCATCCAATAGTGCAGGACGGAGACGATCTCCTGCAGCACCCGGGGATTGTCGAAGTTCAGGTCCGGCTGGTGGGAATAGAAGCGGTGCCAGAAATAGGCCTTCGCCTCCGGGTCCCAGGTCCAGTTCGAGGTCTCGGTGTCCAGGAAGATGATCCGGGTGTCGAGATATCTCTGGTCGGTGTCGCTCCAGACATAGAAGTCCCGCGCGACGCTTCCGGGCTTTGCACGGCGTGCCTTCTGGAACCAGGCATGCTGGTCGGAGGTGTGGTTGATCACCAGTTCGGTGATCACCCGCAGGCCGCGGCTATGCGCCTCGCGCACGAAGCGGCGGAAGTCCCGCATGGTGCCGTAGGCGGCGTTCACGCGGCGATAGTCGGCGATGTCGTAGCCGTCGTCGCGCATGGGGGAGGGATAGAAAGGCAGCAGCCAGACGGTGTTGCAGCCCAGCTCCTGCACATAGTCGAGCTTCTGCATCAGGCCGGCGAAATCGCCCATGCCGTCGTTGTCGGCGTCGAAGAACGCCTTCACGTGCAGCTGGTAGATCACCGCGTCCTTGTACCATTGCGGATCGGTCCCCGCCGCACTGCCGCCATCCCCGGCGCCGGCCGGGCCACGCTTCGTGTCGGTCATGGGGCTACTCCCTGCGGCGGCGGCACCAGGCGCCAGACCGCATAGGGCCGGACCTGCGGGTCGAGGGTCAGGGTCTGCACCTTGCCGGTCCAGCTGAAGCGCCGGTCGTGCACCAGGTCCACCGCCTCCACCATGGCCTCGTCGGGCAGGCCGAGCCGCCAGAGCGGGATCTCGAAGGCCGCCGTCTGGCTGCTGTGCGGGTCCAGGTTGATCGCGGCCAGGATGCAGCTGTCGCGCGCGCCGGTGATCTTGCAGAACACCAGGACCTGGTCGTTCCAGGCGTTCAGGAATTCCAGATTGGCGAACTGCCAGAGCGCCGGGTTCTCCCGCCGGATGCGGTTCAGCAGGGCGACGTCGTCGCGGATATGGCCGGGGCGGTGCCAGTCCCAGGCACGGATCTCGTACTTCTCGGAATCCAGGTACTCCTCCTTCCCCGGCAGGGCCGCCGCCTCGCACAGCTCGAAGCCGCTGTAGATGCCGTAGACCGGGCTGAGCAGGGCGGCCGCCGCGAGGCGGACCTGGAAGGCCGCGCGACCGCCGGTCTGCAGGTAGACCGGGTTGATATCGGGCGTGTTGGTAAAGAAGTTCGGCCGCATATAGTCGCGGCACGGCTCCTGCGTCAGTTCCGTCAGGTAGGCCACCAGTTCCGCCTTGGTGTTGCGCCAGGTGAAGTAGCTGTAGGACTGGGTGAACCCGACCTTCGCCAGCCGCTTCATCACCTTCGGCCGGGTGAAGGCCTCGGCCAGGAACACGGCCTCGGGCGCGCGGTCCTGCACCTCGCGGATCAGCCATTCCCAGAACGGCAGCGGCTTGGTGTGCGGATTGTCGACCCGGAAGACGGTTACGCCCTGCGCCACCCAGAACAGCACCACGTCGCGCAGCGCCAGCCAGACACCGGGGAAGGCGTCGCGGTAGAAGTGCAGGTTGACGATGTCCTCGTACTTCTTCGGCGGGTTCTCGGCATATTTGATGCTGCCGTCCGGCCGCCAGTCGAACCATTCGGGATGCTCGCGGATCCAGGGATGGTCGGGCGAGCATTGGATGGCGAAGTCCAGCGCAATGTCCAGCCCCTGCGCGCGGGCCGCCGCGACCAGCCGCCGGAAATCCTCCAGGCTTCCCAATTCCGGATGGACCGCGTCATGGCCGCCCTCCGCGGCGCCGATCGCATAGGGGCTGCCGGGATCGCCCGCCGCCGCGGCGAGGCTGTTGTTGCGCCCCTTGCGGTTCTTGCGGCCGATCGGATGGATCGGCGGGAAGTAGAGGATATCGAAGCCGAGGTCGCGGATTTCCGGCAGGCGCGCGATGACATCGTCGAACGTGCCGTGCCGTGCCGGATCGCCGGACTGCGACCGTGGCATCAGCTCGTACCAGGCACCGCAGGCGGCAAGGCTGCGGTCGGCGTAGATCTCGCGCTCGCCGTCCAGCACGGTCGCGTTCGCGCGCGGCCCGCAGGCGGCCATCAGGCTGGCCGTCTCCGCGGCCGTCAGCAGCTCGATCAGCGCCACCGGCTCGTCGCGAAGCCCGTCCGCCCGCTGCAGCAGGGCCGCCAGGTCCGCGGCCCCGGCCGGGTCCGACGGCGCGCTCGCACGCTGCAGCAGGTCCAGCCCCTCCTGCGCCTCGAGGGCCAGGGACTGGCCGGCCTCCCGCTTGCGCAGGGTATCGTGCCGCCAGGTCGCATAGAGATCGCGCCAGGCCTCGATGACGAAGCGGTGCCGGCCGATTTCGTCCAGGGGCGCCAGGGCCCGCCAGCGGTCGTTGTCCAGGGGCTGCATCGGGATGGCCCGCCATGCCTTGTCGGCCGGCCCCCGCAGCTTCACCGCCGCGGCGATCCGGTCATGCCCGTCGCAGAAGATGTCGGCCTCGATCGCGACCGTTTCGCCCGCCACCCGCTTTGCCGCGAAGCGGCCGCCATCGACCTGCGGCGCCACCGCTTCGATTGCGATGCGGGCCTCCGCCAGGCGCCGCATCCGGCGCGCCGCCTCGCGCGCACCGCCGGCCGGGGACCGGCGGCGCGCCGACCGACCGGCAACCAGGAGCCGGGCGCCGAACGGCTCCAGGCTGTCGCCATCCGGCGCCGGGGCCCCGTCCGCAGCGGGCGGCGTGATATCCCGGAACGGGCCGAAGGCGCCACCGGTGGCGAATCCCAGCCGGTCGGCGCCGGCCATCGGCAGGCGCGCGGCGGTGGGGTTGATCGCCAGGGCCGCGACCTCCTCCGACGCCGCCGGCATTTCCGCCGGGCTGCGCAGAAGCAGGACCGGCGCAGTGTCCGGGCCTGTCAGGCGGCGCCAGGTGCCTTCGCCCTGCAGTGCCGGGCAGGCGGCCTTCAGCGCATTGACCGCGGCGATCCAGTCTGCCTCGCCCGCGGCCGCGTACCCCAGCGGCATCATCACCCCGGACGACAGCACGGCCGCGAACAGGTACCGGGTGCGATGCCGGGGCCCTGTCAGCGCCGCGCCGTCCGGCGGGATGGCTGGCGCCGCCTCGCCGCGCGCCGGCCCGGCAACGAATTGCGGGAAGGAGATCGTCGGGATCGCGCGGCCGATCTGCCGCTGCTGCTCCAGCAGCCAGGGCGCCTGGAAATCCCACCAGCAGGCGCTGTTCAGGACCTGGTCGAAGCCGCAACGGGACAGGTCCAGGATCTCCGACGGCGGCGCACCCAGGGCCTCGCACAGGAATGCCTGGCCCCGCCCGCGCTCCCCGGACAGCAGGTCCTGCCAGAGGGACGCCGGAAGCCAATGCGCCCGGCGGCACAGCAGGCCGGTCACGCCGGCATCGGCAGCGGCGCGGATCTGCTGCGCCAGGTCGCGGCAAAGTTCCGCGGCAGCCCCGCCATCGGCCAGGGCCGCCTGCAGCCGGGCGCGGCCGGCCTGGGGCCGCGGATCGGCAGCGGCCCCGGCCACCGGATGCCGGCCGGCCAACCGGCCTGCTGCCGGCCATGAATCCGGGGGCCATGAATCCGGGGGCCATAGATCCGTGAGCACCGCCAGGCCGCGGGCGCGGGCCCCCGCGACCCAGGCCGCCGGCGGCAGCGCCGCCCGTTCGCCCGGCGGAGGTTCGGCCCGGGGCAGCAGCACCGTGTCGAACCGCATCGAAAGGGCATGATCCAGGGGGCCGTCGGCCGCGCCATGCAGCAGGCCGGCCGGGATGGCAAGGATGCGGGGGCCGGGCATTGCCGTCCCGCCGCTCGCCAGGCCGATCCTTTCGCTACCCTTCCGGCCCTGCTGCGGCGCTGAAGCCATCATCCTCTCGTCAACCCGGGCGGGCTTCGCCCGCACAGGACGGAGGCGATTGGACGCCGTCGGCAGGGCGCGGATCCGGCACGGGATACGGTCCGGTCCTGGATGCCGACTCGTCTTTCAGCGCCGCGATGAAGCTCTCGCGCCACCAGCGGACATCCTCGCGGCTGATCCGCTCCAGCAGCAGGAGATGACGCTCCTTCCGCTCCTCCAGCGACATCTCGCAGGCCTGCCGGATCCCTTCGGCGATGGAAAACCGGTTGTGCGGATTCACGATGACCGCAGCGCCCATCTGCTGGGCGGCACCGGCAAACTGGGACAGCACCAGAACGCCGGGATCCTCCGGGTCCTGCGCCGCGACATATTCCTTCGCGACCAGGTTCATGCCGTCGCGCAGGGGCGTCACCAGGCCCACGCGCGCGCGCCGGAACAGTCCCGCCAGGAACGGCCGCTGCGCCGGCGTATTGAGGTAGCGCACCGGCTCCCAGGCAAAGGTGCCGAAGCGGCCGTTCACGCCGCCGATCGCCTTGTCCAGCGCCTCGCGGATATCCTCGTAGGCTTTCACATGGCTGCGGGTCGGGGTGGCGACCTGCAGGTATTGTATGCGGCCGCGCATGTCCGGCACGGAGTCCAGCAGATGATGGAAGGCGGCGACCCGCTCCGGCAGCCCTTTGGAATAGTCCAGCCGCTCGACACCGACCATCAGGGTGGAATCCCCGCAGGCCCGCATCAGCCCCTCGATCTCGTCGTCATGGGCATGGCGCTGCGCATGGGCGGCAAAGTCCGCCACGTCGATGCCGATCGGCAGGTCGGCGACCTGCAGCACCTGGCCGGCCAGGGAGAGCCTGCCATCGGGCCGGCGGCGCGCGCCCAGCCAGCGCACGGCATAGCGCTCGAAATTGTCCCGGTCGCCGTTGGTCTGGAACGCGACGAGGTCGTAGGCGAACAGCGCCCGGCCCAGGCGGCGATGGTTGGCGGCCGCGGCGAAGATCTCCGGCGCCGGGAAGGGGGTGTGGAGGAAGAAGCCGATGCGATTGGACAGGCCCTGCTCGCGCAGCGCCTCGGCGAAGGGGATCAGATGATAGTCATGCACCCAGACCAGGTCGTTCTTCGCCAGTTCGGCCGCCAGCATGCCGGCCAGGCGCCGGTTCGCCGCGTAATAGTGGCGCTCCTGGCTGGGGCGGCACTGGACCAGGTCGGTCCGGTAGTGAAGCAGGGGCCAGAGGCACTCATTGGCGAAGCCCAGATAATACTCGTCATGCTCGGCCTGGCTCAGATCCGTGGTGAGGGTCCTGAAGCCCTCGAAGACGTTCTCCCGGGCCTCGCCCGAGGGCGCGCCGCTCGCGATTTCCCCGTTCCACCCGAACCAGAGGCCATCATGGGCGCTCAGCGCCTCGCTCAACCCCACCGCGAGCCCGCCGGACGGCTTGCCAGATGGGTTGAGCACCCTGTTGGATACCAGCACCAGCCGCGGTTCGACCGCAGGCGCGGGGCGGGTGAGGGTTTCGTCTTCGATGTCGGCGGAATGTGCGATGGCGAGCTCTGTTTGCATGACGGGCCTGACGGTCTGGAATATGCATGAGAGCGGCTTGCTCCTGACAAACGACAACCAGGATTGAGGCAGATGGTTCCGGGGCTAGGACACTGATATGGCTGGCGAAGCAGGCGGCAAAGCGGCAGCGAAGCGGCTGTCCGGTGCGCTCCGGCAGGGCGCTCCGGCATGACCGGGGATCGGTGTCACGGCGCCGCGGCGGTGCCGCCGGCCATCCTTGCCGGACCGCCCTCGGGTTGGGCCTTGTTCCTGGACCTGGACGGAACCCTGTACGACCTGGCCGAGACCCCGGACGGGGTACCACCCGACCCCGCCGTCGCACGGCTTATGGACAACCTTTGCGCGTATTTCGGCGGCGCCGTCGCGGTGGTCAGCGGCCGGGGCCTGGCGGATATCGACCGGCTGGTCTGGCCGTTCCGTGGCCCGGCGGCTGCGCTCCACGGGCTGGTGCGCCGCGGGCCGGACCACAGCCTGGTCGAGCTGCCCGTCGACCGGGCGGCTCTGCAGGCGGTCGCTGCCGCGCTCCGCCGGCTGGCCGAGGCGCATCCGCGCCTGCTGGTGGAGGACAAGGGCCGGGCCATCGCCCTGCACTACCGCCGCGCGCCCGACCTGGAGGAAGCGGCGCAGGAAGCCGCCCGCGACGCAGTTGCGCCCTATGCCGGCAGGCTGGTCCTGCAGCCCGGCAAGATGGTGGTCGAGGTCAGGCCCGAGGGCGCCGACAAAGGGGTGGCGGTCGCTGCCTTCCTGGAAACGCCGCCGTTCAGCGGGCGGCGACCGGTGATGGTCGGCGACGACCTGACCGACGAACATGGCTTCGCCGCGGCGAAAGCGGCCGGCGGCCTGGCCATCCGGGTCGGGCAGGACGAGCGGCCCAGCGCCGCAACGCATCGCCTGCCGGATGTGGCGGCACTGCGGCGCTGGCTGGCGGGGCTGGTGGGCGGCGTGCCGTGAACGGGCCCTGTCCACGGCGCCCGGGCCGGTCTATGCCTACACAGGCAAAGCCGGAGGAGGAGGAAGGCGATGGTGCAGGGCAGGAACGAGGTCGCGCTGGTGATCGGCGCCGGCGATGCAACCGGGGGCGCCGTGGCGCGCCGCTTCGCCCGCGAAGGCTATGCCGCCGTGATGACGCGCCGCCCGCGCAACATCGCCCAGTTGGAGGCCCTGGCGGCCGAGATCGCCGCAGCGGGTGGCAGGGCCCATGCCTTCGGCATCGACGCCCGGTCCGAAGAGGAGGTGGTGCCGTTCCTGGAAACGGTGGAGGCCGAAATCGGGCCGATCGCGGTCGCCGTCTTCAATATCGGCGCGAATGTCCGTTTCGGCATCACCGAGACCACGACGCGGGTCTACCGCAAGGTCTGGGAGATGGGAGCCTTCGCCGGCTACCTGATGGGCCGCGAGGCCGCCCGTCACATGCTGCCGCGCGGCCGCGGCACGATCATCTTCACCGGCGCCACCGCCAGCCTGCGCGGCGGTGACGGCTATGCCGCCTTCGCCGGCGCCAAGCATGCCCTGCGCGCCCTGGCCCAGAGCATGGCCCGCGAGCTGGGACCGAAGGGCATCCACGTCGCCCATGCCGTGATCGACGGCGCCATCGACACCGCCTTCATCCGCGACAGCTTTCCGGAACGCTATGCCCTCAAGGCGCAGGATGGCCTTCTGCAGCCGGAGCATATCGCCGAGGCCTACTGGATGCTGCACAGCCAGCAGCCCACCGCCTGGACCTTCGAACTGGACTTGCGCCCCTGGATGGAACGCTGGTAGGGCCGGATCAGCGGTGCTGTCGCCCCGCGCGCCTGGCGCCGTCAATGGCGGAATCGCTAGCCTGCGCACGCGCCTGTTCCAGCACCTCGCGCAACTTGGCGGCCAGGTCCTGCTGCCGGTAGGGCTTATTCAGAAGATGCACGCCGGCGTCCAGACGGCCGTGGTGCACGATGGCGTTCTCCGCATAGCCTGACGTGAACAGGACCGGCAGGTCCGGCCGCAGGCGCAGTGCCGCCTCGGCCAGCTGCCGTCCGTTCATGCCGCCGGGCATGATGATGTCGGTGAACAGGATATCGACCTGGCTGTCGCTCTCCAGCACCTCCAGCGCCGCCGGCCCGCTGGCGGCATCGATCACCCGATAGCCGAGGCTCTCCAGCTGGGCGGCGACATGGCGGCGCACCAGCTCGTCATCCTCCACCAGCAGGATCCGTTCGCTGCCGCCCGCCGCCCTCTCCGCCAAAGCGGGCGGCGGCAGCGCCTCCTCCTTGCCTGCCGCACGCGGCAGGTAGAGCCTGATGGTGCTGCCCTGGCCGGGTTCGGAGTAGATCTTCACATGCCCCCGCGACTGCTTGGCGAAGCCAAACACCATGCTGAGCCCCAGGCCGGACCCCTTGCCGACGCCCTTGGTGGTGAAGAACGGCTCGAAGGCCCGCGCCACGACCTCCGGTGCCATGCCGGACCCGCTGTCGGAGACGGCGATCATCACATAGTCGCCGGGCACGACCTCCTCGTTCCAATCGGCATAGTCGCGGTCGAGATGCGCATTGACGGTCTCCACCGTCAGGCGGCCGCCTTCCGGCATCGCATCGCGGGCATTGATGCAGAGGTTGAGCAGGGCCGCCTCCAGTTGCGGCCCGTCGACCATTGCCGGCCAGACGTCGCTGTCGCCGGCGAAGCGGATCTCGACATTGCCGCCCAGGGTGCGGCGCAGCAGCGCCTCCATTCCCGAAAGCAGCCCCGGAATCGCCGTGGCCTGCGGGGCCAGCGCCTGCTGCCGGGCGAAGGCCAGGAGGCGGCTGGTCAGGTCGGCCCCGCGCTGCGCGGCGGCGCGGGACATCTCTGCCAGCTCCCGCAGGCGCGGCTGGGCGGCCAGCGCCTCGGCCAGGGAATCCGCATTTCCCAGGATCACCGTCAGCAGGTTGTTGAAGTCGTGCGCGATGCCGCCGGTCAGCTGGCCGACCGCCTGCAACCGCTGCGACTGTCGCAGCTGCCGCTCCACGGCCAGGCGCTGCGAGATGTCGGTCTCGATCGCGAGGACCGATTTCGGCTGGCCGCTATCGTCGCGCACCAGGGTCCAGCGCGCCTCCGTGGAAAGCAGGGAATCGTCGCGCCGCTGCTGGCGGACCTCGCCGCTCCACTCGCCCTTGGCCAGGAGCTGTTCCATCGCCGCCTGGAACTGTTCCGGATCCTGCCGCAGCAGCTCGGCGACGGGCCGGCCCAGCGCCTCCGCGGCGGTCCAGCCATAGATCCGCTCGGCGCCCCGGTTCCAGTATCGCAGCCGGCCATCCAGCCCGCGCACCATGATGGCGTCCTGCGCCTTGTCCAGCAGGTCCGCCTGCTCCTGCAGCTGGCGACGCGCCTGCTTGCGCTCGGTGATGTCCTGGATTGCGCCCTGGATGCGCCGGTCGCCGCCGGGCTGCTGGCTCGCCTGACCCATGATGCGCACCCAGCCGGCCCGTCCCGGGCCGTCCATCAGCGCCGCCTCTTCGTCGAACGGCCGGCCGGTGCGGGCGCAATGCGCCATCACCCGGCTGATCGTCTCGCGGCTTTCCGGCGTGTAGAACTGCAATGCCTCGGCGGTGCCGAGCAGCAGCGGCCCCTGCGCCCCGTGCATGGCCGCGACCTCTTCCGAAAAGCTGACCCGGTCGGCCGAGAGGTCGGCCTCCCAGCTGCCGAGCCGGGCCATCCGGCTGGCGATGCGCAGCAGCGTCTCGCTGCGGCGCAGCTCCTCGCGGATGGCAACCGCCTCGGTGATGTTGCGGAAATAGACCGACAGCCCGTCTGCCCGCGGAAAACAGCGAAAGTCGTACCAGCGGCCGGAGGCAGCGTCATGCGCCTCGAAGCTGCTGGGTGCCGCGCTCTCGGTCGCCTGCCGCAGCTGTTGCCCGATCGGACCCGCGGCGAAGCGCGGTGCCCGCGCCGCGAGCGGCTCGCCAAGCGGGCTCACCGCCCCCGCGGCAGCGGGGCCCCCCGCTGCGCCGAAATCCTGCAGGGCCGCGGCATTGGCATAGACCAGGCGATGGTCGCGATCGAGCGAGAGGAAGCAGTCGGAAATGCTCTCCAGGATCTGCCCGGCCCGCAGCAGGCCCTCGGACCGCTCGCGCTCCGCAATGAAGGCTTCGCGATACTGCGACAGGGTGCTGAGGATCAGGCCGAAGCAGAGATAGGACAGCCCGAAGACCACGAACCAGGGCTGCAGTTCAGGCGGGTAGTGCCCAAGGATCTGGCCGGCATTGACCAGCAGGATCAGGAACGGCGTGCAGAGAAGCAGGACGTGCAGCAGCCGGCCGGACCGGCTGGCCCGCATCAGGATGTTGAACGCCAGCAGCGGGAAATACCAGACCAGATAGACGAAGGCGTTCATCTGCCGGCCTTCGGCATACAGCGCGATCACCAGGCCCGTCGACAGATAGGCGGTGAAATAGGCGATCGCAATGATCGTCACATGGCGGAACCGGTGTGGCGGCAGCAGGATGAAGGCCGCCAGGACCGCGGCCGAGAACACCGCGCAGGACGCGACAAGCCAGATCTCGAACCCGGCCAGCATGCCCATCGGCAGCGCCACGGCAAGGCCGAACCCGGCGCCCAGGAACGCCAGGACACAGGCCGTCACCACAGCCTGCCGCGCGAGGCGAAGCGAGCGGCTGTCCATCATTTCGATATCGTGCAGCATGGATTCTTTGTCTGACGGGTCCTGCCGGCGCAATCCGGGCCCCGGGTAGGGTCCGGATCCGGCTTGCAGTCCAACAGGAAAGTCTTCCCGAAAGGTTACTTTCGTAACCGATACCATGGCGCAGGCGTCCTGCGACAGCCGACCTGCCGCCCTGGGGCCGCGACCTTGTGACCGGGGCGTGCAGGCCACATCTCTAGGGGAGTTCAGGAAGCAGCAGCAGACGGAAGCGGCGATGACCGAGCAGAGCGATCTTGCACAGAAGCTGAAGGGCCATATCGACACCCTCGACGGCGAGATCAGGCGCCTGGATGCCAGGCTGAAGGTGGTGGAGACCGAAGCCCGCGCCCGGATCCAGCGGACGATCAACGACCTATGGTCGCAGCGCGGAGAGGCGGAATCGCGGCTGGACGAGGTGCGGCGCACGTCGGGATCCGCCTGGTCGGAGTTGCGCACCGGGTTCGAGCGGGCATTCGACGAGATTCATGCCGGCTTCCGGCGTGCACGGGCGAGCGGGGACGAGACGGCAAAGCCGACGCCCCCTCCGGGCAGCGATCCGGCGGCGCAGGACCGGCCCTGACAGCCAGGACGGCACGGCCGGCCGGGCCGCGGCGTCAGTTCTCGATCACCGGTTCCGGGGGCACCCGCAGGGTGGATTTGGGCGGCAGGGTCTGGCTCTGCACCGGGATCTGCGGCATGGCCGGCGGCACCGGCGCATCCAGCCCGGTGACGGGGCGGTCGCTGGCCACCTCGACGACCTCTTCCTGGTAGCCGGGAAAGGCCTCGCCCCCGGCATATTGCACCGACATGTCCCCGCCGATGTCGACAGCGGCCGGGACGGCATCGCCCAGTGCCATCGGCGGCGCGATCCCGCGGCCGCGCCGGGCAACCGCATAGGGGTCCTTCACCGCATAGCAGTTCGGCACCCCCAGGGTCCGGTAGCAATAAATCGGCGGGGTGTCGCGCACCACCATGCGGTTCTTGCAGTAGGATTCCCAGCGGAACACGTTCTGCAGGTCGCATTCCTCCTCGGTGACCACCGAGAAGCCCTTGTCCATATCGTCGGTGACCGCCTTCGCATAGGGCAGCGGATTGCAGGCGGCGAGCAGGACGGCAGCGAACAGGAGGGTCGCAAGCGGCGCCCGACCGGCATGAAGCCAGGATCCCGAACGGCCGGATGAGCGGCCCCGGTTTTGCCGGCCGGCAAGAATCTCCCGGCCGCATTCCGATTGCTGGTCGTGGACCATCGATCTGCATCCCCTGCCCGCCCGGCCTGACGGCAGGTGCCGCCGTCACGCTTCCGGATCGGGCAATTCAAGGCGAAACGTGGTGCCCTGGCGGTCCGACCGCACCAGGTCGAGATCGCCGCCATGGGCGCGCACCAGTTCAAGTGCAATTGTCAGGCCAAGACCGGTGCCGCCGGCCTTGCCGCCGCGGAACGGTTCGAACAGATGCGCCTTCACGCTCTCCGGCAATCCCGGCCCGGTATCCTTGACCTCGATGGTCGTGACATTGCCGGCCACATGGGCTGCCACGGTCAGCTCGCCCTGCGCCTCCGCCGGCCCGCCCGCCGCTGTCTCCATGGCCTGGGCTGCGTTGCGCATCAGGTTCAGCAGCACCCGGTACAGCTGGTCCGGGTCGGCCGCGATGGTAAGGGCGGCCGGCACCCGGTTGTGCCAGGCGATGCCGCTTCCGCCCGTCAGGCCAAGGATCGCGGCGATCTCCTCCACAAGGTCGCGCAGGACGAAGCGGCGCATCTGCGGCGGCGCCTCCTCCGCCTTGCCGAACTGCAGGGTGCGGGCGCAAAGCGCGATCGCCCGGTCGACATTGGCGATCAGCCGCGGCGAGACCCTGCGGACCGTGGGGTCGTCCACCGACGAGAGGCGGTCGGACAGCAATTGCACGCCGGCCAGGATGTTCCGCAGGTCGTGGCTGATCTTCGCCACCGCGGAGCCCAGGGCGGCCAGCCGGTTCTGCTGTGCCAGGGCGGCGCGCACCTCCCGCTGCATCCGCGCCAACTCGACCTCCGCCATGCCGATCTCGTCGCGCCGGCCGCTGGGCCGGATCACCCGGCCGGCATCCTCCGGCCGGCGGCTGAAGCGGATCATGCTGGCGGTCAACCGCCGCATCGGCCTGACCATCAGCACATAGAGCGCCAGGAAGACGAGCGTCGCGGTAATCAGCGAGATCACCAGGGAGAGCATGAAGATGCGGCCGGAGAACTCGGCGATCTCCTGGCGCAGGGGGCGGGGGTCGAGCACAAGCTCCAGGACCGTCTCCGGATCGCCCGGATGCCGTGCGATCACAAGCAGCGCCTCGCCTGCCCGGCCCAGGACGGTGTTGAAGGTGTCGGCGATCAGGGTGACCGGATCCTCGTCGCGCAGGTCGTAGACGGCGCCCAGGGCGGCCGGCACATGGGCGCCCAGGATCAGCTCCCGCTGGTCGCCGCGCTTCAGCGCCACCGCCATCGCGCCGATGCTGTGCAGCAGTTCCATCGCCAGGTCCGGGTCCATGCGCTTGTCCGGCGAGGCGGTCATCGCCAGCGAGGCGAGGTAGGCCGCCTCCACCCGCCCCTGCAGATAGCCCTGCTGGAAGCGGGCGACCGACGGCACGTAGATCAGCACCTCGCTGATCATCACGAACACCACGGTCAGCACCAGCAACCGCCCGGACAGGGAACGCAGCAGGGAAGGCCGTGCCGCCGGCCCTGCCGGCACGCCGCCCGGCGCGGGCGGGGCAGCCGGCGCCCCGGTCGGCTTCCTCTCTGCGTCTCGGTCGGTCCTGGTATCCACTCTGTGTCCCGATGGCCCGTCCGCGGATCGCGGCGCACCGGTCGCCGGTCGCCGCTCAGGGCAGGCGTAGCAGAAACCCGACCAGCTTCCTGGTCAGGGGGCTGAACAGCCGGGCCATATAATAGGACCCGGCGGCCCGTTTGCCGACCTCGCCAAGAGTAGGGTAGGGCAGCACGGCCCCGGCCATCGCGCCGATCCGCATCCCGCGCTGCACGGCCAGGACCCAGGGCTGCACGACCTCGCCCGCATGGGCCCCCGCCACGCCGGCGCCCAGCACGCGGCCCTTGCGGTCCACGATCACCTTGATCATGCCGGCCGCCTGGCGCTCCGCGCGGGCGCGGTCGTTCTCGGCATAGGGCCAGCGCAGGATCCGGATCCCGCCGGCATGCGCCCGCGCCGCCGCCTCGCCGCGGCCCACCCAGGCCAGTTCCGGATCGGTATAGGTGACCCAGGGAATGGTGTCGTGGTCCACCCGCGCCGGGATGCGGAACAGGGCGTTCCGCACCACGATCCCCGCATGATAGCCCGCAACATGGGTGAATTGCGGCCCGCCGGCCACATCGCCGATGGCAAAGATCCGCCGGTTCGCCGTCCGCAGCCGGCTGTCCACCTCGATCCCGCGCGGCCCGGCCACCACGCCCGCCGCCGGCAGGTCCAGCGCCTCGACATTCGGCCGGCGCCCCGCCGCCACCAGGAGGTGGCTGCCGCGGATCGGCGGCAGGCCGCCGGACAGGGTCAGCTCGACCTCCCCGTCGCGGGCCGCGACCCGCTCGACCGCCGCGCCTTCGTGCAGGACGACGCCGTCGCGGCGCAGGCTGGACAGGACCAGCCCTGCCAGTTCCGGGTCGTCGCGGCCCAGCGCCTGCGCGGCCTCGACCACGGTCACCGCCGCACCGAGCCGGCGGAACGCCTGCGCCATCTCCAGCCCGATCGGCCCGCCGCCCAGCACCACCAGATGGTCGGGCAGCGCCGTCAGGTCGAACAGGCTTTCGTTGGTCAGGTAGGGGACCGCCTCCAGGCCGGGTATCGGCGGCGCGGCCGGCCGCGAGCCGGTGGCGATCACGAAGCGCCGTGCCGAGACCCGGCGCGATGCCGCGCCGGGGCAGTCGACCTCGACCGCGTCCCGCCCGAGGAAGCGTGCCTGCCCCTGCAGAACGGTGGCGCCGAGCGCACGGTACCGCGCCACGGAATCGTGCGGCGCGATCTCGTCGATCACCCCGTGGACATGCCGCATCACCGCGGGAAAATCGATCTCCGGCGGCTGGTAGCGGATGCCGAGCGACGGCGCCTCGCGCCAGCGATGCGCCATCTTTGCCGCCGCAAGCAGGGCCTTCGACGGCACGCAGCCGACATTCAGGCAGTCGCCGCCCATCGCGCCGCGCTCGACCAGCACCGTGCGGACACCCAGCATCCCCGCGGCGGCGGCCACGCTGAGGCCCGCCGCACCGGCGCCGATGACGCAGATGTCGCAGTCCAGCGGCCCTGCCGCGGTCGCGCCGCCGGGGCGGCCGCCCGCCATCTCAGGCACCCCCGTCCCGGCCGCGCGCGCGCCAGCCGCGCCAGCGGCCATAGGCCACCGGCACCAGCGCCAGGAGCCCCAGCAGGCAGAGCGCAAGCAGGATGTCCGGCGTCAGCACGCCCTGCAGCGAGAACCGGTCGGCGGTATCCAGGACCCTGCCCAGGCTGGCACCGACATTGGCGAAGACGAAGGTGCCCGGAATGATGCCGAGGAAGGTGGTCAGCGCAAAGATACCGACCCCGACCCGGAAGAACGCCGGTGCGATATTGACGAGGAAGAAGGGAAATACCGGCACCAGGCGCAGGAACAGCAGATAGCTGAAGGCATTCTCCGACAGGCCGCGCTCCATCCGCGCGATCCTGCGGCCGAACCGCGCGCGGAACAGGTCGGCAAAGGCCGCGCGCACGGCGAGGAACAGGGTCACGGCGCCGGCCGTGGCGCCCAGCACCACCAGCGTCGTGCCGGCCAGGGTGCCGAACAGGAAGCCGCCGAGGATCGTGACCAGGGCACTGACCGGCAGCGAGAAGGCGGCGATCGCGGCATAGAGCAGCACGAAGCACAGGGCCGCCAGGATCGGGTTGGCCGCGGTCCAGCCGGTGAGGACGGCGCGATGCGCCTTCAGCATCTGAAAGACGCTCTGGTTGTCGGGGGCGAACAGCAGGAAGGCGACCAGGCCGCCGGCGAGCAGGGCGATCGGGATCAGCCGCCAGAGCCGCCGTCCCCCGGGCCGCCGTCCCCGGGGCGCCGGATGGGGCCGCGCCGGATCAGGGTCGGGCGGCCCCCCGTCGCGGGCAGCCGGTGGCGCGGCCGCCATCGCGTCCCCGTCCCCGTCCGCGCGCCCATGCGCCCCGCCGGGCGGACGGCCCGCCATTTCCTCGGCCATTGCCAAGCCCTGTTCCGGATATCGACCTTCCCCACCTGCATAGCGAGTGGCGGCATGCCGGCGCAACGGTCATGGCGAGGTGTCACTGCAAAGTTACGCGCGGCTGTGCGGCCGATTGACTTGGCGCAATCCAGCGCCTATAAGCCCGCCTCTGATTTCGAGACCGCTCGCGCGGATGTGGCCGGCTGTGCCGTCGATGGCGCAGCCCGCAGGAACCCGGCGGGCCGACCAGCAGGAGATTAATGTCGTGAAGCGGACCTATCAGCCGAGTGTGCTGGTGCGCAAGCGGCGGCACGGATTCCGCGCGCGCATGGCAACCAAGGCAGGGCGTGCAGTCCTGGCCCGTCGCAGGGCCAAGGGGCGGAAGCGTCTGTCAGCCTGAGCCAGGGCCGGTAGGGCCGGCCGCAAAACATCGCGGCATCCTGACCCACCGGCACCCCTGACCGGCCAGCGGCCCTGGCCGACCGGGCCGTTCCGGTTCCCGTGGCCCGGCCAGCCGTCGCTGCAGATCGGCCGGCGCGGGCCGTCCGGGCGGTGGCGGGCGCGGCCATGGCGGACTGGCAGGTCCGACCACGGACAGGCAGGCCCCACCACGGACAGGCAGGCGATGTCCAGCGCGCGGAGCGAGAGCACCCCCACAGACCGGACCGGGCCCGTCCCGGCCCCATCCTTCGACCATGCAGCGGCGGCGGCAGGGGATGCTTCCCGGCCGGATGGCGGCGCCCTGCGCCGGCTGAAGCAGCGCCGCGACTTCCTGCGCGTGGCCGGCAAGGGCCGCAAGGCAGCCCGGGACGGCCTGGTGCTGCAGGGTGCGCCCACCCCGGCGTCGGAGGCGGGCAGCCTGCGCGTCGGCCTGACGGTCAGCCGCAAGGTCGGCAACGCGGTCGCCCGCAACCGCGCGCGGCGGCGCCTGCGGGCGGTCGCCGAACTTGTCCTGCGGACCCAGGCCATGCCCGGCCACGACTATGTGCTGATCGGCCGCAAGGCGACCCTGGATCGGGGCTTTGCCGCGCTCTGCAACGATTGCCGCCAGGCATTGCGACGCCTGCGCCTGGCGCAGGAGCCGGCGCCGGGACCGGCAACGGCCGGCGGCCATGCGGCATCCTGACCCGGCGACCGGCGGGCCCGGGCGCGGCCCCGACCCGCGCCGCGCCGGGCCGGCCGCCGCCCTGCTCAAGGGGCTGGTCCTGCTGTACCGCTGGTTCCTGTCGCCCTGGCTGGGCGGGCATTGCCGTTTCCAGCCGACCTGTTCGGACTATGCGCTGGAGGCCCTGACCCGCCACGGCGCCCTGCGCGGCGGCTGGCTCACCCTGCGCCGCCTGGGACGCTGCCATCCGCTTGGCGGCAGCGGCTTCGACCCGGTCCCCCTTGCGTCCGAGCCTGCTTGGGGGCAGACAGGGGGCCAACAGCAGCCATCGCCGACGGCACCCGAAAGCGGGCCGGCGGACCGGACGGTCCCCGGGTCCCCGGACGACCGGACGCAACAGAAGTTCCCTTCCAGGGCGCCCGACAGGGTGCCGCGGGGCGCCGCCAGCGGCAGCCTGCACACCTCGCCCGGCCGCTGACGGCGGCTCTCAGAGAGATAATCGGCATGAACGACAACAACCGGAACCTGATCCTGGCGATCGTCGCATCGGTGGTGATCCTGATCGGCTTCCAGTATTTCTACGCCCCCGAACCGCCGCCACCGCCGGCCGAACAGGGACAGCAGGCCGGCGCCCCCGGAAGCAGCGCCCCGGGCAGCAATACCCTGCAGCCGAGCGGCGATGGCAGCTATCGCGCCGATCCGGGCGGCCCCGGCGCCATCACGCCCGGCGGCAGCAAGAGCCGCGAGGAGGTCCTGTCCTCGACACCGCGCATCGCCATCGACACGCCGCGGGTACATGGCTCGATCAGCCTGCTGGGCGGCCTGATCGACGACCTGACATTGAAGGACTACAAGGTCGACCTCTCCCCCGACAGCCCCGACATCATCCTGCTGTCGCCGCCCAGCGCGCCGGACGGCTATTTCGCCCAGTTCGCCTGGAGCAACCCGCAGCCGGAAACGCAGCCCGCCAGGCTGCCCGACATCGGCAGCCGCTGGACGACCGACGACACGACATTGACGCCGGACAGCCCCGTCACCTTGAGCTGGGACAATGGCGAAGGCCTGCTGTTCCACATGCGCATCTCGATCGACCGCGACTACCTGTTCCAGGTCGACCAGTGGGTCGAAGCCGGCGGCAGCGCGGCCGCCGACGGTGCGGTGCCCGCGCTGCAGCCCTACGGCCTGGTGCGCCGGCACGGCGTGCCGCCGGGGGCCGAGCTGTTCATCCTGCACGAAGGGCCGCTGGGCGTGTTCCGGGACAGCCTGGAGAAGGACGGCACGCTCGACGAGATCAGCTATTCGACCCTGGAGGATGACGGCACCGTCAAGGCCAATTCCATCGGCGGCTGGATCGGCTTCACCGACAAGTACTGGCTGACCGCCCTGATTCCGCAGCAGGACCAGGCGGTCAGCGCGCGCTTCCTGCACCGCGCCCCCAACAATGCCGACCTCTACCAGGTCGACGTGCTGAACAACGGCGCCCCGCCGGCGGCGGGCGAGATCTATTCCAGCCGCTTCTTCGCCGGCGCCAAGGTGGTCAGCCTGATCGACCATTACCAGGACGATCTGGGGATCATCCGCTTCGACCGCACCATCGACTGGGGCTGGTTCTACTTCCTGACCCGGCCGATCTTCACGGTGCTGGATTACTTCTACGGCCTGATCGGCAATTTCGGCGTGGCCATCATCCTGCTGACCTTCTGCATCAAGGTCCTGTTCCTGCCGCTGGCGTACAAGTCCTACGTCTCGATGAGCGCGATGAAGAACCTGCAGCCGGAGATGATGAAGCTGCGGGAGAAGTTCGGCGACGACAAGCAGGCGCTGAACCGGGAGATGATGGCGCTCTACAAGAAGGAGAAGGTCAACCCGGCGGCGGGCTGTATCCCGATCCTGTTGCAGATCCCGGTGTTCTTCGCGCTCTACAAGGTGCTGCTGATCACCATCGAGATGCGCCAGGCGCCGTTCTTCTGGTGGATCCGCGACCTGTCGGTGCCCGATCCGACGACCATCCTGAACCTGTTCGGCCTGCTGCCCTACACCATCACCCTGGCCGAGCTCGGCCCCCTGCAGTTCCTGTCCATCGGCGTGCTGCCGCTGATCATGGGCTTCACCATGTGGCTGCAGATGCGGGTGAACCCGACCCCGCCGGACCCGGTGCAGGCCCGCATCTTCATGCTGATGCCGATCTTCTTCACCTTCCTGCTGGCGCATTTCCCCGCCGGCCTGGTGATCTACTGGATCACCAACAACACCCTGTCGATCGCCCAGCAGGTGGCGATCCAGCGCCGCATGAAGGCGCGCAGCAACCGGCCGGCGCCGGTCGCGAAGACCTAGATGCCGGATGCCCCCCCGCCGGACCCGGCCGGCCCGGCACCGGCCAAGGGCACCGCGCTCGACGACGGCGCACCCTACGATGCGGCGGGGCTGGAGCGCGGCAGGAAGCTGTTCGCGGGCGGCTGCGACTTCATCGCCGGGATCGTGCCCGGTGCCGATTTCCCGCCGCCGGACCTGGCGGAGATCGCCTTCGCCGGCCGCTCGAATGTCGGCAAGTCCAGCCTGATCAACGCGCTGACCGGGCGGCGCGCGCTGGCCCGGGTCTCCAACACGCCGGGACGCACGCAGCAGCTCAATTTCTTCCGCCTTGGCGAGGCCGGCCGGCCGGGGCTTTCTCTCGTCGACCTGCCGGGCTATGGCTATGCCAAGGCCCCGAAACGCGACATCGCCCGCTGGACGGCGCTGACGCAGGACTATCTGAAGGGCCGGGTCGGCCTGCGCCGGGTCTGCCTGCTGGTCGATGCGCGGCATGGCCTGAAGGACGGCGATATCGCGATCATGGAGCTGCTGGACGAGGCCGCCGTGATCTACCAGGTGGTGCTGACCAAGGCGGACAAGCTGAAGTCCGGCGAACTGGCGAATGTGCAGGCCGCGGTGGCGAAGGCCCTGGCGCGGCGGGTGGCGGCGCATCCCCGGCTGGTCGTAACCTCTGCGGAGACCGGCACGGGGATTGCCGAATTGCGTGCGGAACTGGCGGAGCTGACCCAGTCATGAAAGACGAAACCGACGGCAAGAGCGGCCATGGCAGCGGCGACAAGCCCCGCCTGCGGGCGGTCGATGGCGGCCTGGCCGACCAGGACGCCCGCCAGGCCCGTGCCCGGATCCTGTCCGAGGCGCTGCCCTACATGCGGCGCTTCGCCGACCAGACCTTCGTCATCAAGTATGGCGGCCATGCGATGGGCAGCCAGGAGCTGGCCGACGATTTCGCCCGCGACGTGGTGCTGCTGAAGCAGGTCGGCGTGAACCCGGTCGTGGTGCATGGCGGCGGGCCGCAGATCGGCGCCATGCTGGACCGGCTGAAGGTGCAGAGTTCCTTCGTCGACGGCCTGCGGGTGACCGATGCAGCGACGGTGGAAATCGTCGAGATGGTCCTCGCCGGGTCGATCAACAAGCAGATCGTGACCGCGATCAACCGTGCCGGCGGCACCGCCATCGGCATCTCCGGCAAGGACGGCAACCTGATCGAGGCGCGCAAGCTGCGGCGCACCGTGAAGGATCCCGGCTCCAATATCGAGAAGATCCTGGACCTGGGCTTCGTGGGGGAGCCGAGCCGGGTCAATCCCGGCGTGCTGGACGCGTTGCGCCAGACCAAGGTGATCCCGGTGATCGCCCCGATCGGGGTCGGCGAGCATGGCGAGACCTACAACATCAATGCCGACACCGCGGCCGGCGCGATCGCCGGCGCGCTGGGCGCCACCAAGCTGGTGATGCTGACCGACGTGGCCGGCGTGCTGTCGAAGTCCGGCGAGCTGATCGCCTCGATGACCCAGAAGGAGGCGCTGGTCAGCCTGGGCGACGGCACGATCACCGGCGGCATGATCCCGAAGCTGGAGACCTGCCTGACCGCGCTGCGGGCGGGCGTGAAGGCCGCGCATATCCTGGACGGCCGGATGCCCCATGTGCTGCTGCTGGAAGTCTTCACCGAGCAGGGCGTGGGCACCATGATCGGGACCCGCGAAGCGAAGGGCTGAGGCCCGGCAAGCGACATGCCCGATGCGCAGGCCCCCACTGCTGCATGCTTTTCCTTCGCCGCCCGCGCGCTTGTCCCGCGGGCCCATGGCACCGCCATCCTCGATCGATTGAGACGCGCATCGAGATGGTCCACCGGGACAAGCCCACTGCTGTCCGGTTGAGTGCCGTTCTCCGGCCTCATGCGTTCTATAGCTTCGTCATGCGCGGGCTTGTCCCGGTCGCCGGGCGATGCCCGGCAACCCATCGCGCCGCACCTCAATAAGATCAGGCCATTATTGAACCTGGCGGCACCATGGACCACCGCGAC
>JAVJON010000016.1:0-82789 GCA_040216765.1 Sneathiellaceae bacterium | reverse complement strand
TGGACCACCGCGACGAGCGCGGTGGTGACGATTGGGGGAACGCAAGGACATCCGTGTCCAGCGTCAACGCTTGACCCCGCAAGCCCGGTAAAGTCGCGGCCTTGAGCGAATGCCGGCCATGCTCAACCGGACAGCCGTGGGTCGCGCCCGGCGGTCCATCCCGAGGCGAGACTCAATAGCGGCAGAACGTGACGGAAACCGTTGGGCCGCGGCACCATGGACTCGCGGGACAAGCCCGCGAGTGACGAGCTTTTGGGGGCAGGTCGCGCCATATCGCACAGCAGCCGACCTGAACCGGACACCAGTGGATCGGGGTCCGGGACGACCGGCTTTCGGCGCCGCGCGGCTCCCACGGCGCCGTCGTCCCGGGCCTGACCCGGGACCCATGGCACCAGCAGCGCGGTCAGTCGCCGCTTTCCAGCAGGCGCTTCAGGGTCTGCAGGTCGCGCGTGATCCAGTCGGCATCGGCGGCGAACTGCGCGTCCGACATGCCCGGCTGGCGGAACAGGGTCAGCTGCATCTCGGCGCCTGCACCGTTGGGCAGCACCCGCAGGGGCACCAGCACCTCGACCCCCGGCGCCAGCACGACATGGTGGTCCAGCACGCCGAAGCCGTTGCGCTCGCTGAACCGCACCCGCACCGGCCCCTCCGGGCCCTGGGCGACCCAGTCGCCCTCCACCCGCTCCAGCGAGGCGCCCAGCCCCGAGGCCCATTGCGGCATGTTCCGCGGCTCTGCGGCGAAGGCGTAGACCTCCTGCCAGGGCCGCTCGATCGACTGGCTGACGACACGCGTCTCGAGAAGGCGTGACATGACGGTGGCTGCTCTCCTGCTGCTGACCGCGCCGCGGCGGACGGCACCATAGCGAAGGGATCCCCGGCACGTCACCACGGCACAGAGATTCCGCTTGCGCCGGCGCGGCGTTGCGCGACACTCCCTCCGGCTGCGGTTCCCATCGGCAGGAAGCAGGCCCGGGGATGCACCCGGCCCGCCTGCCGCATCCCGGGTGCCCCATGATGCGCTCAGCGCGAACCCCGTCCGCTTTTCTGCTGGCCGCGACCCTGCTGGCCGGCCTTGTCGTCCCCGCCACATTGCACATCGCGAGGGCGCAGTCCGCCGGCCTCGACGCCGAAACCGTCACCGCGGCCATTCCGGCCCTGGAAGACTATGTCGCCCGCTTCATGGCGGAGGCCGGCATCCCCGGCGTCGCGATCGGCATCGTCGCCGGCGACCGGCTGGTCCATGCCCGGGGCTATGGCCTACGCGTGCAGGGCGGCACCGCGGCCGTAGATGCGGACACCGTCTTCCAGATCGGGTCGATCACCAAATCCTTCGCCGCGGGCACCGAGGCGGTGCTGGTCGATCGCGGGCAGCTGGCCTGGAGCGACCGGGTGATCGACCATGTCCCCGGCTTCCAGATGGCCGATCCCTGGGTGACCAGGGAGTTCCGCATCGTCGACCTGCTCGCCCAGCGCAGCGGGCTGACCCCCTATGTCCTGGGCGAGATGGTGCTGTTCGGCTACAGCCGCGCGGAGATGATCGCCGCCCTGCGCCATGTCCAGCCGGTGAGCAGCTTCCGCCTGAGCTTCGGCTACCAGAACGCGCTCCACCTGGTGGCGGAGCGGGTGGTGATGGCGGCCTCCGGCGCACCGTCCTGGGAGGCCTTCCTGCAATCCGCGATCCTCGATCCGCTGGGCATGGCGGCGACCAGCACCACCGCAGAGGCGATCGAAGGCGAAGCCAACCATGCCACCGGCCACAGCCGCTCGGGCGGCCGCGTGCATCCGATCCCGTTCTCCGCTGCGTTCTACAATGTCGGCGCGGCGGGCAACATCAACTCCAACGTCCCGGACATGAGCCAGTGGCTGCGGCTGCAGATCAACCGCGGCACGGTCGACGGCCGGAAGGTGCTGGGCGCGGACGCGCTGACCCACACCTGGCTGCCGCAGGTCCCGGTCGTCGAGGGGATGTCCTATGCCAGCGGCCTGGCGGCACGGTCCGACCCGGCCGGACGGGTAATCTGGCATAACGGCGGCACCACCGGCTTCGCCAGCTTCATGGGCTTCGACCCGGACCGGAAGGTGGGCATCGTGGTGCTCACCAACCTGGCCCTGCCCGGTGCCGGCGACGCCATCGGCAACCGGTTCCTGGACATGGTGCGCGGCCTGCCGGAGACCGACCACGCAGCCGCCCTGCTTGCCGTCACCGCGACGCGCGACGCGGCGCTGGCCGCCGTCCCGCGGGACCCGCCCGCGGATGCCTGGCCGCCGCGCCCGCTGGCAGCCTATGCCGGGCGCTACGACAGCCCGGTCTTCGGCCCGGTCGACGTGGTGGCGGCGGGCACCGGGCTTGCCGTCACCATCGGCCCGGCGGCGATCCGCATCGGCCTGACGCCATGGAGCGGCGACACCTTCGCCGCGCATGTCCCGGACCATGACGATCTCGGTGTCGAGGACCCGATGGGCTTCGTGCAGTTCGAGCCGGGGGTGCTGGGGACGATCCGGGCGCTGGCGCTCGACCTCGATACCGGCGACCTGGACAGCCCGGAACGCTTCCGCTTCGTCCGCAGCCCGGAGTAGGTCCAGGGCCCGGCAGCTTCCCGTCATCGAAAGGTGAAGGCCCCGACGGTTGATTCCTGAGTGCATTGGGCGCAACACTACCCGCATCGGATGAACGAGAGCCCGGAAAGGGCCAAGGGAGCATCCGTCCGGAGATGTCCATCCAGGCCTGCCCCGGCAGCGACGGCCCCCCGCCCCATCGGCCGGGCCGACTGCTTCCCGACCCCTACGGTGCCGGCACGATCCGGCAGGCGGGCCGGTACCTTCGGCAGGCGCGGTCTCCGGACGCCGCACGGGAGGAGACCGGATGATCACGCTCAAGGTGAATGGCCAGCAGCGCGAGGTGGATGTCGCCGACGACACCCCGCTGCTCTGGGTACTGCGCGACGAACTCAAGATCACGGGACCGAAATTCGGCTGCGGCATCGCGCAATGCGGCGCCTGCACCGTCCATGCGGACGGCGTGCCGATCCGGTCCTGCCAGACCCTGGCGGCCGATGCCACGGACATGGAGATCGTCACCATCGACGCCGTCTCCGGCAAGGAGGCCAAGGCGATCCAGGCGGCCTGGGAGGAGATGGCCGTGCCGCAATGCGGCTATTGCCAGTCCGGCCAGATGATGAGTGCCACGGCATTGCTGCGCGATACCCCGAAGCCGAGCGACGCGGATATCGACAGCGCCATGTGGGGCAATGCCTGCCGTTGCGCCACCTACCATCGCATCCGCGCCGCGATCCATCGCGCCGCCGAGATCATGGAGGGCTGATCATGCTGCCCATGCCACATCGCACTTCCGCCGTCCCGGCCCCCCTGGGGGCGCCCCTGGGTGTCCTGACCACGCCCAGCCGCCGCGGCTTCCTGAAACTCACCGCCGGCGCCGGTGCCGGCCTGATCATCGGCCTGAAGCTGCCGGCCCTGACCAAGGCCCATGCGGCCGCGGCCGCCGGCGACGGAACCTTCAACCCCTTCGTGCGGATCGCACCCGACGACACGGTCACCGTCATCATCAAGCATCTGGACAAGGGCCAGGGTGCGGCCACCGGCCTCGCCACCCTGGTGGCCGAGGAACTGGATGCCCGCGTCGACCAGGTGAAGGTCGAATATGCCCCGGCCAATACGCCGGTCTACCAGAACCTGGCCTTCGGCATGATGGGTACGGGCGGCTCCACCGCCATGGCGAATTCCTTCATGCAGTATCGCGAGGCCGGCGCCATCGCCAGGGCGATGCTGAAGGACGCCGCGGTGAAGCAGTGGGGCGTCGCGCTGGCCGACCTGGAGGTCAAGGACGGCAAGGTGACCCATGCCAAGTCCGGCCGCAGCGCCACGTTCGGCGAACTCGCGGACGCGGCCTCCGGCCTGCGCGTGCCCACCCAGGTCGAGCTGAAGAAGCCCGAGGACTGGATCTATATCGGCAAGAGCTTCCCGCGGGTCGATGTCGTCAACAAGTCCCATGGCGCACCGAACACCTACGGCATGGACCTGCATCTGGACGACATGGTCGTCGCCGTGATCCAGAAGCCGCCGATGTTCGGCGCCACCGTGGCCGCGGTGGACGATGCCGATGCCAAGGCGGTGCCCGGCGTGCTGGCGGTGGTGCCGCTGCCGGTCGGTGTCGCGGTGTTCGCCACCTCCACCTGGCCGGCGCTGAAGGGCCGCGAGGCCCTGAAGGTCGAGTGGAATGCCAGCGGGGCGGAGACCCGCTCCACCGATACGATGCTGCAGGAATGGACGGCCCGCGCCGCTCAGCCGGGCACCGTCGGCCGCAAGGATGGCGACATGGCGAAGGCCATCGCCGATGCCGCGCAGGTGATCGAGGCGGACTACACCTTCCCCTACCTGGCCCATGCGCCGATGGAGCCGCTCGACATCGCCATCCGGTTCGACGGCGAAGCGGCGGAGATCTGGACCGGCTCGCAGTTCCAGACCATCGACCAGGCGGTGGCGGCCACCGTCCTCGGCATCCCGCCGGAAAAGGTCTCGATCAACACCATGTGGGCCGGCGGCTCGTTCGGCCGGCGCGCGATCTACAACTCCCACTACGCGGCAGAGGCGGCCATGCTGGCCAAGGCCTGGGGCAAGCCGCAGCCGATCAAGCTGGTCTACAGCCGCGAGGACGATATCAAGGGCGGCTACTACCGGCCGGCCCATGCGCACAAGGTGAAGATCGCCCTGGGCGCGGATGGCATGCCGACCGGCCTGTACTTCCATGCCGTCGGCCAGTCGATCTTCGCCGGCACCCCCTTCGAATCCTTCCTCGTCCATAACGGAGTCGACAATTCGGCGGTCGAAGGCTTCGAGGACATGACCTACGCCATCCCCAACGTGCTTGTGGAAGCCACCATGGCCGAATCCAAGGTGCCGGTGCTCTGGTGGCGGTCGGTCGGCCATTCCCAGAACGCCTACACCATGGAGACGATCATCGACCGTGCGGCGAAAGCGGCGGGCAAGGACCCGGTCGCCTATCGCCTGGCCCTGCTGAAGGACGATCCGCGCAAGACCGGTGTCCTGAAGAAGGCCGCGGAGATGGCGAACTGGGATGCCGGCGCGCCGGCCGGCCGGTATCGCGGCGTCGCCGTGCACCGGTCCTTCAACACCTCCGTGGCGGAGATCGCCGAGGTCTCCAAGCGGGACGACGGCACCTTCAAGGTGGAAAAGGTCTGGTGCGCCGTGGATTGCGGCGTGGCGGTCAATCCCGACAACATCAAGGCGCAGATGGAAGGCGGCATCGGCTATGGCCTGGGGGCGATCCTGCGCAACCAGATCACCATGACCGACGGTGTCGTCGACCAGGGAAATTTCGACACCTACGAGCCGCTGCGGATCACCGACATGCCCGATATCGAGGTCTTCGTCATCGCCTCGGCGGAACCGCCGACGGGGGCCGGCGAGCCGGGCACCCCGCCGATCGGCCCGGCCGTGGCCAATGCCATCATGGCGGCAACGGGGGAGGCCTATACCGACCTTCCCCTGTCGAAGCACGATCTGGTCTGACCGCCGCAAGGCAGGCCGATCCACCCGGGCACGGCCCGGCCGGCAGAACAGCCGGCCGGGCCGTTGCCTTGTCGCCCCCGCATCGCTCCGATCGCCCCTGAGTACCATGCCCCACTCCCGACCCGCCCGGACGCTGCTGGCCTGCGCCCTGGCATTCCTGTCCCTGGCTGCCCTCTCCCTGGCCCCCATGGCCTGCCCGGCCCGGGCCGAACCGCTGGATGTCCCGATCGGCCTGCTGGTGCAGCATGCGGCGCGCCCGCCCGGCCTCGCCAACCTGGACCTGCCGCCCGCCGACGAGGGCCTGCCCGGCGCCGCGCTTGCCATAACGGACAACAACACCACCGGCCGCTTCACCGGCCAGAGCTTCGCCCTGCGCGGCACCCTGCTGGACCGGGAGGCGGATCCGGTCGCCGCCTTCCAGGCGATGCGCGGCACCGGCATCGCCCTGTTCGTCCTGCAGCTGCCGGCCGAAGACCTGCTGCGGATCGCCGACCTGCCCGAGGCGCAGGGGGCGCTGCTGATCAATGCCGCGGCGCCGGACGACCGGCTGCGCAGCGGCGATTGCCGCGGCAACCTGCTGCACGTGGCCCCCAGCCGCGCCATGCTGGCCGATGCGCTGGCGCAGTACCTGGTGCGCAAGCGCTGGTCCCGCTGGCTCCTGGTGGAGGGCCAGCGGCCGGAGGATGCGCTGTACGCCGCCGCGATCCGCCGCGCCGCGCACCGCTTCGGCGCCAGGATCGTCGAGGAGCGCCGCTGGGACTACGCCCCCGATGCCCGCCGCACCGCGCAGGCGGAGGTGCCGGTCTTCACCCAGGGCGTGGACTACGACGTGCTGGTGGTGGCGGACGAGGTCGGGATGTTCGGCGACTACCTGATCTATCGCACCTGGGAGCCCCGCCTGGTCGCCGGCACCCAGTCGCTGATCGCGACCTCCTGGCACAGCACGGCGGAGCAATGGGGCGCCACCCAGTTGCAGAACCGCTTCGCGGAAGCGTTCGGCCGCCGCATGCGCCCGCTGGACTACCAGGCCTGGCTGGCCGTGCGGGCCTATGGCGAGGCGGCACTGCGCACGCGGTCGACCGACCCGGCCGTGTTGGACGGCTTCCTGCACGACCCGCGCTTCCGGCTGCAGGGCTTCAAGGGGCGCGCCCTGACATTCCGGGACTGGAACGGCCAGCTGCGACAGCCCGTGCTGCTTGCCGCGCCCCGCTCCATGGTCTCCACTTCGCCGCAGGAGGGCTTCCTGCATGAAACCGAGGAACTGGATACCTTGGGACTGGACCGGAGGGACTCCGCATGCCGCGCAGTGACACGATGAGATTTCCCCGCCGCGGCGCCGCCGCGCTGGCCGCCGCCCTCTGGCTCTGCCTGCCCTGCACCGCCGCCCTGGCCACCACCGTCTATGTGTCCAACGAGAAGGACAACACGATCTCGGTGCTCGATGGCGACAGCCTGCAGACCCGCGCCGTGGTGCCGGTCGGTCAGCGGCCGCGGGGCATCCTGCTCAGCAAGGACCTGCGGCACCTCTACATCTGTGCCGGCGACGACGATATCGTCGAGATCCTCGACCTGGAGACACTCAAGCTGGTCGGCACCCTGCCATCGGGCCCCGATCCGGAGCTGTTCGTGCTGCACCCCGACGGCAACACCCTCTACATCGCGAACGAGGACGACAACCTGGTGACAGTGGTCGACATCCCGAAACGCCAGGTGCAGGCGATCATCGAGGTCGGCGTCGAGCCCGAAGGCATGGGGATCTCCCCCGACGGTTCGCTTTTGGTGAACACGTCCGAGACCACCAACATGGCGCATTTCATCGATACCGCGACCAACACCATCGTCGACAACATCCTGGTGGACAGCCGGCCGCGCTTCGCCGAGTTCAGCGCCGACGGCAAGACGGTGTGGGTGACCTCGGAGATCGGCGGTTCCACGGCGGTGATCGACGTGGCGACGCGCGAGGTGCTGGCCACGATCTACTTCGACCTGCCGGGCATGCGGGATTCGATGATCCAGCCGGTCGGCGTCCGCCTCACCGGCGACGGCAGCAAAGCCTATATCGCCCTGGGCCCGTCCAACCATGTCGCGATCGTCGATGCCCGCACCTACGAGGTGCTGGACTACCTGCTGGTCGGCAAGCGGGTCTGGCAGCTCGCCTTTTCCCCGGACGAGAAGCGCCTCTACACCACCAACGGCGCCAGCAACGACATCTCGGTCATCGACGTGGAGACCGACACCGTCCTGAAATCCGTGCCGGTCGGCCGCTATCCCTGGGGCGTGGTGGTCAGCCCGAAATGACCATGTCCGCCCGATGACCCTGCACGCCCGATGACCATGCCCACACTGGCGGTCAGCGGTGCCCGGCATGCCTTCGGCCGCCGCCAGGCCCTGGCCGGCCCGACCTTCGACCTGGCACCGGGCAGCTTCACCGTGCTGCTGGGCCCGAACGGCGCCGGCAAGACCACCCTGTTCTCGCTGATCAGCGGCCTGCTGCCGCTGCGCGAGGGCCGCATCGCGGTGGCCGGCTTCGACATCCGCCGCCAGCGCGGCCAGGTGCTGCGCCGCCTGGGGCTGGTTTTCCAGGCCCGCAGCATCGAGCCGGACCTCACCGTGCGCCAGGTGCTGCGCTACGGCGCCGCGCTGCAGGGCATCGGCGGCCGCGACGCCACGACCCGCATCGACGCCTGGCTGGAGCGCGGCCGGCTGGCCGACCGGGCGGGCGACCGGCTGCGCACCCTCAGCGGCGGGCAGCAGCGCCGGGTGGAGATCCTGCGCGCCCTGCTGCACGACCCGGCGCTGCTGCTCCTCGACGAGGCAAGCACCGGGCTCGACATCGACAGCCGCGCCGCGCTGCTGGCCGATGTCCGCGGCCTCTGTGCCGCACAGGGCACGACCGTCCTCTGGGCCACCCACCTGATCGACGAGATCGAGGCCGCCGACGGCCTGCTGGTCCTGGCCCAGGGGGAATTGCGGGCCGCCGGCCCCGTCGCGCAGGTGCTCGCCGCGGCCGCTGCCGACGACATCGCCACCGCCTATCGCCGGCTGACCGCCCCCGGCACGGCGGGTCGGCCGGAAGCCGGGCGATGACCGGAACGGCGAGGGTCCAGCGCCGGCTCGGCCCCGCGGCCTGGGCCACCTGTTTCGGCGGCATCCTGGGGCGCGAGGCCGGGCGCTTCCTGCAGCAGCGCGGCCGCCTTATCGCGGCCCTGGTGCGGCCGCTGGTCTGGCTCTTCATCTTTGCCGCCGGGTTCCGGTCCATCCTGGGCGTCTCGGTCCAGGACCCCTACGAGACCTATATCCTGTACCAGGTCTATATCGCGCCCGGCCTGGTGGGGATGATCCTGCTGTTCTCCGGCATGCAGGGCTCGCTCTCGATGGTCTACGACCGGGAGATGGGTTCCATGCGGGTGCTGCTGTGCAGCCCGATGCCCCGCTGGTTCCTGCTGGCCGCCAAGGTGGTCGCGCAGATCTGCGTCGCCGCGGTCCAGGTCTACATCTTCCTTGCCATCGCCTGGATCTGGGACGTCCGCCCGCCGGCCTGGGGCTATCTCGCCGCGCTGCCGGCGATCCTGCTGGCCGGCGTGATGCTGAGCGCGATCGGCCTGCTGCTGTCGTCCTTCGTCCGGCAGCTGGAGAATTTCGCCGGCGTGATGAACTTCGTCATCTTCCCCGCCTTCTTCGCCTCCAGCGCGCTCTATCCGCTGTGGCGGATCCGGGAGACCAGCCATTTCCTGTATCTGGTGGCCCAGGCCAACCCCTTCACCCATGCGGTGGAGCTGATCCGTTTCGCGCTCTACCAGCAGATGGCCTGGACCGCGCTGGCGGTGGTCGCCGGGGTCACCGTCGTGGCGATGGCGGCCGCCGTCTGGGCCTATGACCCGCATCGCGGCCTGACCGCGCGGCGCGGCCCGGCGGCATAGGGCTCACTCGCCGCGCAACAGGTAGCCCAGCGAGATCGGCGGCTGCATGTCAGGATCCTCCGGCGGCACGAAGGTCATTTCCGCCTCGGCTGCGAAGCGGGCCGGCGCGTCGCTGTCCAGGATCCGCTCCAGCGCCGCGTTCACCGTCCGCAGCAGCGGCCTGTCGGCGGCTCGGGCGACAAAGCCGAAATTGTAGCCGACGGGGTGCAGGTAGCCCGTCGGGTGCAGCTCCGCCTGCTTCTGCCGCCGCCGATAGACGTCGAAGCGGTGCAGTTCCATCATCACCGCGTCCAGATTGCCCGCCACCAGGTCCGAGATCATCCCGCCATGCGGCACGTAGTGGCGGATCGAGGGCACCAGCTTGCGCTGGCGGTAGAGCATCAGGATGGTATCGGCGAGGGTGCCTTCCTCCACCCCGATCCGCTTGCCCTGCAGCCCGTCCAGCGAGGAGATCTCGTAGGGTCCCAGCGACGGCCCGGTCATCACCGTCAGCGGCGCGAAGCGATAGGCGCGGCTATGGTCGATCGGCTCGACCGGCACCAGCGGACGGTGCGGCCCGCCGGTCAGCTTCACGATCTCCGGCACGTCCAGCACGGCGCGACGGGTGCCGCCCGGCCCGTCGGCGATCGCCGCGATCTCCGGCAGGGCGCGATGCCTGTCCGTCGGATCCTTCATGCCGCCGAGGGAGAACAGGTAGCCGCCGACCAGATCGCAGAGCCGGCCCCCCAGCAGGGCAAGGACATCGCCGCGCAGGCTGCTTTCCTCGTCCTGTTCGGAGCGGAACCAGACGATGGTCAGCGGCCGCGCCAGTGCCTCGGCGACCGCCCGCGTCATCGCCAGGTCG
The DNA here is from genome assembly GCA_040216765.1 of Sneathiellaceae bacterium. GTDB lineage: Bacteria > Pseudomonadota > Alphaproteobacteria > Ferrovibrionales > Ferrovibrionaceae > Marinibaculum. The sequence goes on along the minus strand of JAVJON010000016.1, from coordinate 72,478 downwards.
AAGCCCTCGCCCTCGGCCCGGCGATCGACGGAAAAGGGCGGGGAATTGGCCTCCAGGCAGACCTTCAGCGGCTCGGTTGCCGCGGCCGGCGTGCCGGCCGCAACCAGCCCGACCAGGGCCAGGGCCGCAAGGGCGCGCCTGCCGCCGGCCGGGCGGCTCACTTCTTATGGTCCGGATGGCTGATGATGTAGATGTAGATCACCTCGACCTCTTCCGGGTGCAGCAGGTCGCCCCAGGCCGGCATGTCCCCCTTGCCCTTGTTGACCGTCTCCACGAAGCGGTCATGGGCCCCGTCCGGCCATTTGCGAAGGTCGAAGGATGCCGTGCCCGGGTTCTTCAGGTTGAAGCCGTGGCACTTCGCACAGAAGCGGTTATAGGCCTTCTTCCCCGCCTGCTGGTCCTCGATCCGGTAGGTTTCGGCCGCGGCCGCAGTCGCGGCGACCGCCATGCCCGCCGCAAGGCCGGCGGCCAGGGCCAGCCGGCTGAATGTCGATGTCATGTCGTCTGGTCGTCCCGTACTGCGATACCCGGCAAGGGCCGGTCGCGGCCCTGCCCATCGTCGCGGGGATGGGCAGGGCCGCAGGCCGTTGCCGGCGGCTGGCCGATCAGTTGGTCGGCCGCGACTTGTCGAACAGCGCGAAGGTGTAGATCGCGCCGCCCGCCGGTATCGCCGCCAGGCGCTCGTCGCCGGAGAACAGGGCATAGACGCCGCCCAGCCCGGAGGCGACCGTGACATACTGCACGCCGTCGATCTCGTAGGTGACCGGCGGGGCGATGATCCCGGAGCCGGTCTGGAACTTCCAGAGCTCCTTGCCGGTCTCGGCATCGAGGGCATAGAGCTCGCCCGTCTGCGCACCGGAGAACACCAGGTCGCCGGCCGTCGACAGCACGCCGCCATTCATCGGGATGGCGCTCGGGAAGTCCCATTTCTTCTCGCCGGTAACCGGGTTGAAGGCCCGCAGGAGGCCGCGCGGCTCGGCTTCCTTCGGCCAGTCCCAGCCGAACTCGGCGCCGAAGTAAAACACCCCGGCCCGGTAGTCCGGCTGCACCGCCTTGTAGTTCCAGCCGATGTTCAGGCTGTTGATATAGGCCAGCCCCGTCTTCGGGCTGAACGACATCGGCGCCCAGTTCTTGCCGCCCAGCGCGGAGGGCCAGACATTGACCTCGTAGCCCTCGCCCTTCTCGTACATCGTCTTGACGACCGCCGAGTGGATCGGGCGGCCGGTCTTCATGTCCACGCCGTCGGCCCAGGTCAGCTTGTCGACGAAGGGCTTGGCGCTCAACAGTTCGCCGGTCGCCCGGTCCAGGACGTAGAAGAAGCCGTTCCGGTTGGCCTGCATCACCACCTTGCGGGGCGTGCCGCCGACCTCGATATCGGCCAGCACCAGGTCGTTCACGCCGTCATAGTCGAACGGATCGTTGGGCGAGAACTGGTAGTGCCAGGCGATCTCGCCGGTCTTGGGTTTCAGGGCGAGCATGGAGCCGACATAGAGGTTGTCACCCTTGCGGACGAAGGGGTTCCAGGGGCCGCCATTGCCGACACCCCAATAGACCAGGTCCAGCTCCGGGTCGTAGGAGCCGGTCATCCAGGCCGGCGCGCCGCCATGTTTCCAGGAATCGCCGGACCAGGTCTCGTTGCCCTTCTCGCCCGGGCCGGGGATCGTGTAGCGGCGCCACAGATGCTTGCCGGTCTTGGTGTCCCAGCCGTCGATGAAGCCGCGCACGCCGAATTCGCCGCCGGAGATCCCGGTGATCACCACGTCGTCGACGACCAGCGGGGTCACCGTCATGGAATAGCCGTCGCGGAAATCGATGGCCTGGGCGCGCCAGACCTCCTCGCCGGTCTCCTCGTTCAGGGCCAGCAGGTTCGCGTCGAGCAGGGTCCGGTAGAGGATACCGTCCTTGATGGCGAAGCCGCGGTTCACGATGCCGCAACAGGCGACCCGGTTGGTCTGTTCCGGGTATTGGTGGACGACCTTCCACTTCTGCTTGCCGGTCCTGACATCGATCGCGGCGGAGGAATCATTGGTGGTGACGAACATCACGCCATTATGGACCAGCGGCTGCGTCTCCTGCCCCCGGTTGCCGGCAAGGCTGTAGCTCCAGACGGGCACGAGGTTCGCAACATTGTCGCGATTGACCTGGTCCAGCGAGCTGAACCGCTTCAGGTCATAGCCCAGACCGTAGGTCAGGATTGAATCGGTCGACGCCTGGTCCATCTTCAGGTCGTCGGCCGATTGCGCCGATGCCGGCACCGAACTCATGGCAAGCGGCATTGCCGCGCAGAGCATGGCAGCGGCCGCAATGGTCCATTTCATGGACATCCCCTCCCTGTATCGTTCTTATTCCCGACAGCGGCTTTTCCTCCATCGGGTCTATTTATCCGTGCATTCTGACACCAGGGTCGCGCCGGGGTAAAGTCTTGCAATCGTCTTTCAGCCGGCGGATAGTCGACACGCTGGCGATTGCCCGGCGCCCGGTCCCGCCCCACATTCCTGGGGGGGATCCAACGAACAGGACCTGCCCGCTCCGACCCGGTCGCGCGATGCACCGGCCTCGGACAATCGGCGTCACGCAGAACGAGGAGGATGTCATGAAGACCTGGAAGCGTCCGCAGACCCGCGAAATCACCTGCGGCATGGAAATCAACGGGTATTTCCCGGCGGAGATCTGAGCCGCGGACCGCAACGGCGACGGCGGTCGACGGGGCGGGACCCCGTCCCGCCGCAGCCGGTACTTTCCCGGAATTTCCGCTCCGGAACGCCCTCCAGCCTGCACCCGCGGGAGCGCACGTCCCGACACGGCACGCCTCTCGGGGGCATTGCCCTCGGCGGCACTGCTGCGCAAGGACTCTCCTGAGCGGCTGTCTGCACCAAACCGCAACGTGCGGATGACCATCCGGCCCGACCCACCGGCCGGCACCCGAAGCACCGGCAGGCCGACGTCATGCAAGTAATCGTTCTGGGGGCGGCGGCCGGCGGCGGTTACCCGCAGTGGAACGACGGCAGCCCTGTCGCCCGGCGTGCCTGGGCGGGGGATCCGGCCGCGCCGCGCCGCACGCAATCCTCCGTTGCCATCGCCGCCGACGCAGCCGGCGAGAAACGCTGGGTGCTGTTCAACTGTTCGCCGGACATCCGCCAGCAGATCCTCGCCACCCCCGCCCTGCATCCCGGCGCTGCCCTGCGTCACAGCCCGATCGCCGACATCGTGCTGACCAACGGCGATGTCGATCATGTCGGCGGCCTGCTGACCCTGCGCGAACGCACCCCGTTCGGGCTCTGGGCCAGCGCGGCGGTGCATGGCATCCTGCGCGACAATCCGATCTTCGGCGTGCTGGCCGAAGGGGTGGTGGCCCGCCAGGTCATGACCCTGGGCGAAACCCGGCGCATCGCGGGGCTGGACATCGCCCTGTTCCCGGTGCCCGGCAAGGTGCCGCTCTACATGGAAGGCGCCGAGGTCGCGATCGGCGGCGAAGGCGAGGCCACGGTGGGTGTCGCGGTGCGCGACCCGGCCACGGGCGGGCTTCTGCACTATGTCCCCGGTTGCGCCGCCATGCCCGATCACCTGAAGCGGCGCCTGGCCGGTGGCGACGCCCTGCTGTTCGACGGCACCCTGTGGACCGACGACGAGATGATCGCCCTGGGGGTCGGCCAGAAGACCGGCCAGCGGATGGGCCATCTGCCGATCTCCGGCCCCGGCGGCACCCTGGCGCTGCTGGACGGGCTGCCGGTCGCGCGGCGCGTCTTCGTCCATATCAACACCACCAACCCGGTTCTGCTGGCCGACAGCCCCGAACGGCACGAGGTGGAGGCCGCCGGCTGGCAGGTGGCGGAAGACGGCATGGAGCTGCGGCTGTGACGGCGCCGCTGCGCCCGGAGGAGCTGGACGCCCGCCTGCGGCAGGTGGGGGAGACCCGCTACCATCACCTGCACCCGTTCCACGCCCTGCTGCACGACGGTGCGCTGACCCGTGGCCAGGTCCAGGCCTGGGCGCTGAACCGCTACTATTACCAGCGCGGCATCCCGATCAAGGATGCCACCATCCTCAGCCGGATGACCGACCCGGCGCTCCGGCGCATCTGGCGCCAGCGGATCATCGATCATGACGGCACCGAGGAGCGCCGCGGCGGCATCGAGAAATGGCTCGCCCTGGCGACAGGCGTCGGGCTGGATGCGGGTTATGTCGCCTCCTGCACAGGCATCCTGCCGGCCACCCGGTTCGCCGTGGATGCCTATATCCAGCTGGTGCGGGAACGGCCGCTGCTGGAGGCGATCGCCTCCTCGCTGACCGAGCTGTTCTCCCCCGGCATCATCTCCACGCGGGTGCGCGGCATGCTGGCGGGCTATGACTTCGTGACGAAGGAGACCCTGGCCTATTTCGACGCGCGGCTGGACCAGGCGCCGCGGGATGCCGAATTCGCCCTGGCCCATGTGAAGGAACATGCCCGCAGCGTGGAGCAGCAGCAGGCGGTGATCGCGGCGCTGGAAACCAAGTGCGCGATCCTCTGGACCCAGCTCGACGGGCTCTATTTCGCCTATGTGGCGCCCCGCCTGCCGCCGCCGGGCGCCTTCCGACCGGACGACCTGGCGCCGCCCGACCCGCCCCCGTCCAGGACAGGGCCGGGCTGATGCCGATCCAGCCCGACAGCCGTCCGGTCCTGCCGCGCCATATCAAGCTGCGCTTCGACAAGGCGCGGGACAGCTGGGTGCTGCTGAGCCCGGAACGCGCGCTGGTCCTGGACGAGATCGGCGCCGACATCCTGCAGCGGGTCGACGGCAAGGCGAGCGTGTCGCAGATCGCTGCCCAGCTGGCCGCCGAATATGACGCCCCGCCCGCCGACATCGCCGCCGACGTCACCGCCTTCCTGCAGGACCTGGCGGACAAGCGGCTGCTGGAGGGGTGACCGCGATGCCCGCCGGCACCATCGACGCGGCGGACGGGCCGGCGCCGCCCTGGTCGGTCCTGCTGGAGCTGAGTCACCGCTGCCCGCTGCGCTGCCCCTATTGTTCCAATCCGCTGGACCTGGTGCGGCGCGGTGCCGAACTCGCCACCCGGGACTGGCTGCGGGTGCTGGACCAGGCCGCCGAACTGGGCATCCATCATGTGCATTTCTCCGGCGGCGAGCCGCTGGTGCGCGACGACCTGGAAGACCTTGTGCGGCATGCCGCGGGGCTGGGCCTGTACAGCAACCTGATCACGGCGGGCACCCTGCTGGATGCCGGCCGCCTGGCGGCGCTGGATGACGCCGGGCTGGATCATGTGCAGATTTCCGTCCAGGACGCCGAAGCGGGCAGCGCCGACCTGATCGCCGGCCTGCCGGGCGCGTACGAGCGGAAAATCGCCGCCGCGGCGCTGGTCCGCGCCGCCGGCCTGCCGCTGACCCTCAATGCGGTCGTGCATCGCCGCAACATCGACCGGATCCCCGACCTGATCGCCCTGGCGGAGCGGCTCGATGCGGCACGGGTGGAAATCGCCCATGTGCAGTACTACGGCTGGGCCCTGCGCAACATCGACACCCTGATGCCAAGCGCCGAACAGGTGGACCGCGCGATGGCCGCGGTGGCCGCGGCACGGGCACGCCTGCAGGGGCGGATCGTCATCGACGCCGTGGTGCCGGACTATTACGCCAGCCGCCCGAAGCCCTGCCTCGGCGGCTGGGGGCGGCATGGCATGATGGTCACGCCGTCCGGCCGGGTCCTGCCATGCCATGCGGCGGAATCGATCCCGGGCCTCCGCTTTCCCACGGTGGGGGCAGGCCCCGGCAGCAGCAGCCTCGGCGAGATCTGGCGGGACCATCCCGCATTCCGACGCTTCCGCGGCACCGACTGGATGGAGGAACCCTGCCGGTCCTGCCCGGCGCGGGAGATCGATTTCGGCGGCTGCCGCTGCCAGGCCATGGCGATCGCCGGGCGCGCGGAGGCGACCGACCCCGCCTGCGCGCTGTCGCCCCATCACGACCGGCTGCGAGCGCGCGCCGAGGCAGCGGCCGCGACCGCGCCGAGCCCCTATGACTATCGCCGCTTCGGCGGCCGGACCGGAGCGGCGTGACCACACCCGCAAGGGCGGCCGCGGGCCCGTGAGCGAACCGTCCCGCTATTTACCCTGGGTTAACCGGACTCTGCTTGCCTAGCGGCGCCGGTGCGGCGATGGTCTGCGGACAGTCACGGCCGCCACGCGAGGGCGGACGGCTTTCCGGCCGAGGGACGGGCCCGCGGGCCGGCCGGGCAATGGAGGGGCAGGGGACGACATGGCGCAAGAGACCTTTCGGCTGGTGACGCGATCGGATTTCGACGGGTTGGTCTGTGCCATCCTCTTGAAGCAGCTCGGCATGGTCGACGACATCGCCTTCGTGCATCCGAAGGACATGCAGGACGGCAAGGTCACCATCACCAGCCGCGATATCACGACCAACCTGCCCTACGTGGCCGAGGCGCATCTGGCCTTCGACCACCATCTGTCGGAAACCATGCGCGTGCAGGGCCGGCCGGCCAACCACATCATCGATCCCGAGGCGCCCTCCGCCGCCCGCATCGTCTATGACCATTTCGGCGGCAAGGCGGGGTTCCCGAAGGTCTCCGAGGCGATGATGACCGCGGTCGACCAGGCCGATTCCGCGCAATACAGCATCGACGACATCCTGCAGCCCAAGGGCTGGACCCTGCTGAACTTCCTGATGGATGCGCGCACCGGGCTCGGCCGGTTCCGCGACTTCCGGATCTCCAACTACCAGCTGATGATGCGGCTGATCGACGATTGCCAGACCTACGACATCGAGGAGATCCTGCAACTGCCCGACGTGAAGGAACGGGTCGAGCTGTTCCGCGAGCATGAGGGGCTGGCGCGGGAGCAGATCCAGCGCTGCGCCAAGGTGCATGGCAACCTGGTGCTGTTGCGGCTGCAGAACGAGGAGACGATCTGGGCGGTCAACCGCTTCATGGTCTATGCCCTGTTCCCGCGTTGCAACCTGTCGATCCACCGGATGTGGGGCCGGGAGAAGCAGAATACCGTCTTTGCCGTGGGCAAGAGCATCCTGGACCGCAGCTCGCGCACCAATATCGGGGCGCTGATGCTGGAGTTCGGCGGCGGTGGCCATGCCGCCGCCGGGACCTGCCAGATCGCCAACGACCGGGCCGACGAGGTCGAGAAGACCCTGATCGCCCGGATCAACGCCGAAGGCTGACCGCGGCACCGCCTGCCTGATCCGGGCGGGGTCAGGCCGGGCGGGGCTTCAGCAGGCCGCTGATCTCGGCGAACGGCACCGCCCGGTCGGCAAACCGGAAGCTTCCGTTGTCCGACATTTCCCGCGCCGCGCTCAGGAACCCGCCGAAAGCGGCACGCGCCAGGGCGCTGCCGACGCTGACCCGGCGCACGCCGAGCGCCGAAAGCTCGGCCAGGCCCAGGGTCACGCCCTGCAATCCCATCACCACGTTCACCGGGCGCCCGACCGCCTTGACGACAGCCTCGATCTGCGCCGCATCGCGCAGGCCCGGCGCGTAGAGGACATCGGCGCCCGCGGCCTGATAGGCCTGCAGCCGGGCGATGGCATCGTCCAGGTCGGGCCGGCCCACCAGGAAATTCTCCGCCCGCGCCGTCAGGGTGAAGGGAAAGGGCAGCGCCCGCGCCGCCGCCACCGCCGCCCGGATGCGCCCGACGGCTGCATCCAGCGGGTAGAGCGGCGCCTCCGGCCGCCCGGTGGAATCCTCGATCGAACAGCCCACCAGGCCGGTGCCGGCCGCCAGCGTGACGCATTCCGCGACCGCATCCGGGCTGTCGCCATAGCCGTTCTCCAGATCGGCGCTGACCGGCAGGTCGGTCGCCCCCACGATCTCCGCGACATGGTCGAGCATTTCCTGCCGGCCGACTGCGCCGTCGACCAGCCCGCGCGAGAAGGCGTAGCCGGCGCTCGTGGTCGCCAGCGCCTGGAAGCCCATGCCGGCCAGCAGGCGCGCGGTGCCGATATCCCACGGATTGGGAATGATGAAGGCCTGCGGCCCCGCATGCAGCGCCCGGAAGGCTGCGGCTTTCTCCGCCTGTGTCGGCATTCCTGTCTCTCCCGCTTCGACCCCCCGCCCGCTGCGGCACGTCGCATGCGCCTGCATGCTATACCGCCTGGGCGATCGAAACAGGGCAGGGAGCGAAGGATTCGATGACGTTCGTACTGGATCGGGGGCTGTCCGCCTCGCAGGGCCCCGACGGGCTGCGCCGGCTGCAGCCGGACCGCAGCTACTGGAACAATATCGGGCCGTTCGGCGGCTGGACCGCGGCGCTGCTGATGAAGGCCATGCTGGAGGATGCACAGGCCGAGCATGCCGGCATGCAGCCGGTCTCGCAGACCGTGGACTACATGACCGGCCTGAAGGACGACCCGCTCGAGGTCGCGGCCGGCTGCGACCGCAGCGGCCGCAGCACGCAGTTCCGCTGGGCCAGCCTGCGGGCGGAAGGCGCGGCGACCCCGGCGGTCCGGTCCAGCGCCGTGTTCGGCCTGCGCCGCCCGACGCGGAGCTTCACCGAACGCCGCATGCCCGACGTCCCGGCCGCACAGGACCTGCCCCGCCTGGACTTCCCGACCGACCGGGTGGCCTGGCCGGCGGTCTACGACATGCGGGTCGCGAGGGGCCGCCTGTTTTCGTCCGCCGATGACATGCACAGCCTGACCTGGATCCGGGAGGCGGACGGACGGCCGCTCGACTTCGTTTCCCTGGCAGCGCTGGTCGATACCAGTTTCCCGCGCATCTACTACCGCATCGGCAGCCCGACGCCGTTCTCCACCGTCTCGATGACCAGCTATTTCCACGCCACGGACCTGGACCTTGCCGAGGTCGGCGGCGGATTCGTGCTGGTCGAGACCGCCGGCAAGCGTGCCGGCGGCGGGTTCAGCGACCAGCATGCCGATTTCTGGTCGGCGGATGGACGGCTGCTCGCCGTCAGCCAGCAGCTCGCCTGGTTCGACCTGCCGGCATAGGCCGTCGCGCCAACACTGCAACACCCCGAAAAGATTCGCTGAATCGATGCGCCGGCAGGATCGAACCCCTGTAACGGCGGGCCGCGTTGCTATATCTGTTCGTCGACAGCAGTGAATCGCTGACAGGGGCGGGAACCTCCCGGCATGCGGATGGTTAGCCTTGGGTCGAGCCGGTTGGCGCGGCGCACAAGGCAGGTCTGTGACCGGAAGGATCGCAACGAAGCAGGGGCGTGCGCCAGTTCGCCCTGAGCCAGCCCGGTGGTCAGGTTCACGGCAATTCCATTCCCGATGATGCCGGGCAGAGTACAGTCAGGGCAGGTGACGTGATCGAGGCTGAGGCGTCGTACGCGAACAGGACGGGTGTGTTCGGCTCCCGCGCCGGCAGGGCCATGCTGCTTTTGGCGCTGGGTCTCATGGTGACGGCATCGCCGGTGCCCGCCGCGGCCGCGCAGGAGGCCGCCTTCAGCCGCTCCAAGCTGATCGAAACCGCCCGGGCCCTCGCGCAGAAGCCCTTCCAGCCGCGCACCGGGGAGGTGCCGGAGGCCCTGCGCTCCCTGTCCTACGACCAATACCGTGACATCCGCTTCAAGCCCGAGGCCACGATCTGGCTGAACGAGGCACGCCAGTTCAGCATTGACCTGCTGCCCTCCGGCTTCGTCTTCGCCCAGTCGGTGGAGATCTGGCTCGTCGCCGACGGCAAGGCGCGGCGGCTGGGCTTCGACCCGGAGAACTACGATGTGGGCCCCAGCGTCGGCGGGATCCTGCCCCAGGGGCCGATCCCGCTGTCCGGCTTCCGGCTGCGCTTTCCGGTCAATGCGCCCGGCGTGCAGGATGAGGTCGCGGTGTTCCAGGGCGCCAGCTATTTCCGTGCCGTCGGATCCGGGGAGCATTACGGCCTTTCCGCCCGCGGCCTGGCGATCGAAACCGCCCAGCCGGCCGGCGAGGAGTTCCCCGTCTTCCGCGCCTTCTGGATCGAGCGCCCGCCGCAGGACGCCGCCGCGGTGGTGATCCATGCCCTGCTGGACAGCCCCTCGACCACCGGCGTGTACCGCTTCACCCTGCGGCCCGGCGATGCCACGGTGACCGATGTGGAACTGGTCCTGTTCCCGCGCCGCAGGATCGAGCATGTCGGCCTTGCGCCGTTCTCGACCATGTTCCTCTACGACGGCATCAATCGCAGCGATTTCGTCGACTATCGTACGGCCGTGCACGATTCCGACGGCCTGTCGATCTGGTCGGGCACCGGCAGCTTCCTGTGGCGCCCGCTGGACAATCCCGACCGCCTGCGGGTTTCGGCATTCCAGGAAACCGGCCCGCGCGGCTTCGGCCTGGTCCAGCGCAAGCGCGCCTTCGACGATTACCAGGACGCCGAGGCACGCTACGAACTGCGCCCCAGCGCCTGGGTCGAGCCGGTGGGCGACTGGGGCCGCGGCGCGGTGATGCTGTTCGAGATCCCGACGCCGAAGGAGACCAACGACAATATCGTCGCCTTCTGGAAACCGCAGGATGGCCTGCAGGCGGGCGAGCAGTACAACCTGACCTACCGCATCCACTGGGATGCCCTGCCGCCGGCGCAGGCCCAGATGGCGCGCGTGCTGGCCACCCGCACCGGGCTCGGCCGGCCGTACAACGACGGCGACCTGCCGATCTTCGTGATCGACTACCGCTTCGACGGCGATATCCCCGCCGACCTGGCGGCAATGGCGGAGACCTCCGCCGGCCGGATCCTCAACCTCACCAGCTATCCGATTCCCGCGCCGCGGGCGCTGCGGGTCAGCTTCGAACTGGACCCGCAGGGTGCAACCGAAGCGGAACTGCGGCTGGACCTGAAGGCTGGCGAGCGCAGGATCGGCGAAACCTGGCTGTACCGATGGACCGAATGATGCTCCGCGACAGCGCGCCCGTCGCGCTCCATGCCGCCCTTCCGGCGCATGTCGTGCCGCCGGAGGCCCCGCTGGCCATGCCGGCCCAGGACCTCGCGCACTGGTCGGACGGCCAGGCGAGCCATCCGCGCATGCCCACCGCCGGCCCCACCCGCATGGCCCGACTGGTCGCCTTCGGCGGGGCGGCGCTGCTGACTGCCCTTGCCGTCGCCGAGATGATCGAGGTGGTGGCCGTCGGCGAGGTCACGCCGCTGCAATGGATCCTGGTGGGCCTGTTCGCGGTGGCGTTCGGCTGGATCGCCCTGGCCGCCACATCGGCGATCGCCGGGCTGGGCCGGACGCCGCCACTGCCCGAACTTGGCGATCCATCCCGGGCCGCGCTGTCGCCGCAGGCCGATGCCGGGGGCGTGCCCCTGCGCACCGCCCTCGTCATGCCGGTCTACAACGAGGATCCCGCCAGCGTCTTCGCCGGCCTGGTTGCGATGGCGGAGGACCTGGCCGCGCTGCCCGGCGGCGAGGCCGCGGCCAGCGAGGCCTATGAGATCTTCGTTCTCAGCGACACGCGGGATCCGGACATCTGGATCGCCGAGGAGCGGGCGCTCCTCGCCCTGCGCCGCAGCCATCCGCAGATGACGGTCTGGTACCGCCGGCGACCCCGCAACATCGCCCGCAAGGCCGGCAATGTGGAGGAGTTCGTCACCCGCTGGGGCGGCCGCTATGCGCATATGATCGTGCTCGACGCCGACAGCCTGATGTCCGGCAAGGCGATCGCCGCGCTGCGCGCGGCCATGCTGGCCGACCCCCGCGCCGGCATCGTGCAGACCTCGCCCCGCCTGGTCGGCGGCCGCAGCCTGCTGGGGCGCCTGCAGCAGTTCGCCACGCGGATCTACGGGCCCGTCGTGTCCGACGGCCTGGCCGCCTGGCAGGGCCATGACGGCAATTACTGGGGGCATAACGCGATCATCCGCATCCATGCCTTCGCCCAGGCCGCCGGCCTGCCCGCCCTGCCCGGGCGGAAACCCTTCGGCGGCGCGATCCTCAGCCACGATTTCGTCGAGGCGGCGCTGATCCGACGGGCCGGCTGGTCGGTCACCATGCTGCCGGAGGTCGAAGGCTCCTACGAAGGGGCACCGCCCTCGCTGCTCGACATCGCGATCCGCGACCGGCGCTGGTCGCAGGGCAATCTGCAACATGCCGGCGTCATCGCCGCAAGCGGCCTGCGGTGGCCCAGCCGCATGCATTTCGCCAGCGGCATCCTGTCCTACCTGATGTCGCCGATCTGGCTGACCCTTCTGCTCATCGGCCTGGCGCTTGCAGTGCAGGCGCGCTTCATCAGCCCCGACTATTTCGTCAGCGAACACAATCTGTTCCCGACATGGCCGCAATTCGACTCCGCCGGCATGATCCGCCTCTTCCTGCTGGCCATGTTCGTGCTTCTTCTGCCGAAACTGATCGGCCTTGCGCGCGCGCTCAGCCATGGCCCCACCCGGCGCGGCTGTGGCGGCGGCCTTGCGCTGGTCGCCAGCACGATGCTGGAAACCCTGCTCTCGTCGCTGCTGGCGCCGATCATGATGCTGGTGCAGACCGGCTTCGTCCTGCAGATCCTGGCCGGGCAGGATGCCGGCTGGTCGCCCCAGCGCCGCGATGACGGCGCCTGGCCGATGCGGCAATTGCTGGCAACCCATCGCTGCCACGTGCTGTTCGGCATCGGGCTGACCGTGATCGCCGTGGCGGTGGTCCCTTCTCTCGCCGCCTGGATGGCACCGGCACTGCTCGGCCTGGTCGCAGCGGTGCCGCTCTCCGCCGCCAGCGGCTCGATCCGCCTTGGCCAGTTGGCCGCCCGCGCCGGGCTGCTGCAGGTGCCCGAGGAAACCGACCCGCCACAGGTCCTCACCCGCAGCCAGCAGCTGCGGCCCCGCTTTGCCGCAGCGATCGCAGCCCCGGACGGCCTGACCGCGCTGCTGGCGGAATCCGAGCTGTTCGGCCTGCACCTCGGCGCGCTGGTGCCGGAGCCGCGCCTGCGGGGCCGCCCGGACCCGGCAGTGGCGACGGCCGAGGTGAAGCTGCGGGAAGCGGTCGACTTCGCCGAGCTGAACAGCTGGCTCGACCGGCCGGAGCGGCTGGCGATCCAGGCCGATCCCCGCCTGCTGCTGCAGCTCCAGACCCTGGCGAGCCGCGCCGACCGCGCCGTGGGCTGACCGGCGCGCCGGGTTCCTGCTATCCTCGCCGGCCGGTGACCCGGCAAACGAGGGACGGCCATGCACCTGGACGGATCCTGCCATTGCGGCGCGGTGAGATTCCATCTGGAATCCCGCCACCCCTATCCTTTCAACCTCTGCTACTGCTCGATCTGCCGGAAGACACAGGGCGGCGGCGGCTATGCCATCAACCTGTCCGGCGATGCCGGCAGCCTGACGGTCGAAGGCAGCGAGAACATCACGGTCTATCGCGCCCGCATCGCGCCCGGCGATGCCGAACCCAGCCCCGCGGAGCGGCGCTTCTGCCGGATCTGCGGCAGCGGGCTCTGGCTCTGGGACCCGCGCTGGCCGGACCTGCTGCATCCCTTCGCTTCCGCGATCGACAGCGACCTGCCGCCGGCGCCGGAACAGACCCACCTGATGCTGGGGTCGAAAGCCCGCTGGGTTCCCGTGGATCCCGGTGCCGAGGACCGGTTGTTCGACGAATATCCGGACGAATCCATCGCCGACTGGCATCGCCGCCTCGACCTGGAAAGCTGAAAGGGCCGCCCGTCATGGTCAATCAGGTCCGCAACCCCCGCGCCGTCGCCGGCCCCGACGGCATGTTCAGCCACGGCATCGAGGTGCCGCCGGGCGCGCGCTGGCTGTTCGTCACCGGACAGGTCGGAATCGATGTCGACGGCCGCATCGCCAGCGACATCGCGGAACAATGCAGGGTCGCCTGGACCAATGTTCTCACCGTCCTGGCGGATGCGGATATGGGCGTGGCCGACCTTGTGCGGGTCAATGCCTACCTGACCGACCGCCGGCATATCGAACCCTACAGGGTGGCCCGCGACGCCCTGCTGAAGCCGCCCTATCCGGCTTCCACCGTGCTGGTGGTCGCCGATCTGGCGCTGCCGGAATTCCTGGTGGAGATCGAGGCGGTCGCCGCCGCCGTCTGACGGATCCCTGTGGCCCGGCCGGCCGGGCTCAGGCCGTCGACAGCTGCACGGCCAGGTCCAGCAGCATCTCGTCGCCGCCCGGGCCGGCCAGCAGCGACAGGCCCAGCGGTCCGCCGTCCAGGGACAGGGGCCTGCCGGCCACCGCCGGCAGGGTCAGCTGCGGCAGGCCGGCATGGCCGGCGATGCAGAGCAGGCTCAGGGCCCGATAGCGGAACGAATCGAGCTCCGCATCCGGCATGTCCAGGGCCGGCGGCAGATCGGGCGCCGTGGGCAGCAGCAGCACCGTGCCCGGCGGCAGCAAGGCGTGCATGCGCGCCGCCGCCTGCGCCCGCACCGGCTGCATCGCGGCGCGCTGCGCCGGTTCGATGCCAGCGGCCATGGCGAACCTTTCGCGCACGCCGGGTCCGAACGTGGGACGGTAGCGCCTTACCCAGGCGCCGTGCACGTCCCAGATCTCCGCCGCCTGCAGGATCCGGAAGGCCTCCAGCCAGGAGCCGAGCCCGTCCGCCCCGCCGACCTCCACCTCCTCCGCGGTCCCGACCTCAGCCGCCACGCGGTCGGCCGCCTCGCGCAGCACGGCCGCCGCCGCCGGCACCGCCAGCGCGAAGGCATCGCCGGCCAGCAGCAGCCGGCGCGCCGGTACCGGCGCATCCGCCGCCGGCAGCAGGACGCGTCCCGCGGCCTGCAGCACCGCGGCATCGCGGCTGCACCAGCCGACCGTGTCGTAGGACGGCGCAAAGGGCATCGCGGCGGACAGCGCGATCCGGCCATGGCTCGGGCGGAGGCCGTACAGGCCGCAATAGGCTGCCGGGATCCGCACCGACCCGCCGGTATCGCTGCCCAGGCCGATATCCGCCATCCCCGCCGCCACCGCGACCGAGGAGCCGCTGGACGATCCCCCGGGGATCCGCCCCGGCGCCGCCGGATTGACCGGCGTCCCGTAATGCGCGTTCTGCCCGTTCAGGCTGTAGGCGATCTCGTCGAGCTGGGTCTTGCCGACGAACCGCGCGCCGGCGGCGAGCAGCGCCTCCACCGGCGGCGCATGCGCGGTGGCGATCGGGCTCTGCGCCAGTTTCAGCGGATGGCCGCAGCCGGTGGGATAGCCCGCGACGTCGTACAGGTCCTTGACGCAGAAGCTGAGCCCGGACAGCGGGCCAGCCTCGGCATGCGCCACCGGCACCGGGTCGTAGCGGCAGAAGGTGCGGCCGTCGGCGACAGGCGCTGCCATGCCGTTCATGCCGGCCGGTGCAGGGTCGGGCGGGGACGTTCCAGCACCATCCGGCCCTGCTTGAAGGAACAGAGCACCGGCGCCAGTTCGGCGACCGCCTGGGCGGTATCGGCCGCGTCCAGCACCACCAGGTCCGCCGGCATGCCGACCGCCAGGCCGTAATCGGCCCGGCGCAGCAGGCGGGCGGACCGGGCGGTGACCATGCGGAAGCATTCCTCGACATCCGCGCGGGCGCCGACATGGCTGATATTGGCGTAGAGGTTGGCCATCCGCACCAGCGAACAATCGCCGAAGGGGGTGAAGGGGTTCAGCACGTTGTTCGTCGATAGCGAACAGTTCACCCCCTCATGCAGCAGCCGGTGCGCGGCCACCACGCCGCGCATGCAGCTATGCTCCTGCTCCCGCCCCATCAGGAACAGGTCGGTGGAGGGCAGCACGGTCACCGCCACGCCCGCATCGGCCAGCCGCCGGGCGGTGGCGGCGAACCGGTCGGCCGGCATCACCGACATCTTGGTGACATGCCCGATGGCGACCCGGCCGCCATACCGGTAGCGCTCCGTCAGGTCGCAGACATAGGTGGCATCGATCTCGTCGCAGGTCGCCCCGAAATCCAGATGCATGTCGATATCCGCATCGAACTCGCGCGCCATCTCGAACACCCGGTCGATCTGGCCCTTCGGGTCGCTGTCGGTATAGGGCGCCGCGCCGACCACCCGGCAGCCGCGCTTCAGCGCCTCGACCATCAGCTCGTCGGTGCCCGGATTGTTCAACAGCCCTTCCTGCGGGAAGACGCAGATCTCCAGGTCCAGCGCCCAGGCATAGTCCTTCACCAGCGGCAGGACCCCGTCCAGCCCGCGCAGGCCGATGCCGGGATCGACTTCCAGGTGGGTGCGCATGTGCGTGGTGCCCTGCAGAAGGCATTTCTCCAGGGTGCGGCTGGCGCGGGCATGCACATCCTCGGGCGTGAAGCCGGTCTTCGCCTTCGCCACCTCGCCGATCGCCTCCTCCAGGTCGCCGCGGCGCGAGGCGCAGCGGTCGAGGATGCAGGACTTGTCGAGGTGGATATGGGTCTCCACGAAGCCCGGCGCGACAAGACGGCCGTCCAGGTCGATCACGCGGGTATCCGCGCCAAGGCCGCCTTCGGCGAGGTCCGGGCGCAGCTCGACGATGCGGCCGTCCGCGATGCCGATATCGATCCTGCCGGGCCCCGGCCCGTCCGCGGGCGATGCCCCTTTCAGTACAATGTCCAGGGCCATGGCCGTCTCCCGCGCTGCAACATCCCGATCCGGCGACCATCCTGTCCACTTCGCCCGCGGCTGACAACTTGTCCCGTCAGGCCACCGGCAGCCGCGCTGGAATGCGGGCGTTCTGCGACGGGCGCCAGGCGATCGATGATTCCAGCAGCGCCAGGGACGGACGGTCCCGCAGCAATGCGGCCAGCGCCCCGCCCGCAATCGCCAGCGCCGCGCGGCTGCCCGGACAGCGATGCCCGCCCGCTCCGAAGGCCGGCGGCGGCGGAACCTGCGGCGCCAGGAAACGGTCGGCAACGAAGCTGTCCGGATCCGCATAGGCCGCGCCGTCCCGGCCGCCGGCGGCAAGCAGAAGCAGCAGGCCATCGCCTGCCGGGATCGCCGCACCGCCGATCGTCACCGCGGCCGCGGCGGTCCGGCGGGTATTGTGGATCGGCGGATCGAACCGCATCACCTCGCACAGCAGCGCCCCGGCCCCGTCGCCCTGCAGGACGGGCGCCAGCGCCGGGTCGCGCAGCACGGCCAGCAGCGTCAACCCGACGAGGCCCGTGGTTGCCTCACAGGACTGCGCCAGCAGGCCGGCCGCGGCGGCAACGGCCTCGCCGATCGTCAGCGGCCGTCCAGGGGCGGCGGGATCGGTGAGTGCGGCAAAGAACGGCAGCCGGCCCTCCCGCGCAGGGGTTTCCAGCATGTCGATCAGCCGCGCGGCGGCGTCCTGCGCCGCGGCGATCTCCGCCGCGCCGCTCCAGGGCAGCAGGGCGGGCACGAACCGCACCGCTTCCGCCGCGACCCGGTCGGCCACCGCGTCCGGCAGGCCCAGCCAGCGGGCAATGCAGGCTGGCGGCAGCGGCACGGCCAGGTCCGCCATGGCATCGAAAGCCATTCCGGGCGGCCGGCCTGCCAGCCTCGCACCCACCTGCGCGCCGGCAATGCCGGCCAGCCGATCCGTCGGTGGCAGGGTTCGAAGTCCGGCCAGCAGTCGTTCGCGCCGGGCGCGATGGTCCGCGCCGTCGCTCATCCGGACATGCTGCCGGAACAGGATCGCGGCCGGTCCGCCGGCAAGCCAGGGCGCGCCGGGCGCAGCGGGTGGCCGCACATGCAGGGCCGGATCCGCCAGAGCCTGCTGCAGGTCGGCATGACGCGCCACCAGCCAAAGCCCGGTGCGCGCGCAGCGGGCCGGCGGCGCCGCGCGGACGGTTGCATAGCAGGGAAAGGGATCGGCCCCGGTCACGACATCCAGGACCGTCGGCGCAGCCAAATCCTTCTGGGCATCGAAGACCGTCATCGCACCTCGCTTTCGCCCGGGGACGGGCCTGTTCTAGACGGGCCCGTCCCTGGCGTCCGGCGGCAACGGTCAAGCGGTCATCGTAGCGAGCGCCGGGTGCGCCCCTCAGCCATCCCGGCCGGCGCCGACAATGGCATAGGCCTCCACTTCGACCAGCAGGCCCGGCTTGAGCAGCTTCTGCACCGGGATCAGGGTGCTGGCGGGACGGTGCCGCGGGAAGGCGCGGGACCGGGCCCGGGCATAGCCGTCATATTGGTCCGGATCGACCATGAAGACGGTGACCTTCATGACATCGTCCAGGCTGGCGCCGGCCAGCTCCAGGATCCCTGCGATATTGGCGAACACCCGGTCGGATTGGGCCTCCATGTCGGTGCCGCCGACCATCTCGCCGTCAGGGCCGAACGCCACCTGGCCGGCAACATAGACCCACTCGCCGCATTGCGTCCCCGGCGCGTAGGACACCTTCTTCACCCATGGCCAGTCAGGCACAAGTTCCTTGCGTTTCATGCTATCTCCCCCGGTACCGCGGGATGCGGCGCCGACAAGACTATGCCCGCCGCTCCCGTGTTGACAGGCCCGGCAGGCGGAAGGACAGGACGGGATGGACCAGGACAGGCAGAACCGGGAGACCGCCCCGATCGTCCTCGCCGTCGCGCCGAACGGCGCCCGGCGCGGCAAGGCCGATCATGCAGCCCTGCCGCTGACCGCAGCCGAGCTGGCGGAGACCGCCTTCGCCTGCCAGGCGGCCGGCGCCACGATGCTGCACCTGCATGTCCGCGACCCGCAGGGGCGGCACCTGCTGGACGCCGGTGCCTACCGCGACACCGCGCGCGCCATCGCCGCCCGGACCGGCGACGGCCTGCTGCTGCAGCTCACCACCGAGGCGGCGGGCCGCTATCGGCCCGCGGAACAGCAGGCCCTGTTGCGCGCGCTGCCCGCGGCGTTCGACGGCGCGCCCCTGTTCGTCTCCCTCGGCCTGCGGGAGGTCGATGCCGCGCTGCGCCCCGACGGCCTGCCGGAAGGGGCGCTTGCGGAGATCTTCCGCCGGGCTGCCGAGGATGGCATCAAGCTGCAGGTGATCCTCTACGACAGCGCCGACCTGGAGCGCTATCTGGAGCTGCGGCAGCGCGGCTTGATCGCCGATCCGCGGCCGGCCCTGCTGTTCGTGCTGGGCCGCTATGCCAGCACCGGCCAGAGCGCGCCTGCGGACCTGCTGCCCTTCCTGGGACCGTCGCTGCCGGCCGGTACAAGCTGGATGGTCTGCGCCTTCGGCCGGCTGGAAGGCGCCTGCGGCCTGGCCGCAGCGGCACTCGGCGGCCATGCCCGGCTCGGCTTCGAGAACAACCTGCAGCTCGCGGACGGCGGGGCGGCGCCGGACAATGCCGCCCTGATCGCCCAGCTCTCCGGCGGCCTCGCCCTGGCCGGCCGGCGGCCTGCCACCGCCGCGGAGGCACGCCTGATCCTCGGCATGCCCGGCTGATCGGTTCCCGGCATGCCGGCCGTTATGGCCGCCGCCGGCCCTGGCGGGCCTCGCGATGGGCGACATAGAGCCCGGCACCGGCGATCAGCAGCGCGCCCCCCCAGACATTGCTCGCCGGAATCTCGCCCCAGACCAGGTAGCCGAGCAGCGCGGCCCAGAGCAGCGCGGTATACTCGAAGGGCGCCACCGCGGCAGGCGAGGCACAGCGATAGCCGTGGATGATGGCGAACTGGCTGAGGAAGCCGATCGCGCCCAGCAGCAACAGCAGTGCGGTGCTCTCCAGCCCCGGCGTCTGCCAGGACCAGGGAAGGGCTGCACCGCAGCACAGCAGGAAGGCCAGGTTGAGGTAGAACAGCTGGGTCCAGACCGTCACGCCGCTCCCGATCCGGCGTGTCAGAATCGCGGCCAGGCTCCAGCAGACCGCGCCACCCAGGATGATCAGGGCGCCCAGCTCGATCTTCATGTCGTCGGGCCAGAGCACGATGCCGCTGCCGACGAACCCGGCAAGCACCGCCAGCCAGCGCCGCCAGCCCACCCGTTCGCGCAGCAACAGCGCGGCCAGCCCGGTGATGAACAGCGGCGCGGTCAGCAGCAGCACGGTGGCCTCGGCCAGCGGCACGGTGCGCAGCCCTGTATAGAGCGCCACCGCCGCCGCACCGGCAAACAGGATGCGCAGGCCCACGAACAGCCGCAGGCCGCGCGGTACCCGCAGTGCCGCGGCGCCGGCCAGCACCGCCACGACCGTCAGGACCACGCCGGACAGGCCGCGGAAGGCCAGGATCTGCACCACCGCGAACTGCTCGCCAAGGAGTTTCGCCAGCGCATCCTGCAGGCTGAGGGCGAAGACCGCGGCGATGACGAAGCCGATGCCGGCCAGGGGCCGGTCCTCGGCCGATCCCGGCGCCATCTCCGGTGCCGCGCCCGGGGCCACCACCGGCTGCATGCGCCCGGCGGCACTCAGCTGCGCCACCGCAGGGTCTGCGGCCGCAGCGGATTGACGAAGGGGCGGCCCTCGGCCTGCGCGCGCTCCCATTCCCGGCAGAGGCGGTCGAACCAGCGTGCCTGGGTGTCTGCATCGTTGACCAGCATCAGGCGATCGGCATGGGGCAGGCCCTCCTGCTGCTTGATCACCATCTGCCGGTCCTGGTCCAGGAAGCGCCGCACCAGGGTCCAGGCGACGGGGCGCAGCAGGCCCAGCCAGGGCAGGGTCCAGTAGAAGATCTGGTAGACCTGGGTGTTTCGTTCGTCCACCGGCGTGATCGCGGTCAGGCCGACGGCGCTGTGGCGACTGCCCTGGACATGCTCGATCCGCAGGCCCGGCAGGGCATAGCGGATCTCCGTCGTGACATTCTCGCCGAACAGCCGGTAGGCGCGGTTCTCCGGCGGCAGGGCATGGCGGACCATGCGCCAGCCCAGCGGCGCCGGTTCGAAGCTCTTCCGCTTCTCCCGCAGCTTCCGGGCATTCCGCTTCCACCACCAGGAGGTATGGACGAAAGCCGCATGGGTCGGGTCCATCAGGCCGAAGGCGGCGTGATCGGCCGTGCAGGGAAACGCCATGCTGGTGGCGATGCCGGGCCGCGCCCCTGGCGGCAGGCCGGGCATCTCGGGGACCGGCGGCGGCTCGCCCGGGGCAGCCTCGCCGCCCGCCGCGGGCATGAAGATCCAGATCAGCCCCTGATGCTCCTGCACCCGCCAGCCGCCGCAGCGGATGCGGGACAGGTTGACCTTCTGGTCCGCCAGCAGGGAGGGGATCTCGCAGGCCGTGCCGCTGCGGTCGAAGCGCCAGCCGTGATAGCCGCACATCACCGTCTCGCCGTCGAACCGGCCGTGATGCAGCGGGATGCCGCGATGCGGGCAGACATCGCGCAGGGCAAAGACCGCGCCGCCGCGGTCGCGGCACAACAGGACCGGTTCGCCCAGCAGGGTGACGGGCTTCATGGCGCCCGGCCGCAGCGCATGCCCCGGCAGGGCGAGATACCAGAGCCCCCGCAGCATGCTGGCCGCTGTCCGGCGCATGGCAGAGGTCGCGCCCTCGTCCGGGCCTTCGCCGGCTGCCGGTTCCGGCCCGCGCGCGGTAGACAGGCTGTTCACCTTGCTTGCCGTCCTTCGAAGGGTGGTGTCTATGACCGGCAACCGCCAGAATGGGGCTGCAGGCCGGCCAGCCGAGACAAGGTCCTTGCCCCCTGGCGTGTCAAGCCCGCAAATCGCCCAGCCGGGGCCGCAGCCAGCCGAACCGCCGCCCATGACCTCGCCCTTCGTCACCGTGATCATCCCCACCCGGGACCGCCCGGCAACCCTGCTGCACAGCGTGCGGACGGTGCTGGCCCAGCAGTTCGGCGATTTCGAGCTGATCGTCGCGGACAACCGTAGCACGCCGCCGGCAGCCGAGATCCTGTCCGAGGTGACGGATCCCCGCCTGCGGATCGTCACCCCCCCGCGCCGCCTGGCCATGCACGACAACTGGGAATTCGGCCTGGACCATGCCCGCGGGCGCTATGTCACGGTGATCGGCGACGACGATGCCGTGATGCCGGACGGACTTGCGCTGGCGGCCAGGATCCTGTCCGCCGACCCGGCGGACCACCTGACCTGGTACCGGCATGATTTCAAATGGCCGGATTCGACCCTCTATCCGGGGCTGATGACGATCCGCCTGGGGCACCGGGTCGGCCCCTACGACGCAAAGGCCGAACTCGCCCGCCTGTTCGCCCTGCAATCGACCGGCGGCTATGGCCTGTCGATCTACCACGGGCTGACAAGCGCCGCGTTGATCGCGCGCATCCGTCAGGCCCAGGGCGGGCGCTATTTCGTCGATCCGGTCTGCGACATCGAATCGGAGATGCTGAACGCCTTCTACGGCGAGAAGGTCCTGGCCTGCGAGCGGCCGCTGACAATGAACGGCCATTCCGGCTCCAGCAATGGCGGCGCCAATGGCGATGCCGAGCGGATCCGGGCCGCCCACAGCCGCTTCGCCGCCGAGGCCGGCCTGGCGGAACGGGACCTCGTCCCCTATGGCTGGGACTTTCCCCTCTACATGCCGACCATGGTCGCCGGCTGCCGGGCCCGCGTGAAGGCCCGCCACTTCCCGGATGACCTCCGCTACCGGCTGGAGCCCGGCCCGCTGCTGCAGCATTTCGCCGGCACCTTCCTGATCTTCGGGCCGGAGATGTTCGACGAGCTGACCCATCGCCTGCACCGCATCGCCCGGCAGGTCGGCATGGATCCGGCGCAGATCCGGCTGCCGCCGCCGGACCAGCGCATTCCGACCATGTCCTTCACGCCGGGGATCCAGCCGCAGGACGATGGCGGCTATTGGGTCACCCTGGATGCCAGGAAGGCCGGGATCGACACCATCGCCCAGGCCGTGCGGCTGGCCGACGCCATGTCGCCGCCGCTGTCCGGGCCGTAGCGCTGCGCGTCAGGCGGCGTCCCCGGCCGAAGCGTCGCCGGCGCCGCCCTTCTCGCCCAGCTCCTCGCGGTCGAAATGGGCGTAGTATTTCGGCGCGACCCGCTCGATGGGCAGGATGATGAAGACATCCGTGGTGCCGAACTGCTGGTCGACCACGGCACCGTCGCCGATATAGCAGCCCAGCCGGAGATAGGCCTTCACCAGCGGCGGCAGCTGGTGCAGCGCGCGGCGCGGCGCCACCGCGTCCGCCGGCAGCAGGTCCATCCTGGCATGGAGGTGGGGCAGCGCCCGCACCCGGACCTCCTCCGGCGCCAGGTGGTGGTGATGCAGGTAGCTCAGCGGCACCGCGAGCTGCTGCGGATCGCGGCCGGGCAGGCTGGCGCAGCCGAACATCATCCTGATGCCATGGTCGAAGACATAGTAGCTGAGGCCCCGCCACAGCATCTGGATCGTCGCATTGGTGCGGTATTCGGCCAGGACGCAGGACCGGCCCAGCTCCATCACGCCGCCCTCGGCCGCCGGAATGGCGCTGAGGACCGGTGCGAGATCGTATTCGGAGGCCGAGTAGAAGCCGGCATTGGCCTCGGCCACAGCACGGCGCAGCAGCCGATAGGTGCCGACCACCCGATCGCCCTCCGGCCGGGAATGGTCGAGCACCAGCAGATGGTCGCAGATCGCGTCGAAGGCATCCGCGTCGCGCCGCAGGCGCGCCATCTCGGCATCCGGCCGGGCGTCCATCTCCTCGTAGAAGACGTGATACCGCAGGGCCTGCGAGGCATCGATGTCGCGCGTGTCCCGGGTCAGGCGGATCTCGAAGCGACCGTCCCCGGCGCTGAGCGACCAGGCATCGGGGTTGCGGCCGACCGCGCGGGCTTCCGACGGGCGCGGCACACGGACCCCGCGGTCCGGCGCGGGGCCGTTCTGCAGCGGTTTATGGAGCAGGTTCATCCTTCAGCCTCGTCTGGGGGAGTCTCTGGCCAGTGCCGGATCGGGTCAAGGCCGGCCGGATCGGCGCCCCTCAGAGCGCCAGGTCGTCGAGCCAGTGTTCGACCCTCTCCTTGTTGACCCCGTAGTCGGAGCGTCCGTAGTGCGACCGGCTGTAGACCGCAAGGGTCGACCGCGATCCCTGCAACGGGATGAACCGGACGGTGACTGTATCCGGATAACCGACCAGCAGCGACCGCTGCTCGATATCCAGCTGCCGTTCCGCCGCATCCTGTGCAAGGACGGTGACCCGCGGCTGACGCTCCAGCATCCTCATCCAGGCGGTCTCCAGCCGCGCGGCCGGAACGTCGTATTCCGGGCTTTCCGCCGCCGGACGCGCCGCGCGGCAAAATCCTGCCGGACATACCAGATAGGAATTCGGCGTGCCCGGTGGAACCAGGCTCTCGAAGGAAACCGTCATGCGGTCGGGCGCGCCGAACAGGAATTCCAGGATCGCCTGCCGGCCGAAAAGCAGGGCCGCCAGAAACCAGAGCAACACCGCCAGGGTGGTGGCGGCGGCAAGCCAGATCAGGACTCGGTTGACAAGGGGCAAGTCGCTGCCTTCCGGATGCAGGTGCGCGGCGCGAACGGGGCCCGTGCCTAGGCCTTCCGCGCCAGATCCACCAGGCCATATTGCCGGTCGAGCAGGTCGCGCACCATCTCCTCCGGCATCGGCCGGCCGAAATAATAACCCTGGCCATAGGTGATCGGCAGGGTGCGAAGGGCGGCGATCTGGTCTTTCCGTTCGATCCCCTCCGCGACCATCTCGCGACCCAGATTGTGTCCCAGGGTGGCGATGGTCTCCACGATTTCCATGCCCTGCCGGCTTTCCGCCAGCCGGCTGGTGAAAAAGCGGTCGATCTTCAGCAGGTCGAACGGCAGGCGGTGGATATAGGCCAGCGAGGAATGGCCGGTGCCGAAATCGTCGATCGAGATCTTCACCCCGAGTTCGGCGATCTCCTCCAGGGTGGCGATCGCGGTCTCCGGATTGGCCATCGCGACGCTTTCCGTCAGCTCGATCTTCAGGGCGCCGGGCCGGACGCCGGTCGCGGCCAGTGCCTGCTTCACCTGGTCGACGACGACCCCCTCGGCGAGCTGACGCGCCGACACGTTGACGCTGAGCCAGAGATCCGGCCCGTAGCGCTTGTGCCAGGCTGCCAGGCTGCGGCAGCCCAGGATCAGCGCCCGCTGCCCGAGCTCCACGATCAGGCCGGTTTCCTCCGCCAGGGGGATGAATTCCGCCGGCGAGACGAAGCCCCGTTCCGGATGCCGCCAGCGCATCAGGCTCTCGAAGCCGGCGATCTGCCCATCGGTCAGCCGGACGATCGGCTGGTAGTGCAGCAGGATCTCTCCCTCCTGCGCGATCGCCCGCCGCAACTCGTTCTCCACGTCCAGGCGTTCGGTCACCCGCGACTGCATGTTCGGGTCGTAGCCGCAGACCCTCGAGCCGCCATTGGCCTTCGCCTCAAGCATCGCCAGCCGGCTGGCCCGGATCGTGGCCTCCGCCTCCTCCGTTTCGCGGCCGACCAGGACATAGCCGATGCTGGCGGTCAGCACGATCCGCCGGCCGCTTTCGGCATGGGCGCTGGCCAGGGTCTCCCGCAGCTTCTCGGCGTGCGTCAGGGCGTCCGCACCGTTGCCGATGCCTTCCACCAGCAGGGCGTATTCGTTGCCGCCGACCCGCGCCAGGGTATCGGCCTTGCCGACCAGCGACCGCAGCCGCCGTCCCACGGCGACCAGCACGCGGTCGCCGGCGGCATAGCCCAGGCTGTCATTCACCAGGGTGAAGCGATCGAGGTCGATATAGAACAGCGCGATGCCGGGGGCGGCGCCGCTGTCATAGCGGGCCAGGGCCTGGCCCAGCCGTTCCTTCAGCAGCACCCGGTTCGGCAGGTCGGTCAGCCTGTCGTACAGATTGCCGTGGACGATCTCCTCTTCCATCCGCTTGGCTTCGGTGATGTCGGTCTGCGACCCGGCCATCCGTTCCGGACGCCCCTCCGCGTTGCGGATCGCCAGGCCCCGGGCCCGCATCCAGCGCGGCATCCCGTCGCTGTGCATCACGCGGTACTGATGGTCGAACTGCCCCGTCTCGCCCCGCAGATGGACATCCAGCTGGGCGCGGAAATCGGCGCGGTCCTCCGGGAACAGCCAGGTGATCCAGTCCTCCATGCGCTCGATCTTGTCTTCCTCCAGCGCGCCGACCATTTCTCGCCAGCGTCCGGAAACGAACAGGCTGCCGGCACCGATGTTCCAGTCCCACAGGCCGTCATTGGCGCCCCTGGTGGCAAGGGCATAGCGCTCCTCGCTGCGACGCAGATCGGCCTCCGCCTGGCGGCGCCGGACTTCCTCCGCCCAGGCCCGGTCGACCGATATCGCCAGGAAGCTGAAGGCGAAGGCAGCGGTCGGCGCGACAATCCCCAGGACGAGGTACAGGTCCTGGAACAGCACCTGCTGGAATCCCAGCCAGAGCCCGATCAGGCCGACCGCCAGCAGGCCCGCCCAGGCTGTCCGCGACCGTGCGGTGACCCAGCCCACCAGGATTCCCCCCAGCAGCACCACGGCAATCTCCAGCGCCGTCGCCCAGTGCGGCGTCTGCGGCGTCAGCCCGTGCAGGATCTGGTCGACGACCGTCGCATAGCGCTCGGCCCCGGGCATCACGCTGGAGAATGGCGTCTCGAAGGTATCGTTCAGGCCCAGCGCCGCGGCGCCGATGATGACGATACGGTCGCGGAAGACCGCGGGGTCGACCCGGCCCTGGGCCACATCGGCAAAGGAGTAGGTCGGGTAGGTGCCCGCGGCGCCGGCATAGTTGATCGGCAGCCGGATATGGCGGTCCAGCGGGACCCGGTTGTCGCCGAGCCAGATCTCCGTCGGCAGGTCGAGCCGGATATCGTCCGGCTCCACGCCCAGATAGGCCGATGCCGTGGTGATGGGCAGGGAGGGGTAGAGGTCCTCCTGGTAGGCCATGACGGGGAACTCGTAGCGGGGCGCGCCATCGGTGTCGTAGAACACCTGCACATGGCCCATCCGGTCGGCGCGCGCACCGATCGCGTGGACCGGCACGAGGATCTCTCCCGGCGCCCGCGGCAATTGCCGTTCGGCTCGTGCGTCCAGGCGATAGTGCTGGTAGGCGGAATCCGCCACATAGTCGGGCAGCGCGCCGCTGGCCGGGTTCGCCGCCCGATCGGTTGGCAAGGCCCCGCCGGGCGCTGCCACCACCGCCCCCGTCGCCGGCATCCGGCCTGCGGCAGGCGGACGGAAGGCATAGGGCAGGATCACATTGCCCAAGCGCCCGATCGTGTCGCCAAAACGCGAATCGACATTGGTCGTGGACAGGAAGTGCGCCAGCGACAGGCGCCGGCGATCCTCCTGCGGCAGGCTGGCCAGCGCGGCATTGAGTGCCGCCCGCAGATGGAGCGGGATCTCCGACTGGTGCTCCGTGAACAGCATGTCGAACACCACCACCCGCGGTCCCGCCGCGGCGATACCGTTCAGGGCCTGCGAGAAGACGTCCCGCGAGAGCGGCCAGCGACCCAGTTCGGCGATCGTCTGGTCGTCGACCAGAAGCACGACGACCTCGTCGCCGATCGGCCGCGGCCCGCGCATGGTGTAGCGCAGGTCGATGGATGCGGTTTCGAGATTGCGCAGCACAGGAATGCGATCGCGCAGGATGGTATACGCGACAACCAGACCCAGGATCAGTGTCAGGACGATAATCTGTCTGGCGTTCACGATTCCGATCCCGGCCCGAGAGCGCAAGGCGTGGCACATCCGTGCCGAAATCGTACAATCAGCCTGCGGATTGCCGTCCGGGTTGGCACCGAAACCCGACACCCTGTCTCAAAATCGCCCGAATATTCCCGTTTCTGTACCGGCCTCATCTATCGTGCAACTTCTGCACCAAAGGGCGGGGAGGGGCCGGGACCAGTCCGTTCTCACTCCAGCCCGGTCAAGGCGAAGACGGACCTGACCCGCTCGGTCGACCAGGGCCCCGGCGCGCTGGGCTTGCCGCCGGCCGGTACGTCGGTCCCCTGGTTGTTCTGCACGGTCACCGCGGCGCCGGAGGCCTGCGGCGTATCGACGAAGACGAAGCCGTCGATGACGAATATCCCGGCCTTGTCCTTGTCGGCCTGGACGATGAACGAGGTGCCGCGCACGGCGGCCACCGCGGTTGGCGCGGCGACCTGGAACCGGCCGTTGCCGGGCAGGGTGTCGACGATCGCCTTGACGATCCCCTGCGCCAGGCGCAGCAGGGCGCCGGGCTGCGTCTTCGACGTCATGTCATAGGCGGCAATCTCGAGATCGCTGGCCGGGCCGACAACGACCGTCGAGCCGTCGGGGAACTGCAGCCGGGCCCGGCTGTCGGCGCTGGTGAGGATATGGTCGCTGGCCTGGACCGGGTCGCCGACCTTCAGGGCGACGCGGTTGCCCTGGGTCAGGCGCTCCACGGTGCCGCTGATCCGCGACGCCACGGCAACCTGTTCGCCGGCAGCCTCCGCCACCCGGTTGCCGCCCGGGCCGGCAAATCCGAAGCCGAGGCCGACGAGCGCAACCAGGCAAAGGACTCGCGCCCGCCGGCTGAATCGATGGCCGCGGCCTGTCTGGCAAGACGCCGAATCCCTCTGCATCGCAGTAACCCTCGTCGCTATCCGGAGTACCGGCCAGGGACCGCTTCCGCCTGCGCCCCTGCCGGACCCAGACCCTAGCCTATCCGGTCCGCGGCGCCAAAGCGTGCGCCGGCGTGCCGCCCGGCTCAGGTGTTCATGCTGTCGAAGAAATCCTGGTTGGTCTTGGTATGCTTCAGCTTCTCGATCAGGAATTCCATCGAGTCGACCACGCCCATCGGCATCAGGATGCGGCGCAGCACCCACATCTTCGCCAGGGTGCCCTTGTCGACCAGAAGCTCTTCCTTCCGGGTGCCCGACTTGGTGATGTCGATCGCCGGGAAGGTCCGCTTGTCGGCCAGCTTGCGGTCGAGAATGATCTCCGAATTGCCGGTGCCCTTGAACTCCTCGAAGATCACCTCGTCCATCCGCGACCCGGTGTCGATCAGGGCGGTCGCGATGATCGTCAGCGAGCCACCCTCCTCGATGTTGCGGGCGGCGCCGAAGAAGCGCTTGGGCCGCTGCAGCGCGTTCGCGTCGACACCGCCGGTCAGCACCTTGCCGGAGGACGGCACGACGGTGTTGTAGGCGCGCGCCAGGCGGGTGATGGAATCCAGCAGGATCACCACGTCGCGCTTGTGTTCGACCAGGCGCTTCGCCTTCTCGATCACCATCTCGGTGACCTGCACATGGCGCGCAGCCGGTTCGTCGAAGGTGGAGGAGATCACCTCGCCGACGACCGAGCGCGACATGTCGGTCACTTCCTCGGGCCGCTCGTCGATCAGCAGCACGATCAGGTAGACGTCGGGATGGTTGGCGGTGATCGAATGGGCGATGTTCTGCAGCAGCACCGTCTTGCCGGTGCGCGGCGGGGCCACGATCAGCCCGCGCTGGCCCTTGCCCAGCGGCGAGATCAGGTCGATCACGCGGGACGACATGTCGCCCTTCGGCGGCTCCGACAGCTCGAGCTTCAGGCGCTCCTCGGGATAGAGCGGCGTCAGGTTGTCGAAATGCACCTTGTGGCGGACCTTCTCGGGGTCCTCGAAATTGATCGCGGTGACCTTCAGCAGCGCGAAGTAGCGCTCGCCGTCCTTCGGGCTCCGGATCGGCCCCTCCACGGTGTCGCCGGTGCGCAGGCCGAACCGCCGGATCTGGCTGGGGCTGATGTAGATGTCGTCGGGACCCGGCAGGTAGTTCGCTTCGGGCGACCGCAGGAAGCCGAAACCGTCCTGCAGGATCTCGAGGACGCCGCCGCCGGTGATCTCTTCCCCGCGCTCTGCCAGCTGTTTCAGGATGGCGAACATCATGTCCTGCTTCCGCAGGGTCGACGCGTTCTCCACCTCCAGCGTTTCCGCCGTATTCAGCAGCTCTGTCGGGGACTTGTCCTTAAGTTCCTGAAGATTCATGGAACACTCTTACTTAGTCAGGGACCGTGGCAAGGCAGGAATTCCATTCGCGCGGTCCGGCGCGAAAGGGATTCGATACTGGTTGAAAATTGCGGGATTCATGCCAGTCGCGGGTTGGATCCCGAATTGGCTCCCGCGCCCCTGCCGGACAGCCGCAAGCGGTGCGGGATCCGGAAGTCGGGGTCGAAAAGAAGATGCCGTCACCAGGCGATCGGCGTCATTGCCGGAGCCGCCCTTGCAGCCACGATTGCCGCGGTTCGGAACGATGCTGCGATACGGAATCCCGATTGTCCGCCCGCCGGTTCCGCCCGCCGCTCCTGCCGTGCAGGAACCTGGGGAACACCACGGCAAATCCAATCGTTCCGCCGCGCAAAAGCCGGAAGACGCCGCACCGCAGTCCGACCGTTCCAGCCCTCCGCCGCAATCGGGGCAATTGATCTAGAAGTGAGCCATGGTCCTCCCGGACGCAGGCAATGGATGGTTGATGTGTTTCGGGAGCCGCCAATCCAATGGAACTTGGTCTCGGGCGGACCGGCCAACCGTGCTGGCGGCGGATCCTGTACCTGATTGCCCATCGCCGTCGGCGCACCCCCGGAGGGTATGCGGCAGGATCGACGGCTTTCCAAGGGAGTGGCTGGGCAAATGTTGTAAGGTCTTAACGATGCTAGTCCCTCGGCGCCGCGATTGCAAGGTCCCTAGAACGGTTTGACGACGACCAGGATGACGATCGCGATCAGCAGCAGGGTGGGCACCTCGTTGGCGACCCGGTAGAAGCCGGCGCCGTGACGGTTGGCGTCCTGGGCGAACTGCCGGCGCCACCGCGCATAGGCGGCATGGACCAGCTGCAGCACGAGCACCAGCGCCAGTTTGGCATGCAGCCAGGCATCGGCGGACCAGTCCGGTCCGTCCCACAGGCCCAGCGCCGGGCCGAAGCCGAGGGCCAGGCCGGTAAGCCAGGTCACGATCATCGCCGGATTGATGATGCCGCGCAGCAGGCGGCGCTCCATCACCTTGAAGGTCTCCGACAGCTCGCCGCCCCTGCTGGCCCCCGCGTGGTACACGAAGAGCCGCGGCAGGTAGAGCATCCCGGCCATCCAGGCGATCACCGCCAGGACATGCAGGACCTTCAGCCAGAGATACCACATGGCGCCCGCCCTTCCCTTGGGTTCCGCGAATCCGGCCGTTCAGCCGGCCCGGTGGTCAATTGCCCGTGCCTTTGCCGGCCAGGGGCCTGCCGCAGGGGCAATCCGACTGCCCGGCCGGGCAGAGCCGCCCGGCGGCCCGCCCGATCCGCTCCCCCGCCCGGTCCGCGGCCGCCCCGCCGAACAGTTCCAGCTCCTCGGCGACCAGCCCTGCCAGGCTGTCGATGAAGCTGGGGCCGGTGCCCACCGTCGCCACCCGGCGATAGGCGGGAACGCCGCACCTGGCCGCCAGCTCGGCATATTCGATGTCCAGTTCCACCAGGGTCTCGGAATGCTCAGAGACGAAGGCGATGGGCACCACGATCAGGGCGGTGCCGTCACGGCCCGCCCGCTCGACCTCATACTCGGTCGACGGGCCGATCCATTCCAGCCGCCCGACCCTGCTCTGATAGCAGATCGCCCAGTCGGGCATCCTGCCGGCCGGCAATGCGGCCGCTACCGCCTCCACCAGCGCGGCAGCCGTCGCCTCCACCTGCCACTGATAGGGATCGCCCGCGTCGACGATGCGCTTCGGCAGGCCGTGAGCGGAAAACAGCAGCCGTACCGGTGCCGGACCGCCTTCCGCCGCAAGGTTCGCCAATGCCTCGACGATGGCATCGGCCTGGGCGGCAACAAAGCCGGGAAGCTCCGGATAGCAGCACAGCGCGCGGGTGGCGACGTCCAGCCCGACCCGCCCGGCCTCCCGCTGCCATTCCGCGATCGACGAGGCCGATGTGGTGGTGGAGAACTGCGGATAGAGCGGCAGCAGCAGCACCCTGTCGGCGCCCCAGGCCTTGACCTCGGCAGCGGCTGCCGCCGCGCGCGGATGCCAGTACCGCATGGCGATGAAGCAGCGCAGCTCCGCTGCCTCGTCCTCGCCGGCACTGGCCAGTTCGTGCTGCAGGGCGGCGGCCTGGGCCTCGGTCTGTGGCAGGATCGGCGAACGGCCGCCCAGCTGGGCATAGATCTCGCGCGCCACCGGCGCCCGCCGCCGGGCGATCAGCCAGGCCAGGGGCAGGCGCGCCAGTGCCGGCAGCCGGATGATCGCCTTGTCGCTGAACAGGTTGAACAGGAACGGCCGCACCGCATCCAGGCTGTCCGGCCCGCCCAGGTTCAGCAGGACGATCGCGGTGCGGCTGCCCTGTCGTGCCTGGCCTTGGGCGTCAACGTCCATCCTCGCGCGGTCCCCCGATATGTGCCGTCTAACCGGACCGGCGCAGCAGCCGGAGCAGATCCGCCACATTGTCCGGCGGTGTCTGCGGCAGGATGCCATGCCCCAGATTGAAGACATGCGGCCGCCCGGCGGTCGCGGCAAGGATTCCGGCGACGGCCTCCTCCAGCACCGCCCCGCCCGCGATCAGCGCCAGCGGGTCCAGATTGCCCTGGATCGGCAGCCCGGGCGGCAGCACCGCATCGGCCCAGGCCGGATCGGTCGCTGTGTCCAGCGCCACCATATCGACCCCTGTCGCGGCGGCATATTCCGCCAGCATGCCGCCGCATCCGCGGGGAAAGCCGATCACCGGCACCCCCGGATGCCGGGCCTTCAGCGCGGCCACGATCCGGGCGGTCGGCGCAATGCTCCAGCGCCGCATCTCGGCCGGGGCCAGCGCGCCGGCCCAGCTGTCGAACAGCTTCACCGCCTCCGCGCCCGCGACGATCTGCCTGTCCAGATAGTCGATCGTCGTCTCCGTCAGCCGGTCGATCAGGCGGGCGAACGCCGCCCGGTGCCGATAGGCGAAGAGCCGTGCCTGGACCTGCTCCTTTTCCGCGGCGCCGGCGATCATGTAGGTGGCGACGGTCCAGGGTGCCCCGGCGAAGCCGATCAGGGTGCAAGCCTCCGGCAATCCCTGCCGGACCAGGGCCACCGTCTCGAAGACCGGTTCCAGGCCCGGGCCGGGATCGACATCGGCCAGGCTGTCGACCTCTGCCGCGGTGGTCAGCGGTGGCAGGCGGGGGCCTTCGCCTTCGACGAAGCTGACCGTCCGGCCCAGCGCATGGGGCAGCAGCAGGATGTCGGCGAACAGGATCGCGGCGTCGAAGCCGAACCGCCGGATCGGCTGCAGGGTGACGTCCGCCGCCATCTCCGGCTGGAAGCACAGGTCCAGGAAGGACCCCGCCCGTGCGCGCAGGGCGCGATATTCCGGAAGGTAGCGACCGGCCTGGCGCATCAGCCAGGCCGGTCGCTGCGCCTGCGGCTGGCCGCCGATGACCTGCAGGATCGGTTTCGCCGGAGGGGTCATGGACGTGACGACATCAAGGAAGAATCTTTATTTGGTTGTAGTGGTAGGTAGTAGGGCCTGTGAGTCCCGCGCACAGAATCCTATCCACAGGCTGGCGCACAAGTCTGTGGATAACCTGCGCCCGGGCAGGCCGGGCCGCCCGCCTGTGGGGAAGCCCTGTGTAGAACAGCGCCAGCCGGCGCGCAAACCGGCCGGGCTGCAGGGCCGGGCCCCTGTGGGCGGCCCGGCTGTCCCCGCCTGTGAGCGCCGGGGACAAGGGGCTGCGCAGGGCGGGGCAGAGTCCGCCATGCCCGCAATGCACATTGTTCCGCCCGCCGCCCTTGGTTCGGGACGGCGCCTCTGTTAAGTCGCTCACAAGTCACACGTTATCCACATGGGGCGCTGCCCGATGCCGATTCATGCACGTTATTCGCAGATCATCCACAGGCCGCCCGGCCCGCCGGGTGCCCCGTGAGCGGGGCCGGGAGCGGCGCCGCAGGAGGGCCGGGTGCGCGGTTCCATATCCACCTGGTGTCGGATTCCACCGGGGAGACATTGAAGGCGATCACCGCCGCGACCCTGGTGCAGTTTCCCCATGCCCGCAGCGAGAGCCGCCGCCATGTCTGGTCGCTGGTCCGCACCCCCGGCCAGATGCAGCGCGTGCTGAAGGCGATCGAGGCCGAGCCGGGCATGGTCATGTACACCCTGATGGATGCGGAGATGCGCAGCCTGCTGGAACAGGGCTGCCGGTCCGTGGGCACGCCCTGCATCGGTGTCCTCGACCCCGTCCTGGCGGCGATGAGCAGCTTCCTGGGGGAGCAGGCGATCACCCGGCCGGGCCGGCAGCACCAGCTGGACACCGCCTATTTCAACCGCATCGATGCCGTGCAGTTCACCCTGGCGCATGACGACGGGCATCTGGGCGGTTCGCTGGCCGATGCCGACATCATCCTGGTGGGCGTGTCGCGGACCTCCAAGACGCCGACGGCGATCTACCTCGCCAATATGGGGATGAAGACCGCGAACATTCCCTATGTGCCGAACATGACCCTGCCGCCTGAACTGTCGGAGCTGACGCGGCCGCTGATCGTCGGCCTGACCAATTCGCCCGAGCGGCTGATCCAGGTCCGCCGCTCCCGCCTGCGCGCGCTGAAACAGGATGGCGAGACGGTCTATGTCGACCCGGAAGCGGTCCGCCAGGAGGTCGCACAGGCGCGGCGGCTGTGCGCGGAGCATGGCTGGCCGGTGATCGACGTATCGCGCCGGTCGATCGAGGAAACCGCCGCCGCCATCATGACCCTGGTGGAGGCCCATCGGGAGAAGCAGCAATCGGCGAAAGGCGGCGACGGCCAGACCCATGGCCGCGCGAACCCGGTCCACCGCACATGACCGGCATGCCCCACCGCATCGTGCTCGCCTCTGCCAGCGCGGCCCGGCAGGCGATGCTGGCGCAGGCCGGCATCGCCGCCGACCGCCAGCCGACCGGGCTGGACGAAGAGCCGATCAAGGCGGAACTGCGGGCCGCCGGCGCCGGTGCCGGCGAGGTCGCTCTTGCCCTGGCCGAGGCAAAGGCCAGGGCAGCAACGGACCGGATGCGGCCGGCGGCCGCGCAGGGCGAGGTCATCGTGATCGGCGCGGACCAGGTGCTGACCTGCGGCGACGTCTGGTTCGACAAACCGGAGGATCGGGCCGCGGCGCGGCGGCAGCTTCTGTCGCTGCGCGGCCGCAGCCATCGCCTGACCAGCGCGGTCGTGGTCCTCGGGCCGGGCCGCGAGGCCTGGCATGCCGTCGACAGTGCCGACCTGACGATGCGGCAGTTCAGCGACCGGGCACTGGACGCCTGGCTGCAGGCGGATCCGGACGCAGGCTGCGGCAGCGTCGGCGGCTATCGGGTCGAGGCGCCGGCGATACAGCTGTTCGAGCGCCTGTCCGGCGACTGGTTCACCATCCTCGGCCTGCCATTGCTGGCCCTGCTGGACCGCCTGCGCGTGCTGGGCGCGGTGCCGGCATGACGGACGCGCCAGCCTTGCCCCGGGCCGGCGTGATCGGCTGGCCGGTCGGCCATTCGCTGTCGCCGGTCATGCACCGGCACTGGCTGGCCCGGTATGGCCTGCCCGGCAGCTATGACGCCATCCCGGTGACCCCGGAGGACCTCCCCGCCACCTTCGACCGGGTGCGGTCGGGGGAGCTTCGGGGGTTCAACGTGACCCTGCCGCACAAGGTGGCGGCGCTGGACCTGGTGGACCATGTCACCGCGCGGGCGCGCCAGGCCGGCAGCGTCAACACGGTGTTCCGCCGGACCGATGGCAGCCTGGAGGGCGACAGCACCGACGGCATCGGCTTCCTGGGCAGCGTGGCGGACGCGGTGCCCGGATTCCGGCCCGCCGACGCGCCGGCCTGCCTGCTGGGCGCCGGCGGCGCCGCCCGGTCGATCGGTGCCGCCCTGCTGGCGGCCGGCACGCCGGAGCTGCGGATCGTCAACCGCACCGCCGCACGGGCCGCCGACCTGCAGGCCCTGCTGGGCCCGCGGGTCCGGCTGTTCGACTGGTCCCAGGCCGGGGCCGCCTGCGACGGCGCCGGGCTGCTGGCCAACACCACCAGCCTTGGCATGCGCGGCCAGCCGCCGCTGGATGGCGCGCTGCTGCGCGCGCTGCTGGATGGCACACAAGATACTGTGTTGATCGTCGACATCGTATACACTCCATTGGAGACGGCGCTGGTGCAGGCGGCCCGGGCGCGGGGCCGCGCGGCGACCGGCGGCCTGGACATGCTGCTGCACCAGGGACGGCCGGGCTTCGAGGCCTGGTTCGGCGTGCTGCCGGCGGTCACGCCGGCGCTGCGGACGGAAATGGAAGCGGAGCTGCTGCGCCGGGCCTGACCCGGCCTGCGGTCCGGACGGCGTGCTCGGGCCAGCGGTATCGGGCCGGCGACGCCGGCATGCGGGAGACGGGGATGCTGCATCTCGGCCTGACAGGCTCCATCGGCATGGGCAAGAGCACGGTGGCCGGCATGTTCCGGGATCTCGGCGTGCCGGTCTTCGATGCCGATGCCGCGGTGCATGCGCTCTATGCCCGGGGCGGGGCGGCAGTGGCGCCACTGGGGGAAGCCTTTCCCGCCGCCATCGTGGACGATGCCGTCGACCGCGAGCGGCTGGGCCGGGAGGTGCTGGGCGACCGCGAGGCGCTGCGCCGGCTGGAGCGCATCGTGCATCCGCTGGTCGGGGGCATGCGGCAGGATTTCCTGGCTGCGGCCGAAGCCGCCGGGGCGCCCTTCGTGGTGCTGGACATCCCGCTGCTGTTCGAGACCGGCGGCCAGGACAGGGTGGATGCCGTCGTCGTGGTCAGCGCGCCGGCGGCGGCGCAGCGCGAGCGGGTGCTGAAGCGCCCCGGCATGACGGAAGAGAAATTCAGCGCGATCCTGGACAAGCAGGTGCCGGATGCGGAGAAGCGGGCCCGGGCGGATCATGTGATACCCACCGGCGGCAGCCTGGCGGAGACCCGCGAGCATGTGGCCGCCGTCGCCGCGGCCCTGCGGGCGCAGGCGCAGGCCCAGAAGCAGCCCACGGGCACGGCAACAGGGGCGGGAGGACGGGATGACCCTGCGTGAGATCGTACTCGACACGGAGACCACCGGCCTGGACC
This sequence comes from Sneathiellaceae bacterium, assembly GCA_040216765.1. Taxonomy (GTDB): domain Bacteria; phylum Pseudomonadota; class Alphaproteobacteria; order Ferrovibrionales; family Ferrovibrionaceae; genus Marinibaculum. Next base: position 35,804 of record JAVJON010000016.1, on the reverse strand, counting down.
CGAAATCCGGCCACCGGCTGGTCGAGATCGGCTGCCTGGAACTGCGCAACCATATCGCCACCGGGGAGAGCTTCCACGTCTACCTGAATCCCGGGCGCGACATGCCGGAGGAGGCGTTCCGCGTGCACGGCCTGTCGGCCGAGTTCCTGGCCGGCCACCGCACCTTCGGCGAGGAGGTGGATGCCTTCCTGGCGTTCATCGGCGACGATCCGCTGGTGATCCACAATGCCAGCTTCGACATGGGCTTCCTGAACGCGGAACTGGCGATGCTGGGCCGGCCCACCCTGCCGATGGACCGCGCCGTGGATACCGTGCGCATGGCACGCAAGCGCTTTCCCGGCGCATCGGCCAGCCTGGACGCGCTGTGCAACCGCTTCGGGATCGACAATTCCGCCCGCACGAAGCACGGCGCGCTGCTGGATTCCGAACTGCTGGCGGAAGTCTATCTGGAGCTGCTGGGCGGCCGGCAGGCCGGCCTCGTGCTGCAGGTCGAGGAGGAGGCGGGCATGGCCGGGGCGACCGGCACGGTCGCCCGCCCGCCGAGGCCGCACGCCCCCAGCGCGGCAGAGGCCGCGGCCCACCTGGCCTTCCTCCGCGACAAGATCCCGAATGCCCTCTGGCTGCGCGACCCGGCTGCCGCCGGCGAGGGCTGAGCCGCCATGCTTCGGTTCGGGCGCGTCAGTTCGGGGCGGCGCCCTCGTCCGGTGCCGGTGCGGCTGCCGCCGTGCGGCTGCGGTGGTACAGCTGGTTGAAGTCGATCGGGTCCAGCAGCAGCGGCGGGAAGCCGCCTTCCCGGGTGGCATTGGCGACGATCGCGCGGGCGAAGGGGAACAGCAGCCGCGGGCACTCGATCAGGCAGACCTGCTCCAGCTGCTCCTGCGGGAAGTTCCGCAGCACGAACAGGCCGGCATAGTCCAGCTCGACCATGAAGGCCGTGTCCTCGTTATGCCGGCAATGGCCGTGGATCCGCAGCACGACCTCGTACATGTCGCCGCGGAAACCGCGCGCCTGTACGTCGACATTGACCTCGATCTGCGGCTGCGGCGCATCGCTTGCCAGGGATTCCGGGGCGTTCGGGTTCTCAAACGAGAAATCCTTCACATATTGACCGGTAACGGACAGGGACGGTGCGTCCTGTCCCTGGGAATCGGCATTGCTCATTGTCTTTTGCCTTTTCGGATCGATGCGCCGCGTGCTACGGCCCCGGCTGGCACCAGCCCTGGAGGGCAGCAGCCCGGGCGGCGGCCGGCAGCAGGGCAGCCGGCGAAGTCCGCGCTGCTAGCATGGATGCCGCTTCTGCGGCAAGACGGGCAGGGCCCCGCTATGGACCCTGGTGTAGCGACGGGTTAGGGTGCGATCTGTTGTTCGCAACGACTCGGCCGCGCTGGGACGACTGGTCCGACATATCCGGAGCCCTGCTCTCCGGCGCTTCGGACCGATGAGGTACGGATACGATGGGCGGCGACTATCAGTTCCTGGAAATTCTCCTGCTAGCCATGGTGGCGGGCTTCATCCTTCTGCGCCTGCGCGGCGTCCTGGGACGGCGCACGGGGCATGAACGGCCGCCCCGCGGCCTGCCCGGCTCCCGCGACGTGCGGAACGAGGAGAAGGACGACCTGGAGGAGGATGAGAAGATCATCACCCTGCCGGAGCGTGGCGCCCAGGATGGCGAGGATGCCGCCCCCGTCGCGCCGGCCGGCCCGCCCGGCCTGGCCGCGGTGCGCAAGATCGACCGCAACTTCCGCGAGGCCGAGTTCCTGGAGGGTGCCCAGGCGGCCTACGAGATGATCGTCACCGCCTTCGCCCGGGGCGACAAGCAGACCCTGCGGCCGCTCCTCTCCAACGAGGTCTATGCCAGTTTCGAGGAGGCCATCGACGCCCGCGACCGGGCGGGCGAAAGCCACGAGACCACCCTGATCGGCATCAAGTCCGCCGAGATCTCGGAAGCCGTGGTCACCAACCGCACCGCCGACATCACCGCGAAGATCGTCGCCGAGCTGATGAACGTCACCAAGAACGCGCAGGGCGAGGTGATCGGCGGCTCCGGCAACACCATCGAGATCGTCGCGGAATACTGGACCTACCGCCGCGACCTCTCCTCCTCCGATCCGAACTGGGTTCTGATCGCCACCAGCGACCAGCAATAGGCGCCTTTCGCATCGTGCTCCCGGCCTGGGCGAAACCGGCCCGGTGGCGGCGGTTCCTGCCGGGCCGGACCGCCATGGCGCGACGGCCCGCCGTGCTGCATCGCGCGCGGCTGCCGGTGCTGGTGCTGCTTTCCCTGTCGCTGACCGACTGCGCAGGCCCCGACCTGCCCGGGCCCGACCTGGCGCTGACCCCGTCCACCTTTTCCAGCCTGCCCGGCTGGGTGGCGGACGATCATGCCGCCGCCCTGCCGGCACTGCGCCGGTCCTGCGCGACCATCCTGCGCCAGCCGGCGGACCGCATGGCGGGGCCGCGGCCGGAATTCGGGCGGATCGGCGACTGGCAGCCGGTCTGCGCCGACCTGGCGGCCGCGGGGCCGCTGGACCGGATTGCCGCCAGGCAGTTCTTCGAGGACCGCTTCCGGCCCTTCCAGGTGGCCGGCACCGATGGCTATGACGGCCTGTTCACCGGCTATTACGAGGCCAGCCTGACCGGCGCCCGGAAGCCGGATGCCGTGCATCGCCACCCGCTCTATCGCCTGCCGCCGGAACTGTCCGGGGGAAAGAAGCCGGACGGCTTTCCCGCCCGGGCTGCGATCGAGGCCGGCGCCCTGCGCGGGCGCGGCCTGGAGCTGGTCTGGGTGGACGATCCGGTCGATTCCTTCTTCCTGCATATCCAGGGCTCCGGCCGGGTGGCGCTGGCGGACGGCACCGCCATGCGGGTCGGCTATGCGGGGCAGAACGGCCATCCCTATTTCGCCATCGGCCGCGCCCTGATCGACCGCGGCGAGGTGCCGAAGGAGCAGATGTCGATGCAGGCGATCCGCGCCTGGCTGGCGGCGAACCCCGACCGTGCCCAGGCGCTGATGAACATGAACGCCTCCTACATCTTTTTCCGCGAGCTGGACGGCGACGGCCCGATCGGCGCCCAGGGGGTGGCCCTGACGCCGGAGCGGTCGCTGGCGGTGGACCGCACCCTGTTCGCCTATGGCCTGCCGGTCTGGCTGGACACCGCCGGCGGCGGCGAGGCGCCGCCCTCGGGCCTGCCGCTGCGGCGCCTGATGGTCGCGCAGGACACCGGCGGCGCGATCCGCGGCGCGGTGCGCGGCGATGTCTTCTGGGGCCATGGCGAGGACGCCGCGGCGCGGGCCGGCGGGATGCGCGATCCCGGCCGGATGTGGGTGCTGGTGCCCCAGACCTTGCTGCGCTGACCTTGCTGCGCCGACCCTGCTGCGCCGGGCGCCGCATGGCCGCCAGCCGGTGCTATAGTCGCCGCGTCGCGGCGCCGGGCCAGTCCCCGGGGCCGCCGGCGCAATGGGAACCGAACGAGGATCCGCGATGAAGCAGGCGCCGCATGTCGCCCTTTTCGTCACCTGCCTGGTGGATGTCTACCGGCCCAGCGTCGGCTTCGCGGCGATCCGCCTGCTGGAACGGGCGGGCTGCCGGGTCAGCGTGCCGGCGGCACAGACCTGCTGCGGCCAGCCGGCCTATAACAGCGGCGACCGGCGCTCGGCGATCCGGCTGGCCCGCGCGGTGGTCGATGCCTTCGCCGATGCGGATTATGTCGTGGCGCCCAGCGGGTCCTGCGCGGGCATGCTGTCGAAGCATCTGCCGGCGCTGCTGGCCGACGATCCGGTCTATGCCGAACGGGCCGCCGCCCTGGCCGGGCGCTGTCACGAGCTGACCGCCTTCCTGGTGGATGTCTGCGGCATGGCCGGGCTGGAGGCCCGCTTCGACGGCCGGGTCACCTACCACGATTCCTGCTCCGCGCTGCGCGAGGGCGGCGTGGCGGCGCAGCCGCGCCAGCTGATGGCCCAGGTCGCCGGCCTGGACCTGGTGGAAGCCGCGGAGCGCGAGGCCTGTTGCGGCTTCGGCGGCACCTTCTGCGTGAAATATCCCGAGATCTCGGTGGCGATGGTGGACCGCAAGGTCGACGCCATCGCCGCGACCGGCGCGGAGCTGGTCCTGGCCGGCGACCTGGGCTGCCTGCTGAACATCGCCGGCCGGCTGTCGCGGCGCGGCCTGCCCTGCCGCGCCCGCCATGTGGCGGAGGTGCTGGCGGGACTCACCGACGGCCCGCCGATCGGCGGCCCGGCCGGTGGCGGCAGCCCGGGGGGAAGCCGGTGATGGACCTGGCCGCGCATCGCTTCAAGGAACAGGCCCGCACCGCGCTGCAGGACCGGGTGCTGCAGGACTCGTTTGCGCGGATCGGCGGCAAGTTCGGCGAGGCGCGCTCCAGGGCCGTGGCCGGCCTGCCGGAATTCGACCGGCTGCGCGACGACGCCGTCGCGATCAAGACCCATGTCCTGGCGAACCTGGACGTCTATCTGGAACGGTTCGAGGCGCAGGTCACCGCCCGCGGCGGCATCGTCCATTGGTGCGCCACCCCGGCGGAGGCCCGCGAATGCATCCTGGCGGTGGCCCGCGCCGCCGGCGCGCGCACCGTCACCAAGGGCAAGTCGATGGTGGCCGAGGAGATCGGCCTCAACCCGTTCCTGGAAGCCAATGGCGTGGAGCCGGTGGAGACCGACCTCGGCGAGTATATCATCCAGCTGGCCGACGAGCCGCCCAGCCACATCATCGCGCCGGCGGTGCACAAGACGAAATCCCAGGTCAGCGACCTGTTCCAGCTGCACCATGCCCGCTATGGCAAGACCCGCCGCCTGACCGAGGGCGGCGACCTGGTGGCCGAGGCGCGCGAGGTGCTGCGGCAGAAATACCTGGACGCCGACATGGGCATCACCGGCGCCAACTTCCTGATCGCCGAGACCGGCTCCACCGTGATCGTCACCAACGAGGGCAATGGCGACCTGACCCAGTCTTTGCCGCGGGTGCACCTGGTGCTGGCCAGCATCGAGAAGGTGGTGCCGACCCTGGAGGATGTCTCCACCCTGCTGCGGGTGCTGGCGCGCTCGGCCACCGGGCAGGAGATGTCGGTCTATACCACCTTCTCCACCGGGCCGAAGCGCGCGGGCGACCTGGACGGGCCGGAGGAATTCCATGTCGTGCTGCTGGACAACGGCCGCTCGCAGCTTCTGGCCGGGCCGGCGGCGGAGGTGCTGCGCTGTATCCGCTGCGGCGCCTGCCTGAACCATTGCCCGGTCTATCGCGCCGTCGGCGGCCATGCCTATGGCTGGGTCTATCCCGGCCCGATCGGCGCGGCGATCGATCCGCATTTCCTGGGGGTGGAGGAAGCCTATCACCTGCCCCAGGCCTCCAGCTTCTGCGGCCGCTGCGAGGAGGTCTGCCCGATGAAGATCCCGCTGCCGAAGATCATGCGGCACTGGCGGGAGGAGGCCTTCCGGCAGAACGTCACCCCGGCGATGCAGCGCCATGCCGTGCGGGCCTGGGCCTGGCTGGCCGCGCGGCCGCGGCTCTACCGGCTTGCCGCCCGGGCCGCAGCCCGGATGCTCGCGGCGGCCGGCGGGCGACGCGGCCGCATCGCCCGCCTGCCCTTCGCCGGCGGCTGGACCGCCGGGCGCGACATGCCGGCGCCGGAGGGGCGCAGCTTCCACGACCTCTGGGCGGCGCGGCAGGGGGCGCGGAAATGAGCGGCGCCCGCGCGCAGATCCTGCAGGCGGTGCGCCGCGGCCTGGATGCCGCCGGCAGCGGCCGGCCGGCGGCCGAGGCGGCGGTGGCGGAGCGGCTGGCCGCGCGGGCGCGCAACCTGGTGCCGGCGCGGGCACGGCTGCCGGTCGCGGCGATGCGCGACCTGTTCGCGGCCAAGGCGATGGCCGCGAACGCCACCGTCGACCGGGTGCTGGCGGCGGACCTGCCCGATGCGCTGCTGCGCTATCTCGGCGACCGCAACCTGCCGCCCTCGGTGGCGATGAGCCCGGATTTCGCGCTCGACCCCTATCCCTGGGGCCGCGCCGGCCTGCTGGAGATCGCGCGGCGCCGGGCCGAGCCGGCCGACCCGGTCTCCGTCACCCCGGCCTTCGCCGGCATTGCCGAGACCGGCACCCTGATGCTCTGGTCGGCGGCGGAGCGGCCGACCACCCTGAACTTCCTGCCGGAGACCCATGTGGCGGTGCTGCGCGCCGGCGACGTGGTGCCCGCGCTGGAGGATGCCTGGACCCGCCTGCGCAATGCGCTGGGCACGGGCGCGGCCGAAGCCGCCCGCCCGTTTCCCCGCACCGTCAACCTGATCACCGGCCCGTCGCGCACCGCGGATATCGAGCAGGAGCTGATCCTGGGCGCCCACGGGCCCCGGCGCCTGCATATCCTGCTGGTCGAGGACGAGGACTGAACGGGCGGCCGGCATGGCAGAGGATGGCCGACAGCAGCCCCGGCGCAGGCACCGCCGTGCGTTGAGCGCGGAAGAGCTCGCGCTGTGGGACAGCGTCGCCGCCCAGGTGCAGCCGCTGGCCAAGCCCGACCTAGCGCCGCCGGACATCCCCGCCGTGCCGCCCTCGCCGCCACCGGCCGCCGCCGCGCCGGAACCGCGCCCGCGCGCCCGGAAGCCCACACCCGGCAAGCCGCCGGCCGCGATCGCCTCTGCGCCGCCCCCGCCCCGGCGCCTGGAGGGCATCGACCGGCGCACCCTGCAGGGCCTGCGCCGCGGCCGTACCCCGATCGACGCCCGCCTGGACCTGCACGGCCATCGCCAGGCCACCGCCCATGCCGCGCTGGCCGCCTTCCTGCAGGGCGCGGCCCGCAGCGGCCGCCGCTTCGTCCTGGTGATCACCGGCAAGGGCGCCCCGCCCGGCGCCGGCGGCCGCACCGACGACGGCGACCTGCCGATCCCGGAGCGCCGCGGCATCCTGCGCAGCGCCGTTCCCCACTGGCTGCGCGAACCGGCCCTGGCCGACCTGGTCGTCGGCGTCGCCGCCGCCGGCCCCCTGCATGGCGGCAGCGGCGCGCTCTACATCCAGCTCCGGCGCAAGGGCCTGGGCGGCTACGCGGCACCGGGGCGCAAGCCGGGCCTGTGAGGCGCGGCGGCGGCCGTGCGACGTTTTCAAGGGCAAAGGTTTCTCGGAGATCTGCAGCGGACAGCTCGGTGTGACCTTGATCGGTGATAGGCGCTGAATCTTGATCGTTAGTTGGTGCTTCCGAAGACAAGTGTCCGGGCGCTGGCCTCGACGATCTCCTCGGTGATCATGGTCATCTCATTGATGCGCAGGACGGCGAGGCGCTTGCTGACACCGGCCAATTCGACAATCGCCATGCCTGCCAGCACACTTGGGAAAAGGTGTGCCGCCGACCATGCAAAGGCGGACAGAACATTGAGGATCGCGAAACGCGACGCAGGCATGCCCATCATGCCGGCAATTCCGGGGACCACGGTCTTGATGCCCGGCACAAACCGGCCGATCACGATACTTTTTCCACCATGCCGTGCGAAGTATCGCTGACCGGCGGCGACCAGGCCGGGATATCGACTGAAGGGCCAGATCCGGCCCAATTGCGGGCCGTACTTGCGACCGAGGTGGAACGAGAGCGCGTCTCCGGCGATTGCGCCGAATGCGACCGCAAAGAACAACGGCCAGAACGGCAATGCCCCAAGGCCGACGAATCCCCCGAGCCCCACCAGGATAACCGTCCCCGGTATCAGGAGCCCGATCAACGGGAGCGCTTCCGATCCCGCCACCACGAACCCTGCGACCACAGCCAGCCATTGATGGTTCGCGATGACATCGAGAGCGGGTTGAACGAGCGCGATCATGAACGCCGCTGACCGGGAAACCGAACCCGAGCGATCAGGCCCGGGTGGTTGTCGTCGAACTGCACCTCGGCACCATGCAGTTCGGCTACGGCCGCCACCAGGGATAGGCCCAGGCCGTTTCCAGGGGTATTGCGGCTGGCGTCCAGTCGATAGAAGCGCCGGAAGACATGCTTGCGTTCTGCGATGGGAATGCCCGAGCCCGTATCGCTGATGGTCGCAACGATGTCACCATCACTCCTGGCCAAGCCGATCGCGACCGCAGCCCCGTCCGGTGTGTGTCGCAGGCCATTCTCGATCAGGTTAACGAAAAGCTGCACCAGCAACTCCCGATCGCCCTGGCACAGGATCCCCGGCTCGACTGCGGCGGTCAGGGCCCGCCCGGAATCTTCTGATACGGGCGTATAGGTTGCGGCCAACCCTGTCAGCAGATCGGACAGATCCACCGCCACGAACCGCTGCCGGCGGGATCCAGACTCGATCTGGGCGATGCGCAGCAATGCTCCGAACGTACTCAAGGCTGCGTCCGCCTGACAGATCGCCTCGTCTATCGACTGCCGGTAGACGTCCTTGTCTGCGTCGACGCGCAAGGTGGCTTCGAGCCCCTGCTTCAACCGGCTCAACGGTGTGCGAAGATCATGGGCAATGTCGTCAGAGACCTGTTTCAGACCTTCCAGCGACGCCTGCAGCCTGTCCAACATCTCGTTCAGGCTCTGCCCGAGCTGGTCGAGTTCATCGCCCGTGGAGCCGACTTCGATCCGTTCGGATATGCGGCCCGACATGATCGCACGGACAGTGCGGTTGAGCGCGTCGACGCGCCTGAGAAAGTTCCGGCTGAGAGCGACGCCACCCAGGAGTGCCAGGATCAGGCCTGCGACCGCCGCCCAGCCAAAGGCGCGGACGATGGCCTCTTGTGCTTCAGTGATCAGGAAGGTGTCTATGGCGACTGTCAGCCTCCGACCATCGGCCAGTAGGTGTACCCGCGCCAGCAATGTTCCGGTCTCTTCGTCTCGTCCCTCGAACGGTTTCAGCCTGCCCGTCCCGACAGGGACCTCGAACTCCTGCCAACCGGCTTGCTGGGGCACTACTGGCAGATTTCCACCGACCAGATGGCCATCAGGGTTCTGCAGGCCGTAGTAGAACTGGGCTGCGCCGGCCAGAGACTGCCTCTCGGCGATTGCCGAAAGAAGTGGATCGCCGGTGCCCGAGCGCGACGCGGTCCGCATCGTGGTCATCTCGCTGTCGACCGCAATTCGCGCTTGTGCGAGCAGAAAATCGCTCGCAATCCAGTAGACGATGCCAAACAGCAGTCCTGTCGACATTGCAAATAGCAGGGCGTAGAGCGCGGAAAGTCGGAAGCTGCTTGTCCGCAGGATCCTAGGAATCGTCACGGAGTGCATAGCCGGCCCCGCGCACAGTATGGATCAATGGAGTCGGGAATTCCCTGTCGATCTTGGCGCGAAGCCGGCTGATATGGGTTTCAACAACGGTCGTCTGAGGATCGAAATGGAAGTCCCAGACATTCTCCAGAAGCATCGTTCGAGTCACCACCCGGCCAGCGTGGCGCATAAGGTATTCGAGCAGCTTGAACTCCTGCGGCTGCAATTCTATGCGCTTGCCGGCCCGCATCACGCGTCGTTTCAGCAGATCGATTTCGAGGTCGGCGAGCTGCAGGACCGGTTTCTCGTCGGACAACGGCGGCCGCCGTGCCAGGGCATTGATCCGCGCCAGCAGTTCAGCGAAGGCGAAGGGTTTGACCAGATAGTCGTCGCCTCCCGCTTCCAATCCTTCCACACGGGAGTCGATCCCCCCAAGCGTCGTCAGGAACAGTACCGGGATCGCTATCCCGGCGCCGCGGATCGTCTTGACCAGCGCAAGGCCGTCGACGCGCGGCAGCATGCGATCCACGATCATGACGTCATAGGTTTCGCCTGCGGCCAACACCAGACCGTCGCGCCCGTCGGCCGAATGGTCCACAACATGACCGTGCTGCTGCAAACTCTTGACGAGGTGCGATGCCAAGGTGGCGTCGTCCTCAACCAGTAGAACTTTCAAGATCTGTCCCCGACCGTCCGTTCATCCAGTTGCCGGTAACTGATGCAATCATCACAATCCCAGGGGCGGCAGTAAGGTCCGCGATGTCCTGAGTGGCGCAAGATCTATGCGTCTTATTCGACATCGGTCGCTCTCAAGGACAACATTTGACGCAAACGGGCCTCCCCACACATGTGATGCAGCAGTGCTAGGCTCGTGTGGCCGGCCAAGTACGCCCAGGCCAGATTTCCGAATAGCTTGTGAACTTCGATCGCGGCTCCGGCCAGTTGTCCGGCCGAGCCTGAAACTTCCAACGCGAACCAGATTGTTCCCAGCCCTGCCATGAGTGTCATCAAGAGCAGGCCGAGGCCATGTATGGCGGAGGCCATCGGCCCCGCATCGTCGCAGGGCGGCAATGCGCCGCGGCGAAGATATAGCGAATGATGACGGATGTCCTGCCAGACCAAGCGCCTGTCGCCGGCACTGAACCAGGGAAGCAGGCGCGCGGTTGCGGTGCCGGTTCTGCGCACCGTCACGACCAGCCAGAAGAGGAGTACGAATCCGAGCGCCGCAAGCCCGGAATACTCATGCAGCATAAACAGCGTATCTTCAGGGTGCCCAGACCTCGCGGCGTTCATTGCGAGGCTGGTTAGCAGCTGGACAATGACCGATATGGCCAACCCGAAATGCACGACACGGGTAGCGCGCGAGTGGCGAGTCAGACGAGCCGAAGTTACTGCAGTTTCAGGCATTTGGCGCTCTCTTTCACAATACCTCATATTGGATAGTCCAATGCGGCCAGGACGAGTTCTGTTTGTTGGGCTGCAGGAGACCGGTATTCCGACAGTTCCGTCCGCCAACGACTATGTGCACGCCGATGTAACCGAAAGTGACGAGCGAGACGCAAAGGCGCGGGAATGAGGGCCTCTTTCGGCCACTCGACTCCACGGAAGCCCATCAGGAATCGCAGACCGGGCGATCAAATCGGTGCCGGAGAGCGGGCCCGGCGCGTCAAACGCGCCGGGCCCGCTGGCTCAGTCGTCTTCATCCTCGTGTTCTTGATGGCTGGCCTGGGACGCGGCCGCGACCTTGATCACCTTGCCGGATTCCGGTGCGACCAGGACGGTCTGGATCACGCCATCCTTGGCCGTATGAATTTCATAGGCCAGCATCCCTCCGTGTTGTTCCGGCGCGGCTTCGATCGCCTTGCCCCCGGTCTGCTGCTCGGCGACGGCGATCGCCTGCGACAGCGAGGTCTTGGCAGCCAGGATCGTGGCTGCCTCCTGCGCATCGCTCATCTCATGCTTGCTGTCGCCGGCGAAGGCGGCACCGCTCGCGCCGACGACCAGGGCGGCTGCCATCGCGGCCGGCAGAATCTTGGAACGGATCATATTTTCATCTCCTGTGCTGTGACATGGGCCACGTCCTGTCGCGGCCTCGTCACAGATTTGGAGCGTGCGCCTTGGGGAGACATCTTCGGGCGTTTACAGATCGGTAAGGTTGCGCTCGCCCTGTCTTACAGAAACGTAAGCTGTCGGAAACCTGCTCCAGAACCCTGAACCTTTAGTCAAGTAGCCGTAGGCGCCGCACACGCGGCGCCATTCAACCGGGATATCGGCCGCGGACCAGGGTCCGATGGGCAGGAGCGGAGACCACAAGATGACATCTTCGACGACAGCGGCGGCGGCTTCAGTCCAGCCACCGATCATTCACAACCGAGTGCCAAAGGTCACAGTTGATTTCTGGATCGTGAAACTTCTCGCGGTCACCGTCGGCGAAACGGCTGCCGACTTTCTGGCACAGAATATGGGCCTTGGCCTCACGGATACCTCGCTGGTGATGAGCGGTGTCCTGGTGATGGCTCTGGTCGCCCAGTTCGCGCAGAAGCGCTACGTGCCCTGGAGCTACTGGATCACCGTGGTGCTGGTCAGCGTGGTCGGAACCCTGATCACCGACAATCTGGTGGACAACCTGTCGATCAGCCTGGAAACCACATCGCTCGCGTTCGCCATAGCGCTCGCTGCGACGTTCGCGGCTTGGTACGGGGTAGAGAAGACCTTGTCCATACACACGATCTATACGACAAGTCGGGAGGCCTTTTACTGGCTTGCAATCCTGCTCACCTTCGCGCTCGGCACCGCCGCGGGCGACCTCCTGGCCGAAAGCCTCGGCCTGGGCTACCTGCAGTCCGGACTGGCCTATGGTGCCGCGATCGCGGCCATTGTCTTCGGCTTCTATGCGCTGAGCATGAACGCGATCCTTGCCTTCTGGCTGGCGTATATCCTGACACGCCCGATGGGAGCCTCGTTCGGCGATCTGCTCTCGCAGCCTGTGCCAGATGGGGGGCTGGGCCTCGGGACGGTGACTACCAGCGTGGCATTTCTCGCCTGCATCGCCGGCACGATCGTCTACATGACTGTCTTTCGCAGCGGTGACGAGATCGGCGTCAAGCGCTACTGAGCAAGAATGCCTCGAAGGGAAAAGCGATGCCGCGGAGGCCGGGACGTTGCTTTTCCTTTCCCCCCGAGGTGTCAAGCGTACTGGTGCGTGGTTGCCCCGGCGGTCAGTCCAAGGGATCGTTGACAAATGTTCAGATCAACGATCGATCAGCTAAGAAACTGGGCTCGAGTTCTCAAGCGCGACGTGCATGCGCTCTATCTCGCCAGCCGAGACCCCCGCGTCCCCTGGTACGCCAAAGCCCTGGCCGTTCTGGTTGTCGGCTATGCCCTCTCCCCGGTCGACCTCATTCCCGACTTCATTCCCGTATTGGGTCTTTTGGACGATTTAATTGTCGTTCCACTTGGAATCATGCTTGTTATTCGCCTTATCCCTGCTGAGATCATGGCGGAGCACCGTAACTTGGCAGCCGCGGCGCAAGGGCAGCCTGTTAGTCGAACAGCGGCTGTCGTGATCGCCTGCGTCTGGATAGTATCCATCGTTCTGGTTGGATGGCTCGCCTACCGGTTATTCAAACTCTGAATTACATGAAGCGCCCTGGCCTCTCGCGACGGACTGGCTGCAATCTGGAGACCATTCGCTACAAGCAGAAGATCTGCAAGCTATGGACCGAGCAGCCTGCACGGTTCAGGATCGATTCAATCCATCACATGCCGGGACTGAACATCTAGCGATCAATAATGAACGTCAGGCTTCGATCAAAGTCACAGCTCGGTATCGGCGCCGCGCTCCGCCCCGATCGCCTGAAATCGTCTCCGGAAACCGGTTCTCCGGAAACCGGCCACTGTTCCGGGTTACCGGATCGATTCAACGCTTGCCGTCTTGGCTTCCATCCAGCACCGCAACCGCATCCTGGCGGCTCGACGCGAAGGCGGAGCCCGATCCTTGCTGCCCTGGCGACGGCCGGCGCCGCTGGCCGCCGCATCGGTACGGCTGCGCCGCGGGCCGGGCCCCGGTCCCGTTAACCATTTCGATACCATTTGGAGACCAGGATCCCCCGGGGTGTCATGGGCGGGCTCGCCGAAGCAGGATCATGGACAGTAGGATCGAGACCCGAGACATTGCCGCCCTCGAGCGGCGCATCGCCGAACTGGAGGCGGAGAATCGCAGGCTCTCGGCTGCCGCGGTTCCCGGAACCGACGGCGGCGACCTGCCGTATCGCGATGCCCTGCAGATGTACCAGATCCTGGAGGCCTCGCGGCAGGCCATCGTCGTGCATCGCGGCGGGCCGGCGCTCTATTTCAATCCCGGCCTGGTCGCCATGCTCGGCCTGGACGCGCCGGACGACTATGCCAAGGCCGGCAGCATCCTGGCCTTCGTGCACGAGAACGACCGCCCGGCGGTGCTCAAGGCAACCCAGGGCTTCCTGGCGGGCAAGAGCCTGCCGGCGCGCGGGGAGTTCCGCGCGCTGCCGCGCGACGGCGTCCCGCTCTGGGTCGAGGCCAGCAGTTCCGTGGTGATCTGGGACGGCGCCCCGGCGGTGGTCACCGCCATGAACGACATCACCGCCCGCAAGGCGGCGGAGCAGGAGGTCCGCCGCTCCCGGCGGCTGTTCCAGACCGCGTTCGACGCCTGCCCAGACATCATGAGCCTCAGCGAATATGTCTCCGGCCGCTATGTCGACGTGAACCGCACTTTCCTGACCCTGTCGGGCTATGCGCGGGAGGAGGTGCTGGGCCGCACCGTGGGCGAACTGCAGATCTTCGATCCGGAGAGCCAGCAACGGCTGGCGAACGCCCTGCGCGGCCGCAAGGCGGTGCGCGACCTTGAGCTGCGCGGGCGCTTCCGCAACGGCGAGGTGCGGGACTTCGTCCTGAGCGGCGAAGTGCTGCGCTTCCCGGAGCAGGATCTGGTCCTGACGGTGGCGCGGGAGGTGACCGAGCGCCGCCGCCAGGAAGCCGCCCTGTTGCGCAGCCGGGAGGCCGCCGAGCGCGCCAACCGCACGAAAAGCGCCTTCCTGGCCAGCATGAGCCACGAGTTCCGCACGCCGCTGAACGCCATCATCGGCTTCGCGGAGATCATGCGCGACGAGATGCTCGGGCCGATCGGGCGGCCGCGCTACGCGGAATATGCCGGCGACATCCACCGCAGCGGCGCCCACCTGCTGGCGATCATCAACGACCTCCTGGACCTGTCGAAGCTGGAAGCCGGCAAGATGGAGCTCCACGAGGAACATCTGGCCCCCGGCGCCCTGATCGAGGAATGCCTCCGCCTGGTCCAGGGCAAGGCGGACGGCACCGGGGTCGAGCTCGCCAGGGACCTGCCGCCGGGCCTGCCCGCCCTCGTCGCCGACCCGCGGCTGATGCGCCAGATCCTGCTGAACCTGCTGTCCAATGCCGTGAAGTTCACGCCGGGCGGCGGCAGGGTGACCGCCGGCGCGGAGCTGACCGGCGCCGGCCTGGCGCTGTTCGTCAGCGATACCGGGTTCGGCATGACCGACGAGGAGGTGGCGATCGCCCTGACCCCGTTCGGCCAGGTCGCCGCCACCGGGCCCCGGCTGCAGGAGGGCACCGGCCTCGGCCTGCCGCTCGCCCGCGACCTCGCGCGGCTGCACGGCGCGGAACTCAGCATCCGCAGCGCCCGCGGCGAAGGCACCACCGTCACCGTGGCCATGCCGGCCGCCCGTCTGGCGCCGGCGGGGTAGGCGGCGGCCGCTCCAGGGCGTACCCGGACAAGGTGGAAGCGGTATCGCAACCGCAATGGTGATCTATGGACGGCCCGGGAACGGCGCGCTTCCAGCCAGACCGGGAACGCTCTAGGTGTTGCGGGGAATCCCCGCGCTGCGCACCAGGTGCATGCCGGAATCGACCTGGATGATCTCGCCGGTCACGTTGGGCGCGCCCTCGATCAGCCAGACGATGGCCGCGGCCACGTCCATCGCGGTGTTGGAGCTCTGCAGCGGCACCATCCCCTCATAGGCCGCCTGCGTCGCCTCGTAGCGGGCATCGCCCAGGCCCTTGCGCAGCCATTCGCCCTGGATGAAGCCGGGGCAGACGGTGTTCATCGCGATCTCCGGCCCGAGCACCCGGGCCAGCGCCACCGCCTGCATGTTCAGCGCGCCCTTCGAGCAGACATAGGCGATGGACGAGCCTACCCCCAGGGTGCCGGCGATGGAGGAGACATTGACCACCGCGCCGCGGCCGCCGGCCTTCATATGGTCCACGCAGGCGCGGGTCATCTGGAACGGGCCGACGACGTTCACGCCATAGATGTGCTGGAAGTCGGCCGCGGTCAGACCCTCCAGGTTCTCGTGCGCGCAGAACTTCGTGGTGCCGGCATTGTTCACCAGCGCGTCCAGGCGGCCCCATTTCTCCATCGCCGCGTCGGCGATGCGCCGGCAATCGGCATCCTCCGCCACATTGCCCTGCGCCAGCAGGGTCTCCACGCCTTTCGCGGCACAGGCCTCGGCGACCTTCTCGGCCTCGGCCTGCGAGGCGGAGAAGTTGATGACGACGTTGCAGCCCTTCGACGCCAGCAGCTCCACGCAGGCCGCGCCGACGCCGCGGCTCGATCCCGTAACGATCGCCGTCGCGCCCTTCAGGTCCATGGTCATGCCGGTTTCCTCCCCCTGTGCGTCCCGGGCAGGCCTGCCGACCCTGTCCGCCCGGTCGTCCCGGCTTTGAGCCGGGATCCATTCCGCGAACCTTGCGGCGGCCTCGCAGCCGGAGGCATGGATCCCGGCTCAAGGCCGGGATGACGATGAGGAGGAGGCAGACGCAGCCTGCGCCGCCGGCAGTCTAGGAAGCCGCCGGGATTGCTGCAATCGGCGCCGCCGCTACAGGATGAACTTCGACAGGTCGGCGTTCTTGGCCAGGTCGCCGATATGCTCGGTGACATAGGCGGCATCGACCGTGACCGTCTCGCCGGAGCGGTCGGTGGCGGTGAAGGAGAGCTCCTCCAGCACCCGCTCCAGGATCGTGTGCAGCCGCCGCGCGCCGATATTCTCGACATTGGCGTTCACCTCGGCGGCGATGGTGGCGAGTTCGCCGATCGCGTCGTCGGTGATCTCCAGGGTGACCTCCTCGGTCTTCAGGAGCGCCACATACTGCTTGATCAGCGAGACCTCGGTATCCTTCAGGATCGCGACGAAATCGTCGCGGGTCAGCGGCTGCAGCTCGACCCGGATCGGCAGGCGGCCCTGCAGCTCCGGCAGCAGGTCGGACGGCTTGGCGGTGTGGAACGCACCCGAGGCGATGAACAGGATATGGTCGGTCTTCACCGGGCCGTACTTGGTGCCGACGGTGGTGCCCTCGATCAGCGGCAGCAGGTCGCGCTGCACGCCTTCGCGGCTGACATCGCCGCCGCCGCGATAGTCCGACCGCGCGGTGATCTTGTCGATCTCGTCCAGGAAGACGATGCCGTTCTGCTCGACGGCGGTCAGCGCCTCCTTGGTGACCTGGTCCTCGTCCAGCAGCTTGTCGCTTTCCTCGCGCAGCAGCACGTCGAAGCTGTCGGACACGGTCATCTTCTTCGCAGCGGTGCGCTGGCCGCCCATCTTCCCGAAGATGTCGTTCAGGTTGATCATGCCCATCTGGGCGCCGGGCATGCCGGGAATGTCGAAGGTCGGCAGGCCGCCGCCGCCGGTCTCCTGCACCTGCAGCTCGACCTCCTTGTCGTCGAGCCGGCCCTCGCGCAGCATCACGCGGAACTTCTGCCGGGTGTCGGCGCTGGCCTTGTCGCCGACCAGGGCGTCCAGCACCCGCTCCTCGGCGTTCAGATGGGCGCGCGCGGCCACGTCCTTGCGCCTGCGCTCGCGGGTCATCGCCAGCGCGGTCTCCACCAGGTCGCGGACGATCTGCTCCACGTCGCGGCCGACATAGCCGACCTCGGTGAACTTGGTGGCCTCGACCTTGATGAACGGCGCCTGGGCGAGCTTCGCCAGCCGGCGGGAGATCTCGGTCTTGCCGACGCCGGTCGGGCCGATCATCAGGATGTTCTTGGGCAGCACCTCGTCGCGCAGCTCGTCCGGCAGCTGCATGCGCCGCCAGCGGTTGCGCAGCGCGATCGCCACGGCCTTCTTCGCGTCCTTCTGGCCGATGATGAAACGGTCCAGCTCGGAGACGATCTCGCGGGGGGAAAACTCGGTCATCGGGTCTTTCTCGGGTGGGTCCGGCTGGCGGAGGAATTCGGGGGCGGAAAAGCTCACAGCGCCTCCAGCACGACATTGCCGTTCGTGTAGATGCAGATATCGCCGGCGATCGTCATCGCGCGGCGCGCCACCGCCTCGGCATCCATGTCGGGCCGGTCGATCAGCGCCCGCGCCGCGGCCAGCGCGAAATTGCCGCCGGAGCCGATGCCGATCACCCCGTCATCGGGCTCCAGCACGTCGCCGGTGCCCGAGAGGATCAGCGAGACATCCTTGTCCGCCACCGCCATCATCGCCTCCAGCCGGCGCAGGTAGCGGTCGGTGCGCCAGTCCTTCGCCAGCTCCACGCAGGCGCGGGTCAGCTGGCCGGGATACTGCTCCAGCTTGCCTTCCAGCCGCTCGAACAGGGTGAAGGCATCGGCCGTCGCGCCGGCAAAGCCGACCAGCACGCTGTCATTGGCGATGCGGCGCACCTTGCGCGCATTCGCCTTCATGACGGTCGGCCCCATGGTGACCTGGCCGTCGGCGGCCACCACGACGCGGCCCTCCTTGCGGACCGACAGGACGGTCGTTCCATGCCATGAGTCGGACACTGGGCTTGCTCCCTCGCGGATAAGTGCCGGCTGGCCGGGTCGGCCGGGCGGCGGAGGCGGGGCCGGCCGCGACGGCCGGCGGGGTTCGCCTCATGTAAGCATGACGGCCCCGCGATCAAGCGGAGGCCGGGCGGCCGGCATTCTGGCCATGGCGGAACGATGCTGCTATATCGCGGCCAACCCCGGCAGGGAAGCCGGCGGCATTCAAAGGGCCTGGAGAACCGGCAGATGGCAAGCGACAAGCTGGCAGCGCAGCGCAAGCGCGGTGCCGTTGCGCGTCGCGTGGCGGAGGTGCGCCGCACCACGCGCGAGACGGACATCACGGCACGCATCGACCTGGACGGGACCGGCCAGTCCGACATCCAGACCGGTATCGGCTTCCTGGATCATATGCTGGACCAGCTCGCCCGGCACGGCCTGTTCGACCTGAAGGTCCATGCCAAGGGCGACCTGCATATCGACTTCCACCACACCACCGAGGATAGCGGCTATGCGGTGGGGGAGGCGCTGTCCAA
Source organism: Sneathiellaceae bacterium (assembly GCA_040216765.1). Taxonomy (GTDB): domain Bacteria; phylum Pseudomonadota; class Alphaproteobacteria; order Ferrovibrionales; family Ferrovibrionaceae; genus Marinibaculum. The sequence continues at coordinate 17,313 of JAVJON010000016.1, read as the reverse complement.
GGCGCTGGGCGACCGCCGCGGCATCATGCGCTACGGCTCCGCCACGATCCCGATGGACGAGACCTGCACCCGGGTGTCGCTGGATGCCTCCAACCGGCCCTACCTGGTCTGGCGGGTGGGCTTCACCCGGCCGAAGCTGGGCGAGATGGACACCGAGCTGTTCAAGGAATGGTTCCAGGCCCTTGCCCAGTCCGCGGGCCTGACCCTGCATGTCGACAACCTGTATGGCGAGAACAACCACCATATCGTCGAGTCCTGCTACAAGGGGCTGGCGCGCGCGCTGCGCGAGGCCGTCGCCCTGGACCCGCGGGCGCCCGACCAGGTGCCGTCGACGAAAGGCGTGCTGGGCGGCAGCCTCTAGCACGGAGCTTGCTTCCCCTACCGCCGGGCCCTGCCCCATAGGCCTTGCCCGTCCGGGCGGGCCGGCAGGGCCTGGCAGTTCGCCGCAGGACGATCGTTGTTGCTGACATGCGACTTTATACGGTTCATTTGAAGGACAGCCCCGAAGGCCCGGCCGGCGACGCCGGCGGGCCCGGCGCGGCGGATTCCGACCAACCCGCCTTCGAGCTGGTGAAGGACGGATTCTGCTGGCCCGCCTTTTTCCTGCCATTCGTCTGGGCGATATGGCGGGGGCAATGGACGGGGCTGCTGCTGTACGTGATCTGCATCCTGGCGATCTCCACCCTGACCGTGATGGCCGAGCCGGGCGAGCCGGTGGAAATCGCCCTCGGCCTGGGACTGGCACTGGTTGTGGGGTTCTCGGCCAACGACTGGCGGCGCTGGCGGCTGCGGCATGGCGGCTACCGGGCGATCGGTGCGGTTGCCGCGGCCGATGCGGACGACGCCGCGCTGCGGGTGCTGGCGGCGCTGGGCGCCGGCGATGACCGCAAAAGCGGCAGCCTGCCGCCTGCGGAACAGGCAGGCCCGCCGGCAATCCCCGGCTGGGGCGATGCGGGGGCCCGGGCATGACCGTGGCGATCGTCGACTATGGCTCGGGCAACCTGCGTTCCGCGCACAAGGCGTTCGAGCGTGCGGCGGCGGAAACCGGCTATGCCGGCGCCATCGAGGTCACCGCCGACCCGGCACGGGTCGCGGCGGCCGACCGGATCGTGCTGCCCGGAGTCGGGGCCTTTGCCGACTGCCTGCACGGGCTGCAGGCCCTGCCGGGGATGATGGAAGTGCTGGAGACTGCCGTGACGGGCCAGGGCCGGCCGTTCCTGGGAATCTGCGTCGGGCTGCAGCTGCTCGCCAGCCGTGGGCTGGAACATGGCAGCTGGCCTGGATTCGGCTGGATTCCCGGCGAGGTTGCGGCCCTGGCACCCGATGATTCGAGCCTGAAGATACCCCATATGGGGTGGAACGACCTGGCGTTCGAAACGGACCATCCGTTGCTGCAGGGGCTGCACCCGGGCGACCATGCCTATTTCGTTCACAGCTATCATCTCGTCCCCGCCGATCCGTCGGCGGTTCACGCAACGGTGGACTATGGCGGGCCCGTGACCGCGATCGTGGCGCGCGGCAACGTGGCCGGCACGCAGTTCCATCCCGAAAAGAGTCAGGCGACCGGCCGGCGGCTGATCGTGAATTTCCTTCGGTGGGCACCATGAATCTGGCGCAGAATCAGACCAAGATCGACCTTGTCATCGAGTTGGTGGACGAGGATCTCGACGCCCTGGCGGAAGCGACGGAAGAGGCGATCATCGACGGCAACGGCTTCGGCTGGCTGCAGCCGCCGGTCCGCCAGACCCTGGCGAACTACTGGCGCGGCGTGCTGCTGGTGCCGGAGCGCGAGCTCTATGTGGCGCGGCTGGCCGGGCGTATCGTCGGCACCACGCAGCTGCTGAAGCCCTCGCCCAACAACGAGGCGAGCGCCCATGCCGCGACCCTCACCACCTTTTTCATCGCGCCCTGGGCCCGCGGCCATGGCCTGGCGAAGGGGTTGATCCGTGCCGTCGCGCGCTCCGCGGTGGAACAGGGCTTCCACCAGATCGACCTGGACGTGCGGGAGACCCAGACCGCCGCCATCGCGCTCTACGAGGCCGAGGGTTTCCGGCGCTGGGGCATCAAGGAGCGCTACGCCTATACCCAGGGCCGCTATGTCCGCGGCTTCTACTACACCAAGGACCTGAAGCCGCATGGCAAGTGGCGCCGCTGAGCTTTCGCGACAGGCCGGCCCGCCGGCCGCCCGGTCCCTCCCGCCCCGGTCCCTTCCGCAAGGCCAATCCGCATGAAGATCTATCCGGCCATCGACCTGAAGGACGGCGCCTGCGTGCGCCTGCGCAAGGGCGAGATGGATGACGCGACCGTGTTCAACGACGACCCGGCGGCGCAGGCCCGTGCCTTCGCCGCCGCGGGCTTCGACCGGCTGCATGTCGTCGACCTGAACGGTGCCTTTGCCGGCCGCCCGGTCAACGCGGCGGCGGTGGAGGCGATCCTGGCGGCGACCGCGGTGCCGGTCCAGCTGGGCGGCGGCATCCGCGACCTGGACACGGTGGCCCTCTGGCTCGACCGCGGAATCGCCCGCGTGGTGCTGGGCACCATGGCGGTGAAGCAGCCGGACCTGGTGCGCGAAGCCTGCGCCAAGTGGCCGGGCCGTATCGCGCTGGGCATCGACGCCCGCGGCGGCCGGGTCGCGGTGGAAGGCTGGGCGCAGACCGGCGAGCTGCCGGCGGAGGAGCTGGCGCGGCGCTTCGAAGGGGCCGGCGCGGCGGCGATCGTGTTCACCGATATCGATCGCGACGGCATCCTGGCCGGCGTCAACGTGGCGGCGACCGCAGCGCTGGCGCGGGCGGTGTCGATCCCGGTGATCGCCTCGGGCGGGGTGGCCGGGGTGGAGGATATCGTCGCGCTGCAGGCGGAGGTCGATGCCGGCGCCCGGATCGACGGGGTGATCGTCGGACGCGCGCTCTACGACGGCCGGATCGACCCGGCGGCGGCCCTGCAGGCGGCCGCCCGATGCTGAAGGCCCGCATCATTCCCTGCCTGGACGTCAAGGACGGCCGGGTCGTGAAGGGGGTCAATTTCGTCGACCTGGCCGATGCCGGCGATCCGGTGGAGCAGGCCCGGGTCTATGACGCGCAGGGCGCCGACGAACTCTGCTTCCTGGACATCACCGCCAGCCACGAGCGGCGCGGCATCATCCTGGACGTGGTGCGCCGCACCGCGGAGCATTGCTTCATGCCGCTGACCGTCGGCGGCGGCGTGCGCCGGGCGGAGGATGTGCGCGCACTTCTGCTGGCCGGCGCCGACAAGGTCTCGATCAACACCGCGGCGGTGGAGCGGCCGGCCTTCGTGGCCGAGGCGGCGCGAAAGTTCGGCAGCCAGTGCATCGTCGTGGCGATCGATGCCAAGGCCGTGGAGCCGAAGCCCGACGGCAGCCCCGCCTGGGAGGTCTTCACCCATGGCGGGCGCAACCGCACCGGGATCGACGCGGTCGACTGGGCGCGACGGATGGTGCAGGCAGGCGCGGGCGAGATCCTGCTCACCTCCATGGACCGGGACGGCACCAAGGCCGGGTTCGACATCGCCCTCACCCGGGCGGTGGCGGATGCCGTACCGGTGCCGGTCATCGCCTCCGGCGGCGTCGGTGGGCTGGACCATCTGGTCGCGGGAATCCGCGACGGCCATGCGACCGCCGTGCTGGCAGCCTCGATCTTTCATTTCGGGACGCACTCGATTCCGGAGGCCAAGGCGTATATGACCGCTGCCGGCATCCCGATGCGGCCGGTGGAAAGCTGGGACAGCGATCGGCCCGGCGGGACCGAAGGCCGCGGGCAGGATCAGGTGCAGGAATCGGGGACGATGTGACGCAAATGGCGGAAATCCTGGACGCGCTCTATGGCACGATCGAGAGCCGCAAGGGCGCCGATCCGAAGGAATCCTACACAGCGAAACTGTTCGACCGCGGCATCGCGAAAATCGCCCAGAAGACCGGCGAGGAAGCGGTCGAGACGGTGATCGCGGCGGTCGGGCAGGACCGCGAGGCGGTGGTCGCGGAGAGCGCCGACCTGCTCTATCACCTGCTGGTGCTCTGGGCCGCGCGCGACGTCCGGCCGGACGACGTGGCCGCGGAACTGACCCGCCGCCACGGCGTGTCGGGCCTGGAGGAAAAGAAGAAGCGTGCCGACTGACTGCCGCGGCCGGCGACGCCGGCGAAAGGAGGAGGACCCGGAATGGCCTACGATCCGAACAACATCTTCGCCAAGATCCTGCGGGGCGAGATCCCCTGCAAGAAGGTGCACGAGACCGCCCACAGCCTCGCCTTCCTGGACATCAACCCGCAGGCGCCGACCCATATCCTGGTGATCCCCAAGGGCGCCTATGTCAGCTATGACGATTTCGCCGCCAAGGCCGGCGAGGCGGAGATCGTCGATTTCATCCGCGCCACAGGCCATGTCGCGCGCGAAGCGGGCGTGGATGCCAGCGGCTACCGCCTGCTGTTCAACCATGGCCCGGACAGCCACCAGGAGGTGCCGCACCTGCACGTGCACATCCTGGCCGGCCGGCCCCTGGGCCCGATGCTGGTCCGGCCGAAGGACTGACCCGGCGGCGCTCAGCCGCGCCCGAACAGCTTCTTCTTCGTCTTCTTCTTGCCGCCGGCCGCCTCCTCTGCCGGGGCGGGCGCTTCAGCCCCGGCCCCGGCAGAGGAGGCGGCCCCGCCGCGTGGCGGGCCCTGCGGATCCAGGCGCATGAGGGTGTGCATCGACACCGCGCAGAGGGTTTCCGACCCATCCTCCTCGACAGCCAGCGTATCGGCCTCCGCGAGGGTCAGGTTGCGTCCCGCGCGGCGCACCCTGGCACGGGCGATCACCTTGTCGCCCAGGGCGGGCTCCAGGAAGCTGACCTTGTATTCCACGGTCACGATGCCATGCCCCTTGGGCACCAGGGTGAGCGCGGCGAGGCTGGCGGCGGTATCCGCCATGGCCCCGAGCAGCGCCCCCTGGATGCTCGCCTGCAGCTTCGCCTTGGTGCCGTGGAAGCCGACAGACAGGGCACATGCGCCGGGGCCGAGCTCCTCGATTGCGACGCCGAAGGCCTCCATCAGGCCCTGGCGTGCGAAGACCCCGCGAACCGCGCTCTCGAACTCCGGATTCCGCGGTTTCAGGTTCATGGCGCGGCCGTCCCGCCTTCGGTCGGAAGGGCATAGCTGCCGCTGGCGCGGGCGACCAGGCGGCCGTCGCGGTCCAGCAGGCGGGCATCGGCATAGGCAAGGCGACGGCCGGCCTTGGTGATCTCGGTCAGGCAGAGGATTTCCGGCGAGCGCGCGGCGCGCAGGAAATGCATGCCCAGGTCGCTGGTCACCGCCATCGGCAGGATGCCGCGCAGGGTGAAGATCGCGGCGTAGAGGCCGACATCGACCATCGCGAACATTACCGGCCCGGCAACGCCGCCGCCCGGTCGCACCACCTGGGGCGTGGGTTGCAGGCGGACTTCCGCCCGGCCGGGCGCAAGGGCGGTCAGGCGCAAGCCCAGCAGGCGATAAAGCGGCAATGCCTCGTCGAAATAGGCCTCGACGGCGGCAATGGACACGCCGCCGGCGAGGCCGTCCGTGCCGCCGGGCTCCGGCATCTGTCGCACCGCCTGATTCATGTCGCACTCCTGACCGATCCACTCCATCCAGTCTACACCCTGCGGCGGCGGCACGGGCTGTTTTGTCAGGCCGGCCGCGTGCTGCGAGTATCGGCACCCTGCCGGCCCGGCAGGGTCGTTGCGGCGGATGGAGCGATGCAGGCATCGGATGGGCAGAGCTGGCCGGCGCTGGTGGACCGGGCTTTCGGCGGGACGGCGTTCGGCGGGCTGCGCTGGGCCGGCGCCTGGGAACGCGAGATCTCGCCCATGCTGACCGACGCGCCCGGCCGGCTGGCCGCGACCGGCGGCCTGTTCGAACCGCCCGGCGGCACCGGCGGCCTGCTGGCGGCGGCGCGCGACCGCGCCGACCTGCTTGGGGCGGTGGCCGGGATGGCCGGCGGGCCGGTCCCGGCACAGGGCATCCTGGCGCTGGAGGTGCGCACCGCCTGGATCATGGCGATACCCGCGCTGGTGCTGCTCGGCGTCGACAATCCGGCGACCGTGCATGCGATGGCGCTGACCCCGGCGGGGCTGACCAACCAGCGCACCGGACAGCATGCGCTGGCCCGGGTGCTGAAGCTGCTCGGCCCCTGGCCGCTGCTGCAGGCGATGTCGGTGCCGCCGGCGGCCTGAAGGGCCGGTCTCAGGCAGGCGGGCCGGCCGGCACCGCATCTTCGGCCAGCACGGTGGCGTCGGCGAGCCAGTAGATCGCCATCGGCTCGCTGCGGCCGCGCACCTGGATTTCCGTGCGGGTGAAGCGGTCCGCCGGCATGCCTGCGCGCGCCACCACCTCCGCGCTGACCACCAGCTGGGCGGCGAGTTCCTTGCTGGCCGATTCCAGCCGCGATGCGGTGTTCACCGTATCGCCGATCGCGGTGACCGAGATCGCCTGGCCATAGCCCATCTCGCCCACGATGGCATGGCCGGTATGGATGCCGATGCCCAGCCGGAAGGGCTCGTCCAGGTCCTGGCCCAGGCCGGCGTTCAGCTGCTGCAGCGCCTGGGCCATGTAGCCCGCGGCGCGCAGGGCGGCGGTACAGCCGGCATCGCCGCCGGCGCCCTCCTCCAGGCCGAACAGGGCCATCACGCCGTCGCCGATGAACTTGTCGACCCGGCCGTCGGCGCGCTCGACGGCCGCGCCCATCAGGCGGAAATACTGGTTGGCCACGAACACCACGTCATAGGGCAGCTTCTTTTCGGAGAACTGCGTGAAGGCGCGCAGGTCGGCGAACAGCACGCAGATCTCGATCTCCTGGCCGGTGGCGAAACGGTCGCGGCGCCGCGCTTCGCTGGGCTGTGCCCCTGCCGGCAGCAGGGGATGCACCAGCAGGTCGCGGCGCGGCCGGATCTGGCAGGCCAGGCGCACGCCCGGCGGCGCATTGACCCGGCGCAGCACCTTGACCTCGTCCGGGCTGGGCGGCAGCAGGCCCTCTGCGCCGTCGATCACCTTGACCCGGCAGGTGGAGCATCGCCCCCGCCCGCCGCAGACCGATGCGTGCGGGATGCCGGCCTCGCGGCTTGCCTCCAGGACAGTGGCGCTGCCCGGCAGGACGGTGGCGGTGCGGTTGTCCGGATAGCGGATCGTGACCCGCGTGCGGCGCAGGTCCAGCAGGATCCAGCCATAGCGGCCGACCAGCGCCAGCGCCAGGACGATGGCCGCCCCGGCGCGGGTGGCATCGTTCACCCCGTAGACCCAGTCCCTGACCTGCGGCCCGGCATAGTTCAGCGAGTCGCGGTAGGTGTCGCGCCAGACCGGGTCGGCCAGCAGCCGGCCGACCTCCTGCCCGGCATGGAGATAGCCCAGGATGGCCGCCAGCGGCAGCAGGACCGCCAGGGTATAGAGGGTCAACTGCGCCCCCGGGTACCAGGGCCGCAGCCGCAGCCAGAAATGCACCCCCAGGCAGCCGTGCAGCCAGACCACCAGCAGCAGGATCAGCTGCAGCGGCCCGTCCCAGCCCCCGGACAGGTAGAGCGCCTGCAGCACATAGGCATAGCGGTCATTGAAGTCCCAGAACTCGGTGATGCCGCGGGTGGCGGAGACATGGCTGATCGCCAGGGGGACGATCGCCAGGCCCAGCAGGATCTGCAGCGCTTCGCCGCGGGTGATGCCGCGCCAGGTACGCCGCGCGAAGGTCGCCCAGATTGCCAGCCCGACATGAACGGTCACCGCGCCGTACAGCAGCACGGTGCCCGGCAGGCTCCGCCAGACCCATTTGAACGCTGCGCCGCCGGCCTCCATCGCGTCCAGCGACACCATCCCTGCCGCATGGTTCAGGTAGTGGGTGGCGACGAAGACGAACAGCACCAGGCCGCTGTACAGCCGCAGGTGCACCGCCCAGCGGCCGGCACGCGGCCGGGTGCCCTCGCGGGCGGGCCGTGCCGCGGGCGGCCCCTCGGCGGCGCCGTCGACGGCACTCACCGCCGACGGCCCCGGGTTTGCCTGTCGCCGGGCGGCAGGTCAGCCCAGGCGGTCGCGCAGCAGCGCCTTGAGGTCCGCCTCGGGCCGCGGGCCGACATGGGAGAGACATTCCGCCGCGGCGATGGCGGCGATGCGGCCGGAGGTCGGGAGGTCATGGCCCTGCGTCACTCCATACAGGAAACCGGCCGCAAACAGGTCGCCGGCGCCGGTGCTGTCCACCAGCTTCGACACCGGCTCTGCCTCCAGCACATGGGTCTCGTCCGCGGTGACGATGACCGCGCCCTTCTCCGAGCGGGTCAGCACCGCGACCCCGACCTTACCGCGAACGGCATCCCGGGCGGTATCGAAGTCGGTCACCTCATACAGGGATTTGATCTCCTCCTCGTTGGCGAAGAGGATGTCGACCGGGCCGTCCGCCAGCTCCCGGAACTCCGTGCGGTAGCGGTCGACGCAGAACGGGTCGGACAGGCTCAGCGCGACCTGCCTGCCGGCCGCCTTGGCCAGGTCCATCGCCTTGCGGAACGCGTCCTTCGCGCGCGGCGGGTCCCACAGATAGCCTTCCAGGTAGGTGATCGCCGCCGCCTCGACCAGTGCCGGGTCGACATCCTCCGGGCCCAGGCCGGTGCTGGCGCCGAGGAAGGTGTTCATCGTGCGCTGGGCGTCCGGCGTGACCAGGACCAGGCAACGCGCCGTCGGCGGGCCCTCGCTCGCCGCCGGCGTGTCGAAGCGGGCGCCCACGGCCCGGATGTCGTGGGTGAAGACCCGGCCCAGCTGGTCGTCGCGCACCTTGCCGATGAAGGCGCCGCGTCCGCCCAGGGTGGCCAGGCCGGCAATGGTGTTGGCGGCGGAGCCGCCGGACGCCTCGATGCCCGGCCCCATCGCGGCATAGATCGCCTCGGCCGCCGTGTCGTCGATCAGCTGCATGCCGCCCTTGGCCATGCCGTGCTTCTGCAGGAAGCTGTCGTCGGAATGGCTGAGGACGTCGACGATTGCATTGCCAATACCCAGCACGTCGAACTTCGGATCGGCCATCGTCATATCTTCCTTGCGAAATGGGGGGCGAATGTGGGGGGTGGGTGCGGCGCGGAGTATAGGGGGCTGTCACGACCCCGCAACCGCAGCGGCCGGCCGGCTGTGCCGGTGTCGCATGGATGCTGGACGACGCGCCGCGCCGGCCGCAGGATGCCGGCATGAACGAGCTCGTGAAGATGACCGCCTGTGCCGCACGCGAAGCGCTGCGACGCGGCGAGATTGCGCCGGCCGACCTGCTGGATGCGGCCGAGGCGCGGATTGCCCAGAGCGACGGTGCCGTGAACGCCCTGCCGACCCTGTGCTTCGACCGGGCGCGCAAGGCCGCGGCGCGGCTGCTGCCGCGGGACGCGGCACCGCCCGGCTATCTGCACGGGCTGCCGGTGGCGATCAAGGACCTGACCGATGTCGCCGGCGTGCGCACCACCTATGGCTCGCCGCTGTTCGCCGACCACGTCCCTGCGGACAGCGACCCGGTGGTGGAACGGCTCGAGGCGATGGGCGCGCTGGTGGTGGCGAAGTCGAACAGCCCGGAATTCGGCGCCGGCGCCAACACCTTCAATGACGTGTTCGGGACCACCACGAACCCCTGGGACGGCGACAAGACCTGCGGCGGCTCCTCCGGCGGCGGCGCCGCGGCGCTGGCGGCCGGCCAGGTCTGGCTGGCGCATGGCTCCGACCTGGGCGGCTCCCTGCGGATCCCCGCGAGCTTCTGCAATGTGGTCGGCCTGCGGCCCAGCATCGGCCGCGTGCCGATGGGGCGGCGCGGCCATCTGTGGAACAGCCTGGCGGTGGAAGGGCCGATGGCGCGCAACGTCGCCGATGTCGCGCTGTTCCTCGACGCGATGACGGTCCCGGTGCCGGGCGCGCCGCCCCTGGCGGACCCGTTCCTGCTGCCGCCGCCGGCCGAGGCGTTCCTGGCGGCGGCGCAGGCACCGGCGCTGCCGGCACGGGCCGGCTTCAGCACCGACCTGGGCATTGCCGATACCGACCCGGAAGTGGCGGCGATCTGCCGCGCCGCGGCCGACCGCCTGGCCGGGCTGGGCACCGCGGTCGACGATTCCTGCCCCGACTTCTCGCGCGCGGAAGCCTGTTTCCTGGCGCTCCGCTCGCAGTTCCGGGTCACCGCCTTCGCGGCCCTGGACCCGGCCCAGATCGCGCGCATGAAGCCGGAGATCCAGGTCGAGATGAAGCGCGGCCTGGCGCTCGGGGCGATGGATCTGGGGCTGGCGATGCGGGACCGCGACGAGCTGTACCGGTCCTGCGCTTCGTTCTTCGCCGACCACGACCTGCTGCTCTGCCCGACGGTGATCGCCCCGCCCTTCCCGCACCGGCTGCGCTTCCTGCCCTATCGTGGCCGGGACGCGGACGAGAACTATGTCGAATGGCTGGTGCTGACCTTCGCGATCACCCTGACCGGCTGCCCGACCCTGTCGCTGCCGGTGGGCTTCACCGCCGCGGGCCTGCCGGTCGGGCTGCAGATGATGGCGCCGGTCGGCGGCGAGGCCCGGCTGCTGCAGGCCGCGGCCGCGCTGGAGCAGGAACTCGGCCTGTCCGGCCAGGTCCCGATCGACCCGCGGGGCTGACGCAGGCGGGGCGGCCGCGGCGCGACGGCATCTTGACCGCGGGGCCGGGACTGGCCACACAGGGCCGTCCCCTGCACCGTGAGGCACCGCCATGCTGCAAGACTATTCCCGCGCGCTGGACCAGGTCGGCGATCCGGCCTTCCGCTCCGTCATGGTGCGCGGCCTCGCCCTCACCCTGGCGGTGTTCGTCGCCGTGGCGGCGCTGACCTGGTACCTGATCTCGCTGATCCCGGAGTTCCAGTCCGACTGGTGGAGCTGGCTGAACGTCGTGGTGGGGTTCGGCAGCGGCCTTGGCGTGGTCGTCGCGATGGCCTTCCTGTTCCCGGCGATCGTCACGATGTTCATGGGCATCTTCCTGGACGATGTCGCCGAAGCGGTGGAGCGAAAGCACTACCCCGCCGATTCGCCCGGGCGCGAGCTGCCGCTCTGGCCGTCGATCTGGCTGTCGCTGAAATTCGCCGGGATTGTCATCCTTCTTAACCTCTTGATTCTCCCGCTCTATGTGCTGACCTTCTGGTTTCCGCCGCTCAGCCTGGTTCTGTTTTACGGTTTGAACGGCTATCTTCTGAGCCGCGAATATTTCGAACTGGTCGCGTGGCGCCATGTCGACAAGGCAACGGCCCGCCGATTGCGGAAAGCGAACCAGGGTCGGTTGTGGCTGATCGGTGCCTTCATCACCTTCATGCTGACGATCCCGGTCGTGAACATCGTCTGGCCCCTGGTGGCCACTGCCGCGATGGTGCATTGCTTCAAGCGGCTCCAGGGCCGTGTCCCGCGCTGACGGGACGCGAGGCATCGGCCGCCGGTCCGCCGGGTCGGCGGCCACGATGATGGGCAGGCGCCTCGAAACCGGACATCTGCTTCCAGGCTGCGCGTGCCGCTGGTGCGTAGCGCCCAACCGGAGGTGACAGGATCGCATGAGCTTGTTCGGCCGAAAGAAGGGAAGCGAGGACCAGACGGCCGGCGGCGGCAATGCCGCGCGCCCGGCGCCGGATCTGGCGGATCTTCAGCTTTCAGAGGAAACCCCGGGCCGGGGCGCCCGGGCCACGCGCGATGCCGAGCCCGGGGCCAAGGGCCGGCAGACAGCGCCCAGCAGGATGCAAGGTGAAGCGATGGCACGTTCAGACAATCAGACGTCGGGCTTCCGGCCCGAACTTCCAAAGCGTCCGGTCTCGGAGATCCCGGGCATGCGGCCGTCGTCGCATGACAGCGGAAGCCACGGGGGCGGCCATGGCGGCATGCATGGCGGCAGCCGCACGGGGACCGATCCGAAGACCCTCATCGTCGGCAAGGAGATCAGCCTGAACGGCGAGATCAGCTCCTGCGACAGGTTGATCGTCGAAGGCAAGGTCGAAGCCTCCCTGGCGGGCTGCCAGTTCATCGAGATCGCCGATGGCGGCATCTTCAAGGGCGCAGCCGAGATCCAGGATGCCGAGATCCGCGGCCTGTTCGAAGGCAAGCTGACGGTGCAGGGCCGGCTCCTGATCTGCGCGACCGGCCGGGTGGTCGGCGAGGTACGCTACGGCCAGATCGAGATCGAGTGCGGCGGCGAAGTCTCCGGCACCATCGACAAGGCCCCGGCCGCGCCACCGGCGCGGGTGGAGCGCCCGGCCCCGGTGGCGGCACCGGCGCCGAAACTGCAGCCAGAGGTCCATGAGGAGGAAAAGCCGGAGCCGGTCGGCGTCGCCGCCGGCGCGGAATGACCGCAGGCCGGCATATCGATCGAAGCCGCTCCGGGCCGGCCCCGACGCTGCTGATCCGGGCGCTGCTGGGTCGCACGGTGCTGGGACTGGGCCTGCTTGCGCTGGCCGCCTGCGGGGCGCCCGGCGCCCAGCAGCCCGCCGGCACCGGGATGCAGGCCGGGCCCGCCGGACGGCCGCAGGTCACCACATTGCGCGGCGCCGATCTGGTCGGCTTGTCCGGGTCCGACCTGCAGGGCCGCTTCGGCCCGCCGATGCTGACATTCGCGGAACCGCCGGCCGAGGTCTGGCGCTACAGCGCGGCGCATTGCGTCGCCCTGTTCTTCCTCTATCCGGCGGAAGCCGATACCGGCGGGCCGGCCCTGGTCCGCCATGTCGAGGTGCTGCCGCCGGAGGCTGCGGAAGGCGGCAGCGCCTGCCTGCAGCAGATCGGCGACCGCGGCACGGTCTGAGCGTCCGCCGCGCCGCGCGTCACGCGCTGTCCGACCGTTTCCGGGCCCCTGCCCGGCCGGCCGGCCTTCTGGCGCCCGTTCCCTTTGCCGAATTTGCGCCTGCCCGCCGCCCGGCCGGCTGCGGGGGCTTCGGCGGTTTTGCCGCCGTCGCCACCTGGCCGGTCTTGTCCGGATAGGCGCAGAGGTCGGCGACCGGGCAGCGCGGGCAATCCGGGCGCCTGGCCTTGCAGGTATAGCGGCCATGCAGGATCAGCCAGTGATGGGCATGCAGCCTGTAGTGCGGCGGCACCGCCGCTTCCAGCGCCAGCTCCACCGCCAGCGGGGTGCGGCCCGGGGCCAGGCCGGTGCGGTTGCCGACCCGGAAGATATGGGTGTCCACGGCGATCGTCGGTTCGCCGAAGGCGATGTTCAGCACGACATTCGCGGTCTTCCGGCCGACCCCCGGCAGCGCCTCCAGCGCCGCCCGGTCCCGCGGCACCTGGCCGCCATGCCGCTCCAGCAGGGCCTGCGACAGGCCGATCACGTTCTTCGCCTTGGTGTTGAACAGGCCGATGGTCCTGATGTGGTGCCGCACCCCGGCCTCGCCCAGCGCCAGCATCCGCTCCGGCGTGTCGGCGGCTTCGAACAGCCCCTTCGTGGCCTTGTTGACGCCGGTATCGGTGGCCTGGGCGGACAATACGACAGCCACCAGCAGGGTGAACGGATTGCTGTAGTTCAGCTCGCCCTCGGGGGCCGGGCTGGCTGCGGCGAAGCGGGCGAAAAAGGTTTCCACGTCCTGGGGCGTCATCGGTCGGTCCTGTCGGCGGCGGCTTTGGGGGTCGGGGCAATGGTGGGCGGAGTCCGGGCGGGGCGCAGCGAATTGACGCAGCGGGTTTGTCGCCGGGTCCCCGGCTGCCTATTCTAGCGGGATGACCCCGGGAAAGCCCGAAGCCGCCCCCGAAGACGGCCCCGATCACCCTGCGATGCAGGGCGAGCCGGGCACCGGGACCGTTTTCGGCCAGGCGGCGCCTGCCGCGCTGCGGTTCGATGCGGTCCTGCATCCGCACCGCTCGCTGCCGCCCACAGGCTTCGTCATCTTCATGATCGTCCTGGCGGGGATCAGCTTCCTGGCGGGCCTGGCCTTCCTGTACATGGGGGCCTGGCCGGTCTTCGGCTTCTTCGGCCTGGACGTGCTTCTGGTCTACTTCGCCTTCCGCCTGAACTATCGCAGCGGCCGGGCCTATCAGACGGTCCAGTTGTCCGCCACCGACCTGCTGGTGCGCGATATCGACCCGCGGGGGCGGGAACGCAGCTGGCGCTTCGAGCCCACCTGGCTGCGGGTGGACCTGGACGACCCGCCCGGGCCGCGCAGCCCGCTCGCCCTGTGCAGCCATGGCGGCACCCTGGTGATCGGCGCCTTCCTGACGCCGGAGGAGAAGCAGGACTTCGCGCAGGCGCTGCGCGGCGCCCTGCGCGACTGGCGTGCCGGGCTCTCCGGCGGCGCCCCGGCGGGGGCTGCGGATGCCTATCGCGGGTCGAGCCCCAGCACGTCGGCCATGGTGTAGAAGCCCGGCGACTGGCCGGCGGCCCAGAGGCAGGCCCGCAGCGCGCCGCGCGCGAAAATGTCGCGGTTGCCCGCCCGGTGGGTCAGCTCGATCCGCTCGTCCTCGCCGGCGAACAGCACCGTATGCTCGCCGACCACATTGCCGCCGCGCAGCGCGGCAAAGCCGATATGGCCCGGCACCCGCTTTCCGGTGATCCCGTCGCGGCCGCTGTCGCGTACCTCCCCCAGGGCCACCTCGCGGCCCGCGGCGGCGGCCTCGCCGAACAGCACGGCGGTGCCGCTGGGCGCATCCACCTTCATGCGGTGGTGCATCTCCATGATCTCGATATCGAAATCGGGCCCCAGGGTCGCGGCCACCTGGCGCACCAGGGCGGCCACCAGGTTGACGCCGAGCGACATGTTGTAGCCCTGCACCACGACCGTCTGCCGGCCGGCGTCCCGCAACGCGGCGATATCGTCGGGCCCGATGCCGGAGGTGCCGACGATATAGGCCGTGCCGTGCCGGGCCGCGCGCCCGGCCGACGGGATGGTCAGCGCCGGGGTCGAGAAATCGATCACCGCATCGGCACCGGCGAACAGGGCCTCGGCATCCGCCTCGATGCGGATGCCGAGCGGGCCGATGCCGGCAAGCTCGCCCATGTCCTGGCCGACATGCGGGGAATCCGATCGCTCCAGCCCGCCGAACAGCATGGCGCCGGGCGTATCCCGGATGATCCGGGTCAATGCCTGGCCCATGCGGCCCGCCGCGCCCACCAGCGCCACCTGAAGCGGCTTGCCCATGTCCCGTCCCCCCATGAAACCTGCCGTGTCGGCGGCGACCCGATCAGTCGGTCAGGTCGTCCCACAATTCCTTCACGCGGGCGAAAAAGCCGTGGCTTTCCGGATGGTTCGCCTCGTCGGTGCCGGCGGCGGCGAATTCCTGCAGCAGTTCCTTCTGGCGTTTGCTCAGGTTCTGCGGCAGCTCCACGGCGGCCCGGATGAACATGTCGCCGCGGCTGTTGCCCTGCAGCACCGGCATGCCCTTGCCGCGCATGCGGAACTGGCGGCCCGGCTGGGTGCCCTCCGGAATGCTGATCCTGGCGCGGCTGCCGTCGATCGTCGGCACCTCGATCTGGCCGCCCAGCACGGCGGTCACCATCGGCAGGGGCACCGCACAATGCAGGTCGGCACCGTCGCGCTGGAACATCCGGTGCGGCGCCAGCGACAGGAAGATGTAGAGGTCGCCCGCGGGACCGCCGCGCACGCCGGCCTCGCCCTCACCCGCCAGCCGCACCCGGGTGCCGTCCTCGACCCCGGCCGGGATGTTGACCGACAGCTGCTTCTCGCGCTGCACCCGGCCGGAGCCGGCGCAGGCGCCGCAGGGATCCTCGATGATCCGGCCGACACCCTGGCAGGACGGGCAGGTCCGCTCGATGGTGAAGAAGCCCTGCTGCGCGCGCACCTTGCCGCGGCCGGCGCAGGTCGAACAATTGACCGGCTGTGCGCCGCTGGCCGCGCCGGTGCCGCTGCAGATGTCGCAGGACACGGAGGTGGGCACGCGGATCGTGGCGCCCTTGCCGTTGAAGGCCTCTTCCAGGGTGATCTGCAGGTTGAACCGCAGGTCGGCGCCGCGGGCCACGCCGCCGCGGCCGGCCCCGCCGCGGCGGGCGCCCATGATCTCGCCGAACAGGTCGTCGAAGACATCGGCGAAGGAGCCGCCGAAATTGAAGTCGAAATTTGCCGCACCCGGACCGCCGCCAGGGCCGCCGCCCTCGAACGCGGCATGGCCGAACTGGTCGTAGGCGGCGCGCTTCTTGTCGTCCTTCAGGATCTCATAGGCTTCGCTGACTTCCCGAAAGCGGGCTTCTGCCTCCTTGTCTCCCGGGTTCCGGTCCGGGTGGAACTTCAGCGCAGCCTTGCGGTAGGCCTTCTTGAGTTCTTCCGGACTGGCATTCCGGCTGACGCCCAGGACCTCGTAATAGTCCGATTTCGCCATACGGCTCCCTCGATCGACCTTGAATTTCCGGGATTGGCCGGCCGGCCCTGCCGCAGTCTAGGCCGTGCCGTCCCACCATGCATAACATGATATGCCCGGCAGGGAACCGCGGCCGGCAGGTTGCGGGCCGGCAAAACGCCGGCACCCCCCGATCTGCAGGGGTGCCGGCGGTTCCGTGCCGTGCTGCCGGAGCCTTATGCTCAGGCGGACTTGCTCTTCTTGTCGTCGTCGACTTCCTCGAAATCGGCATCGACGATCGAGTCGTCGCCGCTGCCGCTCTCGCCGCCGCCGGCCTCGCCACCCGGGGCGGCGCCATCCTGGCCGTCTCCGCCGCCGTCCTGGCTCTGCTTGTAGACGGCTTCGCCGATCTTCATCGAGGCCTGTGCCACGGCTTCGGTCTTGCTGCGGATGGCGTCCGCATCCTCGCCCTCGAGCGCGGTCTTCAGTTCGGCGATGGCCGATTCCGCCGCCGACTTGTCCGCCGCGGCAAGCTTGTCGCCAAGCTCGCCGATGCTGCGCTCGGTGGTGTGGATCACCGCTTCCGCCTGGTTGCGGGCCTCGACCAGGTCACGCCGCTTCTTGTCGTCCTCGGCGTGGGATTCCGCATCCTTCACCATCTTGTCGATGTCGGAATCGGACAGGCCGCCGGAGGCCTGGATGCGGATCTGCTGCTCCTTGCCGGTGCCCTTGTCCTTGGCCGAGACCTGCACGATGCCGTTGGCGTCGATGTCGAAGGTCACCTCGATCTGCGGCACCCCGCGCGGTGCGGAGGGGATGCCGACCAGGTCGAACTGGCCCAGCATCTTGTTGTCGGCCGCCATCTCGCGCTCGCCCTGGAACACGCGGATGGTCACCGCGCTCTGGCTGTCCTCGGCGGTCGAGAAGACCTGGCTCTTCTTCGTCGGGATCGTGGTGTTGCGGTCGATCAGCCGGGTGAAGACGCCGCCCAGGGTCTCGATGCCCAGGGACAGCGGCGTCACGTCCAGCAGCAGCACGTCCTTGACGTCGCCCTGCAGGACCGCCGCCTGGATCGCCGCGCCG
>JAVJON010000036.1:0-240759 GCA_040216765.1 Sneathiellaceae bacterium | reverse complement strand
CCCTCAGATCCGCCGCAGAGCGCAGCCGCGACACCCTATGGCATCGCATCGGTCAGCTGATCGATACCTTCCAACCCCAGGAGTGTCAGAACTACATTCGCCATGCCGGATACGCGTAAATACGATCACAAAACGCTCTAGAGGATGATTCGGGGCTCCGGCAGCCCCGCGATGCCGGCCGCCACGATATAGGTCCGCCCCTGGTCCGCATCCGGCGCCGCGATCGCCTCCCGCGCCGTGGTCACCAGCATGTCGGTGAGGCCGGGCCCGCCGAAGCCGGGGCAGGAGGCATGCAGTCCCGGCACCGCCACTGCCCGGTCGAAGCGGCCGTCGGGGCGGTAGCGCGCCACCCGGGCGGCACCCCATTGGGCGTTCCACAGGCCGCCTTCGGCATCCACCACCGCGCCGTCCGGGTTCAGTCCCTCGGCATTCAGGTCGACAAAGGTTTCGGCCGGACCTTTCGGCCAGCCCTGCACGTCCAGCGCCTGGCGCAGGATCCGCCGGGTCGGCGTATCGGCCAGATAGGCATGGCGCCCGTCCGGCGAAAAGCAGATCGCGTTGGGGATGGAGATCCCGGGATAGAGCCGCTCCAGCGCGCCGCGATAGTAGCGGTAGATCGCGCCCAGGCCGGGCTCGGCCCGCTTGCCCATGGTGCCGATCCAGAAGCCGCCCTGGGGGTCGGCGCGCCCGTCGTTGGACCGGGTGCGCGGCTCGTCCGCCTCCAGCGCACAGACCAGGTCCCGCCGGCCGCTGGCCAGGTCGAAGCGGTACAGCCCGGTCTCGCTGGCGACCAGAAGGCTGTCCTCGTCCACCCAGCCGGCCGCCGAGACATGCTCCGCGAAGGGCCAGTCCAGCGCCTCCTCCCCCAGCCGGCTGAGCAGCCGGTTTCCCAGGATGTCGAACCAGAAGAACTGCTCGCGCTCGGGGTGCCAGAGCACCCCCTCCCCCAGCTCGCAGTTCCGGGAATCGAACAGAGTCGCGGTCATGGTGCCTCCCCATCCAGACTTTTGCCCCTTTGTAGCGCGATGGGCGTCCGGCGTCCTGTCCGCTGGAACCCGGAAAGGCCCGATGGACCTAGCGGGCCCACGGGGGGCGGGCCTTATGTCAGAGGCAGGAGAGAGTTCCGTGAAGACTGCGATGTCGAAGGTTCGACGCTGCAGGGTCAGGCTTCCGGCAGGCCGGTGATCCTCAGGCCGGCATCCGGCACCTTGTAGGCCCGATTGATCCAGATCAGGACGGAGGTCAGCGCCTCGGCGGCGGCCGAGTTCTGCAAGGGCCCGGCATCGATCCCGCGCAGGCCGATGGCGCACACGAGGTCGATTGCCTCGCGCCGCGCCGCCGCCTCGTCGGCGCAGACCAGGACATCGCAGGCGATCTCCGCATCCAGCTGCCGCAGGCGATGTGCCGAGACATTCTGGAATGCGGAGACGAGGCGAACCCCCTCCGGCAGACTGTCCCGCAGTGCCAGGACGCAGGACCCGCCGGGAGGCAGCTGCACTCGCGAGACCTTCGGCGGCGCCAGCGGCACCGTGACATCGATCAGCAGTTTGCCCGGAAGCTCCGCGGCGATCTCCGCCACGGTGGCGACCTGCGCCGGATAGGGCACGCAGAGCAGCACGATGGAGGCGGCCCGTGCGGCGCCGGCATTGCCGGCCGCGGCGATCGGCCGCCCGGCCAGCGCGCCCAGTTCGACAGCGGCGGCGGCGGCCTTCTCGGCCGACCGGGAGCCGAGCCAGACCGGATAGCCGGCATGGGCCAGCCGCACCGCCAGGCCGCCGCCTTCCGCACCGGTGCCGCCGATCACGGCGACGGTGGGGAGAGCGGTCACGACCGGCCCCCATGGCGGCCGACGATCGGCCAGTACTGGCCGACTTCCCCCTGTTCCATCACGTGATAGCCGGGGTGCAGGTTGACGGTCGGGTCGCAATGCGTGGCCGCCAGCAGCACGCGCCGGCCGACCTCCGGCACGTCGGCCCCAGGCGGCAGCGCGATGATCCCGTGTTCGTCGCCGCCGAACCTGTAGGCCGCGCCCGCCGGCACCCCGAGCAGCACATCCGGCGGCGGACCGTTGCTGGCAAGCGCCTTGGTTCCGGCATTCACCGTGATCTCGCCCGGCCTGCGGGCGGACACGATGCTTGCCAGCACGAACAGCGAGGTTCCGAACGGCCAGGCCGCGCCATCGGGCTGGCGGACCCTGCCATAGTCCGCATCCATGAAGACGTAGGAGCCGACCTGAAGCTCCGTATAGGGCCCCTTGCGGCTGTCGAACTGATAGGCGCCGGTGCCGCTGCCGGACAGGATCGGCAGCGGCAGCCCGGTGGCCTCCGCGATCGCCGCTGCGGTTCGCCGCAGGCGATCGCCCGCCTGTTCTGCCGCCAGCCGGCGCTCTTCCGCCGCAACGACATGCTGCACATGACCGGCATAGCCCTGCAGGCCGGCCAGCCGCAGGTTCGGGGTGACCGAGATCAACCGGGCAAGGGCGACAGCCTCGGCCGCATCCACGATGCCGGTGCGCCCCTGCCCGATATCGACGTCCACGAGGACGTCCAGCGGCACCGGCCCCCGGTCGCCGGATGCGGCGGCGAGCATCTGCACATGCCTGGCATCGTCGATCGCGACAGCGACCGGATTCCGCGCATGGACGGCGAGCACGGCGGCACAGGCGGCGTCATCGGCAAACGGCGAGGTCAGCAGCAGCCCGCCGATCCCGGCGGCGGCAAGGGCCTCCAGCTCGGCCACGGTGGCGCAGGCCGTGCCGACCGCGCCCGCGCGTTGCTGCGCGCGAGCGATGTCGGGCGATTTGTGCGTCTTGGCATGCGGCCGCAGCGCCACACCCGCGGCGGAGGCCGCCTGCGACATGCGCTCGATATTGGTGGCCAGCACCGCCGCATCGAGAATCAGTGCCGGCGTGCGGATGCCATCGAGGGCCGCCGCGTTCGGATCGAGCCCCATCGTCATCGACCCGCCGCCCGACAGGCAGCGAAGACCCGTTCGGGCGACAGCGGCAGGACCGACAGCCCCGCCTCCTGCGCGGAGCCGTGGGGGTCGATGGCCCGCGAGAGGGCATTGGCGATCGCTGCGCCCGGCGCGATCGTCCCCCCTTCGCCGATCCCCCTGACCCCCAGCGGGTTGGTGCCCGGCCGGGTTTCGTGATGGACAAGCCGAAGGCGCGGCACGTCAGGGGCGGTCGCCACCATGTAGTCGGCGAGAGATCCGGTAAGCAGCTGCCCCTCCCCGTCGTAGAGCAGTTCGGAGAACAGGGCCCCGCCGATGCCGTCGACGGCCCCGCCCACGATCTGGCCGTCGACGATCATCGCGTTGAGCACGCGGCCGGCATCGTGCGCCACCAGATAGTCCTTCACCGCAAAGAAGCCGGTGCGCGGATCCAGGGAGACCTGCGCTACATGGACGGTCATCCCGTAGGTGACCGGCTGGTCCGACTTGAACACGTACTGCGCCTCCAGCGCGGCGTCGCCGGAAAAGAGCTGGCCGCCCGGCCCGACGGCCTGGGCGATTGCCGCGAGGTCGATCTCCGTCGGGCCGGCCCCGGCGCGACAGATCCGCCCCTCCTCGATCCGGAGCTCGCCGGGATCGCATTGCAGCAGCTGCCCGGCACAGCCGAGCGCCTTGTCGCGCAGGGCCTGCGCAGCCCCGAGCACGGCGTTGGCGCCGAAGATCGCGCCCCGGCTGGCGAAGGCGCCGCGACCGAACGGCACCAGCTGGGTATCTCCCATGCGGACGGCGACCCGGTCCAGCTGCACGCCCAGCGCCTCCGCGCAAACCTGCGCATAGGTGGTGGGCTGGCCCTGCCCCTGGGTGGTCATGCCGCAGAAGACGGTGACGAGGCCCGCCCCGTCGATGCGGATATTGGCGGTTTCGAAATTCACCAGGCCGGAGGCCTCGATCGCGGCAGCCAGGCCCCAGGCGAGCCGGCGTCCGTCGGGCAGGTCCTGCACCTCCTCGGAATAGCCGCTGTCGGCCACCGCCGCCTCGAACAGGGCGGGAAAATCGCCGCTTTCCGCGGCAACCTTCAGGCCGGCGATCGTCGTGCCCAGGCGATGCGGCAGGTCGGCCGGCGTGACGAGATTCCGCCGCCGCAGTTCCGCCGCCGCCAGGCCGGCCCGTTTCGCCAGCCGGTCCACCAGGGACTCGATAGGGAAGACCGCCTCCGGCTGGCCGGCGCCGCGATAGGTCGCAATCGGCGTCTTGTTGGTGCCGACGCACTGGACGTCGATCTGCTGGTGCGGGAACCGGTAGCAGTTGGGCAGGTGGGCGCCGGCAATCTCCGCGGTCATGATGCCGCTGGTGAAGACATAGCCCCCGAGGTCGAGGACGACCGAGGCCCGCAGGCCCGTGAAGCGGCCCTCGGCGTCGCAGCCGATCTCGATCTCGGTCGTGACGCCGCGCGAATGCGTCGTCGCCTGCAGGTTCTCCAGCCGGTCCTCGATCCATTTCACCGGTCGCCGCAGGACGCGGCTGGCATGGCTTATCACCAGCTCCTCGGCATAGGTCCGCGATTTCGCGCCGAAGCCGCCGCCGACATCCTCGGCAATGACGCGGACCTGATACTCCGGCAACCCGAGCACCGTGGCCAGGTTCTGCCGGACATTGTAGTGGGCCTGGGTCGACATCCAGACGGTGAGGTCGCCCCGATCGGCATCGTAGTCCGCCACGACGCCGCGGCATTCCAGCGGGAGGGGAGTCTGCCGGCCGAAGGTGAAGCGGCCTTTCGCCAGGTGGACGGAACCCGCGAGCGCCGCGTCCGCGTCGCCCTGCTCGAGCCGGAAGGCGGCCGCGACATTGCCGTCCCATTCCGGGTGCAGGATCGGCGCACCGGGCGCGCGGGCATCCTCGACGCTGGCCAGGGGCGGCAACGGCCTGTAGTCGACCTCCACCAGTGCCGCCAGGTCCTCCGCCAGGTAGCGGTCCTCCGCCACCAGCAGGGCAACCGGTTCACCGACATAGCGGACGCGGTCGGTCGCAAGGAATTTCGGCATGCCGTTGCGTATCTTCGGGTGCCAGTATCGGACCACCCAGGGCTTGTCTATGAACGGCAGGTCCGCCGCCGTCAGCACCAGCGCGGCGCCCGCGGCCAATGCGGCCGATCCGTCGATGCCCACGATCTCGGCATGCGGCATCGGGCTGCGAATGAAGACGGCATGCAGCATGCGGTCGAGATGGACATCGTCGACGCACCGCGCCTGCCCGCGCAACAGGCGCGCATCCTCCTTCCGCAACGGCGATGCCGCCATATCTGTCCGGGTCACCGCAATACCTCCGCCAGGCAGTCACCGATCAGCACTTCCGCCAGCCGTCGCCGGTAGGCGGCACCGGCATGCAGGTCCGACAGCGGCTCGGTGCAGGCCACCTCGTCGGCCACGGCTGCCGCCCGGTCCGCCGCACCGGCCGTCAGGGCCCGCTCCAGCCCGGTGCAGCGGCGCGGCACCTTCTCCAGCCCGCCGACGCCCAGTGCCAACCCGGCCGGCCCGCACTGCGCCGCCACCGCCACGATCGCGAAGTCGCCGTGGCGGCGGGCGAGTTCGCGGAAGGCGTGACGGCTGCCGGGCGGCGCCACCGGCACCGAGACCGCCACCAGGATCTCGTCCGCCGCGATGCCGGTCTCCATCGCGTCCACGAAGAAGTCCGCGGCCGGCACCTCGCGGAGCCCCCTTCTGCTTTGCAGCCGGATGCTTGCCCCCAAAGTCACCATCAGCAGGGGCAGTTCGGCTGCCGGATCCGCATGCACCAGCGATCCGCCCACCGTCCCGCGCGCCCGGGTCTGCAGATGGCCGACATGCGCCATGCCAAGACGCAGCAGCGGCACCCGCTCGTCGATCAGCGGATCCTCCAGCAGGCATCTCTGGCGGGTCATCGCCCCGATCTCGACCCGATCCCCCGCCAGCCGGATGCCCGCCAGCTCCGGCAGCCCGTTGAGGTCGACCAGGAGGTCCGGCAATGCCAGGCGGAGGTTCATCAGAGGCACGAGGCTCTGCCCGCCGGCGATCGGCCGTGCCTCCCTGCCATCCTCCGCGACCAGCGCCGCGAGTGCCTCGTCCAGGCTTGCGGGGCGCAGATAGTCGAATGCAGCGGGCTTCACGACGCCACGTCCAGAACGGCGTCGACGATGTTCTGGTAGCCCGTGCAGCGGCAGATATTGCCCGACAGGGCCTCACGCACGGCACCTTCCTCGCGGGGCAGCGCGCCACGCTCGGCAAGCGCCTGCAGGGTCATCAGGACGCCGGCGGTGCAATAGCCGCATTGCAGGGCATGATGGCGGTGAAACGCGTCCTGCAGCGGGCCGAGCCCGTCGCTGCCGGCCAGGGATTCCACGGTGCGCACCGCGGCGCCGGTGGCCTGCACGGCGAACAGCAGGCAGGACCTCACCGGTTCGCCATCGACGATCACCGTGCAGGCGCCGCAGACGCCCATCTCGCAGCCGACCTTGGTGCCACGCAATCTCAGCTCGTGACGCAGGAAGTCCGACAGCAGCATCCGCGGCTCGACCTCGCGGTCGACCGCCTCGCCGTTGACCTCGCAGTGCAGTCTCATCGGTTCAACTCCAGCCACTGCGCCGCCGCGGCGATCTCGCCGAGCGGCTGGGTGCCGACAAAGGTCAGGATCAGCTCGGTCACGCCAACCGCGGCAAACCGCCCGACGCCGCGCTTCAGATCCTCCGCGTCGCCGGACACCGCATAGGCATCGACCAGCCGGTCGTCGACCACCTGCCCGGGATCCCCGCCGGCGGCGAGCCGCTCCACCACGGTCTGCATCTCCGCTTCCGTCAGGCCGCTGCCCTGGACCATCGCGCCGCGCACGGCCGGCAGATTCGCCCCCAGGCCCCAGTAGCCGGCCAGCATCTTGGCGATCGTCGCCTTCACCGCGCCGCGCGCGGCATCGCGGTCCGCGTCGAGCGCGCAGAGGACATACTGCACCACCGTCGTGGGCGTGGCACGCTGCGTCTTCGCGGCGCCTTCCGACAGCAGCCCGAGGGCCCGCCGGGTATAGTCGGGCGGGCACATGTTGGAGACCATCAGACCGTCGGCCACCTGACCGCAGACCCTGAGCGCCTGGTCGCCCATCGCCGCCATCAGGATGGGCATGTCCGGCCGTGGCGCGACGAAGCCGAGCCGCGCGCCCTGGCTGGAGAACACCTTCCCCTCGTAGGAGACAGCCTCGCCGGCGAGCATGCCGCGCACGATCTCGATGGCGTCGCGGACCGCGGCCAGCGGCCTGTCGTAGGACAGGCCCATCTGCACGATGCGCGGCCCGATCCCGGAGCCGATGCCCAGCGCCGCGCGCCCCCCGGCGAGCTCGTCCAGGGCGGCGAGCTCCATCGCGATCAGGGTCGGGTGGCGGTTGTAGGGATTGAACACCCCGATGCCGATACGCACCCGCTCCGTCGCCAGCACCGCGCCGGCGACCGCTGGCAGGACGCCGCGCTCGAACGGGTTCTCCGCGAACCAGACGGCGGCCAGTCCGCTGCGGTCGGCGCATTCCGCGATCTCCATGCAGGCCCGCGGCGTCATGCCGCCATGGACCCTCACCCCGATGCTTGGCTGTTGCACCCGATCATCCCCCCAGATAGGCGGCCTTGACCCGCTCGTCGTTCATCAGTGTCGCCGCGTCGCTTTCGAGCGACACGGCACCCCGCTCGATGACATAGCCGCGCTGGGATACCTCCAGCGCCATGAAGGCGTTCTGCTCCACCAGCAGAACCGCCACACCTTCGGCGTTGATCCGCTTCAGGGTCTCGAAGACCTCCTCCACCAGGTTCGGGGCGAGGCCAAGCGAGGGCTCGTCGAGCAGCATGAGGCCCGGGCGCGCCACCAGCGCGCGGCCGATCGCCAGCATCTGCTGCTGTCCGCCGGACAGCGACCAGCCCAGCTGGTCGCGCCGTTCGGCCAGCACCGGAAACAGGTCGTAGACCCTTTCCAGATCCGGCCGGATCGACTGGCCGAACCGGATCCATGGCGTCGCGGCGATCCGGAGATTCTCGAACACGGTGAGGCCGGGGCAGACCCCGCGGCCTTCCGGCACCAGGGAGATGCCCAGGCGCGCGATGTCAGGGGTCGACAGCCCGGCCGTGTCCTGGCCGCGAAAGCGCACCGCGCCGCCCTTGATTGCCGCCAGCCCCATGATCGTCCGCAGGGTGGTCGTCTTTCCGGCGCCGTTGGCGCCGATCAGGGTGACCAGCTCCCCTTCGCCGACAGCGAGGTCGATGCCATGCAGCACTTCGACGTCATCGGCATATGCGGCCCGGACCGCCGTCAGCTCAAGCAGCATTGTTTTGCCTCAACCGGTCGGACAGGCGCTGGCCCAGATAGGCGGTCACCACCTCCGGCTCCTCGCGAACCGCATCGGGCTCGCCTTCCGCGATCTTGCGGCCGAAGTTCAGGACGGTGACGCGGTCTGCCAGGCGCATGACCAGGGGGACGTTGTGCTCGATCAGCAGGATCGTGATGCCGAGCTCGCGCAGACGCCCGATGGCGGTCACCAGGCGCTCCACTTCCACCGGGTTCATGCCGGCTGCGGGCTCGTCCAGCATCAGCAGGCGCGGGCGCATGGCAACCGCGCGGGCGATCTCCACCAGCCGCTGCTGCTCATGCGGCAAGGTGCGGATCAGCTGGTCGCGCAGGTGCCATAGGCCGAGGAGACGCAGCGCCTGTTCCGTGCGGGCGTGCAGATCGGCCTCCTCCGCACGCGACCGGGCCAGCGACAGAAGCGTCTCGAACCATCCCGCCGGCCGGTCCGCCACGGCGGCGACAAGCACGTTCCCGCGCACCGTCATGCTGCGGAACAGGCGCAGGTTCTGGAAGGTCCGCGCCAGGCCCGCAGCGGCGACCTTCCAGGGGCGTGCGCCGGCGACCTCCTGCCCCAGGAAGCGGATCGATCCCTGGGTCGGCTGATAGATGCCGGTCGCCAGGTTGATGAAGGTCGACTTGCCCGAACCGTTCGGGCCGATCAGGGCGTGAACGGTACCCGCCTGGATCTGCAGGTCCAGCGCGTCGATCGCCACCAGGCCGCCGAACCGGCAGGTCAGTCCCCGCGCCTCGAATACCGCGCCGGTGCCGATGCCCCCCTTCGGGGACAGCAGGGCCGCGGCCCGGACCATATCGGGCGCTTCGGCCGATTCCTCCGGTGGCGGCCCGGCGGAGGCCGGCGATGCGGGCGCTCTCGGGCGGAACAGGCCGAACAGCCGCCCATGCAGGGCGCCCAGCAGGCCCATCGGCAGGAAGATCACCATTGCCGCCAGGCCAGCGCCATAGATCAGCTGGTAGTAGGCATCGGACACCCGCAGCAGTTCCGGCAGGAATGTCAGCACGACAGCCCCGAGAACCGGGCCGATCAGGGTTCCGACGCCCCCGATGATGACCATGCTGAGCACTGGCGCCGTCACCTCGAAGAAGGTGAAGGCGTCCGGGCTGATGAAGCGGATCAGATGCGCGTAGAGGGAACCGGAGAAGCCGGCCAGCACCGCGCTGATGAAGAATGCTGCGATCTTCAGGCGGGCCACATTCACGCCGCTGGTGCCTGCGGCAAGCTCGGCGTCCCGGATCGCCGCCAGCATCCTGCCGTACTTGGACGCCTGCAGCCGCCAGCAGAACAGCACCGCGAGGGCGAGGATGGCCAGCGCAAGGTAGAAATAGCTGCCTTCGCCCTGCAGCTCGACGATGCCGATCGACGGCGCCGGGATGCCGGAGATCCCGTCCATGCCCCGGGTCACTTCGCGCCAGTTGAAGAAGACATGGCGCATGATCTCGCCGAAGCCGAGCGTCGCCAGGGCGAGATAATGGCCGCGCAGCCTGAGCGCCGGAATGCCGATGGCAAGGCCGGCGATGCCGGTCACGATGCCGGCCGCCAGGAAGCCCGGCCAGAACAGCAGCCCGCTGCCGCCCTCGGTGATCAAGGCGGCCGTGTAGGCCCCTATGCCGAAGAACCCGGAATGGCCGAGGGCGACCTGCCCGGTATAGCCGAGCACGATGTTCAGGCTGACCGCCAGGAGCCCGAAGACCAGGGCGAGGTTGACGATCCGCATGTGATAGGTGGAGGTCACCACGAGCGGGATCGCGAGCAGCAGGACCACCAGGATTGCGATTGCGAGCGAGCGTCTGTTCATCGTTCAGACCCGCTCTGCCACACGCTCGCCGAAGATCCCGCGCGGGAACACGACGAGGAAGAAGATCAGGACGCCGAAGGCGACCGCGTCCTTGTAGACCGACGAGATGTAGACGGCGACGAAGATCTCCAGCAGCCCGACGATCAGGCCGCCGACGACGGCGCCGGGCACGCTGCCGAAACCGCCGATGATCACCGCGATGAACGCCTTGAGGATCAGGTTGAGGCCGATCTCGGTGTCGAGAAGGAAGATCGGCGCGACCAGCACGCCGGCGACCCCGGTCAGCCCCGCGGCGACCACGAAGGTGATGGCGATCATCCGGTTCGGGCGGATGCCCATGAGCTGGGCCACTTCGGCATTCTGCGCCGTCGCGCGCATGCGCCGCCCGAGGTCGGTCCGGAAGAACAGCAGGTACTGCAACAGCAGGACGAGCGCGGTAACGGCAATGATGAAGAGATGTTCCGGCGTCAGTACGACGCCGGAGACATCGACGCTGCCGGTCTCGAAGAACGAGGGCACCTTCAGCGGATTGGGCCCCCAGACCAGCAGCGCCAGGTTCCGCGCGAAGATGGAGAACCCGATCGTCGCCGTGACGAAGGCCAGGAACGGCCGCTCCCGCAGCGGATAGAACAGCACCCGCTGGTATATGAAGCCGAAGCAGCCCATCGCCACGACTGCCCCCAGGGCCGCCGCCCAGTATGGGGCGCCGGTGCCGGCGGCAGAGTAGAAGACGAACCCGCCCAGCATCACGAGTTCGCCTTGCGCGAAGTTGAGGCCGTGGGTGGCGTTGTAGATCAGGATGAAGCTGAGGCCGACCAGAGCGTAGATACTGCCCATCGCCAGACCCGATGCGATGATCTGAGCCACCTTTTGCCCTTTCGGTTCCCGGTGCCCGCTGACGCGATCGCGGTCAGTTGCTGTAGCGGCGGACGACTTCGATCTTGCCGTCGGGCAGGAACTTCATGATCGCCGCGTTGTGCCAGAGATTGCCTTCCTCGTCGGCCTTGTAGGTGCCGATCACCCCCTCGTAGGAGGCGTCCCGCAGCCCGTCGCGGATCTTCTCGCGGTCCGCGCCCTGCTGCCTCATCACCTGGATCAGCATGTTCATCGCGTCGTAGTAGTGCGTCGCGTAGATATCCGGCTCGAACCCGGTCTTCTCCTTGTACGCCTTGACCCAGGCCTGGACCGCCGGCTTCTCGCTGAGCGACGGGATCACGTCCGGCCCTTCGCAATAATGCCCCGCCACTTCCTCGGCGCTCACCAGGCCGCGCAGCACCGAGACGCAGAGCGAGCCCGAGGCGATGTGCGGCACGTCGACTCCCAGCTGCTTCATCTGCTTGACCAGCAGGGCCTCGTCCACCGGATGGCCCTGGGACACGATGGCATCCGCACCGGCATTGACCATCTGCAGGATCGGCGCGGTCAGGTCCTTGTCCGTCGGTTGATAGGACGCGATGGAGACGGGCTCCAGGCCGTACAGCTCCTTGAGGAAGCCGGCCGTGTTGTCGCGGCCGGAATAGCCCCACTCGTTTGCCACATGGAGGATGCCGATCTTCTTCTTGCCGAGATCCTCCACCAGGTAGCGGGTCCAGTTCTCCTTCGCGATCGCGTCGTGGGTGCTGTTCCGGAAGAAGTAGTCGGCGCCCTGCTGCGTCACCTTGCGGGTGCTTGGCCCGGCGATCAGCGGCACCTTTGCCTGCTCTGTCGTCGGCATGATCGCCAGGATCTGCGTGCCCAGCGCCGGGCCGAACACCGCGACGGGGTCACCGCGCATCACCTTGTTGATCGCGTTGATCGCCACGGTGTTGGAGGCCTGGCTGTCCTCCACGACAAGTTCGATCTTCCGGCCATCGATACCGCCTGCCGCATTGGCGTCGGCGACCGCCATTTCGAGCGCGTCGACGAAGGGCTTGCCATAGGGGGCGAGCACGCTGGTGATCGGCAGCACGACCCCCACCTCGATTTCGTCTTCCGCGTTCGCCTGTGTCGACAGCAGCACCGGCGCGACTCCCATCGCGGCAATGACGCCGGCCAGCGATACGCTCCTTGCGAGATTCTGGACTCTCATGACTCGGCCCCTTCTTTCCTGTCAGCATTGGGCGCCATGGCGCCGGTTGGCGGCATCCGACCGCCTCGGCCCGCCGGCATCAGATACCGCCGGGACGCTCTCCGTCGTTCGCCTCGGAGAAATGCACGTGCACGACCCGCCAGTCCCCGTCCTCCTTGCGGAAGACCATCGTGGAGCGGGAGACGAAGTCCCGGTCGACATGCTGCTTGTCCCCGGGCCGCGGGTCGGTGCCGACCCATTCCATCTTCGTCTTGCGATGGCACCAGACGACCGCCAGGTCGCCGTTCACCACGCCGCCGATGTCGTAGGGGATCCATTCGCCGGTATTCACCTGGTCGGCGTAGTACTGCCACAGGCGCACCCAGTGCTCCGGCCCGTTATAGGTATGGCCGTTCAGGTTGAAGTAGGTCGCATGGGCATCGCGGGTCCAGATCTTCTCCTGCAGCCGCGGCCAGTCGAAACTGGCATTGGCCTGCAGGTAGGCCCGATGCTGCCCCATGATGCGCGCCCGATCCTCGGCGCTGCCGCCGTGAAGCTCCGCCTCATCCGCCTTTGCCTCAGTCATCTGCCTCCAGCCTCCTGTCCTGAAAGAGAATTGGCCCGGCCAGGAACTCGCGCACATTGTCCGGGAAATGGCCGAGAACGGCGCGCATCGCGCGCTTTGCCGCCGCCGGATCGCGGCGTTCGATCGCGTCCACCACCTCCATGTGCGACGCGATGTCCGCACATACCGATGCCGGATCGAGGCGGGGAAGGCCGAAGTACCAGAACCGCGCGGCATCGTTGTGGATCAGGGTGACCTGACGCAGGAGCATCGCGTTGTGGGTCGCACTGGCGAGCGACTGGTGGAAGGCGCGATCCATGCGCACCAGCCGTCGGAAATCCCGCGCCTCCACCACCTGCTCGAATCCTTCGAGCGCCTGCCGCATCGCCGCGATCGCGGTTGCATTGGCACGCTCGGCCGCAAGTTCGGCCACGCCGCCCTCGAGCATGACCCGGGCTTCGAACACTTCGCGCAGTTCGCGGATGCCCAATGTGCCGATGCGCGTGCCGATGCGCGGCTGCCGTTCCACCAGCCCCTCCAGGGACAGGCGGTAGAGCGCGTCGCGCACCGCAGCCAGGCCGAGCTTGTGATCCTCCGCCAGGGTCTTCTCGTCGACCGCCGACCCGGGGACGAGATCGCCGTAGATGATCGCGAAAAGCAGCCGCTCATAGGCGGAATCCCGGCGCCTGCTTCCGCCCTGGGGATCGCCATCCGGCTGTGCGACAGATTTCTGCAATTGCAAATTCCGCGTTCAATGAGCTGAAACTGACATTTCACTTTGCTTTGAAACCGTGACCGATGCAGGATTGCGCGTCAAGGGAAATTGAGGGAGGAAGCATGTCGGCGAGTGCGAATGAGGCGCCCTGCCTGCTGTCGATCGCGGAAATCGGCAGGCTCTACCGGCGGCGGGAACTGTCGCCGGTCGATGTTGTCGCCGCCTGCCTCCAGCGGATCGAACGCCTGAATCCGCAGGTGAACGCGTTCGTCACCGTAACCGCCGACAGCGCCATGGCGGCGGCACGCCGCGCGGAGCGCCGGTTTGCCAGCGGCGAACCCGACAGGCTGAACCCGTTGTTCGGCATTCCCTTCTCGGTGAAGGACACCCTGCCTACCGCCGGCGTGAGGACCACCTCGGGATCGCCGTTGTTCGCCGATGCGGTGCCTGCGGCGGATGCCGCGGCGGTTGAGCGGCTGCTGCAACGGGGCGCCATTCTCCTGGGCAAGACGAACACCCCGGCCTTCGGATGGATGGGTGTCACCCAGAACCTGCTGTTCGGCGTGACGCGGAATCCCTGGAACCCGGAGCTGACCTGCGGCGGCTCGAGCGGCGGCGCTGCCGTCGCCACGCTGTGCGGCATGGCACCGCTGAACATCGGCACCGATGGCGGCGGCTCCTTGCGGATCCCTGCCTCGTTCTGCGGGATCCTCGGCTTCAAGCCGTCCTTCGGTCGCGTGCCGAACCACCCCGGCGGGCCGAACTGGAGCCTGCAGCATGTCGGACCGATGGCACGCAGCGTGGCCGATCTTTCCGTCGCCTACCAGGAACTGGCCGGGCCGGACGAGCGGGACCCCTATTCGCTGCCGGCCGAACCGCCCAGGCCGGAGGCCGACGGGGAACCTCCGCTACGCGTGCTGTTTTGCGACGACCTGGGCTTTGCCGAAGCGGTTGACCCCGAGGTCGTCGAGATCTGCCGCAGGGCGACCGCGCGCCTGTCGGAAGCCGGTCACGACGTGGCGACCGGACGCCCGGGCTGGCCCTCGCCGATGCGATTCTGGCAGACCCTGTTCACGGCCGGCCTGGCGCGACGGCTCGGCCCGTCCGCCTCCGAGCGGCCCGATGCCTTCGAGCCGGAACTGCTGGGCTACGTGAAGGCTGGCGAGCGGCTGGGCCCGTTCGACTTCTACGATGCGGGGCTGGCGCGCATCGAATGGTGGCAGCATGTGCGCGCGACGTTCGAGCAGGCCGACGTGCTGGCGATGCCGGCTGTCGCCTGTCCACCCTTCGCCGCCGGGCGGCGCACCGTCGGGACGATCGCCGGCCGGGAAATCTCCTTCTACGGCTGGAGCCCCTTCAGCGCGCCATTCAACCTGACCGGCCAGCCGGCGATCAGCATCCCCGCCGGCCAGACCAGGAGCGGCCTGCCCGTCGGCCTGCAGCTGGTGGGATCCCGCTTCGCAGACCGGCAGCTCCTGCGGCTGGCCGCGACCCTGGAGCTGCTCAACCCATGGCCGACCGAGCCGCCGGCCTTCGGCTAGGGCGCATCAGTGCTGCCACAAACCCCCTGCGAGCACGACCGCCTTCAGCACCAGCCGATGGTCGCCCACCAGCGTTTCGCCCAGCGCGTCGTGATAGTCGAAGCGACCCTTCTCGACCGCGAGCACGGTGGCGTCGCCCGCCGCGCCGACCGCCAGGGTCCCGAGGTCCGGGCGGCGCAGGGCCTTCGCTGGCGCGGCGGTCACCGCACGGATCAGCGCCACGGTGTCGATGCCGAGATTGGAGAACTTCGACATGGTCGCCAGCAGATCGAAGGCGGGCCCGTCGATGCTGAGCGCATGCACGTCGCTGGAGATCGCGTCCGGCGTGAACCCCTTTGCCAGCATGCCGCGGGCCACGGCGAAGCCGAACGATGCGCCGCCATGCCCGATGTCGAAGAGCACGCCGCGCTCGCGCGCCAGCATCACGTCGTCCCAGACCTCCCCGTCGGCACGCAGCACGGTATTGGGAAAGGGACGGAAGCAGTGGGTGAAGATGTCCCCCGGCCGCAGCCGCGAAAGGACGTCGCGCCGGCTGGGCGGCGGGTCGTCGATATGCGCCATCACCGGCAGGCCGGCCTCCTCGGCGACTTCCAGTGCCATCTCCAGGGGGGCGACCCCCTGGGCCGCGCTGGCGGTGCGGCCGACGCGGACCTTGATTCCGACGATCAGGTCGCGGTTCTCGTTGACCACGCGCAGGCACTCGCCCGGGTGCAACAGCCGCAGTTCGCCGCATTCCCCGACCATCACCTTGCTGCTGAAGGCATAGATGCCGGGGAAGGCGATGTTGAGGAAGGCCAGCACGCGCAGCGGCGTGGCCTCGATGACATGCCTGCGAAAGCCGTGGAAGTTCGCGGCCCCGGCACTTCCCGCATCGATGAGGGTTGTGGTGCCCGCGCGGCGGGCCACCATCTCGGCATCGACGCCCATGGCGGTCCCGCCCCAATAGACATGGGCGTGCAGGTCGATCAGGCCGGGACAGACGATGCAGTTCGAAACGTCCCGCTCCGCGGCCGCCGGCCCGGGAAGCACCGCCTCGATCGCAGCGACCCTGCCATCGGCGAACGCGATGTCCGCCACCCGGTCGGTGCCTTGTGCAGGATCCA
Organism: Sneathiellaceae bacterium; assembly: GCA_040216765.1. GTDB lineage: Bacteria > Pseudomonadota > Alphaproteobacteria > Ferrovibrionales > Ferrovibrionaceae > Marinibaculum. The sequence continues at coordinate 224,671 of JAVJON010000036.1, read as the reverse complement.
CGACGCGGCCCTGCCGCAGGATCAGATCGTACATGCAAGCCCCTTTCCGGTTACCGGATCACGCCGGGGATCTAACGCCGCTTTCGCGGCATGGATCAAGCGGATTGACATTGCGGCCGGCCAGTGCCGCGCCCGCATCCATTTACAGGTACCGCGATGACCGACGAGATTCCAACTGCCTGCACCGCGCTCGAGAGGTTCTCGACGGGCGAACTCTCGCCGCTCGGGCTGGTCGAGGACTGCCTGCAGCGCATCCAGGACGGCGACGCCGAACTGCAGGCCTGGTCCCATCTCGCGACGGACTCGGCGATCGCGGCCGCGCATTGCCTCGAGGGCTGCGCGCCGGACCGGGCGACCGCTCCGCTGCGGGGTCTGCCGGTCGGCGTCAAGGACATCTTCGACACCCACGACATGCCGACCGCCTATGGCTCGGCGATCTTCGCCGGCCACCGGCCGGCGGCGGATGCCAGTGCGGTGGCGCTGCTGCGGGCTTCCGGCGCCATCGTCCTGGGGAAGACCGCCACGACCGAGTTCGCGGCCTGGCCCCCGGCCCGGACCCGCAATCCGGTGCACCCGGGCCACACGCCGGGCGGATCCTCCTCCGGCTCGGCTGCGGCAGTCGCCGCAGGGATGGTGCCTGTCGCATTGGGCACCCAGACATTGGGCTCGGTGATCCGTCCCGCCTCCTATTGCGGCATTGTCGGGTTCAAGCCGAGCTTCGGCCGGATCGTCCGGGTCGGCGTGCGCGCATTGGCGGAATCGCTGGACACCATAGGCATTCTGGCGCGCGAGGTTGCCGATTGCGCGCTCGTCTACCGCTGCCTGTCGGGCGTCCGGCCGGTCCCCGTCCCGGAAGATGCGGACTGCCCCAGGCCGACGATAGCGTTCTGCCGGGGGCCAGACTGGCAGCTGGCGGCGCCGGCCGCCCGCGAGGCGATGGAGCGCTATATCGAGTCGCTGCGCATCTCGGGGCTGGCCGTCGAAACCCTGGACCTGCCGGCCGAGTTCGATGGCCTTTCCGCAGCGGCGCGGGCGATCCACGACTTCGAACTGTACCGGGGTTTCGCGGACGAGCGCCTGCGTCACCAGGAGCTGCTGAGTGAATCCTTCCTGCTGGGGCTCGAAAGGGCGGCACGCCACACCGCCCCCCAGCATGCCGCCGCCGTCGCGCTTGGCGCACAGTGCCGGCGCCGCTTCGCGGCACTCTGCCGCGATCACGGGCTCGACGCCGTCCTGTGCCTGAGCGCGACCGGCGAGGCGCCGGAAGGTCTCGCCAGCACGGGCGATCCGGTCATGAACAGTTCCTGGACTCTGCTCTACGCCGCCTGCGTCTCCATCCCGTTGCTGCAGGGGGTGCGCGGGCTGCCGATCGGGGTGCAGGTCGTCGCGCCGCAGTTCCGGGACGAGGCCGCGCTGCGCGTGGCGCAAGATCTCCTGTCACGCAGCCGCACCGGCGCCGGCAGCACCGCGGGTGCGGGTGCCTGAGCTGCCGGCGCATGGCAGGGCGATGGCCCTCCGGCAGGGCCGGCCGGTGCCGCGCTACTCGTTGATCTCGGGCTCGACGAGCCTGGCGAGCTTCCACAGGGAGTCCTGCCAGCCCAGATAGCAGGCCTCGGGCGGTATCGCCTCCGGGATGCCCTGCTGCTCGACATTCAGTTCGGTGCCGACCGAGACCGCCTTCAATGTCACGGTGACCGTCATCTCGCCCGGCAGATCGGGCGTGTCGAAGGCGTCCGTGTAGACCAGCCGTTCGTCGGGCACGAGGTCGAGATAGGTCCCGCCGAAGGCATGGCTGCCGCCGGTGGTGAAGTTCCGGAACGTCATCCTGTGCCGCCCTCCCACCCTGGCATCCAGTTCGTGGACGGTGCAGACGAAGCCGAAGGGCGGCAGCCAGCTGGCCACCGCATCGGGCTCCAGAAACGCCCGATAGACCTTGGCGGGCCTGGTGGCCAGGACACGATGCAGGCGGACGGTATGCGGCATGGCGCTGCTCCTTGCGTTTCCGGATCGGCTCGCTCCCGATCCGGTTCTGTCTGGAAGACGCCTCGGGAAACGGCATGCCGACAGGGCGCAGGAATTTTTCTGTGACCCGTCGCGGTTTCGCAAAACAATCGCCGTTGAAGGGCGGTAATCCGTGGCGCGATCGGTCGCGCGAGCGACCTGTCCTGTCAGCGCGCGTCGCTCAACACCGCCCGCAGGGCCGGCAGCTTGGTGACGACCACGTCCCAGACGATATCCCAGTTCACGCCGGAATAATGATGGATCAGCCGGTCCCGCATGCCGGCGATCGCGGTCCAGGCGATGCCGTCATGTGCCGACCGGAACGCCGGCGACAGGCGCTTCGCCGCCTCCCCGAGAATCTCAAGGTTCCGGACGACAGCGTCCTGCACCATCGTCTCCTGCAGGAAAGTCTCGTAGCTCCGGCCGGCGGTGTAGCGTTCGATCCGCGCGATGGCCTCGCGCATGTCCGCGACGAGCTCGAGGTCGCCCCGCTCAGACATACAACAGCGAACTGCGGATGCTTTCGGCCACCGAGGCGACACGGATGCCGTCCAGTCCTGCAGGGGTCAGGATATCCACCCGCCGTTGGAACAGGGTTGCCAGGTCGTCGCTGAGCCCGCTGAAATTGTCGTAGCTCGGCACGGCAAACTCGACGAGCAGGTCGATATCGCTGTCGGCGGTCTGCCGGCCGTCCGCATAGGAGCCGAACAGGGCGGCGCGCCGCACGGCATACTTCTCCAGCAGATGGCGGTTGTCGCGCAGCCGCCGCACAATGTCGGCGCCGGTGAGATCGCGTGGTTGCGCGGACATGGCATGCCCCAGGAACGGGATGCCTGCATGCGCCGGCCCGCCGCTTCGTCGCGCATCGGGCAGGATTGGTAGCGGAGGAGGGACTCGAACCCCCGACACGCGGATTATGATTCCGCTGCTCTAACCAGCTGAGCTACTCCGCCACAGGATCCGTCCGGCACGGCCGCAGGCATACGGGAACGGGTCAGGTCGCGGCAGATACCGGGCCGCGGCCGGGGTGTCAATATGTAATGCGCCGGACCTCCCCGCCGGCGGGCCTACGCCACGGCACGGATCGCCGCCAGGGCCTCCTCCGGCCGCTCGTACTGCACCATATGGCCGGCGGCCGGGATCGAGGTCAGGGTCGCGCCCGTTATCCCGTCGGCGAAGCCCTGCGCATAGGGGCGCTCGGGGATCAACCGGTCCTCCGCCCCCCAGATCAATGCCGTGCGGGCGCGGATGCGGTAGAGCCGGTCCTTCAGGCCGCGGTCGGGGATCGGAAACAGCAGCTTGCCGGCCATGCCCAGGCGGCGGGCATTCATGATCATGAACGCGCCCAGGAAGGCGGGATCGTCCAGGTCCAGGCCGGCGGTGAGCATCCGCGTGCCCAGCGCGCTGTCGTGGAACAGCAGGTCCGGCAGCTCGAACGGCAGCTTGGCGAAGATGTCCGGCATCGGCGCGGCATCGAACCACAGCCCCGCCGGGGTCAGCAGGGCCAGCCGGTCGACCGCCATCGGGGCGATGGCTGCCATTTCGGCGGCGATCATGCCGCCCATCGAATGGCCGACCAGCAGCGGCCGCTCCAGCCCCAGCGCCTCCACCACGTCGAAGGCATGCAGGGTCACGTCCAGCATGGAGCGCAGATGCTCAGCGCCCTCGGAATCCTCGTAGCCGGGCAGCAGCGGGGCATGGACCCGGTAGTCCGCCGCCAGCCGCGCCAGGAAGGGGTCGTCCGGGAACAGCCCGCCGGCGCCGTGCAGATAAAGCAGGTCCGGCCCCTGCCCGCCCTGATAGACGCGAACCCGGGCGCGGCCGCCGGCGGTCTCTACGTGGCGTACCTCCATCGCGGCGGCCTCCATCACTCGGCCGCCTGGGCGCGGTCGGCCGGCGCGGGCACGGCCCGCGGTTCCATCGGGTGGATCCAGAAGCGGTCGTCATGGTTGCCGAATTCGGGCCAGAGGTTGCGCAGCCGCGGCATCACCTGCTCCGCGAACAGGCGGGTGGAATGCCGGGTCTTCTCGTCCGGCATGTCGCCGACATGCATCAGGCAGAAGATGTTGCCGACCCTGAGGCCCCGGATCAGCGCCTCCATCCGCTCCGCCACGGTGTCCGGGCTGCCGGCGATGACATGGCCGCCCTCCAGCAGCTGGCCCCAGCTGAGCGAGGCCATCTCGTTCAGGCTGGCGCGGGTCAGCTGCGACAGGGCCTGCGCCTGCAGGGTCTTGACGGTGCGGTAGCCCGGCGCATCGGCGAAGCCGGGAAAGACGTGCAGGCAGCGGTTGTAGAAATAGGAGACATGCGCCGCATAGAGCCGCTCGGCCTCCGCGTCGGTCTCGCCGACGCAGATCGTCTGGGCGAACCCCGCGCGATAGGGCGAGCGGTCCAGGCCGCGCCCATCGACCTGGTCCCAGAAGCCGTCCATCAGCTTCTGCGCCCGCTTGTAGCCGGTGAAGGACAGGTACGAATAGGCATAGTCGTTGTCGAGGCAGAAGTCGTAGGTCTCCACCGAGCCGCCGCCGGGGATGAAGACCGGCGGCCGCGGCCGCTGGATCGGCTTCGGCCAGCAATTGGCATAGCGCAGCTGGGTGTAGCGGCCGTTGAAGGCGAACGGCTCGTCGGCCGCCCAGGCCTGCATGATCAGGTCGTGCGCCTCGGCATATTTCTCCCGGGTCAGCGCCGGCACGGTGCCATAGGCATAGTTCGTGTCCATCGAGGTGCCGACGGGGAAGCCCGCCACCAGCCGCCCGCCGGACAGCACGTCCAGCATGGCGAATTCCTCCGCCACCCGGATCGGCGGGTTGTAGAGCGCGATGGAATTGCCCAGCACCACCAGCGCCGCCTTCGAGGTGCGCCGCGACAGGGTGGCGGCCATGATGTTGGGCGAGGGCATCAGGCCATAGGCATTGGCGTGATGTTCGTTCACGCCGATCCCGTCGAAGCCCAGCTCTTCCGCATATTCCAGCTGGTCCAGATAGCGGTGATAGAGGTGATGGCCCTGCTCCGGGTCGTAGAGCCGGGAGGGGATGTCGACCCAGACCGAGCGGTGCGCCTGCCGGAAATCGTCCGGCAGATAGGGCCAGGGCATCAGGTTGAACCAGGTGAATTTCATCGCGCCTCCCGCCCGCCAGGTCGGCATTCGCCCCCGCCCGGCTTGTCATGTGTCGCAACCGCAGGTCACGACAGGCGCGACACCGGCACGGTGGAGTATCGGCATTCCGGCCCGCGACAGGCAAGTGCGGCCCCCCGCAGGGGGACCCGCCGTGTCAGGACCCGCAGTGTCAGGCTCCGGGATATCAGGTAAGGTCGGGCCAGTCCGGCCGCAGCCCCAGGGCGCCTTCCAGGGCATGGGCCAGGCGCAACAGGCCGGCATCGTCATGGCGCCGGCCGACCAACTGGAGTCCGACCGGCAGGCCGGCACGGGTGAATCCGCAATTCAGCGAGACGGCCGGCTGCTCCGTCAGGTTGAACAGCAGGGTATTGGCAAACGGTGCGTGCAGCGACTGCCCCGGCAGGGTCGGCAGCTCCGCCGCATAGGCCGGCACCGGCACGGTGGGCAGGGCGAGAAGGTCGAAGGGCGCGGCCAGGGCCAGCATGCGCTCACGCACCTCCTGCGTCTTCAGGAACTGTCTGTAGTGCTGCAGCCCTGTGAAGGCCCGCGCCTCGCCGCTCCAGGCATCGAGGACGGTGGCCGCCCGGCGCGCGTCTTCCGGCAGCGCGTCGAGCTCCGCCAGCGGCCGCAGCCGGTAGAAATCCTCGAGCGTGGCGGCGTCTTCCGGCGTGACGGGAGAGGCCACCTCCTCCAGAGCCCAGCCCAGATCCGCCAGCCGGTCCAGCGCCGCGGCGACCAGGGCCGCGACCTCCGGGTCCAGGTCGGGGCCGAAGCCGATGGACCGCAGCACGCCAACCCGGCCCGGCACCGGCGGGCCGGCCGCCAGGGCCGCGGCCAGGTTCGGATCGTACGGCAGGGCGGCGAAGTCGCGGGGATCGGGCCGCGCGATGGTGCCCAGCAGCAGCGCCATGTCGGCGACATTGCGCGCCAGCGGGCCGGCCACCGCCGCCGGGCTGGAATTGGGATAGAGCGGCACCCGGCCATAGCTCGGCTTCAGCCCGGCCAGGCCGCAGAACGATGCCGGCAGGCGGATCGAGCCGACGATGTCGGTGCCCACCGCCACCGGCACCAGCCCGGCCGCGACGGCGGCGCAGGAGCCGGAGCTGGAGCCACCGCTGGTCCGGTCCAGGTCCCAGGGATTGCGGGCCGGCCCGAACATCGAGCTGTAGCCCGATCCCAGCATGCCGAAATCGCACATGCTGGTCTTGCCCAGCAGCACCGCGCCGTCCTCCCGCAGCCGCGCCACGGCAGGGGCGTCGAATTCCGGCGGCCGGGCATGTGCGGCCAGGGCGATGGAGCCGCGATAGACCGGCACGCCGCGCATCGGCAGGCCGTCCTTCACCACGGTCGGCACCCCGTCCAGCGGCCCTGCCGGGCGGCCCGCCAGCCAGCGCGCCTGCGATGCGCGGGCCTCGGCCAGCGCCGCGTCGGCGGCGACATGGAACACCGCGTTGATCTTCGGGTCGATGGCGGCGATCGCCGCCAGCGCCGTCTCCGCCGCCTCGACCGGCGACAGCGCATGGGTGCGATAGGCCGCCACCAGGTCGGCCGCGCCGAGGGCCCGGTATTCGTCGAAGGAGATCGTCATTCCCCGATGCTAGACCAGGGCAGGTCCCAGGTCAGGCTGGTTCCGGTATCGGTCGCTTCCGGGTCGGGGCCGGTTCCGGGTCGGCGCCGGCAGGCTTCAGGCCGCGCGGCTCCCGGCCTCCGACAGGAGCGGCAGGGTCGCGGCGATCCAGCCGCCGCCCAGCACCCGCGCGCCGTCATAGACGACGCCGGCCTGGCCGGGCGCGACGCCTTCCTGGGCCGCGGCAAAGCGGACCTCGGCGGCGCCGCCGGGCCCCGGCAGGATCGTCGCCGGCACCGGGGGATGGGTGGAGCGCACGCGGATCGCGGCCTCGAACGGGCCTTCCGCGGGCGCCAGCCAGTTGCAGTCCTTCAGGGTAAGGCCGCGGCAGAGCAGCGCCGCGCGCGGGCCGACCACGACCCGGGCGCGGTCGGCATCGAGGCGCACGACATAGAGCGGCTCGGCCGCGGCGAGGCCGATGCCGCGGCGCTGGCCGACGGTGAAGCGCAGGATGCCGTCATGGCGCCCCAGGACCCGGCCCGCCAGGTCGACGATCTCGCCCGGCGCGGCCGCGCCGGGCCGCAGCCGCTCGATGACGTCGGCATAGCGCCCCTGCGGCACGAAGCAGATGTCCTGGCTGTCGGGCTTTTCCGCCACCGGCAGGCCGAAGCGGGCGGCATGGGCACGCACCTCCGCCTTCGCCATCCCGCCCAGCGGGAAGCGCAGGAAGCCGAGCTGCTCGGCGGTGGTGGAGAACAGGAAATAGCTCTGGTCGCGGCTCAAGTCGCGCCCCTGCAGCAGGGCCGGCCCCCGCGGCCCGGCCTGACGCCGGACGTAGTGGCCGGTGGCCAGGGCCGCGGCCCCCAGGTCGCGCGCGGTGCCCAGCAGGTCGCGGAACTTCACCCGCTCGTTGCAGCGGATGCAGGGGATCGGCGTCGACCCGGCCAGGTAGGTATCGGCAAAATCCTCCATCACCGCGTCGCGGAAGCGGCTTTCGTAATCCAGCACATAGTGCGGAATGCCCAGGCGGGCGGCGACCTGCGCGGCGTCGTGGATGTCCTGCCCGGCGCAGCAGGCACCCTTCTTCTGTACCGCCGCGCCGTGATCGTAGAGCTGCAGGGTGATGCCCACCACGTCGTAGCCCGCCTCCGCCAGAAGCGCGGCGGCGACGGAGGAATCCACCCCGCCCGACATCGCGACGACGATGCGGGTCGCCCAGGGCGGGCCGCCAAGGTCGAGATCGGGCAGGTCGGGCGCGGAAAGCTCAGGGTCGGTCATGCCGGCAATATATGCGGCCCCGGCCGCAGGGCAATCCGCCAGGGAACCTGCGGCGGGACCGCCGGGCGGGGATCCTCCGGCACGATTCCTGCCGACCTGCGGCAAAGCCTGCCGCGAAGGGGACTGGCAAATCCTGCCGCGACACCCCCCGCGACCGGGGCGCCGGGCCGGGCGCAGCGGGCAAGCGATTGGCGAACAAGGGGTTTTCCGCCCGGCCCGGAATCTGGCACCCCGCTTGCAAACCTGCTGCCCGGAAACCGACGGGTGCAAACAGGCATCGACACAAGGTGCCTCCAGATCGGTCCATGCGGCAGCAAATGCCGCATCGGGTTCTCGGACGCGGCAAGTGCCGCAACAGGTATGAGGTCACCATGGGTACCATGGACTTGATCGCATTGAAGGCCGACCCGGCCGCGCTCGCCAAGAGCGCGTTCCAGGGCGCGGATCAGGCCGGACGCGGCGCGGAAGCGCGCCCCGGCTTCGACTCCTTCGCGGACATACTTGCCGCCTCCGAGGCCGCCCGAAAGGCAGACCGGGCCTATGAACAGGCCTTCGACGACAGCGGGATGGACGATCTCGAGGAAGAGAGCCTGCTGGAGGAGATGGAAGAGGACGAGAAATCGGTGGCCGAGGATGACAAGCCGCGCCGTCAGGCGCCGGCCGACCGTCCCGCCACCGTGACCGAGTTCCTCCCCTTCGACCTGCGTCCGCAGATGCTCGCCGAGATGGGCCCCGCCCTGCCCGGCATGCAGCAGCAGCTGATGGCGACCACCGCGACGCCGGCCCTGGCCGGCGGCGCCCAGGGGGACGTCCTTGCCCCCGCGGCCGTGGATGGCGCAGCGGCCGGCGAGCTGCAGGCCGGCCTGGCACTGGGTGCCAACGGCCGGGCGGCCTGGCGGCAGGACGCCTTGGCGGATGCCGCGGTGCGCCGCGGCGACAAGCGCGAAGCCCTCATTCAACCCGCCGCGGCGGGCAATCCAACCCTGGGCACCGTGTTCGGCAAGGGCACGGCACCCGGCACACTCATTCTCGCGGCCGGCGAGCAGGTCGGCGGACAGGGCCAGAACGGCAATTCCGGCTCTCAGTCCAATATGGGTGGCCAGAACGGCCAGACGCCGACCCAATTCCTCCAGTCGCAGCCCCAGGCCCAGACCGACCCGGCAGGCGCGCAGGCGCGCGCCGACCAGTTCGCCGCCGCCCTTGCAGGGCAGGGCCGCGAGGCGATGGCCCGCGAGGCCGCCGCCCTGCGCGCCGCACCCGCCAATGGCGGGGGCGAGGCCCTGCGGGCAGAGGCAGCCGGCAGCGGTTCGCAGTCCGCCGCCCAGGCCGCAGGCAGCACAAGCAACCCGGCGCAGGCATTGGGGCAGGCGGAGCAGGCACAGCGCCCCGCCCCGGCGCAGGCGCAGCAGGCCGTCCAGCAGGCCCGCATGCCGATGCCGCAGCCGCCTGTCGAGCAGGTCGCCGTGCGCATCGCCGCGCAGGTCCGGGACGGCATGGACATGATCCGGATCCAGCTGGAGCCCGCCGATCTCGGTCGCGTGGATGTCCGCCTGCACATGCAGGACGGCGCCGTGACCGCGGTGGTGACAGCGGACAACCAGGACACGCTCGACCTGTTGCAGCGCGACAGCCGCAGCCTGCAGCAGGCGCTGCAGGATGCCGGGCTGAAGACCGACAGCAACGGGCTCAGCTTCTCGCTCCGCGACGATGGCCGCGGGGCGCCGACCGGCGATGACAAGGGCGGCAGCCAGCTGGCCGGCAAGGATGACGGCCAGGGCGACGCCGGCCTGGTGACGGCCGAAGCCGACGCCGCCACGCCGCAATGGCACAGCGACCGTGCCCTCGACATCGTCGCGTGATGAAGGAATAGGGTGATGGACGTAGCCAGCCTTGCCAGCGGTTCGAACGCGCAGCTCACCTCGCCCGACAAGGCGCAGGCGAAGCTCGCCGAGAACTTCGACACCTTCCTGACCCTGCTGACGACGCAGCTGCGCAACCAGGATCCGCTGGATCCGATGGACTCCGCGCAGTTCACCGAACAGCTGGTGAGCTTCAGCCAGGTCGAACAGGCGATCCTGAGCAACAAGAACCTGGATTCCCTGATCGCCGACGTGCGGCGCGGCCAGGCCGCGTCGTTCCTGAGCTATCTGGGCGAGGATATCGAGGCGGTCGGCAACACCACGATGCTGTCGGCCGAGCAGGCCCGCTGGACCTACTCCCTGCCGGTCTCGGCGGAGCGGGCGGAATATGCGATCGCCGATTCTGCCGGCAAGGTCGTCGCCTTCGGCGAGGCCGCACGTGCCGCCGGCACGCACAACCTGACCTGGGACGGGCAGTCGAACAGCGGCATCCAGCAGCCGGACGGCGCCTATACCCTGGTGGTCTCCGCCTTCGACCGGAACGACAAGCAGATCGACATCGACGCCACCGTGCTCGGCAAGGTCACCGCGGTGGAGAACCGCAACGGTGCGACCAGCCTCGCCATGGGCGACGTGCTGATCGATGTCGACAACATCATGGGCGTCAAGACGCCCGCCACGAACTAACGAAAAGCTGAGCCTCGCGGCGGCGCACCCGCGCCACCGCGCCGACAGCATCGTTCAGCTGAGGAGAGCCCGAGATGAGCCTGTTCTCTGCCCTCTATGCCGGTGTGACCGGCATGAATTCGCAAAGCACGGCGATGGCGATCATCTCCGACAACATCACCAACGTGCAGACCGTGGGCTACAAGAAAAGCTCCTCGGCCTTCCAGACATTGGTGACAAATGCCGGGCAGGTGGATGCCTATTCCGCCGGCGGCGTCCGCGTGAAGCCGGTCGCCAATATCGACGAGCAGGGGCTCTTGCAGGCCTCCACCTCGGCAACCGATATCGGCATCAACGGCCAGGGCTTCTTCCCGGTGGCGCCGACCTCGACCTCCGGGGACCGGCTGTTCACCCGTGCGGGCGAGTTCAAGCTGAACGCCGACGGCTACCTGACCAACACCGCCGGCTACAACCTGCTGGGGCTGGAACTGGCGGCCGGCCTGACCGATGCGCAGATCAACGCGCTGAGCGTGCCCGAGGTGGCCAACCTGACCCCGGTCCGGATCGCCAACTTCACCGGCACCGCGCGGGCGACCACGTCGGCCGACCTGAACTCCAACCTGCCGGCGAACGCAGCCGACACCGACAACTACACGACCACCATCCAGGTGTTCGACCAGAAGGGGCTGGCCAACAACATCCAGCTCACCTTCACCTATGATGCGGCCGGCGGCGGCGGCACGGGCGCATGGGACATCGCGATCGGCAATCCCACCCTGGCCTCCGACGGCAGTGCAAACGGCACGATCACGCCGGCCGCCGGCACCGCCGAGTTCGCCGCAACCGGCGCGCCCTCCGCCCTGCCGGACTTCTCGGCGCTGGTGATCGACTGGGGCAATTCCACGACCGACAGCACCGTCGACCTGGACATCGGGACCGTGGGCCAGACCGACGGCCTGACCAACTACGGCGAGAACTTCTCGGTCTCCGCCTATACCCAGGACGGCTACAAGTCGGGCAATTTCACCGGCATGGCGATCAGCAACGAGGGCATCGTCTCCGCCCAGTTCGACAACGGCCAGAGCCAGAAGATCTACCGGATCCCGATCGTCGCCTTCCAGAATGCCAATGGCTTGTCGGCGGAGACCGGCAACGTGTTCCGCGAGACCGTGGCGTCGGGCAACGCCCTGGAGAACTGGGCCGGCACCGGCCGCTCCGGCCTGGTCTCGCCCAACTCCCTGGAGCAGTCCACCACGGACCTGGCGACCGAGTTCGCCGACATGATCGTCACGCAGCGGGCCTATTCGGCCTCCGGCAAGCTGATTACGACGTCCGACGAAATGCTGGAAGAGATCATCCGCCTGAAGCGCTGATCGCATTCCGCGCCTGCCGCGCCCCTGCTCTGTGGCGCCCCGGTCCGGCCGGGGCGCCACACGCATGTCCGGGCCTGCCCGGCCGGCACGGTCCCGGCCCGGGGCGGGTCGCGGGCCGGGTTTCCGGCACGCCACCGGGACGGCCTGTCACGCAGATCGGGCCGGGCCCGGTTTCGCAAGGCATTTCAGTTGTTTGACCGACCGACCTTGATTGCCCGTGTTCACAATCGCCAAATTCATGTATCGTCCGACTAGGTAATTTTTGCCCGGTATCCCTGCACTAAGATCGGTGCCTGGGCGAGAGGGCGGAATTGCCGCCGGCGGTGGGACCCGCCGGGCGATCCATCGTGCGGGGCTGCGGGGCCTGATCGGGTCGGCGTTGAGATGATGTTCATACTTTCGGCGTAGGACAGTCCTGACCCTCCGGCAGTACGGAGGGGAAGGGACCAGGGGTCAGACAGGGCGTTTCGCTGTGGAAAATATCCTGAACACCCTCCGCGGCCTGGGTGTCGCGCGTGTTGCGATGATTCTGGCCGTTTCGGCAGGCCTGATCGCTTTCTTTGCATTCCTGATCATGCGCGTCTCGCAGCCGCCGATGGGAATGCTGTACAGCGATCTGAACATCCAGGAAGCCGGCGCGATCGCCACGCAGCTGGATGCCATGAACATGCCGTACGAGCTGGTCGGCGACGGCAGCCAGATCCTGGTGCCGCAGGACGAGGTCCTGCGCGCCCGCATGGCGCTGGCGCAGCAGGGTCTGCCGTCAGGCGGCTCGCTGGGCTACGAGTTGTTCGACCGCAGCGACAGTTTCGGCGCCACCAGCTTCGTGCAGAACCTGAACCGGACCCGCGCACTCGAGGGCGAGCTGGCGCGCAGCATCCGTACCATCAACGGGGTCACCAACTCGCGCGTGCATCTGGTGCTGCCGCGGCGCGGCGTGTTCGAGAACCAGACGCAGGAATCCTCGGCCTCGATCGTGCTGCGGCTCAGCCGCAGCCTCGACCGCGAGCAGGTGCGCGCGATCCAGAACCTGGTGGCCGCCGCGGTCCCGGACCTGTCCACCGGCCGCATCTCGATCGTGGACGACAAGGGCGAGCTGCTGGCCAGCGGCTCCGACGACGTGACCAAGGCATCCGGCTCCACCGAGGCGATCGATGCGCGCAAGGGCTATGAGGACCGGCTGCGCCATGCCATCGAGGGGCTGCTGGAACGCTCGGTCGGCATCGGCAATGTCCGTGCCGAGGTCAATGCCGACATGGATTTCGACAGGGTCACCTCGAACATCGAGCAGTTCGACCCGGAGAGCCAGGTCGCGCGGTCGATCCAGAACGTCAACGAGACCGAGAACTCCAGCCAGGGCGATGCGGACACCGTCAGCGTCGCCAACAACCTGCCGGCAGAGGATGGCGCCGGTGCGCCCCGCAACAGGCAGGCCAGCGAGCGCACCGAGGAAACCACGAATTTCGAGATCTCCCGCACGGTGACGACGCAGATCCGGGAGTCCGGCAGGGTGCGCCGCCTGTCCGTCGCGGTGCTGATCAACCAGGTCCCGGTCACCGGGCAGGACGGCAACGTGACGTTCCAGCCGCGCCCGCCGGAGCAGTTGCAGCAGTTCGAGCAGCTGGTCCGCACGGCAATGGGCTTCGACGAGGATCGCGGCGACGAGCTTCAGTTGGTCAGCCTGCCCTTCACGGTGAACGAGGCGCTGGGCGACGCGCCGCCGGAGGAAGGCTTCCTCGGCATGAGCCGCAGCGACTTGTTCCGGCTGGGCGAAGTCGGGATCCTGGCCATTCTCGGCCTGCTGGCGATCCTGTTCGTTGCGCGCCCGATCGTCAGCCGCGTGGTGCGCGGCGGCCCGCTCGGCGGCGGGACCGCGCTGGCCACCGCCGGCGGCGGACGGCTCAGCGGACCGGACATGATCGCGGCGCGCCCGCAGGGCGGCGGCGGCGGCGACGACCTGCCGGCGGGTGCGGACCTCGCGCAGCTGGGGCGCCCGCGCTCCGGGCTGGAGGAGATGATCGACATCGCCCGCATCGAGGGCCAGGTGAAGGCCTCGAGCCTCAGCAAGATCGGCGAGATCGTGGAGCGCAACCCCAACGAGGCGATCGCGATCATGCGCAACTGGCTGTACCAGGGCGGCTGATCCGCGGTGGCACAGCGGCTCCAGCCCGTCGGCCCGGACTTCCGCCCGGCCCTGGCCTGCGCGCCGGGCGGCGTGAGACACTGACGATGCTGCGACCCGCAAGAAGGGGCATGGCAGGCGCCGCGACGCGCCGCCGTGACCACGATGTGACAGAGGAGATTGCCAATGTCCGGACGTGACGGTCCCGGCCGGCGGCCGATGATGTCCACCGCGACATTGCGGGGGCCGCAGAAGGCGGCGCTGATGATGCTCGCGCTGGGCGAGGAGTTCGGCCAGCATCTCTGGCCGCTGTTCGACGACGAGGAGATCAAGGAAATCTCGCAGGAGATGGCCAACCTGGGCAATGTCACCTCGGAGGCCATCGAGAAGCTGTTCGTCGAGTTCGCCAACCAGTTCTCCTCCACCGGCTCGCTGATGGGCACCTTCGAGAGCACCGAACGGCTGCTCGGCAAGGCGCTGCCGCAGGACCGCGTCGACCTGATCATGGAAGAGATCCGCGGCCCGGCGGGCCGCACGATGTGGGACAAGCTGGGCAACGTGAACGAGACGGTGCTCGCCAACTACCTGAAGAACGAGTATCCGCAGACCGTCGCCGTCGTGCTGTCGAAGATCCGCTCCGACCATGCCAGCCGCGTCCTCGCCGCCCTGCCGGAGGAGTTCGCGATGGAGGTCATCATGCGCATGCTGCGCATGGAGTCCGTCCAGAAGGAGGTGCTGGACAAGGTCGAGCAGACCCTGCGGGTGGAGTTCATGTCGAACCTGGCGCGGACCGCGCGGCGCGACAGCCACGAGATGATGGCCGAGATCTTCAACAACCTGGACCGCAATACCGAGAACCGCTTCATCGCCTCGCTGGAGGAGCGCAACCGCGATGCGGCGGAGCGCATCAAGGCGCTGATGTTCACCTTCGAGGACCTGATCAAGCTCGACCCGTCGGGTGTCCAGACCCTGCTGCGGGCCGTCGACAAGGACAAGCTGGCGCTGGCCCTGAAGGGCGCCTCCGACGCGCTGCGCGACCTGTTCTTCTCCAACATGTCGGAACGCGCCGGCAAGATCCTGCGCGAGGACATGGAGGCCATGGGCCCGGTGCGCCTGCGCGACGTCGACGATTCCCAGATGGCGATGGTCAATATCGCCAAGGACCTGGCCACCAAGGGCGAGATCATTCTGGCGGACAACAAGGGCGAGGATGAGCTGGTCTACTGAACGGCCCATTGCCACCATCGCCGCCGCGGGAGGTCCCGGCCGTGGTCGATGATTCGGGCGTTTCCGCGCCGGGCACCCGGGCGCCACCGCCGGAAGGGCCGCGGGTGGTCAAGCCCGGCGCCAAGGCCGCGGCGAACGTGCGCAAGTTCACCTTCGGCCAACAGTTCGATCCGTCGGCCGAGGCGCAGGAAGCCTATCGCTCCCCGAAGCGGGACGAGTTCGAGCGGCAGCGCCAGGAGGAGCTGAGCGACGCGCGGGAACAGGGCTATGCCGCCGGCCACGAGGCCGGCCTGGCGGAAGCGCGGGCGGAGATCAACGCCGCGATCGCCCAGGCCCTGGACCAGATCGGCAGCCAGATGGCCACGCTCGGCCCGTCGGAGGAGGCCACCGGCCATATGCTGACACGGCAGTCGATCGAGATCGCGCAGGCCGTTGCCGGCCAGCTTGCCCACCGCCTGATGGAGGCGCAGCCGACCGCGGAAGTCGAAGCCCTGGTCTCCGACTGCATCAGCCAGCTGCGCGACGAACCGCAGGTCGTCGTCGTCCTGGCGCCCGAGATCGCCGAGGCGGTGCAGGACAGGCTGCAGGAACTGGCGACGGCGAACGGCTTTGCCGGCCGCCTGGTGGTGAAGCCGGAGCCCGGTTGCGCGGCCACCGACGCCCGGCTGGTCTGGTCGGAAGGCCAGGCCGCGCGCAGCCGGGGCGACCTGATGCAGGAGATCGATACGGCCGTGCGCAGCTACCTGCAGGGCCGTGGGCTGGCGGCGGCGGCCGAATGAGGACAGCGTCGGCAGGCGGGAACCGGACCGGCGATCCCTGCAGGCCGCAAGGGGCCTGCAGGATGCCGCAACCCGGCGTGGTACAGCCGCAGGGGGCTCCTGGCAGCCCGGCGCCGCACGTCGCGGCGGGAAAGTGAGACATGGCTGACGACAACGAGTTCAAGCTGAACGAACTGGACAAGGACCAGCCGCCGCCCGCGGAGATGGAGGGCGACGAGGACGGCCCGCTGGTCGAGGAGCCGCTGGCCCGCACCGCCGGAGAGCTGGAGGCGGTGTTCGACATTCCGGTGCAGGTCTCTGCGGTGCTGGGCAAGTCCAGCATGCAGGTCAGCCAGCTGCTGAAGCTCGGCCGCGGCGCAGTGGTGGAGCTGGACCGCAAGGTCGGCGAGGCGATCGACATCTACGTCAACAACAGGCTTGTGGCGCGTGGCGAGGTGGTGGTGGTCGAGGACCGCCTGGGAATAACGATGACCGAGATCATCAAGAGCGCCCAAGGCTAGGGATGACGATCCCGGGCATGGCAGGAGAGTTGCGTGGCTGAGTACGAGGAGGCCGGCGCGGGTGCAGCCGACGAGGAGGCGGAACCGCGGTTCCGCGGCCTCGACATGGCGACGGTCCTCGGCCTGACCGGCGCCGTCTTCCTGATCGTCACCGCGATCGTCCTGAGCGGTTCGCCCGGCTCCTTCATCGACATACCGGCGATCATGATCGTGATCCTGGGCACCTACGCCATCACGATGGTCAGCTTTTCCGCGCGCGACGTGTTCGCCGCCCAGCGGGTCATCGCCCAGGCGTTTTTCCGGCGCCTGGAGCAGCCGTCGGAAATGACCCTGATGATGCTGCGCCTGTCGGACAAGGCGCGGCGCGACAGCCCGCTGTCGCTGCAATCGATCCTCGACCAGCTGGACGAGGAGGAATACCTGTTCCAGGCGCTGCAGATGGTGGTCGACACCGTGCCGCCGGACGAGATCGAGCGTGTGCTGCGGCGCGAGATGAACTCGATCAACCAGCGCACCATGAAATCCGTCGCGGTGTTGCGGCGTGCCTCCGACGTGGCGCCGGCGATGGGTTTGATCGGCACCCTGGTGGGCCTGGTGCAGATGCTGGGCAACCTGTCCACGCCGGAGGCGATCGGCCCCGGCATGGCGGTGGCCCTGCTGACCACGTTCTACGGCGCGATCATGGCGAATGTCTTCTTCGCGCCGATCGCGTCGAAGCTGGAGCGGAATTCCGAGGAACTGATGCTGCTGCACAACATCGTGCTGATCGCGGCCGTGTCGATTTCCCGCCAGGAAAACCCGCGCCGGCTGGAGACCTTGTTGAACACCCTGCTGCCGCCGGCGGACCGGGTCAGCCTGTACGGTTGACGCGCCTCGCGCGGCCCGCGGGCCGTCGCCGCAGCAGCCCCTGCCACCGGAGATGCGCTGCACCTGCGCACCGGGGCAACCCGATGTGACGAGTTGAGGATATTACCATGCGTTTGATCATCGTCGGCACTTTGAACGGGCAGATCGGCGCCGCAAGCAAGATCGCGATGGATCGCGGCGCGAAGGTCACCCAGGTCGATACCATCGACGCGGCGATGGAGCAGTTGCGCCGCGGCCAGGGCGCCGACCTGGCGCTGGTCGACGTGCACGAGGATATCCGCCGGCTGGTGCAGCAGCTGGCCCTGGAGCGCTTCTCGCTGCCGGTGGTGGCCTGCGGCATCGGCAATGACAGCCGGGCCGCGGTGGAGGCGATCCGGGCGGGTGCCAAGGAATACCTGCCGCTGCCGCCGGATCCGGAGCTGATCGCGGCGGTGCTGGAGGCGGTGGCCGACGAGAGCCACCAGCTGATCCACAGGGACCCGGCGATCCGCAAGGTTCTGGAACTGGCGGACCAGGTGGCGAAATCCACCGCGTCGATCCTGATCACCGGCGAGAGCGGCACCGGCAAGGAAGTGCTGGCGCGCTATATCCACGGCAAGAGCGACCGCTCCGGCGCCGCCTTCATCTCGGTCAACTGCGCGGCGATCCCGGACAACCTGCTGGAATCGGAGCTGTTCGGTCACGAGAAGGGCGCCTTCACCGGCGCCGTGGCGCGCCGGGTCGGCAAGTTCGAGGAGGCCCATGGCGGCACCCTCCTGCTGGACGAGGTGACCGAGATGGACGTGCGGCTGCAGGCCAAGCTGCTGCGCGCGATCCAGGAGCGCGAGATCGACCGGGTCGGCGGCGGCAAGCCGGTGCAGGTCGACCTGCGGGTGATCGCCACGTCGAACCGCGACCTGGCGAAGGCGGTGGCCGATGGCAGCTTCCGCGAGGATCTGTTCTTCCGCCTGAACGTGGTGAACCTGAAGCTGCCGCCGCTGCGCGAGCGGCCGCAGGACATCGAGGTGCTGGCCCGCCATTTCGCCGAGAAATATGCCAAGGCCAACGGCGTGGCCGCGCGGCCGTTCTCCGCCGGCGCCCTGAAGGTGGCGCAGAGCTATCGCTGGCAGGGCAATGTGCGTGAGCTGGAGAACACCATGCACCGCGCCGTGCTGCTGGCGCAGGGCCCGGAGATCGGCGAGGACGCGATGCGCCTGCCCGACGGCACGCCGATGGCGATCATTGCCGGCGCCGCGACCGACGCCGCCGCCGCGCCCGCCGGCGGCGATGCCGCCCCGCCCCGCCCCGCAGCCGCCCCGTCGCAGGGCGAGGCCGGCCCCGCCGGCACGGCGCAGGACCAGGGCGGCGGCCTTGTGGGCCAGACCGTCGCCGATGTCGAGCGCCTGCTGATCCTGGACACGCTCAACCACTGCCTGGGCAATCGCACCCATGCGGCCAACATCCTGGGGATCTCGATCCGCACCCTGCGGAACAAGCTGAAGCAGTATTCCGACGAAGGGGTCCAGGTGCCGATGCCCGGCGAAGGGCAGCGCGCGGCATATTGATTCACCGCGACCGCGTGGCAGCCGGCGGGCGCCGGCCCCGAAGCGTCCTGGCAGTAGCGCGGCGCGCAGGCCGCGAGCAGTGACCGGCCCGGTGGGCGATCGTCGCACCGGCGGAGAGGCATGACGGAATGAGCGAGGCAAACGGTCGGAGGTCGGGGGGCGGCGGCCCGACGGGCGTCGACGCCCTGGTCGGGCGCCTGCGCAGCGTCGGCCTGACTGCCGATGTCGGGCTGGCGCTCGGCGTCGTGGCCATCCTGGTCGTGCTGATCCTGCCGATGCCGACCTGGCTGCTGGACATCTCCCTGGCGATCTCGATCACCTTTTCGGTGGTCGTGCTGATGACCTGCCTGTTCATCCAGAAGCCGCTGGAATTCAGCTCCTTTCCGACCGTCCTGTTGATCGCGACGATGCTGCGCCTGTCGCTGAACCTGGCCTCCACCCGGCTGATCCTCGGCGAGGGCGACAAGGGCACGGACGCCGCCGGCCAGGTCATCCAGGCGTTCGGCGACTTCGTCATGGGCGGCAATTTCGTCATCGGGCTGATCGTCTTCGGCATCCTGGTGATCGTGAACTTCGTGGTGATCACCAAGGGCTCCGGCCGCATCGCCGAGGTCGCCGCGCGCTTCACCCTGGATTCGATGCCGGGCAAGCAGATGGCGATCGACGCCGACCTGTCCTCCGGCCTGATCGACGAGGGCGAGGCCCGCAAGCGGCGCAAGACATTGGAGGACGAAAGCAACTTCTTCGGCGCGATGGACGGCGCGGCGAAGTTCGTCCGCGGCGATGCGATCGCCGGCCTGCTGATCACCTTCATCAACATCATCGGCGGCATGATCATCGGCGTCGCGCAGAAGGACATGAGCTTCTCCGACGCACTGAACAACTACACGGTGCTGACGGTCGGCGACGGCCTGGTATCGCAGATCCCGGCGCTGATCGTGTCCACCGCCGCCGGCCTGATGGTGTCCAAGGGCGGCGTCGAGGGCTCCACCGAGAAGGCGCTGTTCGCGCAGCTGGGCGGCTATCCGAAGGCGCTGGCGGTCACCTCGTTCCTGATGCTCGCGCTGGCGGTCCTGCCGGGCATTCCGGCGATCCCGTTCCTGCTGCTCGGCGGCATCACCGGCGGCCTGGCCTGGTACCTGATCAAGAGCCGCGAGGAATCCGCTGAGGTCGAGGCGACCGAACAGCAGGCACAGGCGGCGGTGCCTGCGGAGGAGCCGATCTCCAGCGCCCTGCAGATCGACGACCTGCGGCTGGAACTGGGCTATGGCCTGCTGCCGCTGATCAACGCGGTGCAGGGCGTGCGGCTGACCGACCAGATCAAGGCGCTGCGGCGGCAGCTGGCCACCGACATGGGCTTCATCATGCCCAGCGTACGCATTCTGGACAATATGCAGCTGGCCTCGAACGGCTACACCATCCGGGTGAAGGAGGTGGAGGCCGGGCGCGGCGAGCTGAAGGTCAACCATCTGCTGGTCATGGACCCCAACGGCGCGAAGATCGACCTGCCCGGCGAGGAGACGGTGGAGCCCACCTTCGGCCTGCCGGCGATGTGGGCTGACGAGAGCCTGCGCGAGGAAGCGATGTTCCGCGGCTACACCGTCGTCGATCCCGGCACCGTCATCACCACCCACCTGACCGAGGTGCTGAAGGACAACATGTCGGACCTGCTCTCCTATGCGGAGACGCAGAAACTGCTGGACGAGCTGCCGGACCTGAACCAGAAGCTGGTCAGCGACCTGATCCCCGGCCGGATCTCGGTCAACGGCGTGCAGCGGGTGCTGCAGAACCTGCTGGCGGAGCGGGTTTCCATCCGCGACCTGGCGTCGATCCTGGAGGCGGTCTCGGAGGCCTGCGGCTATACCCACAACATCACCCAGATCACCGAGCATGTGCGCTCCCGCCTGGCCCGCCAGATCAGCCATTCCTTCGTCAACCACGAGGGCTATATCCCGCTGGTCACCCTGTCGCCGGAATGGGAGCAGAACTTCGCCGAATCCCTGGTCGGCCAGGGCGACGACCGGCAGCTCGCGATGCCGCCGAGCATGTTGCAGGAGTTCATCCACCGGGTCCGCGAAGTCTATGACCGGATGGCGCAGGAGGGGCATATGCCGGTCCTGCTGACCAGCCCGGCCGTGCGGCCCTTCGTCCGGTCGATCATCGAGCGGTTCCGTCCCGCCACGCCCGTCATGTCGCAGAACGAAGTGCACCCGAAGGTGCGCCTGCGCACACTGGCGCAGATCTGAGCCGGTTGAGCAATGCGCCTGCGGAGCTTCACAGCGCCGAACATGTCGGAAGCGATGCGCAAGGTGCGCAGCGAGTTCGGCGAGCAGGCGATCATCATCTCCAGCCTGCAGCGCGGCACCGGCGGCGGCGTCCAGGTGACTGCCGCCTATGAAAGCGACCCGCGGACCGGCGTGACCGGCGCGCCGCTGCCCGGTGCCCCGCCGCCACGGGCCGCCGCCCTGGCGCGGTCGCCGGACGAGATGCCCGACCCGCTGGCCTTCGACGAGGTCCTCACCGCGGCGATCGGGCAGGCCCCCGCCGCCCCCGGGCAGCCGGCCCTGGACCAGGCCGGCATGATGGTCGCCGCGGAGGAAATGGCCCGCGTGCTGGCGTGGCACGGCGTGCCGGTGCGCCTGAACGAACGGCTGACCCTGGCCGCCGCCGGGCAGGGTCTCGGCGACCGCCAGGCCGCCCTGTCCCGGGCGCTGGACGATGCCTTCCGGTTCGTGCCGCTGCCGCAGGCCCCGTCCCGCCCCGTCGTGACGGTGGGCGTGCAGGGATCCGGCAAGACCATGGCCTGCGCCAAGCTGGCGGCCCGGGCGGTGATCGCCGGCATCCGGGTGACCGTGATCTCCGCCGATACCGCCCGCTCCGGTGCGGTGGCGCAACTCTCCACGATCGTCGACCTGCTGCGGCAGCCGATGGTCACCGTGGACTCCCCGCAGGAACTGGCGCGGGCGGTCGAGCGTGCCCGCGGCAGCGGGCCGGTCTTCGTCGACACCCCGGGGATCAACCCTTTCGACCCTGCCGAGGTGGCCGGCATGCGCGAGCTTGTCGAGGCCGCTTCCGGCGATGCGGTGCTGGTGATGGCGGCCGGCGGCGATCCCGCGGAAGCGGCGGAGATCGGCGGCGTGTTCGCCGAAGCCGGCGCCAGGCAGTTGTTCGGCACCCGGCTCGACGGCTCACGCCGCTACGGCGGCTTCCTTGCCGCGGCCGAAGATGGCCGGCTGCGGCTTGCGAACATGTCCATTCATCCCTATGTCGCCGACGGCCTGGAACCGGCCTCGGCGCGATCCATGGCGCGACTTTTGCTGCGGGATCCCGACGACCGGGATCTTCAGGCGGCATTCGGGAAGGCGAACGCATGAACGACTCCTCTACAGGCCAGAGGCCGGGCCCCAAGGCGAAGCCGGCCGCAGGCAATGGCCGGGCGCCGCGCACCGCCGGCGAGGGCGCACCGGCCGCCGGGGCGGCAAGATCCGGCCGCGGCGCGCCCCCTGCCGCGCCGCCGGCCGCCAGCCACGCGGCGAAGGATCCGCGGGGCGTCCGTCCCGCCCGCCACGCGGCGAGCAACCAGCGGCTTGCCAACGTGATCGCGATCGCCTCCGGCAAGGGCGGCGTCGGCAAGACCTGGCTGTCGGTCACCCTTGCCCTGACCTGCGCCAAGAAAGGCGAGCGGGTCCTGCTGTTCGACGGCGATATCGGCCTGGCGAATGTCGACATCCAGCTCGGCCTGATGCCGCGGCACGACCTGGGCGAGGTGCTGGAGGGCCGGCGGCGCCTGGGCGAGGCCATCACCACCTACGAGGAAGGCGGCATGGATGTCGTGGCCGGCAAGTCCGGGTCCGGCACCCTGGCCGGCCTGCCGCGCAACCGCCTGGAGGCGCTGCGCGACGAGATCGCCGAGCTGGCCGGCCAGTACGACCGGGTGATCCTGGACCTGGGCGCGGGCCTGGACCTGCCGGTGCGCCTGCTGTCCGGCCTGGCGGCGCTCAACCTGATCGTCACCACCGACGAGCCGACGGCGCTGACCGATGCCTATGCGCTGATGAAGCTGGTGACCACGAAGGACCCCAAGGTGGATCTCCGCCTGGTGATCAACCAGGCGAAGAACCAGCAGGAGGGCCGCCGCACCTACGACAAGCTGAACCGGGCCTGCAGCTCCTTCCTCAAGCTCTCGCCCCGGCTCGCCGGGATCGTCCATGACGACCCGCATGTCGCGGATTCGATCCGCCACCAGCAGTCCATCCTGTCCCGCCACCCCAACAGCGTGGCCACCCTGGACATCGAGATGCTGCGCAGCTCCCTGCTGAGGACAGCGCCCGGCGCACCGCCGCAGCCGCTGCCCGACGCGACGGGCGGCTAGGCGGGGGCCGGCGGGATGAGCGGGATACCAGGCGGGGCCCTGCCCCCACCGGGCCTGCCCATCACGTCGGGCGCCGGGGCGTCGGCCGGCGGGGCGGCGGGCGGCGGTACGGCGGGTCAGGCCGGCGCGGCGCAGGGGGCCCAGCAGGGCGCGGCCCAGCAGGCCCAGACGCAATCGCAGAACCCGGGCACCCAGGCGGCCGCCGGGCAGCAGGCCGCGCAGGGCACGCGCAGCCGGAGCGAGAGCAGCCGTGCCGATACCGCCCGCGCGGACAATGCCCGCGCCGATGCCGCCCGTGCCGCGGGCCAGGCCGCGGCCGGCACCGCACCGCAGGCACCGCCGCCGGTGCGTGCCGAAGGGGTGGCGCAGCTCATCGCCTTGGGCACCAACAGCGCGACCATCGTCGGCCAGGACGGGGCGGGCCAGCCGATCGTGCGCACCGCGTCCGGCTTCTTCCTGCTGACCGACGGGCCAAAGATCGCCCCCGGCGGCCTGGCCCTGGGGCAGCAGGTCACCCTGCGCCTCGTGCCGATGCCCGCCACCGCCAGCGGCGGCGTCAGCTTCTCCCTGCTGCCCGGCAGCGCATCGCCCGGCGCCGCCGCACCCGGCATGGCGGCCGGGCTGGTGCGGCCGGAGGCGCTGGCAAGCCAGGCGCTGGCACGCTTCGGCATCCTGCCGGCCGGCAGCGCCGCGGCGGCCCCTCCCGGCATGGGCGGCGTTCACAGCCTGGCCGCGACCTTCCTGGCCGCCGCGCCGGGCAGCGCGGGCAGCTGGACACCCGGCCAGGCATTCGCCGCCGGTGTGCAGGTGATCGGCCAGGCCGGCACGGCGCAGGCGGCGGGCGCACAGGGTGCGGCATCGCCGGCCGACCCCGGCGGCGCGATGCAACTGACCGGCCGCGTGCTCGGCGCCGGCCCCTCCGGCGGCACCCTGGTGCAGACCTCCGCGGGAACCTTCCTGCTGCAGACCGGGCAACCCTGGTCGACGGGCCTGACCGTGGCCCTCACCCTGAACCCGGGCGAAACCCTGGCCCAGGCCCTGCCGAGCGCCGCGCAGTCGCTGGGCCGCGGCTGGCCCGCCCTGGATGCGGCACTGGCGCATCTGGCGGCGCAGCAGCCCGGCCTGGTCATTGCCCTGCGCAACGGCCCCCTGCCCGGCCCCAATTCCGGCTTCGCCACGGCCTTCCTGGCCTTCATCAGCGCGCTGCGCGGCGGCGGCCTGCAGGCCTGGCTGGGCGGCGAGGCGGCGCGCGGCCTGGAACGGGGGCCGTTCGGCAGCCAGCTGGCCGACGATCTCAGTTTCTTCTCCATGCTGCTGGACGATCGCCTGGACGGCGACTGGCGGATGCTCCCCCTGCCCTATGCCGATGGCGAGAAGCTGCGCCAGCTGACCGTGTACATGCGCGACCGCCGGAAGAAGCAGGGCCAGAACGATCCCGGCGCACGCTTCGTCGTCGCCCTCGACCTCACCTCCACCGGCGCGATGCAGATCGACGGGCTGGTGCGGGACAAGCGCCTGGACCTGGCGCTGCGCACCGGAAAGCCTTTGTCGCAGACCTGGCGCACCGACATCCACGGCATCTTCGAAGAGGCGCTGGCGATCACCGGCATGGCGGGGCAGCTGGTGTTCCAGCATGGCCGCGAGGCATTGCTCGACCTGCCGCAGCCCGGCCAGGCGGAGCGCTCGATCTCCGCATAGGCCCGGTTCCATGACGCCGGTTTTGGGGCCGGTTCAGCGCGCGCGCAGGCCGTCCAGGGTCAGCCCCAGGAAAATCTCCGCAAGCTCGGCGCTGGAATAGCGCCCGCCCGGCCGGTACCAGCGGGGCAGCCAGTTCATCGCGCCGATCAGGAAGAACTCCGCGATCTTCGGATCCCTGGCCGCGATGCTGCCATCGGCCATGCCGTCCCGGATGAAGCCCTGCAGCATGTGGTCGACCGCCCGCGACCTCTGCTTCACCTCCGCCCGCTGCGCCTCGCTCAGGACTGACAGGTCGCTGAGGATCCAGGTGGCGCCGTCATTGGCCGCCAGGGTCGAGAACTGCACGCGGATATAGGCCTCCAGCCGCTGCAGCCCGGTGCCGCCGGCGGAAGCGGCCTGTTCGGCTGCGTCCCTGCCGCTGTCCAGCGCATAGAGATAGCACTGGTAGAGAAGCTCCGGCTTGTCCCTGAAATAGTAGTAGAGGGTCGCCTTCGAGATCCCCACGGCGGTGGCGATCTCCTCAACCGAGGTCGCGTGAAAGCCGGACCGGTTGAACAGGTGCACGGCCGTCTCGACGATGGCTGACCGGCGGTTGCGGTACTGGCCGTCCCGGTCGAAGGCGGGATGGCGGTTCATGCCATGAGGCTGCGCGCGATGACGTGGCGATGCACTTCGGAGGGGCCGTCGTAGATCCGGAACGGGCGGATGTCGCGGTAGATGCTCTCCACCACCGTGTCGGCGGTGATGCCCAGCCCGCCCAGCACCTGCAGCGAGCGGTCGACGACCCGGCCCAGCGCCTCGGAACTGAACACCTTGCACATGCTGGTCTCCTGCCGGGCGCGCTCGCCCCGGTCGAGCAGCCAGGCACAGTTCCAGATCGCCAGGCGGCAGTGATGCAGGTCCATCTCGTTGTCGGCCAGCATGAAGCCGATCCCCTGATGCTCGCCGATCGCCTTGCCGAAGGCCTGCCGGCGCCGCGCATAGTCCACGGCAACGGACTGGCAGCGTGCCGCGGCGCCCAGCCAGCGCATGCAATGGGTCAGCCGCGCCGGGCCCAGCCGCACCTGGGCATTGCGGAAGCCGGCGCCCGGCTGCCCGAGGATCTGGCCGGCATCGACCCGCAGGCCCTCCAGCGCGACCACCGCATGGCCGCCCGGCGAGTTGCTGTCCAGCGTGTCGAGCATGCGCTGATGCCGGATGCCGGGCGCATCGGCGTCGGCCAGGAACATCGTCACGCCCAGATCGTCGCCGGCCTCGTCGACGGTGCGCGCCATGATGATGGCCAGGCTGGCACCCTCCATGCCGGTGATCAGCCATTTCACACCGTCGATGACATAGCCGTCGCCGTCGCGGCGGGCCACGGTCTTCATCAGCGACGGATCGGAGCCGGCGCCGCCATCCGGCTCGGTCATCAGGAAGGCGGTGCGGATCTCGCCCGCCACCAGGGGGCGCAGCCAGCGCTCCTTCTGCGCCGGGGTCGCGACCTTCGACAGGAGGTTGATATTGCCCTCGTCGGGTGCCTGGATGTTCAGCGCCAGCGGCCCCAGCGGCGACCAGCCGGCGGCCTCGAAGATCACCGCGCTGGCGCGGTGGTCCAGGCCGAGCCCGCCCCATTCGACCGGTGCCTGCGGCGAGACCAGCCCGGCCTCGCGGCCCAGCGCGACCAGCTCCCGCCGCAGGTCCTCGCCGCATTTGTCCCGGCCGCGGCGGGGGTCGGTCTCCAGCGGCACGACCTTCTCCGCAATGAACCCGGTCACCCGGTCGCGCAGCTGCGCGACCTCGTCAGGTAGGGAGAAGTCGATCACCGCAAGCCTCCTTCATCTGCAATCTGATCCAACAGTTCCAGGCCCCGCCCGAACAGGCGCGGCACGGAATCCGCGAAGAACTCCCAGATCCCGTCGCGCCGCTGCCCCTTCCGGTGCAGTCGGACGTTGAGGCAGGAGATCGCGCCCATGCGATACCCCGCCAGCGCCCGGTGCCAGCGCAGGTCCCCGGCGGCCTGCCCCCGCGCCGCCTCGTAGGCGCCGACCAGGTCCTCGGGCGCCAGCGCGCTCACCGGCTGCCAGTTGTCGGACCAGGACCGCCCGTCCGCCATCATCAGCAGCCAGCCCAGATCCAGCCGCTGGTCGCCGATCCCGGCCAGTTCCCAGTCGATCACCGCAACCAGCCGGCCATCCTCGAACAGCACGTTGCCCGGCTGGAAATCGCCGTGGAACAGCCCCAACGGCACGGGCGCCGGCGGCATCTCCGCAAGCCGCCGCCGCAGCGCCTGGCCCAGGGCGATCCATTCCGGCTCCGGCGACTTCAGGAGCAGGCCGTCCCAGCGCTGCATCTCCTGCAGGGCATCGCGCGGCGCCTCCCAGTCGGGCAGGTGCCGGCGCCAGTCGAAGCCGTGCAGGACCCCCAGGACCTGCGCGGTCTGCCGCCAGATCCCGGCAATCAGCGCCGGGTCCCGGCCGAACGCCGGATGCGGGTCCCAGACCACGAAGGTCCGGCCCGGCAGGCGGGGCATCACGATGTAGGGGGTCCCGAACTCGGCCTCGTCGGGTGCGGCGAACAGGATATCCGGCACCGGCAGCCCGGCGGCATGCAGGGCGCGCAGCAGCGGCGCCTGACGATGGACATCGGTGTTGCCGGCCCGGCGGACCCCGGGCGGGGCGAGCTTCAGTACCATGTCGCGCACCATGTCCGACCGGTCGTCCGCTGCCGCGAAATGGAATGTCAGCCCGGCATGCCCGTCTTCCAGCAGGCCGCCGCCGTGCAGCCGATGGTCCGGGCCGCACCGCCGGGCGACGAACTGCCGGAGCATCGGCTCCAGGCTCTGGTACTCCATCCGGCTCCCCTCCCCGCGCCGCGGCGTCCGTTGTCGATTCCAGGATCAGATACTCGAATCTCGGTTCGATAGTCAATCGGAGCAGGGGGCGACAGGGATCCCGCGCACCGCAGGGCGGCGCGCGGGCGGTGGTCAGCCGGCGGTCTGGGCCGGATCGTAGAAGAACGTTTCCGTGACGATCTTGCCGTCGCGCCAGGTCTGCCAGGCGATCTCGTCCAGGACGCGGCTGGCGCCCTTTGCCGGCACCATCTCGAAGCGCCAGCGGATCGCCACCTGGTCGCCCGCGATCAGGATCGGCCCGGCCAGGCTGGCCTTCACGTCCCTGAAGGCCGCCATCACCTTGCGTTCATGGGCAATGAGGGTGTCGCGGCCGGCCCGAGGCGGCGCTCCGTTCTCCTGCATCGTTGCCGCCGGGCCGTAGTGGCTCTCGATGGCGCCGACGAAATCGCCGGCCACGACCTGCGCGACGAACGCTTCGACACGTTTCCGGTCAGGCATTGTCCTGCTCCCTGGTTCCCGGCTGGCCGGAGGTTGGCGGAGAGAAGAAGCGGGCGAGCCTGCGGAACGGCTCCCGCCCGGCAATGGCATAGTCGAAGCTCCCGGCGGCGCGGATCTCCCGCAGCACGGCGAGGGCATGGCCATAGGTTGCCGCCATCAGGCTGCCGCCCAGAGAGATCCGCCGCACCCCGGCGGCAGCCAGCGCGGCGAGCGGCGCCGTGTCGCCGCGGCCACCGGCCATGATGTTCAACGGCCCCGCGATCGCGCGGGCCAGCGCGGCCGCCGTGGCGGCATCGCCCGGCCCCGGCACGAAGGCACAGGCCGCACCTGCAGCCAGGTAGCGGTTGGCGCGGCGCACCGCCTCCGCGAAGCCCTCCGCCCCGGTCATCCCGCACAGGAAGGGATCGGTGCGGGCATTGACCACGAAGTCCGGCAGGCCGGCGGCCGTCGCGGCCGAGGCCGCCGCGGCGATGCGCTCGGCCGCCAGCTCGATGTCCAGCAGCCCGCCCCCGGCAGGATCGCTGTCCTCGATATTGCAACCGACCAGGCCGGCCGCGACGGCACCGGCGACCGTGCCGGCCACGGCCGCCGGTGCAAGGCCATAGCCGGCCTCCAGGTCCGCGCTGACCGGCAGGGGCAGGCGGCCGGCCATCCCGCCGGCCACGGCCAGCATCGCATCCCGGCCGATCCGTTCGCCATCGGGAAAGCCCTGTGCAAAGGCGACCGCGACGGAGCTCGTCCCGACAGCCTCGAAACCCGCTTCCATGCACATCGCTGCGCTGGGCAGGTCCCAGGCATTCGGCAGGACGAAACAGCCCTGCACATGCAATGCAGCGAAACGCGCGGCCCGGTCCTGCAAGGTCATCGGGAGGGACTCCTTTTACCGACCATGAGTCGGTTTTATACCGACCGACGGTCGGTAAGTCAATTCCGCGCGGGACCGTTCTCTGGTATGACAGGCCGATGGCAAAGCAGGCGGAACGGCGGGCAGCGACGCGGGCGGCAATCCTGGCGGCCGCCCGGCAGCTGTTCGGCCTTCATGGTTTCGCTGCCGTCACCGTGGACCGGGTCGCCGCCGCGGCCGGCATCGCCAAGGGCGCCGTCTACCATCACTTCCCGACCAAGCATGACCTGTTCGCCGCGGTGTTCGAGCAGGTCTCGACCGACCTGGCCGCCGATGTCGCGACGGCATCGCGGGGGCAGCCCGACATCCTGGCGGCCATGGTGGCGGGAACCCGGTCCTATTTCGCCGCCTGCTCCGACGGCGAGCGCGCACAGATCATCCTGCGCGACGGACCGGCGGTGCTGGGCTGGGAGCGCTGGCGCGAGATCGACGAGGCGCATTTCGGCGGCGGCATCCCGCGCAGCCTGGCCGGCGCGATGGAGCGCGGCCTGATCGCGCGGCAACCGGTGGAGCCGCTCGCCCGCCTGCTGCTCGGTGCCGTCACCGAGGCGGCAATGGCCTGCGCCGGCCGGCAGGACCTGAAGGCCGCCGCCGATTCCTATGCGGAGGCGATGGCCTCCCTGATGGAGGCGCTGCGCCAGGCCTGACTGGCGCAGGCATGGGCGCGCTATCCCTCGCCCGCCGCCTCCCGCCGGCGCCGCTCGTGGCGCTGCAGGCCGATCTCGTCCAGGTCGTTGCGCTCGGCAGCCTCTTCCTTGCGGCGCGCCTCGCGCTGCTCGGCCTCTTCCACCATCTCCAGGCGCTTCACTTCCTCGAAGGCCTCCCGCACCACGTCCACCGCGGCGTCGATTTCCGGCTGCAGGCCGTTCGCGGCCTTCAGCAGTTCGTCGCGCTGCTTCAGGACGACCCGCATGTACTCGATAAAGGAAAAGCCCATCGGCCCGGCCTGCTGCGCCACCACGCCTTCGGCCTCCAGCCGGGCCTCCAGCACGGCCGCCTTCATGCGGAACTCGTCCTGGTGCGCCTGCAGCTCGCCGAGGCGCCGCCGCCGTTCGTCCAGCTCGTGCTTGGCAAGGCGGATCAGGGTGCTCAGGCCGCGCATCGCGTCATCCCAGCATCCGCTCGAGCTCGGCATAGCCCTCGGCGAGCTGAGCCTGTTCCTGCACATCCTGGGTCAGGAAGGCCTCCAGCCGGTCGCGATAGGAGATCGCCTCGTCCACTTCCGGGTTGGAACCCCGCCGATAGGCGCCGATGCGGATCATGTCCGCCATGTCCTCGTAGGTCGCCATCAGCCGGCGCGCGCGCCCGACCAGCTTGTTCTCCACCTCGCTGTTGCAGCCGGGCAGGGCGCGCGAGACCGAGCGCAGGATGTTGATCGCCGGGAAACGGCCGCGCTCCGCGATCGACCGGTCCAGGGTGATATGGCCGTCCAGGATCCCGCGCACCGCGTCGGAGATCGGCTCGTTATGGTCGTCGCCCTCCACCAGCACCGAGAACAGCCCGGTGATCGAGCCGCCGCCGATGCCCGGGCCGGCCCGTTCCAGCAGCCGCGGCAGCTCCGAGAACACGGTCGGCGGATAGCCGCGGGTGGCCGGCGGCTCGCCGCCGGCCAGGCCGATCTCGCGTTGCGACTGGGCGAATCGGGTCACGCTGTCCATCAGGCAGAGCACGTCCAGGCCCTGGTCGCGGAAGAACTCCGCGACCGTCAGGGTGACATAGGCCGCCTGGCGCCGCAGCAGGGCGGATTCGTCGGAGGTGGCGACCACGACGACGCTGCGGGCCAGCCCCTCCGGCCCCAGGGTGTCCGCCAGGAAGTCCTGCACCTCGCGGCCGCGCTCGCCGATCAGCCCGATCACGATCACGTCAGCGCCGGAATAGCGCGCCAGCATCGACATCAGCATGGACTTCCCGACGCCGGAGCCGGCGAAGATCCCCATGCGCTGGCCGCGGCAGCAGGTCACGAAGGTGTTCAGCGAGCGGATGCCGAGGTCGATCTTGCCGCCCATTCGATCCCGCATCTCGGCCCGCGGCGGGTCGCCGCGCACCAGATAGGGCCGCGGGCCGTTGGGCAGCGGCGGCCCGCCGTCGCGGGCATGGCCGGTGCCGTCCACGACCCGCCCGAGCCAGGAATTGTCCGGCGAGATCGAGGCATCCTGCTGCAGCAGCCGGGCCTCGCTGCCCACGCCGACGCCGGTCAGGCTGCCGAACGGCAGGGCCAGCGCACGGTCGCCGCGAAACCCCACCACCTCGCAGGAGATCGGCTCGGCACCGCGGCGCACGACGCTGAGCCGCGCGCCGATACCCAGGAAACGGCCGATCCCGGCGATCTCCAGCAGCAGGCCCTGCACCGCCGCCACCCGGCCGGTGAGCTGCAGCGGCGCGATGCGCGCGATATCGGCGGCAAGTCGATCCAGGCTCATGCGATTCCTCCCGCGGGGCCCTGCGGCGCCCGCGTCCCGGGCACCATCCTAACCCCAGGACGGCCAGCGCAGTTTCCTATTCGCGGGCTTAGCGTGATGTTAACTTTTGGCGTTAATGATTGTGGCATTCCGAAGACGGCAATTGGGGACAGACCAATGCGCATTCTCCTTGTGGAAGACGATAAGGCTCTGGCGACCAGCGTCGAGCTCATCCTGAAGGCCGAGAACGCCGCAGTGGACACCACGGATCTCGGCGAGGAAGGCCTGGACCTGGGTCGGTTGTACGACTACGACCTGATCATCCTGGACCTGAACCTGCCCGACCTGGACGGCTATGACGTCCTGCGCCGCCTGCGCTCCGCGCGGATCGACACGCCGGTGCTGATCCTGTCCGGCATGTCGGAGCCCGACAAGAAGGTGAAGGGCCTGGGCTACGGCGCCGACGACTACCTGACCAAGCCCTTCAACAAGGACGAACTGGTCGCCCGTGTGCGGGCCATCGTCCGGCGTGCCCGCGGACATGCCGATTCCGTGATCCGGGTCGGCAATATCACGGTCGACCTGAATGCGAAGTCGGTCGATGTCGAGGGCCGCGACGTGCATCTGACGGGCAAGGAATATGCGATGCTCGAACTGCTGTCGATGCGCAAGGGCACGACCCTGACCAAGGAGATGTTCCTGAACCATCTCTATGGCGGCATCGACGAGCCGGAGCTGAAGATCATCGACGTCTTCGTCTGCAAGCTGCGCAAGAAGCTGTCCCAGGCGAATGCCGGCGAACATTACATCGAGACCGTCTGGGGCCGCGGCTATGTCATGCGCGACCCGCGGACAGCCGCCGCCTGACCTCGCCCGGATGCGGGACGGCGCGCGGCGCCGTTCCGGCCGGCCAGATTGCCCCAGATTGCCCCAGATTGCCCCAGAATGCCGTTGACGGCATGGAGCGGTCAGCGATATGTGACGCCGATGTTCGCGACGAAAACCAGCACCAGCCTGAAAAAGACGACCGCAGCTGCGGGGCGTCCTCTGGTGCGTGTGCGGTGATCGCCGCGGCTTGATCCACCAGATGGCCCCGCCGGAGACGGACGGGGCCCAAGCCAGAACTGGCCCCGTCTCTCCCGGCTTCATGCAGGAGAGACCCCATGCCAAACCATCCATTCGCTCATGCCTTGCCGGCCGCCCCGTTCGTGGCGGTCGTCGGTGCCACCGGCGCTGTCGGCGCCGAACTGCTGCGCTGCCTTGCGGTGCGGCGCTTTCCGCTGGCCGGCCTGCGCCTGCTGGCCTCGCCGCGCTCCGCCGGCCGCAGCCTGCCGTTCGGCGACCGGGAGCTTGTCGTCGAGCCGTTGTCGGAACCGGCCTTCGACGGGATCGACCTGGCGCTGTTCTCGGCGGGCAGCGATGTCTCGCGGCGTTATGCGCCCGTCGCGGTCCGCGCCGGCGCTGTCGTGGTGGACAATTCCTCGGCCTTCCGCAAGGACCCGGAGGTGCCGCTGGTGGTGCCGGAAGTCAACGCCGCGACCCTTGCCGGCCATCGCGGCATCGTCGCCAACCCCAATTGCGTCGCCGCCATCGCCTCGGTGGCGCTGGCGCCGCTGCACCGGGCGCACCGGATCCGGCGGATCGCCGCGGCGACCTACCAGGCGGCCTCGGGCGCCGGGGCGGCGGCCATGGAGGAACTGCGCCAGTCCACCGCCGCCTACCTGCAGGGAGAGGCCTTCCTGCCCAGGATCCTGCCGCACCCCTATGCCTTCAACCTGTTCAGCCACGACGCAGCGATCGACCCGTACAGCGGCTATAACGGCGAGGAGCTCAAGGTCGTCGCGGAGCTGCGCCGCCTGCTCGACCGGCCGGACCTGCCGATCGGCGTCACCTGCGTGCGGGTGCCGGTCCTGCGCGCCCACGCCATCGCGCTGACCGTCACCTTCGACGAGCCGGTCGATCCCGTGGAGGTGCGCCGCCAGCTGGCGGCCGCGCCGGGCCTGCGGCTGGCGGACGACCGGCCGGGCAACCGCTTCCCGATGCCGTCGGAGGCGACGGGCCAGGACGACGTGCTGGTCGGCCGGGTCCGCAGCGACCTCGGCGACCCCAGCGGATGCTCCATCGCGCTGTTCGTCGCGGGCGACCAGCTCCTGAAGGGGGCGGCCCTGAACGCCGTGCAGATCGCCGAGCGCCTGCTGGACCGGAGCGCCGCTGCGCCGGAGGCACGCCAGCGCGTGCCCGAGCGGGCCTGAACCATCGGCCTGCCCGGCGGCACCGTCCCGTCACGATCCCGGATCGGGGTCCGGGATGACCCGGTGTGGGGAGGCGCGGCCAGGCTCCCCTCGCCCCGTCGTCCCGGGCCTGACCCGGGACCCATGGCGCGGCCGGCAGTGCCGCACCGGTGGGCCCTCAGTGGCCGCCGTCGACCGGCAGCAGGGCGCCGTGGATCGCCGCCCCCTCCGGCCCGGCGAGAAAGGCCATGATCTGTGCCAGCTGCTCCGGCCGCACCCACTGGCCCGGGTCGGCGTCGGGCATCGCCGCGCGGTTGACCGGGGTGTCGATGATGCTGGGCAGGATGCAGTTCGCGCGGACGCCGGTGCCGCGCAGTTCGGCGGCCAGGGTCTCGGTCAGGCGCATCACCGCGCTCTTCGACACGCAATAGGCGCCCATCTGCGCCTTGCCGGACAGCGCGGCGAGCGCGCCGATGGTCAGGACGCAACCGGCGCGCTCCGCCAGCATGCCCGGCAGGGCGGCCCGCACGATGTGCTGGGTGGTGGCGAAGTTCATGTCCATCAGGCGGCGATAGTCCGCCGGATCCTCCTCATGCACCGCCGGCCCCATCGCGAAGCCGCCGGCGATGCAGGCCAGGGTGTCGACCGGCCCGTGACTGGCCACCAGGGCCTCCACGGCGCCGGCCGTCGCACGGGCATCCAGCAGGTCGACGGCGACCTGCAGCATCCCGCCCTCGCCGAACGCCGCGCGCAGGCCCCCCGCATCCCGGTCGATCGCGACGACCCGGCGCCCCCGTCCGGCAAATTCCGCGCAGACCGCGCGCCCCAGCGCACCGGCCGCCCCGGTCACCAGCACCAGCTTCTCCGTTCCCGCCATGTCATCCCCTTTCGTCCCGGCCGCGGCCGTCGCATCCGCCAAAAATGAATACCGGGTCATAAATCATTTCGTTTGTCCCGGCGAGATGCCGCCGGTATCATCCGCCCCGACCGGCGGCGCCAGGCCCTGCCGGCCGCCGCCCGGGAGGACAGAATGGACCAAGGATCGCAGCGCCCGAAACTGCCGCCGCCCCGCAGGCGGCCCGACGGCGCCCCCACGGCACTGGGCGGCACCCGCATCGTCGACTTCACGCATTTCATCGCCGGCCCGTACTGCACGCAGATCCTGGCGGATTTCGGCGCCGAGGTCATAAAGATCGAAACCGCGGGCAGCGGCGACGGCTTCCGGGCCTATCCGCCCAGCCTGCAGGGCGAAAGCATCCCCTATCTGTGGACGAACCGGAACAAGTCGAGCGTCGCGCTGGACCTGAAGACCGACGCGGGCCGGCAGCTGGCGCGCGACCTGATCGGCCAGGCCGACATCGTCGTGGAGAATTTCTCCACCGGCGTGATGCGCCGCTTCGGCCTCGACTATGACAGCCTCGCGGCCGCCAATCCCCGCCTGATCTACTGCTCGATCTCCGCCTATGGCCGGGAGGGCGCGGCGGCAGGCCGGATCGGGTTCGACCCGATCGTCCAGGCCGAAAGCGGCTTCATGTCGATGAACGGTTTCCCCGGCCAGGAAGGCGTGCGCGCCGGCCCCTCGATCATGGACATGGCCACCGCGATGATGTCGGCCAATGCCGTCATGGCGGCGCTCCTGGCACGGG
This sequence comes from Sneathiellaceae bacterium, assembly GCA_040216765.1. Taxonomy (GTDB): domain Bacteria; phylum Pseudomonadota; class Alphaproteobacteria; order Ferrovibrionales; family Ferrovibrionaceae; genus Marinibaculum. The sequence continues at coordinate 189,189 of JAVJON010000036.1, read as the reverse complement.
AACGCAGCGGCACCGGGCAGCTGGTCGAGACCACGATGATCGAGACGGCGGTCACCATGCTGGGCAATTTCTCGATGGCCTATCTCGGCACCGGCGAGGTCCCCACCCGGTTCGGCAACACGCAGCCGACCGCCTGCCCGGTGGGCAGTTTCGAGACGCAGGACGGCGCGATCTACCTGGCCTGCGCCAACGACCGCACCTTCCGCCGCTTCGTCACCGACGTGCTCGACCGGCCGGACCTGGCCACCGACCCGCGCTTCATCGACAGCGCCGGCCGCCGCGACAACCGCGATGCCCTGATGCCGGTGGTGGCGGAGGCCCTGTCGCGCGGCACCCGCGACAGCCTGCTGGCGCGCATGCACGAAGCCGGCGTGCCGGCCGGGGCCATCAGGACGGTCGCCGAGGCGCTGGACTCGCCGGAGGTGCGGTCCCGCGGCCTGCTGAGCGAGATCCCGCATCCGCGCCTGGGCCGGGTCCCCAATGTGGGCCTGCCGGTACGGCTGTCCGCGACGCCGCCGGTCGATCCGGTCGCCGCGCCGGAACTGGGTGCCCAGACGATCGAGGTGCTGACCGGATTGCTGGGCCTGGATCCCGCCCGGATCGACGCCCTGGCGGCGGCGGGCGCGTTCGGGCCCGACAGTCCCGCCGGCAGACCTGCCGCGGCACCTGCCGGGGAGCCGGCCCGATGAGCGCCGCAGCCGCCGCCCCGACGATGGACGACCTGCTCCGCGACCTTGCGGACGCCCGGCTTGCCGTCTCCGACGCCGGACGGCCCGATGCGGTCGCGCGGCAGCGCAAGCGCGGCAAGCTGACCGCGCGGGAACGGATCGCCAGGCTGGCCGACCCGCAGAGCTTCCGGGAGATGGGCAGCCTGGTCCGGCCGCTGCAGCATGACGGCACGGCCCTGGAGGCGCCGGCGGACGGCCTGATCACCGGCACGGCGCGGATCGACGGCCGGCCGGTCATGCTCTGCGTTTCGGACTACACCACCCTGGGCGGCAGCATCGGCCATGTCGGGCGGCAGAAGATGCTGCGCGCGATGCGCCGCGCCGGCGACACCGGCATGCCCTTCGTGATGCTGCACGACGGCGGCGGGCATCGCATCCAGGACGGCCAGGATTCCCGCACCTTCGCGCAAGGCACGCCGGTGTTCGACCTGTTCGCCGAACTGTCCGGCTGGGTGCCGGTCGTGTCCGCGATCATGGGACCGGCCTTCGCCGGCCCGACCAACTATTCGGCGATGGCCGACTTCGTCGTGATGGTGCGCGACCAATCGGCAATGGGCATGGCCGGGCCGGCGCTGGTGAAGGCCGCCATCGGCGAGGAGATCGATATCGAGGCGCTGGGCGGCGCCAGCATGCATGCCGACACCTCCGGCATCGCCCATCTCGCGGTGGCCGACGAGGAGGCCTGCCTGGCCGCGATCCGCAGCTACCTGTCCTACCTGCCGTCGAATGCCGCCGCCGCTCCGGCCCTCGGCGATGCATCGGACCCGGCGGATCGCCGCGAGGAAGCGCTGCTGAGCCTCGTGCCGGCAAATCTGCGCCGCGGCTATGACGTGCGCCCGGTGCTGGAGGCCGTCGCCGACCGCGACAGCGTCTTCGAGATCCGCCCGACCTGGGCGCGCAATATCGTCACCGGCTTCGCCCGCCTGGGCGGCCGGCCGGTCGGCATCGTCGCCAACCAGCCCAAGGTCGCCGCCGGCATGATCGACACGCCGGCCTGCGAGAAGGCGGCGCATTTCATCGCCGTCTGCGACGCCTTCGGGCTGCCGCTGGTCTACCTGATCGACGTGCCGGGCAATGCCATCGGCTCGGCCGCCGAGCGCAGCGGGCTGGGCCGGCGCAGCGCCCGCATGCTCTACGAGCTGGGCTGTGCGACGGTGCCGCGGTTCAGCGTGGTGCTGCGGCGCGGCTATGGCGGCGCCTTCATCATGATGAACGGCGGCCAGCCCAGCTTCGCCTCAGAGGCCAGCTTCATCTGGCCGACCGCGGAGATCTGCGCGATGTCGGTGGAAGGCTCGGTGGACGTCGCCTATCGCGCCGACTACAGCGCGGCAGCCGATCCCGAGGCGCGGCGCCAGGAACTGATCGACACCATCCGCAGCCGCCTGGGGCCGCTTCGCGCGGCGGAGCATTTCCACATCGACGAGGTGATCGACCCGCGCGATACCCGGGCGGCCCTGATCCGGGCGCTGGAGGATGCGCCGGTGCGCCGCCCGCCGAAGGGCTATCCGCGCTTCCGGCCGATCTCCCCGATCTGATCGGGCTGGGCGGCTGCGCTGTCGCCGCCGGCCGCCGCTTCGCCCGCGCTTTCGGCGCCCAGGCCGCGGCGCACGAAGCGGAGATAGGCCTGGATCACCCAGTCCGGCACCGCCCCCTTGCCGTCCGGCCCGTCGGCATATTGGTGATAGAGATAGACCCGTGCGGCGAGCATGACCTGGGTGAGGACACCGAGTTCGCGTTCGCTGTAGCCGGCCACCTCGCCGCGCCGCCAGGCGGCGGTGATGCGGTCCAGGAAGCGGCCGGTCCGGTTGGCGGTATATTCGGCATAGGCGCGCGGCGCCGCGGCCTGCGCTTCGGTGAAGATCCGGAAATAGGACGGGTTGCGCAGCACATAGTCGAAGAACGCCCGCATGCCGCGCTCTTCCATGGTGAGGAAGTCCGGTGCGGTTCCCACCTGCGCGCGGATGAAGGCCAGCGCCTCGTTGCCGACTTCCGGCAACAGCTTGTCGAACAGGTCCTGGCGGGATTCGAAGTACAGGTAGAAGGTGCCCTGGGCGAGGCCGGCGCGTTCGACGATGCGGGCGATCGACGCGTCGCCATAGCCATATTCGCCCACGGTCTCGGCCGCGGCATGCAGCAATCGCCGCCGGTTCTCCAGCGCCTTCTCGGCGCGGGTCATCCTGGGTTTCTTCATCGCCGCCCCTCCGCCGCCTCCGCCCCGCCCGCCTGCGGCGCGGCCGGACGCCCCGGGGCCGACCGCCGGTCTTCGGCCAGCCGGCCATTCTGTTCGCCAAGCCGCGCCGCCGGAGGATCGTACCGGCCCGTGGTGAACTGCATCGCCAGCGGCAGCGGGATGTGCGGCAGCGGCGCGCCGTCCCCTCCGCCTTCGCCATGCAGGGCCCGGTTCGCGGCGACGGCCCCGGCCAGGTCCGGCGCCAGGTTGCAGCACAGGTCGCGGCCGTCGAACGCCGCAAGCCAGTCGGCCGCATCCCGCGCCGCAATCCGTGCCGCCACCGCGGCAATGGCCTCCCGCGGCGCAGCGCGTTCCTGCTCCGGCGGGATCGCCAGGCCGATCGCCTCCTGGAAGGCCTGCCAGAACCGATCCTCCAGCGCCGCCACGGCCAGGAACCGGCCATCGCGCGTGGCATAGACCTGGTAGCGCGGCGAGCCCCCGGTATGACGGCCGGCGCCGGGCGCCGGCCAGTCCCCCGTCAGGCTACCCTGAATCGCGTTCCAGAAGGCAAAGACCTCGACATTCCTGGACATCGCGATATCCAGGAACTGGCCGCGGCCGGTGGCCTGCCGCTGCATCAGCGCCAGCAGGATGCTCATGACCGCCGGATAGGAGCCGCCGGCGATATCGCCGAGCAGCACCGGCGGCAGCACCGGCACGCCGTCCGCGCCCCGGGCGGCCGAGCCGACGAGCCCCGCATCGGCCTGGTAGTTCAGGTCGTGCGCCGCGGTCATGGAGCGCGGATCGTCCTGGCCATAGCCGGTGATCGCACAACAGATCAGGCGCGGATGGCGCTGCGACAGCGCCGCGAAGTCGAGCCCCAGCCGCGCCATCACCCCCGGGCGGAACTGCTCGACCAGCACGTCGGCCCCGGCCAGCAGGGCCTCCAGGGCGGCCCGGTCGCGATCGTCCTTCAGGTCCAGGGTCACGCTTTCCTTGCCCCGGTTCAGCCAGCGGAAATGGGCCGATTCGCCGTCCAGCCGCGGCGCGAAGGCACGCAGTTCGTCGCCCTGCGGCGGACGCTCGACCTTGATCACCCGCGCACCGGCCTGGGCCAGCAGCAGGGTGGCAAGCGGCCCGGGCAACCGGGTCGACAGGTCGAGCACCGTTACGCCACGAAGCGGCTGGTCGGTCATGGCAAACTCCATGCAGAAGGTGCTGCCGGCAGGGCGGGGGGCGCCATCAATCCATCGTCCGCGGCAGCCAGAGCACCAGGTCCGGGAAGATCGTCAGCAGGGCGATCGCCACGAGATGGGCGAAAACATGCGGGGTCACGCCGCGGAACACCTCGCCCACCGGCTGCTTCGTCACCCGCGCGACGACGAACACGTTCAGCCCGACGGGCGGGGTCACCAGCCCGACCTCCCCGATCACGATCACCATGACCCCGAACCAGATCGGGTCATAGCCCAGGGCGGTGACCAGCGGCAGGATCACCGGGACCGTCAGCACCAGGATCGCTGCCAGGTCCAGGAAACAGCCCAGCACCAGGTAGATCAGGTAGATCACCAGCAGGATGCCCCAGGGCGGCAGGCCCAGCCCGGTGACCCAGTGCACCAGGTCGTCGGTGACGCTGGTCAGGACCAGGAAGTAGGCCAGGACATGGGCCGCCATCACCACCATCAGGATCATGCAGGTGGTGCGCCCGGCCTGGTAGGCCGCCTCCACCATCCCGGCGCCGGTGATCCTGCCCATGGCCAGGGCGATGGCGAAGGCGCCGATCGCACCCAGCGCCGAGGCTTCCGTCGGCGTGGCGACACCGGAATAGATCATGCCGGTGACGCCCAGGAACAGGAACACCATCGGGCCCGCAACCTTCAGCGCGACGATCCGGTCGCCGAGCGAATAGCTGCGGATGCGCGGCGCCTTGGCGGGGTCGATCCAGACCAGCACCAGCACGGTGAGGATGATCGTGCCCGCCACGATGATGCCGGGGATCACGCCGCCGATGAACATCGCGCCGATGCTGACATCCGCAATCAGCCCGTACAGCACCATGGCGACGCTGGGCGGGATCAGCATGGCCAGGGTGCCGGAGATCGCGACGACGCCGTAGCTCAGGCGCGGCTCGTAGCCCTCGCGCAGCATCGCCGGGACCGAGGTCGCCGACAGGGTCGCGGCGGCGGCCGTGCTGGACCCCGAGATCGCGCCGAAACCGGCGCCGGCAAGCGCCGCGGCGATCGCCAGGCCGCCCGGAAGCCGGCCGACCCAGGCCGCGGCGGCGCGGAAGATCCCGTCGGCGATGCCGCTGATGATGACGAACTCCGCCATCAGCAGGAACATCGGCACGGTGACGAACTCGTAGCTGGCGACGGCGGAAACCGGCGTGGTCGCCAGGATCCCGGTCAGGACATCGGCGCCGGCCACCAGCCAGAGGCCGACGGAGGCCGAGAGCAGGATGGCGAAGGCCACCGGAATCCGCAGGACCAGCAGCAGGCAGAGCAGGCCGACGACGATCGGGACGGCGAGGTCGCTCACAGCCCGAGATCCCCGCCCGGCCCGCCGTTTGCCGCAGCGCCGCTCCCCGGCAGTCCCGCGGTCCGCCGCTGCACCAGATAGAGCCCGATCCGCAACAGGATGCGGCAGGCCAGCATCGCCAGCCCTAGGGCGACGATCGCCTTCTCCAGCCAGACCGGCCATTCGTAGAGGCCGGGATGGACGTCGCCGGCATGCCAGGCTTCGATGCCGGCGGCGCCGATCGTCCAGGCCGACCAGCCGAGCGCCGCCGCGACGGCGAGCCAGGCCAGCACCCGCAGCCCCTGCCAGGCCCAGACCGGAAGCACCCGCAGGCGCAGGTCCAGCGCGATATGGGCGCCGGTGCGCAGGGTCTCCGATGCCATGAAGTACAGGACAAGGTTGATGAAGTAGATCGAGACGATGTCGTACACCCAGCCCATCGGACTGGCGAAGAGATAGCGGCCGGCGACATCGGCGACGATGACCAGCATCACCAGCAGGGTGGCGATCGCGGTCAGTCGGGCGAGCCACAGCTCCACCAGCGCCAGGCCCCGTTCCGCCAGGGTCGCCGCCGGCGCAGTCATCGGGCCGCCAGTCCCGCGACGTCGATCGCATCCGCGATCAGGTCCGGATCGCCGCGCAGGCGATGATGGGCGATCTTCTGGGTCGGCGTCTTCGGCAGCTCCGCGCGGACCAGCAGGTAGCGCGGCAGCTTGTGCCGGCTCAGCCGCTCGCGGCAATGCCGCATCACCTGGCCGAGGTCCAGGTCCACGCCCTCGCGCGGAACGATCGCCGCCAGGATATCCTCCTCGCCCAGGTCGGAGGGGATGCCGATGCAGCCGGCCTCGCTGACCGCCGGGTGGGTCAGCAGCGCGGCCTCCACCTCGGCGGCGGAGACATTCTCGCCCCGCGTGCGGATCAGGTCGGCGGTGCGGCCGCAGAAATAGAGATAGCCGTCGCTGTCGGCACGGCCGCGATCCTCGGTCAGGAACCAGCCGTCCGGCCCGAGGCGCTCCGACAGGTCCGGCCGGTTGAAATAGCCGCTCATCATCGTGCGCGCCCGCACCATGATGCGGCCGACCTCGCCGGCCGGCAGGGGCTGCCGGTCCTCGTCCACGATCCGCACCTCGCTGATCGCATCGCCGCTCAACGGATGCACGATCGGCCGCCCGAGGCAGGCCCGGTGACCCTGGTCGAAGAAATCCACCTGGGCGATCCCCGGCGCCTCGGTCATGCCGTAGCTCTCCACCAAGTTGGTGATGCCGAACGCCTCCCGCAGGGCGGTCGCCACCTCCTTCGTCACCGGCGCGGCGGAGACCTTGCGCAGGGTGGCATTGCCGGGAAACTCGCTGCGGTCGCGCTTCAGCAGGATATTGCCGACCGCCGCGATCATGTTCACCTGGGTCACGCCATGACGCGCCACCGCCTGCCAGAACCGCCCGGCCTGGAAACGCTCCTCCACCACCAGCCGGCCGCCGCAGACGATCGCGCCGCCGATCGAATAGAACAGGGCGTTCAGGTGAAACAGCGGCAGGATCACCATCAACCGGTCGTCGCCGTTCAGCCGCATGCGAAAGGCGGCAATCTCGGCGGCGATGACATAGGTGCGATGGCAATGCACCGCCCCTTTCGGAACGCCCGTCGTGCCTGATGTGAAGACGATCGCCAGCGGCAGGTCGGGGCCCACCTCCACCGCGGGCGGCGGCAGGTCCGGCAGCGCCGGCAGGGCGAGGCCCTCGTCCGCCAGCACCAGCAGGCGGGGCACAGCGGCGGCGGCCAGCTTCCCCGCGCCGGCGGGCGCGGCAATGACCAGTGCGGGCGTGACGACCGCCAGCACCGCCGCCATCTCGCCGCCGGTCAGGGCAGGGTTCACCGGCACGAAGACCAGCCCCGCCTGGGCGCAGGCCAGGAACAGGATCACATGGCTGTCGCAGTTCGGCAGGACCACCGCCACCCGGTCGCCCGGCGCGGCCATTCCCGCCAGATGGCCTGCCCATCGCCCGGCCAGGTCGGCGGCCTGCCGCCAGCTGTGCACGCGGTCGCCATGAACCAGGAACGGCCGGTCGCCCAGCCGCGCCGCGCGCGACCGGAACAAGGCCGGCAGGGTATCGGCCTCGCGGGGCAGCCGCAGCACCTCGAGCGTGGCGGCGGTGAGCGCCGTCGCGCCCGCTTCGGCGGTCGTCACAGCAGGCCCCGTTCGCGTGCCTGCACGAAGGCCGTCGTCTGCGCCTCCACATGGACCGCCATGGCGTCGCGCAACGGCAGGCCGAGGCCGGCGGCAAGCGACCGCTTGGCCACCGCAAAGGCGCCCGGCGCCAGAGCCGCCAGCTCGCCGAACAGCCGGTCCGCGCTGGCCTCCAGTTCCTCCGCGCCGCAAACCTCCGTCAGCAGTCCCATCCCCGCCATTTCCGCGGCCGTATAGCTGCGCCCGAGCATCACCATCTCCGCCGCGCGATGCTTGCCGACGAGGCGGGGCATCAGGTAGCCGCCGCCGGCCAGGCCCCGATGCACCTCCGGCAGGGCGAACATCGCATCCCGCGCCGCGATCGCGAAGTCGGAGAACAGCGCGATGGCCGCGCCGCCGCCCCTGGCATCGGCATGCACCAGGGAGAGGATCGGCTTCCGCAGCTCCGCCATCTCCGCGTACATCGCCAGGACATCGGTCATGTAGCGGCGGAAGCCGTCGACGGTGATGTCCCGGAATTCCTTGATATCGGCGCCCGCGCAGAAGCAGCGCCCGGTCGCGGCGAACAGCAGCGCATACGGCGGGTCGACATTGTCCAGGCCCTGCAGGCGTTCGCGGATCTCCGCAACCACGGGACTGGAAAGCGGGTTGACGCCATTGTCGGACGACAGCCGGAACTCGCCCACCGGCACGCCCGCCCGTTCACGGACGCGATAGCTCAATCTGGTCGGCATGCCATCATTCCCGGATGCGGCTGGACAGGCGGATGCGGCCGCCATGCCGCGCCGGCCGAAACCGGCGCGGCATGGCACCAGGTCACTGCTGCTTGGCGATCGCGGCGCGGAAGGCGGCGAGCGTCTCGCTGCCCTGCCGCCCCTTCCCGTCCTCACCCTTGGCCCAGGCCTCCGCGACCGGTGCCAGCTTCTCGGCGAACAGCGCGCGGTTCGCCGCGTCGAACGCCACCAGGGTCACGCCATCGGCCTGCAGGCGTTCCAGCGCGGCGCGGTCGTCCTTGTCGATCAGCGCGCAGGCGCGTTCCGTCGTCTTCCGCCCGGCCTCGATCATCGCCGCCTGGACGTCCGGCGACAGCTTGTCCCAGACCTTCTCGGAGATTCCGTAGAACGTCATGCTGCTGCCGAAGCTGAGCCCCTCGGTGGCATTCCTGGTCTGCTTCTGCAGGTCGTAGGAATAGATGCTGGCGGCGGGAAAGGCGGTCCCGTCGACCGTCCCGCGGGAGTAGGATTCCGTCAGCTCCGCGGCGCTCATCCGGATCGGCACGATGCCGAGTTCGCGCAGGCCCGCGTCCATCGCCGCGCCGGTGGAGCGGATCTTCAGGCCGGCAAGGCTGTCGACACCCTTCAGGTCCTTCGATGTGAACAGCTGATAGGGCGGCAGGCCGACCACATAGAGCAGGCGGATGCCCAGCGGCTTCAGCTCGTTCTCGCCAAGCAGCCCGCCCGGCTTCGCCAGTTCCTCATAGGCCCGCGAGGCGGCGCAGGCCGACGGCACCATGCCGGGGATCTCGGCCACGCTGGACAGCGGCATCTGGTCGCCGAGATAGCCGGGAACATATTCGCCCATGTCGACGACGCCGGCCTTGGTCAGGGTCAGCATGTCCTTCGACTTGCCGAGCTGCTGGCTGGGATAGCGCTTGATGTCCACTGCCCCGCCGGTGGCCTTCTCGACCTCCGCGATCCAGTAGTCGGTCGCATAGCGGGCGATGTAGTGATCCTGCGGCAACCGGTCCGCGAGCTTCAGCTCGACAATGTCCGCAAGGGCGGTGCCGGTGGGCAGTGCCGCCGCCATGGCCAGCGCGGCCACCGCGCCGAGCAGCTTCGGGGTCTTGGTACCCATTCTTGTCTCCCGTTTCCTCTCCGGGCCGATCCCGGCCCTCCATCCCGCGCAGCCCGGCACGTCCCGGGCCGCTCCACAGGAATCCTTCGTCAGGCGGCCCGGCCATGCCGCAGCAGCCTGCCCGGCAGCGGCCCATCCGGATCCACCGCGTCGGCGCCGTTGCGCCGCACCACCGTGCCGTTCACGATCACCGCATCGATGCCGGTCGCATCCGACACCAGACGGTCGGCACCGCCCGGGAAGTCGTGGATTCGCCGCAACGGGCCGGCGCCGACGGTCTCCGGGTCGAACACCACCAGGTCGGCGGCCAGCCCGTCGGCCAGGCGCCCCCGGTCGGTGATGCCGAAGACCTCGGCCGGATGCGCGCTGAGCATCTGGACCGCGCGTTCCAGCGACAGGACCTGCTTGTCGCGCACCCAGCGGCCGAGCAGGTCGGTGGCCTGGCAGGCATCGCACAGCTGGCTGGCATGCGCGCCGGCATCCGACAGGCCCAGGACCACGCCCGGCTGCACCAGCAGCTCGGCGACCGCGGCCTCGTCATGATTCGCGATCGGCAGGCGGAAGCGCGCTTCCAGGTTCGTCTGCAGCGCCAGGTCGAGCGCGAGGTCGACCGGGTGCATGTCGCGCTCGGCCGCGACCTCGGTCAGCAGCCGCTCGCCCAGCGCCGGTTCCGACGGGCATTCCGAGATCACCATCATGCCGAAGGCCTGGGCAAGGGACGGCCAGGCATTGTCGAACCGTTCGCGGAACGCGGCACGGAATTCCGGGTTGCGGTAGATCCGGCACTTGCCGTCGAAATCCGCGGCGGCCACCGGCTTGAACAGCGACATCTGCTCCAGGATGGCCGGCGCCTTGAACTGGAACTCGAAATTCAGCGGCCGCGGCGTCACCTGGGGATAGACGCGCACGCCGCGGGCGAGCTGCTCCTGCGACTTGGCCAGCTGCGCATGGTGGTTCGACTTGCCGAACGCCGTGCCGGCCAGCAGGGCGGTCCAGCACACCCGGGCATCGGCCGCCTGCGACAGGCGCTCCATCTCCTCCAGCAGCAGGCCGGGGCCAAGGGTCGACTGGATCATCCCGCGGCCGTTCTCCCGCACTGCATCGGCAAGGGCCAGCACCTCGTCGAAGCCGGCGAGCCGGCTGGCCACCGGCCGCCCCTCGAATCCGGCATGCGCGGCAAGCTTGGAGGTGGCGAGGCCCAGCGCGCCTGCCCGCAGCGCATCGAGCAGCAACGCCCGCATCTGCGCGACTTCCTCGTCCGTGGCCTCGCGCTCGGTGGCCTCGCGCCCCATCACATAGAGGCGAAGGGGCGTATGCCCCTGCAGCGCGCCGACATTGATCGCCGTGCCCAGCGACTCGATCCGGTCGAGATATTGCGGAAAGCTCTCGAAGCCCCAGTCCGCGCCCATGCCCTGCTCCAGAGCCCGCGCGCTCATCCCCTCGACACGTTCCAGGGTGCCGATGATCAGGTCGCGATGGGCCAGGCGGGTGGGCGCGACGCCGAAGCCGCAATTGCCGATCACCACACTCGTCACGCCATGCCAGGGCGAGATCGACAGCATCCGGTCCCACATGACCTGTGCGTCGTAATGGGTGTGGATGTCGACGAAGCCCGGGCTGACCACGCGGCCCCCGGCATCGATCGTCCTGAGCGCCGGGCCCGCTGCCTCGCCCAGCGCGGCAATGCGTCCGCGGACGATGCCGACATCGCCGCGATAGCCGGGCGTCCCGGTGCCATCGACGATGGTGCCGCCGACAATCTTCAGGTCGAACTCCATGGCGCTTCGCCTCCTCTGTCGATCCGCTGGCGGGGCCCGGCCGAAACCGCCTGCCCCGCATCCGCGTCGCCATGCTTCCACCCGGTGGCACGGTACAAGCCGCCGGACGCGAACAGCAAGAAAAATGATCTATGAACCATTAGTCATTTTTAGGATCGGGACGCGGTCCGGAACTGGGTCCGGTCGACATCGTCAGGACCGGCCCGGTCTGCCCGCTGCGATCCTGCAGGCGGTGGCAGCAACGCCGAATGGACAATAATGACTAATGGGTCATAATTCATATTATTCGGTGGCGGCATGGCGGTCAATCGCCCAGGCGCCGGGCACCGACGAATGGGAGGACCATCATGACGAAACATCGCTGCGCACTGCCCACCCGGCTGTGCCTTGCCGCTGTCCTGGGCGTCGGCGCCCTCGTGGCGGGCACCGCGGCCGGGGCACAGGACCCGGTCGCGCTGAAACTGCTCGACCGGCTGCCGCCGGATCATTACATCGCGCGATATGCCACCCAGTACTGGATCGACGAGGTGGAACAGGCCACCGGCGGCGCGGTCACCATCAAGCGCTACCCCTCGTCCAGTCTTGGCAAGGCCAAGGACATGCCGGCCCTGGTGGCGGCCGGCGTCACCGACATGGGCGAGTTCTTCCCCGGCTATCTGGGCGAGAAGCTAGCCCTGTCGACCGTCGGCGAACTGCCCGGCCTGGTGCCAAATGCCTGCGCGGCCTCCCTGGCCTACGAGGCTCTGGCACGGGATGGCGGCATCATCGACCGGACCGAACTGGCACCGGCCGGCATCAAGATGCTCTATGTCGTCGGCCTGCCGCAGTATGAGCTGGTGACGTCCCGCGAGATCGATGCGCCGGCCAGCCTGGAGGGGCTGAAGATCCGCTCCAGCGGGGCCACCATGGATGCCGGGTTGCGCAGCCTGGGCATCGTGCCGATCCGGATGGGCGCGCCCGAGCTGACCGAGTCCTTCGCCCGCGGCACCGTGGACGGCACCGCCTTCCCGGCGGCCAGCATCTTCTCCTACGACCTGCAGAAACTGGCCAGGTACACCACGGTGGGCGGCGCGTTCGGCAGCAGCATCACCTTCTATGCCATCTCGCGGGATGTCTGGGACGGGCTCGCCCCCGCCGTGCAGGAGGCCATGCTGGAAGCCGGCCGGCGGACCACCCGGCGCGCCTGCGAGCTGATCGACAGCGACAATGCCGAGGCCCTGCAGCGCCTGGAGGATGGCGGCACCGTCCTGGTCCGCTTCACCGCCGAGGAGCAGGCACAGATGCAGGCAGCCTATGCGCCGGTCGCCGACGACTGGGCCGGCAATCTCGACGCGAAGGGTCGCCCGGCATCGGAGGTGCTGCGGCACTTCCGCGAGGCGGTGGCAGGACAGCAATAGGCCGGAGGCAAGGGACCGCAGGGCCCGTGCGGGCGGCAGCCGCCAGGCTGTCGCCCGGCGGCCGGAGAGGGCAGGATCAGGCCGCGGTGGGGATGTAGAGGCCGCGCTGCCCGGTGACCGGCTTGAAGGCGTCGGAAATGCCCAGCACGGTTTCGGCACCGCCGAGGTAGAGATGGCCGTCCGCCGCCATCGACTTGGCCAGGCGGCCCAGCACCTTCCCCTTCGTGGGCTGGTCGAAATAGATCAGCACGTTGCGGCAGAACACGGCATCGAACTTGCCCATAGAGGCATATTCGTCGAGCAGGTTGAAGGTGCGGTACTGCACCATCTGGCGGATGCCGGCATCGATGCGCCAGCGATCGCCCTCCTGCTTGAAATATTTCATCAGCAGCTGGATCGGCAGGCCGCGCTGCACCTCGAACTGGGTGTAGAGCCCGTCCTTGGCGCGGGCCAGGACCTCGCTCGCCAGGTCGGTGGCGACGATGTCGATGCGCCAGCCCGCCAGTTTCGGGCCGAGCTCCTTCAGGATCATCGCCAGGGAATAGGGCTCCTGTCCGGTGGAGCAGGCCGCCGACCAGATCCGGAAGGACTTCCGCGACGCACGGCTCTCCAGCAGTTCCGGCAGGGTGACCGTGCGGAAGATGTCGAACGGCTTGGTGTCGCGGAAAAAGAACGACTCGTTCGTCGTCATCGCCTCGGTGATCGCCGCAAGCAGCGCCTCGTTGCGCGACTTGCGCACCTCGGCCACGAGTTCCGGCAGCCCCCCCAGCCCGCGCTTGCGGGCCAGCGGCACCAGGCGGCTTTCCAGCAGGTACAGCTTGTCCCGTGCGACCACCAGGCCCGAACGTTCCTTCAGGATGCCTGCGATCAGGTCGAAATCCGCCGGGGTCACGGCTTCATCCCCGCGAGGACCTTGCGCACCGCGGCGCCCATGCCGGTCAGCGGCAGGACGGCGCTGCAGATCCCATCGGTCGCAACCGCCCCCGGCATGCCCCAGACCACACTCGATTCCTCGTCCTGTGCCAGCAATGTCGCGCCCAGCTCGGCCAGCCTGCGCCCGCCCAGCAGGCCATCCTGCCCCATGCCGGTCAAGATCACCGCCAGCGTACTGGCGCCGAACACCTCCGCCACGCTGCGGAACATCGGATCCACTGCGGGGCGGCAGAAATTCTCCTGCGCGTTCTGGTTCAGGCGGATCACCGGGCCGGGGGTCCCGGCCGCCACGACCATGTGCCAGTCGCCGGGCGCCACGTAGATCCGACCCTTCTCCAGCGGCTCGCCATCCCTGGCTTCCGTCGCGGTCAGGCCGGAGACCCGCGACAGATGCTCCGCCAGGATGCGGGTGAAGGTGGGCGGCATGTGCTGCGTGACCAGGACCGGCAGGCGCAGATCGGCCTTCAGGTCCTGGAACAGGGTGAACAGGGCCTGCGGCCCGCCGGTGGAACTGCCGATCGCCAGCACCCGCGGGATCGTGATGCGATGCTGGCGAAGCTGGATCGGCGCCACGCCGTAGGGGCCGAGCCGCGGCCTTGCGGTCGCGGCGGCGGGCCTGGCGGAGGCCGCCGGTGCGGCGCCGGACGCCCGGGGCGCCGCACTGCCGATCGACCCGGCGGCCGGGCCGGGCCGTCGCGGCCCGGCGGCGCCGCGCGGCGCCGACAGGCGCGCGGCCTGGCCCAGCGCCTTGATCTTGTCGATCAGGTCGCGCTGATAATCGGTGATCGTGCCCGTGTCGCGGGTCGATGTCGGCTTGGCCAGATAGTCGGCAGCGCCGGCGCCCAGGGCCTTCAGCGAGATCTCGGCGTTCCGCTCGGTCAGGGTGGAGGCCATGATGACCTTCAGGCCCGGTAGCGCCTTCAGCAGCTGCGGCAGGGCGGTCAGCCCGTCCATCACCGGCATCTCGACGTCCAGGACCATGACCTCCGGCCGCAGCTGGGCCACCTGGCGCACGGCCTGCGACCCGTCTCCCACGGACCCGACAATCTCCACGGCCGCCTCCTCCTTCATCCATCGGGTCATCAGCCCGCGGATGACGGCGGAATCGTCCACCAGCATGACACGGTAGGGACCGCCCGACGGCACCCCCTGAGCGGCAACACTCAACTTACAGCAGTCCCACTTGCTGGAACTTGGCTTCCAGGATCTCGCGATCGAACGGCTTCATGATGTACTCGTTGGCACCGGCCGCCATCGCTTCCTGGATATGGTCCAGGTCGTTCTCGGTGGTGCAGAACACCACGACCGGATGCTCGCCACCCGGGCGCTGCCGCAGTTCGCGCAGGAAGTCGATGCCCGACTTGACCGGCATGTTCCAGTCCAGCAGGACGGCATCCGGCATCGCCGTGTCGCAGGCGTCCAGAGCCTCCTTGCCGTCGATCGCCTCCACAACCTGGAACCCGAACTGTTCCAGGATGCGGCGTGCGACCATCCGGATCACGCGGGAATCGTCCACGACCAGACAGGACTTCATCGCCGTCGGCCCCTCATCACAAATGGCTGTCCGCCGCAGCCAGGATCGCTGCGGCATGGAACGCTGCCCAGACAGGGGCGGCGGATCGGTTTGCCCGCCGGGCCGAGCCCGCCGGCCGTCAGGCCGCCACGCGGGTCTTGGCGAAAGCGAGCAGGCGTTCCACTTCGAGCACTACCAGAAGCCGACCGTCAAGCCTGTAGATGCCGTCGGCCACTTCCCGCCAGCGCGGGTTGAGGGTCGCCGGCGTCCGCTCGTGGGCATCGTCGGGCAGGCTCAGGACCTCTCCCACGCTGTCGAACACCAGGGCGTAGGGCTCGCCGTGGTAATCCACGACGGCGTTCATGCCGCGCTGCTCCTCGTCGCGGGGCGGCAGGTTCAGCCGGCAGCGCACATCGATCGCCGTGACGATGCGCCCGCGCAGGTTCAGGACGCCGGCGATCTCCGGCGGCGCCAGGGGAACCCGGGTCATCGCCTGCGGCCGCAACACGTCGCGCACCTCAAGGACCGGAATGCCGAACAGCTGCTCGGCAATGGTGACGGTCACGAAATCCCGCGACCCGCCCTGCAGCTGCACGCCCTGCTCGCCGGCCACGGCCGGGGCCGAGGAACGGATAGCGACTTCGCCGCCAGATTTCTCAGTCATTCAAGCCTCCTCAAGCCGCTTCGCCAAGGGTGTGCGACAGCACGGTCAACAGGGCGTCACGGTCGAATTTCGCGATATAGTCCGAGAAGCCGACCGTGCGCCCATGCTCGAAGTCGTGCTGGGTCGCATGCGACGACAGGGCGATCAGCGGCACGGCCTGCCAGTCGGGGCTGCGGCGGACCTCTGCGGCGAAGTCGAAGCCGTTCATGCCCGGCATCTCGATATCGCTGACGATGATGTCGAACGTCAGGCCGCGGTTGCGCAGAGCCAGCGCCTCGTCGGCGCTGCCGACGGCGGTCACGTTGTAGCCCGCAGCGCCAAGGATCGGCGTCAGCATGTTGCGGAAGAACGGGCTGTCGTCGACCAGCAGCACCCGCCGCGTGGCATCGGCCGCGCCGAACGGCTTCTCCCGGCTGGTGTTGAACCAGTCGCCGAAGGCCTTCTGCAGGTAGTAGCCCAGGTCCAGCAGTTCGGTCGCCTTGCCGGCGATCACCGCGGTCCCGACGATGCCGTCGATCTCCGACGCCATCTCCACCTTCAGCTCGGCCTCGACGATGTCCAGGATCTCGTCCACCACCAGGCCCATGGTCCGGTTGGCATCCGAGAACACCAGGACGGGCTGGCGGCCGCTTTCGCGCAGGGCCGCACCGGCCCGCATCCGCAGCAGCGGCATCAGCGCGCCACGGTACTGCACCATCTCGCGGCCATCGACATGCTCGATCGATTCCACCGCAAGCTCCTCCAGCCGGGCGACCAGGCCCAGCGGCACCGCCTTCGGCTCCTTGCCGCCGGCGCGGAACAGCAGCAGCGAGGTCCGCTCGTCGGTGGTGGCGCGATGGCGCTCCTCCTCCTCCTCGTCGAGCTCCTTCTCCATCTGCACGTCTTCCATGGTGCCGGCGATGCCGTTCACGTCCAGGATCATGATGACGCTGCCGTCGCCCAGGATGGTATTGCCGCCGAACACCGAAATGTCGCGCAGCACCGGGGCGACCGGCTTCACCACGATTTCCTCGGTGTCGAAGACGCCGTCCACGACGATGCCGAACTGCGCGGAGCCGACCTGCACGACGACCACGAAGGCCTCGCGCTTGCGCTCCTCGAGCGTGGCCATGTCCAGGACCTTCGACAGGAAGACCAGGGGCAGCAGGCGGTTGCGCAGGCGCAGGACAGGCGTGTCCTGGATCTGCTCGATCTGCATCTCGCTGTTGGCGGCGGTGCGCACCAGCTCGACCACGGACAGCTGCGGGATGGCGTAGCGTTCGCCGGAGCATTCCACGATCAGCGCCGAGACGATCGCCAGGGTCAGCGGGATCTTGATGGTGAAGGTCGTGCCGCGCCCTTCCTCGGAGCGCAGCTCGATGGTGCCGCCGATCTTCTCGATATTGGTCCGCACCACGTCCATGCCGACGCCACGGCCGGACACGCTGGTGACATTGGCCGCGGTCGAGAAGCCGGCCCGGAAGATGAACTGCTGCACCTGCTGCGGGGTCAGCGCCGCGGCCTCGGCCTCAGTCGCCAGGCCCTTCTCGACGGCCTTGCGGCGGATCACCTCGGTGGACAGGCCCTTCCCGTCATCGGCGACGGTGATGATGATATGGCCGCCCTCGTGGAAGGCGTTCAGGCGGACATGGCCGGTCTCGGACTTGCCGGCGGCGCGCCGCGCCTCGGTATTCTCCAGGCCGTGATCCGCCGAGTTGCGGACCATGTGGGTCAGCGGGTCCTTGATCAGCTCCAGGACCTGGCGGTCCAGCTCGGTATCCTGGCCATGCATGTCGAGCTGGATCTTCTTGCCCAGTTCCAGCCCCAGGTCGCGGATGATCCGCGGCAGCTTGGCCCAGGCATTGCCGATCGGCTGCATCCGCGTCTTCATGACGTTTTCCTGCAGCTCGCTGGTGCAATGGCTCAGCCGCTGCAGCGGAACGGTAAAGGCGGAGCCCTCCTCGCCGCGCACCATCTGCAGTAGCTGGTTACGGGTCAGCACCAGCTCGCTGACCATCGTCATCAGGTTCTCGAGCAGGGTGACATTGACGCGGATCGACTGGTTGGCGATGGCGGATTCCACGCCACGCTCAAGCGGCTCCTCCGCCCCGGACTTGCCGGTTGCGGCCGGCGGCGCGGCAGCGGCGGCGGGCGGCGACGCGATCTCGGGGGCGACCTCGGTCGCCTCGAAGATCGCATCCAGTTCCGCCAGGCTCACCTCGCCCGGCAACAGTTCGCGGCCCAGCTCAGGATCGAACGGTTCAGGCGCCTCACCGGCCTCATCTGCGTCGGACTCGGCTTCCGGGGCCTTCGCCACGGCCTTGCCCGATGCCTTCTTTGCGGTCTTCTTGCCGCCGGCAGGTTTGTCGGCGGCAACCTTCTGGGAGGCCTTCTCGGGCGCGGCCTGGTCCTCGACGCCGGCGCGCGGCGGCGGGGCCGGCACCTCGCCGGTCTCGGCCAGATGGTTGAGCTGCCCGATCAGGACGGAATCGTCGCCCTTAGGCTCCTTCTCGTTCGCCTCGAGGCTGGAGAGGATCGCCTTGATCTGGTCGATCGAGGCCAGCACAAGGCTGACCGCGCCGGCACTCACCGTGAGTTCGCCATCCCGGACCTTGCCAAGGACGTTCTCGGAGGCATGGGCGACCTTTTCCAGCCGAGGCAGGCCAAGGAAGCCGCATGTGCCCTTGATGGTGTGAACCAAACGGAAAATATTGTCGATCAAGCCCGGATTGTCCGGGTTTTGCTCGAGGTTGACGAGCTCGACGTCAAGCAGGGAGATGCTCTCGTTCGTCTCGGTCAGGAATTCCTGCAGAAGTTCGTCCATTTTTCTCGCCAGTCCCCATTCCGGATGAGTGGACTATCGCGGAAATCTCTTAAGTCACGGTAAACGCCAGCGAACCGGATGCCCGAAAATGATCAGATCCGCAGGCTGAACCGGTCTGCGGCCTGATCGACAGCGACCGGTCGTGCGACCTCCTGGCTGAGCTCATGCGCAAGGCAGGCGACGGCATCGCCCGGGGTCGCGGCTTCGTCCAGAAGCCGGCTGCCCGACAGGAACCCCACCAGGCCGCCATCCAGGGCGGCACCGGTTCCGTCGCAGGCGATGGACAGGCCGCCCGCAAGCTCCGGCGCCGCACTGCCGGACGGAGCGACCTCCAGCCGTCCGCCGCGGGGCATTCCCTGGGACGCGATCAGCGCCAGCGCCAGGAGCAGGCGGCCCAGCGGCCGCGGCCAGCCCCCGTCCGGGACGGTCCAGGCGACCTGGATGCGACCGCCGTCCAGCAGCCCCTCGAGCGCGCCGCGGCATTCCGCGACCGCCAGATCCTCGCCGCCGGCCAGTCCGGCGCCGAACACCAGGCGATAGAATCGCAGCTTGCGACCGGCCTGGCTGGACGCCAGCGCGACCAGATCCAGGGCCTGCGCCTGCAGATCGGGATCGTCATCCTCGGCCATCAGCTCGATGCCGTTCTGCAGGGCGCCGATCGGCCCAGCCAGATCGTGGCACAGGCGGGAGCACATCAATCCCGCCAGCTTCAAACTCGTCATGCCGCCTCGCTCGGGCTCAGTGGTCTCGCGTCCGCGCGGGTCCCGCTGCCAGGCGCGGCCGTCAACTCCCTCTCGCCGTCGGCCGCTGCGACTGCTAAGCGTTCCGCGGTCTTTGCCGAAGCTTACCGCCTGGCGGGCGCAAATTCACTAGCGCACGCCTCGCACCGGCCAACGAACAGGAAAGGATCGCGGGGCATGGCTCAACCGGAACGGGACCAGCACAGGACGCAGCTGACGGACCTGGAGATCGCGCAGGCCCACCATGCCCTGCCGATCGCGGAGGTCGCCGCACGGGCCGGCATTCCGGACGAGGCGCTGCTGCCCTATGGCCGCGACAAGGCGAAGCTCTCGGCCGGCCACCTGGCCGGGCTGCGGGACCGCCCGGACGGCCGCCTGATACTGGTCACCGCGATCACCCCGACCCCGGCCGGCGAGGGCAAGACCACCACGACAATCGGCCTGGGCGACGGGCTGAACGCGATCGGCCATCGCACCGTGATCGCCCTGCGCGAGCCTTCGCTGGGCCCCTGTTTCGGGGTGAAGGGCGGCGCCACCGGCGGCGGCTACGCCCAGGTCGTTCCGATGGAGGAGATCAACCTCCATTTCACCGGCGACCTGCATGCCATCGGCGCGGCGAACAACCTGCTGGCGGCCCTGGTCGACAACCACATGTACTGGGGCAATGCGCTGGGCCTGGACCCGCTGCGCCTGACCTGGCGGCGCTGCCTGGACATCAACGACCGCGCGCTGCGCGGCATCGTCATGGGGCTGGGCGGGCCGTCGGGCGGCATCCCGCGGGAGGGCGGCTTCGACATCACGGTGGCGTCGGAAGTGATGGCCGTGTTCTGCCTGGCCAGCGACCTGGCCGACCTGCAGGCGCGGCTGGGCCGCATGGTGGTCGGCCGCGACCGCGACAAGCGGCTGGTCACCGCCGCGGAGCTGCAGGCCGAGGGCGCCATGGCCGCGCTGCTGGCGACCGCGCTGCAGCCCAACCTGGTGCAGACCCTGGAAGGCAATCCCGCGCTGGTGCATGGCGGGCCCTTCGCCAATATCGCGCATGGCTGCAATTCCCTGATCGCCACCCGCGCCGCCCTGAAGATGGCCGATTTCGTCGTCACCGAGGCCGGCTTCGGCGCCGACCTGGGGGCGCAGAAGTTCTTCGACATCAAGTGCCGGATCGGCGGGCTGGCGCCGGACGCCGTCGTGCTGGTCGCCACCATCCGGGCATTGAAGATGCATGGCGGGCTGGCCCGCGACGCCCTGGGCGGCGAGGACGTGGCGGCGCTGGAGCGCGGCTTCGCCAACCTGGCGCGGCATGTCGGCAACCTGCGCAAGTATGGCGTGCCCGCCCTGGTGGCGATCAACCGCTTCTCCGGCGACAGCCCGGCGGAGCGCGAACGGCTGAAGGCGCTCTGTGCGGCCGAGGGGGTGGAGGCCGTGGAATCCGACCATTGGGCGCGCGGCGGCGCCGGCGCCACTGAGCTGGCGCAGCGGGTGGCGGAGATAGCAAGTTCGGGCAGCGCCGCCTTCCGGCCGCTCTATCCCGACGAGATGCCGCTGGCGGACAAGCTGCGCACCATCGCCCGGGAGATCTACGGCGCGGCCGACATCGCGCTGGAGCCGGCCGCAGCCCGCGCCCTGGAAGAGCTGCAGGCGGGCGGCTTCGGCCACCTGCCGGTCTGCGTCGCCAAGACCCAGTCCAGCCTATCCGCCGACCCGGCCCTGAAGGGCGCGCCGACCGGCCATGTCGTCCCGGTGCGCGAGATCCGCCTCTCCGCCGGCGCCGGCTTCGTGGTGGCGATCTGCGGCACCATCATGACGATGCCCGGCCTGCCGCGGCGGCCGGCCGCCGAACGGATCGGCCTGGACGCGGACGGGCGGATCACCGGGCTGTCGTAGCAACCGCCCGCTGGCGGGCCGCCTCCAGGTCCGCCGGCCGGTTCACGTTCATGAACGGGTCGGCATCGCCCGTCACCGGCCAGTCCACAGGCACGGCGCCGACATGGGCGAGCCAGCCCATCGCCGCGCGGCCGCCAGCGGCCAGCCAGCCCGGCAGCCGCGCCAGGTCGCCCGGCCCGTGGGCGGCGATCGTCGGATGCGCCCGGCCGGCGCTGCCTGCATAGGCGGTGCCGGTGCCGGCCGCCGCCCGCAGGCGCGGCACCAGGTCCGCCGGCAGGAACGGCGTGTCGCCGGGGACGCAGATCGCCGGCCGGCCGGGGAACGCGGCGGCAAAGGCGGCAAGGCCGGCCAGCGGCCCTGCGCCCTGCAGCCCGGGCGGGTCGGCCAGGACCGGGCAGCCGAAGGCGGCAAAGCGCTCCGGCGCGCCGTTGGCGCTGATCACGATCGCCGGCAGATGGGGCCGCAGGACCGCCAGGGCATCGGCCAGGATCGGCCGGCCGCCGACCTCCAGCAGGCATTTGTCGATACCGCCCAGCCGCTCGGCCCGCCCGCCGGCCAGGACGATGCCGATTGCCCCGCCGCCGGCACCGCCAGGGCCGCCGCCTTGACCTGCGTCCTGCACCGCCGCCATAACGCGCGCTCCTGCCTCTGACCGGACCGGCCGACACCATGCCCCAGCTCGACCCCATCGCGCTCTGCCCGATCATCGCCGATGCCGCCCGTGCCGCGGGCGAGGCGATCATGGCAGTCTATGCCTCCGATTTCGATGCCCGGTCGAAGTCCGATTCCAGCCCGGTGACCGATGCCGACGAGGCGGCGGAGGCGATCATCCTGGCCGCGCTGCACATCTGCTCGCCCGGCACCCTGGTGGTTGCGGAGGAAGCCGTGGCGCGCGACGGCGCGCCGCCCCCGGCGGAGCGCTTCTGGCTGGTCGACCCGCTGGACGGGACCCGCGAGTTCATCAGCCGCAACGGCGAGTTCACGGTCAACATCGCCCTGGTCGAGGGCGGGACGCCGGTCCTGGGCGTGGTCTACCTGCCGGCACAGGACCTGCTCTACACCGGCATCGCCGGCCATGGCGCGGCGCGGGAAACCGACGAGGGCCGCACGGAGATCGCGGTCCGCCGGGCCGATCCGCAGGGGCTGGACGTGGTGGCGAGCCGCAGCCACCGGGATGCGGCGACCGATGCCTTCCTGTCGGGACTGCAGGTGCGCAACCTGGTGCCGGCCGGATCCTCCCTGAAATTCTGCCGGGTCGCGGAAGGCAGCGCCGACCTCTACCCGCGCTTCGGGCCGACCATGGAATGGGACACCGCGGCCGGCCATGCCGTGCTGTCGGCCGCCGGCGGCACGGTGACGATGCCGGACGGCAGCCCGTTCCGCTATGGCAAGCCGGACTACCGCAATGGCGGCTTCCTCGCCTTCGGATCGGGGCTGCACGGCCTGCGGGCAGACTGAGCCGACACGTCTGCGCGAGCGGCCGTCACGGCCGCGTGACACCGGCTGCAGGGCTCTAGCCGGGTGGCGATCCGGCAGGCAAGGTCGTGGCATCGCCATCCTCCCGAGGTCTGCCATGCCCCCGTCTTCCAGGGCCCTGCCCGTCCCCGCCATGTTGCTGGCAATCCTGTGGCTGGCGGCTGCGCCGCCGGCCCTGGCGGATTATACCGAATTGCGCTTCGGCCAGGCTTGGCCGCAGACCGACTTCTCGCGCACCGCCATCGACCTGCGCGAGATCATGTTCGGCGGGCCGCCGAAGGACGGCATCCCCGCGATCGACCGGCCGCGCTTCGCGCCGGTGCCGGAGGCCGGCTTCCTGGCGGACCGGGAGCCGGTGATCGCCCTGTCCGTCGACGGCGTGGCGAAGGCCTATCCCCTGCAGGTGCTGATGTGGCACGAGATCGCCAACGACACGATCGCCGGGATGCCGGTGACGGTGACCTACTGCCCGCTGTGCAATGCCGCCATCGCCTTCGACCGGCGGGTGGGCGACCGGGTGCTGGATTTCGGCGTCAGCGGGCTGCTGCGGCATTCCGACATGGTGATGTACGACCGGCAGACGGAGAGCTGGTGGCAGCAGTTCCTGGGCGAAGCCATCGTGGGCGAGATGACCGGCACGCTGCTGAAGATGCTGCCGGTGCGGATCGAGTCCTTCGCCCGTTTCCGCGAACGCCATCCGGGCGGCCTGGTGATGCTGCCGCCCGAGGGCGGGGGCAGGGCCTATGGGCGCAATCCCTATGCCGGCTATGACAACCGCGCCGAACCCTATTTCCCCTATGGCTTCTACGCCGATCCGGTGCCGCCGCTGGCGCGGGTGGTCGCGGTGGGCGACCAGGCCTGGCCGCTGTCGCGCCTGCAGGCGGCGGGACGGATCGAGGCCGGCGACCTGGTGCTGACCTGGGAGCCGGGCCAGGCATCGGCCCTGGATTCCGGCGTGATCGCCGAGGGCCAGGACGTCGGCAATGTCGTCGTGCAGCGCCGCCAGGCCGATGGCGTCCTGGCGGACGCGGTGCACGACATCACCTTCGCCTTCGCCTTCCGCTCGTTCCGGCCGGACGGTGTCCTTCACGCCGGCGAGCCGAAGAAGTAGCGCCGGCCGTTACCGGCGCGAGGCCCGCACCGGCCGAACCCCATCCCGCGCATCGGCCGCACAGGCCTGCGCCGCAACCTGTCGGGAGGCGGTCATTCAGGACCAGCCGAATGACGCCCGCGCCGTCATGGACGCCTTGCGCCCCGGGCGCCAGAAGCCCGGAATCGCGCGGGTCGCCTCATTCTTCCTGGGGGAGCCGGCACGGGCCGGCCCGCCCGACCGCGTGCGGCGACGCATCCAGCAGCAGCAGCAGGCCAGCGAGATCATCATCGGCTGGATGCAGGCCCTTGCCATCGTCCTGTTCGCGACGATCTACGCGATCTCGCCGAAGGCCTTCCCGCCGGACGGACAATTCGAACCGATCCCCTGGACCCTGGCCGCCTATTCCCTGTTCACGGCCGTGCGCATCTTCCTCGCTCACCGGCGGCGGCTGAGCGGCCGGTTCGTGGCCGTGTCGACGGTCGTCGACGTCGCCGTGCTGATGATCACGATCTGGAGTTTCCACCTGCAGTACCAGGCCCCCCCGGCGCTCTATCTCAAGGCGCCGACCCTGATGTACATCTTCATTCTCATTGCGCTGCGGGCACTGCGCTTCGAGCCGCGCTATGTGCTGATCGCCGGCGCCACGGGCGCGATCGGCTGGGCCGCCCTGTTCGGCTTTGCCGCCGCCGGCTGGAGCGGTGCGGCACCGTCCTTCACCCGCAGCTATATCGACTATGTCACCTCCTACGACATCCTGCTGGGCGCCGAGATCGACAAGATCCTGTCGATCGTCATGGTGACGGCGATCCTCGCCTTGTCCCTGGCCCGGGCCCGGCGGCTGCTGGCCAGCTCCGTCGCCGAGGAAGTCGCGGCGTCGGATCTCGCGCGCTTCTTCACGCCGGAGGTCGCGGCGCAGCTTCGCCAGACCGAAACCGCGCCGCGCACCGGCCAGGGCGTCCGGCGCGCTGCGGCCATCCTGTCGATCGACCTCCGTGGCTTCACCCGCCTGTCGCACGACCTCTCGCCGACAGACCTGATGGCATTGCTGGCCGAGTACTAGTCCCGGCTGGTGCCGGTCATCCAGCGCCACGGCGGCAAGGTGGACAAGTATCTCGGCGACGGCATCCTTGCGAGCTTCGGTGCCATCGGCCCGGGCGGCAGCCATGCCGCCGACCTCTGTCGCGCGGTCGAGGAACTGGACAGGAGCGCCCGGGCCTGGCGGGCCGAACGCTGCCAGCGCGGACTGCAGGCGCCGCCGGTGGGCATGGCGGGTGCCGCGGGCGACGTCGTGTTCGGAACCGTCGGCCACGAGACCCGCCTGGAATACACGGTGATCGGCGAGGTCGTGAACCTGGCGGTCAAGCTGGAGAAGCACACGAAGCGGGAAGGCGTCGCCGTCCTGCTGACCCGCCAGGCGCTCGATCTGGCGACCGCACAAGGGTATCGGCCACGGGTCGCGCTGCGCCAGATGCCCGGCTGCCGGGTGGAGGGTATCGACGACCCGGTCGATCTCGTCGCCCTCGTCGCAGACTGACCCCGGCGCCCGGGCGGGGCCGCATCCCGGTTCCTCCGGCAGCGCGTAGCGGCGCGTAGCCCTGGGCATGGCGGCGCCGTCCGCGCTCGCCGTACAAATACCTCCGCCGTCTCACGCGGCGCTCCTGCAGCGGCGGCGAAGGACAGCGGCGGCCCGCCGCATCGTCACCTGCTGCGATGCGTGGCCGTGCAGCGCCGGCGGGCCGTCCATGGTGGCGGGAAGGCCGCCACGGGCCGCGCACCGTCACAGCATCGGACCGACCGCCGCGAGCCTCATGAAGTGCCGGCCATCCCCGGCCCACGCCCGGCCGGATGCCGGCCGGCGGAAAGCTCGCGTGGCTGCAGGAGGAAACGGCGAAGGAGGCCGTCCAGCGACACCAGGCCGCCGCCGCGGACAACCAGATAGAGGAGCAGGAAGCCCCAGAGCAGGCGCTGGTCGAGGATCTGCGAATCCGGCACCCGGTCGAACAGGCTGCCCACCGTTTCCGCGTCCGCGCCGTGACCGATGATGTCGACGACGCTCTGGACGAGCACGAAGACCATCATCCCCAGCGCCGACAGGCGCGTGAACAGCCCCAGGACGACAAGCAGCGGCAGGACGAACTCTGCATAGGTTCCGGCGACCACGATCAGCCCGTCCGGGATCGCGGGAAGCCGGCTCGCATCGTAGCCGACCGCCTCCATCGCTCCGGGGAGGATCTGGATGTAGGCGCCGTCGCTGATCGTCAGGAACCCGAACAGCCCCGGTCCGATCTTCGTTGCGGCCGAATTCCAGAAGTAGAACAGCAGCACGCCGGCGAAAACCAGCCGGGCGACAAGGCCCAGAAGCCAGCCTTCGGCAACCGCCTCGGCCATAACGACAAGGCGCGTGTAGTACCGCTGCACGGCGGCAGGAACAGACGAGGCGGTCATGATGGCGCTCCGTTGTGGGTGTCGTCGCGGGCGGCGCGGTGGCATCCGGTGACGAGCCCGGCATCGAAAAGCTCGGCGAGCTCCGCTGGAAGGTCGAAATCCTGCTCCGCCATCGCGGCCTCGGCCGCCATGGCCAGGGTGCGACCGGCGAGGAGGGCGGCAAGGAAGGTCGCGCTCGAGGGGCGCAGGCGATGCACCTGCACGACAAGATCCGGCCGGGCGACAAGGGCGGCTTCCGGCATCCGCAGGTCGAGGCCTGTCCGTTCGCTGCGCCCGGTCGTTTCCGCCCACAGGGAAACGACCGGATGGTGCGACCGCAACAGCGCCACCGCAGGATGGAACCGCAGGCAGAGGGCGGCCGTGTCCGCGGCATCGCGGCCGCCGAGGATCCGGGCCGCCACCGGCTGCACATCCGCTGCGCCATAGGCGCGCAGCCATGCCCATTCCAGGCGCGCCACATCGGGCAGGTAGTCAAGCGAGGATGCCGGCGGAAAGGCGTCGAGAAACGCCGGGAAATCACCGCCGTATTGCGCCAGGACCGGGCCGCGCGGCGGGCTCGACCGGACAAACTCGCGCGCGGCCGCGCGGAAGAACCGCGCGCCGGTCAGGCTCTGGACCGCAGGGTAGGTCGCCGCCAATGCGTCGACCAGGCTCACCACCACGGTGTTGCGATGAACCGCCACGCGGCGGGTCAGATCCGCGGCCCCGCCGCCATCCCCCGCGTGGAAGAGCGCGTCGGGGATCGCGGCATCCGGATCGAGGAGCAGGCCGGCAAGCGCCCCCTGCGGACTAGCGGGTTGCTGCATCGCGTCCTTCCCCCCACAGGATCCGCTCGGCCCTTGCCGCCTCCGCCGCGAGTTCCGGCCAGCCGGGCAGGTCATTGTCCCATTCGATCAGGCTCGGCAGCCGGCCGGTCCGTGCGACGACATCGGCAAACAGGCGCCATACCGGATCCGCCACCGGGCGGTCATGGGCATCGACCAGCAGCGCTGCGGCGCTCCCGCCACCACCGCTCCCGCCTCTGGCAGGCCGGGTTTCCGCATCCGTCGCGCAGGAGTCCTGCGCATGGCCCGCCAGGTGGATCTCCTCCACGTACCGGAGCGGGAAGTCCGCCAGATAGGCCAGCGGGTCGAAGCCGATATTGTTTGCCGACACGTAGACATTGTTGATGTCGAGCAGGAGGCCGCAGCCGGTCCTCTGCGCCAGTTCGGCGAGAAAGCATGGTTCCGGAATCGTCGACGCATCGAAGGACAGGTAGCGGGAGGGGTTCTCCACCAGGACGGGGCGCTTCAGCGCGTCCTGCAGTTCCTGGACATTGGCAGCGACCCGGCGCAGCGACGCCTCGTCATAGGGTAGCGGGAGAAGGTCGTTGTAGAAGATGCCGCCATGCCCCGACCAGGCGAGATGTTCCGAGACGCTGTCCGGCTCATAGCGCTGTACCAGGGCGCGGAGCCGGTCGAGATGGATCGGGCATGGCCGCCCTGCCCCGCCCAGCGACAACCCGACGCCGTGCATGGACAAGGGATAGGCCGCGCGAAGGGCGCCCAGCAGGCGGTGCGGCTCGCCGCCATCGACCATGTAGTTCTCCGGGTGCACCTCGAACCAGGCGACAGGCGACCGGCCTTCGAGGATATCCCTGGCGTGGATATGCTTGAAGGATGTTCCCGCCGCAGCCGGCAGGGTTCCGAAAGGCATTTCGTCCCCGGGCATCCCGCCTCGCAACCGGTTGAAAAGACCCCGGGCCCGCCATGCGGCGGGCCCGGGAAGGCAGGGACCGCTCAGGCGGGGAGATCGCGATCCAGGGCCTGGAGCGAACCCTTGCGATCGCCGGGCAGATCGAACTGCGCCTGGCTCTCCTCGACGCCGTACTTCTCGCATTCGCCTGCCGGCACCAGGGTCCAGGCATTGCCCTGGTAGTCAATGGTGGAGGTGCCGGCGCAGGTCGTCCCGGGACCGGCGGCGCAATCGTTCTTGCCCGCGACGGAGATCCCGTAGCATTTCTCCTTCGCCTGGGCCTGGGCCGGGTTGTCGACGCCCGCGGTGGCCATGACGGCGGCGACCGCACTGGCGACGAAGGCGGCGGTGGCAATGGTGGTCTTCCTGGACATTACGTGAGTCTCCTGCTGGTGGGGTGGGGACCGCATCCGCTCAGTTGCCGACCGGCGCGGTCGTGGCATCGAACTCGGGGACCGGGTCATGCGACGCCGGCTTGGACTCCAGTTCGGTCCAATTGGTCTCCGCCAGGTCGATGTTCTTGGGAATATCCTGCTCCCAGAAGCCAACCACGGTGTCTTTGACATTCAGGTAGAGCTTGCCGTCGACGATCCGCCACAGGTGCGGATTCGCCGGCACCTTGCCGCCGAGCGCCGCTCCATAGGCGCAATGACCATCATATTGCGGCACATAGCGATCCGGATCGGCCAGGAAGCGGTGGCGATTGGCCTCGCTGGCAAAGGCGAAGATCGCGCCGTTATGCTCCGCAGTGATCGAGGCCATGCCCGGCGTGGCCACGGGCTGGGGCGACCCGATCGGGCGCTGCTCGGCATCGAAATAGGCGACGACATCGTAGCCGCTGACAGCAAACCCGCTGCCGTCGACATACTGCTCGCCCGCCCAGGCGGCCATCCCGGGTAGCATGGCAAGCGCCGCGGCAAGGGCAATCGTCTTGAAGTTGAACATTCCCATACCTCATTCGTTGGGCGGCCCGCGGCAGCGCGGGCCGGCAACGGTTCCCGGCAGGCTTCCGACCGAACCGCTACAGGGGATTTCGCCCGCCCGCCCGCCGCGTTACAGCTTTCACGGGAAGGTGACCTGACAGGATCGTTACGGCCCGCTCCTGCGTCCTCGCGTAACGTTTGCCGGGGTACCAGCGAAAGGGTGGGCAGTGGCAGATCGCGAACGGCAATGGGCGGACGCGATGCGGTCCGCCAGCAAGGGCGACGCAGCCGAATACGAATGGCTTCTGCGCGACATCGCGGCGGTGCTCCGGATCACGGTTCGCCGACGTCTTTCCGCCTACGGACTGAACCCGCAGGAGGCCGAGGACGTGGTGCAGGAGGTGCTGCTCGGCATTCACCAGAAGCGCGCGACCTGGGACGAGTCGCGGCCGATCACGCCATGGGTTCATGCCATCGCACGCTACAAGACCGTCGACGCGACCCGGCGGCTCGGCCGGACCCGGCGGCTGCAGGTCGACCTGCCGTTCGAGGATTGGGTGGAGGGGTTCGCAGATCCGAACAGTCCGGATTCCACACGGCGCCTCGATGCGGAGACCCTGCTGGCGACCCTTCCGGAGCGCCAGCGAAGGCTGGTCCAGGCCCTGACCGTGGAGGGCGCCACCGTGCGCAACGTGGCCGAACGGTTCTCGATGACCGAGGGTGCGGTCCGGGTGGCCCTGCATCGCGGCTTGAAAAGACTGTCACGGCTGGCGAACGCTGCAGAGGATGAGACGGGGCTGGAGACCGGCCGATGAACCGGCAGACCGACGACCTGATCCGACGCCTCGCCAGGGATGTCGGTGCCGGCGCGGCGCGGCGCCCGTCGGTGCGCATCCGTCTGGCCG
Organism: Sneathiellaceae bacterium; assembly: GCA_040216765.1. GTDB lineage: Bacteria > Pseudomonadota > Alphaproteobacteria > Ferrovibrionales > Ferrovibrionaceae > Marinibaculum. The sequence continues at coordinate 159,450 of JAVJON010000036.1, read as the reverse complement.
GCGGCGCCGGCGCCTGCGTCCCGCTGCTGATCGGCCTGGTCTATCTGCTCTTCGGATGGCGCGCCGACCTCGTACCGGCCTTGTCGATCGACGCCGTCCTGCTGAAACTGGTCATCGGTGCCGGCCTGGCCGCCGCCGGGATCTTGATCGCCTGCCGCCTTGCGGAGCCGGGCCGGCACCGGATGCCCACCGTCGGAATGCTCGCCGGCGCCGCCATGGCCGCGCCGTTTGCCTGGCTGCTGAGCCGGCCCGACCCGGCAGGCACGATGTCGACGCAGGCCGGTGATGGGGCGATATGCATGGCCATCATCTTCGGCCTCGCCCTGCTGCCGATGGCGCTGCTGCTCCGTCTCGCGCGCAGCGGCGCGCCCACCCGCCCCGGCCTGGCCGGCATGGCGATCGGCCTGGCCTCGGGCGCAATGGCGGCTTTCGCCTATGCCTTCGCCTGCCCGATGGAGACGGCCGGCTTCGTCGTCACCTGGTATGTCGCCGCGATCGGGCTTGCAGCCGCCCTGGGCGCGCTCGCCGGGCGTCGCATGCTGGCCTGGTAGCTCCGGCCGCGCGGTTCCGGCCCCGAATAGCAGGAAGATCAGGAAAGCGGGGAACAGGTCCTCGCCACGGCTGGCGACCGCGATCGCCACGCCCGGCATCGGCTCGGGCGATCAGCCGTCGGCGGCGGAAGACCCGGCGGGGGAGGGCGTGGTGCCGGCAATCCGGTTCCGCAGGCCCTCAAGGTCCGCATCGATCGCGATCGGCAATGACGAGACGACGGCGAGGCGGCGATCCTCGTAGATCTCGACACCGGGATGGGTTGCGGCCCAGTCGGCCAGTACCTCGTCGCGCGTCGCCAGGAGGCTCGCGATCTGCGGCCCGTAGAAGCGGACCAGGGCGGTCATCCAGCGGTTCACGGCCAGGTTGGGCCGGGCGATATCCACCCTGAAACGGTCGACCAGCCGTGCCGCATCGGGCGCCGCGAACCAGGTGTCGCCGGTCACCCAGCGGTTCACGGTGAACAGGCGGATCGGCAGGCCATAGGCGTCCATCGCGATGCCGACAAGATGGGTCAGCATGTCCGCCCTGTCCGGCAGTTCCTGGCCGGGCGCAGGCGCCAGGCCGACGGGTATCCCCGGGCCACGCAGGAACAGGTGGAAATGCCCGTGCTCGCCCTCCCATCGCTCTTCGGGTGGATGGGCATGGTAGTAGTACTGGCTGTGGCTTTCCGGATCGCAGATGTCTCCGTCCGGGTAGTGCGCCCATTCCAGGAACGCGCCGGCGTCGCGCAGCACCTCGCCGACCAGATTGTCGCCGGTCCTGGCAAACACCGACTGCATCGCCGCAACTTCCTCGCCCGCCGCCAGCATGGCGCGCAGCCCGGCGGCCGGGACGCCGGACAGCGGATCGGCCGGCATCGGCGAAGACAGGGTCATGGCCCTCGATACCCTGGTCATGGAGTCTGTCGCAACGTCATGAGGACTCTCAGTGGGCCCTGCCGCGCCCGCCGGCGGTTGGCGGACGGCGCATCCCGCCAACCGCCGCACAGGGCTGCTACTTCTTGGCGGCGCAGGGATTGGCCTTGGCCGCACAGGGATTCTTGGCCGCGCAGGGATTCTTCGCCGCACAGGGATTCTTGGCGGCACAGGGGTTCTTGGCCGCACAGGGGTTCTTCGCCGCACAGGGGCTGGTCGAGGTCTTCGCGGCACAGGGTTTGGCGTCGCCGGCCGCGGCAGGCTGCGCCGCAGCGAGCATGCCACCGACTGCGAGCGCCGAACCCAGGGCCACCGCCGTCGCCTTGAATGTCTTGGCTTTCATGATGTCGTCCTCTTCGCGAAGCTGTCCACGCGCGTCGGCACCGGTATGTGCGGCCTTGTGCACAGACCCGGACGGGACGTCCTGGATGCACGCGCTCCATCTGACTTCGGTCGGCGCGGCGGATCGTTACGCCCCGGACATCACGACCCCGTGACTCGTCGCCGCACGCCGGGCGGCCCGTCCAGGCCGAAACAGGGGCGCAAGCGGCATCCGAGCCAGTTCCCTGGCAGGGCGGCGGCAAGCCAGAGCCAGGCATGGAGGCTGGTCGATGCGGCGCCCGAGAACAGGGCACCGATATTGCAGCCATAAGCCAGGCGGGCACCGTAGCCGAGCATGAGGCCGCCCAGGACGGCGGCAAGCAGCGGCCCCGGCCCGCCGTGCAGACGCAGGCGGAAGCGGCCCGCCAGCACGGCCGCGGCCAGGGCACCGACGACGATCCCGATATCCATGACCGACGTCACATCCGCCAGCACCGGCTCGGCCAGGGCGCTCGCCGGAAAACCATCGCGCCAGAACGGGCTGCCGGCCGGATCCCAGCCCAGTGCGCGGGCCGTCTTGGCGCCCCACAGGGTGAGGCCCCAGGTGATCGTCCATGGATGCCCGGCGGTCACCAATGTGGCGAAGTTCAGCAGCGCCAATGCCGCCCCGGCGACCATCAGGGGCCAGGGCCCGGCCAGAAGCCAGCGCCATCCGCCTGCCGGCCGCCAGAGGCCCGGCCGTACCCTGAATCCCGCCCAGCGCAGGACCAGGTAGAGCAAGAGCAGCAATGCCGCCTGCGCCGCCAGGGCCGGGGCAAACCCCCAATCGCGACCCAGCGACACCGGCGGGTGCATCGGCAGTCGTTCCCACCAGTCGAGGTCCAGGCTGCCCCAAAAGCCGCCGGCGCAGAAGAACAGGAGGGTCAGCAGCAGTCGGGCGTCCCCGCCACCTGTGGCATACAGGGTGCCGGAGCCGCAGCCGCCCCCCAGCTGCATGCCGATCCCGAAGATGAAGGCGCCGAAGGCGACGCCGATGCCGACCGGCGCCAGCGCGCCGGCAACCGGCTGGCCGAACGCATCGCCGGCCCACAGCACCGGGGCGAACAGCAGGCTGGCGAAGACGATCATCGCCATCTGCATCGCGACCCCGGTCATGTCGCGGTCGCGAAACAGCTGCCGGTAGGCGCCCGCGAAGCCGACGGCGCCGTGATAGAGCGCAAGACCGAGGCCGACGGCGATCACGAAGACGAGAAAGTTCCGTTCATGCAGGAGCAGGATCCACGCCCCGGGAACGAGCAGCGCCGCCGCCGCCCACCATTGCCGCGGCCCTACCGGCGGCAGGGCGGTCCCGCGATGCGCGTCCGAGACCATCCCGCGCGGCCCGGCCGCCGGCGTCAGTCCCGTTGCGCCTGCCGCACGATGCGGTCGACGACGTCATCCAGTTCCGCCGCGAGTTCCGCAAGGCCCTTGCCGCCATAACCGGCGAAGGTCCGGCTCGGGCGCTCGTAGCTCAACCGCGCCGTCCCGTCCGGCCGTTCCGTCAGGTAGAGGCGCAGGGGCGCCTCGATGCCGGCGTCGACATTGGCCTCAAGCAGCCGGACGGCGTAGCGCGGGTGAAAGATCATCACCACCCGGTTGCCGGGAATCTCCATGTCCAGGACGGCCTTGGCGCCGCAATGCGCACAGGCCTCGGCAACGATGCCCATGCCGTTGCCGATGGCGGCCGATCGCAACTTCTCCGCAAACGGCGCAAAGGGCTGTCCGGTATCCACCACGACGGCCCGTTGCGGGTCCTGCGCGGCGGCCAGCTGCCAGAAAGACACTGCAATGCCGATTATCAGGCCGGCGAACAGCGACATTCGAACGGAAGGCATCCCGGGGCTCCTTCTCTGCATCGCTTGAGCGCCGGGCAGTCCGGCGCAGACCGTCAGCCTAGGCCTCACGGGCGCGCCTGTGCCTCACGACTGGGTTACAGGTCCTGCCCCGGCCGCCCCGGAGCGGCCGGGTCCCTCGATCGTGATCGCCGCCGGCCCGCCGCTGTCCCGGCAACAGGAGCCGGCCAAACCCCGGCAGACAGGATCAAGGCCGCCGTTCAGGTGGCGTTGACGTCGATCACCACCCGGCCGCGCACCTGGCCCTTCAGGATCTTCCCCGCCAAGTCCGGCACCGCCGTCAAGGGTGCGACCTCCGCGCCGATCGCCGCCAGCTTGTCCTTGTCCAGGTCCTTCGCCAGCCGGTCCCAGGCGCGGCGGCGCAGCGCCATCGGCGCCATCACCGAATCGATGCCCAGCAGCTTCACGCCGCGCAGGATGAAGGGCATCACGGTGGTGGGCAGGTCCACCCCGCCGGCCAGGCCGCAGGCCGCCACCGCCCCGCCATAGGCGGTCTGCGCCAGCGCGCTGGCCAGGGTCTTGGACCCCACGGAATCCACCACCGCGGCCCAGCGCTCGCCCTCCAGCGGCTTGGCATCGCCGGCCAGGTCTTCGCGGGCGACGAAACCGCTGGCCCCCAGGCCGCGCAGATAGTCGTGGGTCTCCGGCCGGCCGGTGGCGGCCGTCACCCGGTAGCCGAGGGTGGCAAGCAGGGCCACGGCGACCGAGCCGACGCCGCCCGCGGCGCCGGTCACCAGGATCTCGCGGTCGCCGGCGGCATCCCGCGTCAGCCCCGCATCCTCCAGCGCCATGACCGACAGCATCGCGGTATAGCCGGCCGTGCCGATCGCCATCGCCTGCTGCATGTCGAAGGCGGACGGCAGCGGCACCAGCCATTCCGCCTTCAGCCGCTGGCGCTGCGCATAGCCGCCCCAGTGCCGCTCCGACAGGCCATAGCCGTTGACCAGGACCTTGTCGCCCGGCTTCCAGTCGGGGGAGCGGGATTCCGCCACGGTGCCCGCCAGGTCGATGCCGCCCACCATCGGCAGGCTGCGGGCGATCCGCTTGCCGGAGACCGCCATGCCGTCCTTGTAGTTCAGTGTCGACCAGGCGACATCCACCAGCACGTCATGGTCCGGCAGGTCCGCCAGGGTCAGGTCGCGCAGGGCGGCCTTCTGCTTGCCCTCGACATCCTCGATCACGATGGCCCTGAAGCTGTCGCCCATCTTCGCCTCCCGATTCTCTCGTTACGCGCACCGCGATTGCGGGCGCATCATTCCAATGTCGCCGTCACATCCCCGTCCGACGCCCGGCCGACGATATGATGCTGATGCCACAGGGCATAGAACAGCAGGGTCCAGCAGGCAAAGGCGGCATGTTTGCCCGAGGCGCCGTAGAGCCGGCATACCGCATCGGGATCGCACACTTCCGCCACGCCGGCCTGCGCGGCCACCAGCGGCCCGAGCCGGTCCCCCCGGGCCGCGATCCAGGCACCGACGGGCACGCTGAAGCCGCGCTTGCGGCTGAAGGCGCCGGCCTCGGGCAATGCCCCGTCCAGCCAGGACCGCAAGAGGTACTTGCCCAGCCGGCCGCGGATCTTCAGCGCATCCGGCAGCCGGTAGGCGAAGCTGGCGACCTTCGGGTCCAGGAACGGCGTCCGGCCTTCCAGCCCATGCGCCATCAGGCAGCGGTCCAGCTTGACCAGCAGGTCGTTGGGCAGCCAGTCGGCGCAGTCCACGGCCTGCACCGCCTGCAGCCGGCTGCGACCCAGATTGCCGGCCAGGCTCTCGGCCGCCAGGATGCCGTCGCGCCAGCCGGTCGGCTCCTGCCGCAGGACACCGAGCCCGTCGAAGATCCCGTGCGGGCGCATCGCGCGGCCGCCCCGCCACCAGGGGCGGATGGCGCTGCGATAGCGTCCGTAGCCGGCAAACATCTCGTCGCCGCCCTCGCCGCTCAGCACCACCTTCACGTCCCGGGCCGCGCGCTCGGCGAGTTTCCAGGTCGGCAGGATGGCATAGTCGGCGGCCGGGTCGTCCACCGCCGCGGCGATCCGGGGCAGCAGGGTCCAGAAATCCGCCTCGGCCACCTCGACCTCGACATGCTCCGCGCCCAGGGCCCGGGCCACCACCCGCGCATGGTCGCGTTCGTCGCCGGCGTCGCGGCGGTCGAAGCCGGCGGTGTAGGCCAGCACCGGGCGGTCATTGACCCGTGCCATCGCCGCCAGCAGCGCCGCGCTGTCCACGCCGCCGGACAGGAACATGCCATAGGGCACGTCCGAGCGCTGGTGCAGGGTCACGCTCTCCAGCAGCACCGCCTCGAGCTCTGCCCTGGCATCGGCTTCCGAGATCGGCGCCGGCGGCTGCGCCGGCAGCGGGTCGATCCGCCGCCGGTCCACCACCCGCGCCCGGCTCACCACCAGGGTCTCCCCCGGCAGGAGGCGCTGGATGCCCTCGAAGATCGTGTCGCGCCCGGTGGTGAACTGCAGCTGCAGCAGTTCGTCGCGCGACCGCGGCACGATGCGCCGCTCCGCCAGCCCCGCCGCCAGCAGCGCGCCGGGCTCGGACGCGAAGGCAAGCCCCTTGGGTCCGGCGACATAGTAGAGCGGCTTGATGCCGAACGGGTCGCGCGCCAGCAGCAGCCGGTCCTCCGCCGCATCGTGCAGCGCAATGGCGTACATGCCCCGCAGATGCTCGGCGAAATCGACGCCATGCCGGCGATACAGGTGCAGCGGCACCTCGCAATCGGACTCGGTGGCGAAATGCGCCTCCGGCATCTCCGCCTTCAGTTCCAGGTAGTTGTAGATCTCGCCGTTCGCGACCAGCGCGATGCCGCCCGGCGCATAGAGCGGCTGGTCGCCGGTCGCCAGGTCGATCACCGCCAGCCGGGTCTGGGCCAGGGCCGTCGCGCCGTTGACATAGAGGCCCTCGCCGTCGGGGCCGCGATGCTTCAGCGCCTGGCGCATGGCATAGAGCGCGTCCAGGTCCACCTCGGCCCCCGGCGCGGCCATGATCCCGGCGATGCCGCACATCAGCGTGCCGTCGCTTTCATCAGGTCGAGCCAGCGGCGGGTGATCGCGGCCTCGGTATAGTCCGCTTCATGGCTGCGCCTGCCGCCCTCGACCAGGCGGGAGCGCAGCGCCGGCTCGTCCAGCACCCGGCGCACCGCCGCCGCGAGGGCAGCCGCATCGTCGATCGGCACCAGCAAGGCATCCTCCCCATCGGTCGCATGGGCGGCCGGGCCCGCCGCCGCCGCGGCGACGAGCGGCCGCTCCGCTGCCCAGGCGTCAAGGATCACATTCCCGAAAGGTTCCACGCGCGACGGCACGACAACGAGGTCGGCGGCAGCCAGCAGCGCCTCCTTGTCGTCGCGCCAGCCCAGGAACCGCACCCGTCCGGCGACACCCAGCTCCGCGGCAAGCGCGGCCAGTTCCGCCTGCAGCACGCCTTCGCCGGCCAGCCAGAGCCAGCAGTCCGGCAACAGCGCCAGCGCCCGCAGCAGGACGTCGAAGGCCTTGTTCTCGTGCAGGCGCCCCATCGCCAGCAGCAGCGGCGCGGCCTGCGGCGTGTCGTGGGCCGCCCGGTCCTCGGCCGCCCGCGGGGTCAGGTTGACGAAATTCGGCAGGTAGCGCACGCGCCGCCGCGGCCATCCCGCATCGATGCAATAGTCGACCAGGTCCAGGGTGTTGCAGACCAGCAGGTCGCAGCGGGCAAAGTATTTCAGGTCGTAATAGCCGCCCAGGCGGCCGATCTGGAACGCCGAGGTTCGCGGCATCTTGCCGCTCGCCCGGCTCATCCAGGTCACCACGACATCGGGCCGGTAGCGGCCGAGCTGGGCGCGCAGGGCCATGGCGGTGAAGATCTCGAGCGGCCCGCCGAACGGCAGCTGCACCGGCGCAAGCCCGGCGGCGCGCAGCCGGGCCGCGCGCTCGGGGTTGCGCCGGATCACCACGCGCTGGTCCACCCCGGCACGGTGCAATGCCGCCACCAGGGATTCGAAATAGCTTTCCGCCCCGCCCCGCTCGGCGCCGGCCATGGCCTGGAGGATGCGCAAGCTCAGCCCTCCCCGTCCCGGGTCGGCCGATCGCCGGCTGACGCGCCCGGCTGCGGCTCCAGCCGCGCCTTCAGGTGCGAGAGCATCGGGTAGAGCGACGCCATCACCGCGATCAGGAAGCCGTAATAGCCTTCCCGGTAGCCCTTGCGGCCGACGAAGCATTTCACGAAGCGGGTCGGCATGCGCCGCAGGGCGCGGCCGAAGCTGCCGATATCGCCGCTGTCGCGCAGGTCCGCCGCACGCGCGGTGGTATAGCTGTCCAGGCGGCGCAGCATGTCGGAGATGTCGCGGTCGACATGGTGGATCATCCGCGCCGTCAGCCAGCGCTTCGGCCCCTGCAGGGTCAGCGAGGGATGCACCCGTTCCGGCCCCCAGCGCTTGGCGCCGCGGCTGAACAGCCGGGGGGCGGCCATCACCCCCCAGGAGGCGCCCCAGCCATGGCGTACCAGGCGGCTGCCCACGTAATTGTCGAACGGCACCAGGAAATAGCCGGGTGCCGCGCCGGCGATGGTCGCCCGGATCTCCGCCGCCAGCTCCGGCGGCAGGCGCTCGTCGGCATCCACCTCCACGATCCAGTCGCCGCTGCAGGCGGCGATGCCGGCATTCCGGCGGTCGCCCTCCAGCGGCCAGGCGCCGGCCAGGCAGCGCGCCCCGGCGGCCAGGGCGATCTCCTCGCTGCGGTCGGTGCAGCGGTCCAGCACCACGACCCGTTCGTCGGCGAAGGCCAGGCAGGCCAGGCAGTCCGCCAGCTGGCGCTCCTCGTCATGGACCACCACCAGTGCCGAGAGACGGGGCGCGGCGCTCATGACGGCGCCGTCGCTGCCGGTTCGGCAGGCTGCCAGCCCTGTTCGTCCAGGGTGGCGGCCAGGGCGGTCGCGGCGGCGACGACGGCCTCCACGCTCAGGCTGCCCATATGGCTGTCGCCCCGGCGATAGTCGTATCCGGGCTGGCGCAGGATCGCGTCATAGGCCAGCGCGGTGCGCACCGCCGCGCCATGCGGCCCCCAGGGCCGGTACTGTTCCTCGCGGCTGGGCCCGAACAGGCCGAGGGTCGGAATGCCGGCAGCGGCGGCCATGTGCATCAGGGCCGAATCGTTGCCGATGAAGAAGGCGCAGCGCTGCAGCGCCGCATAGGCCGACAGCAGGTCGAGCCGGCCGCACAGGTCGGCAACCTGGAACCCGGCCTGGCGCAGGCCGTCGACCACCGGCCGGGCCATCTCCTCCTCCCCCGGGCCGCCGAACACGGCGACGCCGCCGAGGCCGTCGAGCAGGCCGCCGGGCGCGGCAAGCTGCCGGGCGGCAGCGACGAAACGGTCCGCCGGCCAGACCTTGCCGCCCCAGTTCGCCGTCGGCGCCAGGGCCAGGACCGGGCCGTCGATGTCGAGCGCCGCCGCCGCTGCCGCGCGATGCCGGGCGCCGGGATAGAGCCGTGGTGCCGGCGGCTCGAGCTGCCGGAACAGCATGCCCATCTGCTGCAGCTTGTGGCCTGCGCTGGGCTGCACCCAGAAGGAGCGCCGCCGCCGCGCCAGCAGGCACCAGGACAGCAGCGAGGCGCGCAGGTCGACGATCAGCGACCAGCGGGTGGCGGCCACCGCGCGCCACAGCCCGAACCAATGCCCGCCCCAGGGCCGCTTGGGCACGCCGATGACGCGCTCGACGCCGGGCATCCCCTCGAACAGGCCGGTGCAGGCGGGGCCGCAGGCGATCGTGAACCGCGCACCCGGATAGCGCCCCCGCAGCCATTCGATCAGGCCGGTGGAAAGCACGGCATCGCCGATGCGCGTATGCGTGATGAACAGGATCTTCATTTTTGCCCGGCCCCGGATGGTGTCGGCAATGGCCCGCCGGCGCCCGGTCGGGATACCGTGCCGGCAGGGGCATTGTCGTTGCAGGGCATGGAAACACTGTCTGGCTGCGGTTTCCGGCTTATACGGTGCCGGCGGGGGCATTGCCAACACCATCGGGGCCAACACCATCGGGGCCAACTCCCATCCGGGGGCCGGTGCCGCAACCGGCACATTGCCGGCGGCGCGCCACGGCCTATCTGAGCCCCATGCCGAACGGAGACGACCATGACCGGACTACGCATCGCCATCCTGCCGCAGCGCGCGATCATCGAGGTCACGGGCCCGGACACGCGCGACTATCTGCAGGGCCTGTTGTCCAACGATGTCGGGCGGCTGGACCGGGCAGCGCTCTATGCCGCGCTGCTGAGCCCGCAGGGCAAGTTCCTGTTCGACATGCTGCTGGCCGAAGGGGATGGCAGCCTGTTCCTGGACTGCGCCGCGGACAGCAAGGACGACCTGCTGCGCCGGCTGACGATGTACCGGCTGCGCGCGAACGTGACCCTGACGGACCGCAGCGATGCGCTGGCCGTGCTGGCCCTGTTTCCCGCCGACCCGGCGGTGGAGCCGGCGGCGCCGTCCGCACCGCCCGGAACGAACGTGCTGTATCGCGACCCGCGCCTGCCCGCCCTGGGCTGGCGCGCCGTCGTGCCCGCCGGGCAGCCCGAGCTGTTCGGCCCGGTCGATGCGGATGACGCGGATTTCGACCGGCACCGCCTGGCGCTGGGCGTGCCGGACGGGGCGCGGGACATCGAGTCGGGCCGCGGGCTGTTGCTGGAGAGCAATTTCGAGGAGCTGCACGGCGTCGATTTCCACAAGGGCTGTTTCGTCGGCCAGGAACTGACGGCCCGCACCAAGCACCGCGCCCTGGTGAAGAAGCGGCTCTGGGGCGTGCGCCCTGCGACCGGACAGGTCCTGCCGCCGGCCGGCACGCAGATCCTGCTGCATGGCCAGGATGCCGGCCAGATGGCATCCAGCCGCGACGGCCAGGGGCTCGCGCTGCTGCGCCTGGACAAGCTTCGCGCAAGCCTGTCCGATGGCGACAGACTGATGGCGGCCGACGTGGCGCTGGAGCCCGTGCGGCCGCCCTATCTGGCCGAAGGCGTGCTGCAGGCGGGAGGGGAATAGGCGATGGCGACAGGATCGGCAGCGGAACCGCCCGCGCCGCAAACCGGGGGCGCGCAGCGCCATCCCGACGGGCTCTGCCGCTGCCCCTGGCCGGGCGAGACGCCGGACTATGTCGCCTATCACGACACCGAATGGGGGGTGCCGGAGCATGACGACCGGGCCCTGTTCGAGAAGCTGATCCTGGACGGCTTCCAGGCGGGGCTGTCCTGGCTGACGATCCTGCGCAAGCGGGAGAATTTCCGCCGGGCCTTCGACGGCTTCCAGCCGGAGGCGATCGCCCGCTACGACGAGGCGAAGGTGGCCGCGCTGATGGCCGATACCGGGATCGTCCGCAACCGGGCCAAGGTGCTGGGCACCATTCGCAACGCACAGGGCTGGCTTGCCATCATGGAGCAGCGGCCCGGCGGCTTCCACGACCTGATCTGGGACGCCAGCGGCGGCTCGGTGCGCCAGAACCGCTGGCGCAGCCATCACGAGGTGCCCGCCGAAACCCCGGAAAGCCGCGCCCTGTCGAAGGCGCTGAAGGGCCATGGCTTCACCTTCGTGGGGCCGACCATCGTCTATGCCTTCATGCAGGCGGTGGGCGTGGTGAACGACCATCTGGCCGACTGCTACCGGCACCGCGAGCTGTCCGGCGGCTGACGGGGACATCCAGACGCATGACCTCCCCCGTCGGGCCGTCGTCGCAGGGCGGCCTGCTGGCCCTGATCTCCAGCTTCTCCGCCACCGGGATCATCGCGACCTCGATCTACGTGCCCTCGATGCCGGCCATCGCGCAGGACCTGGCCGCCTCGCCGACGGCAGTGAAGCTGACCCTGAGCGTGTTCCTTGCCGCCTTCGCCGTCGGCCAGCTGGTCTATGGCCCGATCAGCGACCGGCTGGGCCGCCGGCCGGTGCTGATCAGCGGCCTGGTGATCTGCGTCCTGGCCTCGGTGGTCTGCATCCTGGCGCCCGATGTCTGGACCTTGACCGCCGCGCGGGTGGTGCAGGGCCTGGGCGCCTGCGTCGGCGTCGTGGTCACCCGCGCCGTGGTCCGCGACGTCTATGGCCGCGCCGCCGCGGCGCGCGCGATGTCGATGCTGGCCATGGTGATCATCATGGCGCCGATCCTGGCGCCGATCGTCGGCGGCTATATCGAGGATTATGCGGGCTGGCGCTACCAGTTCGTGTTCATCGCGGCGATGTCGGTGATCGTCCTGGCGCTGGCCTGGTTCCGCCTGCCGGAGACCAATCCCGGGCGGGCCGGCGGCCCGGGCATGCTGCGCAGCGCCCTGCACGGCTATGGCCGGCTGGGGCGCGACCGCAGCTTCCTGGCCTATGCCCTTTATATCGGCTTCGCCTTTGCCGGCGTGTACTGCTTCATCGGCGCGGGACCGACCCTGTTCATCGACGTCCTGCAGATCCCCGCGCGGCATTTCGGCCTGATCGCCGCCGGCCAGGCGATCGGCTTCTTCTTCGGCTCCCTGATCTCCTCCCGCCTGACCCTGCGCCTGGGGCTGGACCGGATGATCGACCTGGGGGTCGCCACCGCGATCCTGGCAACCGCCGCGCTGCTGGCCTTCGCCTTCGCCGGGATCCAGGACGTCGCCGCCATCGTCGGGCCGCTGTTCGTCTGGTCGATGGGGATGGGCCTGTCCTTTCCCAATGCGATGGCCGGCGCGGTCAGCGTCGACCCGCGCAATGCCGGCACCGCCTCGGCGCTGTCCGGCTTCTTCCAGATGGCCGGCGGCGCAATCGGCGCGATCCTGATCGGCCTGCCCACCCATTCCCACTCGGTGCCGATGGCGGTCGGCACCGCCATCGCGACCGCGCTGGCCGCCCTGGCCTGGCTGTGCCTGCGCAGGCGGGCGGGGGACACCGGACCGCCGCATGGCTAGGTCGCCGACGACCGGCCACCGGCGTACCAGGCAAGAACAAGCAAGAAGAGGATCTGCCTTCATGGACGCCGTGTTTCGCCTGGACGGGGACACCGCCCTGCCCGGCCCGTTCGCCGCCGGCCCCTGGAACCCGGAGATGCAGCATGGCGGCCCGCCCGCGGCGATGATGGCCTGGGCGGCGGAACGGCTGCCTGCCGCCGCGCCGATGCGGGTGGCGCGGCTCAACATCGACCTGCTGCGCCCGGTCCCGTTGAAGCCGCTGAAGCTTGCCAGCACGGTGGTCCGCGAGGGCCGCAAGATCCAGGTCAGCCTGCACAGCCTGAGCCATGACGGGAAGGAGGTGGTGCGCGCCACGGCGCTGAAGATCCGCAGCGACGACAGCCTGGGCGAGATCGAGACCGGCGCTCCGCCGGACCTGCCGCCGCCGGAGGCCGGCACCGATGTCAGCGCCGCGATCCGCACCAGCAGCGGCTTCGGCAGCGGGGTCAGCATGCGCGAGGTGCGGGGCCGCTTCCGCGAGCCGGGGCCCGCCGCGATCTGGTACCGGCTGGACCGGCCGATCCTCGCCGGGCAGGAGACCTCGGCGCTGATGCGCGCCGCGGCCACCGCCGATTTCTCCAACGCGACCTCCGCGCTGCTCGACTTCCGGCAGTGGACCTTCATCAATGCCGACGTGTCGCTGCATCTGGCGCGCCCGCCGCGCGGCGAGTGGATCCTGCTGGACGGCGAATCCTGGTACGGCCCGGACGGCGCGGGCCTGGCGATGACCCGGATGGCCGACCGGGACGGCTATTTCGGCCGGTCGGTGCAGAGCCTCGTGCTGGAGCGGCGATCCGGCGCCTCGCGCCCCTGACGCGGGCGATGCCGTTTCAGATCCCCGGCCCCATGACGAGCGACGGCAGGAAGGTGGCGATCGACGGGAAGATGCACAGAAGCACGATGGCGAGGATCATGCAGCCCACATAGGGCAGGGAACCGCGCAGGACGGTGCCGAGCGAGATGTCGGGCGCGATCGAGTTGATGACATAGAGGTTGAGCCCGACCGGCGGGGTGATCAGGCCGATCTCCATGTTGATGGTCAGGATGACGGCGAACCAGTAGGGGTCGAACCCGGCGCTGATGATGATCGGCAGCAGGATCGGCGCGGTCATCAGGATCACCGCCACCGGCGGCAGGAAGAAGCCGGCGACCAGCAGGAAGAGGTTGATGATCGCCATCAGGACCCAGCGGTTGACCTCCAGGTCCGAGATCCAGCCGGCGATGCTCTGGGTGACGAAGGTCGACGACAGGGTGAAGGCGAAGAGTTCGGAGGCGACGATGATCATCATGATCATCACCGATTCCTTGGTCGAATCCCGGAACAGCGAAATGAACGGCTTGGCCGAGAACATCCGGTAGATCACGACGACCAGGACCAGGCAGAACAGGGCGCCGACGCCGGCGGCTTCCGACGGCGTGGCGACGCCGCCATAGAGCACGAACAGGATGCCCGCGATGATCGCCAGGAACGGCAGGACCCGCGGCAGGATCTCGAGCTTCTCCCGCAACGAATAATGCCGGGCGACGTCCGACAGGGTGAGCCCGCGGCGCCAGCACGAATACAAGGTCCAGGCCATGAAGATGGCCGTCAGCATGATCCCGGGAACCACGCCGGCCAGGAACAGCCGGCCGATCGAGGTTTCCGTCGAGATGCCGTAGACGATCATCGTCAGCGATGGCGGGATCAGGATGCCGAGCGTGCCGCCGGCCGCGATCGAGCCCGCCGCGATTTCCGCGGGATAGCCGCGCTTGCGCATTTCCGGGATGCCCATCTTGCCGATCGCGGCACAGGTGGCGGGGGAAGATCCGGAAAGGGCGGCAAACAGCGAGCAGGCGCCGAGATTGGACAGGACGAGCCCGCCCGGCACCCGGTTGAGCCAGCGGTCGAGGGCTTCGTAGAGATCCTTGCCGGCCGGGCTATTCGCCACCGTCGATCCCATCAGGATGAACATCGGGATCGACACCAGGGTGAAGGAATTGAGCCCGGAAAAGAAGGTTTCGCCGAGAATGTCGAGGGACCGGAAGCCGTCGGCGAGCAGCAGGGCGGCGATCGAGACCGCGCCCAGCGCGAAGGCGATGGGCATGCCGATGGCAAACATCGCAAACAGCATGACCAGGATCAGGAGGCCGATTTCCAGCGGGCTCATGCCGGCTGCCCTTCCGTCGCGGTCCAGCTCTTGTGGATCTCGGCGACGTATTGCAGGCACAGGATGGCGATGCCGAGCGGCAGCGGCAGCAGGGGAATCCACAGCGGCAAGGCCCACACCGTGTCGGTGGTCCAGCCCTTGGACAGCGCCTCGTGGAAATAGTGCCAGCCGGACCTGGCCAGCAGCGCACAGAATGCCAGGCTGAGCAGGGCGGCGAGCAGGTCGAGCAGCCGCCTGCCACGGCGTCCCAGCATGTTCGGCAGCAGGTCGACCGAGACATGGCCCTTGAGCATGAGGACATAGGGCGCGCCGATGAAGGTCGAGGCGATCATCGCATAGACGACGAACTCGGTCTGCCAGATGGTCGAGGCGCCCAGGACGTAGCGCATGAACACCATCTGCGAGACGACGAGGACCGAGGCGGCGATCAGCAGCATGGACACCAGCCCGCAGAGCCGCGACAGCGTCTCAACGATTGAGACAAAGCGTTTCATTCCGGGGAGCCTCGGATGCAGTGGAACCGGGCGGACGGACCAGGGGGCAGAGGGGACCGGGGGAGCCAGGCTCCCCCGGTCATCGCCTCACTGGACGGCGAGCGCGTCGTCGATCAGCTTCTGGCCGCCTGGAACCTTCTCGGCGAATTCCTTGTAGGCGGTGTCCTTGGCGATCGCGAGCCAGGCGTCATAGTCGCTCTTCGACATCGAGACGACTTCCACGCCGGCCTTCTTGAAAGCCTCGACCATCTTGTCGTCGAGGCCGGCGGCTTCCTTGTCGAAATAGTCCTCGGCCTTCTTGCCGGCGGCCATCACGGCTGCCTGCTGCTCCGGTGTCAGGCGGTCGTAGGTCTCCTTCGACATCAGCATCGGCTCGTACATGAACCACAGCGCATTCTCGCCCGGCGCGGTCAGGCACTTGACCTGCTCGTAGAGCCGGTAGGACACGAACGAGCCCGAGGAGGTGTTGGTCGCGTCCAGCACGCCGGACTGCATGCCGGTGTAGATTTCCGACGAGGCCATCGAGGAAATCGAGGCGCCGGCACCGACCAGCATCTGCTCGAAGGCGGGACCGGCGGCACGGGTGACCTGGCCCTTGATGGTGTCGGGCGAGGTGATGCAGTTCTGCTTCGAGGCAAAGGCGCCGCCCAGCCAGGCATCCGCGATGACGACGGCGCCGTTATCCTCGATCAGCTTCTTGATCTCCGCCATGAAGGGCGAAGCGTTGAGCCGCTTGGCGCGCTCATGATTGCGCACCAGGCCCGGCATCAGGGTGGCGGAGAACTGCGGCACGCGGCCCGAAGCGTAATCGAGCGGGAACGATGCGACGTCGAGCTGGCCCTTGGTCAGGGCGCCCCACTGCTCCTTGGCCTTGTAGAGCGATTGTCCGGGATAGACCTGGACATCGAGGCCGACATTGGCTGCCGCCAGCTCCTTGGCGAAGACCTGGACCATTTCGTCGCGCGCATCGCCCTTGCCGCCCGGAAACTGGTGCGACGCCTTCAATGTCTCGGCCTGGGCGAGGCCGGCGAGCGAGATGGATACAGCGAGCATGCCGGCGAGCGCAGGCAGGGTCCGTTTCATGATTTCCTCCCGGATTTTCGTGGTCCCAGAGCCTTTTTCGGTTCTGTCGCAACATGGGGCCACTTTCTGAATGCAAAGTCGACGCGAATGACTCGGCTGTCGGGACGAAAGATGCCACGAAGCGCCTGCCCGGACGGCCGGTCAGGCGGCCTGGCGATCCCAGGTCTCGAAACTGTAGCGCGCGGCCCGGCCGTCGATCTCGACCGGCCCCGCGCCGGGTTCCCGCGCCGACAGGACCCAGTCGCCCGGATCCCAGTCGGGGAACGCCACATCGCCGACCACCGGCAGGTCGATGCGCGCCAGGTCCAGGCGGTCGGCGAGCGGTAGCGTGGCCCGGTACAGCGCGGCACCGCCGATCACGAAGGCTTCCGCCGTGCCGGTTTCCCGCGCGCGCGCCAAAGCCAGGTCCAGGTCCGGCACGACCGCCAGCCCTTCCGGCCCGTCCGCGGGCGCGGGCGGCAGGCTGCGCGACACCACGACCGACAGCCGCCCGTCCAGCGGCCTGCCGCGCCGCGCCAGGATCGAGCAGTGGGTGTTGCGGCCCATCAGGACGGGATGGCCCAGGGTCAGGCGGCGGAACCGCTTCAGATCCTCCGGGATATGCCAGGGCAGGTCGTTGCCGCGGCCGATCGTGCCATTGGCGGCCAGCGCGGCAATCAGGGTCAGGCGCACCTTCAGACCGCGACAGGTGCCGCGATATGGGGATGCGGCGCATAGCCCTCCAGCGCGAAATCCTCGAAGCGGAAGGCGAACAGGTCGGCGACCTCGGTATTGATCCGCAGCCGCGGCAGCGGCCGCGGCGCCCGGCCCAGCTGCAGGTCCGCCTGCTCCAGGTGGTTCAGGTAGAGATGGGCATCGCCGAGGGTATGGATGAACTCGCCCGGCTCCAGGTCGGTGACCTGCGCCACCATCATGGTCAGCAGGGCATAGGAGGCGATGTTGAACGGCACCCCCAGGAAGACATCCCCGCTGCGCTGGTAGAGCTGGCAGGACAGCCGCCCGCCGGCCACGTAGAACTGGAACAGGCAATGGCAGGGCGGCAGGGCCATGCGCCCGACCTCGGCCACGTTCCAGGCCGAGACGATCAGCCGGCGGGACTGGGGATTGCGGCGGATCTCCGCCACCAGGTTGGCCAGCTGGTCGATGCCGCTGCCGTCCGGCGCCGGCCAGGACCGCCATTGCGCGCCATAGACCGGCCCCAGCTCGCCGGCCTCATCGGCCCATTCGTTCCAGATGCTGACGCCATGCGCGTTCAGCCAGGCGATGTTGGTATCGCCGCGCAGGAACCAGAGCAGCTCATAGAGAATCGACTTCAGGTGCAACTTCTTGGTGGTCAGCAGCGGGAAGCCCTGCGCCAGGTCGAAGCGCATCTGGTGGCCGAAGACCGACAGGGTGCCGGTCCCGGTGCGGTCCGGCCGCTCCACACCGGCGGTGCGGACATGGCGGAGAAGGTCGAGATATTGCTGCATGGCTGATCCGGGAGCCGCTGCCTGCCGCCGCGGCAGGCCTGGATGGCCCTGAGTCTGGCCCTTCGCGGCGGTCTCTTCAACTCTGGCGCATCACGCCCTATATTGGGGGTGCTGCTTCGGCAGCTATGGCGATAAACCCTGCGGAGAATAAGCGTATCGGACCCGGGGGCAGTACCCGGCGCCTCCACCAGGAACGCGTGGCCGCGACGACCCGACTCGACCCGGATGCGATGCCGGGGTCGGGCGATGGCGATGGCCGGCGGCGCGTTGCTGATGGGGGCGAAACAGGCTCGACGAGCGTGGTAAAACCGTAGACTTTGCCCGGCATGGTTCCGCCGTTATCGGGCCGAACGATAGTTGCCAATGATAACGAGGCGACGGTGGCTCAGGCTGCGTAACGCAGTCTGATCACCAAACACTACAAGTCCTCAGGCTTCGCGGTCTGGGGCGGGGTTCGGGAGGCACCTGGCAACAGAAGCCTCCCACTTCATCCCGCATGCAGGCCCCCGGCCACATCCGATCCGCTAGTCGCAGGCGGGTTGCGCACGCATTGCGCGCCGGCCCGGCGCCTCCGCCCCGGCCGGCGCCGATCCTGCCGCTTGCATCGTACCGCAGCGGCGATAGGTTGGCCCGACGGTCAGTGCAGCGGCACCGCCGGCCGGGCCGCTTCCACAATCCCGCACAAGGTCGGATACTGGCGGTCCGACCGGCGCGACGCGAAGCGGTCCGCGCTGCGTGGCACGACCCGGGCAGGCGGACGGCCCGGGGTGCCTCCACCGACCGCGTTCGAGGACAGACCGATGGGGCGCGACCAGATGGACTATGCAAGGATGGTTGAGGACGCCCTTCGGGACGTCGTCCGCAAGGCGCTTATCCATGTTTCGGAGAAGGGCCTGCCCGGCGACCATTACTTCTACATCACCTTCCGGACCGACCAGCCCGGCGTGGAGATGGCGGACTATCTGCGGGATCGCTACCCGCAGGAAATGACGATCGTTCTGCAGCACCAGTTCTGGGGCCTGGAGATCGAGACCGACGCGTTCAGCGTCCTGCTGAGCTTCAACAAGGTGCATGAGCGCCTGTACGTCCCGTTCCGCACATTGGTCGGATTCTCCGATCCGACCGCGCAGTTCGGGTTGCAGTTCACGGTTGCGGAGACCGAGGATGCCTCCGCCGGGCCTGCCGGCCCGCCGGCGACACTGGGCACCGTCCCGGCGCCCGGCCTGCCGGCACCGTCGGGCGCGGAGCGCGGAGCGGCCGAAGGCGAGGACGAGGCCGCCGCCAAGGCGGGCACCGAAGGCGGCGACGAGGGCGCGGCGGCCGAGGGCGGCGATGCTGCCGGGCCGCAGGACAATGTCGTGACCCTTGACGCGTTCCGCAAAAAGCAGGGACAGAAGGACTGAACCGCCGCGGCCCGCAGGGGCCGCCGGCACCCCTAGTTTGCCCGGGCGCGCCCGGGCCCGACAGCGATCCGCGAGCGGCCGGGCGCAGGCTTCGCCCGGCCCCGGATCCGGAGAACAGGCATGAGTGATTTCGCGTACCTCCCGGTCTTTGCCGAGGGCAGCACGGCCTATGGCACGACCGAGTTCCGACCCCTGGATGCGGAGGTCTCGGTGCGCGACTACGGGCCGCACCGCTTCCTCGAGGTGCCCGGCGAAACCCTGCGCAGCCTCTCCGCCACCAGCTTCCGCGACATCCAGCACCTGTTCCGGCCGTCGCACCTGCAGCAGCTCCGCGCCATCCTCGACGACCCGGACGCGTCGGACAACGACCGCTTCGTGGCGCGGGAGATGCTGAAGAACGCCTGCACGTCCGCCGGCATGGTGCTGCCGTCCTGCCAGGACACCGGCACCGCGATCGTCCACGGGACCAAGGGGCAGTTCGTGCTGACCGACGGCAGCGATGCCGAGGCGCTGTCCCGTGGCGTGTTCGACACCTATACCAGCACCAACCTGCGCTATTCGCAGCTGGCGCCGAAGGGGATGTTCGAGGAGGCCAATACCGGCAGCAACCTGCCCGCGCAGATCGACATCGCGGCCGGCACCGACGACACCTACAAGTTCATGTTCGTCGCCAAGGGCGGTGGCTCCGCCAACAAGACCTTCCTGTTCCAGGGCACGCCGGCCCTGATGCGGCCGGGCAAGCTGGAAGCGTTCCTGGACGAGAAGATCAAGACCCTGGGGACTGCCGCCTGCCCGCCCTACCACCTGGCGGTGGTGATCGGCGGCCTGTCGGCCGAACAGAACCTGAAGACCCTGAAGCTGGCGACCTGCCGCTACCTGGACAACCTGCCGGGGGCAGGGCTGGACGGCGGCTATGCCTACCGCGACCGCGACTTCGAGGCGGTGGTGCACCAGATGACCCGCGCCAGCGGCATCGGCGCGCAGTTCGGCGGCAAGTATTTCTGCCATGACGTGCGGGTGATCCGCCTGCCGCGCCACAGCGCCAGCGTGCCGATCGGCATCGGCGTGTCCTGTTCCGCGGACCGCCAGGCCCTGGCCAAGATCACCGCCGACGGCGTGTTCCTGGAGAAGATGGAGACCGATCCCGCGCGCTTCCTGCCGGAAGTGACCGAGGGCGAACTGGACAACCAGGCGGTCCGCATCGACCTGAACCAGCCGATGTCCGCGATCCGCGCCACCCTGTCGCAATACCCGATCAAGACCCGGCTCAGCCTTTCCGGCACCCTGATCGTCGCCCGCGACATCGCCCATGCCCGCTTTGCCGAACGCCTGGAGAAGGGGCAGAAGCTGCCCGACTATGTGCGCAACCACATGATCTACTATGCCGGCCCCGCGAAGCGGCCGGAGGGCTATGCCTCGGGCTCCTTCGGGCCGACCACCGCCGCGCGGATGGATTCCTACCTGGACCTGCTGATGCGCAACGGCGGCAGCTACGTCACCCTGGCCAAGGGCAACCGGTCGCCGGCGGTGCGGACCGCCTGCAAGGAGCATGGCGGCTTCTACCTCGGCTCGATCGGCGGTGCCGCCGGGATCCTGGCGGAGCGCTGCATCAAGAAGGTGGAGACCTTGGATTATCCGGAACTGGGGATGGAGGCAGTCTGGAAGATCGATGTCGAGGATTTTCCCGCCTTTATCGTGATCGACGACAAGGGCAACGATTTCTTCGCCGCCACCTGAACCCGGCTTCCGATCGGTGAGGGTGGCGCCCCTGGACCGGCCGGCCTTCTGCGTTGGCTCCCGTTCCCGGGGGGACGCACGGGTCATCCGGTCCGGACTGCAGGCTGCACTGAACAGGATCCTGCCCCGCCCCACTTCCGGTGGAATGGCAGGGGTCAACGTCAACAGTGGAGACATGGCATGCCGTCTGCCGTGAAAAAGCGGTCCGTCGTCGTATCCGGGCACCGCACCAGCATCTCGCTGGAGCGCGCGTTCTGGGACTGCCTCCGCGACATCGCCGCGCAACGCGACCTCACCATCAACCAGCTCGTCAGCGAGATCGACGCCGGCCGGGCCGGCAACCTGTCGAGTGCCATCCGGGTCTTCGTGCTCAGATGCGCCATGGCCGGCGCGATCCGCGGCGAAATCGACGGCGACGCGGCGGAACCTTTCCGGGTCCCCGATGCCGCCAGGCTGGCGGACCGGGGCCAGCCGGCCGCCCAGGCGAAATCCGACCAGCGGACCTGATGGCGGTGCGACGCGGCCCGTCGCACCGCCCGCCGCAACCCGATCGCGAACCAGGCCCATGCCCGACCGCCTCGCCATACTTTTCGTCTGCCTCGGGAATATCTGCCGCTCGCCGCTGGCGGAGGGTGCGTTCCGTGCGGAAGCGGCCCGGCTCGGCCTGGATGCGATGGTCGATTCCGCCGGCACCGGCGACTGGCATGTCGGCGAGCCGCCGGACCCGCGCGCCCAGGCCGTGGCGCGGCGGCACGGCGTCGATATCGCCGCCTGCCGCGGCCGCCAGGTGACGGAAGCGGATTTCCGGCGGTTCAGCCATATCGTCGCCCTGGACGACAGCAATCTGGGCGCGCTGCGCCGGCTGCGACCGGCATCCGGCGGCGCGGCGCTCAGCCTGTTGCTGGACCATGTCCCGGGCCGGGCGGGACAGGCTGTCGCCGACCCCTATTTCGGCGGCGCGCAGGGCTTCGAGACGGCCTGGGCCGATGTGACGGCCGGTGCCGCGGCATTGGCCCGGGCCCTTGCCGCGGGCCGGGCCGCCAGGTCGTGACCGACCTGGCAGCGGCGGCCGCCGCCCTGCTGGGGGCAGAGCTGCGCGGCGCCGTTCCCTTGGCCGGCGGCGACCTGTCGCAGCCCGTCCGGCTGACCCTGGCGGATGGGCGCGAGGTCGTTGCGAAGGGCGGCCCCTCGCCGCCGGCGGAGGCGGCCATGCTGCGGGCGATTGCCGCGGCCGGCGTGGCGGCCCCGGCCGTGCTGGCGGTCAGCGACCGGGTGCTGGTCATCGAATGCCTGCCTTCGGGAGACAGTCTCGCCGGTGCCTGGGGCGACCTGGGCCGGGCGCTCGCGGCCCTGCATGCCTGCCGGGGGCCGCATTACGGCTGGTCGCAGGACTATGCATTCGGGTCGGTCGCGATCCCGAACGGCCCGACGGCCGACTGGCCGGCATTCTGGGCCCGGCGCCGCCTTTGCCCCAGCCTGCCGCACCTGCCGCCGGCCCTGGCCCGCCGGATCGAAGCCCTGGCCGGCAGCCTGCACGACCGCCTGCCCGCGACCCCGCCGCCGGCGCTGCTGCATGGCGACCTGTGGGGCGGCAACATCCTGGTGGCCGATGGCCGGGTCGGCGGGTTGATCGACCCGGCCTGCTGCCATGGCGATGGCGAGGTCGACATCGCCATGCTCACCCTGTTCGATCGCCCCGGCCCGGCCTTCTACGATGCCTATGGCGGGTTGCAGCCGGGCCATGCCGAGCGGTTGGCGATCTATCGCCTCTGGCCCGCCCTGGTGCATCTGCGGCTGTTCGGCGGCGTCTATCGCGGCCTGGTGGAACGACAGCTCGACAGCATCGGCGCGTAGCCGCGGCTGCGCTATTCAGGCGTGTCCTGGGCCGCGGGACCGGGCTTGGCAGGATCCGGGCCGGCGGCATCCGGCGCGACCGCTCCCGGTGCGCCCTGGTCCGAAGCCCCCTCGCCGTCGGTGGCGGTCGAGGCATCCCCCGGCGGGGCCTCGGGCGGGGCCTCGGGCGGCGGCAGGGTCAGCCGGGCCGCGGTGGCACGGCCGGCGAGATATTGCGCCATGGCATCGATCAAGGCGTGGCGCTGCAGCGCGCCGAACGGCCCGTCGATCTCCACCTCGACGGCCGGCGCCTCCGGCAGCGCGTCGAGCCGGAAGGTGCCCGTCAGGTCCAGCTCGCGCGCCGGCAGGCTCACCGAGCCATGCCAGGCGGCGCTGCCGATGGCGAGGTCCGCCTCCACCTGCTGCAGGCGCAGCACGCCGCTCTCCAGGAACAGCAGGCCGGCCAGGTTGCGGAATGCCGTCATCCCGTCATCGGCAAGCAGGGCGGCGCGCAGGATGTCCGCCGGCACGGCGACGGGCGGATCGCGCTGCGCCTCGGCCGCCAGGGCCGCCAGGTCCAGTCCCGCGAAGCTGCCCGCCGGGACGGCGATCTCCGCCTGGCCGGACAGCCGCTCCAGCATCGCGTCCGGGGTCCGGCCGGCGGTCCGCAGGCGCAGGACCGCATCGGCCCGCCCCGAAAGGCCGTCCAGCCCCTCGGCATCCGCCATCAATGTGGGCATGTCGATGCCCTGCAGATCCGCGGTCACCGAAAGCGCCGGCAGGCCGCGCAGGTCCAGCGTGGCGGCCCCGGCCAGCCGGCCTCCGGCCAGCCGGGCCTCGATCACCGGGACGGTCAGGTCCCTGTCGCGCAGCTGCGCCTCGAAGCGGCCATCGGCAATCAGCCCGCCGGCGGCCGCGATTCCCTCCGCGCCGATCGAAATGTCGTAGGCCATGTCGCCGAACACCGTCGGCGGCACCGCCGGCAGGACCTCCGCCACGCCGTCGACGAGCCGTGGCGACAGGGCCGTATCGCCCGCTTCCGCCAGGATCGCCGACCCGAACTTCTCGATGTCGTCCGGCAGCAGGCGATCCAGCGGCAATCCCGCCAGGCCAAGATCGGCGCGCAGCATCGGCCGCTCCCCGCCCCATCCCAGCTCGACGGCGGCGCTGAGCCTTGCCGGCCCGGCCATGCCCGTCACCCCTTCCACCCGCAGGACGTTGCCGTCCACCGCATAGCGCCCCAGCAGGTCGATCGGGCCGAGGGGCGCCCCGCCCGGCGGCGGCATGCGGGCATTCGTCATCAGCTCCGCCAGGTCCGGCGCGGTCAGGTGCAGTTCGCCTTCCAGCGCCGGTGCCGGCCGCAGGCGGCCGCCGCCGTCGAGCCGCAGCTCGGTCCGGCCATAGGCCAGGCGCGCCTCCTGCAGGGTGACGGCGGCGGGGGTGCCCGCGGCACGCAGGACCAGGGCGACGGGCACATCTTCCGCCACCGGCGCCGCGGTCTGGGCCGGATCGCGCCGGCCCGGCGCGATCATCCGCAGCATCGTCTGCAGGGAACTGGCCTGGGCCGCCAGGGCGAGGTCGAAGGCGAGCGGCCGGGCCGTCCGGCTCACCCGGCCCTCGCCGGTCACGGCCAGGCCCGGCAGGGACAATGTCAGGGCGCTCACCGTGACCGTGCCGGCATCGACCGCCAGCGCGGCACTGCCCTCCGACGGCCGCCGGGACAGCCCGGATTCGGGCAGCCCCACGATGAAGGAGAGATGGTCGCGGAGCCGGGCAGGGTCGGGAACCTTCCAGGACAGATCGGCGACAAGGGTCGGCACCGGGGCCGCCAGGCCCAGGGTTCCACGGGCCTTCAGCTCCGCGCCCGGCATCGCCAGTTCCAGTTCGCGCACCAGCGCCTGGCCGGTATCGCCGCTCAATCGCAGCGACAGGCGCGATGGTCCGGACGGCGGCGCGACGGCCGGCGGCGGGATCAGCCCCGGCTGCGTCGCGCCGGCCTCCGCCCGCCCGCCGGCCGCGCCCCGCCCGCCGGGGAGCAGGACCGGTGCCAGCTGCTGCAGCCGGTCGAGCAGGTGCCGTCCTTCCGCCATCAGGCCGAGGTCGTAGTCCAGCCTGCCGCTGTCCTCGTCCGCACTGGCCGTGCCGGTCAGTTCGGCCTCGAGTCCGTCGGCCAGGACAAGGGTGGCACGATTGAGGGACAGCATGCCCTGCACCAGCGCCAGATCCACATTCGCGTCGGTGAGGACACGCTTGTCCCAGCTGATGTTGTGCAGGCCCAGCCGCAGATTGCTGTCCGCACTGGTCAGCAGGCCGCCCAGGTCGGCCAGCCAGTCGCCCACGGACCGCGCCGTCCCGGCAGGCAGGGAGGCACCGGCGAGCTGCCGGTCCAGCACGGCCGACAGGGTCGGCATCCAGGGATCCAGGCTCATTTCCGCCAGGCGCAGGTTGGCGCTGAACGACGGACGGCCCGACGGGCGAATGGCAATGCCGCCATGCAGGGTGGCACCGTCGACCTCCGCCTCCAGGTCGACGATCCGCCAGAGGCCGGCATCCAGGGCCAGCGACGCCTCCGCCCGGACGCGGCGCGGCGCGGTTGGCGGCAGATCTCCGTCGCCCAGCCCGAGCCACAGCAGGGTGCGGCGCGCGTCGGCCGCCTCCAGCGCCAGTTTGCCGGTGAACTCCGGAAGGGTGCCCGGCGCCACGAGCCGCCCCTGCAGGTTGACCGACGCGCTGCCGGGCAGCTCGGCATGCAGGTCCTGCAGTTCCAGGCTGCCCTGGTCCAGCACGCCAGCCATCTGCACCCGGCGCACCACGCTGCCATGCGCGCGCAGGGCGGTCGCGGTCACGTCGAAGGTGATCCGGCCGACCTCCGGCAGGACCAGCCCGGCGGACCGGTCGGGGACCAGCTGCGGCAGCAGCCCGGCCAGGCCGTCAAGCTCCAGGCCGGCGACATGCAGGGTGAGGTTCAGGTCCAGCGGCGGGCCCAGGATCGCTGCCGCGGCGCCGCCGGCCGTGGCGCGCCCCCAGCGCAGGTCCAGGTCGTTCACCACCAGGGTGCCCGGTTCCGCGATCATCCGGGCGGCGAGGGTCATCTCCTCGCGCGGCAGCCCCTCTGCACTTTCGCCGGGCAGCCCGAGCAGGGTCAGCAGCGCCGCCGGGTCGCGCACCGTCGCGCTGAACTGCCCCTCTGTCGCGACGCCGGGCCCGGCCGCGCCGTCGCTGCCGTCGGCGCCCAGCGACAGGGTCCCGCCATAGCCGGCCTGCGCCAGGCCGCCGGCAAGGTCGAGGCGTGCGCGCAAGGTCGTGGCGCCGGTCGGCGGCAGGGCGCCGATATCGACCGCCAGGGTGACCGGAACCTCGTTCCAGCGCGCGTCGACCTGCATATGGCCCGGTTGCTCGCTGTCCGGTGCGGCAAAGTCGACCTGGATTCCGGCAAGCGCGGCGACCCGCGCAGTGCCGCGCAGGACCTTGAGCCGGCCGTTCCGGATCGACAGGCCCCGCAGGCCCGGGGCCTGGCCGGGCATCCCGGTCGACAGCAGGCGACGGGCCAGGGTCGCGGCCTCGGCCGGGCCCTCGCCCTGCAGGCGCAGGGTCAGGTCGGGCGCATCGAGGGCGATGACCCGCGGCTCGACCTCCCCCAGCAGCAGGGCGAGCGGGGCAAGTTCCGCCCGCAGCCCCTCGACCTCGGCCAGGGGCTGGTCGCTGCGGC
Organism: Sneathiellaceae bacterium; assembly: GCA_040216765.1. Lineage (GTDB taxonomy): Bacteria > Pseudomonadota > Alphaproteobacteria > Ferrovibrionales > Ferrovibrionaceae > Marinibaculum. The sequence continues at coordinate 132,980 of JAVJON010000036.1, read as the reverse complement.
CGGGCGGTGCCAGCCGGACGCCGCTTGCGAACAGGGTCGGTGTCGGCAGCAGGACCAGGTGCAGGTCGCCGGCGATGTCCGCCTGCAGGCCGGTGCGCTGCGCCAGGGCCTCGGCGATGCGCGGGCGATAGGCGTTCCATTCGATCAGCCGCGGCGCCACCAGCGCGGCGAGGGCCGCCAGGATGACCAGGCTCGCGATGCTGCCGAGAATCCAGCGCATCCGGCGCCCTCACCTGCCCTGGCAGGCGTTCGCCGCGACGCCTTCGCGCGATCGTGCCGGACAGGCCGGCGCCCGGCCCGGCCGCGAACCGCTGCCAGCCACCTCGCCTGGACCGCCTGAAGCCATGGCTCCTCCTGTCGGCATGCATCCCCGCATGCGCGTCTCGTGGTTGCCGGGGACGCAGCCGCGAGGCTCCGTCACCGCCCTGCTCCACCATTCCGCGCGATGTCTGGCCCGCAGCCCCGCCAGTCCGCTAGACTGACCGAACCGGCGGCTCGGGGCCGGGAGGCAGTCCCCCGGGCCGCCAGCAGCCGCAGCCCATCCGTCGCGTATACGGGCCGCGGCCCGGCGGGGCAAGGCCGGGCTGCTGCAGGATCTGCCGCGACCGCGCCGGGGCGCCGCCGCAGCCGCGGGCAGGGGCAGAGACGGAAGCAGGGAAAGCCGAGGCGAACGGGCGATGGGCGATCTGGTCAACCTGAAGCGCCACCGGAAGAAGCTTGCCCGCAGGGACGCGGCGGTGCAGGCCGAGACGAACCGCACCCGTTTCGGGCGCAGCAAGGCCGCACGGCAGCAGGCCGCGAGCGAGATCGCGCGCCAGGCCCGCGGATTGGACGGCAAGCGCATGGATGCCGGGGAACAAGCCGCCGCCGCGGACCAGCCGAGGCGGCAGGACGAGTCGGAAAGCGAGGAATCATGAAGGGATCGGACCTGTTCGTGCGCGCACTGGAGGCAGAGGGTGTGGAGCATATCTTCGGGCTGCCGGGGGAGGAGAATGCCGATGTCATGATCTCGCTCCTGGACAGCCGGATCCGCTTCGTGCTCTGCCGTCACGAACAGGCGGCGGCCTTCATGGCCGATGCCTATGGCCGGCTGACCGGCCGGGCCGGCGTCTGCCTGGCCACCCTGGGTCCGGGCGCGACGAACCTGGTGACCGGCATCGCCGACGCGCATCTCGACCGCTCACCCGTCGTTGCCATTGTCGGCCAGGCGGAGACCGAACGCCTGCACAAGGAGAGCCACCAGAACATGGACACCGTGTCCATGTACCGGCCGATCACCAAATGGGCGCAGACGGTGATGCGGCCGGAGAACGTGCCCGAGATCGTGCGCAAGGCCTTCAAGCTGGCCGAGACCGAGAAGCCGGGGCCCTGCCTGGTGGAACTGCCGGAGGATGTCGCCGCGGCGGAGACCCATGGCGAGCCGATCCAACCCGACAAGGTCCGCCGGCCCGCCGCCGACTGGCAGGCGGTCGACGAGGCCGTCGCCCTGATCGTGCAGGCGAAGAACCCGATCATCCTGGCCGGCAATGGCGCGGTGCGGAAGCATGCGGCACGGCAGCTGCGCCGGCTGGCGCGCAAGACCGGCATCCCGGTGATCAACACCTTCATGGGCAAGGGCGCCGTGCCGCGCGGCGACCAGCACAGCCTGTTCACCATCGGCCTGCAGGGGGGCGACCATGCGAACCTGGCGATCGACCAGGCCGACCTGGTGATCGCCGTGGGCTACGACCTGGTGGAATATGCGCCGCGCGCCTGGGACCGCTCGGGCAACAAGGCCGTGCTGCATATCGACTATACGCCGGCGGAAGTGGACCGCGACTATCCCGTGACGGTCGAGGTGGTGTCCGACGTGGCCGACGCCCTGTGGCAGATCAACGAGGCGCTGAACAGGAAGCATGGCGACCGGCTGCCGCTGCACGATATCGGCCGCTGGTCGCAGCTGCGCCGCACCATCCTGGACGATTTCGCCATGGAGAAGGACGATCCCGGCTTTCCCATGAAGCCGCAGAAGATCCTCTGGGAGGTGCGCGAGTTCCTGGGCCCCTCCGACATCCTGCTGTCCGATGTCGGCGCCCACAAGATGTGGGTGGCGCGCTACTACCAGTGCGACGAGCCGAACACCTGCCTGATCTCGAACGGCTTCTGCTCCATGGGCTTCGCGCTGCCCGGTGCGATCGGCGCGAAGTTCGCAAGGCCCGACGCGAAGGTCCTGGCGGTCTGCGGCGATGCCGGCGTGATGATGAACATCCAGGACCTGGAGACCGCGGTGCGGCTGAAGCTCAACGTCGTCATCATGGTCTGGCTGGACGGCGAGTACGGCCTGATCAAGTGGAAGCAGCAGAACCATTTCGACGGCCGGCATTCCGACCTGGCGTTCAACAACCCGGATTTCGAACTGCTGGCCAAGGCGTTCGGCTGCTGGGGCAAGACCGTGCAGAGCCCGCAGGAACTGCTCCCCGCGCTGGAGGAAGCCTATCTGCAGCCGGGCCCGGCGATCGTCGCCGTGCCGGTGGATTATGGCGAGAACCGCAAGCTCACCAAGCGCCTGGGGGAACTGACCCTGCGGATCTGATCACTTCGAATGCGGTCATGAACTTTGCATTTTTAAGTAATTATTCTGCGCGAGCGGCAACAGATGCAGCACGAAGATCTGAAATCATTCCTGGAAAACGTGGACTCTGAGATCAAGCTGTTCGGAGAGGATATTGTATTCAGAAAGATAAAACTCCTTCAATCCCGCGGTTGGTATTTTGGCAGGGTGACAAGTCCGTTCTTCACGCATTTCTGCAAGGATCGGGATTTCCGCAGCGCACAGAAGTCGTTCGACCTGGCGATGAGGTCCGGCAATGCGGGGATCTCGGATGTCTTCACTGACCTCCAGAACGAGGCCATTCGTCGAGGCGTTCCGCCCATATGCCTGATTTCGTTGCCGAAATCGGGAAGCGTTTATTTGCAGAATGCCGTCAGCCATGCGGTGACCGCGCCGCATCTGCAACTCTCGCTGGCCAGATTCCCCAATGACTATCTGATTTCCGAGGCGCTCCGGCTTTTCGTCAAAGGCGGCGTCGTTTCGCAGACCCATCTCGATGCCAGGACAGAGAACCTGGATGCGCTGCACGACGCCGGGATCAGGCGGCTTCACGTCCATGTCCGCGATCCACGACAGGCAACGATCTCCTGGGCGATTTTCATGGCGCGGGAGATCCAGGGCGGGCTCGCCCACAGGCGCTATCTCACGGATCCGTTCGAACCCGTCGACATCGACACGGAATCGGAGCCGTGGCGGATGGAATGGTATGCCGGGAACCATTACCCGGCATGCATCCGGTGGATCCTGCAGTGGGTCAGGACGGCCGAGAACGACCCCCGGTTCATCGTGAATTTCACCGATCATGCCGAGCTGCAGTCCGACCGGGTTGGCACGCTTCGGAGCATCCTGGTCCCGTACGGTTGCACGAGCGACTCGATCACCGAACATACCATCCCGCCGCCGGAGCCGGGCAAAAGGCACTACCGCCAGGGCTCGAACAGCGAATGGCGCGACCTCCTGCCGCCCCATGTCCAGGACTGGATGAACGACATGCTGCCCCAGCAACTGAAGCAGAGGTTCGGCTGGCCGGACCGGTAGCCCGGATCCTGCGCCCTGCAGTTGGGCCGGGCTGCCCGCGCCGAAGCCGGCCCCGGCGCAGGCGGCAGGCGGGCGCTACAGCAAGCGGGCGGTGCGGCAGGAGCAGGCGGCGATCTCCGCCGGGCCGAGGATGCCCAGGATGTCGGCGACCCGCTTCTGGCCGGGCGAAGCCAGCACCAGGGCATAGTCCGCGCCTTCGATATGCATCTGCCGCAGGGTGGCCACCAGCGGCGCCTCGGGCGGCACGATCACGAGCCGTGCCAGGGTAAGCTCGGAGAGCGGCCTGCTGCTGCCTTCGTGCAGCGGCGGCAGCACCCCCTGCACGATGCCGTCGCGTTCCACGACGATCGCCTCGCGCCCGCCGGTGGCCGGCGCGTCGCCGCGCAGGGTGCGGTACCGGTCGCTCATCACGTTGCGCACGGCCCGCGCATCGTCCACGGCGGCCTGCAGCCCCTCGGGCACCACATGGCCGCGCCGGCGAAGCTTCAGGGTGTAGATGCTGTCCGGCGAGACATGCTTGCGCACCGCGTAGGCGATCACCGTGGTGATCAGGATCGGCAGGATCGCGCGCTGGTCCAGGGTCATCTCGAACACCATGACCGACGCGGTCAGGACCGCGCCGGTGGTGCCGCCGACCGCGGCCGCCATGCCGGCAATGGCGAAGACCTCGACGCCGATCGCCAGGCCGGGGAACAGCATGTGGCAGGCCGAGCCGAACGCGGCGCCGACCGTGGCCCCCATGAACAGCGACGGCGAGAACACGCCGCCCGAGCCGCCGGAGCCGAGGGTCAGGCAGGTCGCCACGTACTTCAGCACGAACAGCAGAAGCAGGAACAGGGGGTCCGCCAGGATGCCCTGAAGGATGTCCATGATCGCGGCATAGCCGACACCCTGGATGTAGTAGTGGCCGGCAAAGCGCAGCACCAGCCAGATCATCACGCCGACCGCCAGCATGCCCAGCGCATGCCGCAGATAGTCGTTGCGGATCAGCTGCTCGAAGCGGTCCTCCGACCAGTAGATGCCGCGCACGAAGGCCCAGCAGACACCGCCCATGACCAGGCCGAGGGGAATGAACAGCAGCACGCCCCAGGGCTGCAGCAGGTGGAAGTCCGGCACCACCAGGTCCGGCACGTCGAAGGAGGGTTGCGTCGACAGCAGCCAGCGCCCGATGAAGGTCGCGGTCATCGTGCCCAATGTCACCGGCAGCAGGGAGCGGGCGTTCACCGACAGGAGCAGCAGTTCGACCGCGAACAGCACCCCGCCCAGCGGCGCGTTGAAGGTGGCGGAAATGCCGCCGCCGGCGCCGGCGCAGATCAGGACGATCTTCTGCCGCGGCGGCAGCCGGAACAGGGCGCCCAGGGTGGAGCCGAAGGCCGCGCCGATCTGGATGATCGGCCCCTCGCGGCCGACCGACCCGCCGGAGCCGATGGAGATCGCCGAGGCGATCGACTTCACCACCGCGACCTGCGGCCGGATGCGGCCGTCATTGTAGTGGATCGCGTCCATCACCTCCGGCACGCCATGGCCCTTGGCCTCCGGCGCGAAGGTCTTCACCAGGAAGGTGACCAGGACGGAGCCGATCACCGGCACCAGGATGATGCCCGCGCCCCAGGGCCCCGTCGGTGTGTGCAGGTTGGCGTCGTAGTAGAGGTCCGGCTCGCCCAGGAACAACAGGTTGTGGACGATGCCGATCAGCAGGCGGAAGATCCAGGCCCCGAAGCCGGCCACCACGCCGACCAGAATCCCCAGCAGCGCCATCACCCACAGCGCCTGACCGTCTTCGGCTGTCCTGTCCGCCACGCCCGCCCCCTGTCGCCACCCGCAATTCGCCGCCGGATCCCCGCCGAACCGTAGCGCAGGCAGAGGCGGGAATGAAGCTGGCCGGGCAGCGCCAAGGGATTGCCGGGATGCGGCCCAAAGAAAAGGCCCCCGCCGCTCGCGCGGCGGGGGCCCGTTGCGGACCGGCGGACCGGTCCCGTCGGTGTGGCCGGGCTTCAGCTGCCCTTCGCGGCCTCGCGGGCCTCGGCGACCCACTTGTCGAACTTCTTCTGGTTCGCCTTGATCCAGGCATCGGCGTGGCGGTCGATCGCATCGGCCGAGTTCTCGCCGTCGCGCATGCGCTTGTTCTGCGCGCTGATGTCGTTGGACGACAGCTTTGCCACGGCAAACAGGGTCGCCGCGTCGGGATGTGCCTCGGCGAACGCCTTGTTGGCGACGATCCGCTGGTTGTTCGCCTGGAAGCCGTAGTCGCGGCCGTCCGGCAGCTTGGTGGAGACATCCGCGCGGGCGCCCGGCAGGGAGCTGAACGGCACCTGCAGCCAGACCACGTCGTCGCCCGGGACCAGCACGCCGGAGACCCAGTAGGGGGTCCAGGTGTAGTACAGGATCGGCTCGCCCTGGTTATGCCGGGCGATGGTGTCGGCGATGATCGCCGAGTACTGGCCCTGCTTGTGCTCGACCGTGTCGCGCAGGTCGTAGGCGTCCATGTGATGCTCGATCACCTTCTCGCAGCCCCAGCCCGGGTTGCAGCCGGCCAGATCCGCCTTGCCGTTGCCGTCGGCGTCGAACAGCTTGGCGATCTTGGGATCCTTGAGCTGGTCGATGGTGGTGATCTTGTGCGCCTCGGCGGTCTTCTTGTCGATCAGGTAGCCCTGCAGCGCGCCCGGCGAATAGACACCTTCGCGATAGAGCTTCGCGTCGCCGCCGGCATTCTCGTAGAAGTCGACATGCAGCGGGTCCCAATGGTCCGCCATGAAGGTGGCGTCGCCATTGGCCAGCGCGACATGGCCGGTGGCGTACTCGATCTCCTTGATCGGCTTCACATCGTAGCCGAGCTGCTCCAGCGCCTTCATGATGATGACGGTCTGGAAGGTCTCTTCGGCGATCGAGCTCTTGATCGGCTGCACCTCGACACCCTTTCCGGGCATATGGTGGTCGGCCGAGGCGGCGCTGGCGGCGAGGGCCAGGCCCATGCCCGCCACGGCGCCGATGGCACCGCGGACGACCTGGCGCAGGGCCGGCCGGCCGGTGGGCTTGATGGTTGGATCCATGATCATGGCAGTCCTCTCTCTCTCGTGAACTCAGGAAGCGAACGAGCCTCGCGCCCGCCCGGCCGCCGGGTTCCGGCGGCAGGCGGAGGCGCGGTGTCGTTCAGGCAGAGCCGGCCGGGCCGGTCTGCCGTGGCACCGATCCCCCGGTGCCGCTGCCCGGGGCCGCGGCCTCGGCCGCGGCGCTGGGGCGATTGCGTGACGGCCGCAGGACGCGCAGGACCAGGGCCGCGGGGCCGGTCTCGGTCCAGTGGCGATAGCCCTTCTCGCGCTGCGGGCGGCCGAGCGCCTGGGTCAGGCGGTCGATGATGATCGCCAGGATGACGATGCCGACGCCGCCGGTCACGGCCAGGCCCATGTCGAGCCGGCCGATGCCGCGCAGCACCATCTGGCCGAGCCCGCCGACCGCGATCATCGAGGCGATCACGACCATCGACAGCGCCAGCATCAGGGTCTGGTTGATGCCCGCCATGATCGTCGGCATCGCCATCGGCAGCTGCACCTTGTACAGCAGCTGCCGGCGCGAGGCGCCGAACGAGGTGGCGGCCTCCACCAGGTCCGGCGGCACCTGGCGGATGCCCAGGTTGGTCAGGCGGATCAGCGGCGGCAGCGCGAAGATGATGGTGACCACGACGCCGGGCACGTTGCCGATGCCGAACAGCATCACGATCGGCACCAGGTAGACGAAGGCCGGCGTGGTCTGCATGGCGTCCAGGATCGGCCGCATCGCGGTGGCGGCCCGGTCGCTGCGCGCCAGCCAGATGCCGGTCGGCAGGCCGATCGCGATGCAGAACAGCACCGACGTGATCACCAGCGACAGGGTGACCATCGCCTCGTCCCAGGCGCCGACCAGGCCGACGACGATCATGGAAAGGATCGCGCCGATCGCCAGCCGGCCGCCGGCAAGCTGCCAGGCGCCAAGGCCGATCACCGCCAGGACGATCCAGGGCGACAGGCCGGTCAGCAGCCCCTCCATCGCCTGCAGCAGCAGGTCGATCGGCCAGCGGATCGCCTGGAACAGCGGGCGGAAATTGTCCACCAGCCAGCCCAGCCCGCTGTCGATCCAGGTGCCGATCGGCAGCATCGTCTGGGCGAAGGGGTCGAAGATCTCGAAGGGCGGCGCCTCCGGCGCCGGGCCGGCCGCATCCAGCCAGCCTTCGCCGGTGTCGTTCTCCGCCGGCGGGGCGGTGGCCGACCCCCAGGGATTGTCGGCGGCGCCCTCGGGCGACATGCCCTGCGCCTCCGGAACGGCGTCCTCGTTCACCTGCGCAACCTGCATCTCGCTCATGGCGCGGCCTGCTCGCTGGGCGCGGCCTGCTCGCCGGGCGCGGCCTGAGCCGGCGGTGGCTGCGGGGATGGCTCGTCGGACGGCGTCTCGCTGTCGCGGTCGAAGGCCTGCAGCAGGGTGGTCTTGGAGATCACGCCGAGATAGCGATGGTTGTCGTCCACGACCGGCAGGCCGTAGGGGCTTTCCGCGATGCGGCCGACGATGTCGGCAATCGTGGTGCCCGCGGCGATCGGCTCGACGCCGGGCAGCATCGCGCGGTGCATGTCCGGATCCTTCGCCTTGATCTCCCGGTTCAGGGATTCGACGGAGACGATGCCATGAAAGCGCTGGCCGCGATCCACCACATAGCCGTGCTGGCGCTCATATTCCTGCAGGCGGCTGAGGGCGGCACGCAGGCCGGTATGCTGGCGGTCCAGCACGGTCACCTGGGTCTTGCGGGCGATGTCGCCGGCGGTCAGCACCTGGCTGATGTCGACGCCGCGGAAGAAGGACCGGACATAGTCGTTCGCCGGACTGTTCAGGATCTCGTCGGGCGTGCCGATCTGCGCGATCAGGCCACCCTCCATCACCGCGATCCGGTCGCCGATCTTGGTCGCCTCGTCCAGGTCGTGGGAGATGAACACGATGGTCTTCTGGAAGGCCGATTGCAGCTTCATCAGCTCGTCCTGCATCTCCGCCCGGATCAGCGGGTCCAGCGCGGAGAAGGCCTCGTCCATCAGGAGGATCGCGGGATCGTTGGCCAGCGCACGCGCCAGGCCGACCCGCTGCTTCATGCCGCCGGACAGTTCGTCGGGATAGCTTTCCGCCCAGGGCGACAGGCCGACCTGGTCGAGCACCTCGCGGCCCTTGTCGAGCTGCTTCGCCATCGGCACCCCCGCCAGGTCGAGGCCGAACAGGGTGTTCTGCAGGGCGGTCATGTGCGGGAACAGCGCGAAGGACTGGAACACCATGCTCATCTTGCGCCGGCGGCAGTCGATCAGGGTCTCGGTGTCGGCGGCCGTCACGTCCAGGCCATCGACGACGACGGTGCCGGCGGTCGGCTCGATCAGGCGGTTCAGCAGGCGCACCAGGGTCGATTTGCCGGACCCGGACAGGCCCATGACGACAAAGATCTCGCCCTCGCGCACAGAGAAGTTCGCGTCGATCACGCCAATCGTCTGGCCGGTCTCGGCAAGGATCTGCTCTTTCGACAGACCCTTCTTGTACAGCTCCAGCGCCTTTTCCGGCTCGGAGCCGAACACCTTGAATAGATTGGATACAGTTATCTTATTGTTTTCTTGCGATTCCATGTTCGATTTTCTGAAAGTGACAATATCACCGCGCATCGTGGCGCTGAGTGGTGAATATCCATACCACGCGCGATTCCGCCGGTCAAACAAGCCCGTCGGAGCGGTTCATTTATAGAACGCTATTATTGTCTTCCGGGCTATTTATTGACCGCTCATCCATAAAACTGCCAAACCTCTGCAAGTCGTTTCTCAAAGAAAGGCCGGCCAATTCATCCGGAATTCATTCACTTATAATTGACAGGGCAGGGCCCGCCGCCCCGGCCGGCGGCGGCGGGCCGCGCGGCTATTCCGCGGCGCTCTCCAGCCCCGGCATGCGATGCCGGCGGATCTTCTCCATCACATGCTCGCCCGACGTGGTGTTGCCGTATCTCGGCGGGTTGTCCGGCCCGGTGCAGGTGGGCAGCACCTCGATCCGGGCATCGTAGTTCGGCTGGTGGAAGAACAGCAGCGACATCCGGTCGGCGGTCGCGGCCGCCTGCGGCGGCGGCGGGACCACCCGGTGCAGGGTGGAGACCCAGCGGTCATTGGTCCATTCCGCCATCAGGTCGCCCAGGTTGATGACGAAGCTGTCAGGGATGTAGGGCGCGTCGATCCAGGCGCCGGACTTGTCCTGCACCTGCAAGCCCCCCGGACTGTCGTCGCGCTGCACGATGGTCAGGCTGCCATAGTCGGTATGGGCGCCGCCGCGCAGCTGGTTGGGCAGCACCTCGCCGGTCACCGGCGGGTAGTGCATGGCGGTGAAGTTGGTGATGTGACGGTCGACCTTGTCGTCGAAGTAATGCTCGTCCATCCCCAGGCCCAGCGCGAAGATCCGCATCAGGTCGGTGGCAAGCCCCTCCATCGCGCCGTAGTAGCGGGTCCAGACCGGGCGCAGCTCGGGCATTTCCGGCGGCCACATGTTGGGGGCGAAGAACGTGCCGCCGGCCGCGTGATAGGCATCCTGCGCGGTGTCGCAGGGGCCGATGGAAAAGCCTTCCTTCAGGTCCGGCGGGCTTTCGTCGCCCAGCGAATAGCTCAGCGCCTCGCCGCCATAGGCGGTATAGCCGCGATACCGGTCGTCCGGCATCTTGTAGGCCATCTTGGCGTCCATCGGCAGGTCGAAGAAGCGCCGGCTGGTGGCGCGCATGTCCTCGACCAGCGCCGCCGGGACACCATGGCCGGTGACGATCAGGAAGCCGATGTCGGTGCAGGCGCGATCGACCGCCGCCGCGACCTTGGCCTTGCCCGCCGCCCCGCCCGAGAAATAGGGGCCGAGGTCGATGACCGGAATCTCACCCATGAATTCGCCTCCTGTTGTCGGTTGTCCCAAACTACGTCGTTCCAGGGCCTGGCCCTGGAACCCATTCCGCCAGCGCCGGCGCACCGCAGGCGATGGCGGAATGGATCCCGGCTCAAGGCCGGGATGACGGCTTCTTTACAGCACCGTCAGGCATTCGCCCGGGACAGCATCGCATGCAGCAGCACGTTGCAGCCGGCCGCCAGGTCCTGCGGCGTGGCGTTCTCCACCTCGTTGTGGGAGATGCCGTCCTCGCAGGGCACGAAGATCATGCCGGTCGGCGCCACCCGGCTGATGTAGCAGGCGTCATGGCCGGCGCCGGACACGATCGGCATGTTCTTCATGCCCATCGCATTCGCCGCCTCCTGCACCGCCGCCACGCAGGGCGCCGCGAAGACCACCGGCGGCGAATACCAGATCTCCTTCAGGTCGATCTCCAGCCCCTGCCCCGCGGCGGCCTTCGCGGCGAAGGCGCGCATTTCGGCATCCATCTTCGACAGGATCGCATCGTCGGGATGGCGGAAGTCGATGGTCAGGAAGACCTGCCCCGGGATCGTGTTCCGGGAGTTCGGCCGCACCTGCATCATGCCGACGGTGGCGCAGGCATAGGGCTGGTGGGCATGGCCGATGCGGTTGACCTCGCCCACGATCGCGGCGGCGCCGACCAGCGCGTCCTTGCGGCGCGCCATCGGGGTCGGGCCGGCATGGGCCTCCTGCCCGGTCAGGGTGATCTCGTACCAGCGCTGGCCCTGCGCGCCCTGCACCACGCCGATGGTCTTCTCTTCCGCCTCCAGGATCGGCCCCTGCTCGATATGCACCTCGAAGAAGGCGCCGAAATCGCGGGAGCCCATCTCCGCCGGCCCGTCATAGCCGATGCGGGCGAGTTCCTCGCCGATCGTCCTGCCGTCCGGGTCGGCGCGGCTGAGGCCATGGTCCAGGTCGAACACCCCGGCATAGACGCCGGAGCCGATCATCGCCGGCGGGAAGCGGGAGCCTTCCTCGTTGGTCCAGACCGAGATCTCGACAGGCGCACGCGTCGCGATGTCATGGTCGTTCAGGGTGCGCACCACCTCCAGTCCGGCCAGCACGCCGAACACCCCGTCGAACTTGCCGCCGGTCGGCTGCGTGTCCAGGTGCGAGCCCGCGCCGACCGGGCGGGCGTCCGGGTCGGTGCCCGGCCGGCGGGCGAAGATATTGCCCATCCGGTCGACGGTGACCGTACAGCCGGCCTCCTCCGCCCAGCGCACGAACAGGTCGCGGCCCTCGCGATCCAGGTCGGTCAGCGCCAGGCGGCAATTGCCGCCCTTCGCGGTGGCGCCGATCTGCGCCATCTCCATCAGCGAGGCCCAGAGCCGGTCGCCGTCGATTCGCAGGTTGCCGGGTGCCTGGCGCGTCACTCCGCAGCCTCCTTCACGGTTCGCATCGGGTTGTTGGGGTGGTCGCGCCAGGTCAGGCGGCCCTTGCCGGTATCGACCGCCACCATCGAGATGCAGTCGGTCACCGGGCAGGCCATCTGGCAGAGGTTGCAGCCGACGCATTCCGCGTCGATCACAGAATAGACCCGCTTCGCGCCGTCGGCCGAGGCGGCGATCGCCTGGTGCGAGGTATCCTCGCAGGCGATATGGCAGAGACCGCAGCCGATGCACATCTCCTGGTCGATCGCGGCGATGGTCTTGTAGTTCAGGTTCAGGTCGTTCCAGTCGACCACGTTGGGCACGGCCATGCCGCGGAAATCCTCGATCCGGGCATAGCCCTTGCCGTCCATCCAGTTCGACAGCCCGTCGGCCATGTCCTCGACGATCTTGAAGCCGTAATGCATCGCCGCGGTGCAGACCTGCACATTGCCGCAGCCCAGCGCGATGAACTCCGCCGCGTCGCGCCAGGTGGCGATGCCGCCGATGCCGGAGATCGGCAGGCCGCGCATCTGCGCATTGCGCGCGATCTCCGCCACCATGTGCAGGGCGACCGGCTTCACCGCCGGGCCGCAATAGCCGCCATGGGTGCCCAGCCCGTCGACCACCGGCGTCGGCGCCATGACGTCCAGGTCGATGCTCATGATCGAGTTGATCGTGTTGATCAGCGAGACCGCATCGGCGCCGCCGGCATGGGCGGCCTGCGCCGGGCCCAGGATATTGCCCACGTTCGGCGTCAGCTTCACGATCACCGGCATGCGGGTATGCGCCTTGCACCAGCGCGCGACCATCTCGACATAGTCCGGCACCTGGCCGACGGCGGCGCCCATGCCGCGCTCCGACATGCCGTGCGGGCAGCCGAAATTCAGCTCCACGCCATCGGCCTCGGTCTCTTCCACCGCGGCCAGGATCGCCTTCCAGTTCGGCTCCTCGCAGGGCACCATCAGGGAGACGACCAGCGCCCGGTCCGGCCAGTCGCGCTTGACCTGCTTGATCTCCTGCAGGTTGACCTGCAGCAGCCGGTCGCTGATCAGCTCGATATTGTTCATGCCGACCATCTTCACGCCGCCCACCTCCAGGGTGCCGTAGCGCGACGAGACGTTCACCACCGGCGGATCCTCGCCCAGGGTCTTCCAGACCACGCCGCCCCAGCCGGCGCGGAAGGCGCGCTCGACATTGTAGGCCTTGTCGGTCGGCGGCGCGGAGGCCAGCCAGAACGGGTTCGGCGACTTGATGCCGCAGAATTCGGTGCGCAGGTCTGCCATCGGACTCTCCCTCAACCGGCCGTCAGGGTGGCATGAATCGCGGCCGCCGCAAGCTTGCCGTCCTGCACGGCGGCGACCGTCAGGTCCTCGCCCGCGATGCAGTCGCCGCCCGCCCAGACATCGGGCAGCGAGGTCTGCCGCTCGGCATTCACCGCGATGCGGCCGCCGTCGAGCTGCAGCGGCTCGGCCGCGCCGCCAGCTTGCAGATCGGGCGCCAGGGGATCGGGCAGGAAGCATTGCCCGATCGCCTTGAACAGCATGTCGGCCGGCAGGGTGAAGCGCCGGTCGGTCTGCGCCAGCCGGCCGTCGGCATCCAGCTCGGTCACGGCGCATTCCACGCCAGCGAGCCGGCCGCCGGCGGCGAGCAGCCGCACAGGCGCCGCGAAATGGCGGATCTTCACGCCGTTGACCTGGGCGAACTCGCGCTCCTTCCAGGTGGCGCCCATCTGCTCCGGCCCGCGGCGGTACAGCATGGTGACCTCTTCCGCGCCCAGCCGCTTGCACTGCACCGCGATGTCCACCGCGGTATTGCCGGCGCCGATCACCGCCACCCGGCGGCCGACCTCCAGCGCCGACAGGTCCGGCGCCTGGCGCAGCCCGGCGATATAGTCCACCGCGTCCAGCACGCCGGGCATGTCCTCGCCCTCCAGCCGCAGCGCGTTCACCCCGGCCAGGCCCATCCCCAGGAACACCGCGTCGAAGTCGCGCCGCAGGCTGCCCAGGGTGAAGTCGCGGCCCAGCGCCTTGCCGGTCTGCAGCGCGATGCCGCCGACGCCGAGGATGAAGTCGACCTCCGCCTGGGCGATGCCGTCCGGCATCTTGTAGGCGGCGATGCCGTATTCGTTGAGGCCGCCGGCCTTGGGCCGCGCCTCGAACACCGTGATGTCGTGCCCCTGGCGGGCCAGGGCGTGGGCGCAGGCCAGGCCGGCCGGCCCGGCGCCGACCACCGCCACCTTCCGCCCCGTCGCGGCGGCGCGGGCGAAGGGCTGCTCGCCGCGCGCCAGCAGGTCGTCGGTGGCATAGCGCTGCAGGGCGCCGATGCGGACCGGCTTGCCCTCCTGCGCCTCGCGCACGCAGACCTCCTCGCAGAGCACCTCGGTGGGGCAGACCCGCGCGCAGGCCGCCCCCATGATGTTCGCCTCCAGGATCGTCAGCGCCGCGCCGCGGACATTGTCGGTGGCGATGCCGCGGATGAAGCGGGGGATGTCGATGCCGGTGGGGCAGGCCGTGACGCAGGGCGCGTCATGGCAGAAATGGCAGCGGCTGGCCTCGACCAGGGCCTTGCGCCGGGTCAGCGGCGGCTTCACGTCGGCAAAGTTCGCCGCATAGTCTTCCGCCGGCAGGCGGTGCGCGGCGATGTCGACGCTTGCGCCCTCTCCCGTCCCTGCCGGGATTCCGGATTCGCTGGCAGATTGTGCCATCCCCGCGTCCTCTCCCACTGGCGGCGCGGGCCGCCACTGCCGGCATCCGCGCCTGAAGATCCTGTCCGGCCGCACGCCGCGACGCGGCGGGGCCCCTGCTCTTGATGGCTTGTTGTCGGCGGTTTTCCGCTGTTGCCGGAAAGCCTAGCGAAATCCTGACCAATTGGTCAAGATTGCCTGTGCGGCAGGGTCTCGCCTAACGTCCCTGCAGAAACCAGAGGCGCAGGCGCGACCCGGGGGAACGGCCAGAGGTGACGGAACTGAGAGAGCCAGCAGGCGGGGATCCGGATGCGGGCGCGGAGGCCGGCAGCCGCGCCGACACCCCGGTCGGCCGCCAGATGCGCGGCCGCATCCTGGCAGCGGCGGAGGCGGTGTTCGCCGAGCGCGGCTTCGATGGCGCGACCACCGCCGCGATCGCCCGTGCCGCCGGGCTGCCGAAGGCCAACCTGCACTACTATTTCGGCACCAAGGAGGCGCTCTACGGCGCCGTCCTGGCCGATATCCTGGAACTCTGGCTGGCCGGCGCCGACGGCATCCAGCCCGGCGCCGACCCCGCCGCCGCGCTGGAGGCCTATATCCGCGAGAAGGTCTACTGGTCGCGCACCCGTCCCAACGCCTCCCGGGTCTTTGCCGGCGAGGTGCAGGGCGGCGCACGGCGCATCGGCGACTATCTGCAGGGCCATCTGCGCGACTGGGTGGAGGGCAAGGCCGCGGTGCTGGAAG
Source organism: Sneathiellaceae bacterium (assembly GCA_040216765.1). GTDB lineage: Bacteria > Pseudomonadota > Alphaproteobacteria > Ferrovibrionales > Ferrovibrionaceae > Marinibaculum. The sequence goes on along the minus strand of JAVJON010000036.1, from coordinate 117,631 downwards.
GCTGGATGGCGGAGGGCCGGATGGCGCGGGTCGATGCCAGGCACCTGATCTTCTCGATCTGGGCGCTGACCCAGCACTATGCCGACTTCGCGCCCCAGGTCACCGCGGTGCTGGGCCGCGAGCGGCTGGACGGACCGGAGTTCGAGCGTATCGCCCGCCATGTCACCGCCCTGGTGCTGGCGGGCTGCGGCCTCGCCCCGCCCGCGCGGGCGAAGCCATGAGGCTCGCCGGATCCGTCGCGCTGGTCACCGGCGCCAATCGCGGCCTGGGCCGCGCCTTCGTGGCGGCCCTGCTGGACCGCGGCGTCGCCCGGGTGCATGCCGCCGCGCGCCGGCCGGAGGCGCTGGCGCCCTTGCGCGACATGCATGGCGACCGGGTCGTGCCGCTGCAGCTGGACGTCACCGACCAGGCGCAGGTCGACCGCGCCGCGGCCGCGGCGCCGGACGTCACCCTGCTCCTGAACAATGCCGGCGTGCTGGCCGGCAGCGGGCTGCTGGATGCCGGTTCGGTGGCGCCGCTGCAGGAAGAGCTTGCCGTCAACGCGGTCGGGCCGGCCCGCATGGCGCTGGCCTTCGCGCCTGCGATCGAGCGCAATGGCGGCGGCGCGATCGTCAACATGCTGGCGATCGCCAGCCTCTGCACCGCGCCGCATTTCGGCACCTATTCGGCCGCCAAGATGGCGGCGATGGCGCTGACCCAGGGGCTGCGCTGCGACCTGGCGGGACGGGACATCGAGGTGTTCGGCATCTATGCCGGCCTGATCGACACCGACATGATCGCCTTCATCGACCAGGAGAAATCCAGCCCGGCGGCGATCGCCGCGCGCAGCCTGGACGGCATCGAGGCCGGTATCCCGGAGATCGACGCGGACGACCGCGCCGTGGCGCTGCGCCAGGCGATGCGCGACGATCCGGACGGCGCCCTGGCGGCGATGTTCCGGCGGGCGCGGCAGGTCCGGTCGGCGCGTCCGGCCGGCCGTAAGAGTGTGTGAACGAGAGGGGAAGACAGGCATGAAGATCGCTGGATCGGTGGCCTTGGTCACCGGCGCCAACCGCGGCCTGGGCCGCAGCTTCGTCGAGGTGCTGCTGGCCCGCGGGGCGTCGAAAGTCTATGCCGGCGCCCGCAAGCCGGAGAGCCTGGCCGACCTGGTGGCCGCCCATGGCGGCAAGGTGGTGCCGCTGGCGCTGGACGTGATCGACCAGGCGCAGGTCGAGGCCGCCGCGAAGGCCGCGCCGGACGTCAGCCTGCTGGTGAACAATGCAGGGGTGCTGGAGGGCGCCGGCCTGCTGGAGGCGGGCAGCGTGAAGCCCCTGCAATGGGAGCTGGACGTCAACGTGGTCGGCACCGGCCGCATGGCCCTGGCCTTCGCCCCGATCCTCGAGCGCAATGCCGGCACGGCCGGCGCGGCGATGGTCAACATGCTGTCGGTCGCCAGCCTGGCCACCGTGCCGCATTTCGGCACCTACGCGGCCTCCAAGATGGCGGCGATGGCGCTGACCCAGGGCCTGCGCTGCGACCTGGCGGACAAGGGGGTCGAGGTGTTCGGCATCTATGCCGGCTTCATCGACACCGGCATGATCGGCTTCGTGACCATGGACAAGACCTCGCCGGAGGATGTCGCTGGCCGTGCCCTGGACGGGGTCGAGGCCGGCACCCCGGAGATCGACGTGGACGAGCGCTCCGCCATGGTGCGCCGGCGCATGCGCGAGGACCCCGACACCTTCATGAAGGAGATGTGGCAGCGCGCGGCGGAGTTCCGCGAGAAGTTCCCGCGCGACAAGCGGGGCTGAGGCCGGCGGGAGAAAGGCGGATGGCGGTGCAGATCGATCTTTCCGGCAAGGCCGTCATCGTCACCGGCGCGGCGCGCGGCATCGGCGCGGAGATCGCCCGGCGCTTCGCCGCGGCCGGCGCCGGCGTGCTGCTGGGCGATGTCCTGGACGAGCCGGGCGAGGCCGTGGCGGCGGAGATCCGCGACGCCGGCGGCGCGGCGCTCTACCTGCGCCACGACGTCGCCGACGAGGCGGCGTGGGAGCGGGTCGTCGCGCGCTGCGTGGAGCGCTTCGGCGGGCTGGACGTGCTGGTGAACAATGCCGGCATCGAGCAGACCGTGTTCCTGGCCGACCTGGACGTGGCCGAGGCAAGGCGCCTGCTGGAGGTCAACGTCCTGGGCGTGCTGATCGGCCACAAGCATGCGATCCGCGCGATGCGGCCGGGCGGCCCGGCAGGGCGCGGCGGCAGCATCGTGAACCTGTCCTCGGTCGCCGGCCTGGTCGGCACGCCGGGGCTGGGCACCTACAGCGCTTCCAAGGGCGGGGTGCGTCTGCTGAGCAAGGCCGCGGCCGTGGAATGCGGCCAGCTCGGCTATGGCATAAGGGTGAATTCGGTGCATCCCGCGCTGGTGCAGACCGCGATGGGCGACAAGCTGGTCGCCGACCTGACCGGCCTGGGCATCTTCCCGGACCTGGCCGCCGCCCAGGCGCAGATGCAGGCGCTCTACCCGATCGGCCGCACCGGCCAGCCCGGCGACATCGCCGATGTGGTGCTGTTCCTGGGCAGCGAGCTGTCGCGCTGGATGACCGGCACGGAGCTGGTGGTCGACGGCGGCATGACCGCCGTCTGAGAGGGGCGCGGGACGGGCCGGCCCTGCTGCCGGGCCGGACCATACAATAGACGGAATGTTTTAGACGCGACCGGTCGCAAGACAGCGTTTTTCGGCCCGTCGCGCAAACGCGCCGCATTCACGCGACCTCTGCCTTGACCCCCCTTCCGGCGCGCCGCAATCCTCGACCCAAGGGCGCGCGCAACGCGACGTTCGAAACGCTCACAGGTCAGGAGGTGGTAATGGTTGGGTCTTCATCGTGGCGGTCCACGGTCCGCAATACCCTCGTCGGGTCACTGCTGGTGACAGCCGTCGCGGTCGCCGATGCCGATGCCGAGACGATCGACGTGTCGATCCCCTGGCCGGACAAGAACTTCCACACGCAGAACCTGAAATCCTTTGCGGAGAAGGCGGCGCAACGCACGGACGGGCGGGTGGAGTTCATCATCAACAGTGGCGGCTCCCTGGGCATCGCCGGAGCCGACCATCTTCGCGCGGTGCGCGACGGCCTGGCCGGTGCCGCGGAGTTCCATAGCGGCCTGCAGGCCGGCGACGCACCGCTGGCCGGCATCTTCGGTGTGCCCTACCTGATCGCGGACTACGATGAGCTGGCGATATTCGCGGAGATTGCCCGGCCGGACTTCGTCGCACTGCTGGAGAGCAACGGCCAGACCCTCTGCTACATGGTCCCCTGGCCGAGCCAGAACGTGTTCGCGAAGGTCGAGATCGACGCGTTCGGCGACCTCGCCGGGCTGAAGATCCGCACCAACGATGCGACCACCACCGCCTATTACGGCGATGCGGGCGTGGTGACGGTTTCCATGCCCTGGTCGGATGTCGTGCCCGCGCTCGCATCCGGCGCGGTCGAGGGCGTCACGACGTCGACCTCCTCCGCGATGGACGGTTCGCTCTGGGAGTTCCTGACCCACATCCATCGCTTCAACCACAACTGGGCAATGGACTGGTTCACCATCAGCCATGCCGCCCTGGCGGGCATGAGCGAGTCCGACCGCGCCGCGATCATGGACCTGTGCCGCGAGGTCGAACCGGCCTACTGGCAGGTCTCGATGGCCCAGGACGACGAGAACCTGGCCAAGCTGGTGGAGAAGGGCATGACGACGGTGCAGCCGAGCGCTGCCCTTCTCGCCGAGCTTCGCGGCCGTGCCACGGGGTTCTGGCAGAGCCTGCCCGCCCAGATGGGCCCGGAGGCCGAGGCGATCGTGACGGAGTTCCGCTCCAAGGTCGGCCGCTGAACGACGGGAGCCCCGGGGAATGGCCTGCCTTCGGCGCCTTGCCGCCGCCCTGGCGAAGGCCCTTGCGGTCACCGCCGCCCTGGGGCTCCTGATCCTCGTCCTCCTCCTGGTGGTGGACCTGTTCGGTCGCAACCTGTTCGGCTTCACCACCACCTTCGCCAATGAATGGTCCAGTTTCGTCAACGGAGCGGTCATCATGCTCGCTGCGCCGCTCGCCCTGCTGAAGGGCGATCATATCCGGGTGGAACTGGTCCTGATGCTGCGCAGCCGGCGGCTGCGGCGGATCCTGACCCTCCTGGCCGACGCGATCTGCGTGCTGGTCGCAGCCTATCTCTGCTACGCCGTCGCCGCGATGGCATGGGAATCGCTGGTGAACGATCGCCGCTCGACCTGGGTGATGCGCACACCCTTGTGGATTCCCCAGGCGGCGCTGGCGGCAGGGGCGGCGGCGCTGGTCCTTGCGGCCCTGCATCACCTGCTGAGCAGCTTCGTGTCGACGGGCCGCGGGCGCTGACAGGTGGTTGCCGTCCCCGTCATCCTGGTGCTGCTGTTCGGCCTGCTCGCGATCGGCGTCATCGTTCCCTTCGCCCTCGCCGCCAGCGGCATGGTCGCCCTGGAGATCTACAAGTCGCTGCCGCTGGAGCGCATCGTCAGTGCAGCGGTCTGGGATACCGTGACGACGCCGGAACTTCTCGCCCTGTCCCTGTTCATCCTGATGGCCGAGATCCTTCTCGCCTCGGATGCGGCGCGCCTGCTGTTCCGCGGCCTTGCGCCCTTCTCGCGGCGCCTGCCGGGAGGCCTGCTCCACGTCAACGTCATCGGTTGCGCGATATTCGCCGCGGTCTGCGGCTCCTCCGCGGCGACCGCCGCGACGATCGGCAAGATCTCCGTGCCGCAGCTCAAGGCGCTCGGCTATTCCTCCCGCTGGAGCGTCGGCTCCCTTGCCGGCTCGGCGACCCTGGGACTGCTCATTCCGCCAAGCATCATCCTGATCATCTACGGCGTCCTGATGCAGACCTCGATCATCAGCCTGTTCCTGGCCGGGATCGTCCCGGGGCTGCTGCTCGCGCTGGCGTTCAGCACCGTGCTGGCGGTCTTCGCGCGCCGCCAGCCCGACGGTGCCGCCGCTGCGGGCGGCGCCGCCGAGGAGGGCCTCTGGAAGCCTCTCCTCCGGACGATCCCGATACTTCTCCTGGCGCTTGCCGTCATCGTCGCGCTCTATGGCGGCTATGCCAGCCCGACCGAGGCGGCCCTGGTCGGCGTGCTCGGCGCCATCCTGGTGGCGCTGCTCCTGACCCGGCGGATCGCCACCCTCGCGGAGGGGTTCTTTGCCGCCGTGCGCCCGATCGCGATGCTCGGCCTGATCCTGGTGGGCGCGAAGATCCTCACCGCGGCCTTCGCCTATCTGGGCATCTCGCGGGAGGTCGCGGCGTATATCGGCGGCAGCGGCTTCTCGAAGACGGAATTCCTGCTGCTGATCCTGGTGCTGTTCGTCGCGCTGGGATGCGTGATGGACGGGCTCTCCCTCCTGGTCATGACGCTGCCGCTGCTCGCGCCGGCCCTGGTCACCCTGAACATCGATCCGGTCTGGTTCGGCATCTTTGCCGTGATCCTGATCGAGATCGGGCAGATCACCCCGCCGGTGGGCATGAACCTGTTCGTCATCCGCGGCATGACGGGGGAGCCGATCTCCGCGATTGCCGCCGGCGCCTGGCCGTTCATGGCCTGCCTGCTGGCGCTGGTGGCGGCGATCATGACGGTGCCGGAGATCGTCCTCTTCCTGCCCGGAGCCCTGAAATAGTCCCGCTCCAGCCCTTGCAGAGGAACGAAATGATCGAGATCGGCATCGATATCGGTGGCACATTCACGGACTTCGCCCTGGTCGACCATCAGCGGCACACCATCGCGACAGCGAAGACGCTGACCACCCCGCAGGATCCGGTGATCGGCGTGATGGCAGGATTGCACAGCCTGCTGGACGGCCGGAGCCTTGCCCTGGGAAAGGTCGCGCGGATCGTCCACGGCACCACCCTGATCACCAACGCCGTGCTGGAACGCAAGGGCGCCCGCGTCGGGCTGGTCACCACGCGCGGCTTCGCCGACACGCTGTTCATCGGCAAGGAGCAGCGCTACGACATCGCCGATCTGCGCCTGCAATTCCCCAGTCCGCCGGTACAGCGACATGACGTGATCGAGATTGCCGGGCGTATCGACCGCAATGGCGGGGAACGCGAAGCTCTCGACCTGGAGGCGCTGGAGCGCGCCGGCAGGGAGCTGGCCGACAAGGGTGTCGGCGCCGTCGCGATCTGCTTCATCAACAGCTATGTCGACGGCCGTCACGAGGTGGCGGCGCACGAGGCCCTGGTCGCCGCGGGGCTGGCCCTGCCGATCTGCCTCTCGTCGCAGATCGCGCCGCGCGCCAAGGAGTATGAGCGCTTCATGACCACGGCGGTCAACGCCTACACCCTGCCGATCACCGACCGCTACCTGACCAAGCTCGAGGCCAGCCTGCTGCAGGCGGGTTTCGCAGGGCGGATCGACGTGATGACCGCCAATGGCGGTTGCCTGCCGATCGCCGTCGCCAGGGCATTTCCCGTCCGCCTGATCGAATCGGGCCCGGCGGCGGGGGCCATCATGGCGGCGACCCTGGCGCGTCACCTGAGCGAGCCCACGGCGCTGGCCTTCGACATGGGCGGGACCACCGCCAAGGGGACATTGATCCGCCGCGGCCAGCTCGCGAAGGAGGACGAGTTCGAAGTGGCGCATGTCCACAAGTTCAAGCCGGGCAGCGGCCTGCCGCTGATGATCCCGGTCGTCGACATGATCGAGATCGGCTCGGGCGGCGGCAGCATCGCCTCGCTCGACGACCGGAAGGTCGTGGTCGTCGGCCCGGCCAGCGCCGGTGCCGAGCCCGGGCCGGCCTGCTATGGCCGTGGCGGCCATGCGCCGACCTTGACGGATGCGAACGTCGCCCTCGGCTACCTGCCCGTCGAGAGTTTCGCCAGCAGCAGCATCGCGATCGACTGCGCGGCGGCGGAAGCGTCCCTGGCCGGGACCTTTCGCAGGCTCGAGGGGGAAGAGGAGCTCAGCCTGCAGGAGATCGCCGCCGCCATCCACGAGAAGGCGTCGGAGGATGTCGCCAGGGCGTTCCGCGTGCATTGCGCCCGGCGTGGTGCGGATCTGCAGGAAGGGCTCATGGTGGCATTCGGCGGGTCCGGGCCGGTACAGGCCTGTTCCGTCGCGGAGAAGATCGGCATCGGCACGATCTGCTTCCCCAACGGTGCCGGCGTCTTTTCCGCCATCGGCCTGGTCTTCGCGCCGCGCAGCTACGAGTACAGCCGCACCCTGCTTCTGGAAATCGACCCGGCGCGCCCCGAACAGCTCCAGGAGGCCTGGCAGGCGATGCTTTCCGCCTGTGTCGAACTGTTCGGCTTCGACAGGGCCGATCCGGCCGCGCTGCGACCCAACACCACCCTGGCGATGCGCTATCGCGGCCAGGGCTATGAACTGCCGATCGCGTTGAGCCGGGCCGACGTCCTGCGACCGGGGGCGCTGCGTGCCGCCTTCGAGGAGCACTACAAGGCGCTGAACGGCTTCGTTTTCGAGGATACCGCCGTCGAGATCGTTCATTGGCGCCTGGAGATCGCGCAGGATCATGCCAGGAGCTTTGCGGATTATCGCGTCGAAACGGGCACCGGGCCGGATGCCGCCGCCGGCCCGTCCGGGGCACAGGGCGGCACGGCCGCCCGCCCGCCGCGCCTGTCGCGCGGCGACCTGGCCGCCACGGGCAGCGTCAACGGACCGCTGCTGATCGTCGACAGCGATACCACGATCGTCATTCCGCCGGCCTTCGCCGCCTGCACCGACCGGCTCGGCAATGTCTTTGCAAGACGCTCGGCGCCGGCGCGCCAGTCGTGAAGGAAACGCGCATGAAATCGACCAAGCTCGGCATCGTCTGGGATCGTCTCGTCTCGATTGCCGACGAGATGGTGACCAGCCTGATCCGCAGTTCCTTCTCGACCCTGGTCCGCGAGAGCGGCGACCTGTCCTGTGTCCTGTTCGACGAGCAGGGCCGCGCCCTGGCGCAAGGGAGCTTCAGCCAGCCTTCCTTCACCGGCACGGCACCGCTCACCCTTGGCCATATGCTGGCGAAGTTTCCGCCCGGCGCGCTGACGGCGGGCGACATCCTGATCACCAACGATCCATGGATGGGAACCGGCCATCTGTTCGATATCAGCGTGATGATGCCGATCATGCGCGGCGGGGAGATCGTCGGCTACGCCATCAGCGTGACCCATCTGCCCGACATCGGCGGCCTCGGCTTCGGCACCGTGGCCCGCGATGTCTACGAGGAAGGGCATCGGATCCCGATACAGAAGCTGGCCAAGGCCGGCAGCCTCAACGTCGACCTGCTGGAGATCATCCTGGAGAACGTGCGCGCCAAGGAGATGGTGCGCGGCGACATCCTGGCGCATGTCGCCTGCCTGAAGCGTGCCGAGAGCCGTGTCCTGGAGCTGCTCGGCGATTACGGCATGGGCCGGCTCTCCGAAGCCGGCGACGGCATCATCGACCGGACACAGGCGATGATCGCCCGGCGGCTCGACGGCATCGCGGATTTTCGCGCCGGCAGCCGCATGCCCGTCGAGGGCACGGATGGCGACCTGATGCTCGAGGTCTCGATCGAGAAGCGGGGCCGCGAGGTGAGCGTCGACTTTGCCGGCACCGACGGGCCGGTGCCCCGCGGCATCAACGTGCCGCTTTGCTACACGCGCGCCTTCACCCTGTTCTCGTTCAAATGCCTGCTGCTGCCGGACGTTCCGAACAACCAGGCCTTCGCCGATTTCGTCACCGTGACGGCGCCCTCCGACTGCCTGCTCAATGCGCAGCCGCCCTGGCCGACCGGCGGCCGCCACATCATCGGCCATTTCGTCACGCCGCTGATCTTCGGCGCCCTGCAGGAGCAGTTCCCCGACGGCGTCCAGGCGGATTGCGGCATGCTCACGCAGATCAACTGCCAGGGCGTGGCCCGTTCGGGCCGCCGCATTGCCACCGTCGTCTTCGCATCCGGCGGCTATGGGGCGCTGTCGGGGCATGACGGCCAGGCGGCCGTACCCGGCCCGGGCAACATGATCGGCTGTTCGGCGGAGATCGTCGAACAGGAGAACGAGATCGTCGTGCTGTCGAAGGAGATCCTGCCCGACAGCGGCGGCGCCGGGCGCTTCCAGGGCGGCAACGGCCAGCGGGTCATGCTGATGAACGACAGCGGGACGGAGCTCTCGATTTCCTTCCTCTCCGCCCGCGACCGGTTCCCGCCACGCGGCTTCCTGGACGGCCAGCCCGGCCGGCCGCGCGGCTACCGGCTGGAGGGCCAGCCGATCAGCCCGAAGGGACGCTATGCCTGGCCGCCGGGCAGCGTCATCGAGACCCTCGAAGCCGGTGGCGGCGGCATCGGCAGCCCCGCGGACCGCGACCCGCAACAGATTGCCGCGGATCTCGCATCGGGCCGCATCACCGATGCCTTCGCCCGCATGCACTATCCCGGGCAGTGGAAGCGCATCAGGGACCCGGCGTGAGCGCCGCGGTCATCGACCTGCGCAGCGACTTCGTCGCGCGCCCGACACCGGAGATGATCGCCTTCGCGGGGCAGGCGGCCTTGCGGGATGCCGCGTTCCAGCCCTGGGAGGATCCGCTGGTGCAGGAGCTGACGGCGCTTGGCGCCGGCCTGCTCGGCCGCAGCCATGCGAGCTTCACGATCAACTGCACCACCGCGAACTACCTCGCCCTGTCGCAGCATGCCCGCGCCTTCGACAGGCTGGTGCTGGCCCGGGACTCCCACATCGTGCGGCACGAGCATGTGCTGCTGCAGGGCATCCGGACCGGGCAGCCGCCGGTGGTCGCAGACGATGCTGTCGGGGCGGCAGCCGGGCTTCTGGCGCAGGGCGGGAGCCTCCTGCTGGCGGTCGAGAATACCGAGCTCTATCGCTGCGGGCGTCCTCTCGACAGCGACGACCTGGAGCGGCTGCGCGCCCTCAAGCAGGCGGCAGGGGGCAGGCTCGGCCTGCATCTCGACGGCAGCAGGCTGTTCAATGCCCAGGCCGCGATGGGCTATGACCTGACAGCCGATTTCGCCCTCTTCGACTCGATCGCCATAAGCCTCAACAAGGGCCTGGCGGCGCCGATCGGCGCCCTGCTGGTCGGCGGGCGCGACCTGGTCGATGCCGCCTACGCCCAGGCAGCGGCAGAAGCGCGGGTCGTCCGGCCGGCCCATATCCCCGCGGCCTACGCGCTGATGGCCTTGCGGCAGACGCAGCCGGACCTGGCAGATGACAATCGGCGCGCCGCCATCCTCGCCGCCGGCCTCAGGGACCGGCTTCGCGCGCGCGGGGCGCCGAGCCCGCTGGTGGATTATGGCGGAAGCAACATCCTCTTCCTCGCCTGGCCGGCGGAGGAGCCGGCGACGCGGGCGGTGGCGCGGCTGGCCGCACGCGGCATCCTGGTGCGCCGGTTCCGCGACCCTTCGACCGTTCGGCTGGTGTTCCACCGGGACATCGACGATGCCTGCCTGGCCAGGCTCGAGCCGGAGATCCTCGCCGCCTGCCTGTCGCCGTGACGGCGACCGGCGGCGGCGATCAGCCCGCTTCGCCCTTCAGCGCCATCGCGATCGCCCGGCAGCCCATGATCACCTGATGCCGGCGCGGCAGGGCGCCCAGGGTCGCGCGGAAGCCGGCGCGCGAGGACCTGCCGGTGGCGGCGAAGACCCGGTCGGGCAGGACCGAGACGCCGTTGCGACGCATCAGCTGGCACAGCTGCGAGGCGTTCGCCCCTTCGGGCAGCTCGATCCAGAAATGAGTGCCGTAGGGATCGGCGCGGAGATCGAAGCCTGCCAGGATCTGGGCGGCGATCCGGTTGCGCGTCCTGTACTCGGAACGGACGAAGCCCATCACCCGCGCCATCTCGTTCGACCCGATCAGCCGGCAGACGATCTCGGCCATGATCGGCGAGGCCATTCGGTTGACGATCCCGAGACGCCGCCCGACAGTTTCCGTGAACTCGCGATCGGGGCAGAGCACCGCCCCGAAGCAGAGTCCGGGGGCAAGGGTCTTGGAGAAGCTGGTCACGAAGAACGTGCTTTCCGGCAGGTAGGATTGCATCGGCCGCCCGCGGGGCTCCACCAGACCGAGATGCACCGAATCCTCCAGGATCGCGCAGTTCGCCTTCCGGCACAGCCGCGCCAGTTCCTGCCGCTCCTCGTCGTCCAGATGCTCCGTCGTGGGGGAGGAAAAGTCCGGCGTCACGAACAGGAAGCGCGGCCGGCATTCGGCAAACAGGGCGGCGGCATGCTCCAGATCCAGGCGGCCGCCGATACGCCGCAGCGATTGCACTTTCAGCCCGTTGAGGCGGGACAGCTCGTTGATGAAGGGATAGGCCAGCTCGTCTGCGACCAGGGTGTCCCCGGGCCGCGAAAGCACCGCGAGCACCAGATAGATCCCGTGGTTCGCCCCACAGGTCAGAACCAGGTTGCCGGCCTCTGCGCAGATGCCGTGGCGCAGCAGCCAGCCGGCAATCGCCCTGCGATGTTCCTCCCGGCCATAGATCGAACTGTAGCCGTAGATATGACGCAGATCCTCCTGGGCGGAGATCTCGGCGAAGACCGCGCTCATCGCCTGCATCGGCATGTCGATCGGCGAGGCGTTGTTCTCCATGTCGATCAGGTCCGCCCGCTCCCCCTGCAGGCCATTCCAGCCGACCAGAAAGCCCGCCTGCGGCGCGACATGCGTGCCGCGGCGCGGCGAAGAAATCACGAGCCGGCGCCGCGCGGCCTCGCGATAGGCCCGGTTGACCGTCGCGACGTTCACGTTCAGGCGCCGGGCGAGGCTCCTCTGGTTCGGCAGCCGGAACCCGGCGGGCAGATGACCGTCCACGATGAGGGCCTGCATCCGCTGCAGGATCTGGCGATAGAACGGCTTGCAACTGCGGTCGATCTCGAGGTCGAACGCGGGTTCAGCCATCGGTCGGGACCGCGATCACGCAAACAGGCCCTGCCCCAGGGGTCAGCCGCTGCCCTGGGTCCAGGGTCCGTCTTTGACCTCGCATCTCTCGCCCAGTTCCGGCCAACGCACTGGCAGCATGATTGCGACGCGACGGCAGGAGCGCAAGCCACACCCGTCCCGTTCCGGACCTTGCCCGCGGAACTGCCGGACCCGGCTGCCGCCGGCGGGCTTCTCGTCCTGGCGGAATAAATCCCCGCCGCGCCTGTTCTCCTGGATGACGGACCTTTCCGTCGCCCTCAGGGAGATCCCGACATGCGCAAGCTTCTCACCCCCCTCCTCGCCCTGCCGCTGCTGGCGCTTGCCGCCACCGCCGCGCAGGCGATGGACCCGGCAAAAGTCATGACGACCGATGCCGGCGCCGTGCTGACCGACGCGAACGGCATGACCCTCTACACCTTCGACAAGGATGGCGCGGGCATGTCGGCCTGCTACGACCAGTGCGCGCAGGCCTGGCCGCCGGTGGCGGCGCCAGAGGGCGTCTCCGGCGACTGGTCGGCGGTGGAGCGCAAGGATGGCATCCGGCAGCTCGCCTACAAGGGGCAGCCGCTCTATCTCTGGGTCAAGGACACCAAGCCGGGCGATGTCACCGGCGACGGCTTCAAGGATGTCTGGCACGTCGCCAAGCCCTGATCCCGCGACCGCCCCACGACCGGAGGCAGAATGATTGCGGCGCAGGTCGAGGCCCAGATCCCGAGCCTGCGCCGCTATGCCCGCGCCCTGACCGGCGATGCGACGGCCGGCGACGACCTGGTGCAGGACTGCATGGAGCGGGCGCTGTCGCGGCTGCACCTGCTGCGCCCGGACAGCAACCTGCGGGCCTGGCTGTTCACCATCATGCGCAACATCTGGCGCAACGAGCTGCAGCGCCGCGCCGCTCGCCCGCCGTTGCACGCCCTGGACGACCAGGCCGAGCCGTCGGTGGCCGGCGACCAGCTGGACCGGCTGGCGCTGCGCGACATGCAGGCCGCCCTGCTGGCCCTGCCGGACGAGCAGCGGGAGGTCGTCCTGCTGGTCGCGCTGGAGGGGCTGCGCTATGCCGAGGTCGCCGCGATCGCCGGCGTGCCGATCGGCACGGTGATGTCGCGCCTGAAGCGCGGCCGCGACCGCCTGGCCCAGCTGACCGGCGACAGCCCGCCGTTGCGGAGAGTGAAGTGAGATGAGTGCCGGGTCGATCGACGAAGACGAACTGCATGCCTATGTCGACGGCGCCCTGCCGCCGGAGCGGGAGGTCGAGATCGCCGCCTGGCTGGCCGCCAACCCGGGCATGGCCGCGCGGGTCCGGCAATGGCAGGCGCAGAAGGCGGAGATGCACCGCCTGTTCGACCCGGTGCTGGCGGAGCCCCTGCCCGACCGCCTGCGGCCCGGGGTCCGGGCCGGGATCCGGCCCGGGGCCCGGGCGCGGCGCGCGCGCCTTGTGCCCGCGATGCCGGCCGCCGCGGCGGGCTTCGCCCTGCTGGCGCTCGGCCTGGCGGGCGGCTGGTGGCTGCATGGCCGGATGGCGCCGCCGGCGGGACAGGTGCCGATGGCGCAGGAGGCGATGAACGCCCACCGGGTCTATGCGGTGGAGGTCCGCCATCCCGTGGAGGTCGCAGCGGCCGAGCATGGCCATCTGGTCGGCTGGCTGTCGAAGCGGCTGGGCGCGCCCCTGCGCACGCCGGACCTGCGCAGCGCCGGCTTCGACCTGGTCGGCGGCCGGCTGCTGCCCGCCGGCGCCGGCCCGGCGGCGCAGTTCATGTACCAGGATGGCTCCGGCCAGCGCCTGACCCTCTACCTGCGCGATGCCGGCCCGGCCACGCCGACCGCCTTCCGCTTCGCCAGCGAAGGCAATGCCCATGCCTTCTACTGGACCGATTCGGGGCTGGCCTATGCGCTGGTGGGCGAGATCGGCCGCGACCGGCTGGGCGCCATCGCCGACCTGGTCTATCGCGACCTCGCCGCCGCCCCGCCCCGGTAGCCGGCGGAACGCTCCCCGCCGCCGGCCGTTAGTTGGCAGGGCCTCAGCGGAGACGGGAGCGAAGGATGATCGAGATCGAGCATGACCATGCGGATTTCCTGGTGCTTCGTGCCTCGGGCAGCCTGACCCGGGGCGATTACCAGGCCGCGGTGCCGGAGCTGGAGAACGGCCTGCACCTGCGCGCCGGCCTGCCGGCCCGCCTGCTGGTGGTGCTGGAGGATTTCCGCGGCTGGGAGATCGGCGGCCTGTGGCAGGAGCTGAAGTTCGACCTGCAGCGGGCCGGCGATTTCGGCCGCATCGCCGTGGTCGGCGAGGGCGGGCTGGAGGAATGGGGCACGAAGCTGGCGAAGCCGTTCTTCCGCGCCGAGATGCGCTATTTCGACCGGGCCCGGCGGGCGGCGGCCGAAGCCTGGCTGGCGGAACGGCCGCCGCGCGGCGACAGCGGGAATGGGTAAACTGTCACCGGATTGGGATTGACCGCTACGTCTGCGGGGAATCCCCCAGGAGGAACGGCAGCAGCGCCTGCAGGACCGCGTCCGGCGCCTCCTCCTGCAGGAAATGGCCGCTGGCGATGGCATGGCCGCGGACCTCCACGGCCCAGTCGCGGCGCCACACCTCTGCCAGGTCGGCGCCGCCCAGCTTCAGCGGCCCCGCGCCCCAGAGCGCCAGCATCGGGCAGGCGATGCGCCGGCCCGCCGCCTTGTCGGCGGCATCCAGGGCATCGTCGATGCCGGCGCCGGCGCGATAATCCTCGCAGGCGAAGTGGATCGCCGCCGGCGAACGGAACGCGGCCCGGTAGGCCGCCATCGCGGCGGGGTCGATGGCGTCCGGGTCGGCGCACCAGGAGCGGATCGTCCAGTCCACGTAGAAATCCGGATCGGCGCCGAACAGCCGCTCCGGCAGCGGCTCGGGCTGCGCCAGGAAGGGCCAGTGATAGGCGCGCAGCGCCTCCGCCTTGCCCATCGCCGCCCAGGTGTCGTGGGTCGGCACGATGTCCAGGGTGACCAGCCGGTCGACCGCCGCCGGATGGTCCAGCGCCAGGCGATAGGCGATGCGCCCGCCGCGGTCATGGCCGGCCAGGGCGAAGCGGTCATGCCCCAGGGCCGCCATCAGCGCGACCTGGTCGGCGGCCGAGGCCCGCTTGTCCATCGCCATGCCCGGCGGGGTCGCCGTCGCGCCATAGCCGCGCACGTCCGGCAGCACCACGGTGAAATGCGCCGCCAGCGCCGGCGCGATGCGGTGCCAGCAGACATGCGTCTGCGGATAGCCGTGCAGCAGCAGGAGCGGCGGGCCGGACCCGCCGGTGCGCAGGAAGAAGTCGATGCCCGCGATCTCGATGCGGCGGGTCTCGAAGCCGGGGAAGAAGTCGGTCATCAGGTCATCTGCCTCCCCATCCCGTCATCCTCGGCCCCCGAGCCGAGGATCCATTCCGCCGGCTTCGCGGCGCCTCGGGGCCGGCGGAATGGATCCCGGGTCAAGCCCGGGATGACGGATCTGTGGAATGTGCAGTGCCTGCCGAAGCCGGGTAAGACGTCGGTCATGAGGTCATCTGGCTCCCCATTCCGTCATCCTCGGCCCCCGAGCCGGGGATCCGTTCCGCCGGCTTCGCGGCGCCTCGGGGCCGGCGGAATGGATCCCGGGCCAGGCCCGGGATGACGAGAAGGATCGGTCCCCCCTCACACCCGGACGATCTTGCCCGGGTTCATGATGTTGTCGGGATCGAGCGCCATCTTGATCTGGCGCATCACGCTGACCGAATCGCCGAGCTCGGCCTGCAGGTACTTGATCTTGCCGTTGCCGACGCCGTGCTCGCCGGTGCAGGTGCCGTCCATCGCCAGGGAGCGCTGCACCAGCCGGTCGTTGATCCGGGTCGCCTCCTCGAACTCCTCCGGATGGTCCGGGCGCAGGACGAAGGCCACGTGGAAATTGCCGTCGCCGACATGGCCGACGATCGGCGCCCGCAGGAAACTGGCCTGCAGGTCGGCCTTGGTCTCGGCAATGCATTCCGCCAGGCGCGAGATCGGCACGCAGACATCGGTGGCCCAGAGCTGCCCGCCGGGCACCGCCGCCTTCGCCGCATAGGCGGCGTCGTGGCGGGCCTGCCACAGGCGGCTGCGCTCCTCCGGCTTCACCGTCCACTGGAACCCCTCGCCGCCATTGGCGGCCGCGATCTCCTGCACCAGGCGGGCCTGTTCCTTCACCCCGTCCGCGGTGCCGTGGAACTCCAGGAACAGGGTGTCCTTCTCCGGCAGGGACAGGTTGGAATAGGCGTTCAGGTCCTGCATCTGGACATCGTCCAGGATCTCGATGCGGGCGACCGGGATGCCGGACTGGATGGTCTCGATCGTCGTGGCCACCGCGCCGTCCAGGCTGGCGAAGGGGCAGACCGCGGCGGAGATCGCCTCCGGGATGCCATAGAGCTTCAGGGTGATCTCGGTGATCACGCCCAGGGTGCCTTCGGAGCCGACGAACAGCCGGGTCAGGTCGTAGCCGGCGCTGGACTTGCGCGCGCGCCGGGCGGTGCGGATCACCCGGCCGTCCGCCAGCACCGCCTCCACCGACAGCACGTTCTCCCGCATGGTGCCGTAGCGCACCGCGTTGGTGCCCGACGCCCGGGTCGCGGTCATCCCGCCCAGCGAGGCATCGGCGCCCGGGTCGATCGGGAAGAACAGGCCGGTGTCGCGCAGATGCTCGTTCAGCTGCTTGCGCCGCACGCCGGGCTGCACGCGCACATCCATGTCGTCGGGATTGACCTGCAGGATGCGGTCCATCCGGCTCAGGTCGATGCAGATGCCGCCCTGCTCCGCCGCCACATGCCCTTCCAGCGAGGTGCCGGTGCCGAAGGCGATGACCGGCACCTTGTGCGCCGCACAGATGCCGACGATGGCCTGCACCTCCTCCCCGGAATCGGCGAAGGCGACGGCATCGGGCGCCTTGGTGGCATGCCAGGTCTCGCCCCGGCCATGCTGTTCGCGGACCGCCTGGCTCAGCGACAGGCGGTCGCCCAGCCGGTCCTGCAGGGCGGCGATGACGGATGCGACGGCGTTGGCGCCGGCGGTGCGATGCGCGGTGGCGGCTTCGGACATGGCGAGGCTCCTCCCAGGGGCCGCTTGGGCGCCGGCGGTGGCCGGCAGGCATGGACCCGAAGATAGTGCAGCGCGCGCCCAGGCGACAGCCCGGCGCCCGCGCAGGCCTCACGGAGCCTTGCCCAAGGCGCCGGTGGTGACGGGCCGGGCGCTTGGCTATAGTCGCCGCCATGACGAATGCGACGATGAAGACGGATCCTGGTACCGGCCTCCTGCTGGTGGAGGGCATGCGCGTGCTGCCCGAATGGATCGACTATAACGGCCATATGAACGTGGCCTTCTATGTCCTGGCCTTCGACCAGGCGCTGGAAGTGATGATGGAGGGCTTCGGCATCGGGGGCAGCTATGCCGCGACCGGCGTGGGCACCACCTTCGTGCTGGAGAACCATGTCAACTACCGCGCCGAGGTGCTGGAGGGCGCGCCGCTCCGGATCAGCTTCCAGCTGCTGGACCATGACGCGAAGCGCTTCCACTATTTCCTGCGCATGCACCATGCCGAGGAGGGCTTCCTCTCGGCCACGGCGGAGCAGCTGACCATGCATATCGACCTGGCCAGCCGCCGCGCCGCCGCCATGCCGCCGGACGTGCAGGACCGCTTCGCCGACCTGGCCGCGGCCCAGAAGGGGCTGCAACGGCCCGAAGAGGCAGGCCGTCCCATGGGCATCCGGCGCGCCGCATGACCCCGCGCGCCCGCCTGCTCGCCTGCCTCGCCCTCGCCGCCGGCCTCTGCGCCCTGGCCGCGCCGCCGGCCCTTGCCGGCTGCCCGGACGCGCCGACCAAGGGGGTGGACTGGCGCAAGTGCAAGAAGAACGGCCTGAACCTGGCCGGGGTGAACCTGACCGGCGCGGTGATCCGCGACGCCAGCTTCAATTCCGGCGACCTGAAGAAGGCCGTGCTGGCAGAGACCGATGCCCGCGGGGCACAGTTCATCAACACCGACCTGCAGGAGGCGGTGCTGGACGGTGCCAACCTGCGCACCGCCGACTTCACCCGCGCCGACCTGCGCGGCGCCAGCTTCCAGGAGGCGAACCTGTGGCGCGCGCGGTTCTTCAAGGCGGACCTGCGCGGGGCGAACTTCACCGGCGCGCGGGTGGAGGATACCGATTTCTTCGAGGCCGACCTGTCCGGCGCCACCTGGACAGACGGCGAATTCCACTGCGCGGCGGGGTCGATCGGCCAGTGCAACTGGAACTGACCGGGCGAGAGTACCGGATCGGACCTCTGCGCCCGGCGGCCGAACGGCCGTGCGGGACATGACCGGATGCGCGAGCACCAGCTGAACCGCCGCCTGCGGGTCGGGCTGGGCCGCTCCCGCCGGGCGCTGCGCAACTCCACCCTCGCCCTCTGGCTGGGCTCGCTGATCGTCGGCATCGCCGCCGGCTATGGCGCGATCGGCATCCGGCTCGGCATCCAGTACGTGCAGGAGCTGTTCTACGGCTTTCCCGACGAGCGCTTCCATACCAAGGCGATGGAGCTGGACTGGTGGATGATCCTGCTGGCGCCGGCGGTCGGCGGGCTGGCGGTCGGGCTGATCGTGCATTTCCTGCTGCCGGGCCGGCGGCCGCAGAGCTTCGGCGCGGTGATCGCCGCCACCGCGCTGCGCGACGGCCGCATCCGGCTGCGCGACGGGCTGGTCAATGCCGGGGTCAATGTCCTGTCCCTGGGCGCCGGCGCCTCCGCCGGGCGGGAGGGGCCGGTGGTGCATCTGGGCGCCACCCTGGCTTCGGCCGTCAGCCGCGCGCTGGGGGTGAACCGCTCGCTGGCCCTGTCGCTGGTGGCCTGCGGCGTGGCCTCGGCCACCGCGGCCTCGTTCAACGCGCCGATGGCCGGCGTGTTCTTCGCGCTGGAGGTGATCCTGGGGCATTACGCCCTGCATGCCTTCGCACCGGTGGTGATCGCGGCGGTGGCGGGCACCATCCTCTGCCGCATCCATATCGGCGATTTCCCGGCCTTCTTCATCCCGCGCTACGAGATCGTCACCTTCTTCGAGTTTCCCGCCTTCGTGCTGCTTGGTGTGGTTTCCGCCGGCGTGGCGATCGTCTTCATGTGGGCGATCTTCTACGGCGAGGACATGGTGGAGAAGGTCTCCGGCCGGCTGAAGATCCCGGTCTGGGCGCGGCCGGTGCTGGGCGGGCTGATGATCGGCGCGGTCGGCATCAACTTCCCCCAGGTCCTGGGGGTCGGCTACGAGGCGACGGACGAGGCGCTGCGCGCCGCCTTCGGCCTGGACCAGCTGATCGTGCTGCTGGTGCTGAAGACCGCGGTGGTCTCGATCACCCTGGGCTGCCGCTTCGGCGGCGGCGTGTTCAGCCCGGCCTTGTTCGTCGGCGCGATGGCGGGCGGTGCCTTCGGCCTTGTCGCCGGCATGATCTTTCCCGACCATGCCGCCAGCCACGGGCTCTACGCGCTGATCGGCATGGGGGCGGTGACGGCGGCGGTGCTGGGCGCGCCGCTGACCACCACCCTGATCATCTTCGAGCTGACCGACGACTGGCGGCTGGCCGCCGCCCTGATGGTCTCGGTGGCGGTCGCCACCCTGATCTCCAGCCAGGTGTACGGCCGGTCGTTCTTTTCCCGCCAGATGCGCCGCCAGGGCCTGGACCTGGTCGGCGGGCGGGAGCGCCGCCTGCTGCGCAGCCGCCATGTCGACGAGGTGATGGACCGCCGCTTCGAGCGGCTGCGCGCCGACCTCTCCCTCGCCACCGTGCAGAACGCCATGCGCACCGCGCATTACAGCGACTTCATCGTGGTGGACGAGGAGGGCCGCCTGGTCGGCCGCCTGACCTTCCCGGAGCTGCAGGAGGCCCTGCACGAGGCCGACGAGGCGGCGGCGGAGGCCGGCGAGGACCCGCAGGTCGAGGAAAAGACCCGCACCGCCGCCGACATCGCGCGCCGCCGCATCGGCTATGTCGCCCTGCACGAGGACCTCGCCCACGCCCTGAACATGCTGCAAACCAGCGGCGAGCCCTGGCTGCCCGTGGTCGACGACCGCGACAGCCGCAAGGTCGTCGGCGTGATCCGCCAGGCCGACGTCCTGCTCGCCTACAACCGCGCGCTGCTGCAGGCGCGCGCGGAGGAGCGCGGGGAGGACGGGCCGGGGCGGGAGAGGTAGGGGGCGGTTCCCTACTGTTTGAAGCAGTTCTCCCGATGCCACTGCAAGAAGCGCGGATGCGGGCGCTCGGTCATTCGAAGTGGCGCACGGGCATGGCCGTCCTTGTTGATGAAGGCCCGCACCGCGTCCGGGTCGTTGACCTGACGTGACACGAGGATCTCCAGGTCGTCCGACAGGCCGATCAATCCACGATCGAACATCCAATGGGCGGTGCCGGACAAGGCGATGCCGTTGCTGACGGTGTCGGGACCATCGGCTTCGACAGGTCGAATATGCGCCGCATCGACTTCGGCGCGACCGCCGCCATTGATCAACTTGAGCCCGCTGACCGCGCAGCGCTGGTCATAGGCCCGCAACACCACACGGCGGAAGACCCGATCCCGCACGATGCGCGAGGCAATGAAGCTCACACGCTCCCGATTCTGCTCGAAGCCGAACGGCAACTGCTCGTCCTGCAAGCCAGGCACCTGCACGTCATCGCCAAGTCGCGGCAGCAGGGGCGTGTCTTCGAGCAATCCGAGGGCCACGATCCGGTTGAAATCCTCCGGTGCCAGAGGGCGAACCGCCGACTGAGCGCGACCGGAAATCTTTCCCTGGGGATTCAGGACGCCAAGCTCGACCACCTGGCCGTCGCGCTTGAATGGAACGGAATCGGCGAAATCGAGATAGCTGCCGGGCTCGATCAGCGCGCGGTACATGCCGGGGGCCGACGGGTCCGAAATCACTTGCTGGACCTTCGCCACGGCAAAATAGCCGCGCGCGCCTCGCACTTTCTGGGGCTCGTAGTAGACGATCCAATCGCCGACACAGGCGTTGACTCGGCCGAGATACTGCCTGGGAAACTGGTATTGCACCGCCGGGCTGTCATCGTAGATCGAGTCCGAACGGTGAATGAAGACACCGAAGGCCATGGCCACCCCCGACCCGATTGAATGCCCACCCGACAGCATCGAAGCACGATGAGGCGCTTCAAGGAAGCGAAGGAGCAAGCAGCTTGCCGCGCTGAATTCCCCCGCCTAACCTGCCCCATGTAACCATCTGGTTGACAGTGAACGGGCGGGGCGAGGAAACGGCAGCATGGCGGTCTATGACGGGATCATCCTGGGGGCGGGGCATAACGGGCTGATCCTGCAGGCCTATGCCGGCAAGGCGGGGCTGTCGGTGCTGTGCATCGACCGGGCCGACCAGGCCGGCGGCGGGCTGGCGACGGTGGAGGATCCGCGTCATCCGGGGTTCCGGCACAACACCCATTCCTTCTTTCACCGGGCGATCACCCAGATGGCCTGGTACCGCGACCTGGAGCTGGAGCGGCACGGGGCGCGGTATATCGAGCCGGAGCTGAACGTGGCGCTGCTGCTGCGCGACGGGCGGTCGTTGCAGTGGTGGACCGACTTCGAGCGGACGCATGCCTCCTTCGCGGCGATGAGCGGGAAGGATGCCGCGACCTTGAAGCGCTGGCATGACGATTTCCGGCCGATCGTGCAGGGGATCCTGGTGCCGGAGGGGATGTCGCCGCCGCTGCCGCGCGACGAGCGGCGGCGGCTGCTGGAGCGCACGGCCGAGGGGCGGCTCTTGCTGGAGGTCTCGGCACTGTCGCCGCTGGAGTTCGTCACCCGCGAGTTCGAGAACCCGGCGATCCAGGCGGGGCTCTTGTTCTTCAACGGCCTGCGCGAGGTCGACCTGCGGGTGCGCGGCTTCGGCCATCACATCGCCGCCCTGCTGGCCAGCACCGCCAAGGCGCAGATGGCGGTCGGCGGCGCGCGCGGCCTGGCCCGCGCGCTGGAAGGCGCGGTGACGGAGAGCGGCGGGACGATCCGCACGCGGGCAGCGCCGGTGCGGATCCTGGTGGAGGGCGGCCGCGCGGTCGGCGTGGCGCTGGCCGACGGCAGCGAGCATCGCGCGCGCAGCTTCGTCGCCTCCAGCCTGAACCCGCAGCAGACCTTCCTGGACCTGCTGTCCCCCGGCGACCTGCCCGAGGATTGGCGGCGCCGCGCGGAGGGCTTCGAATACAACCTGATCGCGCCGCTTTTCGCGCTGAACCTGAACCTCACGGCGCCGCCGGCCTATGCGGCGGCGGCGGCCGACCCGGCGCTGGATTCCGCGCTGATGACGATCCTGGGCCTGGAGCATTTCGACCAGTTCCCGGAGATCGTGCGCCATCACGAGGCCGGCACGATCCCGCCCACGGTGATGTGGGGCGCCTGCCCCACCCGCTTCGATCCCAGCCAGGCGCCGCCCGGCCGGCACACCGCCTTCATGTGGGAGAAGCTGCCCTATCGCCTGCACGGCGATGCCGCCAACTGGGATGCGGCGAAGGACGCACATGGCCGGGAGATGCTGAAGCTCTGGGCGGACTATGCGCCGGGCCTGCAGGACCAGGTGCTGGACAGCTTCACCCGCAGTGCGCTCGACGTGGAGCGCAGCTTTCCGAACATGCGCGAGGGCGACCTGCTGGTCGGTGCCTTCACCAACGGGCAGATCGGCCATGACCGGCCGTTTCCCGGCGCGGGCGAGTACCGCACCCACCTGCCCGGCCTCTATCTCTGCGGCTCCGCCTGCCATCCCGGCGGCAACATCACCGGCCTGCCCGGCTACAACGCCGCGCAGGTGATCCTGGCCGACCTGGACCTGCCGCGCCCCTGGGCGCCGCCGCCGATCCGGGAACGGCTGGGCGGGTAGCACGCCGGGGAGCCGGCTTCACCGGTTGGCACGCGGGGAGGCGCGGCGAGGCTCCCCGTTGCCGTCGGCCCGGGCCTGAACCGGGACCCATGGCGCGGGCGGCGAGGCCATGCGGCGGTGCCGTTTCGTCGCGATCCCGGCTCGGGGGCCGGGATGACGGCAAGTGGGGAGGCGCGGCGGGGCTCCCTGCGGTTTCGCCGTCCCGGTCCTGACCGTCGTCGAGCGCTGCTCGACAACCCATGGCGCAGGCAGCGAGGCCGTGCGGCGGCGCCGTTTCGTCGCGATCCCGGCTCGGGGACCGGGATGACGGCATGTGGGGATGCGCGGCGAGGCTCCCCCGTTGCCGTATGGCGCTGCTTCCAGAGGCTCGCGCCCGCCTTCAATCCTTCGGCCGGCAGCTGCCGGCGAGGGTCGGGGTCTGCGCCGGGGTGTAGTGGCAGCTGCCGGCATCGGCGGCCATGGCGGCCTTCAGGACCGTGGTCTTCCAGGGCGAGTCCGGCTGGTCGGTCGGAAAGGCCTTCGGCGGCGGGCGGTGGTTCCGGTCGTCGGCCTTGAACGCCGCCGGCAGGGTGAAGCTGAAGCCCAGGCAGCCGCCCTCCGGGCAGTCCAGGTCCTTCACCGCCCAGGACTTGCAGATCGCGTCGCAGCTCTGCTTCAGGCCGCTGCCGAACTGCAGCAGCGCGCTGTCGCCGGGCTTCAGGCTGCAGCCGCAGCTGTTGCCGGTGCGGGTGCAGAACGAGGCCGGCTTGCAGGTGCCGGCATCGGTCGCCGGGTCCAGGTTGATCGACTTCGGCAGCTTGCCGAAATCGACACTGACCTGCAGCACGTCCTTCACCGCCGGGTCGGCGCCGGCGATCATCTCGACCGTCCAGCCGGCGGGCAGGTCCCAGGGCGCGGTCCTGAAGCTGACGGTCTCGGGCGAGACGCGGACCCCCTTCACCCCCGCCTTCGGGTCGAAGCCCGCGCCGGTATAGATCTGGTAGGTCTGTTTCGTGCTTTCCGGCGCGAACAGCAGGAAGACGTGATAGGTGCCGCCGGGCTGGAAGACGTTCACGCTGCGCGGCCGGCCGCCGGCATCCAGGATGTCCTTGCTGCTGTTCTGCGCCTCCAGCGACCGGGTCGTGTCGATGTAGAAGATGCCGTTGTTCGCGGTCAGCGCGTTGCGCTGCCATTCATTGGCGCCGGCCATGCGGATGAACGGGACGTCGCATTCCGCCGTCCCGGCCTTGGCCGGGGTGTCGCAGCCCTTCGCCTTCCAGGCCTGCCATTCCCGGTCGTTGCCGCCGGCCCCGTCGCTGGTCAGGTACTGGCGATAGAGCCGCACCCCGGTGCAGAACGGCCCGGTGCAGTCCTGCGACCAGGTCCCGCCGCGCCCGACATTCGGGCCGGGCGCGCCGGAGCCGCAGAGCGCCTGCTGCTCCGCCGACTGGTGCGAGGTGTCGGCGTTCGCCGCGCAGGCCGGATAGACCACCGTCGTGACATGGGCATAGGGGCTGGTCCGCGCGGTGGGGGTATAGGGCTCGGTCTTGCCGGCGCAGCCATTGGCCGGCACCACCTGCTGGTTGGACAGGCATTCCGCGGTCTGCACCGGCGCGGAGAAGAACGGGTCCTGGTTGACCGATATCGTCGTTTCGAAGCCGGTCAGGCTGCCGTCGACATCGTTCAGCACGGTCTGCCGGTCGATATCGGTGAAGCCGTCGAACAGGTTCTCCGGCACCGGCGCGGGGTGGGGGATGTCCTGGTCCGGATAGCCGCCCAGGAATTCCCGCTGGATCGCCTTGCCGTCGGCCAGGTAGGTGCCGGGCTGGAACAGCGGCACGGTCAGGTAATGCCGGATATCGACCTTGTCGAAGAACAGGTTGGCGGAATGGAAGGCCGGCGGATAGTAGAAGCCGTTCGGCTGCTTCCAGCCGATCGCCGCGTTCGGCAGATAGCCCTTCTTCGGATCCTTCGGCGACTTGCGCACCCCCAGGGTGCCGAAATACATGCAGGTCTCGACCGAATCGCAGGGCGAGACGGCGATGTCCAGATAGGCATTGCCGTCCTGGTAGGCGGGGCCGTCATAGATGTTGAACTTGCGGTTGGTCGCCCAGTTCGACAGCGGATAGCCGGTGCCGGCATCGAGCGCCAGGCAGGTGTTCGGCGCCGATGCCGTGGGCACGGTGCAGGCGGTCTTGCCGTCGGGTTTCTTCGGCCCGGCGGCGGAGGCGAAGCCGGTGCCGGGCTGGCTCTCGCCCACGAACACCGACTGCGAGATCATCGTCCAATAGCCCAGCGGGGCGGCGGCGCGGGTATAGTCGCCGCTGGAGATCAGCCCGACGCCGCCGTTCTGCACGTCGCTCATGAACAGCCGGTCCACCAGGTTCCAGCCGCCGCGCAGCCAGATCGCCCCCAGGTTGGTCTCCGGCCAGTTGAAGGCGGTGGTGTAGCTGTCCAGCACCGTGATGCCGCAGGTCTTCGGGTCGGCATAATCGCATTTCGGCACGGTCTGGCAGTCGTCGGCGCCGCCCGGCACCGTCGGCGGGGTACAGACCGTCGGGCTGCGCAGGTCCACCATGTCGGGATAGTAGGGATCGGCGGAGGCCGGGAATGTCGGCGCGGGCGCCAGGCTGGGCACCGCGACGAGGCGGTCGGCGTTCTGCATTTTCCCGCCGCTCCACGAACCCACCGCCGCGCAGGGCGAGCTGGAGCCCACCGCGTTGAAGCTGTGCATCGCCGTGGAGCAGTGGTTCGCATAGAACTGCTTCAGCGGCGAGCTGCCCTCATAGCCGGGCCTCGCCTGCAGGCCGGCATAGCCCGACCATTTCATCGGCGACATCATCCCGTTCGGGCCCGCCGGCACCAGCCAGTAGCAGGCGCCGCAGGTGCCCGCGCCGGCGGCCATGTTGCCGACGAAGTCGTTCCAGCCGTTGGTGATCCAGAACGCAGTCGGATAGATCACGTCCGACCGTGCCCGCGCCGCCAGGCTGCCGGTATTGCCCACACTCTGGTCCTGCGTGCGGGCCAGGATGCCGGGGATGTTGCGCGGATTGTCGGGGCCGGCCACGGCGCCGCGGGCGAAGATGCCCAGGTTCGCGAACAGCCTGTTGTCGGTCTCGGTCGCATCCTCCAGGTAGAAGCCGTGGCCGATCGACCGGTAGCCGATATTGCGCTGCAGGGTGACACCCTGCGTCGCGTGCAGCACGATCCAGCGGGTCATCGATTCGTGGATCGTGGAATCCTTCACATAGGTGCCGTCCGGCACCTTGCGCGCCATGTGGAAATGCAGCGGGTAATGGCCCATGCGGCCGCCCTGGCCCAGCCAGCGGAACTCCACCCCCTGGACCTGCAGCGTCTCGAAGCCCTGGCGGGCGATCACATGGCCGCCATACTGGTAGGAGGGATCGCGCTCGGTCGCGCTCCTGCTGCGCGGGCTGTCGGCGCCGAAGGCCAGGACCGCCGCCTGCTTCTCCGCCGGGCTTTCCCAGTCGAACACCTCGCCCGCGCTGTCGCCGCCCGAGACGATGCGGATGCTGCGGCTCATCAGCGCCACGGCGGCGCGGGTCTCCGCCGACGTCAGCAGCGGCGAGCCCCGGTTCGCCGCCTTGAAGCCGGCGCTGGCATTCTGCAGCCGCGCGGCCAGCGGAAACACCGCGCCGTTATGGTGCCAGCCGGCCGGCCGGTCGAGGGTCAGGGTGGCGCCGGCGACCTTCGTGATCGTGAATTCCTCGGAATGGTTGGGCAGGTAGTCGGTGCCGGTCACCACGATCCGGTCGCCGGCGGTCCAGTCGGTCACCGGCGGGTCGAGAATCAGGGTCGACTGCCCCTTCTCCAGGTGGCCGCCCAGCCGCACCCAGCTGCTGCCGGTCGCCTTCGGGTCGGCATCCGCCGCCGCCGCGCCCTGCGCGCCCTTGTAGCCCCGCAGCAGCAGCTTGCCGCCATAGGACAAGGCCAGCACCTTGGCGCCGAAATAGCCGGGCTTGCCGTCGGCCAGCGGCGCGCCGTCATAGGGCAGCGCATGATAGGGATAGAAATAGTCCTTCTGCCCCGCCGCGAAGCCCGGCAGCGCGACCGGCTGCGCCGCCCCGTTGGCCCAGACATCCGCAGGCACGCCGCATTCCGGCTGATGGCAGGCCACCCCCCTGCCCGGCACGGTCAGCGGCTTGCCGCCGCTGGGATCCGCGCCATAGAGGATGATCTCCAGCACATTGCCGTTGCTGCCATAGGGCTTCTCGCTGCCGGTGCCGGCCTCCACCGAGCCGCCATTCTCGATGACGATCGCCTCCGCCCAGAAGGCGGTGCGGTTCTTCGTCCGGTCGACCGGGGTCGGCGGCTCGACGAAGACCAGGCGGCCGCCCTGCACCACGTTGACGGTGCCGAACATGTACTCGCCCAGCTTGTCGACCTTGCAGAGCCCGGTCACCAGCAGGTCGGGCTGGCTGTCGCCGGTGCCGCCGATCCTGAGCGCCTGTTGCGGCAGCACCCCGTCCTCGGGGCAGGTCTCGGTCTCCGCCCGGGCCGCGCCGCCCAGGGCCCAGGAGGCGGCCAGCGCTGCGGCTGCCAGCAGCCCGTTGCGCAGCCGCAGCCGCCGCGTCGACGCTCGCCGCCCCATCGCTTGTTCCGGCATCGGCTGTTCCCTTCCCGGCGTCCCGCGCCTGCTCTTGTCCCAGGTTTGTAGGGCAGGGGGGCAAATTCGGGAAGCATCCGGCGGTTTATTTGCGGCGATGTGTGTCTGCTTGTGACAAGTGTCAGGTCGACTGGAACGATTGCTGCAGGAGCGCCAGATAGTCGCCCGGCCCCGGCGCGCGGGGATTGGTCGCGGTGCACAGGTCGTCCAGCGCGGCGGCGGCGATGCCCGGCAGCGCGGCCGCCGGCACCCCCATCGCGGCCAGGCCCGGCGGCAGGCCGAGCCGCGCGTTCATCGCCAGCACGGTGTCGGGCAGCTCTTCGGGGGCGCAGGCCATCGCCTGCGCCAGCGCGGCATATTTCGCCGCCTGGCCGTCGGCGTTGAAGCGCAGCACCGCGGGCAGCAGCACCGCGTTCAGGGTGCCGTGGTGCAGCGCCAGCCCCGGCAGCGCGCCCAGCGGATGCGACAGGGCATGCACCGCGCCCAGCCCCTTCTGGAAGCAGAGCCCGCCCTGCAGGCCGGCCATCATCATCTGCCAGCGGGCCTCCCGGTCGGCCCCGTCGGCCACCGCGCGCTCCAGATGCGCCCAGCCGCGGCGCAGCCCGTCCAGGGCGATGGCATCGGCCGGCGGGTTCACCGCCGGCGACAGGTAGCATTCGATGCAATGCGCGATGGCGTCCATGCCGGTGGCCGCGGTCAGCCCGGGCGGCAGGCCGAGGGTCAGGTCCGGGTCGCAGATCGCCCGCCGCGGCAGCAGGTGCGGGCTGATGAAGGCCAGCTTGCGCCCGTCCTCCATCACGATCAGGGCGGCCCGGCCGACCTCGCTGCCGGTGCCGGCCGTGGTCGGGATCGCGATCACCGGCGCGGTCGCGGCGGTGATCCGCGACCCGCCGCCATGCACCGCGGCATAATCCGCCAAAGGGCCGGCATGGCCGGCCAGCAGGGCCGCCGCCTTGGCCAGGTCGAGCGGCGAGCCGCCGCCCAGCGCCACGATGCCGTCGCAGGCCGCCGCGCGGTAGCGCGCCGCCGCGGCGCGGGCCGCCGCCTCGGTCGGGTTCGGCGGGGTCTCCTCGAAACGGGCTGCCGGCGGGACGGCCCCCATCGCGGCGATCGCGCGACCGGCCAGGCCGGCCGCCACCACCCCGCGATCGGTCACCAGCAGGGGGCGCGCGATGCTCAGCCCGGACAGCGCATCGGCCAGGCCCGCCAGGGCGCCGGACGCGAAGCCGATCGCCGTCAGATAGTTGATTTCCGCCATCGCCGGCCCTCCTGCCGGGGCCGCATCGCCGGCCCCGCCCGCAGCATCGCCTGTCGCAGGCCGGCCATCAACCGGATGGTTGCCCGTGGCGCCCGGCCCGGCGCGCGCCCCGGGATCGGCCCCGGATGCCGAAGGAAACGGGTTGACAGGGATGCGGCGAGGCCATTCAATCGCTGTCAACCATATAGTTGAAAAACCGGTCAGCAGACCGGTCGGCCGCGGAGCAGGGAGCGATGCGCATGGCGGGATCCGGACAGGCTGCAGAACCCGCCGCGACGGACCGCGCCCGATGAGCGCCGGTTTCCGCGGCCAGCACGGCGTGACCCATGCGGAGCCGGGGCGCTGCTGGGACGGGCTGACCCTGTTCGCGCCGATGTACGGCCGCAATGTCTGGCTGATCGACATGGCGGGGCGGATCCAGCACCGCTGGCCGGTGGAGAACCTGCCCGGAAACTACGGCGAGCTGCTGCCCAACGGCCGCCTGCTGTTCGCCGGCCGCACGATGCCGCCGGCGATCCCGGAATTCGCCGGCAATGGCGGCCAGCTGGTCGAATATGACTGGGACGGCAGTATCCTCTGGGAGTATCGCGACCCCTATCTGAGCCACTGCTTCACCCACCTGGCGAACGGCAATGTGCTGGTGGCGAAGTGGCGCGCCGCACCCGACGCGATCGGCCGGCGGGTGCGCGGCGGCCAGCCCGGCACCGAGCGCGACGGCAAGGTCTATGGCGAGGCGGTGCAGGAGATCGACCGCGACGGCCAGGTGGTCTGGGAATGGCTGACCTTCGAGCATCTGGACCCGGAGGCCGACACCATCGGGCCGCTGCATCCCCGGGACCGCTGGACCAACCTGAACGCCCTGCACGAGATGCCCGACGGGCGCCTGCTGATGAGCTTCCGCTGCATCGACACCATCGTCATCGTCGACCGCGCGACCGGCAATATCGACTGGCGCTGGGGCCCGGGGCAGATCGCCGGGCAGCACAACCCGACCTGGCTCGCCAACGGCAATATCCTGGTCTTCGACAACGGCGCGCACCGCCGCTACACGACCATCGACTATTCCCGCGTCGTCGAGGTCGACCCGAAGACCGACCAGATCGTCTGGGAATACAAGGAGAATCCGGTCTTCGACTTCTCCAGCTTCATCTGCTCCGGCGCCCAGCGGCTGCCGAACGGCAATACCCTGATCTGCGAATGCACCAAGGGGCGCCTGTTCGAGGTCACGACGGAGGGCGACATCGTCTGGGAATTCGTCAGCCCGTTCTACTACGAGCATCCGATCTTCGGCACCAACAACATGGTGTTCCGCTGCAGCCGCTATGCGGCGGACGACCCGCGCCTGGCGGGTGCGCCGCTCGACCCGGACCGGCATATCGATTTCAATGCGATGATGCCGCGCCGGCTGCTGCGCAACCCGAACGCCGGCAAGGCATTGCGGACCAACTACCTGCCGGGCGCCGTCATCAAGGGCGGGCATTGAGCCCCACCCGGGTAGCAACGAAAACCAGAACGGGGAGCTAGACCGATGAAGACGACGAAGCAGATCCTGGCCGCGGGTGCGGTCGCGGCGGTCGCGCTGGCGGGCGCGACCCTGGGCTGGACGGCCGGCGCCGCGGCGCAGGACTATCCCAGCAAGCCGGTCACCATGATCGTGACCTGGAACCCGGGCGGCTCGACCGACGTCATCGCGCGCCTGCTTGCCGAACCGCTGGGCCAGCAGCTCGGCCAGCCGGTCGCGGTGGTCAACACCGCCGGCGGCGGCGGCTCGCTGGGCACCCAGGCGGCGCTGGACGCGCCGAAGGACGGCTACACCATCCTGGCGACGACCAGCGGCAACCATATCCTGACCCCGCTGAAGAACGATGTCGGCTACACCTACGAGGATTTCGAGCCGGTCGGCCAGGTGGTCGCCGCGAACCTGATCCTGGCGGTCAACGCGGATTCCCCGTGGAAGACCCTCGACGACCTGGTGAAGGATGCCAAGGCCAATCCCGGCAAGTACACCTTCGGCGCGGTGCCCAGCGGCATGCCGCACCTGACCCTGAACGGCCTGGCGAATGCCGCCGGGTTCGAGGTCGTGCATGTGCCGCAGCAGGGCGGCGCGCCCGGCGCCACGGCGCTGCTGGGCGGCACCGTGGACATGCTGCCGGCGAACGCCTCCACCGTCG
This sequence comes from Sneathiellaceae bacterium, assembly GCA_040216765.1. GTDB lineage: Bacteria > Pseudomonadota > Alphaproteobacteria > Ferrovibrionales > Ferrovibrionaceae > Marinibaculum. Next base: position 86,862 of record JAVJON010000036.1, on the reverse strand, counting down.
CGGCGAACATCAAGGGCGGCAATATGCGTGGCCTGGCGGTGTTCAGCGAGGAACGCGACCCGGCCTTCCCCGACATCCCGACGGCGAAGGAGCAGGGCTTTGAGGTCTATGGCAGCCCGTTCGTCGGCGTGGCCGTCGCCAAGGGCGTCCCGCCGGAGGTGCTGGCCAGGCTGAAGGATGCCGTGCAGAAGGCCGCCACCGATCCGGACTTCCAGGCCAAGGCGCTGAAGACCTCGACGGAGATCACCTACCTGCCGGCCGAGGCGTTCGGCAAGGTCTGGGCGCGCGACTGGAACGCCTACGCGCCCATGCTGCAGAAGAAGTGAGGGGCTGACGGAGAGGGTCCGGGAAATGACGGCAGGTCGGGCGGAGCGGCAAGGCTCCCCCCGGTCCGTCGTCCCGGACCCGATCCGGGACCCACGGCGCGGACGTCGATGCCGTGCTGCGGCACCGTCCAGCCACGATCCCGGCGCGGGGACCTGAAATGACGGGGATGCGATGACGGCAATGGGGGGGATGCGCAGGGTCCCGGCGGATGCCTGGATCGGGCTGGTCCTGCTCGCGGTCTGCGGTGTCCTGCTGAACGACCTGCTGGCCACCGAGGGGTCGGGGGCCTTCGTCAAGACGACGACCCTGCCCACCGCCCTGGTCATCGTCATCGGCCTCCTGTCCGTCGTCCTGCTCGGCCGGGCGCTCTGGCATGCCGCCGGCACCCGCCCTGCGGCACCCGGTGCCGGCGTGGATCCCGCCGCCGCGCGGGAGGCCCGCGCAGGCCTGCTGCGGGTCGGCGCCATGGTCCTGGGCATCGTCGCCTATATTCTCGCCCTGCCCTGGCTCGGCTATTTCGCCGCCACCGCGCTGTTCCTGGCCGGTGCGAACCTGCTGTTCGGCAATCGCAGGCCGGTCTCGCTGATCGCCGTCGCGCTGCTGGTGCCGCTGGCCCTGCTGCTGTTCTTCGAGAGGTTCATGCTCGTCCTGCTCCCCTCCTCCCGCCTGCTCGGCTGACCGGCCATGGACATGTTCCTTGCAGGGCTGGAGATGGTCGCCACGCCCACCGCGCTGGCGATGATCGTCGCGGGCCTGTTGATCGGCATCGTGATCGGCGCGATCCCCGGGCTGAACGTGCCGCTGGCCGTGGCCATCGCCCTGCCGATCACCTTCAGCCTGACGCCGATCGGCGGCCTGGCGATGCTGGTCGGCATCTACAAGGGCGGCACCTATGGCGGTTCGCTTTCGGCGGTCCTGATCAATGTGCCCGGCACCCCGGCGGCGGCGGCGACCGCGCTGGACGGGGCGCCGCTGACCCGGCAGGGCAAGGCCGGCAAGGCGCTCAAGATGTCGCTCTATGCCTCGATCATCGCGGAGTTCATCAGCGACATCGCGCTGATCGCCTTCGCGGTGCCGATGGCGCTGTTCGCGCTGAAGATCGGCCCGGCGGAGAACTTCGCCCTGGGCGTCTTCGCGCTGACCCTGGTCGGCGTGCTGGCCCAGGGCAACATGATCAAGGGGCTGATCGCCGGCACCCTGGGCCTGTTCCTGTCGACCTTCGGCGTCGACCCGCTGACCGGCGACTTCCGGCTGACCTTCGGCTTCCGCGAACTGGCCGGCGGCTGGGCCTTCATTGCGCTGGTGATCGGCATCTTCGCAGTGGCCGAGGTGCTGGGCGTCGTGGAGCGCCGGCTGACCCGCGAGGCGCAGACCGGCAAGGTCCGGCTCGGCGACCCGCAGCACAGCCTGGACCGCGACGACTGGCGCCGCAGCCTGCCGGCGATCGGGCGGTCCTCCGCGATCGGCGCCTTCATCGGCGCGGTGCCGGGGCTGGGGGCGGCGGTCTCGGCCTACCTGAACTACGGCATCACCCGGAACATGTCGCGCCATCCGGAGCGCTTCGGCGAGGGCGCGATCGAGGGGGTCGCGGCGGCGGAGTCCGGCAACAACGCGGTGACCGGCACCACCTTCGCGCCGCTGCTGACCCTGGGGGTGCCCGGCGACGTGATCACCGCGATCATGCTGGGCGCCTTCATCGTCCACGGACTGATCCCGGGGCCGCTGCTGTTCGCGCAGCAGGGCGATTTCGTCGCCGCCTTCTTCATCATGATGCTGCTGGCGACCTTCCTGCACCTGGTGATCGGGCGCCTCGGAATGCCGCTCTTCATCCAGACCACCCGCCTGCCGAACGCCATGCTGTTCCCGGTGATCCTGGTGCTCAGCGTGACCGGCGTCTATGTCACCACGCACAACTTCCTCGACCTGTTCGTCATGCTGGGCTTCGGCATCCTGGGCTATGGCATGAACCGGTTCGGCTTCCCGATCGCGCCGCTGCTTATCGGCTTCATCCTGGGGCCGCTGGTCGAGGTCGGCTTCCGCCAGGCGATGATCCTGTCGCGCGGCAGCCTGGACATCTTCGTCACCCGGCCGATCGCCGCCGGCTTCCTGCTGCTGGCCCTGGCCACCATCGCCATCGTTGCCTGGCGCGAGACCCGCGGCCGGCAGGTCCCCTCCTAGGAGCGTTCCCTTGACCCTGAAGATCCAGACCGTCGAAGTCCTGCCCGTGCGCCTGCCGCTGCGCGCCACCGTCAAGCTGTCGCGCGGCATCGCGCGCAGCATCGAGGAGGGCAAGCAGATCGCCATGGTGAAGATCACCGCCGACGACGGCACCTTCGGCTGGGGCGAGGCGGGGCCCAGCCGGCGCTGGTCGGCGGAGACCACCCATTCCACCTTCACCACGATCCGGCACTACCTGGCGCCGGTGCTGATCGGCCGCGACCCGTTCGACATCGCCGGCCTGCACGACGCGATGAACACCGAGCTGGCGCCGGGCTTCGACCCGGGCCAGCCGATCGCCAAGGCCGCCGTGGACATGGCCGTGCACGACCTGATCTGCCGCAAGCTGGGCATCAACCTGCAGACCTGGCTGGGCGCGAAGCGCAGCGACCGGATCCAGCTCAGCTACCTGGTCTCCGCGCCGGACGTGGCAGGCGTGGAGAAATCCGTGCAGCAGGGCCTGGACGAAGGCTACAAGGCGTTCAAGGTGAAGGTCGGCAACGATCCGCAGCTCGATGTCGAACGGGTCCGCACCGTGTTGCAGGGGGCGCCCGGCGCCATCACCTGGGCGGATGCCAACCAGGGCTACGACCTGGACCGCGCGCTGCGCGCCGCCAAGGGATTCGAGGCCTTGGGGATCGAGCTGTTCGAACAGCCGATCCCGATGACCGACGTCTACGGCATGAAGAAGCTGCTCTCCGCCACCGCCATGAACATCTCGCTGGACGAGGCGGCGATGGGCCTGCCCTTCATCGTCGACCTGCTGCGCCGCGACGCGGTGGAGGGGCTGGTCTGCAAGGTGCAGAAATGCGGCGGCATCCACTATGCCCGGCAGCTCTGCGAGCTGGCGCGCAATGCCGGGATCAAGCTGATCGGCTCCGGCCTGATGGACGCGCCGATCGGCTTCGCCGCCTCGGTGCATGTCTTCGCCGCGTTCGGCATCGACTATCCCGCCGACCTGAACGGGCCGCAGCACCTGGCCGGCAACTACCTCAAGTCCCCGCTGCCGATGGACGGCCAGACCGCCCTGGTGCCGCAGGTCCCCGGCCTGGGCTGCGAGATCGACGAGGACCGGGTGCGCGGCGAGCTGGCCCTGGACCTGAAGCTCTAGGGCGCCGCCGGGCCGCCCCGGGCCGCCCTGTTGCGCCCGCTATCCCGTCATCCTCGGGCTTGACCCGAGGATCCACTCCGCCAGCGGCGAAGCGCCGCGAGGCTGGCGGCATGGTTCCTCGGCTCGGGGGCCGAGGATGACGGCTGGGGGATGGGGGATGCGGGCGCACGCCTCGGGCAGTGGCGCCGGGTCGCCCTGTTGCGTCCGCTGTCCCGTCATCCTCGGACTTGACCCGAGGATGACGGCTGGGGGATGGGGGATGCGGGCGCAGGCCTCGGGCAGTGGCGCCGGGTCGCCCTGTTGCGCCCGCTGTCCCGTCATCCTCGGGCTTGACCCGAGGATCCACTCCGCCGGCGGCGAAGCGCCGCGAGGCTGGCGGCATGGAGCCTCGGCTCGGGGGCCGAGGATGACGGCTGCGGGATGAGCCGGCGCGCCGCCGCTACCGGTAGTTCAGGAAAACCGGGCTGACCCAGGCCACATGGCCGTTCTGCTGGCGTACCCGCAGGTAGATGCTGCTGCGCCCGTCGGGCACCGGCAGGGTGCAGCGGCCGGCGACCGCCGAGGCGGCCAGCGGCACGATGCGGTGCCATTGCCAGCTTTCCTTCGGGAAGGGGCCGGTGAAGGTGTTGGCGGAATCGGCCAGCAATGTCGCCACATCGACCTCGCCGCGCTGCACCACCGGCTCCCGCAGGGTAACGGCCAGGCGGGTGTCCGGGCCGCCGTCGAGTTCCAGCACCAGGCTCTGGTTCGGATTCAGGCGGTAGGCGCCGCGGCGCGAGGTGAAGGACCGCACCGAGAGCGCGGTGTCGGAGCCCTGCACGATGCGGTGGCGGCGCTCGGCGTCGTAGGGGCCGGACTGCAGGCAGGGGAAGACCCGGCGGATGCGGCCGCCGGCCACCGCGACGTCGAAGTCCCAGTCGCAGGTGCGCTCCAGCGCCAGGTCGCCCCACGGGCCCCAGCCCCATTCCAGGCGGACCTGCAGCGGCGCGGCGACGGCCGTGTCCGCGGCCACGGCGGTCGCCGGGAAGCTGCGATGCACGACATGGCCGTCCTGCACCACCTCCACCACGTCCAGCTCGTCGCGGCCCCGCACGTCCCAGGCGACCTCGACCTCGCGGCCGGCGGCGATGGTGGAACCCATCACCGCGCCGTCGACCGTGAAATCCACCTCTATCCGGTCCCCGGTCAGGGCGTAGGTCCGCCGCGCGTTGATCGCCTCCAGGATCGCGGCACGGTCCAGCCGCTCCGAGAGCACCGCCATCAGCCCCTCGCCATAGGCGCCGGGAAAGCCGCTATGGCTGTCGCTGGAGGCGACGAAGCCGAAACGCCGGCCGCAGCCCAGCGCATGGCGCACGGTCTGCGAGGTCTGCCGCCCGCCCATGGAATGGTTGAAGAAGTCGAAGGGCCCGCGGTCATGCTCCGAATTGCCATGCTCGGAGAAGATCTCCACCACCGGGGTGCAGGCCTCGTCGAAGGCCTCCCAGTTCACCCCGCGCCGCCCCTGCGGATAGCCCAGATGGTGCGGGATCATCAGCGCCCGCTTCTCCAGGCAGAAGGCGCGCAGTTCCGCCACGTCCCCGGCATAGTGGATCGGCTGGTGGTCGTCGGGAAAGACAACGCACTGGTCGCCGAAATGGCTGGAATGCCATTCGAAGCCCAGGAAGGCGGAGAAGCTGTCGTCGCGGTTGGCGTCGGCGATCAGGTCCTGCACGTTCGGCCATGCCGCCCGCAGCTTCTCGAAACCCTTCAGCCAGTGCTGCTCGCGCCCGCCCTCCATCGGTTCCAGGTCGTGCCAGCTGGAATGGCCGGTGAAGGCGAAGAAGTCGAGATGGCTGCGCGCGATCTCGATCGACCGCTCCATCGAGCCGATGCCGTAGCCGCAGGCATTGTGGTTGTGGATATCGCCAAAGAGAATCCGGTACCGCCCATCGCCCATCGCTCGACTCCCTGCCCCGGCCCCGCCGAAATGCCATCCCTGCCCCGCCCGGGGAAGGTCCGGCATAGTCGTCAACCAAATGGTTGACTGTCAACGGCAGGCTGCGGGCCGGGCGCCGATTCCGGGCGGGTCAGCCCGCCCGGACCTTGGCCAGGAACTGTTCGACCTCGCCCGTCAGGGTCGCCGACAGGGTGCCCAGCTCGCCCGCCGAGCCCAGCACTTCGCCCGCCGCCTGGCCGGACTCCGCGGCGGCACGCTCCACCGCGCCGATGCTGCGGGCCACGTCCTCGGTGCCCGAGGCGGCGCTCTGCGCGTTCTGCGCGATCTCCTGCGTGGCGACGGACTGCTGGTCCACGGCCGAGACGATGTCCGAGGCTATGGCGTTGACCTCCTCGATGGTCTGGACGATCTCGCCGATCGCGGTGACCGCCTCGCTGGTGGTGCGCTGCACGCCGCCGACCTGCGCGGAGATATCCTCCGTCGCGCGGGCGGTCTGGGTAGCCAGGTTCTTCACCTCGTTGGCGACGATGGCGAAGCCCTTGCCGGCCTCGCCCGCGCGCGCGGCCTCGATGGTCGCGTTCAGCGCCAGCAGGTTGGTCTGTTCGGCAATGTCCTGGATCAGGGTCACCACGGCGCCGATCTTCTGCGCCGCCTGCTGCAGGCCGCGCACCGTCTGGTCGGTGGTCTTCGCGCGGTCGGTCGCGCGGGATGCCGTGGCGCTGGACTGGCTGACCTGGCGGCTGACCTCGGAGATCGAGGCAGCCAGTTCCTCCGCGGCGCTCGCCACGGTCTGGACGCTGGACGAAGCGGAATCGGTCGCCCCGGTCGCGGCCTGGGACTGGCGGCTGGTCTCCTCGGCGGAGCCGGACATGCGCTCCGCGGTCCGGTTGAGGCTGCCCGCGGCCTGCGAAACCTGGCGGACCACGCCGCTGACCGAGGCCTCGAAGGCGGCGGCCAGCTGCAGCATCTCCTCGCGCCGCTCCTGCTCGGCACGCTCGCGGGCCTCGCCGGCGCGACGCTCGGCGGCCGCCGCCTCGGCCAGGCCGTCGCGGAACACCAGGAGGGCATTGGAGACCTGCGCGATCTCGTCATGGCCGTCGGTGGCGATCTCCGCTTCCAGGTTGCCGCCGGCAACCGCCAGGGTGGAGGCGGTCAGCCGCTCCAGGCGCCGGCCGACATTGCGCCCGACATAAAGCCAGGCCACCAGCAGGGCAATCAGCACGCTGGCCGCGGCAAGCGCCGCCAGCAGGACCTGCGCCTGGCCGAAGGCGTCGCCGACCGTGCGCGTGCGGGCATCCATCTGGACACGGGCGGCGGCGACGAGGCCGCGCACCTCCTCCGCCAGCGCATCGGAGATGCCGCGGGTCTTGGCGAGCGCGGCTTGCGCGCGGGCGGCGGCCTGCAGGCTGGCGAGCCGCAGGTCGAAGATGTTGTTCTCCGCCTCGCCGAGTTCCAGAAGCGCCGAGACCGACGCATCGATCTCCGCTGCCGCCTCGCGGTCGGCCAGCACGTTCAGGCCGGCGAAGATGCCGGCGGTCTGCTCGTAGAACTGCCCGCGCTCCCCCTCGATGGCCTTGCTGCTGTCCATGTTCGCCGCCGTCGCCAGCAGGCCGGCGGCATGGTTGGCCAGGGACTGGATCTGCAGGGTGCCGCGCAGGGTCGCCATCTCGGTGGTCATCAGACCGCCGATGCGGGCGCCGTTCTCCTGCCCCAGCCGCTCCACCTCCGCGACCAGGCCGGCCTCGGCCGCCTCGATCATCGGCTGCAGGGTGTCCAGCACCTGGCTGTGGGTGGTGGCGGCGCTGGACAGGACATCGCGCAGCTGCGCGTCCGCGCCGAGCAGGCCGTCCAGCTGGCGCTTGCGGATCGCGAAGGGGCTGTCTTCCCCGGCGGCGTAGGACAGCATGGTCTCGATCGGGATGCGCACCTGCAGACCGGTCGAGTCCTCCGGTACGCTGCGCAAGGCCTCGGCAATGCCCTCCACCGGCTTCTTCGCGAACATCTCCAGCACGCGGATCCGTGGCGCGAGGTCGGTGGAGCGCGTTTCTGTCAGCATCACCATGAGCTGGCTGGCATTGGCCCGCAGCGACAGCAGGTCGCGCAGCCGGCCGACACCCTCCGCAAGCACCGTGTTGATCGCCGCGGCGCTCTCCACGCTCGCCGCCTCGGTCCCCTGCAGCAGGCCGGCATTCGCGGCATCGATGCGTGGCGCCAGGGTCGCCAGCAGGGCGGCATGCCGCCTGGCCAGCTCGCCCACCGCATTGCTCAGCCCGGCATCGGCGGCCAGCTTGTCGGCCACGGCGGAATCGAGGAACGTCAGGTTGCTGCGCAGTTGCGCGGCCTGGTCGCGGATCACGCCCACGGTGTTACCCTCGCCCTCTGCGCCGTCGGCCAGGGTCGCGATCAGGGCGTCGATCTGCGCGCTGCGGCGTTCCAGGTCGGCCATCGTCGCCGCCCGCGCCGCACTGTCCGCCGCACCGGCCAGGGCGGGGGCAGCGGCCGACAGGGAGGCGCTTTCGACCGCCAGTTCGAGCGCCGCGGTCATCGCCGGCACGTCGCCGCCGACCATTTCGTCGAAGCTGGCGCGGACATTGTCGAACGACAGCCAGGCCACGGCGGCAGCCACAACGGTCAGCGCGGCGACGCCGCCGAACGCGAGGTACAGCCTGGACCGGATGCTCGAACGCCTGGCCTTGTCATTCTTCCGGGTCATTGCCCGCCCTCCCCTGCCCGCACAAGCCGCCATCGCCACCGACAAAGGCTGCGTGGCAGGACGTTAGGTCTCAGCCGCTAACGAAAGGTAAATTTTGCCTGTGACAACGACCCTGTGGCCGGATCCCGCCATCCCGGCCGGATCGGCGGGTGCCGAATGCCGGCGATCCGCGCTAGACTGCCGGCCCGGCAAGGTGCACCGAACCGGCCGCGCCGTGGCAGCCGGGCCACGGCCCCCTTCAAGGCCGGAACCGGGCAGGCCGGGATCCGCCCGGACCCGATACCCAACCAGACGAGCCGCCACGTGACTGCCGACCCCTTCGACCTGTCCGACGATGATGCTGCCATCGGCCCGCCCGGAGCGCGGGGACCGGGTGCATCCGACGGCCGGCCGGCCCCGCCGCCGCCGCAGGCCCCGCCGGGCTACCTGACCATGCTGAACCCCGAGCAGCGCCGGGCGGTCGAATGCCTCGACGGCCCGCTGCTGGTGCTGGCCGGCGCGGGCACCGGCAAGACCCGCGTGCTGACCACCCGGCTGGCGCACCTGCTGTCGACCGGCCGGGCCTGGCCCAGCCAGGTGCTGGCGGTGACGTTCACCAACAAGGCCGCGCGGGAGATGCGCGAGCGGGTCGGCGGGCTGATCGGGCGGGCCGCCGAAGGGCTCTGGCTCGGCACCTTCCATGCCATCGGCGCACGCATGCTGCGCCGGCATGCCGAGGTGCTGGGCCTGCGCTCGGACTTCACCATCCTGGACACCGACGACCAGCTGCGGCTGCTGAAGCAGCTGCTGCAGGCCAGCAATATCGACGAGAAGAAGTTCCCGCCGCGGGCCTTTGCCGCCGTGATCGGCCGCTGGAAGGACCGGGGCCTGGCGCCGTCGGCGGTGCCGACCGCCGATTCGGGCCTTGCCGACGGCCGCGCGCTGGAGATCTACCGCCAGTACCAGGACCGGCTGAAGACCCTGAACGCCTGCGATTTCGGCGACCTGCTGCTGCACAACCTGACCCTGTTCCAGACCGAGCCGGAGATCCTGGCGGACTATCACCGGCGGTTCCGCTACATCCTGGTGGACGAGTACCAGGACACCAACGTGGCGCAGTACCTCTGGCTGCGCCTGCTGGCCCAGGCGAACCGGAACATCTGCTGCGTCGGCGACGACGACCAGTCGATCTATGGCTGGCGTGGCGCCGAGGTCGGCAACATCCTGCGCTTCGAGACGGATTTCCCCGGCGCGGAAGTCGTCCGGCTGGAGCGCAACTACCGCTCCACCTCGCATATCCTGGCGGCGGCCAGCGGCATCATCGCCCATAACGAGGGTCGGCTGGGCAAGACCCTGTGGACGGAAGGCGAGACCGGCGAGAAGGTCGCCGTGCGCGGCGTCTGGGACCAGGACGAGGAGGCCCGCGCCGTGGGCGAGGAGATCGAGGCGCTGCAGCGCGACGGCAATGCGCTGCAGCAGATGGCGATCCTGGTGCGCGCCGGCTCGCAGACCCGCGCCTTCGAGGAGCGCTTCATCCAGATGGGCCTGCGCTACCGGGTGATCGGCGGCCTGCGGTTCTACGAGCGGCAGGAGATCCGCGACGCCATGGCCTATCTGCGGGTGATCGCGCAGGAGGATGACGATCTTGCGCTGGAGCGCATCCTGAACGTGCCGAAACGCGGCCTGGGCGATGCCAGCCTGCAGCTGCTGCACCAGGCGGCGCGGGCCCGCGACACCAGCCTGATGAAGGCCGCCCGGCAGCTGGTGGAGACCGACGAGCTGCGCCCCAAGGTGCGCACCACGATCCGCAGCCTGATCGCCGATTTCGACCGCTGGCGGGCCATGCTGGACGGCATGCCCCATGCCGAGGTGGTGGAAACCGTGCTGGACGAGAGCGGCTATACCGAGATGTGGCAGAACGACCGTTCGCCGGATTCGCCGGGGCGGCTGGAGAACCTGAAGGAGCTGGTCCAGGCGATCGACGATTTCGAGGCGCTGGGCGCCTTCCTGGAGCATGTCGCGCTGGTGATGGACAACGACACCTCGGATTCGGCGGAGATGGTCAACCTGATGACCCTGCATGCGGCCAAGGGGCTGGAATTCGACACGGTGTTCCTGCCGGGATGGGAGGATGGCCTGTTCCCCAGCCAGCGCTCGCTGGACGGCAATGGCGTCGCCGGGCTGGAGGAGGAGCGCCGGCTGGCCTATGTCGGCATCACCCGCGCGCGGCAGCGCTGCTACATCTTTTTCGCCGCGAACCGGCGGGTCTATGGCCAGTGGCAGTCGAACATCCCGTCGCGCTTCGTCGACGAGCTGCCCGAAGAGCATGTGACCCGCGACGCCCAGAAGGGCGTCTATGGCAGCCGTGCCGCCGGGATCAACGAGGAGCTCTATGGCGGCTTCGTCTACGAGGCCCCCTGGCTGGACGCGGAACGCCGCGCCGCGAGCCGCAGGGGTGGCCAGGGCACAGGGGCGCAAGAGGGCGGCCGGGGCGGCGGCCGGAGCCGGTCCGGGCCGGGGTTGATCGAGGCGACGGCCGAGCCGGTGCGCCAGGACGCGCCCGAGGGCGGGGCCTGGCGGGTCGGCGCGCGGGTGTTCCACCAGAAGTTCGGCCATGGCCGGGTCGCGGGCATCGACGACAACAAGCTGACCATCGATTTCGACAAGGCCGGGCGCAAGCGGGTCATCGACAGCTTCATCCAGCCGGCATGACCGCGCCCCCCATGACCGCCACGCTCTGGCAGGTCGAGGCCGAGGTGCCTGCGGCACTGGCTGCCGCGGCGGGGGAACTGGCCTTCCCCGATGCCCTGGCGGTGTCGGAGTTCGAGACCGCGGACCCGTCCCGGCGCCTGCTGTCGGCGGTGTACGATTCCCCGCCGGAGCTTGCCCCTATCGCCGCGGCGCTGCGGGAGATCGCCCCCGGGTCGGCGGAGCCGGGCCTGGCGGAGCTGCCGCCGGCGGACTGGGTCGGCCATTCCAACCGGATCCGCGCGCCGTTCCGGATCGGCGGCTTCGTCCTGTACGGCAGCGACCATCGCCATGACCGGCCGTCATCCCGATGGCCGCTGGAGATCGAGGCCGCCCAGGCCTTCGGCACCGGGCGCGCGCCGTCGACGGCGCTCTGCTTGCAGGCGATCGCCGGGCTGGCCGGGTCGCAGGGGCGGCCCCATGCGAGCGTGCTGGACCTGGGATGCGGCTCCGGTGTCCTGGGAATCGCTGCCGCACGGGCCTGGAAGGCCAGGGTGCTGGCGGCGGATATCGATCCGGTGGCGGTGCGCATCGCCGCCGAGAACGCCGCGCTCAACGGCGTGGCGGACCGGATGCGCTGTTGCCTGGCCAGCCGGCCGGGCGACCGGGCCCTGCGCGCCGCGGCGCCGTTCGACGCGATCTTCGCGAACATCCTGTCCGGCCCGCTGATCGCGATGGCGCCGGGCATCGCCGCGCTCAGCCATCCGGGCAGCCTGGTGGTGCTGGCCGGGCTGCTGAGCTTCGAGGCGCGGCGGGTCGCCACCGCGTACCGGGCACAGGGGATGATCCTGCGCGCCGAACTGCGGCAGGAGGGCTGGTCGGCCCTGCTGCTCAGCCGCAGCCCGGTGCGGTTGCCGCTGCGATGGCAGGTCTAGGAAGACAGGCCAGCTGCGGTTTCAGGCCGCGCTGCGGTCCTGGCGCCGGGTGGCGTTCTCGTTGGCGACCTGCCAGCGGCCGGGGACGGCCATCGGATGATCGGCCAGCGCCTCCGGCGTGATCTCGGCCGCCAGTTGCGGGCTCAGGCCCAGGTCGCGCAGGGTCCGCGGATCCAGGCCTGCAAAGCTCCGCCGCAGCGCCGACAACTCGCGCCAGCGCGCCACGCGGCGCGACAGCGGGCGGAACAGCGGGCCGATGGCGGAAAGCCCGGCATTCATCAAGTCGGCAGCGGCCTGGGCGCGCATCACCCGCGCCCGCTTGATCTGGACGGCGATATCGTCGCTGCCAGCCTCGGCCAAGTAGGTGAGCCCCGAATTCGGCGTCATTGCCAACCCTTTCTGCTTCGACCGGCGCCTTGCGGCAGCCGGAACGCTCTCTCTCTGACGCGTTTTGCTGCGTCGCAATATTATTGTTGCACTGCACTATGCCGATGGCAAGGCGGTTGCCGGCCCTCGATGGGCAGGACTGCCTTGCACGTCGCGCATGCAGGATCCGGTGCGAACGGCCCGCTCCCAGACATGCCCCGGCGACAAACATGCATAGGGGGCGGACGGACTGTCCGCCGCCCCCGTTGCATGGAGCCGGTGCCCGGCGGGCGACGTCGTCAGGCGGCGGTGCGGGCGCCCTGGCCAGCGCCGGTGGCGTTCTCGTTCGCGGCACGCGTGGCATGGCGGGCGGCAGTGCCCTCGAGCACCGCCAGGGGATGATCGAGCAGCGCCTCGCTGGTCATCGACGACAGGGCGGCGGGCGACAGGCCCAGGTCACGCAGGGTATGGGCATCCAGCCGCGACAGTTCGCGACGCAATGCCCGGTCCAACCGGTTCTGCTCCAGCGCATGCCAGGCCGTGCGCAGGGCGCGCGCGGCGGTGGACAGGCCACGGCCGATCAGGTCGGCAATGGCCTCGGCACGAAGGGCGCGGGCATGGGCCTGCATGGCGATGAAATCCATGCCCCGGGCGTCAACGGCTTGACGATTTGCGGTATACATTCTCACGTTCCTCGGGAATTCACCCTGGCATCCTGGATCGGCGCCCGGGTGGCGGTGTTTGACGCTGATTATGTTGCAGTGCACACACGGAATTTCAAATGGGAAAGCCACAGAAGCGTGGTAGCGCAGACCTGCAAGAATCGCATGGCTCTTTGGCGAAGGTATGTTTCAGATGACGGTCGATATCTCTCCCGATTCCGTGAAGCTGCTCTGCGACCTGCATCCCGGGCTCTCCGCCCAGGGCGCCCGGGCCTGGGCGGCAGGGGTTGCCGCCAGCCCGGACCGGTTCGGCACCCGCCAGGGCCTGGACCTGCTGGCCGCAGCGGCCCCGGCCGAGAAGGCCGCCAGGCTGGCACGCGAGGTCGAGGCGCTGGCGGCGCAGTGGCGTGACGGGCTGGGCGACCGGCAGCAGTCGGCCGGCAGGCTGGACCGCGTGCGGCAGGAGCTGGCGGCGCAGGAACTGGACGGCTTCATCGTGCCGATGACCGATGCGCATCAGGGCGAGTATCTGCCGCGGCAGGCGGAACGGCTGGCCTGGCTGACCGGCTTCACCGGCTCGGCGGGCATGGCGATCGTGCTGCACGACAAGGCGGGCGTGTGGAGCGACGGGCGCTATACCCTGCAGCTGCGCGACCAGGTCGATACCGCCCTGTTCTCGCTGCATCACATCACCGAGGCGCCGCCGCACGACTGGCTCGCCCGCCAGGCGGCGGGGCAGCGCATCGGCTACGACCCCTGGCTGCACACGCCGGACGGCCTGGCCCGCTGGCGCCGCGCCGCCGGGAAGGCCGGCATCGAGCTTGTCGCCGTGGAGCAAAACCCGATCGACCGGGCCTGGGACGGCCAGCCGCCGCCGCCGCTGGCACCGGTGCGGCCGCATACCGAGATGTATACCGGGCGGCCCTCTGCCGCGAAGCGGGCGGAGATCGCCGCGCTCCTCGCGGAGGCAGGGGACCAGGCGGCGGTGCTGAGCCTGCCGGAGTCGATCGCCTGGCTGTTCAACATCCGCGGCGGCGACGTGCCCCGGGCGCCGTTCCCGCACGCCTTTGCCATCCTGCACGCGGACGAGACCGCGGACCTGTTCCTCGACCGCCGCAAGATGACGGCGGAGCTGCGCCCCCATCTGGGCAACGGCGTGACACTGCACCCGCCCGAGAAACTGGGCGCGGCGCTGGACCGGCTGGGCCGGGACAAGGCGCTGGTGCGCCTGGACCCGGCCAGCGCGCCCGCCTGGATCGCCGAGCGGCTGGAGGCGGCGGGCGCCAGGCTGGACCGCAACCCCGATCCCTGCCTGGCCCCGAAGGCGCAGAAGAACCCGGTGGAACTGAACGGCATGCGCGCCGCCCATCTGCGCGACGGCGCCGCGGTGACCCGGTTCCTGAAATGGCTGGCCGGCGCCGGCCCCGGCGGACAGGTCGACGAGATGACCGCCGCCGCCCAGCTGGAGGCGTTCCGGCGCAGCGGCAGGATGATCCAGGACCTGTCCTTCGACACGATCTCCGGCGCCGGGCCGAACGGCGCCATCGTGCATTACCGGGTGACCCCGGCGAGCAACCGCAAGCTGGAGCCCGGCAGCCTGTTCCTGGTGGATTCCGGCGCCCAGTACCTGGACGGCACGACCGACATCACGCGCACGGTCGCGATCGGCACACCGGATGCGGAGATGCGCGACCGCTTCACCCGGGTCCTGAAAGGGCATATCGCCCTGGCCATGGCATTGTTCCCCAGGGGCACCAGCGGCGGCCAGCTCGACAGCCTGGCGCGCGCCGCCCTGTGGCAGGCCGGGCTGGACTACGACCATGGCACGGGCCACGGGGTGGGCAGCTATCTGGGGGTGCACGAGGGACCGCAGCGGATCTCCAAGGCCGGCGGCGGCGCGGCGCTGGTGCCGGGCATGATCCTGTCGAACGAGCCTGGCTACTACAAGGAAGGCGCCTATGGCATCCGGATCGAGAACCTGGTGGCGGTGATGCCGGTCGAGGTGCCGGGCGCGGAGCGCGAGATGCTGGGATTCGAGACCCTGACCCGTGCACCGATCGACCGCGCGCTGGTCGATCCGGGCCTGCTGAGCCGCGCCGAGATCGCCTGGCTCGACGACTACCACGCCACCGTGCGGGACAGCCTGACCCCGTTGCTGGACAAGGAAACCGCGGACTGGCTGGCGGTCGCGACGGCCCCCCTGGGCGAGGCGGCCGCGGGGCAGTAACCTGGGCCCGGGGTTTCACCAGGGGGGACAGGGCAATGCCGGCCGACGGTGCGGAGGCCAGCGTGGGGGCCGAGGCCAGTGTGGGGGCTTCGGCCAGGGCGATCGAGGCCCGCTCCCTGTTCATCAGCCTCTGGGCGAACCTGTTCATGGCCGTCGCCGGCATCGCCGCCGCCTGGCTGTCCCATTCCGACGCCGTCCTGATCGACGGCCTCTATTCCGCGGTCAATTTCGTTTCCGCCATCGTGGCGACCCGGGTCGGCGCCGCGATCGCCCGGCGGCCGGATCCCTCGCGCCCCTTCGGCTACGACGCCGACGAGGCGCTCTACGTCACCTTCCGGTCGATGGTGCTGGCCGGCATCCTCTGTTTCGCGGCCCTGACGGCGGCGACCAAGATCATCACCTACCTGACGGAGGGCGAGGCGCCGGAGCTGGTCTTCGGGCCGATCGTGATCTATGGCGCGGCCATGGTGGCGATCTGCCTCAGCCTGGCCTGGGTGCATCACCGCGCCTGGGTCCGCACCGGCCGCCGCAGCGAGATCCTGCGAACCGAATCCCGCGCCGCCCTGGTCGATGGCGCGATCAGCGCGGGCACCGCGGTCGCGCTGTTCCTGGTGCAGTTCCTGCACGGCACGGCGCTGGCGCCGATCGTGCCGATCGCCGACGCGCTGGTGGTGCTGGTCCTGGTGGCGCTGATCGGGCCGCAGCCGGTTCGGCTGTTCCTGGCCGCCCTGCGCGAGGTCGCCGGCGCCTCCGCCCCCCGGCATCACATCGAGACCGCGGACGGCATCGCACGTCCGCTCTGCGCCGGCGCGGGCCTGGCCCTGCGCGACCTGGCGGTCACCAAGCTCGGCCGCGGCATCTTCGTGGTCGCCTATGCCGACCCGCAGCGGCCGGTGACCGGAGCGGAGATCGACAGTCTCAACGCCCGCCTGGAAGCGGCCTGCCGCACCGCCTTCGGCTCGGCACGCAGCGAGATCGTCGTCACCGCCGTCCCGCGCCACGGCGCGGGGGCGCCATGACGCGGCAGCGCCTCAGCGCTTGAGCCAGTTGGCGAAGCTCTGCTGCAGCTTCTTCACCTTCGGCATGGAGATATGGGCGATGTACGGCTGCTGCGGATTGCGGTCGGCATAGTCGTGGTGATAGCCCTCCGCCTCGTAGAATGCCTCCAGCGGCTCCATGCGGGTGGCGATCGGCCCCTCGAACACGCCGGCCTCGTTCAGCTGGCGGATATAGGCGGCGGCCACCTCCATCTCCCGGTCGTTCGCCCAGAAGATCGCCGAGCGGTATTGCGGGCCGACATCGTTGCCCTGCCGGTTCAGCTGGGTCGGGTCGTGGGCCACGGAGAAGAAGACCTGCAGCAGCCGGCCATAGCTGATCCGGCCGGGGTCGTAGTCGACCCGGATCGCCTCCGCATGGCCGGTGCGGCCGGAGCAGACGGTCTGGTAGTCCGCCGTCTCCGGCGTGCCGCCGGCATAGCCGGGCTTCACGTCGACCACGCCGTCCAGCCGCTTGAACACCGCCTCGGTGCACCAGAAGCAGCCGCCGGCCAGCACGGCGCTGGCCAGCTTCGCGTCCGGCGACCAGTCCTGCTCCGGCGGCGGCACCTCGGCCGGCAGGACGCACAGGCCGCCTGATTCGCCTCTTCCGAACATGTCTCGCTCCTGTCTGGGATCCTGAAGGGGAATATATGGTGCGACACCGGCCACGGCGAGGCGTCGCCGGCCGCCGGCACCTGCGCGCGCAGGTTCAGCGGCCGATCAGGGCCAGCCACTGGTCCTCGGTCAGCACGGTGACGTCCAGCTCCCGCGCCTTCTTCAGCTTCGATCCGGCATCGGCGCCGGCCACCAGATAGTCGGTGCGGGCGGAAACCGAGCCGGACACCTTGGCGCCCAGCCCCTCGGCCTGCGCCTTGGCCTCGGCCCGGGTCAGCTTCTCCAGGCTGCCGGTGAAGACCACCGTCTTCCCGGCAATGCTGCTGTCCGCGGCGACCCGGCGCATGAAGGGCTGGATCTCCAGCTGGCCCGCCAGATCGTCCAGCACCTCGCCGTTATGGGGCTCCGCGAAGAACGCAACGATGGCCTGCGCCATCACCTCGCCGATCCCGTCGATGGCGACCAGGTCGGCCAGGGCCTCGCCCATGGGCGCCTTCGCCGGCGCCTTGGCCAGCTTCGCCGGCGCCTCCCCACCCGCTCCCGCATCGGGTGCGGCATCGACGGCTCCCACGGCCGGGCTGTCGGCCCCGGCGCGCTCCGCCGCGGCGAACTCGGCCGCCGCGCGAGCTATCGCCGCGCGGAGCTGCGGCAGGGTGGCGTAGTTCGCCGCCAGCAGCTTCGATGTCGCCTGCCCGACATGGCGGATCCCCAGGGCATAGATGAAGCGGTCGAACGGGATCTGCCGGCGCCGCTCGATGGCAGCGAACAGGTTGGCCGCCGATGTCGGGCCCCAGCCCTCCTCTTCCGCCAGGGGGGTGCGGCCCTCCTCGCCGTCCGTGGCGGCCAGGCGGAAGATGTCGCCGGGCGTGCGGATCCGACCGGCTTCATGGAAGAACTGCACCTGCCGGTCGCCCAGCCCCTCGATATCGAAGGCATCCCGCGACACGAAATGCCGCAGCCGCTCGACCTGCTGCGCCGGGCAGACCAGGCCGCCGGTGCAGCGCCGGATGGCGTCCTGCCGGCCGGTCTTCGGGTGGCTCTCGCGCACCGCGTGGCTGCCGCAGGCCGGGCAGACCTGCGGGAAGTCGAAGGGCGCGGCATCGGCGGGGCGGCGCTCCGGGATCGCGCGGACCACCTGGGGAATCACGTCGCCGGCACGCTGCACCACGACGGTGTCGCCGATCCGCACATCCTTGCGGGCGATCTCGTCCTCGTTGTGCAGGGTGGCATTGGCCACCACCACGCCGCCGACGGTCACCGGCTTCAGCTTCGCGACCGGGGTCAGCGCGCCGGTGCGGCCGACCTGGATCTCGATCCCCTGCAGCAGGGTCTCGGCCTGCTCTGCCGGGAACTTGTGGGCGATCGCCCAGCGTGGCGCGCGGCTGACGGCGCCCAGCCGCTCATGCCAGTCCAGCCGGTCGACCTTGTAGACCACGCCGTCGATGTCGAACGGCAGGTCGGCACGATCGGCCGCCAGGCTGCGGTAGAAGGCGAGCATCGCCGCCAGGTCGCGGCACAGCTCGGCCGGGCGGTTCAGGGTGAAGCCCCACTCCGCGAACCGGGCGCGGGCTTCGGTCAGGGTCGCGCCCAGCGGCGCCGCGACCTCGCCCCAGGCATAGGCGAAGAAATGCAGCGGCCGCGCGGCGGTCACCGAGACGTCCAGCTGCCTGAGCGAGCCGGCGGCGGCATTGCGCGGATTGGCGAAGACCTGCCGGCCGGCCTCCGCCTGGCTCTCGTTCAGGCGCAGGAAGGCGGCACGCGGCATGTAGACCTCGCCGCGGACCTCCATCACCGCCGGCCAGCCGCTGCCCTTCAGCCGGTCCGGGATGTCGCCGATGGTGGCCAGGTTGCGGGTGATATCCTCGCCCTCGCTGCCATCGCCGCGGGTCGCGCCGCGCACGAAGCGGCCATCCTCGTAGCGCAGGCTGGCGCTGAGCCCGTCGATCTTGCACTCCGCGAGAATGTCGAGCGCATCCTCCTCGGCGAGGTTCAGGAAGCGGCGGATCCGGCCCAGGAAGTCGCCGACATCGTCATCGGAAAAGGCATTGCCCAGCGACAGCATCGGCACCGCATGGGCCACCTTGGCGAAGCCCTGCGACGGCGCGGCGCCGACCTTCTGGCTGGGGCTGTCGGCGCTGCGCAGCTCCGGAAAGCGCGCCTCCACGTCCAGCAGCAGCCGGAACAGCCGGTCGTATTCGGCATCGGAAACCTTCGGCGCATCGTCCTGGTAATAGGCGATATCGTGGCCGCGGATCTCCGCCGCCAGGTCGCGGTGCAGCGCGGCGGCCTCACCGGGCTCCAGCCCCGCGACCTCGACCTCCGCCGCCGGCACCGTCCGTTTCGCATCGGCCATCGCTTCCGACCCTCCTCAGCCGGCGCCGCCGGGGGCGAGCAGGCGGGCGGCCTGCGCCCGCGCCTCGGGCGTGATCTCGGCACCGGACAGCATCCGCGCGATCTCCTCCAGCCGGGCCGCCGGGTCCAGCGGGTCGACCCGGGTCGCCGCGCCCTCGCCGTCCGCTGTCTTGCGGATCTGGAAATGCCGCGCGCCTTCCGCCGCGACCTGCGGCGCATGGGTAACCACCAGTACCTGCACCCGCTCCGCCAGGCGGTGCAGGCGCTCCGCCACGGCTGCCGCCGTGGCGCCGCCGACCCCCTGGTCGACCTCGTCGAAGATCATCGTGCCGATCGCCTGGCCACGGCTCAGCACCACGTTCAGGGCCAGCAGGAGGCGGCTCAGCTCGCCGCCGCTGGCCACCTTGTGCAACGGCGCCGGCGCGACCCCGGGATTGGTGGCGACCTCGAAGGCCACCCGGTCGGCACCGGCGGGCCCGGCCTGGTCGGCGGGCAGCGGGGTGACGCGGATCTCGAACCGGGCGTCCGGCAGCTTCAGCGGCGGCAGTTCGGCACAGACCTGCGCGGCCAGCTCCCCGGCCGCCGCCTGGCGGCGCGCCCGCAGCGCCTCGGCGGCCTTCAGATAGGCGCGGTCCGCCGCGGCCACCGCCTCTCTCTGCCGGCCCAGGGCGGCATCGCCCTGGTCCACCGCCGCCAGCCGTTCGGCCAGTCTCGAACGCAGGGCGGGCAGGTCCTCCGGCGGCACCTGGTGCTTGCGGGCGGCACCGCGCAGGGCGAACAGCCGTTCCTCGACCCGCTCCAGCACGGCGGGATCCAGTTCCAGGCTCTCGCCCGCCTGTTCCAGGGCAGCGACCGCCTCGGCCGCCGCGTCCAGCGCCCGGTCGCAGGCAGCGACCGCGGCCTCGAACAGGCCCTCGGCCTCCACCGCCCGGCGCTCCAGGCCCCGCAGGGCATCCGACAGCCGCGCCTCGACACCCTCGTTGCCGGCGACCGCGCCCAGCGCATCCCGCAGGGTATCCGCCAGGGCGGCGCCATTGCGCAGCTGCGCGCGGCGGGCGGCCAGTTCGGATTCCTCCTGCGGCTGCGGGTCCAGCGCGTCCAGTTCCGCCACGGTGTGGCGCAGCCACTCCTCCTCGGTGCGGGCGGCCGCCATCTGGCTTTCCAGCGCCGCCAGGGCCTGCGCCGCCTCCCGCCGCGCCGCCCAGGCGGCGGCGGTGTCGGCGAGCTGCGGCGCCGCGCCGGCTGCCATGTCCAGGATCTCGCGATGCCGCCCGGCATCCATCAGGCCGCGCGCGTCATGCTGCCCCTGCACCTCGACCAGCAGTTCGCCCAGCTCCCGCAGCAGCGCCACGCTGACCGGCTGGTCGTTCACGAAGGCCCGGCTGCCGCCATCGGCACGCAGGATGCGCCGCAGGATCACCTCGCTGCCGCCGTCGCCGGCCAGGCCGCGATCCTGCAGCAGGGCGTGGACCGGATGGTCCGCAGCGGGTGCGAAACTGGCGGCGACCACGCCCTGGGCGGCCCCCGCGCGGACCAGCCCGGCATCGGCCCGCTTGCCGAGCGCCAGGCCCAGGGCATCCAGCAGGATCGACTTTCCCGCGCCGGTCTCGCCGGTCAGCACGGCCAGGCCCTCGGCGAAGTTCAGGGTGACCCGGCGGATCAGGACGATGTCGGAAATGTCGAGGGCGGTGAGCACGGGCGCTCCCCTCAGCCTGAAGCGGAGACGGGCCGGCGCCCGGTCAGAACAGCGAATCCCATGTCTGGGCAATCCACGACCTGTCGTCGATCTGGGGATACAGATTCTCGCCCGTCAGCATGTTGTAGGCGTCGAGATACCAGCTGCTGCCGGGATAATTGTAGCCCAGCACCGCCGCCGCGGTCTGCGCCTCCGAAGCGACCCCCAGGGCGAGATAGCATTCCACCAGGCGCATCAGCGCCTCCGGCACATGGCTGGTCGTCTGGTAGTTCTCCACCACGGAGCGATAGCGCAGGATCGCGGCCAGGTAGAGGGCCTGCTTCTGGTAGAAGCGGCCGATCTCCATGTCCTTGCCAGCCAGATGGTCGCGTGCCAGGTCGATCTTCAACCCGGCATCGCGGGCATATTCGGTGTTCGGGAACCGGCGCACGACCTCCTGCAGCGCCTGCAGCGCCCGCAGGGTATTGCCCTGGTCCCGGCCGACATCGACGATCTGCTCGTAATAGCTGATCGCCACCAGGTAATAGGCGTAGGCGATGTCCTTGTTGCCGGGGTGCAGGCTGATGAAACGCTCTGCCGCCAGGATCGCGTCGTCGTACCTGTTGCTCTGGTAGTAGGAATAGGCCGCCATCAGCTGGGCCTTGGTGGCCCAGACCGAATAGGGATGCTGGCGCTCGACCTCGTCGAATCGCGTCGCGGCGTCCTCCCCATTGCCCTGCTCGAGATTGTTCAGCGCGCCGTTGTAGAGTTCCTCGACCGGGCGCTCCACGTAGAGCGGCTGATCGTCGCCGGAGCAGCCGGCGATGAACAGGGCCAGGAACAGCAGGATGAGCGGGCGGATCGACGGCAAGGCAATTCGCGATTCTGTCAGCATTCGGGGGCCCAACAGGTCCGGGAAGCGGCCCGCATCGCCGGCAACCGGCGCAGGCTGGCCGCGTTGGTCATACCGTGTTTTCCGGGACGGGTCCAAGCGTTCGGGCAGCCGCCAGGGCGGGACCCTAAAGTCGCGCAGGACCAGGGCGCCGTGCCGCGGCCGTTCCGCGCGGCACGGCCCGCAACCGGCGGGCAGGCTATCGGCAGGTCAGGAAGTCGCGCCGGATCGGCGGATCAGAGGGCGGCCGCCGTCAGCGGCAGGTCGGCCGTGCCATGGCGCGCCGCCATGTCCACCCATTCCCAGGCCGAATCGTCGGCGAACAGGGCATGCAGCAGCCGGTTGTTCAGGGCATGGCCGGACCGGTTCCCCAGGAAGCGCGCCTGCAGCGGCGCTCCCGCCAGGGCCAGGTCGCCAAGCGCGTCCAGCACCTTGTGGCGGGCGAACTCGTCGACGAAGCGCAGGCCGTCCTGGTTCATGACGGTATTGCCGTTGATCACGATGGCATTGTCCAGCGAGCCGCCCAGGGCCAGGCCCTGGCGCCGCATCCAGTCGACTTCCTGCAACAGGCCAAAGGTCCGCGCGGGCGCCAGCTGGCTGCCGAAATCGTCAACCGACGGCGTGAAGGTGCAGGTCTGCTGGCCGATCACCGGGTTCTCGAAATCGATGGTGACCGACACCGAGAAGGTGGCGGCGGGTTCCAGGGCGACCGACTTGCTGCCCTCGGACAGCACGACCGGCTTCAGGACCCGGATCGCGCGCCTGGGCTGCCCCAGGGTGCGCAGGCCGGCGCGCCGCAACAGCGCCACGAAGGGGGCCGCAGAGCCGTCGACCGCGGGAACTTCCGGGCCGTCGACATCCACGACGGCATTGTCGATGCCCAGCCCGGCCAGGGCCGCCATCAGATGCTCGACGGTGGCCACGGAGGCCGCCCCGTCCGGATGGCGCAGGGTGGTGCCCAGGGTGAAATCGGTCCCCAGGTCGAAGCGGGCCGGGATCTCCGGCATCCCCGGCAGGTCGACCCGCCGGAACAGGATGCCGCGATCGGCTTCGGCCGGACGGATATCGGCTGCGACCGGTTTTCCGGTGTGCAGTCCGATTCCGGAACAGCGCACCCCTTGCTGGACAGTCCTTTGAAACATCATCAAGCCGTTCTTCACTCCGGCGGATCCCGACATCCGGGCCGCATGACCGGACCGTCTGCCGAAGCTTCCGCATCCGATCCTGCCCGTACTCAACTGGGCGGCTGCCCGTCCTGCGGCCGCAATACCTGCTGGCCATGTCCGGGCCGGACCGGACACCTCGCGTGCCGGCCCATCATCTACCCCCCGGGTCAGGCAGGACCATTTCCGACAGGGCCTCGAACATCCCCGGCCGGCAATGGCGTACCGCCTTGTGCCCAGGTTGTAGATATCAGACGCGCGAACCGCTTCTCAAATCACTCTCTGTTACAACATGTAACTCGCTGCACTGCGGTAGCGCGTTGAAAAAATTGGGATTTCCGGAGCATTGCAACAGATTCGCAGGGTCCCGGGCGGCCCCTGCGGAGCGGCCGGCCGGGGATGTCGGCGCACAGGTGCATGGCATTGCCGGCGATGCAAGCCCGCGCGCCGCCGCGCCCCCTGCCCGACCCCCTATGGGGGCCGGGCAGGGCGGCCGGCACTTCCGGCCCGCGACACGGTATCGCGGCGGCTACTCAGTTCCCTCCGGACTGCCCGGAGGGGAGGGTGGACCCGAAGCCGGGGTCCGCCGGTCAGTTCGCCTGCCGGCGCAGGAAGGCCGGGATCTCCAGCAGATCGTCCTCGTCCGCGGTCCGCGGCAGACGATCGGCCGGGTCCAGCCCGCCCAGGGTCGAGGGTTTGGCGGCCTGCTGCGGGCGGGCGGCGGGTTGTGCCGGCCGGGCTGCCGGCGCCCGGGGCCGTGCGGGCTCCGCCACCGGTTCCGCGGCCAGGCCCGCGGTCTTCTCCAGGTCCTCGTCGGGACGGGTGATGCCGACACCGGTCATGCGACGGAAGATGCTGGGACGCCGCATCCGCGGTTCGCCCTGCTGCCCGCTCTCGTCGGCGGCCCGCGGCGCCGGCTCCGCCGGGTGACGCTGCTCGGCCTGGCGGGGCTCGGGACGGCGCGGCGGGCGCATCGGCTCCGGCGCGACGAAGGGGGCCTCGGCCGCCCCACGGTCACGGGAGGACGGCGCCGGCTCGGCACGCATGCGCTGCTGCGGCTCCGGATCGCCCAGCAGGCTGCGCTGGGCCGGCTCCTCGACCGGATCCAGCCCGTAATCGGCCTGCTGCTCGATCGCCGAACTGCGACCCTGGCGCTCCGGCTCGGGTTCCGGGTCCAGGGCCTGCTGGAAGGCGTCGGCCAGATCGTCCTCGTGCTGCCGCGGATAGGTTTCCTCCGCCAGCACGGCACTGCCGGTCGACACCATCTGGGTGCGGGTGGCGCCGGCCGCATAGGCCTGGCCGGCGACCGAAGCCGGCGCCGCCGGGATGGCCGAGGCCGCCGCGACACCGCCGGCCGCGCCCTCGCCACGGGGATCGACATAGCCGGCACGCATCGGCGTCACATTGCCGGTATAGCCGGTCCGCGACTTCGGCGGCTGCTCGATCTCGATGCCGACATCGATGCCGGTGGCCACCACGGTCACCCGCATGCTGCCGGACATCTCCTCGCTGAGGGTGGAGCCGACGATGATGTTGGCGTCGCCGTCGACCTCCTCGCGGATCTTGTTGGCGGCCTCGTCGACCTCGTACAGGGTCAGGTCCATGCCGCCGGTGATGTTGATCAGGACGCCACGGGCGCCCTTCATCGAGACCTCGTCGAGCAGCGGGTTGGCGATGGCGCGGTTGGCCGCCTCGATCGCCCGGTTCTCGCCCTCGGCCTCGCCGGTGCCCATCATCGCCTTGCCCATCTCGCTCATCACCGTGCGGACGTCGGCGAAGTCGAGATTGATCAGGCCGGGCATCACCATCAGGTCGGTGATGCCGCGCACGCCGCAATGCAGCACCTCGTCCGCCATCCGGAAGGCGTCGGCGAAGGTGGTCTTCTCGTTCGCCAGGCGGAACAGGTTCTGGTTGGGGATCACGATCAGGGTATCGACGAAGTGCTGCAGCTCCTCGATCCCGGTCTCCGCCGTGCGCATCCGGTGGCCGCCCTCGAACTGGAAGGGCTTGGTGACCACGCCGACGGTCAGGATGTTCATCTCCTTGGCGACCCGCGCGATGACGGGCGCCGCCCCGGTGCCGGTGCCGCCGCCCATGCCGGCGGTGACGAAGGCCATGTGGCAGCCCTGCAGATGCTCGGCGATCTCCTCGATCGCCTCCTCGGCCGCGGCCCGGCCGACATCGGGCCGGGAGCCGGCGCCCAGCCCTTCCGTCAGGTCGACGCCGAGCTGGATGCGCCGGTCGGTGGCCGACTTCGCCAGGGCCTGGGCATCGGTGTTCGCCACCACGAAGGTGGCGCCCTCCAGGTTGGAGGAGATCATGTTGTTGACGGCATTGCCGCCGGCGCCGCCGACACCTACCACGATAATACGCGGACGCAGTTCCAGCGGCTCCTGGGTACTGAAGTTCAACGTCATAGCTGCGGTCCTCCTGACCTATCCTTCACTGGGTCGCTCTCACCTTCGACACCGCCCCGAGTGCCGCTGTCCCGTATCCGATTGCCGGGACCACGCAATCCGGGCCGAAGCCCGGTCCTGGCCTGCATGGCGGCGGATCCCCCCCGGCCCGCCGCCATGCCTAGAAATTCGCCATCAGCCATTTCCCCATCCTGGCGATCCGCCCCGTCGAGGGTATCGGCTCAGGCAATTCGCTCTCTGTCGGATCGTCCAGCCGGGCATGTTCGCGCAGCGCGTAGCTGAGCAGCCCGGCACAGGTGCTGAAGCCGGGGCCGCCAGTGGCCTCGGCAAGGCCGGACACGCGGATCGGCCGCCCGATCAGAACCTGCTTGTCGAGGATCCGGGATGCCAGCTCCCGCATGCCGCCGAGCTGCGAGGCCCCGCCGGTAAGCACCACCTGGCGCCCGGCCAGGCGCGAGAAGCCGGAATGCTCCAGCCGGTCGCGCACCAGTTCCAGGGTCTCCTCCACCCGCGGGCGGATGATGCCGGTCAGGTAGGAGCGCGGGATCTGGGTGACCGAGTGCCGGTCATGGTCGCCGACCTGGCGGATCTCGATCTGCTGCTGCTCGTCGATATGCGTCGACAGCGCGCTGCCATGCACGACCTTCAGCCGCTCCGCGGTGTCCAGGGTGGTGGTCAGGCCGCGGGCGATGTCCGTGGTCACATGGGCGCCGCCCACCGGCACGGCGTCGGCGAAGACCAGGCCGCCGTCGTAGAACACGCCGATCTTGGTGGTCCCGCCGCCCATGTCGATGACCGCGACACCGAGCTCCATCTGGTCGTCTTCCAGGCAGGCCAGGCCCGCGGCATAGGGCGAGACCACGACGGCTTCCAGGTCCAGATGCGCCCGCGCCACGCAGTTGGCGAGGTTGCGCATCGGCCCGGTCGACGCCGTGATCAGGTTCATCGTCACGCCGAGCCGTTCGCCGTACATGCCGCGCGGATCGCGGATCCCGCGGCAGCCGTCGATATCGAAGCTGGTCGGGATGGCATGGACGATATGCCTGTCGGCCTCGACCTCCAGCGCGCGCGCCCGGGCCAGCACCCGCCGCACATCGCCATCGGTGACCGCATGGCCGGCGATCGACACGTCCAGGTTCACCATCTGCGACACGGGCTGCCCGGCCGACAGGCTGATCAGCACCTCGCGTGCCTTCTCGCCGCTCATCCGCTCCGCGGAATCCACCGCCGCGCGGACCGCACCCTCCACCGCATCCATGTCGATCACCGCGCCGGCGCGCATGCCGCGCGCCGCCTGGTGCCCGATGCCCACGATCCGCGGCTGGCCGTGCAGGTTGCGCGCAACGAAGCAGGACACCTTGGTGGTGCCGACATCCAGCGCAACGATCAGGCCGCTTCTGCCGCTTCCCATCACGATCGTACCGAAGCCCCCATCTGAACCTTCATGTGTTCTTCCCCGGAACCGCCCGCGCCTGCACGGCCTCCGGTGTCAGCTGCAGGATCACCCGGTCGGGGACGCGCAGGTCGATGACCCGGATATCCTTGTCCAGCAGGCCTTCCGCCGCCTGCAGCTGCGCGAAGCGCTGCCAGGCCTGGCGGGTCCCCTCCTCCGGCAGGCGCAGCACCACGCCATTGTCGAACGTCACGTCCCAGCGGCGTTCCCGGATCCGCGTCGCCACGGCCACCCGGTCGAACAGCGGCGCCTCCGCCTGCAGCATGTCGAACAGGGCCGTGGCCTGGTCCGGCGCACCCTTGCC
Source organism: Sneathiellaceae bacterium (assembly GCA_040216765.1). Classification (GTDB taxonomy): domain Bacteria; phylum Pseudomonadota; class Alphaproteobacteria; order Ferrovibrionales; family Ferrovibrionaceae; genus Marinibaculum. Next base: position 59,793 of record JAVJON010000036.1, on the reverse strand, counting down.
GACCAGCCGGCGCAGCGACGTGAATTCCCCGCCCACCGCGCTGGCCAGGACCACGCCCTCGCGGTCGATCAGCACGGTGCGGCCGCCGTTCTGCCAGCGCACGAAGGGCTCGCGCTCCTGCAGCCGGACATGCAGGTTGTCCGGCAGGCGGCGCTCGACCGCCGCATCCTTGACCCAGGGCAGGCCGGCCAGGCGCGCGCGCACCTCCTCCAGGTCCAGGAACAGGATCGGGTCGCCACGATTGACGTCGATCGCCTCGCGCAGGTCGTCCAGCGCGGTCTTGTCGCGCCCCTCCACGGTGATGGAATCCACCGCCAGCCCGGTCGCGGCACTGGCATCCGCCAGCTCCGCCCCGGCCTCGTAGACCAGCGCCCCGGTATCCTGCGGTGCCAGCAGGACCGCGCCGCCGACGGCCAGCACCGGCACCAGCAGCAGAGCCGCCCCGGTCATGGCCGGCCGCCAGCGCAGGCGGCCGCCGGCCGGGCGGTCGACCAGGACCTCCGCGCCGGACCGCACCTTGGCGGCAGCCTTCGGCCTGGCAGCCGCCTTCTCGCGGGCACCCGCCCGGGCGCGGCCGCGGGCCGGCTTCTCCGTCTTCGGGCTGCGGCGGAACCAGCTCATCGGTCCAGCCCCGCATCCTCGATCATCCACCGCACCAGATCGTCGAAGGTCCAGCCCTCGTGGCCGGCGATCTCCGGCACCAGCGACAGCGGGGTCATGCCCGGCTGGGTGTTGGTTTCCAGGATGATCAGGCGCTGGCCGGCGGGGCGGCTCTCGTCATAGCGCAGGTCGCTGCGGCTCACCCCGCGGCAGCCCAGCACCTTGTGCGCCTGCAGGCCGATCTCCAGCGCCTGCGCATACTCCTCCGGCGGCAGCGGCGCCGGCATCAGATGCTCGGCCTGCCCCTCGGTATATTTCGCCAGATAGTCGTAGAACCGCCCCTTCGGGCGGATCTCCACGGCGCCCAGCGCCGTGTCGCCCATCACCGCGACCTGGATCTCGCGCCCCGGGACGAAGCGCTCGATCATCACCGTGTCGCCATAGACCCATTGCAGGTCGTCGCCGGGGTGGAAATTGTCCTCCGGCATGACGATCCGCACACCGACCGAGGAGCCTTCGTTCAGCGGCTTGATCACATAGGGCGCGGCCATGCCGGGATCGTCGCGGACCTCGTCGCGGCTGCGGATCAGATGCTCCGCCACCGGCAGGCCGTGGGCGGCGAAGATCTGCTTCGCCGTGGGCTTGTCCATGGCATTGGCAGAGGCCCGCACCCCGGAATGGGTATAGGGCAGGCCCATGATCTCCAGCAGCCCCTGGATCGTGCCGTCCTCGCCGAACCGGCCATGCAGTGCGTTGAACGCGGTATCCGCGCGCAGCTTGTGCAGCACGTCCGCGACCTGCCGGCCGACATCGACCGCACTGGTGCGGAAGCCCAGCCGGCGGCAGGCCTCGACCACCGCGGCCCCGGTGACCAGCGAGACCTCGCGCTCGGCGGACCAGCCGCCCATCAGCACCGCGACATGCTTCGCCATCAGCGGCATCCCCCGCGCAGGCCGATGCGACGGATCTCCCAGCGCAGCTGGACCCCGGACTGCGCCGCGACCCGCGCGCGCACCTCCTCGCCCAGATCTTCCAGGTCCGCCGCGGTGGCGTTGCCGGTGTTGATCAGGAAGTTGCAGTGCTGGCGGGAGACCTGCGCCCCGCCGCGGCGCAGGCCGCGGCAGCCGGCAGCGTCGATCAGCTGCCAGGCGCGCTGCGCACCCGGCGGGTTGGCGAAGGTGGAGCCGCCGGTCCGCGCGCGCACCGGCTGGCTGATCTCGCGTTCGGTGCGGATCCGCGTCATCCGCGCGCCGATCGCGACGGTATCGTCCGGCCGGCCGCGCAACCGCGCAGCCAGGACGATCCAGCCATCCGGCAGGGCGCAGCGGCGATAGCCGAAGTCGAGATCGTCGAGGCCCAGGCGATGCCGCCTGCCGGCCGGATCCATCACCTCCGCCCAGATCAGGATGTCGGATATCTCGGTGCCATAGGCGCCGGCATTCATGCGCACCGCGCCGCCGATGCTGCCGGGAATGCCGCAGAGGAATTCCAGGCCGGCCAGGCCGGCCTCCTGCGCGGCGCGGGCGACGCGCGCATCCGCCGCCGCGGCGCCCACCGTCAGGCAGTCGCCGTCCAGCTCGATACCGGCAAAGCTGCGCGGCAGGCGGATCGTGGCACCGGGAACCCCGCCGTCCCGCAGGATCAGGTTCGAGGCCAGCCCCAGGATGGTGACGGGCAGCCCGGCCGGGCGTTGCGCCAGGAAGCGGCCGAGATCCTCGGCATCCGCCGGCTCGAACATGATCTCGGCGGGACCGCCGACCCGGAACCAGCTGCGCTCCGCCAGCGGCACGCGGTGCCGCAGGCTGCCGCGCACCGCCGGCAGAAGCGACGGCTCGCTCCAGCTGCCGCTGCCTTCCCCGTGCGCGGGGCCTGTCATTGCCATCAGCATTGCCGCGCTCATGCCACTCCCCCTGCCTTGCGTTCCGTCTGCCCGCGCCCGGGTGGCGGCAGGGCCGCCAGCTCCGCCGGCAGGGCGTTGGCCCAGTGGGTGATGCTGCCGGCGCCCAGGCAGACGACGAAATCGCCATCCCCGGCCTCGGCGGCGACGATCCGGGCGAGCCGCGCCGGGTCTTCCAGGTCATGCACCCGGCGATGACCATGGGCCTGCAGGCCCTCCACCAGCGCGGCACGGTCGATGCCCGGCAGCGGCGTCTCGCCCGCCGCATAGACATCGGCGACGATCACCGCGTCGGCATCGTTGAAGCAGGTGCAGAAATCCTCGAACAGGTCGCGCAGCCGGCTGTAGCGGTGCGGCTGCACCACCGCCAGGATCCGGCCGGCGCAGGCCTGGCGCGCGGCGGACAGGACGGCCGCGATCTCGACCGGGTGATGGCCGTAATCGTCGATGACGGTGATGCCATGGGCGGTGCCGGTGCGGGTGAAGCGCCGCTTCACGCCGCCGAATCCGGCCAGCGCGCTGCGCAGCACCTCCTCCGGCAGGCCCATCTCCACCGCGATCGCCACGACGGCCAGCGCATTCTGGACATTGTGGCGGCCCATCATCGGCAGCCGCAGGTCGGCGATCGTCCGCGCCGGCCCGCCATGGCGGTCGCGCACCGCGACATCGAACACCGCCCCCTCGGCATCGAGGCGCAGCTCCGTGCCGCGGATATCGGCCTGCGGGCTGAAGCCATAGGGGATCAGCCGCCGGTCGCTGATCCGCGCCATCATTGCCTGCACTTCCGGATGGTCGATGCAGAGCACGGCAAAGCCGTAGAACGGGATGTTCTCGACGAAGGTCAGGAAGGCGTCGCGCAGCCGGTCGAAGCTGCCGTAATGCTCCATATGTTCGGGGTCGATATTGGTCACCACCGCGATCACCGCGGGCAGCTTGACCATCGACCCGTCGCTCTCGTCGGCTTCCACCACCATCCACTCGCCGGTGCCCAGCCGCGCATTGGTGCCATAGGCGTTGATGATGCCGCCGTTGATCACCGTGGGGTCGAAGCCGGCGGCATCGAACAGGGCGGCCACCAGGGAGGTCGTGGTGGTCTTGCCATGGGTGCCGCCGATCGCCGCCGACCATTTCAGCCGCATCAGCTCGCCCAGCATCTCCGCCCGACGCACCACGGGCAGGAACCGCGCGCGCGCGGCGCGGACCTCCGGGTTCTCGGGCTTCACCGCGCTGGACACGACGATCACGTCGGCGGCGGCGACATGGGCTGCGTCATGACCCTCGAACACCGCGATGCCGCGGTCGCGCAGGCGCTGCACGTTCGGGCTGAATGCCAGGTCGGAGCCCTGCACCCGATAGCCGAGGTTGTGCATGACCTCGGCGATGCCGCTCATGCCGATGCCGCCGATCCCCACGAAGTGGACCGTGCCGATATCCAGGGGCAGCGCTCTCATGCCGCGACCTGCAGGATGGTCCGGACGGCGGCCGGCGCGGCGGCCGCATCGGCCCGCGCCAGGATCAGGTCGGCCAGGACATCGGCCGCGTCGGGATGCCCGGCCATGCGGGCCGCACCGGCCATGTCGGCGAGGGATTGCGGGTCGGAGGTCAGCGCACAGAGCCCTTCCGCGAGGCTCTGCGGCGTGAAGCGCCCCTCCTCCATCGCCCAGGCGCCGCCCGCGGCGACCAGCGCCCGGGCATTGGCCGCCTGGTGGTCGTCGGCGGCGAAGGGATAGGGCACCAGGATCGCCGGCCGTCCTGCCGCGATCAGCTCGCAGACCGTGGAGGCCCCGGCCCGCGCGATCACCAGGTGCGCCGCGCCCAGCTGCTGCGGCACGTCCTCGATGAAGGCGGCGAGTTCCGCCGGGATGCCGGCCTGGGCATAGCTGTCGGTGACCCGCGCCAGGTCCTCCTGCCGGCATTGCTGCGTCACCCGCAGGCGATTGCGCAGCGCCGGGGTCAGCCGGGTCAGGGCCGCGGGCACGATGTCGGACATCACCCTGGCGCCCTGGCTGCCGCCCAGCACCAGAAGCCGGACCGGGCCGCTGCCGTTGGGCGCGACATAGGGCAGGCCGCGCAGGGCAATGATCGCCTCGCGCACCGGATTGCCGGTCTGCACCAGCTTGCCGGCATCGGCGGCGCGCAGCCGCTCGGTCGCCGGGAAGGAGGCGGCGATGGTGCCGACCCGTCCGGCCAGGACCCGGTTGGCCCGCCCCAGCACGGCGTTCTGTTCGTGGATCAGGGTCGGCAGGCCCAGCCATGCCGCCGCCAGCATCGGCGGCAGCGAGGGATAGCCGCCGAACCCCACGACCATGTCGGGCTTCGCGGCCTTCAGCAGGCGCCGCGCCACCATCACGCCCTGGGCGATCCGCGCCGCGGCCCGCGCCTTGTGCAGTCCGCCGCCGCCGGCCGGCGTGCCCGACGGGATGACATCGAGCTCGGCGCCGGCAAAGCGGCTGCCCCAGCCGGCACCCCGCGCATCGGTCATCAGGCGCACCGAGGCGCCCCGCGCGGTCAGCCGCGCCGCGACGCTCTGCGCCGGGAACAGGTGGCCGCCCGTGCCGCCGGCGGCGAGGACGATGCGGCGGTGCACCGCGCGCCGGGAATTGTCGCTGCCGGTCATGAGGTCCCTCCCAGGCCCGGGCGCCGGCGGGTCAGCGCCAGCGCCATGCCCATGCCCAGCGCCAGGGCCAGCAGCGAGGAACCGCCATAGGAGACGAAGGGCAGGGTCATGCCCTTGGTCGGCAGCAGCCGCAGGTTGACGCCGATATTGATCGCCGCCTGCATGCCGAACTGGGTGAACAGGCCGGTGGCCGCCAGGACGACGAACAGGTTCTCCTCGCGCATCAGCCGGCCATAGCCGCGCAGCACGATGAAGCCGAACACGCCGACGATGGCGAGGCAGAGCACCAGGCCGAACTCCTCCCCCGCCACCGCGAAGACGAAGTCGGTATGGGCATCGGGCAGCACGTCCTTGACTTCGCCCTCGCCCGGCCCGCGGCCGAAGAAGCCGCCGGCGGCGAAGGCGTCCATCGCGCGCTCGATCTGGTAGTTCTCGTGGCCGGCCGGGTCGAGGAAGCGGTCGATCCGCCCCGCCACATGGGGCAGCAGGGTATAGGCGGCCAGGAAGCCGCCGATCGCCAGGATCGCGGCGGTGGCGATCAGCCAGAGCGCCATGCCGGCGACGAAGTACTGCGCGCACCAGACGGCGGCGACCACCATCGCCATGCCGACATCGGGCTGCATCAGCAGCAATGCCAGCACGACGCCGAGCAGCAGCACCGCCGCCGCGTCGCCATGGAAGCGGCCCTGGCCGCCCTGCCGTCCGGCAGGGTTCTGGCGCTGCGCGGCGAACATCCAGGCCGCGACGACGGCAAAGGTCGGCTTCAGGAATTCCGACGGCTGCAGGGACAGCGGGCCGAGATACAGCCAGCGGGTGGCGCCCTTCACCTCCGGCGACAGGACCAGGGTGGCGGCGGTCAGCAGCAGCGCCGCGGCGAAGCCGAGCGCCCCCAGGCGTCGCACCATCACCGGCGAGAGCATCGAGACGCAGAGCACCACGACCAGCGCCGGGACCAGGAACATGAACTGGCGGCTGACGAAGTGGAAGCTGCCCAGCCCGATGCGATGGGCGACCGCGGGCGAGGCCGCCAGGATCAGCGCCGCGCCGATGCCGATCAGCAGCAGCAGCGCGGCCAGGCTCCAGCGGTCGACCGTCCACCACCAGCGGCCCAGCATCGAGGTATCGGTGCGCGAGAAGGTGACGGTCATGCCGCTGCCCCTCCCAGCAGGCCGGCGCCGGCAGTGTCCTGCAGGCGAAGGACCAGGCTGCGGAACCGCTCGCCACGGCCTTCGTAGTCGCTGAACTGGTCGAAGGAGGCACAGGCCGGCGACAGCAGCACGACCGCTTCGCCGGGGGCGCCGGCATCGCCGTCCTGCCTGGCCCGGTCGAAGGCGGCCTGCACGGCGGCGTCCAGGGTGCCGCACTGGCAGGCCGTCACGCCGGCCGCCCGCAGGCGCGTCCCGAAGCCTTCCGCCGCCTCGCCGATCAGGAAGGCGGCGCGCACCGACTGCAGGTGCGGCAGGGCCGCATCCAGGCCGTCGGCCTTGGGCCGCCCGCCGGCGATCCAGTAGATGCGGCCATAGCTTTCCAGGGCCCGCGCCGCGGCATCGCCGTTGGTCGCCTTGCTGTCGTTGACGAACCGCACGCCGGCGATCGTGGCGATCTCCTCCTGCCGGTGCGGCAGGCCCGGGAAGCTTGCCAGCGCCGCCGTCGCGGCGTCGCGGCTGACGCCGAGCGCGCGGGCGACGGCGAAGGCCGCTGCCGCGTTCTGCCAGTTGTGCTGCCCGGGCAGGGTGCGCGCGCCCTTCAGGTCGCAGACCGGGACCGGCCCCTCGTGCAGCACGCCGTCGAGCACCGAGACGCCGCGCATCAGGTGGCGGCCCACCGCGATCGGCACCAGGCCGGGATGGCTCTGCGCCTGCAGCTCCGCGAAGATCGAGCCGGTCCAGTCGTCGTCGATGCCGATCACGGCATGGTCGCCCGCGACCTGGCGGTCGAAGATCCGCCGCTTCACCGCGACATAGCCTTCCATCGAGCCATGACGGTCCAGATGGTCGGCGCTGACGTTCAGCAGGACCGCCACATCCAGATGGCAGGACGGCGTCAGGTCGAGCTGGAAGGAGGACAGTTCCAGCACATAGGTGCCGTCATCGGCGAGCGGCTGCAGGTCCAGCACCGAGCGGCCGATATTGCCGCCGACCTCGTTGGCCTTGCCGGCCGCCGAAAGCAGGTGGCCGATCAGGGCGGTGGTCGTCGACTTGCCGTTGGTGCCGGTGATCCCCACGATCCGCCCGGCCGGCCGGCTGTTCATGAACAGCTCGATATCGCCGATCACCGGGACCGCGGCCGCCCGCGCCGCCAGCACCAGCGGATGCGGCGCCGGATGGGTCAGCGGCACGCCGGGCGCCGCGACCAGCGCCGCGATCGCCGGCCAGTCCAGGGCATCGGGCGCGACGATCGCGATGCCGGAGCCGGCGGCGGCGTCCCGTGCGGCCAGGCCATCGTCCCAGCCCAGGACCTCCGCGCCGCCGGCGCGCAGGGCGCGCGCCGCCGCCAGGTTGCTGCGGGCGAGGCCCAGCAGCAGCACCTTGCGGTCGCGATAGGCGGCGATCGGGATCATCGGCGCCTCACCGCAGCTTCAGAGTGGACAGGCCGACCAGCGCCAGGATGACGGCGATGATCCAGAACCGGATGACGATGGTGGGCTCCGCCCAGCCCTTCTTCTCGAAATGGTGGTGCAGCGGCGCCATGCGGAAGATCCGGCGCCCGGTCAGCTTGAACGAGGCGACCTGCACGATCACCGACACCGCCTCCAGCACGAACAGGCCGCCGACGATCGCCAGCACCAGCTCGTGCTTGGTCACCACGCTGATCATGCCCAGCGCGCCGCCCAGGGCCAGGCTGCCGGTATCGCCCATGAAGACCCGCGCGGGCGGCGCGTTGTACCAGAGGAAGCCCAGGCCGGCGCCGACCAGGGAGCCGCAGAGCACGGCCAGCTCGCCCGCCCCCTGGACGTGGTGGATCTGCAGGTAGTTCGCGAACACCACGTTGCCGGCCAGATAGGCGATCAGCGCGAAGGTCGATGCGGCGATCATCACCGGCACGATCGCCAGCCCGTCGAGCCCGTCGGTCAGGTTCACCGCGTTCGAGGCGCCGATCACCACGATGATGGAGAAGGGCAGCATGAACCAGCCGACATTCAGCAGCAGGTCCTTGAAGAACGGGATCGCCAGGGAGAAGGCGAGCGGCCCGCCCATGATGTTGATGGTCCAGAGCGCCGCGCCGCCGGCGATCAGGATCTGCAGGGCCAGCTTGGCGCGGGCGGAGATGCCCTTCGGGTTCTGCCTGGAGACCTTCAGGTAATCGTCCCAGAAGCCGATCGCGCCGAAGCCGATCGTCACCACCAGGACCGCCCAGACATAGGGATTGGACAGGTCGGCCCAGAGCAGGGTGCCGACCGACAGGCCGGTGAGGATCAAGAGGCCGCCCATCGTCGGCGTGCCCCGCTTGCTCAGCAGATGGCCCTCCGGCCCGTCCTCGCGGATCGGCTGTCCCTTCTTCTGGCGCATCCGCAGCATGCGGATCAGCGGTTCGCCGAAGACGAAGCTGATCAGGATCGCCGTCAGGACCGCCGCCCCGGTCCGGAACGACAGGTAGCGGAACAGGTTGAACAGGATGAAGTCGTCCGCCAGCGGGGTGAGCAGCAGGTAGAGCATCGCCTAGCCCCTCCCCCGCGTCCGCGCCGCGCCCTGCCCGGCGGCTTCCGCCGGCGCCAGGGCCCGGATGCGCTCCACGACCGGCGCCATGCGGCTGCCCAGCGACCCCTTCACGGTGACCACGTCGCCCGCCCGCAGCGCCGGCAGCAGAAGCGGGATCAGCGACGCGGAATCAGGCGCATGGGCGCCCTGCAGGGCCGGCGGCAGGGCGTCGAACAGGTGCCGCATCAGCGGCCCGGCGGCGAACACGAGGTCGATCCCGGCATCGGCCACCGCATCGGCCAGGCCGGCATGCAGCGCCGGCGCGGTCGCGCCCAGCTCCCGCATGTCGCCGAGCACGGCGATGCGCCGTCCGCGGGGGCCGGTTTCCTGTGCGCCGAGAACCTCCAGCGCGGCGCGGACGCTGGCCGGGCTGGCATTGTAGGCATCGTCGATCAGGACCAGCTCGCCGCCGGGCAGGGATATACGGTGGCGGGCGCCGCGGCCGGCCGGCGCCGCGATCTCTGCAAGCGCCAGCGCCGCGCGGCCCAGGTCGGCCCCGGCAGCCTCGACCGCCGCGAGGACGGCAAGGGAGTTCATCGCCCAGGGCAGGCCGGCGGCACCGACCTTGTAGGTCACCGGAATGCCGGCGATCTCCGCCACCACGACCGTGCAGTCGGGCAGGATCGAGGCCTTCAGCAGCCGCGCCGTTGCCTTCGCGGCGCGGCCGAAGGTCACGATGCGGCCGGCGCCGGCGGCGCGGGCCGCATCGGCCAGCAGGCCGCACCATTCGTTGTCGGCGTTGATCACCGCGGTGCCGCCGGGCTCCAGCCCGTCGAAGATCTCCGCCTTTGCCCGCGCGATCTGCTCCAGGCTGTCGAAGAACTCCAGATGCACCGCCTCCACCGTGGTGACGATGGCGATATGCGGGCGAACCATCCGGGTGAGGGGGGTGATCTCACCCGGATGGTTCATGCCCATCTCGAAGACGGCGAAGTGGCGGTCCGCCGGCATCCGAGAAAGCGAAAGGGGCACGCCCCAATGGTTGTTGAAGCTCTTGGCCGAGGCATGGGTGCTGCCCGACGGGCCGAGTGTCGCGCGCAGCATCTCCTTGCTGCCGGTCTTGCCGACGCTGCCGGTCACGCCGATCACCTGCGCCCGGCTGCGGGCGCGGGCCGCCGTCGCAAGGGCGCGCAGACCTTCCAGGGTATCCGTCGTCTCCAGCCGCGGGGTGTCGGCGGGCAGGCCCGCGGGCAGGCCGCTCAGCAGCAGCGCGCCGGCGCCGCGTTCGAGCGCGGCGGCGGCGAAGTCATGGCCGTCCCGCGCGCCGCCGTCGCGCTCCTCGCCGCGCAGCGCGACGAACAGCTCGCCGGCCTCCACGGTGCGGCTGTCGATCGACACGCCGCATACCGCCCAGTCGCCCACCGCACGGCCCGGCAGGCCGGCGGCGCGCAGCGCGGCCTCCGCCTCCCCGGCGCTCCACAGCGGCACGCGGATCGGCACGGCCATCACGCCAGCACCTCCCAGCCGCGCGCGGCAGCCAGGCGGCGCGCAACCTCCGCGTCGTCGAACGGCAGCACCCGGCCGGCCACCACCTGGCCGGTCTCATGGCCCTTGCCCGCCAGGATCAACAGGTCGCCGGCGCCCATCCCGTCCAGTGCCGCGGCAATCGCCGCCTCGCGATCGCCGATCTCCGTGGCTTCGGGCGCGGCGTCCAGGATCGCGGCGCGGATCGCCGCCGGCGCCTCGCTGCGCGGATTGTCGTCGGTGACGATCACCCGGTCGGCCAGTTCGGCCGCGGCACGGCCCATCTGCGGCCGCTTGCCCGGATCGCGGTCGCCGCCCGCGCCGAACACCACATGCAACCGTCCCCGGCAATGCGGGCGGGCCGCGTCCAGGACGGTGCGCAGGGCATCCGGCGTATGGGCATAGTCGACATAGACGGCACGGTCCCCGCGGGAGGCGACCTTCTGCATCCGTCCGGGAACGCCATGCAGGCCCCGCAGCGCCGCCACGGCCTGCCCCGGCTCGAGGCCGGCCTCGGTGCCGAGCACCAGGGACAGCGCCGCCAGGGCATTGCGCAGCTGGAAGCCGCCGATCAGGGGCAGGGTCAGGCTGTGCCGGGTGCCGAACAGGTCCAGGTCGAGATCGGTGCCGTCGCTGTGCGGACGCAGCGCCGCGATATGCAGCTCGGCCTCCGGCGCGGTGCCGTAGCGCAGCAGCCGCTGCCCGCGCCGGGCGGCGATCGCCGCCACCGCGCCGGATATGTCGCCGGCGGCATCCAGGTCGACGACGGCGGTGCCGTCGGCGGACAGCAGGGTGTCGAACAGCCGCAGCTTGGCATCCCGATAGGCGGCCATGCTGCCGTGATAGTCCAGATGGTCGCGGGTCAGGTTGGTGAAGGCGGCGCCGGCGACCGTCACGCCGTCGAGGCGGAACTGCGCCAGCCCGTGGCTCGATGCCTCCATCGCCAGCCGGTCGCAACCGGCATCCGCCAGGACCGACAGCCCGCGCTGCAGGGCGACGGGGTCCGGTGTCGTCATCGCCGGCACGGCCGCCGCCGCCGGCAGCGCGAAGCCGAGCAGGCCGAGGGTGCCGAGGCTGGCGGCCGCCAGGCCGAGGGACGCCCAGATCCCCTGGGTGAAGACCGCCGTCGAGGTCTTGCCGTTGGTGCCGGTCACCGCGACGACCCGCGCCGGCTGCCGCCCGAAGAACCGCGCGGCCAGCAGCGCCAGCCGGCGGCGCGGTTCCGCATCGGCCAGCCAGACGGCCTCCGCCGGCACCGCGTCGCGCGCCTCCGGCGCCGACAGGATGGCCACGGCGCCGCGGCGCAGCGCCTCCGGAATGAAGCTCGCGCCGTCCTGGCGCAGGCCCGACAGGGCCGCGAACAGGAAGCCGGGCCGCACCTCGCGGCTGTCGGCGGTGAGCCCGGTGATCCGCACGGCCGCGGCATCGCTCCCCGCCGGCAGCCGCAGCTGCCCGGGTGCCATGCCGGCTATGAGATCAGTTAGCCGCAAGATGCTTCTCCGCCTTGCCCGGCATCGGTACGAACATCGCCTCGCGGATCGCGGGGTCGGCCTCGTCGACCGGCTCGACACCCAGAACCGGCGCGATGCGCGCCACCACGCGGCCGGCGGTCGGCGCGGCGTTCCAGCCCGCCGTAGCGAAGCCGTAGGTCTCCTTCAGCCCCTGCGGCTCGTCGAGCACGGCGACCACGACATATTGCGGGTCGTTCATCGGGAAGGCGGCAACGAAGGAGGTCAGCAGGGCCTTGCGGCTGTAGCCGCCGCCCGCCTTGACCTTTTCCGACGTGCCGGTCTTGCCGCCCACCAGATAGCCGGGAACGGCGGCCTTCTTCGCGGTGCCGCTACCGACGACAAGGTGCAGCAGCCGCCGCATGGTGTCGGAGGTCCGCGCCGAGATCACCTGGGTGGCGATGTCCGGTTCGCCCGGCCCCCGCTCCACCAGGGTCAGCGGGCGCAGCTGCCCGCCGTTCACGATCGCTGCCGTGGCCCGCGCCAGCTGCAGCGGGGTGACCGACAGGCCGTGCCCGAAGGCGATGGTCATGGTCTCGACCTTCGCCCAGTGCGACGGGATCAGCGGGCGGCCGACTTCCGGCAGCTCGATCGACGGCCGGTCCAGCATGCCCATCTTGTCGAGGAAGGCCCGCTGCGCGTCGGTGCCCAGCTCGACCGCCATGCGGGCGGAGCCGACGTTGGAACTGTGCTGGAAGATCTCCGCCACCGTCAGCCAGCGGTTCTCGGGGTGATAGTCGCGGATCGAGAAGCGCGAGATGTAGATCGGTTTCGTCGCGTCGAATGTCTGGTTCAGCTGGATGCGGCCCGAATCCAGCGCCATCGCGGTATTCAGGGTCTTCATCGTGGAGCCCATCTCGTAGACCCCGAGCGCGATCCTGTTGAAGCGCTGGTCCTCGCTGGCTGCGCCCGGATCGGCCGGATCGAAATCCGGCAGGGACACCATGCCCAGCACCTCGCCGGTGCGCACGTCCACCACCACGCCGCCCGCGCCCAGCGCCTTGAACGTCTCGCGGGCGGCAGAGAGCTCGGCATGCAGGGCGTATTGCACCCGGGCATCGAGCGCCAGCGCGAAGGGCTTGCCCAGCCGGTTGGGATCGTTCAGCGCCTCGTCGAAGGACAGCTCGATGCCGGAGATGCCGTGATTGTCGATGTCGGTGAAGCCGACGACATGGGAGAACAGCGAGCCGTGCGGATAGACCCGCTCCTCCTCCATCCGGAAGCCCAGGCCGGGCAGGCCGAGCTCATGGACCTCCGCCTGCTGGCGGCGGGTCAGGTTGCGCTTCAGCCAGGAAAAGGCCCGCCCCGAGGCAGCCTTCTCCTTGACCTCGGCATAACTCAGGTCGGGAAGCACCTGGATCAGCTGTTCCGCCAGTTCGTTGGCGTCGATCACCTGCCGCGAATCCACGAAGAGCGACGGGGTCGGCAGGTTGGTGGCGAGGAGCACGCCGTTCCGGTCGACGATCGAGCGTCGCGACAGGGCCGGCGTATTGGCCCGCTTCTCCGCGAAGCCGGCCCAGCTGTGCGGATCCGCGTCGGTCCCGCCTCCGGTCAGCCCCAGATGCACGACCCGGCCGCCAAGGGTCAGGAAGACCAGGGCGAACAGCGCCATGCCCACGACCAGCCGCGTGCGGCCGGTCTCCATCGCCTGCTTGGTCACGCCGTCGAGGCGCACGACCTGGCTGCGGTGGCGCAGCCCGGCGGGGATCGCGGGCGACAGGTCGCGGCCCAGCTCGGGGTCGCGCGACAGCCGCCCCGCCGCCGCCGGCATCGCCGTGTCGTCGGCATCTGCGGACCGGCCTGCCTTGATGGCCGCATCGGCGGCGAGATGCTGCGGGCCCTCGGCCTCCGAACGCCGGCGCAGGCGCGGCTCGGCCCGCCGGCCCTGCCCCGGTTTGCTGCCTGAACGGCGACGGAACGGCCAGACCGCCATCACTGCCCCCCGATCAGGATGCGCGCGGTGTCCTCGCCGGACACCTGCTGCGCCGCGACTTTCAGCAGCCGAGCCTCCATGGCCGCCGGCAGCAGGCGCCCGCCGCCGGGCGGCGTCGGGCGGCGCATGGCCACTTCAAGCTGGGCCGTCGCCGCATCGGCCTGCCGGCGGGCCGGCGGCGCGGACGGGCGCTGGGGCGCGGGACGCTCGGGTGCGGCGCGGGCGGTAGCGGACCGGACAGGCGGCGGGTCCGCGCGCCCGGCGACGGTGCCGGACCCGGTCATCGCCCCGGCCCCGGCCTGTTCCGTGGCCGCGGTCACGGCCTCCGCGACCGCGAGGCGCAGATGCCCGGCCGGCCGCGGCCGCGGCAGGGGCAGGATCTCTCCGGCGACCAGGACGACACCCGGCATCGCCCCGTCCCCGTCACCGGGCCCGCCATCGGGCCCGCCATCGGGCGCGGTGATCAGGCGCTTTTCGCGCTCGGGCACGTCATGAAAGGCCACCATCTGGCCCGGCAGGGTCGGCTGCATTGCCAGGTTCTCGATCGCGCGGTCCTGGATCGCCTGCGGCCGGGTGAGATAGGCCCATTCCGCCCGCAGCACGGCGATCGCCTGCTTCTCGGTCGCGATCCTGCCGGTCAGCGTCCGCAGCTGCGCCTCCTGGCGATCGACCCGGTAGGACAGTTCGTACAGGCCGAACATGGCGACAAACACAAGGGCCAGGCCGGCAACGGTGATCAAGCGCTTCATGCTTCGCCTCCCCGGCCGGGATGCGCCCCGGCCCCCGATAGCGTCCTGTCCGGCGAGCCGGCTCCCGGGCCGGCTCCCGCATCCTCGCCCCCCCAGGGACGGGCATCGGTCCGCACCGCGGCGCGCAGCCGCGCGGAGCGCGCGCGCGGATTGGCCGAGGCCTCGGCATCGTCCGGCTTGCGCACGCCGCGCCACTTCAGGGCGAAGCTCGGCTGCGCGGCGGCCGCGCCCACCTGCGGCGGCGCATGCCGCGACGGCTGTGCCGCCTCGCCCGCGCGCGCCGCCAGGAAGGTCTTCACGATGCGGTCCTCCAGGCTGTGGAAGGACACGACCGCGAGCCGGCCGCCCGGCGCCAGCAGATGCTCCGCCGCGCTGAGGCCGCGCTCCAGCTCGCCGAGTTCGTCGTTCACGTGGATCCGGATGGCCTGGAAGGTGCGGGTCGCGGGATGGATCGCGCGGCCGGGCTGGCGCGGCCGGCCGACCGCCCGGGTAACGATGTCCGCCAGCTCGCCGGTGCGGCGGATCGGCCGCTTTGCCCGTGCCGCGACGATCGCCCGCGCCACGGCGCGGGAGCGGCGCTCCTCGCCATAGCGATAGACGATGTCGGCCAGGTCCTGCTCCTCGGCGGTGTTCACAAACGACGCGGCATCGGCGCCGTCATGGCCCATGCGCATGTCCAGCGGCCCGTCGACCGAGAAGGCGAAGCCGCGTTCCGCGCTGTCCAGCTGGTCGGACGACAGGCCCAGGTCCAGGACCACGCCGTCCACCGCCGCAACCCCAACCGAGGCGAGCAGTGCGGCCATGTCGCCGAAGCGGCCTGGCAGCAGGGTCAGCCGCTCGCCGGCGGCGGCAAAGCGGTCGCGGCCCCGGGCGATCGCGTCCCGGTCGCGGTCGATGGCATAGACCTTCAGGCCGGCATCCAGCAGGGCGGCGGTATAGCCGCCGCCGCCGAAGGTGCCGTCGACCATGGCTTCCCCGGCCCGCGGCGCGAGTGCCTCCAGTACGGGGGCGAGCATGACCGGCAGATGGTGGCTGACGGTCATTGCGCACCGCCTGCGCCGCGACCGGTGCGGTTGCGCTGGCGCTCCGCCACCTCCGCCTGGCGCGTCGCCCAGAGCGTGGGGTTCCAGATCTGGAAATGGTCGTAGCGGCCCACGAACACCGCAGTGTCGGTCAGCTTGGCCAATGTGATCAGCGGCTCCGGCAGCACCATGCGGCCGGTTTCGTCCCAGCCGACGGAACGCACATTCGGCATGATGTAGTCGATCCAGTCCTCGAACGCGGGATCCATCGGATCGGGGCTCTTGAACCGGGTATGCAGGGTGTCCAGGTAGAGCGCGCCACCGCCGGCGATCGCGTCGGCGTTCGGCGCCGGCATCAGGGCCGAGTTCTCCGACTGCTGGCGCTGCAGCACGGCGCGGAACTCCGCCGGGAGGGAGACCCGTCCCTTCCGGTCGAGCTTGTTCGTGAATGTGCCCACGAACTTGTCCACGCCACATCCTCGCCCCTCTCCCGCTCTTTGCCTTTCGGCCGGTCGCGGGCGTCCGATTCAGCCTGGAAAAGCACCCCCGGGAGGCGGGCTTTCCCGTCCGAACGGCGTAGATCGCCGTCTCACGCATTCCCCCATGGCACGTGTATGGGATGTCGTGGGATAACATGGGACTTTATGGGCGTCAATGGTATCGCAGTTGAACTGCCGGAATATCAAGGACTTCCGGCATTCTTTTCGTGCAACCCCAGATCTAGTCTGCCATGCGCGCTTAACCCCCTTTTGTTCTTTTCTTCGTCAGCCGATCGATATCTTTCGAACTAGTAAGTTCCTTATATGTTCCGCTTTGAAACGCTTAATGTTCCAGCCGCAAGCCATGCTGGCGGGCAGTCCTGGACCGCCCCGGCGCCGGATCGCCCGCGGCCGGCGGGCCTCCCGCATGGCCGTCGCATGGGACGGCATGGGTCAGGCAGGCTGTAAGCCGGGTTCTGTCCACGGTCCGGGCCGGGGCCCGGGCCGCTGGATGGCCATTCATCTGGGACGCCCGTTGCCGGACGCCTCGCGCGACCTACCCGGATGACGGGCCGGAAGCGGCCCTGCCCCCGTTGCCGGCGGCAGTCATCCCTACTTGGTCTTGCTCCGGGTGGGGTTTGCCATGCCGCCGGCATTGCTGTCGGCGCGGTGCGCTCTTACCGCACCCTTTCACCCTTGCCACGGCGCCGGCCGAAGCCGTCCGCCGGGCGGTCTGCTTTCTGTGGCACTTTCCCTGGGGTCGCCCCCGCCGGGCGTTACCCGGCACCCTGCTTCCGTGGAGCCCGGACTTTCCTCCCGCCGCCGGCAGGGCCGGCGACAGGCGGCCATCCGCCCACCTGACCGCCATCTTGCTACGCGCCGCCGGACCCTTCGGTCAAGCGCGCATTCGCGGGCCGCGGTGCCTGCGCCACCGACAGGATATGGTGGACCAGGGCCATCGTCTCCGGATCCGCCGTCCCGTCGATCCATTCCGGCCGGAAATGCCGCTGGAAGGCGGCGACGACGGCCGCCAGCGGCGGGTCGTACAGGCCATTGCCCTCCACCTCGTAGCCGATGCCGTCCAGCGCGAACTGCAGGTCCAGGACCGCGGGGCCGGACTGGCCCGGGCCGAGCGACGGCGCGTTGACGGCCGCCAGGGCAAGGTCGAAATCCGCGGCGGGCCAGAGCCCCAGCCCCGCGGCCGCTAGGCGATGCCAGTCGAACAGTTCGCCCGGGTCGCGCTTGCGCTGGGGCGCCACGTCGGAATGGCCCAGCACGGCACGCGGATCCAGGCCGTGGCGGGCGACGATGTCGAGGCAGAGCGCCTGCACGGCAGCCATCTGGGCCTCTGGGAAGGCGCGGTAGCCGCAGCTATGCCCGGGATTGACGATCTCGATGCCGACCGACCGGCTGTTGATGTCGCGTTCGCCCGCCCAGCAGGCCTGGCCGGCATGCCAGGCACGGCGCTCCTCCGCCACCAGGCGCAGGATGCTGCCATCCTCCGCCACCAGGTAATGGGCGCTGACCTCGGCCGCCGGATCGGTCAGCCGCCGCAGCGCGGCGGCGGCGTCGATCATGTCGGTATAGTGCAGCAGCACCATCGCGACCTCCGCGCCGTCGCGGCGCGGGCCATGGTTCGGCGACGGGCGGTCCGCGACGGCAAGGCTGCTGGGCGGGACGGGGGTCATGCGGCCGGATCCTCGGCGCTAGAGGGGGGGCGCGGCGGGCGCGCGCTCGCGCACCGCCACGATGAAGACGCCGGCCAGGGTGATGGCCGCGCCGATCACGATCCGCCAGGTCAGCACCTCGCCCAGCAGCCAGACGGCGAACAGCACGCCGAAGATCGGCGCCAGCACCAGCATCGGCGCGACCAGGGTCACCGGGTAGCGGTTCATCAGGTAGAACATGCCGCTATGGGCGATCACCGAGGAGCCGATGGCGACGAACAGCAGCGCGCCCCAGGCCAGGTCGTCGGCGCCTTCCAGCGCGGCGACCTGGCCGCCCTCCATCGGCCAGGTCAGCAGCAGCAGAATCGGCGCGCTGATCACCGCGATCCAGGCCTGCATGTTCATCGGCGAGACCCCGCGGGTCTGCCGCATCAGGTTCTGCGCGATTGCGATGGACAGCGCGCTCAGGGCCACCAGGATCACCGCCTCGACCTGGTCGAACACCGTCGGGTCGAAGGAGATCACGACGACCCCGGCAAAGGCCAGGGCGATGCCCAGGCTGCGCCGCCAGCGGATCCGCTCGCCGAAGAACAGGACCGCGATCAGGGTGGCGAAGGGCAGGCCCAGCTGGGCCACCACCGCCATTGCCGAGATCGAGCTCGCCAGGTCGAAGCCGCTGAACACCAGCGCGAAATGCAGGCCGCCCGCGAAGACCGCGATGCCCAGGATGTTGCGCATCTGCCCCGGCACCACCCGCAGGAAAGGCCCCAGGATCAGCAGCACGACGGCGAACCGCAGGCCGGTCGCCAGCAGCGCCGGGAAGGTGTCCAGCGCGGTCTTGGCGGCAATGAAGGTCAGGCCCCAGACGCCGTTGATCAGCACCACCAGCGCCAGATGCTGGGGCGCCATGCCGCCGGCGCGCCACCATGCGGTCATTGCCGCCGTCTCAGCGCTTCAGGGGGACGGTGATGCCGGTGGTGCCGACAGTCAGGTCGGAGGCGCCGCCACGCAGTGCCTTGGCGGTGTCCATGTCCAGGGCGCGCTGGTCCCGCGCGCCGGGGAACACCCGGATCACGATGCGCCGGTTCTGCGCCTGGTTGCGCGGGATCGCATTGCCGGCGGTGTCGCGGTTCGGCACTTTCGGCATGGTCTCCGCCAGGCCGACGGCGGAAAGCCGCCGGGGCTGCACGCCGAAATCGATCAGCTTGCGCACGACGTTGGTCGCCCGCAGGGCGGACAGCTCCCAGTTCGACGGAATCTTGTCGGTCTCTATCGGGCTGTCGTCGGTATGGCCCTGCACCTCGATCAGGTAGCTGTTGAAATCGATCCGGGTGACCAGGCCGGCCACTTCCTTCAGCACCGGGCTGGCCTGCGGCTTCAGGACCGCGGAGCCGGGCTCGAAGAATTCCAGCGCGGGAAAGTCCAGCACCAGGCCATCCTTGTCCGTGCCGACCTCGGCCTCGCTGCTGCTGCTGACGACCGTCTGGCCCGCCTGCAGCTGCAGGAGGCTGGAGGGCCGCTCGTTGTCGCTGCGGCCGAGATGCTCCGACAGGCCCTGCTTCACCTTCTCGTACATCGGCACGTTGAAGTCCGATACCGCCACCAGCACCGCGAAGAACGCCATCAGCAGGGTGACGGTGTCGCTGTAGGTGATCAGCCAGTCATCCTCGTCCTGCTTCTGCTCCTGGTCGACCCGCGCCTTGTTGCCGAAATAGGCCAAGATCCTGCCCCCGCCCGTCCGGTTCAGCCGCGGCCCGGCCGGCCCGCGGCACGCGTCGCGCCGGGGCGTCCGGGCTCGTCCCGGGTGGTGCCGGCGGGACCGCGCGGACGACGGCGGCCTTCCCCGGACCGGGCCGCCATGGCCGCGGCCACGCCCGGCGCATCCTTCATCTGCCGGTCGATATCGTAGTGCAGGTCGGGGTCCAGGAAGCTGTTCATGCGATCCTGGATGTAGCGGGGGTTGCGCTTGTCGGCCAGCATCGCCATGCCCACCGCCATCAGGTGGTTGCGGAACCGCTGGATATCCTCGCGCTGTGCGATCTTCGCCGAGGTCGGCATGAAGACCAGCCGCGCGGCCAGCACGCCATACAGGGTGGTGATCAGGGCGATCGCCAGGCCGGGCCCCAGCTTGCTGGGATCGTCGCCCAGGGTCGCCAGCATGACGATCAGGCCGACCAGGGTGCCGATCATCCCGAAGGCCGGCGAGGTCGAGCCCATGGAGCGCAGGATGTTGCTGATCACGACCCGGCGCTGGAAGGCCTGGTAGGCGCTGTTCTCCAGGATCTCCAGCACGTCGTTGCCGTCATAGCCGGTGACGATCAGCTCCAGCCCGAAGCGCAGGAAGGGGTCGTCGTCCTTGTTGATCTCGCTCTCCAGCGCCACGACGCCGCCGCGCTGCGCCAGATAGCCCCAGCGGATCACGCGCCCGACCTCGGCATTCAGCATGTTGCGCCGCATCGACGGCGCCTTGAAGATCTCGCCCAGCGCGCGCAGCGCCTGCATCACGTAGCGCGCCTCGAAGGAGATGAAGGCCGCCGCCAGGGTCCCGCCCAGCACGATCACCAGGCTGGGCACGCTCAGGAAGACGATATAATTGTCGGTGGAGATCGCGATCGCGCCCAGGAACAGCCCGAACCCGACCAGCACCCCGATGAGTGTGGATATCGACATCCGCCTGCTGTCCCGACCCCGCGTATTGCGCCCTATCCGACGCCGACCTGACGGAACCGGACAATACCGGCCGCCAAGCCATTGAAAACTGACCCAAAGGCAATCTACCCGCGCAGCCGGCCGGACGAAAGCGCCACTTGTTCCTGACATCCTGTGGCCGCCTGCCGGTGCGTGCCGGCAACCGGCGCCGCGGCGGCATTCCGGCGCCCTTGCCCGGAAGGGGTGGCTCGGGGCTAGATGTGCTGCCGGCCCCGCAGCAAGCGGGGGCAGCAGCAAGCGCAGGAGGCATGTGTGCAGGAAGACGGCAGGGCCGCGGCCGACGAATGGGAATTCTGGATCGACCGCGGTGGCACATTCACCGATATCGTGGCGCGCAGCGCGGCGGGCCGGGTGCGCAGCCACAAGCTCTTGTCCGAGAATCCCGGCCGTTACGACGATGCCGCGATCCAGGGCATCCGCGACATCCTGGAGGTGCCGCCCGGCGCGGCGATCCCGCATGACCGGATCCGCGCGGTGAAGATGGGCACCACCGTGGCCACCAATGCCCTGCTGGAACGCAAGGGTGCGAAATGCGTCCTGGCGGTGACGGCGGGCTTCCGGGACCTGCTGCGAATCGGCTACCAGGCGCGGCCCAGCCTGTTCGCCCTGCAGATCCGCCTGCCCGACATGCTCTATGCCGATGTGGTGGAGATCCCGGAGCGGGTGCTGGCGGACGGTACCGTCGAGCAGCCGCTGGACGAGGAGGCCGCCCGCGCCGCGCTGCAGGCCGCCCATGACGCGGGCCACGAGGCCTGCGCAATCCTGCTGCTGCACGGCTACCGCTATCCCGATCACGAGAAGCGCCTGGCGGCGATTGCGGCCTCGATCGGCTTCGGCCAGGTCAGTACCAGCCACGAGGTCAGCCCGCTGATCAAGGCGGTGTCGCGCGGCGACACCACGATGGTCGATGCCTATGTCTCGCCGATCCTGCGGCGCTATGTCTCCCGCGTCGCCGGCGCGCTGGCGCTGGATGCCGGCGGCGATGCGGGGCCGGGCGCGGCCCCCGGTACAGTCAAGGCCACAGCGCTGACCGATGCCGGGCCGGCGCTCTACTTCATGCAGTCCAACGGCGGGCTGGCCGATGCCAGCTTCTTCCGCGGCCGCGACGCCATCCTGTCGGGCCCGGCCGGCGGTGTGGTCGGCATGGTGAAGACGGCGGAGGAGGCCGGCTTCGCCAAGGTGATCGGCTTCGACATGGGCGGCACCTCCACCGACGTGGCGCATTACGATGGCGCCTTCGAGCGGGCCTTCGAGACCGAGGTGGCCGGCGTGCGCATGCGCGCGCCGATGATGCAGATCCACACGGTGGCCGCCGGCGGCGGCTCGATCCTGCATTTCGACGGCGCCCGCTACCGCGTGGGACCGGACAGCGCCGGCGCCGATCCCGGCCCGGCCTGCTACCGCCGCGGCGGGCCGCTGACGGTGACCGACTGCAACGTGATGCTGGGCAAGCTGGACCCCGCCTTCTTTCCCCGCGTGTTCGGGCCGGACGCGGACGAGCCGCTGGATGCCGATGCGGTGCGCACGAAGTTCGCCGACCTGCAGGCCCGCATCCGCGAGGCCACCGGCGACGAGCGCGCGCCGGAAGAGGTCGCGCAGGGCTTCCTGGCGATCGCCGTGGAGAACATGGCCAATGCCATCAAGCGGATCTCCATCGCGCGCGGCTATGACGTCACGAAATACGCCCTGAACAGCTTCGGCGGCGCGGGCGGCCAGCATGCCTGCCTGGTGGCCGATGCGCTGGGCATCACCACCGTGCTGCTGCACCCCTTCGCCGGCGTGCTCTCCGCCCTGGGGATCGGCCTGGCCGATCTGCGCGTGACCCGCGAGCAGACCGTCGGCAGCCGCTTCGGGCCGCAGGCCCTGCCGGAACTCGATGGCTTGCTGGACCGCCTGGTGGCAGAGGCCGAGGACGACCTTGCCCGCCAGGGCGTTCCGGCGGAGCGGATCGTGACGGAGCGGCGCCTGCACCTGCGCTACGAAGGCACCGATGCCGCGCTGGAAGTGCCGTTCGGCGACCATGAGTCGGTGCTCGCCGCCTTCGAGGCCGCGCACAGGCAGCGCTTCGGCTTCGTGACCCCGGGCAAGACGATGATCGCGGAGGCCGCGGCCGTGGAAGCGGTCGGCGCCGCGGAAGGGCTGGGCGGCGGCACCGTGGTCGAGGCACGGACCGGGACGCCCGCCGGCGCGGAGGCGACCGGCCGCGCCTGGATGGACGGCGCCTGGCGCGACACCCCGGTCTATCGCCGCGCGGCCCTCGCCGCCGGGCAGCGGATCGCCGGCCCGGCCATCCTGATCGAGGAGACCGCCACCTCGGTCATCGAGCCCGGCTGGACCGCAGAGCTGACCGACCGGGCCGACATCGTCCTGCGCCGCACCGAGGCCCGCGCCGGCGCCAGCGGGATCGGCACCGCGGTCGATCCCGTCATGCTGGAGATCTTCAACAACCTGTTCATGTCGATCGCCGAGCAGATGGGCTCGGTGCTGCAGAACACCGCCTATTCGGTGAACATCAAGGAGCGGCTGGATTTCTCCTGCGCGGTGTTCGACATCGAAGGCGAGCTGATCGCCAACGCCCCGCACATGCCGGTGCATCTGGGCTCCATGAGCGAAAGCATCAAGACCGTGGTGCGCGAGCGCGCCGGGACGATGAAGCCGGGCGATGTCTTCGCCCTGAACGCGCCCTATGCCGGCGGCACCCACCTGCCGGACGTCACGGTGATCACGCCGGTCTTCGCGACTGGGTTCGCCGGCGGCGGATCCGGCGCCGCCGGGGAAGCGCCGCTGTTCTACACCGCCAGCCGCGGCCACCATGCCGATATCGGCGGGCTGACCCCCGGCTCCATGCCGCCCTTCTCCACCACGGTGGAGGAGGAAGGCGTGCTGTTCGACAATGTCATGATCGTCGATGGCGGCAGCTTCCAGGAACAGGCGATCCGCGACCTGCTGGCCTCGGGCCGCTATCCCGCGCGCAACCCCGACCACAACATCGCCGACCTGCAGGCGCAGATCGCCGCCTGCGAGAAAGGCGTGCAGGAGCTGCACCGCATGGTCCGCGACTTCGGGCTGGAGGTGGTGCAGGCCTATATGCGCCACGTCCAGGACAATGCCGAGGAAAGCGTGCGCCGGGTGATCGGCAGGCTGTCCGACGGCAGCTTCACCTATCCGATGGACCAGGGCGGCCAGATCCGGGTCGCCATCACGGTGGACCGCGATGCCCGCAGCGCGGTGATCGACTTCGCCGGCACCAGCGAACAGCAGAAGGGCAATTTCAACGCCCCGAAATCGGTCGGGATGGCCGCCGTGCTCTATGTCTTCCGCTGCCTGGTCGACAGCGACATCCCGCTGAACGCCGGCTGCCTGAAGCCGCTGACCGTGGTGATCCCGGACGGCTCGCTGCTGGACCCGCATTATCCCGCCGCCACCGTGGCCGGGAATGTGGAGACCAGCCAGATCATCACCGATACCCTGTTCGGCGCGCTGAACGTGATGGCGGCCGCGCAGGGCACGATGAACAACTTCACCTTCGGCAACGACCGCTACCAGTATTACGAAACGATCTGCGGCGGCTCCGGCGCCGGCGCCGACTGGGACGGCACCGACGCGGTCCATACCCACATGACCAACACCCGCCTGACCGACCCGGAAGTGCTGGAATGGCGCTTCCCCGTGGTGCTGGAAAGTTTCGGCATCCGCCGCGGCTCCGGCGGCAAGGGCCGGCATCGCGGCGGCGACGGCACCACGCGGCGCCTGCGCTTCCGCGAGCCGATGTCGGCGGCGATCCTGTCGAGCCACCGTACCGTCCCGCCCTTCGGCCTGGAGGGCGGCGAGCCCGGGTCCGTCGGCCGCCAGTGGGTGGACCGCGCCGACGGCAGCCGCACCGAGCTGGAGGGCCGCGACACGGCGGAGCTGGAGGCCGGCGACGTCTTCGTCATCGAGACACCCGCGGGCGGCGGCTATGGCCGTCCCTGACACAGAAGCGAGAAGAGGAGAACCAGAATGTCGACAATCCTGATCAGCGGTGCGAACCGCGGCCTGGGCCTGGAATTCACGAAGCAGTACCTGAAGGACGGCGAGACGATCATCGCCTGCTGCCGCGCGCCGGACGGCGCGAACGAGCTGCAGAAGGTCGCGGAGGGTTCCGGCGGCAAGGTCCGCGTGGAGCGGCTGGACGTCACCGACGATGCCAGCTGTGCCGCGCTCGCCGGCAAGCTCAAGGGCCAGGCGATCGACATGCTGATCAACAATGCCGGCATCATCGGCCCGGCGATGGAGAAGCAGACCACCGCCGACATGGACTATGACGGCTTTGGCGAGACGCTGTCGGTGAACGCCATGGCGCCGCTGCGGGTCACCATGGCGCTGCTGCCCAACCTGGAGGCCGGCAAGGGCAAGGTGATCGCCAATGTCTCCAGCCGGATGGGCTCGATCGGCGACACCGCGGTCAGCTACGGCACCGCCTATCGCGCCTCCAAGGCGGCGCTGAACATGGTCATGAAGTGCCTCTCCATCGACCTGAAGGACAAGGGCTATACCGTAATGGTGATGCATCCCGGCTGGGTGCAGACCGACATGGGCGGCTCCGGCGCCGACCTGACGCCGACGGAATCGGTGACCGGCATGCGCGGCGTGCTGGCCAAGCTCTCCACCGCCGACAACGGCAAGTTCTTCAACTACGACGGCAGCAACCTGCCCTGGTGACGGAGGGAACCGTCCCGGCAATCGCCGCGTTGACAACGCGGATGGAAACGACCGAACGATGAACCAGCCCGGCCCGCCAGCACGCCCGCGCGCAGCGACCCCGGCGCCTGTCGCCGGCAGGCGCTCGCGCGGGCGGCGTCCGCTCTATGCCGGCCTGGTGCCGCCCCTGGACGGCAGGCCGAAGCCGGGACAACAGCCGGCAGAACGCCCTGCCCGGCGCCCTGCCGGTCAAGCCGGCACAGGTCGTCCCGCCTCCCTAGAGCTGCCCGCTCGCGCCTCCACCGGTCCGGCGCTACGTCCCTCCGCTGCCACGGCCACGCTCGCCAGCGGCCCCGGCAGCAGGACCGCGGCGGCCGGAACGGTGCTGGCGATCGAGCGCCTGGGCGCAGACCTGCTGCGCTTCGCCCTCGCCCGCCCGGCGGGCTTCGACTATCGCCCGGGGCAATCGGTCAAGCTGGAGCTGGGCGGGCTGCGGCGGCGCTACACGATGGTGTCGGCGCCGCACGAGCCGCATCTGGAATTCTTCGTGGAACTGGTGCCGGGCGGGCGGATGTCCGCGCGGCTGCTGGCCCTGCGCCGGAACGACCGGGTCGGCATCGGCGGCAGCCCGAAGGCCGGCATCGCGCTGGAGACCAAGGCGCGCCGCCACCTGATGCTGGCCACGGTGACCGGGGTGAACCCGTTCGTCAGCATCCTGCGGGATGCGCAGCACCGCGGTGCGCGCGACCTGCAGGCGATCCTGGTGCAGGGCGCCAGCTTCGCCGACGAGTTCGGCTATCGCGCCGAGCTCGAAGGCCTGGCCGTCGCCCGGCCTGACCTGCTGGCCTATTTCCCCACGATCAGCCGCCCGGGCGAGGCACGCAACGCGGGCTGGGCCGGCGCCACCGGCCGCGCCGATGCGCGGATCGACGAGACCGTCGCCCGCTTCCGCCTGCGCCCGGCCGACACTGCCGTCTATGCCTGCGGCAATCCGGGCATGGTCGATACCGCACGGCAGCGGCTGACCGAACGCGGCTTCGCCGTCCGCACCGAGCGCTACACGTAGGTTCGACGGCGTCGCCGCCCGTGCCATGGGTCCCGGATCGGGCCCGGGACGACGGCGAGAGCGTGCCTCGCGGCAACCCCACCCTTCGCCGCCATCCCGGCCCCCGAGCCGGGATCCTGGCTGGAAGACGCCCCGAGGGCGTCACATTGAAATTTTCGCCGGCCTGTCGGATGCCGTCCCGGACATTCGTCCTCGGAACAGCGGCATGGAAAAGGAACAGCGCGATGAACGTCATACAGACCCTGTGGTTCGCGAAGGACATGGAGGCTGCGATCGCCCTCTACACCTCGCTCCTGCCCGGCTCGTCTCTCCAGTCGGTCCACACCCTGCCCGCGGAGAGCCCCAGCGGGCCGGCAGGCAGCGTGACGATCGCGGACTTCACCCTTGGCGACCAGCGCTACAGGGCATTCGAGGCGCATCCGATGGATGCGTTCAGCCATCGCTTCTCGATCACGGTGGAATGCGACAGCCAGGCCGAGATCGACCGCCTGTGGGACGCCCTGGGCGAGGGCGGCAGGCACAAGCCGTGCGGCTGGCTGGAGGACCGTTGGGGCCTGAACTGGCAGATCGCGCCCCGGCGGCTGGGCGAGCTGGTAGCGGATCCCGATCGTGAAAAGGCCCGGCGGGTCGCAGAGGCCATGCTGAAGATGGGGAAGCTCGACATCGCCGGGCTGGAGGCCGCCGCGAACGGCTGAGGCCGGCAGGGATTCACGCCTCGCTGTCGAGCATCGCCATCTGGGGGGCGTTGTAGCGGTCGCCGACCGCCGCGCCCTTCGGCATCGCCGCCTCGATCGCCGTGACCGCGGCTTCGTCCAGCACGATGTCCGCGGCGCCGAGCACTTCCACCAACTGGTCGCGGCGGCGCGCGCCGACCAGCGGCACGATGTCGGCGCCGTGTTTCGCGCCCTGCGCCGCGACCCAGGCGAAGGCGAGCTGCGCGACGCTGGCGTCCATGCCGTCGGCCACCCGCTGCAGGGCCGCCACCAGCGCCAGGTTCGCCTGCACGTTCGCCGCATCGAAGCGCGGCATGCGGGTGCGGATATCGCCGGCGGCAAAGCCCGGCTTGCGCCCGCCGGCGCCGATCAGGCCGCGCGACAGCACGCCATAGGCGGTGACGCCGATGCCCAACTCCCGGGCCGCCGGCAGGATCGCATCCTCGATGCCGCGCGACAGCAGGGAATATTCGATCTGCAGGTCGGCGATCGGATGCACCGCGGCCGCGCGGCGCAGCGTCTCCGCGCCGACCTCCGAGAGGCCGACATGGCGGACATGGCCGGCCTGGACCATCTCTGCGATGGCGCCGACGGTATCCTCGATCGGCACGTCCGGGTCCAGCCGGGCCGGCCGGTAGATGTCGACATGGTCCAGGCCCAGCCGCTGCAGGGTATAGGCCAGGAAGTTCTTCACCGCCGCCGGGCGGGCGTCATAGCCGGCCCAGCCGCCAGCCGCGTCGCGCAGGGCGCCGAACTTCACGCTGACCTGGAAGCGGTCGCGGGGCACGTCTTTCAGCGCCTCGCCCAGCAGCATCTCGTTATGGCCCATGCCATAGAAATCGCCGGTATCCAGCAGGGTGATGCCGGCGTCCAGCGCGGCATGGACCGTGGCCAGGCTCTCCGCCCGGTCGGCCGGGCCGTAGGTGCCGGACATGCCCATGCAGCCCAGGCCGAGGGCAGAGACCGACGGACCCTGTCTGCCAAGTGTCGCCTGCCGCATATCCGTTCCTTGTCGTCCGCTGCCGCCGGCACGGGCGGTTCGCGGCGCAGCCTAGCATGGGCAGGGGCGAGGGCGGGGCGCCCGCGATACGGCTCGGCGGCGGCGAAGACATGGGGAGGCAGATGGCTTCGGCCGCTGCGGGCCGGCGCGGGGGGCGGCGATCTCCTTCAGCCGTCGCCGGGCGGCGGCTCCGCCGGCCTGCGGCTGTCCGACGGACCCTGCCCCTCCGGCGGGGGCCCTCCCTCCGGCGGGGGCTCGCTGGCCGGCATCGCCCCATCCTCGTCCGAGGGCTCATCGGGCAATGCTGCCGCCACCTCGTCGACGGGCGGATCGGGGTGGACCGGCCCGGCTTCCGCCGGCGCCTCCCCGGCGGCATCCGGCGGCGGCTCCGGCAGGCCCTCCATCGAGTCGATCGCGCCGTCGCTTCCGGCATTCTCGACGGTACGCACGTGCATCACCGACTCGACCTGCTCGCGAATCTCCGGATTGACCTTCAGGAAGGTCTCGAAGTCCGCGGCGTCGAGCAGCAGCAGGCGGCAATAGCCCAGGGCGACCGCGTCCGCGGTGCGCGGCTTGCCGGACAGCAGCGCCATCTCGCCCATGAACTCGCCACGGCCCAGGCGCACCGGCTCGCTCTCCCCCGGGCGGCGGATCTCCACCGCGCCGGAGGAAATGAAGTACATCCCGCGGCCGCGCTCGCCGGCGCGCATGATGACCGCGCCGGGCGGTACGAAGACCGCGCGCAGCAGCCGCCGGAACCGCTTCTGCTGCGCCGGCGGCAGTGCCGCCAGGAGCGGGAACTGGCCGATCAGGGCAGCCGTGTCCAGGCCCAGGTCCAGGCGCAGCCGGCGGCGCTGCTCGGCGCGCGCCTCCGTCAGGCTGCCGCTGCGCAGGTTCTCGTGCAGCTCCGGCCCAAGCAGCCCCTCGGTCCGCAGGGTGTCGTAGTGGGCGAGCTCCTGCCGCAGCGCGAACTGGCTGAGGAAGGACTGCTCCCGCGCATCGGCATAGTCCGGATATTGCAGGCGCAGGGCGTCCAGCCCGGCCATTGTGGCGCTCTCGCGCGCATGCAGCATCTCCGCGACGATGGCGGCGATCCGCGCGCCCAGCAGCGGCTCGATGCGCGCCTCCAGGTAGTGCTGGCCCTCGGCAAGCGCCAGGCGCAGCGCCAGCAGGGTCTCGAAGCGGGTCGCCAGTTCACGGTTCAGCGGCCGCTCGATGCGCAGGTATCGCTGGACGGCATTGGCGAGGCGGAAGGTCCGCCCGAAATCCAGCACAAGCCGCGCCGTCCGCGCATATCCCAGGCGCCCGCCTGTCCTGGCCCCCTCCAGCAGGCGCTCCGCGTGTCGCGACAGGCGCTCGACGGCCTGCGGCGAGAGGGCGCCCTGGTCGTGATAGGACATGATCTGCGCGCGTTCCTGGCTCGCCAGGGCGATCAGGGCCAGGGCCAGGCGGTCGCGTTCGGTCAGCACCGCCTCGATACCGTCGGGATGGGTGGCCGACTCGATCCGCGCGGCATAGCGGCCGGACACGGCGCCGGCCACCCGCGGCGCGACACCGTAGCGTTCGCCGGCATCGGCCACCCTGTCCCGCACATCCGCCAGGGCGAGGGCCACCACCTGGCCGCGCAGCGCCTGGTCCACCGGCGACAGCCGGTCCACCCCCAGCCAGCGGATCAGCCGCCGCAAGGTGAGGCCGTTGACGAACAGGGTGTAGAGCACGAAGCCGCTGGCGGTGACCGCGACGAAGCGTTTCAGCTCCGGGTCGAGATAGCGGTTCTCGGTGACCGCCAGTGCCAGGGCCAGGGTCACGGCGCCGCGCAGGCCCCCCCACATGATGGTGATCTTGAACGGATGGCTGACCCGGGTCGCCAGCCCCGTCGCGCTGAGCACCGGCAGCAGCAGGAACAGCACCAGCGCCCGCGCCGCCAGCGCCGCCACCACCACCGCCAGCACCATCAGCCCGTCGCGGAGCTCGAAACCGGTGAGCTGCCGGGCGACCAGCAGGGCGGCCAGCAGGAACAGCAGGGAGCTGGCCCAGAACGCCACCTGCTCGCCCATGTCGATCAGGTGC
Source organism: Sneathiellaceae bacterium (assembly GCA_040216765.1). Lineage (GTDB taxonomy): Bacteria > Pseudomonadota > Alphaproteobacteria > Ferrovibrionales > Ferrovibrionaceae > Marinibaculum. Next base: position 29,921 of record JAVJON010000036.1, on the reverse strand, counting down.
TGCCAGTTGCCGGGGGGAATGCGCCGGCGCAGCAGGCCGCCCAGGACCAGCCCGGCGGTGACCACCGCGACGACGCCGGACACGCGCAGGAACTGGTCGCCGAGGATGTACAGGATGTACGGCGCGACCAGCACCAGGGTCGCCTCTGCCGCCCGGCTGCCACGCAGCAGCGGGAAGGCCAGGGCGATCAGGCGCGCGCCGGCCACGCCCAGCAGCAGCCCGCCGCCGAAGGCGATGACAAAGTCGATGCCGGCCGGCAGCAGGACGAAGGGCTCCGCCTCGAACGGCCGGCCGGTGACAAGCAGCGCCAGCAGCCAGGAGAACAGGGCGATGGCCGCCGCATCGTTCAGCAGGCTCTCGCCCTCCACGAGGCGGGTGAGCCGCGCCGGCGCGCCGATGTCGCGGAAGATCGCCACCACCGCCGCCGGGTCGGTGGTCGCCACGATCGCCCCCAGCAGCAGGCAGGCGAGCAGCGGCACGCCGAACAGCAGGTTCAGGCTGAAACCGATCACCGCGGCGGCGACCAGCACCGCCACCACCGCCAGCAGCAGGATCGGCGCCAGGTCCTCCAGCAGGCGGCGCAGCTCGATCGCCATGGTGGCCTGGAAGATCAGGATCGGGAGGAAGATGTAGAGGAAGACCGACGAGGGCACCGGCTGGCTGACCACCGGGTCCAGCACATCCTTCAGCCGGTCCGCCAGCGGGCTGGACAGCAGCAGCACCGCCAATACGCCGATCGCCACGCCAACCCCTGCGAACATCACCGTCGGCGGCAGGTTGAGCCGCCCCGCCAGCGGCTGCAGGAAGGCGACGACGAGCCAGAGCAGCGCCAGGGCGAGGGTGAAGAAGGTGACTTCGGCCAAATCCGCGGTTCCGCGAGGGGAGACAGACGTGAAGAGGTAATGCCGCACGGCCGGCATTGCCAGTGGGACGTTGCGGTCCCGGGCCGCCAGGCGGACCGGTGGCAAAAGTCAGTTTGCGACCGGGATCAGCCTGCCGCAAACGGGTTGCGGATCGTGAGAGCGGCCTCGACGACCTGGCCGTGCTGCAGGTCTTCGGAGAGCAGAATGTCGCAGCCGGCGGAAATCGCCGCGCCTACGATCATGCCGTCCCATATCGAATAGCGGTAGCGTTCCGCGATCTCCAGGCCGAGGTCATGGACCTCCTGCGTGACCGGCTTCACATCGACGAGGCGGCGCAGGCTGTCCAGGAACAGGCGCGTCTCCGGCCAGGTGAACGCCATCTTGCGGCGCGCCACATGGGCCACCTCGTCCAGGACCTGCACACTCACCACCCCGCCGGCATGGAGCAGTTGCTCTGCACGGCCCGCCTTCCGTGCATCTCCGGATGTCAGATAGAGGATGACGTTGCTGTCGATGAACGGCGGCGCCATCTCAACGGGCATTGGCCTCGTCGCGGTCGAAGTGGAAATCCTCCGGCAACCGTCCACGGAAACGGCGCAGGCGGGCCAGCAACGCCGCGCGATCCGGTTTCCGGGCCACCGAGAAGTCGCGCGCACCGTCCAGGTGGATTTCGATTTCGTCGCCCTCTTTCAAGCCAAGGGCCTCGACCACGGCGGCGGGCAGCCGCACGGCAAGCGAATTGCCCCATCTCGCGACCTGCATGAACCGCTCCCTTAGATATACAACGATGTAAATGTATATCCATGCCGATCAGACGGCAAGTCTGCTCGCGCATCCGCAGGCCGTCCCTGCCCCGGTCAGTGCGCCGCCTGTTTCGCCTCCGCCCGGCGGCGGTGCAGCACCGGCTCGGTATAGCCGCTGGGCTGGGCGCGACCGTCGAAGACCAGTTCGCAGGCCGCCTGGAAGGCGATGCTGCGGTCGAAATCGGGCGCCATCGGGCGGTAGTCCGGATCGCCTTCGTTCTGGCGGTCGACCACCGCGGCCATCCGCTGCATGGTCTCGCGCAGCTGCGCCTCGGTGCAGATGCCGTGGTGCAGCCAGTTCGCCAGGTGCTGGCTGGAGATCCGGCAGGTCGCGCGGTCCTCCATCAGGCCGACATCGTGGATGTCCGGCACCTTGGAACAGCCGACCCCCTGCTCCACCCAGCGCACGACATAGCCCAGGATGCCCTGCGCGTTGTTGTCCAGTTCCTGCTGCACCTCCTCCGGCGACCAGTTCGGCCGGTCGGCCAGCGGCCAGGTCAGGATCCTGTCCAGGTCCGCGCGCCGGCCGGCACCGGCCAGCGCCGCCTGCCGCGCGGCGACATCGACCTGGTGATAGTGCATCGCGTGCAGGGTCGCCGCGGTGGGCGAGGGCACCCAGGCGGTGTTGGCGCCGGCCTGCGGATGGCCGACCTTGGCCTCCAGCATCTCCGCCATCAGGTCGGGCATCGCCCACATCCCCTTGCCGATCTGCGCCCGGCCGCGCAGGCCGCAGGCCAGGCCCACATCCACGTTCCAGTCCTCATAGGCCTGCAGCCAGGGGGCGGCCTTCATCTCCGCCTTGCGGATCATCGGCCCGGCTTCCATGGCGGTATGGATCTCGTCGCCGGTGCGGTCCAGGAAGCCGGTGTTGATGAACACCACCCGGTCCGACGCGGCGCGGATGCATTCCTTGAGGTTGACTGTCGTGCGGCGCTCCTCGTCCATGATGCCCATCTTCAGGGTGGCCGCCGGCAGGCCCAGCGCATCCTCGACGCGGGCGAAGATCTCGGCGGCGAAGGCGACTTCCTCCGGCCCGTGCATTTTCGGCTTCACGATGTAGACCGAACCGGCGCGGGAATTGCGCAGCTGGCCCTGGCCGCGCAGGTCGTGCAGCGCGATTGCTGCCGTGATCATCGCATCCAGCATGCCCTCCGGCGCCTCCGAGCCGTCGGACAGATGGACCGCCGGATTGGTCATCAGGTGGCCGACATTGCGCACCAGCATCAGCGCCCGCCCCGGCAGCACCAGCTCGCCGCCGCCGGTCGTGACATAGCGGCGGTCGGGGTTGAGGCGCCGCTGAACAGTCCTGCCGCCCTTGTCGAAGCCGGCCGACAGGTCGCCGCGCATCAGGCCCAGCCAGTTGCGGTAGACCGCCACCTTGTCCTCGGCATCCACCGCGGCGACGGAATCCTCGCAGTCCACGATCGTGGTGACCGCGGATTCCAGCACCAGGTCGGCCATGCCCGCCGGGTCGTCGCGGCCGACCGGATGGTCGCGGTCGATGCGGATCTCCAGGTGCAGGCCGTGATGGGCCAGCAGCACGGCCGAGGGTGCGTCCGCCGGGCCCTGCCAGCCGGCGAGCTGCGCCGGGTCGGCCAGGCCGGCGGCCCGGCCTTCGGTCAGCCAGGCCTGCAGGCCGCCATCGACGATCGCATAGGACCTGACATCGCCATGCGACCCGCCGTCCAGCGGCGCCGCGGAATCGAGCAGCGCGCGGGCCCGTGCGATCACCTTGGCGCCGCGCACCGGGTTATAGGCGCCGCCCCGGGTGGCGCCGTCATCCTCGGCGATCGCATTGGTGCCGTAGAGGGCGTCGTACAGGCTGCCCCAGCGGGCATTGGCCGCGTTCAGCGCATAGCGCGCGTTGGAACAGGGCACGACCAGCTGGGGGCCCGCGATCTCCGCCATCTCCGGGTCGACATTGGCGGTGGTCACGGCGAAGTCCGGCCCCTCGGGCAGCAGATAGCCGATCCCGGCCAGGAAGTCGCGATGCGCCGCCGGGTCGACCGGCTGGCCGCGCCGCGCCCGGTGCCATTCGTCGATCTGTGCCTGCAGCGCCTCGCGGCGCTCCAGCAGCGCCCGGTTCCGCGGCGCCAGGTCGTGCAGCAGGGCATCCAGCGCGGACCAGAACCGGTCCGGCGCCACCCCGGTGCCGGGCAGGGCCTCGCCCTCGATGAATTCGTGCAGCGCCCGTGCGACCTGCAGCCCGCCCGCCTGGATGGTCCCGTCCCGCGTCATGTCGTTCATGGCCTGGCCTCCTGCATCGCGGGCCCCGGGGCCCGTCATCTGCCGGACAGGATAACCCTTGCGCACCGATCCCAGAATACTCAGGATTTGCGGAGCTTCTTTGCGTAAGGCGCAATAAGATGGACCTGATCGATGGATTCACCGCCCTCAGCAAGGCCGTGGAGACGGGCAGCTTCTCGGCCGCGGCGCGGGAGCTGGGGGTCACCGCCTCCTCCGTGTCGCGGCTGGTGGCGGCCCTTGAGGTGGAACTGGGGACCCAGCTGGTGCGGCGCTCGACCCGGCGGCTGCGGCTGACCGAGAACGGCCATGCCGCGCATGAGCGGGCGCAGCGGGTGCTGGCGGAGATCGGCGAGATGCGCGCCGCCCTGTCGGAGCGCCAGGCGGCGCCGCGCGGCCTGCTGCGGGTCAACGTGCCGGTCGCCTTCGGCCATCGCCATGTGGCGCCGCACCTGCCGGCCTTCCTGGCGCGCTATCCCGACCTGCGGATCGACCTGGACCTGACCGATCATACGGTCGACCTGGTGGAGGCGGGGGTCGATGTCGCGATCCGCATCGGCGCGCTGCAGGATTCCGCCCTGCTGGCGCGCCGGCTGGCCGACCAGCGCCGCCATGTGGTGGCCAGCCCCGCCTATCTGGAGCGTGCGCCGGCCCTGCAGGCGCCGGAGGATCTGGCGCGCCACGAATGCCTGGCCTTCCACCTGCAGCCCGGCGAAGCCTGGCTCTTGAGCGGCGCCGACGGGGCCCTGCGCGAGGTGCCGGTGCGCCACCGCCTGCGCGCCAACAATTCCGACGCCCTGCTGGCCGCGGCGGCCGGCGGGCTGGGGGTGGCGCTGCTGCCGACCTGGCTGGTGAACGAAGCACTGGCCGATGGCCGCCTGCTGCGCCTGCTGCCGGCCTTCGAGGGCCGTTTCAGCCGGCAGGAGCAGGGGATCTACGGCGTGCACCGCCCCAGCCCCTACCTGACCCCGAAGGTGCGGCTGTTCCTGGACCATCTCGCCGCCTGCTTCGGCCGCCCGCCCTATTGGGAGCGGACCGCGTTCAGCCAGGAAACCGGTCCGGCTTCAAGAAGCCCTACGGAGATGCCCGGATAGGACCCGTAGGCGGTTCAGGGATCGGATGGACGCAGGGATATGCGATCGGCGGCCATCCATCACGCCGCCTTCTCGGTCTTGCCCTCGTCCGGGTCGTAGTTCAGGTTCGGGCCCAGCCAGCGTTCGGCCTCCGCCAGGTCCATGCCCTTGCGGCGGGCATAATCCTCGACCTGGTCGCGCTCGATCTTGCCGACGCCGAAATAGCGCGCCTCCGGATGGGCGAAATAGAAGCCCGACACGCTGGAGGCCGGCCACATGGCGCAGCTTTCGGTCAGCTCAACGCCGGTGTTGCGCTCCGCATCCAGCAATTCGAACAGGGTCCGCTTCTCGGTATGCTCCGGGCAGGCGGGATAGCCCGGGGCCGGGCGGATGCCGCGATAGGCCTCGGCGATCAGCTCGCTGTTGGACAGGTCCTCGTCCGGCGCATAGCCCCAATATTCCCGCCGCACCCGCTCGTGCATGCGCTCGGCAAAGGCCTCCGCCATGCGGTCGGCCAGCGATTTCAGCAGGATCGCCTTGTAGTCGTCGTTCTGCGCCTCGAACTCCTTGACCTTCTCGTCCATCCGGCCGCCGGCGGTCACCACGAAGCCGCCCAGCCAGTCCGGCGCCACCCCTTCGGGTGCCACGAAATCCGCCAGCGCATGGTTCGCGCGCTTGTTCTTCCCCTCGCCGCGCTTCATCTGCTGGCGCAGCGTATGCACCACGGCGAGCCGCTCCTTGCGGTCCGTGCCGGCATAGATCGCGATATCGTCCTCGCCGACCCGGTTCGCCGGCCAGAGGCCGACCACCGCACGCGCGGTGAGCCATTTCTCGCCGACGATCTGCTGCAGCATGGCCTGGGCATCCGCATAGAGGTTGCGGGCCACCTCGCCCACCTTCTCGTCCTCCAGGATGTCGGGGAAACGCCCCGCCAGTTCCCAGGTCTGGAAGAACGGCTTCCAGTCGATGCGGCTGACCAGCTCCGCCAGGTCGTAATCCTCGAACACCGTGATACCCGGGCGCGCCGGCTCCGGCGGCTCGAAGCTGTCCCAGTCGATCCTGACCCGGTTCGCCCGCGCATCGGCAATGCTGAGCCGCGGCGCCCCGCCGCGTCCGCTGGCATATTTCGTCCGGATCGAGTCGTATTCCGAGGCGATACCGGCGACATAGTCGGGCTTGTCGCGCGCCGACAGCAGCTTGCCCGCCACGCCCACGGCGCGGGAGGCGTCGTTCACGTAGATCACCGGATTCCGGTAGTTCGGCGAAATCTTCACCGCGGTATGCACCTTGGACGTGGTGGCGCCGCCGATCAGCAGCGGCAGCTCGAAACCCTCGCGCTGCATCTCCTTCGCGACGTTGCACATCTCGTCCAGGCTGGGGGTGATCAGTCCGGACAGGCCGATGATATCGGCCTTCTCCGCCTTCGCGGCGGCAAGGATCTTGTTGGCCGGCACCATCACGCCCAGGTCGACGACCCGGTAGTTGTTGCACTGCAGGACCACGCCGACGATGTTCTTGCCGATGTCGTGGACATCGCCCTTCACCGTCGCCATGACGATGGTGCCCTTCTCGTCGGTATTGCCTGTGGCCCGCTTCTCCTCCTCGATATAGGGGATCAGGTGGGCCACCGCCTTCTTCATGACGCGGGCGGACTTCACCACCTGCGGCAGGAACATCTGGCCGGAGCCGAACAGGTCGCCGACCACGTTCATGCCGGCCATCAGCGGCCCCTCGATGACGTGCAGCGGCCGCTCCGCCTTGGCCCTGGCCTCTTCGGTGTCGTCCACCACATATTCGGTGATGCCGTTGACGAGCGCGTGTTCGAGCCGCTTTTCGACCGGCCATTCGCGCCAGGACAGGTCCTTTTCCCGGGCCGCCTTGCCGCCGGTTCCGCGGAAGCGCTCGGCAAGGTCGAGCAGGCGCTCCGTCGCGCTCCCCTCGCCTTTCGGCGTCCGGTTCAGCACCACGTCCTCGCAGGCCTCGCGCAATTCGGCGTCGATCGTGTCGTAGACGGCGAGCTGGCCGGCATTGACGATGCCCATATCCATGCCCGCCTGGATGGCGTGATAGAGGAACACCGCGTGCATCGCCTCGCGCACGGGCTCGTTGCCGCGGAAGGAGAACGACAGGTTGGACACCCCGCCCGACACGTGGACATGCGGCAGGGTGCTGGTGATCTCGCGCGTCGCCTCGATGAAGTCGACGCCGTAATTGTCGTGCTCCTCGATACCGGTGGCGACCGCGAAAATATTCGGATCGAAAATGATGTCCTGCGGCGGGAAGCCGACCTTTTCGGTCAAAATCTTGTAGGCGCGGGTGCAGATCTCGACCTTGCGCTCTTTGGTATCGGCCTGGCCGGTTTCGTCGAAGGCCATCACCACGACCGCAGCGCCATAGGCCCGGCACAGCCGCGCCTGCTTGAGGAAGGCCTCCTCGCCTTCCTTGAGCGAGATCGAATTGACCACCGCCTTGCCCTGCACGCATTGCAGGCCGGCCTCGATCACCTCCCATTTGGAGGAATCGATCATCACCGGCACCCGCGCGATGTCGGGCTCCGAAGCGACCAGATTGAGATAGTCGACGATGACCGCCTTCGAATCGATCAGCCCCTCGTCCATGTTGATGTCGATCACCTGGGCGCCGTTTTCGACCTGGTCGCGGGCAACTTCGAGGGCGGCGGCGTAATCGCCGGCGGTGATCAGCTTGCGAAAGCGCGCCGAGCCGGTGACGTTGGTGCGCTCGCCGATATTCACGAACGGAATGTCGTCGGTCAGCACGAATGGCTCAAGCCCCGAAAGGCGCATGCGCGGTTCGATGTCCGGCAGCGTGCGCGGCGCGTGTTTGGAAACCGCCTCGGCGATGGCGCGGATATGCTCCGGTGTCGACCCGCAGCAGCCGCCGACGACATTGACCAGTCCCTCGCGGGCGAACGCCTCGACCTGTTCGGCCATGAATTCCGGGCTTTCGTCATATTCGCCGAACGCGTTCGGCAGGCCGGCATTGGGATAGGCGCAGGTAAAGGTGTCGGCGACGCTCGAAATCTCGGCCAGATGCGGACGCATCTGCTCGGCGCCGAGGGCGCAGTTCAGCCCGACCGTGAACGGTTTGGCATGGCAGATCGAGTGCCAGAACGCCGTCGGCGTCTGGCCGGACAGGGTACGCCCGGAAAGGTCGGTGATCGTGCCCGAAATCATGATCGGCAGCTCGATCTCCTTTTCGGCGAACACTTCCAGCGCGGCGAAGATCGCCGCCTTGGCGTTCAGCGTATCGAAGATCGTCTCGATCAGGACGATGTCGGCGCCACCGTCGATCAGGCCGCGCAGCTGATCGGCATAGGCGATCCTGAGATCGTCGAAGGTGACGGCGCGGAAACCGGGATTGTTGACGTCGGGCGAGATCGAGGCCGTGCGGTTGGTCGGTCCGAGCGCGCCGGCGACGAAACGGCGGCGGCCGTCCTTCTGCTGGGCGCGGATCGCGGCGCGGCGCGCCAGCCGGGCGCCGTCGCGGTTGAGTTCATAGACCATCGCCTCCATGCCGTAATCGGCCTGGGCGATCGAGGTGGAGGAAAACGTGTTGGTCTCCAGGATGTCGGCGCCGGCAAGCGCGTATTCGAGGTGAATGTCCTCGATCGCCTTGGGCTGTGACAGGATCAGGAGATCGTTGTTGCCCTGCTGGTGGCAGGCGCATCCGGCGAACTTCTCGCCGCGATAATCGTCCTCGCCGAAGCCGAGGGCCTGAATGCGCGTTCCCATCGCGCCGTCGAGAACGAGAATGCGTTCGCGCGCCGCTTGTTCGAGCGCGGTGCGAATTTCCTTGCCGTCCGGCTTATCCGCAACCGGGCCGAACAGCTCATCAAGGCTGGAAGCCATAAAATATACTCGCGTGATCGTGTTCTGGAACTCCTTCCATGGTCACATAAGGATATCTTTATGTCAACATGACGTCGCAATCGGATGCGATACCTGTCGCATTCACGAACATAGCGCGCGGTGTCGCGCGCACGAGGAAGCGCGCGCGACGCGACAGGGCGCAGGCGGAGCGGCCGGGCGGCCGCCCGGCGCCCCTAAGGCGGACCGAGGCCCGCCGGCGGCGGCTCAGTCGCCGTGCATCTTGCCACCGCCCATGCCGGTGACTTCGAACATCGCCTCGGCCGCACCGGCCTTTTCGAAAATCAGCCGGACCGCGAAGCTCTCGCCCTCCTCCGGCTGCGCGCCGAGCCCCATGAACATGAGGTGGAACGAGCCGGGCTTCAGCGTCACGGTCTCGCCGGCCGGGATCGCCAGCCCGTCCGCCAGCGGGCGCATGGTCATCACGCCCTTGTCGTCGACCGACATCTCGTGGATCTCGCCACGTTCGGCGATCTCGGTTTCGACGGCGACCAGCCGGTCGTCGGCACCGCCTTCATTGCGGATGACAACGAAGCCGCCGGCTACTTTTGCGCCGGCCGGCGCGGCCCGTGACCAGCCATGTTCGACGACGATGTCGCCGGCCCTGATCTCGGACGCCATGATCGGGAACGCGCTCGCCACGAGCAGCGCGAAGGTGAGAACGGCAACACCGAGCCTTTCCTCGAAACTGGCGAGGAAGGACGGTTGCGGACGGAAGGAACGCGCGAAAGCCGCGCTGAAAATAGTCGACATGATGGTCTCCAGAAACAGGCGTCAGCCGGGGTCTGCCCGGCAGCAAATCCAAAACGGGACCGTCAATAACGGTCCGGATCAGCCCGACAGTGGCGGTGCGCGCGGCCTGCCCGGCTCGCCGCGCCCGCGTGTTGGAGAAAGGACGGGATGATAGGTGGCGACCGCCACTTCGCCGACCAGGCCCGGGCGGAGCGCGGCTGCGTGCGCGACAGTCGCCATGGCCGGCGCGAACATGGAACACGATGCCAGGCAGCAGTTCGGCAGTTGATGACCGCCAGCCCCGTTTTCGTCCGGATCGCCGACACTGTTGCCGATACACAGCGGGTTGCCGAACGCGTCGAGCGCAAGCGGAGCGGCGTTGGCGCCGCCGGCGAAGCCGGCCAGCGCGGCCTGCAGCACAAGGAAGGCCGTCGCAACTATGGCGATCCAGGATCGCGTCCAGTGTGGCCGACTTTGCACGTTGTTTGCCTTTTCCGTTTCGATCCCACTCATACCAGCGTCGCCGATCTGGAGAAATCGCAAATGCGCGCCTGCGGCAATTCGGACATTGGCTTATGCCCCGCGCCTGTGCCAATCGATTGACCCGCGCAGCCGCTTGCCTCGCCGCGCAGCCTGTACCAAGTGCCGGATCGATGCACCGTGCGAACGCCCACGAATGGCCCGCGCGCGATCGCTTATCATGAGGCCATAATGAGCAGAGTGGCAGATTGCCCGGCCGCGCCCCAGGCGCCGCCACAAACGTCCGCATGGCGGCGGGAAATCCGCGCCACGCTGGCGCTTGCCTGGCCGATGGTCATGACCAATCTCGGCCAGAACGCCATGACGGCCACCGACATCATCATGATGGGGCGCCTCGGCCCGGTCACGCTGGGCGCCGGCACGCTCGGCTGGTCGCTCTACTTCGCACCGATGATCTTCGGCCTCGGCCTGATCCTGGCGACGGCGCCGATGATCGCAAGCGAACTCGGACGCCGCCGCCATTCGGTACGCGACGTGCGCCGCACGGTGCGCCAGGGCCTGTGGATCGCAACGCTGGTCGCGGTGCCGATCTGGGTGTTTTTGTGGTTTGCCGAACCGCTGCTGTTGCTGATGGGCCAGCAGAAGGAACTGGCCAGCGAAGCCGGCCGCTACATGGTGTGGCTGCAATGGGCGATCCTGCCGTTCTTCTGGTACATCGTGCTGCGCTGCTTCATGGCGGCGCTGGAGCGGCCGGGATGGGCGTTGGCGGTGACCTTCTTCGCCGTCGCCTTCAACGTTCTGGCCAATTGGTGCCTGATGTTCGGCAATCTTGGTTTTCCCGCGATGGGCATTGCCGGGTCCGGGCTGGCGACCACCCTGTCGAGCCTTTTGATGTTTGCCGGCGTGTCCCTTGTCGTGACCATTGACAAGCAATTCCGCCGCTACCGGCTGTTCGGACGTTTCTGGCGCCCCGACTGGCCACGTTTCCTCACCCTGGCCCGGCTCGGCCTGCCGATCGGCGCGATCGTGCTTTTCGAGGTCTCGATCTTTAATGTCGCGGCCATGCTGATGGGGCTGATCGGCACGACCGCGCTTGCCGCCCATGCCATCGCCATGCAGGTCGCCTCGCTGTCCTTCATGGTGCCGATGGGCATCTCCCAGGCGGTGACGGTGCGCGTCGGGCGCGCCTATGGCGCCGGCGACCCGAACGGCGTTGCGCGCGCAGGCTGGACGTCCTTCACGCTCGGCGTCGGCTTCATGGCGCTGATGGCGCTGGTCATGATCACCGTCCCCGATCTTCTGATCGGCGTCTTCATCGACGCGTCCACGCCCGAAAGCAGGGCGGTTGCGCAACTGGCGGTCGGGTTTCTCGCCTTCGCGGCGCTTTTCCAGATTTTCGACGGCGCCCAGGCCGTCGCGGGCGGCATGCTGCGCGGCCTGCACGACACACGCGTGCCCATGATTTACGCCGCGTTCGGTTATTGGGGCGTCGGGCTGCCGGTCGGCGCGCTGCTGGCCTTCCGGTTCGGCTTCGGCGGCGCCGGCATCTGGGTTGGGCTCTCCTCCGGCCTGGCCGTCGTGGGCGTGCTGTTGCTGGCGCGCTGGCTGGCGCGGGAACGGCTCGGCCTGATCGGACCGCGATAACCGCACAAGACGGTGTGCGACCGCGCGGCTCCGCATCGTCTTTGCACAACGCGATTTCGCAGTTGACGCGATTCGCGCTGCGTGGAAATCGTTGGGCATGTCGAGTGATTCGCCAAGCTGCGCTGCCGGTCCCTCCGGCGGAAACGCGCCGCCGGTCCCGGACCGGCGGTCATGAACGCCGCACGGCAAACGCTCTCGCGCGAGACGCTGGCCGCCATACCGGCCGTCACCACCCGCAGCGACCTGTCCGAGTGTCTCGGCCGCATCTGCGCCGAAGCAGGCGCCGAGCGGTTTCTCTTGCTGGGCACCTTGCTCGACCATGGCGGCGAGCGGCCTTACATCATCGCGTCGAACTGGATTTACGATACCGTCCACATTCTCGGCCTGGAACCGCTCGCGCGGCTTTCGGCCGGCCCGCGCACCTGTGCGATCGGAGAACCGGCAAAACCGATTACCGGAGACGGCGACGGGGCGAACGCCGCCGAGGCGCTGCAACAGCTTGCGCGCCACGGCCACGCCGAGATCTACAGCGTGGGGCTGCACGCCACCGCGCAGCGCTGCAGGGCGCTGTTTTCGTCAGGCCGGGCGGGCGCCATCGATAGCCAGATGCTGCCTGAGGTGCAGCTTGCGTGCTGCTATTTGCTGTCGCGGATACCTGCCGAGCTTTTGGGCACGCCGCCGCCGAATTCCCTGTCGGTGCGCGAGCGCGAATGCCTGCGCTGGGTGTCGGAGGGCAAGACCACCGGTGAGGTTGCGATGATCCTCGGCGTCACCGCCAACACCGTCAACAGCTATCTCGCCCATGCGATACGCAAATACGGCGCCAGCAACCGCGCCATGGCGATCGCCACCGCGATCCGCAGCGGGACCATCTGAACGATGAAGCACCGCACGGCCAAGGACGGCCCGGCAGGCCCCGCCAAGACAAGGGCCGCCGCCGACGGTCTCGACGTCACCCAGGACAACGTGGCGGTCGTGCTCGACACGGTGCGCCACGCCCGGCGCCTGGCGGCCAGCGCCGCGGCATCCTTCTACGGTCTCTATGTCGAGACCCGCGACCGCCGCATACCCGGACTGGCCACGGTCTTCGACCGGGAATTCCCGCGCACGTCCGACCTGTCGCGGGCGATCTGCGGTCCCGCAGGTATGGCGTGGATGGCCACGCGTACCGAATCGCTCGCCCCGGCATGGTGGTATTGCGAAACCGGCGCCCAGCAATGTCCGGCCTTTCCGCTCGTCTCGCTCGGCCACAACATGCCCGCCCTGACGTCGAACCTGCCGGGCATGGCCCTGCCGGTGTTCGCCGAAGGCGGGATCGGCGGTTTCTTCGTCCTTGCCGGCCGCGACATGGCCGTTGACGACGGCCTGGTGTGCGACCTGCACATCCGCGCCTTTTCGCTGTTCCGGTCGGTTGCCAGGTTGCGCCTGTCGCAGCTCGACGGCACGCCGCCAATGTCCAAACGCGAGCTCGAGTGCCTGACAATGACGGCCGAAGGAAAGACCAGCGAGGACATCGCCGCGGCGCTCGGCCTGTCGGTGCACACCACCAACCAGTATCTCGCCGCCACCACCCACAAGCTCAACGCGATGAGCCGCACCCACGCGGTGGCCAAGGCGCTGCGGCTCGGGCTGATCGCTTAGCTCGCAATACCCGCTCAGATGTTGAGCGGGGCCGTGCGGCGGATCTTGGACGCATCCAGAGCGTTGGCCAGAAACCGGGTGTTTTCCATCGGATCGGGCGAAGGATCGTCGAGTGCGACGTAGCCGATCTCGACCCCGGCCTTGAGCGCGGTCATGTTGAGCGTGAAATAGACCGTCGCCCCTTTCGGCCGCAATTGCAGGTCGAGATTGACGGTCGGCTCGCCCGACCAGCCGAGATCGACATCGCCGCCATGGCCGAAACGCAGCGTATCGGGCATGAAATAGAGTTCGGCCGCCGATTCCACGATATCGGCCAGATTGGCGAAATATTCCAGCCGGATATAAGCCACGTAATCGGCGACATCGATCAGGCGCAGTTCCGATACGACCTCACGGATCGCATCGGCTACGATGATTTCGCGTGCAGAAGTGTGCGGCTGGCGATTCATGAATGCGACTTGCCTGTCTTCGCGCCGTTGCGGCTGCTGTGAATGATGCGGACCAGTTCCGCGACCGCCTCGTAGAAGTGAGGCGGAATCATGCTATCGACCGAAACTTGTTTGAAGATGGAACGGGCGAGCGCCACGTCCTCGAAAACCGGCACATTGTGCTCTTCCGCGATCTCGCGGATCTTGAGCGCAATCAGATCCTGGCCCTTGGCCACAACCACCGGCGCCGCGCTTTCCTCGCGCACGTAGCGCAGCGCCACGGCGTAGTGGGTCGGGTTGGCGACCACCAGCGTCGCGCGCGGGACCGCCGCCATCATGCGCTGACGCGCACGGTCGCGGGCGAGCGAGCGCATCCGCGATTTCAGGATCGGATCGCCCTCGGCCTGCTTGACCTCGTCCTTGACCTCCTGCTTGGTCATGCGCAGTTCCTCGAGCCAGTGATAGCGCGACCACAAGAGGTCGGCCGCGGCGATCAGGACCATGACGATGGTGATCGTCACCACCAGCTCGACGGCCATGTCGCGGATCACGCTACCGAAACCCAGCGGATGGGTGACCATGCCCTGCAGCAGACGCACATCGACGTCGTGCATGACGAAATACAAGAACACCATCGCAAACAGCACTTTGCCGAGGGACTTCAGAAACTCCACGAAACCCTTGACCCCGAAAACGCGCTTCCAGCCGCCGATCAGCGATATGCGGGAGAGTTTCGGCATCACGCGATTACCGACGAAACGCGGCAGGTTCTGGAACACCGACGCCGCAAGCCCGGCCGCCACCAGCAGGAACATCACCACCATGATGGCGCGCGCGATCTCGATGAAGACGGTCTGGTAGAGCGAGATCGCGTCGAGCTCGGTTTCCAGTCGCCATTCCTCCGGCCGTTCGAGAAACGTCGACAGGAAACCGGCCAGCCGGATGCTGGTGTCGTAGGCGAAGAACAGCAGGAAGATGGCGATGGCGGCGAAGGAGGCCAGGATTGGCGTCTCGCGCGAAAACGGCTGATTGCCCTTTTCGATGCTGTCACGGATTTTCTTTTCCGTGGCCGGCTCGGTTTTGCTGTCCTTGTCCTGGTCTTCGGCCATGAAGGAGCCGTCCTTTCATCGCCAGGGCCGCCGCGTGGGCGAGCGCCGCAAGGCGTTGGCTAAGCGGCAGCCTGGGTGGACGGCAGCTCGATCTTGCCGTCCTTGGACAGGCGGATGGCGGTGGTGGCGATCGCTCGGCGGGCCTTCGCGATCTCCGCCGCCGGAAGACCGTCGATCTCCATCGACAGCTCGGCCTCGATCATGCGGCGCGAGCGCACGCCGAGCGCCGACAACACCACTTCCGTCAGTTCCTTGCTCGCGTTGCGAAGCGCCAGAGTGACGATCTCCGTGGACAGGCCGTCGAAAAGCGCAAGCCGCGCCTTCTGACTGAGCAGCGGCAGATCCTCGAACGAGAACAGCTGCGAGCGAATGGCATGCACGTCCTGCGAACCGGCCGTTTCCATGTCCGACAGGATCTCGTCGAGTTGCGCTTTTTCCAACTCGTTGAGAACCGTGGCCACCCGCGCCTGGCCTTCGCTCGACGACTTTTTCGCGCTGTCGCCGAGAAGCGTGGACCGCAACTGGTTTTCCACGATCCGCAATGCGCCGGGCTTGACGTTGCCCATGGTGACCATGCGCTTGGCGACCTCGCCGCGCTGTTGCTTGGGCATGGCCAAGAGGACGTTGGCCGTGGCCGTTGAGGACAGTTTCGTCAGCACCAGCGCCGCCGTCTGCGGATGTTCACCGGCCAGAAAGGCGCCGACGCGTTCGGGTTCGAGCTTTTCGATCTGCGGCCACACCGCCAACGGCGCCTCGCCACCCGTTTCCGTGCCGTGGTTCATGATCGCGTTGACTTCCTCGGGCGAGAGCGACTCGCTCAGGATCTTGTCCATCGTGGCGGCCGAATCCATCAGCCCCGCCCCCTCGGCGAACTCGTCCTCGAACTCGGCGATGATCTTTTCCAGTTCGCCCTGCGGGATCGTCTTGAGCATCCGCGCGGCCTCGATCAGCGACTTCAGCTCCTCGTGGCTGAAGAACTTCAAGAGCCGGCCGGCCGCGGGCTTGCCCATCGCCACCAGGATCGCCGCCGCCTTTTGCGCCCGCGTCAGGCTTTCGGCCGTGATCCCCTGCGACGTGGTCGATGTGTGCGCGTCGAAATCCATGGAGCGGTCAGGAAACTTTCGAGTTGCTGATGATTTCCGTCAGCCGGATGCCGAAACGGGACGAATCGCTCTCCAGCACGGTGATCTCGCCGCGCGCGATCCTGCGGCCGTTGACGACCACGTCGACCGGCTCGCCGATCCGACGGTCGAGGGCGACGGTCGCACCCTTGCGCAGCGACATCAGTTGCGAGACCTGCATCTCGGTGCTGCCCAGGACGATCTGCACGTCGACCGGGATGCCCATGATGACGCCGGAACCAGCGTCGTCGCCGCCCATCTCACCGGGCGCATAGTCCGGCGCCGACCGCCCCCCGGCCGCGAGACCCGCCGCGTCGGCGGGCGCGTCCGCGGCGCCTTCGCCTTCGTGCAGGACGCCGCGCAACTCGTCGATTGCCCGGTTCAATTCCTCTTCTTCGTCTCCGGTCCCGGCCGGAGCGTTGACCTGGCTCATCGTCCAGCTCCCGGTCCCGCGACCCTGACGGGCCGGGTCAGGTCAGGCAGGTTAAAGCCCATCGATCAGTTCCTCTTCGGTATTCCAGGGGCTTTTGATTCGTACGGTATAGTTTTGTCCAAGCCGGCCGAACTCGCAAACGAACAGCGTCTTGTTCTTGCTTGCAAGCGTGGCCTGCGCGGCCGCATCGGGCGCCAACGCGATGGTCTGGCCCTGTTTCAGCCGTGCAATCGCACCCAGGCTCATGCGCGCGAGCGGCATCGTCGCCTGGAGCTTGACCTTCGAACGCATCACCTCCTCGCTGAAACGCGCCGACCAGTCGTCGGCCCGCCCCCCGGACGGGGCTGCATCGCCCGCCCCCGTTTCGTCGCGCGGACGCAACAGGATGCGTTGCGGCATGACCACCACGATACGTCCGGGTTCGGGCTCGGCCTCCACGAGGAATTCGATCTTCACCGCCGGTCCGTCGCGCAGTGCGATCTTTTCCAGCCCCTCGCCGGACTGCACCGGCGGCAGCGGGAACCGAACCTGCAGCGCCCGCTGGCCAAAGCCGTTGAAGGCGGTTGCGACCTGCTGGGCGGCGAGCCACGCGACCTCGCGCTCGAGCGGCGACAGTTCGCGGGTGATCGCCTCCGGCTCGGCATCGGGCTCGGCGCCGAACAGCGCGTTGATAAGTACCGCGATCGCCATCGGGTCGACCCGGATGACCAGGGCGTCGGGCGAATTGGCCGACGCCGCCACCACCACGGCGTCGTGCGGTCCCGCATCGCCGATCGCCTGCTTCATGCGCGCCGTGTCGGCCCCGCCCAGATCGATCGGGACCGGATGGCTCATGCCCTCGCCCATTGCCGCGCGCAGCGGCTTCAGCGTGCGCTCGCCCAGATTGCGCGCGCTCTCGATGATGAGGTCCGGCTCCCCGGTATCGCCAAGCAGGCGCTCGAGGATATCGCTTCCACCACGCTCGGGGATAGGGGCGCCATCCGCCATGTCAGGCCGCCTTTTTCGCTTCGCCGCCACCCGGGTTCAGCGTCTGCTCCTCGACGGCGTCGATCGAAGGCCGGTCGTAGGAGGAGATCGTCTTGCGGCCGAACTCCAGCGCGACCTGCGGCAGCGCGCCGTTCATGTAGGCCAGCAGCGTCTGTTTGACGATGATGTAGAGCCGGTTGCGCTTCTCGCGCACGACCTTGATCTTGGCCGCGATCGGCCCGACCACGCCGTAGGACAGGAAGATGCCCAGGAACGTTCCCACCAGCGCGGCGCCGATCAGCGCGCCCAGCACTTCGGGCGATTCGTCGAGCGCGCCCATCGCCTTGATGACGCCGAGCACGGCGGCCACGATGCCGATCGCCGGCAGGCCGTCGCCGATGGCCACGAGCGCGTGATAGGATTTCAGCTTGTCGTGGCGGATGGTGTGGATTTCCTCGTCCATCAGCGCCTCGATCTCGTGCGAACGAGCATTGCCGATGATGATCAACCGGCAATAGTCGCAGATGAAATGCGTCAGGTCCTTGTTCTTCAGTACCAGCGGATAGGATTGGAAGATCGGCGATTCCTCGGGATTGTCGATATGGCCTTCGACCTCGCTGCGCGACTTGGACTTGAGCTCGCGCATCAGGCTGTGCAGCACGCCGAGCGTTTCCAGATAGTCGTTCTCGTTGGGAACGGCGTGCTTGAAGGCCTCCACGATCGCCCGGCCGGCGTCCTTGACCGTCGACATCGGATTGCCGATCAGGAAAATGCCGAGCGCGGCGCCGGCGATGATGACGAACTCCCAGGGCTGGATAAGCACATCGATGTGCCCCCCCATGGCCATGAAGCCACCCAGAACGCAGCCGAACGTGACAACCAGACCGATGAGAATGCCCAAAGCGGCGCCTCCGCAATTCGCTTGAAGACTTCACCTAACGCGGCTTGCTTGTGTGAGGCTTGACCGTACGCAGCGCGGCGCCGGAAAGGTTCACGCAAGCAATCGCGCCTAGGGTGACACAGGTCGAACCCGCACCGGAGCACCCGCTTGGTCAGCACATTTGTCAGCTACAACGCGATTACGCGCGACCTGGAGCGTTCGCTCCAGCGGGTCCAGACGCAACCGATGGTTCAGCGCGAGAGCGACTATTATCTGGAAAACATCGAAAAGGTGAAATCGGTCGAGGACTTCATGGGCAACGACCGCCTTTACCGCTACGCCATGAAAGCCTTCGGCCTGGAGGATATGGCTTACGCGAAGGCGTTCATGGTCAAGGTGCTGGAGGGCGGCATCGACGACAGCGACAGTTTCGCCAATTCGCTCAACGACCAGCGCTATCGCGAATTCGCCGAAACCTTCAACTTCGCCCGCTTCGGCGAAGACACCACGATCTTCGATCGCACCCGACAGGGCACCGTTGACCGCTATCTGCGCCAGACGCTGGAGGAAAACGCCGGCGACCAGAACGAAGGGGTCAGGCTGGCGCTCTATTTCGAGCGCAAGGCGCCCGATATCGAAAGTTTCTATTCCATCCTCGCCGACAGCGCGCTGGCCAAGGTCGTTCGCACCTCGCTGAGCCTGCCCGATTCCTTCGCGCTTCTCGACGTCGACAAGCAGGTCGAGATTTTCGAGCGTTCGCTCGACATCGAGGATTTCAAGGACCCCGAAGCCCTTTCGGAATTTCTGAGCCGCTTCACGAGCATGTGGGAGATCGCAAACCCGACCTCGGCCACATTGCCCAATTCGGCCATCCTGTTCGGCCAGCCGGCCGAACTGGGGATTTCCACCGACCTGCTTTTGACCATGCAGAAGCTGAAGTTCTGAGGACGCGCCCGTGCAGACCGGTCTTTATGTCGCCCTTTCCGCCCAGGTCGCGCTCGAAAAGCGACTGCGCACGATCGCCGACAACGTCGCCAATGCCAACACTGTCGGCTTCCGGGCGACGGAAGTGAAATTCGAGGATATCGTATCGCAATCCGGCTCGGATTCGGTTGCCTATGTCTCGCCCGGCTCGACCTTTCTGTCGACAATGTCGGGCCCGGTCAAGCAGACCGGCAATCCGCTCGATTTCGCGGTACGCGGCGAGGCCTGGTTCGCCATCGAGACGCCCGCCGGCCCGGTGATGACGCGCGACGGCCGCTTCACAATGCTGGAAACCGGCGAACTGGTTTCGACCGAAGGCTATCCGGTGCTGGACGCCGGCGGCGCGCCGATCCAGCTCGATCCGTTCGCGGGTGCGCCGACGGCCGGCAGCGACGGCATGCTGCGCCAGAACGGGCAGCCGGTCGGCGCGATAGGCCTGTTCACCTTCGCCCCGGGCGCACAGTTCGCACGCTATGGCAATTCCGGCGTTATTCCGGCCAGTCCGCCCGAAGCCGTGGTCGATAGTCTCGAGGTCGGCGTGCTGCAGGGCTTCGTCGAGGAATCCAACGTCAATCCGGTCAAGGAAATGACCCGGCTGATCATGGTCCAGCGCGCCTTCGAGAATGCCGCCGCCGCGATCCGCGAAAGCGACAAGTCGCTCGATGGCGCTGTCAAGGCGCTCGGCAGCTAGAGCGGTGGAACCGACCGGTCCGTTGCACGAATATGCGACCGCGTCCGCGCCGGCACTGTCCCCGGACGCCGGCGGCAGGGGGCTCGACGTGCTGGAGGCGTTGGGGCGCCTCCATCGCGGCCTGGTCGCGGATGACGCGCTCATACGCCGTGGCGGACATGTGCAGGAGGTTTCCGCCACCCATTACAGGGTCGGCGGGCTGTCGACCGCCGCGAGGCTGGGCGACATCGTCGAACATCGCGGCCGCCATGGACCGAAAGCCGGGGAAGTCGTGCAAATCAGTGCCGACAGCGTCCTCGTCGCGCCATTCGACACTACCTTCGACGCCGGCATTGCAGACCCGGTATTCCTGCGCGGCCGGTTTCGCATCGGACCGGACGTTTCGTGGAAGGGGCGCGTCGTCGACGCGCTCGGCCATCCCGTCGACGGTGGCGCGCCGCTGGTGCCCGATACAGGCAATCCCGCGATGTCCGTAACGCCGCCGGCGCTGTCGCGGCAGCGCGTCGACGCGTCCTTCCGTACGGGCGTCAAGGTGATCGACATCTTCACGCCGCTGTGCTTCGGCCAGCGCATGGGCGTGTTCGCGGGCTCCGGCGTCGGCAAGTCGACGCTGCTCGCCATGTTGGCCGCCGCCCAGGCCTTCGATACGGTCGTCATCGCCCTGGTCGGCGAGCGCGGGCGCGAGGTGCGCGAGTTTCTCGAGGACACGATCGGCACCGAAAGTATGAAAAAGACCGTCGCGGTTGTGGCCACGAGCGACGAAAGCGCGATGATGCGCAAGCGCGCCTCCGGCACCGCCATGTCGGTGGCCGAATATTTCCGGGATCGCGGCGACAAGGTCCTGCTGATCCTGGACTCCGTAACACGGTTCGCGCACGCCCTGCGCGAGGTCGCGATCGGCGCCGGCGAGCCACCGGTCGCGCGCGGTTATCCGGCCTCCGTCTTCACCGACCTGCCGAAACTGCTCGAGCGCGCCGGTCCCGGCGGCGAAGGTGCCGGCTCGATCACAGCCATCATCTCGGTTCTGGTCGACGGCGACGATCACAACGATCCGGTGGCCGATTCGGTCCGCGGCATCCTCGACGGCCATGTCGTGCTCGAACGCGCCATCGCCGAACAGGGCCGCTATCCCGCCGTCGACCCGCTGGCGTCGGTATCGCGGCTCGCCAACCGCGCCTGGAGCGACGGAGAGCGCACCCTTGTCACGCGCCTCAAGGCGATGATTTCCCGGTTCGAGGAGACGCGCGACATCCGCATTCTCGGCGCCTACAAACCGGGCGGCGACGGCGAACTCGACAACGCGGTGCGCCAGGTTCCCGCGATCTATCAGGCGCTGATGCAAGCGCCGCACGACGGCGCGATCGCCGATCCATTCTCCGAACTGGCGCGGCATCTCAAGGCTCTGGAGGCAGCGGATGGCTAGCTGGCGTATCTTCGGTCGGAAACGCGGCAGGACGGACGAACCCGAGCTCGCCGGCATGCCGACCACCACAAAGCCCGTCCGCGGCCAGCCCAGGCGCAAGGGGCGCTACAGCCTGGCCGACGCCGTCCTCGCCGGCCTCGGGCTTGGCATCGGCGCGGCGAGCTTCACCTTTCCCTGGTACGTTTTCTTCCACCAGGAACAATTCGGTGTGCGGGTGGTCGATTTCGACGGAAGCGCCGGCGAATCCGACCTGTCCGGCCCGTTCTATACGCCGCAGGTCAACTGGACACCGCAGCGCCTCACGCGGGAGGAAATCGCTGAACTGCCGCTGGATTTCGCCCCCACCGGCACGGTCATGCCGGACCGGGTCGCGCCGGAAACCACCGGAAGCGTGCAACCCTTTCCGGCCCGCAAGCCCGCCTACACCCTGATCCACGTCGCCAAGGGGCGCGCGATGATCCAGGACGCGAACGGTTTCTGGGTGGTCCAGCGCGGATCGATCCTTCCCGACAATTCCCGCGTTACGGCGATCGAGATGCGCTCGGGGTCCTGGATCCTTCGCACCAGCAACGACACCGTGATCGAAATGACGCAATGAGGCCGTCGCTCGGGCGTCGCGCCCGCGTGACGGCGCGGCGGCAAGACCGGTGAGCGGTTGCCTCATCTCCGGCCCCTCGACGAGCCCCCCCTTCAGGTCAAACGACGCTGACGCGACCACGCAAGGTCCGCGCAAGACTGTGTTTCTAATCTGCCCCTGACCGAGGGAAAGATCATGCAACCGGTAAGTCTGTTCGATCTCGCCGCGCAGCAGGCGCGCTGGCTGTCCGTGCGTCAGTCGGCCGTGGCGGGCAACATCGCCAACATCAACACGCCCGGCTATCAGGCGATCGACGTCGTGCCGTTCGAACAAGTGCTCGATAGCGCCAAGCTCGCCTTTGCGCCGACCCGGGCCGGGCACATCCCCCTTGGCGCCGGCCGCGAAACGTCCAACCTGCGCCAGGACGCGATCGAAACCGCCTCGCCTTCCGGCAATTCGGTCACCGTCGAGCAGGAACTCGTGAAAGCCGGCGAGGTCCGCCACGCCTTTGAACTGAACACGGCGATCGTGAAATCCTTCCACCGCATGATGATGATGGCGACGAGGGGCTGATGGCGATCGATCCGCTTTCCGCCGCTCTCAAGATCGCCGCGTCGGGTCTCGGCGCGCAGTCCGAGCGCCTGCGCGTCGTCTCCGAGAACCTGGCCAACGCCCAGTCGACCGGCAATACGCCGGGCGCCGACCCGTATCAGCGCAAGACCGTGACCTTCGCCACCGCGCTCGATCGCGACAATGGCGGCTCCTTCGTGCGTGTCCAGTCGGTCGACCTCGACCGCAGCGAGTTCCCGACCGAATATCTGCCGAGCCATCAGGCCGCCGACGACGGCGGATTCGTGAAGATGCCCAACGTCAATCCGATCATCGAAATGGCCGACATGCGCGAGGCCAACCGCTCCTACGATGCCAACCTTCAGGTGATCAAGCAGGCGCGCCAGCTGATCTCCATGACCATCGACTTGCTGAGGTCGCAGACATGATCGCCGGATTGGGACTGGTCGACCGCCTCAACCAGACGTCTTTGGGCAACGGGCTGGCCGGCGTCGGGCCCGCCGCCCCGCCGGTCGCGCCCTCGATCTCGCCGGCCTCGTTCGAAGCGGCCCTGGAAGCGGCTGCGAGCCAGTCGGTTGCCACCTTGGAGCGCGCCGAAAGCGCATCCATGCTCGCCTTGAAAGGCGGCGACATCCAGGCGCGCGACGTCGTCGACGCCGTGATGAGCGCCGAGCAGACCCTGCAAGCCGCGATCGCGATCCGCGACAAGATCGTGACCGCCTATCTCGAAATCAGCCGCATGGCGATCTGAGGAACAGCGATGAAAGCCCTAGCCATTGCCGCCACCGGCATGAACGCCCAGCAGCTCAACCTGGAAGTGATCGCCAACAACATCGCCAACATCAACACGACCGGCTTCAAGCGCGCGCGCGCCGAGTTCTCCGACCTTCTCTATCAGGTCGAGCGGCTGCAGGGCGTCCCGAACCGGGCCGACCAGAGCATCGTGCCGGAAGGCGCGAGCATCGGCCTCGGCGTCAAGGCGTCTGCGGTGAGGAACGTGCACATGCAAGGTGCGCTCGACAGCACCGGCAACAAGTTCGACCTGGCTCTGACGGGACCGGGCTGGTTCCAGATCGAAGGAGCCGACGGTCAGACGCTCTATACCCGCGCCGGCGCGTTCAACACCAATGCCAATGGCGAACTGGTCACCGTTGACGGGTTCCGCGTCGTGCCCGACATCGTCTTCCCGGCCGAGACGGTCGAGGTCATCGTCAACAAGTCGGGTCAGGTTTTCGCCCGCCTCGACGGCCAGGTCGACCTGCAGGATCTCGGCCAGATCACGCTTGCCACCTTCCCCAACGAGGCGGGCCTCGCCCCGCTCGGCGACAATCTCTTCCGGGAGACCGCCGCCTCCGGCGCGGCCAATGTCGGCGTGCCCGGAGACCCCGGTTATGCCGCCATCGAGCAGGGTTATCTGGAGAATTCCAATGTCGACCCGGTCAAGGAAATCACCGAGCTGATTTCCGCCCAGCGTGCTTACGAGATGAATTCCAAGGTCATCAAGGCGGCCGACGAGATGGCGTCCGTCGTCACGCAGAGCATCCGGTAGGCCGATGTCGCGGCTTCGCATCTCCACACTCGTCCTCGGCGCGACCCTGACGCTCGCCGCCCTTGCCGGGACAGCCGTCGCGCAGGAAATGGCGGTGGTGGCGAAGCGCGTGATCTACCCCGGCGAAACGGTCGATGCCGGCGCGCTGACCGAGGTCAAGCTTCGGCGCAGCAACCGCATCCTGACCTCGATCGCGCAATATGCCGACCAGGTCACCGGCAAGGTCGCCAAGCGCACCCTGCTGCCGGGCAAGCTGATCCCGATCAACGCTCTGCGCGATGCCTATATGGTGGAGGCCGGCGCGCCGGTCGCCGTCAGCTATGTCCATGGCGGGCTTCAGATCTCCACCATCGGCATCCCGCTCCAGCCGGGCGCGATCGGCGACATGGTCAAGGTCAGGAACGCCGATTCCGGCGCCGTGTTTACCGGCATCGTCATGGCGGACGGATCGATCCGGGTCGGCGCGATATGATCAAGCGCCTTGTCCTGGCCCTTTGTTTCGGCCTGATTGCGGCGCCGCCGGCCAATTCCGGCGGCGAGCTCAATGACGGGTATGACGGCGCGGAGGCCATCCAGGTCTCCGCCAGCGGCCAGTCGTCCAATCTGCCCGTGCCCACCGGGCCGGCTTCGCGCATCAAGGACATCGCCACCTTGCAGACCGCGCGCGACAACCAGCTGATCGGCTATGGCCTGGTAATCGGCCTGCAGGGTACTGGCGACGGCTTGCGCAATTCGCCGTTCACCGAACAGTCGATCCGCGCCATGCTGCGCAATCTCGGCATCGCCATGGAGGACGGGCGCGCGCGGGCCAAAAACGTCGCCGCCGTGATCGTCACCGCCAACCTGCCGCCTTTCGTGCAATCGGGATCGCGCATCGACATCAACGTGTCCTCGCTCGGCGACGCGACCTCGCTTGCCGGCGGCACCCTGGTCATGACGCCGCTGCGCGCGCCGGACGGCGAGATCTACGCCGTCGCCCAGGGTCCGGTTTTCGTGTCCGGCTTCACCGCACAGGGCGAGGCCGAGACCCTGACCAGGGGCGTGCCGACATCCGGCCGCATCCCCAACGGTGCGATCGTCGAACGCCAGGTCGCAGCGCGCTTCAACGACGACAGCGTGTTGACGATGCAGTTGCGCAATCCGGATTTTTCGACCGCCGTCAGGATCACCGACGCGATCAATCGCTACACCACCAGCCGCTTCGGCAAGCGCACCGCCAGCGAGCAGGACGCGCGCACCATCCTGATCAACAAGCCCGGCGGCATCTCGGCAGCGCGGTTCGTGGCCGAACTGGAAAACCTCATCATCCAGACCGACACCCCGGCACGCGTGGTGATCGACGAGCGCACCGGCACGATCGTGATCGGCCAGGATGTGAAGATATCGCAGGTCGCCGTCAGCTACGGCGCGCTGACCGTGCGCATCACCGAACAGCCGAAAATCGTACAGCCGGCGCCGTTCTCGCGCGGCGAAACCGCCGAGGAGCCCTCCACGATCATCGACGCCCAGCAGGACGATGCGCGCGTGGCGCTGCTCGACGGTCCCGACCTGCAGACACTGGTAGCCGGCCTCAATCGTATCGGCGTCAAGCCGGACGGCATCATCGCGATCCTGCAGGGGATCAAGTCGGCCGGCGCGCTGCAGGCCGAACTGGTTCTGCAATAGGAGACGGAAAGGTGGCGACAAGCATGCGAACAGCGAAACGCGCCCTTCCCCGGACGTTGGCGATCGGCCTGCTCGCCGCGCTGTGTTTCGGCGCGGGCGCGTTCGCGGTTTCGGATTCCTTCGCCCAGGCGCGCAAGGTTCCCTCGCGCCTCACCGACGAGGTGCGCGAATTCTGCGCCAACATCATCGACGCCGCACGCGACCGCCGCTACGCCGTGCAGGCCCAGGAGCTGGAGAAACTGCGCTCGGAGATCGACGAGCGCATCGTCGCGCTGGAAGCCAAGCGCAGCGAATACGAGGCCTGGCTGAACAAGCGCAACGAGGTCATCAACAGCGCCGAGGACAGCATTGTCGGCATCTACGCCCGCATGCGCCCCGACGCCGCCGCCGCCCGACTGGAAAAGATGGACGCCATGCTGGCCGCCGCGATCATCCTGAAGCTCAAGGGACGCCAGGCCGGCGGCATCCTCAACGAGATGGATGTTCAGGCGGCCGCGAAACTCACCGGCATCATCGCCGATGTCGCCAAAGCCGAGGACCCGACATGAAACGCAGCCTGCCGATCCTGGCGACAGGGCTCTTGCTGGCCGGCTGCGCTGGCGAGCTGAACGAAATCGGCCGCGCCCCGAGCCTGTCGCCGGTCGGCTCGGGCCTCGATCCCGCGACCGGCTCTGTACAGGCCTATCCCGAATCGCCGGCCGCGCCGGTCAAGCGGTTCTCCCTGTGGGACGACCGCCAGAGCCAGCTCTACGAGGACGCGCGCGCCCTGGTGGTCGGCGATATCCTGACCGTGTTCATCTCGATCAACGACAAGGCGATCCTCAACAACGAATCCGACCGCAGCCGCACCACCAACCGGACGCTCGGCCTGGCCGGCGGGTTCGAGGCGGACGGCGTCGGTAAATCCGCGTCCGCCGATCTCGATATCAATTCGCGCTCGACTGCCGCCGGCTCGGGCGCGACGGCGCGTTCGGAAAACATCCGCCTGTCGGTCGCCGCCGTCGTCACCGAAGTGTTTCCCAACGGCAATCTGATGATCAGGGGCTCGCAGGAAGTGCGCGTCAACGCCGAATTGCGCATTCTCACCATCGCCGGCATCGTGCGCCCCGCCGACATCAGCGCAAGCAACACCATTCCCTACGAGCGCATCGCCGAGGCGCGGATTTCCTATGGCGGCCGCGGCCGGCTGACCGAGGTCCAGCAGCCTCCCTATGGCCATCAGATCCTGGATCTGATCTCTCCGTTCTAAGGATTATCAAGGGGCAATGTCGCTGGCCAACGCCGAAGACCAGACCGAAGCCAAGAAGGGCCCGTCGCTGATCGTCCAGATCGGCGTGATGGCGGCGCTGACCATGCTGGCGATCGGCGGCGGCTGGGGTGCCGGCATCTACCTCAAGACCGGTTCCGATACCGAGCCGGAGACCCAGAAGATCACGGTCGAGCCCGTACAGGCGGAGACGCCGGGCGACCGTGCCGCGCACGGCGGGGAAGAAGAACAGGACGGCGACGGCGAGGCGAAACCCGTGCCGCGCCTGGTGCCGCTCGAGCCGATCACCACCAATCTGAGCGCGCCGGCCGACATCTGGGTGCGCATGGAACTGTCGATGGTGTTCGCGGCCCCGCCCGACCCGGAACTGGTCCGCAGCATCCATCAGGACATTCTCGCTTATATGCGCACCGTCACCCTGCAGCAGGTCCAGGGCGCAAGCGGCTTCCAGCACCTGAAGACCGATCTTGAAGAACGCGCGCGCATCCGCAGCAACGGTCTTGCGCGGGAACTCGTGATCAGGACCCTTTTGTTCGAATGAGAACGCTTGCCGCCATCGCCGCCGCCCTGCTCGCACTGACCGCGACAGCGCACGCCCAGCAACTCGACCTCGGGCAGATCACCGGCCAGGCCGACGGTGCCACGATCGGCTATATCATCCAGGTGTTCGGTCTTCTGACCGTGCTTTCCGTGGCGCCCGGGCTGCTGATCATGGTCACCAGCTTCACCCGCTTCGTGATCGTGTTTGCCATCCTGCGCGCCGGCATCGGCCTGCAGACCACGCCGGCCAACATCATCCTGATCAGCCTTGCCCTGTTCATGACCTTCTATGTCATGACGCCGACCTTCGACAGCGCATGGAACAACGGCGTGCGCCCGCTGGTGAACAACCAGATCGACGAGACCGAGGCCATGCAGCGCATTGCCGATCCGTTTCGCGACTTCATGCTGGCCAATGTCCGCGACGCCGATTTCAACCTGTTCGCCGACCTCGCCCGTGAGCGCGGCCAGAACGTGGTCGCAGGCGAGCAGGTCGACCTGCGCGTTCTTGTGCCGGCATTCATGATCTCGGAAATCAGGCGCGGCTTCGAAATCGGTTTTCTGATCGTGCTGCCGTTCCTGGTGATTGACCTCGTGGTCGCAACCGTAACGATGGCGATGGGCATGATGATGCTGCCGCCCACCGTCATATCCCTACCTTTCAAGATCCTGTTCTTCGTGCTGATCGACGGCTGGAACCTGCTCGTCGGCAGTCTGGTGCGCTCCTTCAACTGACGCGCCCCCGGCCCCGGTGCCGAGGGGCCCGCGCCGCGCCAGCCAGCGACCGCCGGTAACGAAGCGTTAGCCATTTTCTTGAAATCCCGACCGAAAATTATCGGTTTGGTAAATTTTTTCCATCACAACACGGTTAATCAGGATGGATCGACGCCCTGCACAAAGGGGTCGATGGCATGATGCCAAGCCGTCTTACCGGTGGAGTCCGGTATGACCCTGTTCGTTAGTTTGTGGCAGTCAGTAAGGGACACTCCCCCATGTCGAGTATCATGACCAACGCGTCGGCAATGACCGCGCTCAAGACCCTCCAATCCACCAACAAGGCTCTCGAAACCACCCAGGCCCGCATCTCCACCGGCTACCGCGTCGGCGAGGCGAGCGACAATGCCGCCTACTGGTCGATCGCCACCACGATGCGGTCCGACAACAAGGCGCTGTCCACCGTTCAGGACGCGCTCGGCCTCGGCGCCGCCAAGGTCGACACCGCCTATACCGGTATGAAGGCCGCCATCGACGTGGTCGACGAGATCAAGGCCAAGCTCGTGGCCGCCCGCGAGCCGGGTGTCGACCGGGCCAAGATCCAGTCCGAGATCACCGCGCTGCAGGGCCAGTTGACGTCGAACGCCGGCGCATCGACCTTCTCCGGCGAGAACTGGCTGTCGGTTGATTCCAGCGCCGCGGGCTACAGCGCCACCAAATCGATCGTCGCCTCCTTCACCCGTGCCACCGACGGTACCGTGTCGATCGGCACGATTTCGGTCGACACGTCCAGCACCAAGCTGTTCGACGCCGCCGTCGATGCGGCCGCGGCCGGCACCGGCATTCTCGACGGCCGTTACGATGCCGCCACCGGCACGCTGCTCGCCGACCAGTCTACCGGCGGCTTCACCGTCGCCACGCTCGACATCTCGGCCCTGACCAACAGCACCGCCGACCTGACGACGCTGGAGAACTACATCAAGGGCGTCGACGACGCGATCAGCAAGATGACCACGGCCGCGTCCGACCTCGGCGCCGCCAAGAAGCGCATCGATCTCCAGACCGAGTTCGTCGGCAATCTGATGGACACGATCGACCGCGGCGTGGGCACGCTGGTCGACGCCGACATGAACAAGGAATCGACCCGTCTGCAGGCCCTCCAGGTCCAGCAGCAGCTCGGCATCCAGGCCCTGTCGATAGCCAACCAGAACTCGCAGTCGATCATGTCGCTGTTCCGCGGCTAGGATCGCGGTCGGTCGGCCGACCGGCCGTCCGTTCCCCGTTAACCGAATGAAAATGTCCCGGCCCTACAAAGGTCGGGACATTAGTCGTTTCAGGACGGGTCAGAGCCCTTGTTTCGGGCGCATGATTGGCATGATGCCGAGCCGTCTTACCGGTGAAATCCGGTATGTCGAGTATCTGCGTTTTGTAAGGGAACACCCATGTCGAGTATCATGACCAACGCGTCGGCAATGACCGCGCTCAAGACCCTCCAGGCTACCAACAAGGCTCTCGAAACCACCCAGGCCCGCATCTCCACCGGCTACCGCGTCGGTGAGGCGAGCGACAATGCCGCCTACTGGTCGATCGCCACCACGATGCGGTCCGACAACAAGGCGCTGTCCACCGTTCAGGAC
>JAVJON010000062.1:0-69710 GCA_040216765.1 Sneathiellaceae bacterium | reverse complement strand
GACACCGTGCTCGGCGGCGCCGGGGACGACCTGCTGTCCGGCGGCGCGGCGGACGACCAGCTGCTTGGCGAGGCCGGCGACGACGAGCTGTCCGGCGGAGCGGGCAATGACGTCCTGGACGGCGGCGCGGGCGACGACACGGTCGCTGGCGGTGCCGGCGCCGACACCATTTCCGGCGGTGCCGGCGATGACTCGCTCGATGGCGGCGACGAGGCCGACCTGGTGGCCGGCGGTGCCGGTGCCGACACGATCGCTGGCGATGCCGGCGACGACACCCTGACGGGTGACGCGGGCGCCGACCTGATCGATGGTGGCACTGGCGGCGACAGCATCGACGCGGGCGCGGACAACGACACTGTCCTGGGCGGCGCGGGCGACGACACCGTCACCGGCGGCGAAGGCGACGACCTGCTGCAGGGCAACGATGGCAATGACAGCCTGGATGGCGGTGCCGGCACCGATACCCTGCTGGGTGGCGCGGGCAACGACCTGCTCGGCGGTGGCAACAGCGCCGACCTGCTGGACGGTGGCGAAGGGGCCGACACCCTGCTGGGCGGCGATGACGCCGATACCCTGGACGGCGGTGCCGGCGCGGACCTCCTCGAGGGCGGGGCGGGCAATGACAGCATCCTCGGCGGTGCCGGCGATGACAGCCTGGCCGGCGGTGGCGATGCCGACACGATCTCCGGCGGCGAAGGCGCCGACCTGATCGATGGCGGCGAGGGCGCAGATATCCTGTCGGGCGGTGCCGGCAGCGATACGATCGGGGGCGGCTCCGGCGACGACCTGGTCAGTGCGGGTGCCGATGACGATCTGGTCGAGGCCGGCGCCGGCAACGACACGGTCCGGGGCGAGGGTGGCGACGACACCGTCAGCGGCGGCGACGGCGACGACCTGATCCACGGCGACAGCGGCGATACCGTCACCGGCGGGTCCGACTTCTCCGGCCTGATCACCGCGGGCAATGTCGCGAGCACCGATGCCGGCTTCACGGTGACCGCGCAGCGGCTCGACGCGAGCGGCCAGCCGCTGGCACCGTCCGCGAGCGACATCTCGTACAGCGACGGCGGCTTCGGGGTGAGCGGCAGCACTGCCGCCGGCCCGGCCGTGCAGATCGGCCGCAACACCAGTTCCGGCGAGTCCGAGGCGATCATCGTGGACTTCGCCCAGCTGGTCGGCAGCTCCGACGTCTCCGTCCGGCGGCTGTTCCGCAACGAGGGCGCCGGCGGCGAGACCGGCCACTGGTACGCCTATCGGGCCGGGGTCCTGGTCGGCCAGGCGGCCTTCGTGGCGGCCAGCGGACATCAGGTCGACTTCAGCATCGACCTGGGCGCCAGCGGCGGCTTCGACCGCCTGGTGTTCAAGGCCGACCCCTATGCCAACCAGGCACAGACCGGCGGCAGCGACAGCTCCGACTACCTGATCGAGCAGATCAGCTTCACCGGCCTGCCGGTGGCGATGGAAGGACCGGGCGGGGACGACGTCCTGGCCGGCGGTGCAGGCGACGACACGATCCTCGGCGAGGGCGGCGACGACCGCCTCAGCGGCGATGCGGGCCATGACAGCCTGGTCGGCGGCACCGGCGACGACACCATCGACGGCGGAATCGGCGACGACCTGCTGCTGGGCGGGCTTGGCGACGATGTCCTGGCCGGCGGCGAGGGCGCAGACCTGCTCGATGGCGGCGACGGCGACGACTCGATCGACGGCGGCGACGGCCATGACGCCATCGATGGCGGCGCGGGCGACGATGTGATCGCCGGCGGTGCAGGCAATGACGCCATCGCTGGCGGCGAGGGCGCCGACTCCATCGCCGGCGGCGCCGGCGACGACACGATCTGGTCCGGCGAAGGCGACGACACGGTCCAGGGCGGGGACGGCGACGACCGGATCTTCGCGGACGGCGGCGACGACGTGCTGGATGGCGGTGCGGGCCATGACTCCATCGATGGCGACGAGGGCGCGGACAGCATCGCCGGCGGTACGGGGGACGACACCCTGGACGGCGGCGCGGGCGATGACACGATCGACGGCGGCGCCGGCGACGACCGGATCTATGCCGGCGCGGGTGCGGACAGCCTCGACGGCGGCGATGGCGACGATTCCATCGATGGCGACGCGGGCGCGGACAGCATTGCCGGCGGCGCGGGCGGCGACACGATCGACGGCGGTGCCGACGACGATACGATCGACGGCGGCGACGGCGATGACCTGATCCTTGCCGGCACGGGCGACGACGAGCTGTCAGGCGGTGCCGGCAGCGACACGATCGAGGGCGAAGACGGCGATGACACGATTGCTGGCGATGCCGGCGACGACCTGATCGCCGGCGGCGCCGGCAGCGACAATGTCGACGGCGGAGCGGGCGCGGACAGCGTTGCCGGGGACGATGGCGACGACGTCATCCATGGCGGTGCGGACGACGACTGGCTGGCTGGCGGGGTCGGCGACGACACGGTCACCGGCGGCGAGGGCGACGACTGGATCGAGGGCGGCCTCGGCGACGACAGGCTGATCGGCGACGGCGTGGAAGCCGCTGCCGCGGCGCAAGTGTCGCAGGCGGGTGGCCTCTATCCGGTCGGCACGGCGGATATCGTCCGGATCGACGTGGAGTTCCTGCACTCCGACGCCGGCTACAACAGCTCCTACGGCTATTACCTGGCAGATTCCGACGGCAATCCGACCGGCGGCGAGGTGATCTGGGCGAATGTGAAGACCGGCGACAGCACCACCATCGAACTGACCCAGGCCCAGCTTGGCGGCGCGGTGGCGGTCGGCTTCTTCATCATCCCCAATGGCGCCAGCCTGAACGGCGGCCTGGCCGACGGCACGGCCGTCACGTTCCAGGACGTTGCCGGCAAGTGGACCGCCCATGCCGACGGCCAGCCGCTGGCGGGCCAGGGCAATCCGGCCTACTTCACCGATGCCGGGTTGAATCCCGACGGCGTCGACCATGAGGGCGACACCGCCGTTCCGGGCAATTCCAACTGGGAGGACCTCGTCGGCGGCGGCGACCAGGACTTCAACGATATCGGCCTCAACGTGCAGGTCACCGGCCTGAGCCTGGGCAGCTACAACGACACGATCGCCGGCGATGCCGGGAACGACGTGATCGAGGGCAACCAGGGCGACGATGTCATCAGCGGCGGTGCCGGCGACGACCTGATCGACGGCGGTTCCGGCGACGACCTGATCGATGGCGGGACCGGCGACGATACGGTCCTGGGCGGCGAAGGCGACGACAGCATCGATGCCGGCGACGGCGACGACCTGATCGAGGGCGGCGCCGACAATGACAGCATCGACGCCGGAGCGGGCAACGACACGGCCGCGGGCGGCACGGGCGACGACAGCCTGTACGGCCTGGACGGCGACGACCTGCTCAGCGGCGGCGAGGGCGACGACGCGCTGGATGGCGATGCGGGTGCCGATACCCTGGACGGCGGTTCGGGCAACGACCTGATCGATGGCGGTGACGGCGACGACCTGGTCACGGCCGGCGACGGCGACGACATGGTCTGGGGCGGTGCCGGCGAGGACAGCATCGAGGGCGGCGACGGCGATGACAGCCTGGCGGGCCAGGACGGCGACGATGTCATCGACGGCGGCGCGGGCGACGACGAGATCTATGGCGGCGAGGGCGACGACGTCCTGGCCGGCGGGTCGGGCGACGACTACATCCAGGGCGACGACTGCCCGATCGAGCATCCCGACGAGGTCACCTACGGCGAGAACCTGGTCCTGAACTGGGACTTCGAGGCCGGTGGCCAGGGCCATGGCGCGGGCTTCACCGATGTGCCGCACTGGACCGCCGACAGCGGCTACGAGGTCCATCTGGCCAGCGTCTACGGCCGCTCTGACGAGGGCCACAACCAGGTCTTCGAACTGGATGCCGATCCTGGCCATACCCAGATCTCCCAGTCGATTGCCGGGCTGACGGCCGGGCAGGAACTGGAACTGGCGTTCGACGTCGCGATGCGCACCCAGAACACGACGGCCGCCGACGGTGTCCAGGTGTTCTGGAACGGCGACCTGGTGGCCGAACTGACCGGCCTGGGCGACTGGGAGCGCTTCACCTACACGGTGGAGGCCGGCGCCGGCGACGGCACCGATACCCTGTCGTTCAAGGGCATCGGTTTGGAGAACACATTCGGCGCGCTCCTGGACAATATCGGCCTGCGCACCGTCACCCATTCGATCCCGGCCGATGCCAGCTACAACGACACGATCACCGGCGGCACCGGCGACGACACCATCGACGGCATGCTTGGCGACGACGTGATCGACGGCGGCGACGGCGATGACCTGATCGACGGCGGTTCCGGCGACGACAGCATCCTGGGCGGGACCGGCAACGACAGCATCCAGGGCGGCAGCGGCACCGACACGATCGTTGGCGGCGAGGGCGCCGACAGGATCTGGGGCGGTGCCGGCGACGACTCGCTGCTCGGTGGCGAGGATGGCGACAGCCTGTATGGCAATGACGGCGACGATGCGCTCGACGGCGGCGAGGGCGACGACCGGATGGATGGCGGCACCGGCGCCGACACCCTGATCGGCGGGGCCGGCAACGACACCCTCTATGGCGGCGACGATGCCGACCTGGTCGAGGGCGGCTCAGGCGCCGACAAGCTCTATGGCGGCGCAGGCGCCGACACCCTGACCGGCGGGGCCGGCGACGATACCCTGGCAGGCGATGACGGCGAGGACACCCTGTCGGGCGGCATCGGCAATGACCGCATCGACGGCGGTGCCGGCGATGACAGCATCGATGGCGGCGCGGGCGCGGATTCCATCACCGGCGGTGCCGGGGCCGACCAGGTGCTGGCCGGGTCCGGGGCCGACACCGTGGCCGCCGGCGACGGCGACGA
Source organism: Sneathiellaceae bacterium (assembly GCA_040216765.1). Taxonomy (GTDB): domain Bacteria; phylum Pseudomonadota; class Alphaproteobacteria; order Ferrovibrionales; family Ferrovibrionaceae; genus Marinibaculum. Next base: position 64,839 of record JAVJON010000062.1, on the reverse strand, counting down.
CCTGGTCGACGGCGGCACCGGCAACGACCTGCTGAGCGGCAATGACGGCAACGACACCATCCACGGGATGGAAGGCGACGACACCATCGACGGCGGTGCCGGCGCGGACCTGATCCATGGCGATGGCGCCGGCTCCGAGCTGTCCGGCGGGCTGGGCCCGAACCTGGTCCTGAACTGGGACTTCGAGGCCGGTGGCCAGGGCCATGGCGCGGGCTTCACCGATGTGCCCCATTGGACCGCCGACGGCGGCTACGAGGTCCACCTGGCCAGCGTCTATGGCCGCAACGATGCCGGCCACGACCAGGTCTTCGAACTGGATGCGCATCCTGGCCATACCCAGATCTCCCAGTCGATTGCCGGCCTGACCGCGGGGCAGGAGCTGGATCTCAGCTTCGACCTGGCGATGCGCACCCAGAACACCACGGCCGCCGATGGCGTTCAGGTGTTCTGGAACGGCGATCTGGTGGCCGAACTGACCGACCTGGGCGACTGGGAGCGGTTCAGCTTCACCGTCGAGGCCGGATCCGGCGATGGCAGCGACACCCTGTCCTTCAAGGGCATCGGCCTGGAGAACACCTACGGCGCGCTGCTCGACAATATCGAGCTGCGGACCGTCGGCGCGGAGGGCACCTACAACGACAGCATCGACGGCGGCAGCGGCCATGACACGATCTTCGGCGACCAGGGCGACGACACCGTCAAGGGCGGCGAGGGCGACGACTATATCGAGGGCAATGACGGCGACGACCTGATCCACGGCGACGGCGTGGCCGAGCAGGGCTCGACGACGGTCGTGGCGCAGCAGGGCGGGCTGTACAGCATCTCCGGCGCCGACGGCATGCAGATCGACGTCGAATACCTGCAGTCCAACGCCGGGCACGACAATTCCTACGGCTACTATCTGGCCGACGCCAACGGGCAGCCCCTGACCGGCCAGGTGATCTGGTCGAACGTGAAGCAGGGCGACCAGGCCACCCTCAACCTGACCTCGGCGCAGCTGGCCGGTGCGGCAGCGATCGGCTTCTTCATCATCCCCGATGGCGCCGACGCCAATCCGGGCCTGACCGACGGCACGGAGGTCACCTTCCAGGACGTCGGTGGCAAGTGGACCGCCTTTGCCGACGGCGTGCCGCTGGCCGGTGCCGGCAATCCGGCCTACTTCACCGATCTGGGCCTGAATCCCGATGGCTTCGACCATGAGGGCGACAGTGCCGAGCCGGGCAATTCCAACTGGGAGGACCTGCCGGGCGGCGGCGACCAGGACTTCGACGATCTGAGCGTGAATCTGCAGGTCACCCGCATCGCCGGCCACAGCTACAACGACACGGTCTTCGGCGGCGACGGCAGGGACACGATCTACGGCAACCAGGGCAACGATGTGCTGCATGGCGGCGCCGGCGACGACTCGATCGACGGCGGCACCGGCGACGACCTGATCTATGGCGGCGACGGTGAGGATGTGCTGCGCGGCGGCGCAGGCAATGACAGCCTGTTCGGCGAGGCCGGCAATGACCTGCTCTACGGCGATGCCGGCAATGACAGCATCGAAGGCGGTGCCGGCAACGACACGATGGAAGGCGGCGACGGCAACGACATGATGCGCGGCGGCACCGGCTTCGACGTGGTGCGCGGCGACAAGGGTGTGGACACCCTGTATGGCGATGCCGGCGACGACCTGCTGTACGGCGGCGACGACAATGACGAGCTGCACGGCGGCACCGGCAACGACATGCTGTACGGCGACAAGGGCGACGACCTTGTCTTTGGCGATGACGGCGAAGACCTGCTGTATGGCGGCAAGGGCAACGACTCGCTCTATGGCGGCGAGGATTACGACGTCATCTTCGGCGAGAAGGGCAACGACTTCATCGACGGCGGCGGCAATTTCGACGACCTGTATGGCGGCGATGGCGACGACACCATCCTGGGCGGCGAAGGCATCGACTACATCTATGGCGAGAAGGGCAACGACCAGATCGCCGGCGGCGACGACTGGGACCTGGTCTATGGCGGCAAGGGCCATGACACGATCGAGGGCAATGACGGCGACGACTGGATCTATGGCGATGACGGCGATTTCGCCAATGGCGGCGGCCACGACCTGATCATCGGCGGCGATGGCTGGGACACCCTCCACGGCGAGACCGGCAACGATACGCTCTACGGCGGCGAAGGGACGGACTGGCTGACTGGCTGGAGCGGCGACGACCTGCTCTATGGCGGTGCCGACGGCGACCATCTCTGGGGCTATGAAGGCAAGGACACCCTGTTCGGCGGTGCCGGCGTCGATTCGCTGGACGGCGGCGATGGCGACGACGTCCTGATGGGCGGCGAAGGCCACGATTTCTACTATATCGGCCGCAAGAACCCGGGCACCGGCTCCAACGACGACCTGATCCTGGACGATGACGCAGGCTGCATGGCGATCTACGGCAATTACGGCCCGCTGAACGGCGGCACCGACACCGTGGTGCTGTCCGACCTGAGCTTCGACAAGGGGCCGGGCATGTGGAAGATCTCGCTGGACGACGGCACCTCGGTGACCTTCGACCCGACGAAGATCGTCCAGATCGACCTGCGCGAGGGCCCGTCGCCGGACGGCAATACCCAGGTCCTGAAATGGAACGGCACGACCTACGATGTCTATGACGAGAATGGCGCCAACTTCCTGGGCTATTCCATCGATGACATGATCTGATCGAGGTGGACGGCCCCTTCCCCGGCACAGCGCCCGGCGGGAGGGGCTCTACGCCAAAAGGCGGTCGGGGTTGCAAAAAGTTGCAATTGGGCACATATTTTCCGTCGGTTTCGATAAAACTGTCAGGGATCGACCCTGACAGCCGCTGGTGAAGAGGCAAATGTGACCAACATGGAGCAGGACAGCCAGACCTCGGGCCCCGCGAAAGCGGCCGGCAAGGTGTCGCGCCGTGCCGCTCTGTCCCGGCTGGGCCTCGGGGCGGCGGCGGTCTATGCCGCGCCGACCGTCACGCGGATCGACCAGGCGCGGGCCGCCGCGCCAAGCCACAGCTGCCCGCCGGGTGCGCCGGGTTGCGGCGGCGGACCGCCCGGCCGGCCCTGACACCCGGGTTTTCCGGGCTTTCGCGACTGGGAATGGAAGGTGCGGGCTCGCCCCGCGCCTTTTTTCGTGCCGCGCCGGCGATGCGGTCCGGCGTGACGCGCCGCTCCCCTGTGTGCAGGTTGCCGCCAGAACGCGCTTCAGTGTAGTCATGAGACACGGCACCGCGCGGTACCCTGGCGTTGTGCCGTGGTGAGGTCGCGTACGCGGCCGCGGCGCGGCCTGCCGATCGGCTCCGCCACCCGGGTTGCCGGGCCGGGGCGCGCGCCGGGAGGCAGCCTGCGCCTGTCCGGGTCCATGGTGGTGCCTGTCGGTGGCAGGCCCGGATATTGCACTGGATTGCGACGGAATCAGTTCGGACAGGGCTTTGCCGATGATCATTGAGACGCGCCGCCTGACCTTTACCGACGAGAGTCTGCTTGACGCCGTCAAGGTTGCCCTCGGCTCGGGGGTGATCAAGGGGCCGCGTTTGCCGGTCGTCCGGTACGAAGTGCCGGACGTGGAAGGCGTGATGCTGCGGGTGCTGTTGCGCCAGGGGCCCCCGCTGGGGCCGCTCCCCCTCGATCTGACCATGGCGCAGGTCGCCGCGGTGTTGATCAACTACTGCCGTTTCCGCCGGATTCCGATTCCGCGTTCGGGCAAGAAAAAACTGCTGGCGCAGGGCAATGCCGTGATCCTGTCGATCACCCAGGAACTGGACACGCAGAAGGCGGCGTAGCCGCTGCCCCGGCGCGAACGTTTGCACGGGTAGGGCCGCGCCGGCATAGTCGCTGCTCCAGCCGCCGGTTCCGGCATTCCGCGTGTCCGGGTACAGGATCCCGGCGACGGGGTCCCGGGCGGCCAACTGTCACCTGAGTTGGGGGAAGCAGACGTGAGCGAGAGCGCGATACCGACGGTGCTGATCGACAATGACCGGACCCGGGTGACGGAGTGGCGGTTCCCGGCAGGGGCAGCCACCGGATGGCACCGCCATGAATACGATTACGTGGTGGTGCCCCAGAGCACCGGGGACCTGAAGCTGGTGGGGCCCGACGGCAAGGACAGCCGGGCGGCCCTGACCACGGGGCAGCCCTACTTCCGCGCGGCCGGCGTGGAGCACGACGTCATCAACCCGAACAGCTTCGAGTTCGTCTTCGTCGAGGTCGAGTTCAAGTAGCCGGTCGCGGGCGCCGCACGCGCCCGAACGGCAGAACCGGTCTCGAACCCGAAGGCCGGCAGGACGGCGGCCCTCCGCAGGGATGCGATCCCGGCGGAACGGCACGGCGGGAGGTTGCCACCACAATGTGCCAGAGATCACCGCACGACGTTCCGCGGAGCGTCCCTGCGGAAGGCTGCCGGCCGTGGCGCACGGCCCTCGGGCAGGCGCGATGACGACCGGCTTCGAAGGGCTCGGCCTCTATCTGCGGATGCCGTCGCCCGGCCGCATCTTCCATGGCTGGCTGGTTGTCGGCGGCGCGTTCCTGCTGATGACAACGGCGTTCGGCTGCGCCTACAGCTTCACGACATTCTTCGATTCCCTGCAGAGCGAGTTCGGCGCGACGCGTGCGGAAACCTCGCTGATCTTCTCCATCGCGACAGCTGCCTTCTTCGGCCTTGGGATGATCAGCGGTCCGCTCTCGGACAGCGTCGGCCCGCGGGCGGTCACCGGCTTCGGCGTCCTGGTGCTGACCGCCGGCCTGGTCCTGGCCGCCTTCTCCGGATCGCTCTGGCAGCTGCTGCTGGCGGTCGGGATTGGCCTGGGACTTGGCGTGGGCTTCATCTACGTACCGGCGGTCGCCGCGGTGCAGCCCTGGTTCGACAGGCGGCGCGGCCTGGCCTCCGGCCTGGCGGTGACCGGTATCGGCGTCGGCACCCTTGTGGTGCCGCCGATCGCCGCCGACCTCATCGACTGGGGCGGCTGGCGGGTGACCTATCTGGTCCTGGCCGCGATCGCCCTGTTCCTGGGGTTGCTCGCGGCGACCGTGATGGAGAACCGGCCCGACCGGCGCGGCCTGCTGCCGGATGGCGGCCCCCGGACCTTCCGCCGGCCGGCGGAACCGGCCGACGACCCCGCCACGGCCGTGCCGGCATTGCCGCCGATCGACCTGACCGTCCGGGAGGCGATCCGGACCGGGCCGTACTGGCTGATGTACATGGCGGCGTTCCTGCTCTCGGTCGGCCTGTTCATCCCCTACGTGCATATCGTCCCCGCCGTCCAGGATCTCGGTTTCGACAAGGATACCGGTGTCCGGGTCCTTCAGATGATTGCCATCGGCAGCATCGCCGGGCGCTTCCTGATCGGTTTCGTCGCCGATATCGTCGGCCGCCGCGTCGGCTTCGCCGCCGCCTATGTCTCCACCGGCCTGTCGTTCCTGGTCTGGCTGTTTGCCGGCACGCCCTGGCAGCTCTACCTGTTCGCGATCATGTTCGGCACCGGCTATGGCGCCTTCGTCGCGCTCTCGCCCGCGATGGCCGCGGACTATTTCGGCGGCCGCCGGATCAGCAGCATCCTGGGCTGGCTCTATTCGTCGGTGACCTGCGCCGTGCTGCTCGGCCCGCCCCTGGCGGGCCTGGCCTATGACATCCTGGAAAGCTACCGCCTGCCGCTGATCGGCGCGGCCCTGGCCAGCGCGTTCGGCGCCGTGATGATCCTTTGGTTGCCGGATCCGGCGCAGTGGCGCGCGGCACGGGCCGCGGGCGCGCACCCTGTTGCCCCGGAGGGGCCCGTGGACGAACCCGAGGGCCCGGCCTTTTCCGATGGCATCGAACTCGCGCGCGGCAGGTTCAGCGGGTGACGAAGTCGGCGAGGGTGATGATCTCCATCGGCGGATAGGAACCCAGCGCGCTTGCCACCGGCACGTTCACCAGCAGGCTGTGCCGCGCCAGCGGATGCGACGGCAAGGTGGCCGGGTGGCGGCCCTGCACCAGGATCTGCTCCGCCTTGTAGCCCGCCGCCAGACCCTGGTCGGTCTCCGAACTCACCAGCCCGAGCAGCGCGCCGGGCTGCAGCCGCATCGTCGCTTCGACAGCCGAGAAGCTGGGCAGGCGGTTGTCCAGCGCTGCCTGGGTGACAGCCGGGCCGGCACGGGATGCAACAAACGTGTCGGGGCCGATATAGAGGAGTTCCGCGCCCTTGCGGGCCAGATCCGCGATCAGCCCGCTCACGGTTTCCGGCCGTGGCCGCCCGCTGGCGTCGAGCGGCACTGCGGACTTGAGGAGGCGGATTCCCTGGGCGTTCGCCAATGGTTCGAGCTGCTGGACGGTCAGGACTGCATTGGGCTCTGCCGGATTGTACAGGACGCCGATGGTTCTCACCGGCCGGTAGGTCAGGATCGTGGAAAGCTGATGCTGCAGCGGGGCAAGATGGCCGGACCCGGTGATATTGCGGGCGCCACTGTCGAGCGAGGGCAGGATGCCGGCGGCCACCGGATCGGCGACCGTCGTGAAGACGATCGGAATGTCGCGGATGAAGCGCCCGTCATCGGGATCATCGTAGCGGCCCGCGATCCCAAGGGTCGTCGGTGTTCCGGTCGTGTAGATCAGGTCGGGCGGATCCGCCTTCAGCCTGGCCACGATCGCCGGCAGGCGGCCGGGATCGTCGCCGGTGCTGTCGACCGTGAACTCGGCCTTCACGCCATGCTCCAACAGGTAGTAGCGGAACGCCTCTTCCTGCTTTCCCTCCACGCCGGGCAGCACCAGATGGATGCGAAAGGGCGGGTTGTGGGTGGGCGAAGCACCTGCACCGGCGGCCAGTGCCTGCAGGGGGCCGGCTGCGCCGGCCACGACAAGTCCGCCGGCCAGGGCATGCCGGAGGAACGCGCGGCGCGATCTGCGGATCATGATGCCTCCTGCGGCCCGCCGGGTGCGCGGCGCACGACCAGGGCGGTGATGTCGTCTGACTGCTCCGCGCCCGCGGCGAAATCCTGCACGTCCCGGAGGATCGCCTGCAGGACCTGCTTCGCATCCCCGGCCTGGCTGCCCAGCAGGGCGGCCAGGCGCCTGTCGCCGAACAGGCTGCCATCGGTCGCGAACGCCTCGGTCACGCCATCGCTGAACATCAGCAGGACATCGCCCTCCGCAAAGTCCAGCCGCGCCTCGTCATAGTGCAGGCCCGGCTCCACCGCCATGGCGATCCCGCCGGTCGGTGGCAGAACCTCCACCCGCCCGCCACTGCGGCAGACCAGGGGCGGATTATGCCCCGCATTGGCATAGGCCAGGCTGCCGGTGCGCAGGTCGAGGATGCCGTAGAACAGGGTGACGAACATCATCTCCCTGTTCTCCGCCGCCAGCAATCCGTTGACCCGCGCCAGGCAGCGGCCCGGCGACATGCCGAACAGGGCCGTCGCACGCATCAGCGTCCGGGCGATCAGCATGAAGAAGGCCGCCGGGACGCCCTTGCCCGACACGTCGGCGACGATCACGCCGATCCGGTCCCTGTCGATCGCGAAGAAATCGTAGAAGTCGCCGCCGACCTCCTTCGCCGGCAGCATGTCCGCCGCGATCTGGAATCCCCTGGCCGGGGCCATGTCGCCGGGCAGGATCGACAGCTGGATGTTGCGCGCAATCTCCAGTTCCTGTTCGAGCGCGATCAGCCGGGTCTTGTGCTCCAGCGCGTCCCGCAATTCCCGGACGAGCTGCTCCAGCCGGACATGCTGGTCGCGCACCCTTTCGCTCATCTGGCGGAACGCCACGGCGAGCAGCCCCAGTTCGCGCGACAGGGCGCCGCCGGCATCGGCATCCGCATCGGCATCGGCACTGTCGGCATCGGCACCGACGATGCGCGAAAGGTCGGCAAGCACGGCATCGCGGGCGCCGCTTTCCAGTGTCGCAGCCAGCGTTTCCATCTCGCGCCGGATGAAGGCCTGCTGCCGGCGCTGCTGCCGCCGGAGCACCTTGTCGAACCGCCGCAGGTCGAGCAGGCGCGCGCGGAACACCTCGATCGCCATGGCGATGCGGCCGACCTCGTCGTTCCGCCGGACCGACAGGCCAAGGCTGGTATCCCCGCGGGCGAGCCGGTCCAGCACGGTAACCGCCTCGTCGAGCGGCTCGAAGGCCCGGCCCAGATAGGCATAGAGCAGCAGCACCATGAGCAGCCCGATGCCGACCGAGACGGTGAGGGTGACCCAGTCCAACAGGTCGTGACGCAGGCTCTGGACTGTCACGTCGCGCATCGAATGCAGCCAGGCGGCGATCTGCCCGTCGACCTGGTGCACCGGGAAGCTGGTGACCTCGAACTCGCGTCCGCCGTCCGGGACGACCTCGATGCCTGCCGTATCCACCGGCAGTTTCGCCAGCAGGCGGGTCCAGAGGTCGACATCGGCCATGTCTGACACCGGCCTGCGCGATCCCATGGCGGTTACCACGACATCCTGGCCGAGCTGGTGGCGCAGCACGTTGATCCCCTGGGCGAGCGGCAGGCCGAAGGCGATCGCGCCGGCGACGTCGTAGCCGGTCTGCCGCGCCAGTGACGGGGCTTGGGCATGCGGCGTCGTCAGCAGCGCGGAGTCCCGGGTGGGGATCGGCAGCAGGAAGAGCAACAGGAAGTCGCCATCGGGTTGCCGGTGCAGGCCATGCAGGGGCAGGCCGAAGCGCAGGACATTGGTTACCGGCCATCCCTGTGTCAGGAACTGCTGCCTGCCGCTGCCATGGCTGTAGAGCACGGTGCCGCCAGTGGACAGCACCTCGATCGCACTCACCGGGAGGAAATGCTGCAGGGCCGCCAGCTTGTCCTGCACGACCTTCGCCACGGCGCGGTCATCCTGGTGCCGCACGGCATCCCGCAGTTCCGCATTCTCCAGGAGGATGTCGGCGACGTCGTCCAGCCGCAGCGACAGGACGTTCAGCGTATTTTCCCAATGGCTTTCCTGATGTGCCTGGTATTTCGCGGCATAGTCGAGTGAGACGATCTCCAGCCGCTCGCTGCCGACCAGATAGATGCCGACACCGAGCAGCGTGAGGATGGCCAGCACGAAGGCCGCGATCCGCCCTTTCAGGGTCATCGGTCGCAAGGTCATGGCCGACCCCGCAGCAACGCTGCGATGACCGGCAGGAACAGGGCGGCGATCCAGACTTCCAGCGTGTCGTCCGTGGCGGACAGGCCGCCATGGTTCCAGATCAACGCGGCCAGCAGCCCGGCAAGGAGGTGAAGGATCAGCAGGGCCGGTTCCCGCCGCCCAGGGTGGTTGCCGGGAGCCGCGGTGTCGGTTCCCGCACCGGCAGGGCGGCACAGCGCCGCTCCGACCAGCAGGCCGAGCAGCAGCGCGTTCGGGATCACCCAGAGCGGGCCGAGTTCGGCATCCTCCGGCAGCAGGTAGGGTGCGATCGCACTGACCAGCATGACCGCCGCAAAGGCCAGGCAGCCCGCAAACAGGCTGGCGCGCGCCGCCGCCACATGACGTCGCGCCAGCAGCCAGCCGGCCGCCAGGCCGCAGGCGACAGCGCCCGCCGCCGCGATGTCGGATGCCGCCCCCGGCCAGTTGCCATAGGCCGTGACGGCAATGAAGCAGAGCAGCAGCGCCGGCACCCGGAGCTCCGACCCGAAGCCCGGCGGTCCCGGGTCCGTGGCGGGGGCGAGTTCCGCCTCGCCGGAATCGGTCCGCACCAGACGCTCGATCTCCCCGGCGACGGCCGGATCGTCGGCCGCGCCGACGGCCTCCCTGGCATAGTCCGCGAACTGGCCGTGGCGTTCCTGCAGGCCGAGCACCTCGTTGTTCCAGAGACGCACGATGGACTTGACCCCGCCGCGCCCCAGGCCTGCGGGAATGAATCGGATCCGCCCCTCCGCTGCCTCGGCGAACTCGCGGTGCAGCTGCCGCATCGGTCGGAACAGGCTTCGATGCACGGTGTCGTAGAGGATCGGCAGGCCCAGCAGGAACATGATCGCCAGCATGCGGGCCAGCATGCGGGCCTCCGGGGACAGGACGGGGGGCCGATGGGCCGGCCCGCTGCCATAGACAAGGCTGGCCCAGCCCGCGGGTGTGGCGATGTCGATCCGCATCACCGGGTTCCGGCCCTTCCGGATGGTGACGGAGAGAGGCTCGTTGCTGTCGGAGGCGAGCGTGTCGGATGGCCTGCGTTTCGGCAGTTTGCGCAGCAGTTCCATCTGTTCCGGGTTCGCGCCGCTGACATCGATGATCCGCCCGTCAGGTGCCAGCAGGGCCAGGAAGCGGATGCTGGAATATTGCCGCAGCAACTGGTCCAGATAGCCATCGACTCCGGGAATCCGGTCCAGCGGGACCCCGGCCACCGCCGCCCGGGCCAGTTCGCTGGCCAGGTCGGTCGCGACAGCGGTCGCTTCGCGGGTCAGGACCTCCGTGCCGATCTCCACCTTGGCCGCCCGGGTCATGCCGCTTAGCACCAGGACCGGAAGCAGCAGCAGCACCGCCGCGAGGATGCAGAGCGGCAGCAGGATGCGGCGGCGTTCGGATGCGGTCATTGCGTCCGCCCGCTCGCCTTGCCCGACCGGTCCGGCAAGGCCTCGGCGCCGATGGTGTCCAGGCGGGAGACCTGCCGGTCCCGCCCGCGCAGGGCGTCGTCGGCGCGCAGCAGCGCGGCGCGGGCCGCGCGAAAACTGTCGACGGCGGCCAGCCGGCCGCCGGCGACCTCCGACGGGTCGGGGATGTCCCAGAAGGGATCGCCACGGTGCCGGCGATGGGGTTTCGCCTGCATCCTCTCCGATCCATGGCGAAGTTGCATGGCGTCCAGATCGCCGGCGATCCACCCGATGCTGCGGATCGCCGGATACAGGATCAGCCAGATCGCGAGCAGCACGACTGGCGCCAGGGCGATCACCAGGAGCAGCCCGCCGCGCAGCAGGAGGATGATCAACCGTTCGACATCCGGGGACAGGTCGTTCCGGGGCGTCGCCGCGATCAACTCTCCCAGGCGGGAATGGAAACTGGAGGAGATCCCGGTTCGGACCACCAGGTTGTCTTCGGTCTCCACGATCCCGGGCTCCGACGGCGCCGGCCTGTCCGGCTGGGCGACCCAGGCGGCCAGAAGCTTTGCCTCGACACGGCCGGCGGTCGCCAGGATTTCGCCATTGCGACCGAGCAGCGCGACCATGCTGAGATCCGGATCCCGCGCGACGGCGGATTCCAGCATGGTCTGCAGGCCGCCGGGACCGCGCATCGGCGTGCCAAGGCGGATGCTCTGCTCGACATCGTGCCGCAGGAAGCGGGCCGTGACGAGCAGGCGGGACCGGGTCGACGCTTCGACCGTGGCCTGGGCATCCAGGGCGATGACATAGCAGGTTGCCGCCGCGCTGGTGGCCAGCAGCAGCAGCAGGATGACGGCGATGCGTGTCCGGATGCTGCCGCCCATCGCTCCTGCCTTCCTGCGCCTGACGATGATTTCTTCCCGACGCCTGCCTTGCCGCGGCCGGCATGGCCGATGGTAGAGGCCCGATCTTCCTACCGCCCTGACGATCTGCTATGCAAGCCATCGGTCACGCGTATCGACGGCCATTTTGCGGACGGGCGCCCGAAGGATGCAGATCACAGAGTTGCGGCAAGGCGACGTGATGGTGCTGGCAGTCAGTGGGCGCCTGGATACGGAAGCGACGAAGCCGTTCGAACTGTCGGTGCTGCAGCATCTCGACGAAGGCGAGGACAAGCTCGTCCTCGACATGGGCGGTGTGGACTATATCAACTCGTCCTGCCTGCGGGTCGTCCTGACCGCCGCCAAGCGGCTGCACGGCAGCCAGGGTCGTCTCGCGCTCTGCGCGTTGCGCGATACCCTCCGCGAGGTGTTCGATATCAGCGGCTTCTCCCGCATCCTTGAGATCCATCCGTCACGCGCGCAGGCCCTCGCGGCGATGCACTGATCGCGGTGCAGCGCCGCCGCTTGCTGCCGGCGCCCGGCGCGACCGCCCGGCGACCAAGGGAAGGGACAGGATATGAGCATCACGCTGGATTCCCGGAAGGATGCGACGGAGGCCAAGGCCGATGACGCGGCGGGCGCGCAGGCAGGGTTCACGACCATGTCGGCCAGCACGAAGCAGGACTGGCAGGTCATCGGCGGGCATTTCAAGGATCTGGCCGCCGGCCTGCCGGAACGGGTGATGGGGGAACTGGGCAAGCTGTCGGGGGATTACGGCGGCTTCCGGATCGATCGCCTGCAGCATAGCCTGCAGACCGCGACCCGGGCCCTGCGCGACGGCCGCGACGAGGAATATGTCGTCTGCGCCCTGTTGCACGACATCGGCGACCTGTTGGGCACCTACAATCACCCGGATATCGCCGCCGCGGTGCTGAAGCCCTTCGTGTCCGAAGAGAATCGCTGGATGGTGGAGAAGCACGGCATCTTTCAGGGCTATTACTTCTTCCACCATATCGGCATGGACCGGGACATGCGGGAGCAGTTCCGCGGCCATCCCGGTTTCGAACGGACGGCCGAATTCTGCGAGAAATACGACAGCCCGGCCTTCGATCCCGAGGCCGAGATCCTGCCCCTCACGGCCTTCGAGCCGATGGTGCGGCGGTTGTTCGCCTCGCCGCGCAACTCGATCTATCTGCAGGCAATGGCGGACAGGCCCTGACAAGACAGGCCCTGACAAGACAGGATCCGGCAGGACAGGATCCGGCAGGACAGGCTCGCGTTCGGGCCCGGTACTAGCTGCGCTTGGGCGGACCGCCGAGTTCCCGTGCGACTTCGTCGACCATCGCGGCGTTGCTGTCCTGCGCGGACATCAGCAGGGAACGGATCATCGCCTGCTCCTGCGGCTGCATCCGCCCGATCATGTCCTCGCGCTGCGCTTCGGGCAGCGCGCGGAGAAAGGCAACCAGCTTGGTAGCGCTCATGCCGCTTCGGTCCCCGGTCTCTACGTCTGCGACAAGTCTAGCCCCGACTCGGGCAAGTGCGAAGCCCGGCGGGCCCGGTGCGGCGCCACGGTGCGGCGGGGCCCCGTCCCGAAAGGGCCCGCGGCGATGACGGCCGGCCCGGCAGGCAGCGCCCCGCCCCCCGCCGATGACGATACCGAGCCGCGGGTGTCGGTCACGCTCGACGAACGGAGCTTCGCGCGCCCGGGCGGCGGGCCGTCCGGCATCTCGCCGCTCGGCCATCTGGCCCTGGTCGGGACGCCGGAAGGCTTCCTGCGGATCGAGGCGGGCTTCGCGAACCCGGAAGCCGGCGCCGATCCGCTGTTCGCGGTCATCCATCGGGACGAGGCCGAGGCGCTGTTCCGCCTGATGGTGGATGCCTATTTCCGCGGCCTGGACGAGGTCGTCGCCGAAGAGCTCGTCGCGCTGAAGCTGCGCTTCGGCGTCACCGGCTTCGAGATCTCGGTACGCCGCGACGGGGTGGAACGCGCGCTGAACTGTCCGCCCTCGGCAATGATGCGGATCGCCCATGGCCTGGGCCGCGTGTTGGATCGCATGGCCGCCCGGGACAGCGATGCCGCCGCCAAGGGCGCGGGCCCGCCGGCCCCGGGTCAGCCGGCCCCGGATCAGCCGCCCCCGGATCAGCCGTAGGGCTTGTCCGCGTGCCGCAGGCGGCGGATCAGGCTCGACGTGTCCCAGCGCTCGCCCCCCATGCGTTGCACTTCGCCGTAGAACTGGTCCACCAGCGCCGTCAACGGCATGGGCACGCCGCGGCGTGAGCCTTCGCCCAGGGCGATGCCCAGGTCCTTGCGCATCCAGTTCACTGCGAAGCCGAAGTCGAACTTGTCCTCGATCATCGTGGTGTGCCGGTTGTCGAGCTGCCAGGACTGCGCCGCGCCCTTGCCGATCACTCCGGCCACCTGTATCGCGTCCAGCCCCGCCTTCTCGGCGAAGTTCAGGCCTTCCGCCAGGCCCTGCACGATGCCGGCGATGCAGATCTGGTTGACCATCTTGGTCAGCTGGCCGGCGCCGGCGGGGCCCATCAGCGTGACGGCACGCGCGAAGGCGTCGATCACCGGCTCCGCTTCCGCGAACACCGCCTTCTCGCCGCCGCACATGACGGTCAGCGCGCCGTTCTCCGCCCCCGCCTGGCCGCCGGAGACCGGTGCGTCGATGAAATGCATCCCGGCGGCGCGCGCCAGCCCGTCCAGCTCGACGGCCAGGTCGGCGGACGCCGTGGTATGGTCCACGAACACGGCGCCCTTGGCCATGCCGGCAAACGCGCCGCTCTCGCCCAGCGCGACGGCCCGGACATCGTCGTCATTGCCGACGCAGGCAAAGACATAGTCCGCGCCTTCGGCAGCGGCGGCGGGCGTTGCGGCATGCCGGCCGCCATGCTGGGCGACCCAGGCTTCCGCCTTGGCGGAGGTCCGGTTGTAGACCGTGACCTGGTGGCCCGCCGCGGCCAGATGCCCGGCCATGGGATAGCCCATGACTCCCAGTCCCAGGAAGGCGACGCGTTTCGACATTGTATGACCCCTGTGGCTTGCCGGATGGGCCGACGCTAGCACGCAGCGGCAGCGGGCGGAAACCGCCGGCCGGCCGGCCTGTGCGGCCGCGCCTAGCGCTCCGGCGCCGGCACCGGTTCCGCGCCACGCAGGGCGACGATCTCGGTGCGCGCCTCGGCCGTCAGCACGGTCTCGGTCTGGCGCAGGACCTGATAGGTGCCGGTATAGACGCCCGGCGGGAAGGCATCGCCCGGCCGCCGCCGGCCGGCGAACAGGAAGGACATCACCTTGGCGCCTTCCAGCGGCGGCGTCCTGGACTGTGCGACCAGCTGGCCGTCGGGGCCGCGGATCTCGATGGCCTGGATATCGCCCTCCTGCAGGCCGAAGGTACGGACCCAGAAGATCAGCAGCGGCGCCCAGGCCGAGGTCGCGTCCAGGCCCCGGCTGTCGAGCCGCAGGTCGTCCTGGTCCAGTTCCCGGTCGGCAAAGCCCAGCGCGATGATTCCGGTCTGCTGGTAGGGCACGGGGTCGCGCCACAGGGTCTGGCGCAGGACCTGCCCGGACCGGGCCTCCGCGTCGCAGGCCGCGCCCATCGGCCGTCCGTCCATCGGGTCGATGGTCTCGCCATTGTGCCGCAACTCGAAATGCAGGTGGGGAAAGGCGGCCTGGCCGGATTCGCCGATTTCCCCCAGCCTGTCGCCGCTGCGCACCTGCGCGCCGGGCTGGACCGCAATGCTGCCCTTGCGCAGGTGGCAGTACTGCGATTCCCAGCCATCGCCATGCTCGATCACCAGGCCGTTGCCGCATTGCCGCCCGGTGACGTCCGGCGCGCCGGGACTGCCATAGCGGGCATCCTCCATTCCGTCGCGGACCCGCAGGACGACACCGTCCGCCGCCGCGCGGACTTCCACCCCGTCGCCGATCCGCGCCTCGTCCACCAATGCGATATCCGTACCCTTGTGGCCGTCATAGCCCAGGTGATGGCAGGCGACATCCTGCCAGCCCGGACCCGCGTCGCGATCGACATAGTTCTGGATGTAGCAGGTGCTGCCCAGGGTGCAGTCCGCCGGAAAGGACAGGAAGCCGGTCCTGCCCGGCTCCTGCGCGGCGGACGGGCCGGCGATGGCCAGCAGGCCGGCGACCAGCAGCGCAGCCAGTTGCACCCAACCCGCGCGGCGGCCGGCCGCCGCAACCGGAGCCATTCCCGTCGCCCTCAGGCCGCGTTCGATGTCCGCTCCGTCGTCAGGACCGACACGATCCCGGCGGCGGTGGTCTGGGCACGCAGCTTTTCCAGGACGGGCGGATCCCGCAGCAGCCTGGAGAACTTCGCCAGCGCCTTCAGGTGATCGCCGCTGGCCGCCTCGGGCGCCAGCAGCACGATGATCACGTCGACCGGAATGTCGTCGGCGGAATCGAAATCGATCGGCGTCTCCAGCCTGGCGACCAGCGCATGCAGCCGGTCGAGTTCGGGCAGCTTGCCATGGGGAAGACCGACCCCCTTGCCGATGCCGGTGGAGCCCAGTTTCTCGCGGTTCAGCAGGGTCTCGAGGATCTGCCGGTCCGATATTCCGGTCAGCACCGATGCCTGATGCGCGATTTCCTGCAGGGCGTGCTTCTTGCTTTTCGCTTTCAGCGAGGGGATGACGCACTCGGGCGTCAGAATGTCGGTCAGTTCCATCCGCGCCACCTCTTCCGGTCGTGACCTTGTCCTGCCGGGCACTGTTCTGGCCGCCGGCACCGCCGTCCGTTCCGTGGCATGCCGAACCTGGCGGCGCCGCGCTGGCATGCGGGTGGTCCCCCTGCCCCGCGAAACCGCCGGCCTCCCCCGGCAACTACCTGCGGCCGACCGGTTCGCCGGCGGCAGGGTCTTCGACACTCGTTCGGCGCCCGTGGCGCAACGGGCGCCGGTTGCGGGCGGATCCGCGGGGCAGATCCGGCCGGTCCGGCGGCCGCCTGTTGCTAAACGTCCGGCGTCGCCGGTCCGGCGTGGTGGTTCCGCCGCTTTCGCTTGTCGCGCCGGAGCTGCTTTTCCATCCGCAGGACGGCCTGGTCGACGCTGGCGTAGATCTCCGGATCTTCCGCCTTGGCCTGATGGTCGATGTCGCTGCCGACATGGACCGACACTTCGGTGTGATACAGGGGGCCTTCCTTGCGGATCACCACCTGGGCTTCGATGGCCTTGTCGAAATATTTGGCCACGCCCGATTGCAGGCGCGCATCGACATGGTCGCGAAGCGCATCGCCAAGGTCGATGTGACGACCGGTAACTGTAACCTTCATTCTGATCCTACCAGGCTGGTCGGCGACGGGCCGCCCCGACCGCAGCTGCATTGGCGACAGCTGCACCCTGCGGCATCCGGCGATGATGAGCCGGGCTGCCCGGGCGATCAAGCGCGCGGGACACTATGGGGGACCGTCCAAAGGGTCAATGCACGCGCCGCGGCGGCGCGGATCTGCGGGATTCCGGCCTGCCGCGCCGGATCACGCACGCATGCGCTTCTGCCGGCGGCGCTGCACCGAGGAGGCGATTCCCATGGCCTCGCGGTATTTGGCTACGGTCCGCCGGGCGATATCCACGCCTGCGGCATGGAGCAGCTCCACGATGCGGTCGTCGGACAGGATCTCGGTGGGCGGCTCGGCGTCGATCAAGGTGCGGATCCGGTGGCGGACCGCCTCCGCCGACAGGGCCGCGCCGCCGTCCACCGCCTGGATGGCCGCGGTGAAGAAATACTTCAGCTCGTAGATGCCGCGCGGGCTTGCCAGGTACTTGTTGGCGGTCACCCGGCTGACGGTGCTCTCATGCATGCCGATCGCCTCGGCGACCGCCTTCAGGTTCAGCGGCCGCAGATGCTGGACGCCATGGGCCAGGAAGGCATCCTGCTGGCGGACGATCTCGCTGGCCACCTTCAGGATCGTGTTGGCGCGCTGGTCCAGCGACTTCACCAGCCAGTTGGCGGAATTGAGCTGGTCGGAGATCCAGGCCTTCTGCTCCCGGTCCGCCGTGCCGTGGCTGACCCGGCGGAAGTACCGCATGTTGACCAGCACCCGGGGCAGGGTGTCGCTGTTCAGTTCGACGACCCAGGCGCCGTCCCGGCCGCGACGCACGAAAATGTCCGGCACGACGGTCTGCACCGTCTCCGACAGGAAGGCCAGGCCGGGCTTCGGGTTCAGGCGGCGCAGCTCCTGGATCATGTCGGCCATGTCCTCGCCATCGACGCCGCACAGCCGCATCAGCTGCGGCAATTCGTGCCGCGCCAGCAGCTCCAGATTGTCCAGCAGGCAGGCCATGGCGGGATCCAGCCGGTCCAGCTCCTTGAGCTGCAGGGCCAGGCATTCCTTGAGCGAACGGGCGAACAGGCCTGCCGGGTCGACCCCCTGCAGCACCAGAAGGACCGCCTCGACCCGGTCCAGGGGGCAGTTCAGCCGCTCGGCCACTTCCGCCAGCGGCTCGCCGACATAGCCCGCCTCGTCCAGCGCGCCGACAAGCTGCAGCGCGATCGCCTGCTCCACGCCGCCCAGGGGCAGCAGGTGCAGCTGCCGCAGGACATGCTCGGTCAGGCTGACATGGTCGCCCAGGGCGTTTTCCAGCCGCTGGTCGGAATCCTCGAAGCGCGTCGACCCGCCGGTGCCATAGACGGTGCTGGCGGAATAGCCGACCGGGTCGCCCTCGCCGCCGGCCTGCGCCTCCGGGCTGTCGCCGGCGCTGTCATTGGTGAAGGTGTTGTCGTAGTCGGTATCCATGGAGCTCTGCGCCGCCTGGGTCGGCGGCTTGTCGTCGTCCAGGCGCAGGCTTTCCAGCCGGCTGTCCCGTGCCAGGGTCGGGTCTTCCGGCTCCGCCCCGTTGACATGGCGGTCCAGGTCGTCGCCGGCGCCTTCTTCGGTCGAACTCCGCTCCAGCAGCGGATTGCGCTCCAGCTCCTGTTCGACGAAGGCGGTCAGTTCCATGTTGTTGAGCTGCAGCAGCTTGATCGCCTGCTGCAGCTGCGGCGTCATGACCAGAGTCTGACTCTGGCGGAGTTCCAGGCGGGGACTGAGCGCCATGACCTTTGCCCGTCCCGGCGCTAGAGACTGAACCGCTCGCCGAGATAGACGCGGCGCACATCGTCATGCGCCACGACCTCGTCCGGACGGCCTTCCATCAGCACCTGGCCCTCGTGCAGGATGTAGGCGCGGTCGATGATGTCGAGCGTCTCGCGCACGTTATGTTCGGTGATCAGGACGCCAATGCCGCGATGCTTGAGATGCGCGACCAGTTCGCGGATCTCGCCGACCGCGCTCGGGTCGAGGCCGGCCCGCGGCTCGTCCAGCAGCATGAAGGACGGTTGCCCGGCCAGGGCCCGCGCGATCTCCACCCGGCGGCGCTCGCCGCCCGACAGCGCCAGCGCGGGCGCGCGCCGCAGATGGGTGATCGAGAATTCCGCGAGCAGGTCGTCCAGCCGCTGTTCGCGGCGCTCCGGGGTCGGCTCCGCGACCTCCAGCACCGATCGGATATTGTTCTCGACCGTCATGCCGCGGAAGATCGACGGCTCCTGCGGCAGATAGCCCAGGCCGAGCCGGGAGCGGCGGTACATCGGCAGGCCGGTGATCTCGTGGCCGTCGAGCAGGATGGTGCCGACATCGGCGCGGATCAGCCCGGTGATCATGTAGAAGCAGGTGGTCTTGCCGGCGCCGTTGGGGCCGAGGAGGCCCACCGCCTCGCCGCGGCGAACGGTCAGGCTGACGTCACGGACCACCGGGCGCTTCTTGAAGGTCTTGCCCAGGTTGAACGCCTGCAGGCCGGGATTGTGGGCCACCAGCTGCGGCGTGCCGGGCTCGCGCATCTGGCTCTCCTCGTCGGCCTGCCGGCCGGTCCTGCTGTCCGGGCGGTTGGCCATATCTACTGCTTCTGCCCCTGGTTGGGCACGAACAGGCCGCGCACGCGGCCGCCGGGCTTGGTCTGGACGACGCTTCGTCCGGTCGCCAGGTCCATCACGGCCCGGGTGCCGCGGATCACGTTGTCGCCCTGGGTCAGCACCACCTCCTTGCCCTCCAGGACCACGGTCTGTGCCTCCACGTCATAGACGCCGGTATCGCCCTGGCCGGTCTCCTTGGGCGAGGAGACGAAGACTTGGCCCTCGGCGACGATCTTGGTGATCGCGCCGCCCGCGGCCGCGCCGGCAGCCTCGGCCTGGGCCTCGGCCTGCTCGTTGTTGCGGTAGTGGACGGTCAGCCGATCGGCCCGCAGCCGCATGTCGCCCTGGATCGCATCCACATTGCCGGTGAAGATCGCCAGGTTCTTCGCCTGCTGCACCTCCAGCGCGTCCGAGATCACCTCGATCGGCTGCGAGCTGTCATGGTTGCCGGTGCCGAGCTGCGCGGCAGCCGGCGCCGCGACCGCTAGCAGCAGGGCACAGGCGGAAGCGGCGGCCAGCCCGGTGCGGCGGACATCCGGTCGTCGTCTGGGAAACGTGCAGCGCATTGTCCTGGGTCAGCTCCGCGGGCCGGGGTACAGGGTGGTATGGACATTCTTGATGAACCGGATGCGGTCGCCGCCGTCATAGGCCCGCAGGCCCTCGGCCTGGATCAGGCCGAACGGCCCCTGGCCCCAGACCATGTCATCGCTGGCGACGGTGCCTGCATCCAGGTCGACATCCGCCCTGTCGCCATGAAACTCGTAACCCAAATCCGTAAAGATTGTGATATTGCCCGCCAGGAAAAGGCGCTGCGTGTCCTCGCGATAGATGCCGCTGTCGCTGGACAAGGTGAACCACTCGCCCTGGTTGGTGGTGATGTCGGCGGTCAGGTTCGTCAGGTCGATCCGGTCCCGGTCCTGCAGGTCCTGCGTGGCGCTGTCGGCTGTCACCACATAGGGCTGCCCCTTGGCATCCACCCCGTGATAGCGCGCCTTCGCCATGGTCAGGGCGCCGTTGTCGGCCTCCAGGGAACTGAACGACAGGCGGAACTCGTCCGTCGTGCGCCGCAGCTGCGGCCAGGCCAGCACCGCGACGGTGAGCAGCATCGCCAGGCCGGGCAGGGCGATCTTCATCAGGTTCACGAAGCGGCTGCGGCGGGTCGCCACGCGCAGGGCGGCCGCGCCGCCACGCTGAATCCACTCGCCGCCGGCCCGTTCGCGAGCGGTCCGCGACGCGCCGTCATCGCCGCCGGTTGCTGGACCGAATCTCGGAAGCGCCATTGCGATCTCCGGTTCCGGCCGGGCTTCAGCTTACGCCTGCCCGCAGGCAGTCGTGGATTTCCAGGAAGCCGACCGGCACCCTGTCATCCACCACGAAAAGGGCGGTGCAGGGCTTGCTGTTCATCAGGTTGATTGCTTCCACCGCCAGCGCCCGCTGCCGGATCACCACGGGCCTGGGGGTCATCACCTGATCCACCCGCCGCTGCAGCAGGTCGTCGCCCATGGCGCGGCGAAGATCGCCATCGGTGACGATGCCGACCAGGGCGCCGCCCTTGTCGGTGACCCCGACGCAGCCGAACTTCTTCGCCGTCATCACCAGGATCGCCTCGCCCATGGTGGCGCCGCTGTGGATCAGCGGCATTTCCTCGCCCGCATGCATGATGTCGGCGACCCGGATCAGCGAGGTGCCCAGCTTGCCGCCCGGATGCAGCACGCGGAAATCGTCGGTGGTGAAGCCCTTCTTCTCCAGGAGGGCGATCGCCAGGGCATCGCCCAGCGCCAGCATCATCGTCGTGGAGGTGGTCGGTGCCAGGCCCAGGGGGCAGGCCTCGGCATATTCCGGGACCAGCAGGTAGAGGTCCGCCTCCTGCGCAAGCGTGGAGCCGGGGCGGCGGACCATGCCGACCAGCGGGATGCCGAACCGCCGGGAATGGCTGATCAGGTCGGTCAGTTCGCGGCTCTCGCCGGAATTCGACAGGCAGAGCACGGCGTCCTGCGGCGTGATCATGCCCAGATCGCCGTGGCTGGCCTCGTTGGGATGCACGTACTGCGCAGGGGTCCCCGTGGAGGCCATGGTCGCGGCGATCTTGCGGGCGATATGCCCGCTCTTGCCGATGCCGGAAATGATCACCCGGCCGGGCACCGCCGCCAGCAGGTCGACCACCTGGGAGAACACCTCGTCCAGGTTCTCGGCCAGGCCCTGCAGCGCCTCCGCCTCCATCCGCAGGACACGCCGGGCGGAGGCGATATGGTCCATCCGTGCCGCCGTGGCGGGGATGGCTGTACTGCTTCTCGTTCCGCGCACGCTCATGAAGGCGGTCCTGCGCGATCTCCGCGCCCGTTGATGCAAACAAAAATCGTGCCAGATATGGCCCGAATGCACACAAATTGCAATCCACGGCCCGGCGTCGTGGCGCCCGGGGGCTGCGATATCCTGTCGCGAAGCGCGGAAAACCGCCGCTCGCAGGGTCCGGTCAGTGGGAAAAGATATCGAAATCCGGCCAGCCGGACAGGTCCAGGACGGACCGGGTCGGCAGGAACTCGAAGCAGGATTCGGCGATCGCCGTTCGCCCTTCGCGCGCCAGGCGCTGGTCCAGTTCCGCCGCAAGGCGGTGCAGGTACAGAACGTCGGAGGCCGCATAGGCCTGCTGGCTCGGCGTCAGCTCCGCCGCGCCCCAGTCGGACGTCTGTTCCTGCTTCGACAGGTCGACCCCCAGGATCTCGCGGCACAATTCCTTCAGGCTGTGCCGGTCGGTATAGGTGCGGGTCAGGCGCGAGGCGATCTTGGTGCAATAGACCGGGCGGGCGATCACGCCCAGGTAGCGGTACAACATCGCGATGTCGAAGCGGCCGAAATGGAACAGCTTGCGGACCGCAGGATCGGTCAGCAGGGCCGTCAGGTTGGGCGCCTCGAAGCCGCTGCCCACCGGGAACTGCACCAGATGGCAGACATTGTCGCCGCCCGAGAGCTGCACCAGGCAAAGCCTGTCGCGATGCGGGTTCAGGCCCATCGTCTCGGTATCGATGGCGACGCCGTCGGGAAAGCTCAGGCCGGGCGGAAGGTCGCCCCGGTGCAGATGGATGATCGGCTGGGTCTTGCTGGTGTCGGTCATGCTGCGGTGCTTCCGGGCGATCGCCGCCGGCGGCACGCCCGCACCGGCCCGCCCGCGCCTTCCGGACCGGGCGTTGCAGCGCGCGGCGCGGCTGGCCCCGCTGGGGTAGCGGGAGGTGGTGCCCAGGAGAAGACTCGAACTTCCACGACCTTGCGATCACTGGCACCTGAAGCCAGCGCGTCTACCAATTCCGCCACCTGGGCATCGGGGCTTGATGGAGGCGGGTATTTAATTCCCGGAACTGCGCTTGTCAAATCGAGATTGCGCAATTCCGGGCATTGGCCGCGTTGCGGTGCGCCGCGCGGCTGCCGGCTGCGGTTTCGCACCTGCGGCGATCCGCGCTTTGGTCCGGCGGCGGCGACCGGTATAGTCCGCCCGACACCCGCGCAAAGTCACGACAGTAGCGGCGGAGAGAAATGACGAAACCGATGCGCGACAGACTGGTTACCGTGTTCGGCGGCGGCGGCTTCCTGGGCCGCTACCTGGTGCAGCGCCTGGTGCAGGACGGCGCCCGTGTCCGGGTGGCGATGCGCCGGCCCGACGAGGGGCTGTTCCTGAAGCCGATGGGCGTGGTGGGGCAGATCGACCTGCTCCAGTGCAACATCCGCTATCCGCGCTCGGTCGCCCAGGCGGTGCAGGGCGCCGACATGGTGGTCAACTATGTCGGCGTGCTCAGTCCCAGCGGCCCGCAAAGCTTCGAGGCGCTGCATGCCCGCGGCGCCCATGCCGTCGCCGCGGCCGCGCATGCCGCCGGCGTGCGCAGCATCGTTCAGATGTCGGCGCTGGGGGCGGACCCGGACTCGTCCTCGCGCTATGCCCGGACCAAGGCGGTGGGCGAGCAGGCGGTGCGCGAGGTCTATCCCGACGCCACGATCTTCCGGCCGTCGGTCGTCTTCGGGCCGGAGGACGATTTCTTCAACCGCTTCGGCTGGATGGCCCGGAACTTCCCGGTCCTGCCGCTGATCGGCGGCGGGGAGACCCGGTTCCAGCCGGTCTATGTCGGCGATGTCGCCGACGCGGTGATGGCGGTCCTGCGCAACCCGGCCCTGCAGGGCCAGACCTATGCCCTGGGCGGGCCGCAGATCTACAGCTTCCGCGAACTGATGGAACTGGTCCGCGACGTCACCGGCCGGAGGCCGCTGCTGCTGCCGCTGCCGTTCGGCCTGGCCTCCATGATCGGCAGCATCGCGGGCCTGCTGCCCAATGCGCCGATCACCGCCGACCAGGTGGAACTGCTGAAGACCGACAATGTCGTGCCTGCGGATGCCAAGGGGTTCGCCGATCTGGGCCTCGCCGCGCTGACCCCGGTCGAGGGCACGGTCGAGCCCTACATGATGCGCTACCGCCGCGGCGGCCGGAAGATCGCGCCCCGCTTCTCCTGAAGCCGTCCCGCGTCCCGCGTCCCGCGCCAAGGGCCGGTCAGATCAGGCCGTAGCCCCAGGCCAGCAGGGCGCCGCCCAGCAGCAGCCGGTACAGGACGAACGGCGTATAGGTCGCGCGCCGCAGCCACCACATCAGGCCCCAGATCGACAGCAGCGCGGCGCCGAAGGCAAGCAGCCCCGCCAGGACCGCCGAAAGGCCGAGCGCGGCATTGCCGTCCTGCGCCAGGTCCAGGCCGGCGAGGGTGCCGGCCGCCAGGATCGTGGGGATCGACAGCAGCATCGAGAAGCGCGCCGTATCGTCGCGCTCGAACCCCAGCAGGCGGGCAACGGTCATCGTGATCCCCGCGCGGCTGGTGCCGGGGATCAGCGCCAGGACCTGCGACAGGCCGATCAGGAAGGCGGCGCGGGCGGACATATGCTCCACCCGGCGGATCGTCATCCCCAGCTGGTCCGCCAGCCAGAGCAGGATGCCGAACACCAGGGTCGCCCAGCCGATCACCAGGACCGTCCGCAGCCCCTCCATCGCGCCCAGCCGCTGCAGGACGAACCCGGCCACCACCACCGGGACGGTGGCCAGCAGGATCAGCGCCACCAGCCGCGATCCCGCGGTCCGCCTGCCGCGCAGCAGGTTCAGCAGGCCGAGCAGCATCGCCAGCATGTCGCGCCAGAAATACAGCATGACCGCCAGCAGGGTGCCGACATGCACCGCGACGTCCAGGACCAGCCCCTGGTCGGGCCAGTCGGCGACCAGCGGGATCAGGATCAGATGCCCCGAGGAGGAGATCGGCAGGAATTCGGTGATGCCCTGGACAAGGGCCAGGACGACGAGATGCAGGAGCGTCACACGACGATCCCTTCAGGTGGGTGGCGTCACGGGGCGCGGGCCGGGCGGGGCCCGGCCGCGCAGGGCGCGCGGTGGGGAAGCGGCGGCGATGCCGCCCGGATCGGGCTTCCTGTGTCGCACAGCGCCGGCCGGCCGGCAAGAATCCCGCTGCAACCGTTCCGCCCTGCAGGAACGGACTGTTGCCGGGGCCGTTGATCCGTTAGCATCCGCCGCGCCCGCCATGATCACGCTCTATCACAGCCCGCTTTCCCCACCCTGCCGCACGGTGCGAATCGCACTGGCGGAGAAGGCTGTCGACGCCACCCTGAAGGAGGAGCGGATCTGGGAGCGGCGGGAGGACTTCCTGTCCTTGAATCCCGCCGGCACGGTCCCGGTGCTGCAGGACGGGCAGGGCCTGCCGGTGGTCGAGGTCTGGCCGATCTGCGAGTTCCTGGAAGAGGTCTATCCCGAGCGCCCGCTGATCGGCACGGATCCCTATGCGCGGGCAGAGGCGCGGCGCCTGATGGCCTGGTTCGAGCAGAAGTTCGCCGACGAGGTCAGCGGCCTTCTGCTGGAGGAAAAGGTGATGAAGCGGATGATGCGGCGCGGCGAGCCCGACAGCGGGGCGCTGCGGGCGGCCCGCCACAACATGCGCTACCACCTGGACTATATCGGCTGGCTCAGCGAGCGGCGCTCCTGGCTGGCGGGGGACGAGCTGTCGGTCGCCGATATCGCCGCGGCGGCACACCTGTCCTGCCTGGACTATCTGGGCGATGTCCCGTGGGAGGAATATCCCGCCGCGAAGGACTGGTATGCCCGGATAAAGTCGCGGCCCAGCATGCGGCCGCTGCTGTCGGACCAGATGCCCGGCCTGTCGCCGCCGGCCCATTATGCCGACCTGGACTTCTGAGGCGCGGCAGCAGGCGCCCCGACCCGGCCCGGCGGCGGTCCGGCAGGACATCGCGGCACGGGCGCGGGCGGAAGGTTTCGATTCGGTCGGCGTGACCCGGCCGGAGGCCCTTGGCCCGGCGGCCGAACGGTTCCTCAGCTTCCTGGCGCTCGACCGGCATGGCGAGATGGACTGGCTGGCGCGCAAGGCCGCCTGGCGCGCCGATCCGCGGGCGATGTGGCCCGACCTGCAAAGCATCGTGATGGTCGGCTGCAACTATGGCCCGGCGGAGGATCCGCGCGCCGTCCTCGGCCGCCCGGATCGCGGCGCGATCTCGGTCTACGCCCAGGGCGACGATTATCATGAGGTGCTGAAAAAGCGGCTGAAGCGCCTCGGGCGCTGGACCGCGGAGCGCTTCGCCTGCCAGCTCAAGGTCTTCGTGGATACCGCGGCGGTGCTGGAGAAGCCGCTGGCGGCGGCCGCCGGCATCGGCTGGCAGGGCAAGCATACCAACCTGGTCAGCCGCGACTGGGGCTCCTGGCTGTTCCTCGGCGCGATGTACACCGACCTCGACCTGCCGGCCGATGCGCCGCACCGCGATGCCTGCGGCAGTTGCCGCCGATGCCTGGACGCCTGCCCGACCGATGCCTTCCCGGCGCCCTACCAGCTGGATGCCCGGGCCTGCCTGTCCTACCTCACGATCGAACTGGACGGCCCGATACCGCTGCGCTACCGGCGGGCCATGGGCAACCGGATCTATGGCTGCGACGATTGCCTGGCGGCCTGTCCCTGGAACCGCTTCGCCGCCCGGGCGGCGGACCTGGCGCTGCAGGCCCGCGCCGCCCTGCAGGCGCCGCGCCTGGCCGACCTGGCCGCGCTGGACGATGCCGGGTTCCGCGCGCTGTTCCGCAAGACCGCGGTGAAGCGGATCGGCCGCGACCGGTTCGTCCGCAATGTCGCCGTGGCGCTCGGCAACCTGCCGGGCGACGGCCCTGCGCGGGCAGAGGCGGTCGCCGCGCTGCGGCCGCTGCTGCGCGACCTCTCCGTCCCGGTCCGGGCGATGGCCGTCTGGGCCCTGGCGCAGCATCTCGACCCGGCCGCCCTGGCGGCGTTGCAGCCGGCCGATCCGCCCGAGCGGGACCCGGCGGTGCGGGCGGAATGGGCAGCCGCCCTGGCGCCCGTGCCGCCGGCCGCGCCGCTCAACGCGCCCGCTTGAGGTCCATATCCTCCAGCAACCGCCCGGCGGTTTCCGCCGCGACGCTGTCCGGCGCATCCAGGCGCAACTGCAGCCAGTCCTGTCGCGCCCCGGCCAGATCGCCCTGCGCCCGCCGCAAGAGGCCGCGTTCCAGCAGCGCCTCCGGCAGGTGCGGCGCCAGGGCCAGGGCCAGTTCGACATCCTCCAGGGCACGGGCGATATTGCCATCCTGCCGCCAGGCGCTGGCCCGCAGCGCATAGATGCCGGCATCTTCCGGATCCAGCCGCAGCGCCTGGTCCAGGTCGGCCCGCGCGCCCGGCCAGTTGCCCTGGTCGGCGCGGGCCCGGGCCCGGTCCGACCAGCGTGCCGCGGTCTGCGGGTCCGCCTCCAGCGCGCTGTCGAACATGGCCTCCGCCAGGTCCGGCTGTTGCGTCAGCAGCCAGGCATGGCCGGTCTGGATCTGCAGTTCCAGCCGCAGGCCGGGATTCGCCGCAAGGGCGGGCGGCAGGCGGGCGACGAGGGTCTGCAGGGCGGTGGCGGCCTGGGCATAGCTGCCGCCGGCGACCAGGGCGACCGCCATGCAATGGGTGGCCAGGGCCCCGGCTGCCGTGTCGCCGGCCGCCTGCCGCCAGTCGCGGGCCTGGTCCGCCGTGGCGGCAGGCGCCGCTTCCGCCCGGGCCAGGCAGTCGCCGTATCGTGCCATCGTTTCGGGGTCGGCCGGCCTGTCCTGCGCGGCCAGCCGGCCGGCCGGCGGCACCGCCAGGACGATGGCGGCGGCCAGGATCGCGGCCGGGAGCGCAACGCACCGGCGGCTTCGCCACCTTTTCGCCGGATCCGTGCCATCGTCGTGGCACATTCTGTGGGATGCTGTGGTCATGCCCTGCGATACCGCGGCGGAGGCCGTCCTGACAATCGGCGATGCCGGGGGAACGGTGCCTGCCTCGGCGGTGTTGCGCGGCCGGGCCGCGTCTGTGCGCGGGCCGATGACGATGATGGAGAACTGGACGATGCGACGGATATCCCAGACCGGCGGCATGCTGAATGGCGCCGCCCTGATGCTCGCGGCGGCCCTGCTGCTCGCGTCGGCAGGCCTGACGGCGGCCAGCGCGCGGGACGACGACGACGGCGACCTGCTGGACGCGATCGTCCTGAACCTGTCGGCAGAGGGCTGGGCGGAGACCGACCGCGCCACCGTGCATGCCTCGATCGACGCGGCATTCTCCGGCACCCAGGGCCAGGACATGCGGAGCACCGCATTGGGGGCGCTGGAAACCCTGGCCCCCGGCGCGGACTGGAAACTGACCCAGTTCGCCCAGGTGCGGGATTCCGCCGGGCTGGACCGCTGGCAGATCGTGGCCGAGACCCGCCTGAAGCAGGACGCCCTGCAGGGCCTGCGCGATCGCGCCGAAGCCGTCAGCAAGCCGGGCATGAAGGTGAATGTCGACCATATCGACTTCTCGCCCGTGCTGGCGGATCGCGAACGCTTGCGCACCGAACTGCGGCAGCAGGTCTATGCCGCCGCCGCGGCGGAGCTGAAGCAGCTGCAGAGCACCTTTCCGGGCCAGCACTTCACCTTGGGCCAGATCAATTTCGCACCCGAATCGGTGGCGCCCGTGTTGCAGCGAGCCAAGGCGATGCCGGCGCAGGCCATGATGATGTCGGAGGCCGCGGATTCCGGCGGCGGGATGAACGTCTCGGACCGTATCGTGGTGCGCGCGCTGGTCTTCGTCCGCACCGGGTCGCCGGACAGCGAGGACGAGGATTGAGCCTCGCCGCCCGGCCGGCCGCCGGGCGCAGGCCGACGTGACCGGCCGGCTGTTCTGCTTCGGCTACGGCTATTCGGCGGCGGCCCTGGCGCGGAGGCTTCTGGGTGCCGGGGCGGGCTGGCAGGTCGCCGGGACGAGCCGGTCGCCGGACAAGCGGGCGGCGATGGCGGCAGCCGGGATCGCCGCTTTCCCGTTCGACCCGGCGGCCGTCGACCCCCTGCCCAAGGGCGCGCTGGACGGCACCACCCATGTGCTGCACAGCATTCCTCCCGATGGCATGGGCCGCGATGGCGATCCGGTCGCCCGGGCCTGCCTGCCCGCGCTGTCCGCCCTGTCGCCCGTCTGGTTCGGCTATCTCTCCACCACCGGGGTCTATGGCGATACCGGCGGCGCCTGGGTCGACGAGGACACCCCCTGCCGGCCGCGCCAGGAGCGCAGCCGGCGCCGCCTGGCGGCCGAGCGGGCCTGGCTCGACGCGCAGGCGGCAGGCGGCCTGCCGGTCCATGTCTTCCGCCTTGCCGGGATCTATGGCCCCGGGCGCTCCAGTCTCGATGCGCTGCGGGCCGGCCGGGCGCGGCGGATCGATCGCCCCGGCCATCTGTTCTCGCGGATCCATGTGGACGATATCGCCGCCGCACTGGCCGCCTCGATCGCGCGGCCCTCGCCCGGGCGCATCTACAACCTGTGCGACGACGAACCGGCCGCGCCGGCGGATGTCACGGCCTTTGCCGCCGGGCTGCTCGGCCTGCCCGTTCCGCCCCTGCTGCCGTTCGAGCGGGCCGCGGCGGACATGAGCCCCATGGCCCGCAGCTTCTGGGCCGACAACCGGCGGGTGCGCAACGATCGCCTGCACCGGGAACTGGGCCTGCGCCTCGCCTATCCGACCTATCGCGACGGCCTGCGCGCCGTCCTGGCGGCGGAGCAGGCGGGCGGCACGCCCGCTGCCTGAGGGGATCAGCCGGCGGCCCGGGCCAGCTGGACGCACAGCGCCTCGGTGGTCGCCAGCATCCGGGCGATATCGGCGTCGCGCGACAGGCGGTGGTCGCCATCCTTCACCAGGGTCAGTTCCACGTCCTGCGCCGCCAGGGCGGCGACGAGGTGCAGGGCGTGCCGCCAGGGCACATCCGGGTCCTGCATCCCCTGCAGGATGCGGACCGGGCAATGCAGCTCGATGCCGTCGTCCAGCAGCAGGTGCTGCCGGCCCTCCTCGATCAGGGCGGCGGTGATCGCATAGGGTTCCGGGTCGTAGTCCGACGGCTCGCGCAGGACGCCGTCGCGCTGCAGGACCGCGCGCTGGGCGTCGGTGAAACGCTCCCACATCAGCCGCTGAGTGAAATCCGGGGCCGGGGCGATGCCAACCAGGCCGGCGACCCGGTCGGGCCGCGCGAGGGCGGCCAGCAGCATGATCCAGCCGCCCATCGAGGAGCCGACGAGCACCTGCGGCCCGTCGGTCAGCGCATCCAGGACGGCGACCGCGTCCGCCGCCCAGCGGCCGACCGTGCCGGCCTCGAAATCGCCGTCGGACTGGCCATGGCCGAAATAGTCGAACCGCAGACAGGCGCGCCCGCTGGCCCGGCAATGGCTGTCCAGGGCCAGCGCCTTGGTGCCGGTCATGTCCGACTTGAAGCCGCCGCAGAACACCACGCCGGGGCCCGGCGCGGGTGACGCGGGGATGGCCCTGTGATAGGCGATTGCGGTCCCGTCGGGCCGTCGCAGGACGGCCGGTGTTGCAGTATCTGGCATGAAGACATCCCGTGATCACAGTCCAGCGGCGTCCGGCCGGCTCGCGCCGGCACGGCCCCCGCTTGTCCGGTCATGATGACGGCTGAGGCCCCCGGCGGCCAGGACGCCGCGCCGGCCGTGCTGCAGGTGCTGCCGGCGCTGCATTCCGGCGGTGTCGAAACCGGCACCGTCGACGTTGCCGCAGCCCTGGTCGCGGCGGGCTGGCGCAGCCTGGTGGCCTCTTCCGGGGGCCGGCTGGCCGCGGATCTGGCAGCCGGCGGCACGGAGCATGTCGCCCTGCCGCTGGAGGGCAAGAACCCGATCGGGATCTGGCTCAACGGCCGGCGCCTGGCGGCGCTGGTGCGGGACCGCGAGGTGGCGCTGCTGCATGCCCGCAGCCGCGCCCCGGCCTGGAGCGCCCTGGCCGCGGCGCGGCGCACCGGGCGGCCCCTGGTCACCACCTTTCACGGCACCTATGGCGCCCGCACCGCGCTGAAGCGGCGCTACAACGAGGTGATGCTGAAGGCCGACCATGTGATCGCCAACTCGGCCTTCACCGCCCGCCATATCGAGCAGGTCTACGGCCGGCCGGCCGCACCGATGACGGTGATCCCGCGCGGCATCGACCTGGTCCGCTACGACCCGCAGGCGGTGGCGCAGGTCCGGCTGGAGGTCCTGGCGCGCGACTGGCGGCTGCCGGAAGGCGTGCCGGTGATCCTGCTGCCGGGGCGGCTGACCGGCTGGAAGGGCCAGATGGTGATGGTCCAGGCGATGGCGCGCCTGGCCGACCGGCGCGCGGTCTGCGTGATGGCCGGCGATGCGCATGGGCGGGAGGCCTATCGCGCCGAGCTGCAGGCGGCGGTTCGTGCCGCCGGCCTGGGAGAGCGGATCCTGCTGCCCGGCCGGTGCGACGACATGGCTGCCGCCTACCTGCTCGCCGACGTCGTGGTATCGGCCTCCACCGAGCCGGAGGCCTTCGGCCGGGTCGCGGCGGAAGCGCAGGCAATGGGCAGGCCGGTGGTCGGAACCGATCTGGGCGCGACGCCGGAGAATCTCGTCGACGGGGTTACCGGCTGGCTGGTGCCGCCGCGGGATGCCGCCGCGCTGGCCGCGGCGATCGGCCGGGCGCTGGGAATGGATCCGGCGGTCCTGGCCCGGATGGGCGGCCTAGCCCGGGCCCGGGTGGCCGAGCGCTGCAGCCTGCAAGCGATGACGGACGCCACCCTGGAGGTCTACCGCCAGGTGCTGCAGCATCACCGGGCGCAGGCCGCGCGCCGCCATGACTGAACGGATCCTGGTGATAAAGCTGGGCGCGCTGGGCGACCTGGTGCAGGCGATCGGCCCGTTCCAGGCGATCCGGGCCTTCCACCTGGATGCCAGGATCACCCTGCTGACCATGGCACCCTATGAGGGCCTGGCACGGGAGCTCGGCATCTTCGACGAGGTCTGGCTCGACAGCCGGCCGAAATGGTGGCAGCTGCGCCGCGTCCTGGCGCTGCGCGACCGGCTGCGGGCGGCGGGCTTCCGCCGGGTCTACGATCTGCAGACCTCCGACCGGACAGGCTTCTACTTTCGCCTCCTGCCGCCCGCGGAACGGCCGGAATGGTCCGGCATCGCGCCCGGCGCCTCGCATCCGCATCGCAATCCGGACCGCGATGCGATGCACACCGTGGACCGCCAGGCCGAGCAGCTGGAACTTGCCGGGATCCCCCATGTGCCGCCGCCGGACCTGCGGCCCCTGCGGCATGATGTCGGTCATTTCGCCGCCGGCCCGGAGGCCGTGCTGCTGGTGCCCGGCGGCGCCGCGCACCGGCCGGCGAAGCGCTGGCCCGCCGCGGCCTATGCGAAACTGGCCCGGCTGCTGGCGGCCGACGGCCTGCGCCCGGTGGTGCTGGGCAGCGCCGACGAACAGGCGCTGGCCCATGCCGTCTGCGCCGACTGCCCGGCGGCACTGGACCTGTCGGGGCAGACCGACCTGGGCGACATCGTCGGGCTGGCCATGGCGGCGCGCGGGGCGGTGGGAAACGATACCGGGCCGATGCACCTGATCGCCGCCGCCGGCTGCCCCAGCCTTGTGCTGTTCTCCGCCGCTTCCGACCCGGTGCTTTGCGCCCCGCGCGGGTCCCGCGTGACGGTGCTGCGCCGCCCCGACCTGGCCGCCCTGCCGGTCGACGAGGTCGGCCTGGCGTTCGATGCCATCAAGCGGTAGCCGGCGCCTGCCGGGATTGCCGCCTGTTCCCGGACGGGGTGCTCTTGCACAGTTCGGGATCGGGGTTACATTGATGCGATCCGCAGCCGCAGGCGCGCCCTGCCCGTTTACCGGGCATGGCATTGGCCTGAGGCGGCTCGGATAGGTTCGTAAACGGCACGGAGGTTGCGGCGCATGGTCATCGGTTTCCTGGTTCTGACTGTGGCGCAATCTGACACCCGTTCGCCGCAGCAGAAGGATTGATGACATAGCCCGTCCACCGATCGCCCAACCGCCGTCGTTCGACGGCCCCCGGGTCAACGAGCGAATCACGTCGAGCACCGTCCGCCTGATCGATCACGAAGGCAACAACCACGGTGTCGTCCCGACAGACGCCGCGTTGGAGACCGCCATGCAGGTCGGCATGGACCTGGTCGAGATCTCGCCGAATGCCGATCCGCCGGTCTGCAAGCTCCTGGACTACGGAAAATACAAGTACGAGGCCCAGAAGAAGGCGTCCGAAGCCCGCAAGAAGCAGAAGGTCATCGAGGTCAAGGAGATCAAGATGCGCCCGAACATCGACCAGCACGACTATGACGTGAAGATGCGGTCGATGAACCGGTTCCTCGTGGATGGCGACAAGGTCAAGGTGACCCTGCGGTTCCGCGGCCGGGAGATGGCGCATCAGGACCTGGGCCGCCTGGTGCTGGAGCGGGTTCAGCAGGACCTGAGCGACCGCGTCAAGGTCGAGCAGTGGCCGAAGATGGAAGGCCGCCAGATGACCATGGTGATCGCACCGAAATAGGCTCCGGACGGACGGGTTCCGGCCCGTCTGCCTGCGAGCGCCATGGCGGAGCCCCGCGCCGGGTCGGCGCGTTTCCGCCAGGGCTTTCAACGACGCGCCGGGCGACACCTGTTGTCCGGCGCCCCGTCGCGGGGCGGTTCCGTTCCGCATGCACACCAGCCCGATCGCTCCGGCCAGCATACCGGCCATCCTGTCCCCGCGCAGGCACCCCTTGCCCCGCGCAGGCAAAGTGCGCAACATCGCCGCTTCCGGAATCCGGCCGAGACCGGACCGCAGCGTCCCGCCAGGGCAGGGTCCGAAACGGGCAAGGTCCCGCGGGGGCAAGGTCCCAGGGGGGCACGGTCCCGGGGGCAGCAATCCATTGCGAGGACAGGCGGAGACCTGTCCGACCACCAGGGAGGCAGAAGACCATGATGCGTTACGAGACCATCCGCGGCGCCGGCCGTCGCACATTCCTTGCCGGGCTGGCAGCCGCGGTCGCCGCCGGGCTGACCGGCGGGGCCGCCGGCCTGCTCGCGACCCCCGCCCAGGCGGAGGAGACGCTGACCCTGTCGTCCTGGGTGCCGCCGGGCCACCCGCTCACCAAGGACCTGCTGATCCCCTGGGGCGCGTCGGTGGAGAAGGCCACCAACGGCCGGGTGAAGTCCAACGTGCTGCCGAAGGCGCCGGTGAAGCCGCCGCAGACCTTCGACGCGGTGAAGAACGGCGTGATGGACGTGTCCTTCGTCGTCCATGGCTATACCCCCGGCCGCTTCCTGCTGACCAAGTCGGCGGAATTCCCGTTCTTCGGCGATGACGCGGTGGCCACCTCGGTCGCCTATCAGCGCATGTTCGACAAGTACATGGCCGGTGCCGGCGAGCATGAGGGCGTGGTGGTCCTGGGCGTCTTCACCCATGGCCCGGGCACGATCTTCAACACCACGCGCGAGATTGCCGGGCTGAAGGACTTCGATGGCCTGAAGATCCGCGTCGGCGGCGGCGTCGTGAACGACATCGCTAAGGCGATGGGCGTGACCGCGCTGCTGAAGCCGGCGCCGGAAAGCTTCGAGCTGCTGAAGAACGGCGTCGTCGAAGGCGTGTTCTTCCCGCCGGAAAGCGTGAAGAGCTTCAATCTCGGCGACATGATCAAGTACACCACCTCGATCCCCGGCGGCCTGTACAACACCTCGTTCGTGATGGTGATGAACAAGGCGAAGTTCGACGGCCTGCCGAAGGAAGACCAGGACGCGATCATGAGCGTCTCCGGCGAGGCGCTGGCCAAGCTGGCCGGCGAGGCCTGGAATGCTGCCGACCAGGCCAGCTGGAAGCTGATGGAAGAGAAGGGCATCAAGATCACGAAGGCCAGCGATGCCTTCGTGGGCGAGATGAAGAGCCGCATCTCCCCGCTGCAGCAGGCCTGGGCGGACGAGGTAAAGGCGAAGTACGACCTGGACGGCATGAAGATCGTCGCGGAAATGCAGGCCGAGGCGAAGAAGCTGCACGAAAGCGGCATGTGAGCCGGATCCCGCGCAGCCTTTCGCGGACCCCGGGACTGTGAATCCCAACC
The DNA here is from genome assembly GCA_040216765.1 of Sneathiellaceae bacterium. Taxonomy (GTDB): domain Bacteria; phylum Pseudomonadota; class Alphaproteobacteria; order Ferrovibrionales; family Ferrovibrionaceae; genus Marinibaculum. The sequence continues at coordinate 30,138 of JAVJON010000062.1, read as the reverse complement.
GTTGGAGCCGCCCGGCCCTCTTGTCCGGGCGGCTCCTTCAGTACATTGCCTCGATCCTGCTGTTCTGCATGATGGCCCTGACCGTGGTGGACACCTTCATGCGCAAGGTGTTCTCCGCGCCCATCGCCTCGGCCTTCGAACTGACCGAGATCATGCTGACCCTGGTGATCTTCGCCGGCCTGCCGCTGATCACCGCCCGCCGGGGCCATGTCCAGGTGGAACTGATCGAGGGCCTGCTGTCGCGCGTCGTGCGGCGGGCCAGCGACCTGGTCATCGACCTGGTCGTGTCCGTCGCCCTGGCCGTGCTCGCCTGGCAGCTCTGGCTCAAGGCGGGCGAACAGGCCGGCTATGGCGACACCACGTCGGTGCTCCAGATCGCCTTGTCGCCGGTGACCTACGTGATGGCCGCCCTGGCGGCGGTGGCGGCCCTGCTGTCGCTGGCCAATGCCATTCTGGCGCTGCTCGGCGGGTCCGCCGAACAGGCTGCCCAGATGGGCAGCGGGGGGACCTGACCGGCCATGATCACTGCCCTCATCGCCTTCGGCATCATGCTCGCGCTGATCTTCCTGCGCGTGCCGATCGCCTTTGCCATGGGCCTGGTCGGCTTCTTCGGCTTTGCCTACATCCTCGACAATTTCGGCGCCGCGCTCGGCATGGTGCGCGCCGTCACCTACGAGACCGGCAGCGACTACAACCTGTCCATCGTGCCGATGTTCATCCTGATGGGGAACCTGGTCAGCCAGTCCGGCATGTCGCGCGAACTGTACCGCGCCGCCTATTCCTTCCTCGGCCATCGCAGCGGCGGCCTCGCGATGTCCACGGTCGTCGCCTGCGGCGGCTTCAGCGCGATCTGCGGCTCCAGCCTGGCGACCGCGGCCACCATGTCCAAGGTGGCCATGCCGGAGATGAAGAAGTACGGCTACGACCCGTCGCTGGCCGCCGGCTCGATCGCCGCCGGGGGCACTTTGGGGATCCTCATCCCGCCCAGCGTGATCCTGGTGATCTATGGCATCCTGACCGAGCAGAACATCGCGGCGCTGTTCGCGGCGGGCATCCTGCCCGGCGTGCTCGGCGTGCTGCTCTACATGGCTGCCGTGCGCTTCACCACCTGGCGCAACCCCGCGGCCGGGCCGCCCGGCGAGAAGACCCCCTGGGGCGAGCGCGGCAAGGCCCTGCTCGGGGTCTGGGGCGTGCTCCTGCTGTTCGTGCTGGTGCTGGGGGCGATCTATACCGGCTATGCCACCCCGACGGAATCCGCGGCGGTCGGCGCCTTCGGCGCGCTGGTCCTGTCGCTGCTGCGCCGCTCGCTGACCTGGCGCAGCTTCCTGGACGTGCTCTACGAGAGCGCCGCGACGACGGCGATGCTGTTCGTGATCCTGATCGGCGCCCTGATCTTCGCGAACTTCATCAACATGACCGGGATGGCGCAGCAGCTCACCTCCTTCGCCCTGTCGCTGGAGATGGCGCCGATCTTCGTCATCTTCTTCCTGGTTCTGGTCTACCTGGTCCTGGGCTGCGTGCTGGAAAGCCTGTCGATGATCCTGCTGACCGTGCCGGTGTTCTATCCGCTGGTCGACGGCCTGGGCTACGACCTGATCTGGTTCGGCATCATGGTGGTGGTGGTGACCGAGATCAGCCTGATCACGCCGCCGGTCGGCCTCAACGTCTTCGTCCTGCGCAGCGTGATGCCCGAGATCGGGACCGGCACGATCTTCCGCGGCGTCACGCCGTTCTGGGCGGTCGACATCATCCGCCTGGCGATCATCATCCTGGTGCCCGGCCTGTCGCTCTGGCTGCCACAGCTGTTCTACGGGTAAAGCCGGCGGCCCGCGGGCCGATTCCAGCCCTTGCATCCGCCGCCTCCGGCCGCTATATCTCGCGGCCCTGCGCGCCCTGCGATTCCGATCGCGGGGCGCCTGATCTATGGGTGGTCCGGCGTGGCGCGCCAATCGGCGCGCCAGGGCATGCCGAGGCGACCCGGAAAGCCCCATGCGCGATCCAGCGCCCGCCGCCTGCGGCAGGCCCGGCTCGCCGACAGTCTGAGAGAGCAAAATGCCCAAGCTGAAGACCCATTCGAGCGCCAAGAAGCGCTTCAGCCTGACGTCGAAGGGCCGCGTCCGCCATACGCAGACCGGCAAGCGGCACTGCATGATCAAGCGCACGCCCAAGCAGGTCCGCGACCTGCGCGGCACCAAGATCATGTCCGTTGCGGACGAACCGCGGGTGAAACGCCACCTACTTCCCAACGGATAGGCCCCCCCCGGGGCCATCCCGGGAAAGGGGCGCAGACCGTCTCGGGCCTGACGGCCCGCTTTCGAGATTTCAGGAGTTGAAGCCATGTCTCGCGTGAAACGCGGCGTGACGGCGCATCGGCGCCACAAGAAGATCCTCAAGATGGCCAAGGGCTATCGGGGATCCGGATCCCGGACCTTCCGCACGGCCATCGAGAAGGTCGAGAAGGGCCTGCAATACGCCTATCGCGACCGGCGCACGAAGAAGCGGAATTTCCGCGCGCTGTGGATCCAGCGGATCAATGCGGCCAGCCGGGAGCAGGGCCTGACCTATTCCCGATTTATGAGCGGCCTCCGGCTTGCCGGTGTCGAGGTCGACCGCAAGATCCTGGCCGATCTCGCCATGCAGGAGCCGGAGGCCTTCAAGGCCCTGGTGACGGAAGCCCAGACCGCATTGGACGCCCAGCCTGCATCGGACGCACAGGCCGCCTGAACCCAGGCTGCCGTCGCGCCGGGGCGCATCGGTCCGGGCAGATCCGCCAGGGCCGCCCTTCGGGGCCGGCCGGCCGCCCACCACTGCTCCGTGCCGGGTACCGCGTCGTGACGGGCATCGCCCGCCGGTGCGGGGCCTCGCATCATGAACATGGCCGCCCCGAATCCCGGACAGTGGAGCATTCGGGGCGGCCTTTTCTGTTGACGCAAGCCCCCGGCCGTCGTCCAACGGCGCCGGCGGCGAAAGCGAGGATGAAGCGGTGAGCGGAAGCGGAACGGAGCCCGAAGGCGGGATCGGCAGCCTGGAGGCGGAACTGATGGCGGCCGTCGAGGCCGCCGGCGACGAGGCGGCGCTGGAAGAGGCGCGCATCGCGGCGCTGGGCAAGAAGGGCCGGCTGACCCTCCTGATGAAGGAACTGGGCGGCATGGCGCCCGAGGCCCGCAAGGCGCGGGCGCAGGAGCTCAACCTGGTCAAGGACCGGCTGCAGGAGGCGCTGCACATGCGGCGTGCCGACCTGGCGGCGGCGGCCCTGTCCGCGCGCCTGGCGGCGGAGCGGATCGACGTCACCCTGCCGGCCCGGCCCGAACCCAAGGGCAGCATCCACCCGGTCAGCCAGGTGGTCGACGAGATCGCCGAGATCTTCGCCGGGATGGGCTTCACGATCGCCGAGGGGCCGGATATCGAGGACGATTTCCACAATTTCACGGCCCTCAACATTCCGCCGGAACATCCCGCGCGGCAGATGCACGACACCTTCTATTTCGGCGAGAAACCCGACGGCTCCCGCAAGCTGCTGCGCACCCATACCTCGCCGGTCCAGGTGCGCACCATGCAGTCGGTGGCGCCGCCGCATCGCATCGTCGTGCCGGGCCGCACCTATCGGTGCGATTCCGACCAGACCCATACGCCGATGTTCCACCAGTGCGAGGGGCTGGTGATCGACCGCAACATCCACATGGGGCACCTGAAGGGCGCGCTGGAGGATTTCTGCAAGGCCTTCTTCGAGCTGGACGAGGTGAAGATGCGCTTCCGCCCGTCCTATTTCCCCTTCACCGAACCCAGTGCCGAGGTCGATATCGGCTGCCGCCGCGACGGGCAGGAAATCCGCATCGGCGAGGGCGACGACTGGCTGGAGATCCTGGGCTGCGGCATGGTGCATCCCCGGGTGCTCGACTATTGCGGGCTGGACCCGGAGGAATGGCAGGGCTTCGCCTGGGGCATCGGCATCGACCGGCTGGCGATGCTGAAATACGGCATCCCGGACCTGCGCGCCTTCTTCGACTCCGACCAGCGCTGGCTGCAGCATTACGGCTTCGCGCCGACCGACTGGCCGACCCTGTCGGGAGGGCTGTCGCGATGAAGTTCACCCTCGCGTGGTTGAAGGAGCATCTGGACACCGATGCCGGCCTGGCGGAGGTGACCGCGCGGCTCACCGCCATCGGCCTGGAGGTCGAAGGGGTCGAGGATCGCGGCGCCGAGCTCGCGCCCTTCCTGGTGGGCGAGGTGGTGGCGGCATCGCCGCATCCCGATGCCGACCGGCTGCAGGTCTGCCAGGTGAAGGCCGGGCCGACGGTGAACGGCGGCGAGCCGGTCCAGGTGATCTGCGGCGCGCCCAATGCGCGGGCCGGCATGAAAGGTGTCTTCGCGCCGGCCGGGACCATTGTGCCCGGCACCGGGATCCTGCTGAAGCAGGCCAGGATCCGCGGCGTGGAAAGCAACGGCATGCTCTGCTCGATGCGCGAGATGGGTCTGTCGGACGAGCATGAGGGGATCATCGAGCTGCCCGCCGATGCGGCCGTCGGCACGCCCTTTGCCGCGGCGGCCGGGCTGGACGACCCGGTGATCGAGATCGCGGTCACGCCGAACCGCGGCGACTGCCTCGGTGTGCGCGGCGTGGCGCGCGACCTGGCGGCCGCCGGGCTGGGACGCCTGAAGCCGCTCGGCGCGGACCCGGTGCCCGGCAGCTTCGAAAGCCCGGTGGCGATCCACCTGCGGCCGCATCCCGACGGCGAGGACGCGCCCTGCCCGCTGTTCGTCGGCCGGGTGATCCGCGGCGTCAGCAACGGCGCCAGCCCGGCCTGGCTGCAGGACAGGCTGCGGGCCATCGGCCTGCGGCCGATCTCGGTGCTGGTGGACATCACCAACTGGATGACCTTTGCCTATGGCCGGCCGCTGCATGTCTTCGACGCGGACACCGTCGCCGGCGACCTCTGGGTCGGGCTGTCCGCGGGTGGCGAGCGCCTGCTGGCGCTCGACGAACGCGACTATGAACTGCCCGCCGGCATCTGCGTCATCGGCGACGATGACGGCGTCCTCTCCCTGGGCGGCATCATGGGCGGCGAAAGCTCCGGCTGCACGCCGGAGACGGTGAACGTGCTGGTCGAGGCGGCGCTCTTCGATCCGCTGCGCACGGCCGCCAGCGGGCGCCGCCTGGGCATCCAGTCCGACGCCCGCTACCGCTTCGAGCGCGGCCTGGACCCGGATTTCACGATCCCGGGCATGGAGCTGGCCACCCGGATGATCCTGGACCTGTGCGGCGGCACGCCGTCGGAACTGGTGGTGTCGGGCACCGTGCCCGACCCGCGGCGCAGCTACCGACTGCGGCCCGGCCGGCTGCATGCCTTCGGCGGGCTGGACCTGCCGGAGGCCGAGGCGATCGGCTATCTGGAACGGCTGGGGTTCACCGTCGGCCAGGGCGACGGCGAACTGCAGGTCCAGGTCCCGACCTGGCGCCCCGACATCATCGGCGAGAACGACCTGATCGAGGAGGTGCTGCGGCTGCACGGCTACGACCGGATTCCCGCAATCTCCCTGCCGCCGCAATCCGCGGTCCCGGTGCCCTCCCTGACCCCGGTCCAGCGCCGCCGGCGCGACGTGCGCCGCGCGCTGGCCGACCGGGGCCTGCGCGACACCGTCGGCTTCTCCTTTGTGTCGCAGGCCCATGCCGAGCTGTTCGGCGGCGGACAGGCGGAGCTGGTCCTGGCCAATCCGATGAGCCCGGCGCTGGACACGATGCGGCCCAGCCTGCTGCCCAGCCTGCTGGCGGCGGCGCAGCGCAACGCGGCGCGCGGCCAGCCGGACACCGCCTTCATGGAGGTCGCGCCGCAATATTTCGGCGACGGGATCGACGGCCAGACCATCGTGGCGGCGGGCCTGCGCCATGGCGCCACCGGCCCGCGGCACTGGCAGCAGCGGCCGGAACCCGTCGATGTCTTCGCCGCCAAGGCCGATGCGCTCGCGGCCCTGGACGCCGCCGGCGCGCCGGTCGCCAGCCTGCAGGTCTGGCCGGAAGGGCCGGACTGGTTCCATCCCGGGCGCTCCGGCACCCTGCGGCTGGGCCCCAAGCTGGTGCTGGCGGAGTTCGGCGAGATCCATCCGCGGATCCTGCAGGCGATGGACCTGGCCGGGCCGGCGGTCGGCTTCACCGTCTATCTGGAGCGGCTGCCGGCCCCCAAGGCCAAGGGCGGCCGGGCGCGGCCGGCGATGACCGCATCCGACCTGCCGGCGGTGAACCGCGACTTCGCCTTCGTGGTGGACGATGCGGTGCCCGCCGCCGACCTGGTGCGCGCCGCGGCCGGCGCCGACAAGGCGCTGATCGACCAGGTCATGCTGTTCGACGTCTATGCCGGCAAGGGTATCCCGGAGGGCCGGAAATCCCTGGCGATCGAGGTGCGCCTGCAGCCCCGGACGGCGACCCTGACGGAGGCGGAGATCAAGACCGTCTCGGACCGGATCGTCGCGGCGGTGGCGAAGGCGACGGGCGGGACCCTGCGGGGGTGACGGCGGTCCGGGCAGGGGCGCGGTCCCGATGCTGATCCTGGGCGTCCATTCCGGCAACCACGATGCGGGCGCGGTGCTGCACGACGAGTACCAATTGCGCGCGGCGGTCGCCCAGGAGCGGATGACCCGGCGCAAGACCGATGGCGGCCGGATGCCGGTGGAGGCGATCGCGGAATGCCTGGCGATCGCCGGCGCGACCCTGCCGGACGTGGATGCGGTGGTGCTGGGGCGCGGCCAGTTCCCCGGCCGCTATTTCACCCATCTGCGCGGCGGCCGCCGGGCGGAGCAGGCGGTGCGCCGGCTGCTGGGGCGCGAGAAGCAGAAGAGCATGGAGAAGGAGGCGCGGCGCGCGGCCTGCACCGCCTCGCTCACCATGTTCGACGGCCCGCAATTCCTTGCCGACTATGGCTTCCGGGCCGATGCCGATCTGGCGTTCTTCAACCATCATCAGGCGCATGCCCTGGCCGCGCTGTTCCACACCGACTGGCCCGATGCGCTGATCTATACCGCCGATGGCGGCGGCGACAATGTGCAGTACAGCCACCGGATCTTCCGCGACGGCGCGCTGGTCACCCTCTATGGCGGCGACGAAGGCCTGCTGCTGCCGCCGAACGTCGACAGCCTGGGCCTGGTCTACGGCTTTGCCACCCAGGCGCTGGGCTTCCGGATCAACCGGCACGAGGGCAAGCTGACCGGGCTGGCGGCGCTGGGCGAGCCGGTGCTGAAGGACCGGCTGGCGGCGCATTTCCGGTGCGATGCCGATGGCCGCATCCAGTCGGACTTTCCCGACTATCCGGCGATGCGGCAGTTCGTTCTGGACTGGGCCGCCGGGCAGAAGCGGGAGGATGTCGCCGCCTCCGCGCAGCTCCTGCTGGAGGAGTTCCTGCTGCAGGCGGTCGGCCATCTGCTGCGGGTCTCCGGCAGCCGCAACCTGGCGCTGGCGGGCGGCGTCTTCGCCAATGTCCGGCTGAACCAGCGGCTGGCCGAGGAACTGCCGGTGGACCGGCTGTTCGTCTACCCGGCGATGTCGGACCAGGGGCTGGCCGCGGGCGGCATCCTGCAATACCTGCTCGAGCGCGACGGCCTGGCCCATTGGCAGGGGCAGCGCCGGATCCTGGACCATCTCTACCTGGGCCGCGACCATGGCGGCGCGATCGACGAGGCCCTCGCCCGCGCGCCCGGCGTGGCGCGCCAGGAGGGCGGCCCGGTGGCGGCCACCGTGGCGGCGCTGCAGGCCGGCCGGGCGATCGCGATCTATACCCGCGGCATGGAGCATGGGCCGCGGGCACTGGGCGCGCGCAGCATCCTGGCGGCGCCCGGCGATGCCGGCATCAACGACCGGCTGAACGACCGGCTCGGCCGCTCGGAATTCATGCCCTTCGCCCCCGTCGTCAGGGCGGAGGATGCCGACGAGCTGTTCCTGCTGCCGCCGCAATCGGCCTATGCCGCCCGCTTCATGACGGTGACCTGTGCGGTGCGGCCGGAATGGCGGGCGCGGATCCCGGCGGTGGTCCATGTCGACGGCACCGCCCGGCCGCAGCTGATCCGCCGGCAGGACAATCCGCTCTACTACGACATCCTGGACGGCTATGCGGCGGCCACCGGCATCAAGGCGCTGGTCAATACCAGCTTCAATGCCCATGAGGAGCCGATCATCGACACGCCGGCTCAATGCGTCGAGGCGCTGCTGGACGATCGCATCGACGGCGTGGTGACCGACACGGCGCTGTGGCTGCGGCAGGGCAGCTAGGCACGGGCCGCACAACTTCATGGCGGTGGCCGCAGGCCGCGTTGACCGGCGGCCGGCGTCTCCCAAGATTGCCGGCAGCCGTCAACTGAAGGACCTGACCATGCCGCCGATGCTGTTCACGCCGATGCAGATCCGGGACCTGACCCTGCGCAACCGGGTCGTGGTCTCCCCCATGTGCCAGTACAGCGCCGTCGAGGGCATGCTGAACGACTGGCACCTGGCACATCTCGCCCAGTTCTCCATGGGCGGTTGCGGCCTGGTGATCGTCGAGGCGACGGCGGTCGAGAAGCGCGGCCGCATCACCTATGGCGATTCCGGGCTCTGGTCGGACGACCATGTCGCGCCCCACGCGAAGGTGGTGCAGACCGCCAGGGCGCTCGGCGGCGCCGCGATCGGCCTGCAGCTCGCCCATGCCGGCCGCAAGGCCAGCATCCAGCGGCCCTGGGAGGGCGATGCCGCGCTGACCGAGACCGAATTCGCCAAGGGCGAAGTGCCGTGGGACATCGTCGCCCCGTCGCCGATTCCGTTCGCCGATGGCTGGCTGGTGCCGCACGAGCTTAATGTGGCGGAGATCGCGGAGGTGATCGATGCCTGGGTTGCGGCGACCCGCCGTGCCGAAGCGGCCGGCTACGACATGATCGAGATCCATTCCGCGCATGGCTACCTGACCCATTCCTTCCTGTCGCCGATCACCAACCAGCGCAGCGACGGCTATGGCGGCAGCCGCGACAATCGGATGCGTTTCGCGCTGGAACTGGCGGAGGCGGTGCGCGCCGCCTGGCCGCAGGGCAAGCCGCTGTTCTACCGGGTGTCGTCCGCCGACGGGAAGGAGGGCGGCTGGCAGGTCGAGGATACCGTGGCGCTGGCCCGGCGTCTCAAGGCGCTCGGCGTCGACGTGATCGACTGTTCATCCGGCGGCGTCGCGGGCTATGGCCGGAACACCATGCCCCGGCCCACGCCGGGCTACCAGGTCGGCTTTGCCGCCCAGGTCCGCCGCGAGGCCGAGATCGCCACCCAGGCGGTCGGCCTGATCGTCGACGCGGCACAGGCGGAAACCGTGCTGCGGGCGGGCGCCGCCGACCTCGTCGCCCTTGCGCGCGAGCTTCTCTACAACCCCTACTGGGCGCATCACGCGGCGCAGAAGCTGGGCGCCGACCCGGACTATATGAACTGGCAACCGCCCTACGGCCATTGGCTGGGCAACCGCGCGAAAGGCAATTTCGGCAAGCGTGTCGGCGATATCGACCGCGACGCCGCGGTGCCAAAGCAGGCTGCCGAATAGCGGAAGCCGTCCCGGCGGGACAGGCCGCGAGCCGGCGCTGCTGCCAGCCATCGAGCAAGCTGTCGAGGCGGCCGGGATCGGGCTAGTATCGGCGGGCCCGATCCGTATCTACGGCGCCTCGGGCCCATCCGGCCTTGCGAGATGCTCAAGAACTTTTCCGACCACTCGGCGAATGAGCGCACCTTCCTGGCCTGGGTGCGCACGGCGATTGCCGTCATGGCCTTCGGCTTTCTTGTCGAGAAGTTCGACCTGTTCCTGGCCTATGCCGCGCCCTCGCTGGCGCAGCATGCCCTCGCCCCGCCGGGCCAGACGTTCGGCAGTATCGCGGGCCTGACCCTGATCGTGGTCGGCACCGCTATGGTCGCCGTCGCCGCCCTACGCTTCCGCCGCATTGCCAGGGCGATCGACAGCCAGGCGCTGCAGAGGGGCGCGGGCACCATGGTCGACCTTGCGCTCGCCACCCTGCTCGTCCTGCTGGGCTGCGCCCTGTTCGTCTACCTTGCGCATGCCCTGCTCATGAGGCTGTGAGCGGGCTGCCTATTGCCTGCCAGCCGCTGGCAGCCCTGTCGCCGGGCTCCGTCAGGCCCGCGCCGCAGGCCCGCACCGCTGGAACGGCAAGCGGCGCTCGGACGTTCTGCCTGTCGGATGGACCTCGGGCGAAGCGCGGAGACTGGCGATGAAACGGTTCTGGCTGGCAGCGGCATTGCTCTGTGCGGCAGTGCCGGGAGCGGTCGCGGAGGAGGCGCCGCGGGTCATCGAGGGCGAGGCTGTCCTGAACGAGGGCAGCCCGGCCCTGGAGCTTCGGCAGGGCGGCGAGCATGGGCCCTATCTGGTGGATGGCGAGGGGCGGGCCCTCTATCTGTTCAGCGGCGACCGGCAGGGCGGGCCGGATGGCGCGGCGGAAAGCCGGTGCCATGACAGCTGCGCGCTGCACTGGCAGCCGGTGGCGGTGCCGGCGGACGGGCAGGTGCCGAAGGGGCCGCAGCCGGACCTGGTGGCCGCGATCCCGCGCGCGGACGGGCGCATGCAGCTGACCTATAACGGCTGGCCGCTGTATATCCGTACCGGCGACGATCCGGCGGCGGAACTGGAGCCGCCGCCGACGGTGGAGGCCTTTGGCGGCCGCTGGTCCCTCGTCAGTCCCGATGGCGCCCTTCTGGGCGAACAGCATGCCGCAATCGGCCGTCCCGCGGTGCCGAGCGGCTGAGGGTGCGGTTCAGGCGGCGCGGACCTCGCTCAGAAGTTCGTCCATCGACAGCTTGAGACGGCTCGAATTCTGCGCAAGCTCGTCGGCGGCGAGCCGGACATTGTTGCAGGAATGGGCGACCTGCGATGCGGCATCGTTGACGCCGGAAATGTTGCGCGACACCTCGTCGGTGCCGGTGGCGGCCTGCTGCGCGTTGCGGCTGATCTCCGCCGTGGCGGCACTCTGCTCCTCGACCGAGGCCGCCATGCTGGCGGTCACGGTGTCGATATCGCCGACCTGCTCGATGATCAGGCGGGTGGCGCCGACGCTCTGCGTCGAGGAGGAGCGGACATCCGCGATCTGGCCGCGGATATTGTCGGTCATCCGGCGGGTCTGATCGGCCAGGCTCTTCACTTCCGCGGCGACCACGGCAAAGCCCTTTCCGGCCTCGCCGGCCCGCGCCGCCTCGATCGAGGCGTTCAGGGCCAGCAGGTTGGTCTGCTCGGCCACGTCGTTGACCGCCTCGACGATCTGGCCGACCTGGTCGATGGCCTCGGCCAGCTGGTCGATGCGATCGAGTGCCGTGGTGGCGCCGTCGGCCGCGGAGCGGGCCTTGCCGGCTGCGGCAGCGACCTGCCCGGAGACCTCGAGGATCGCGGCGGTCAGCTCCTCCGCTGCCGAAGCGACGGTCTGGACATTGGTGCTGGCTTCCTCGGCCGCGGCGGCAACCGCGCCGCTCTGCGCATTCGCCTCCTCCACGGCGGCGGCGAGTTCCTGTGACGTCGCCTGCAGCTCCACCGCTGCGCTGGACACGGACTCGATGACGCCGCCGACCTGGTTCTCGAACCGGTTGGCCATGTCCAGCATGTTCTGCCGCTGCGCGGCGCGCTGGCGCTCCTTCTCGGCACTGGCTTCCTCTTCCAGTGCCCGGGTGCGGATCAGGCTGTCCTTGAAGGACTGCGCGGCACCCGCCACCTGACCGATCTCGTCGCCGCGGCCGGCGCCGGGAATGTCGATGTCCATCTGGCCCTCGGCCAGGCGTTTCAGGCAGGCGACGATGGCCTGCATCGGCCGGACGATTCCCTGGCGCGAGATCAGCAGCCCCAGGGCAAGACCGGCGAGGATGCCCACGGCGGATACCAGGATCAGCAGCACCCGGCTTTCGGCCACGGTGCCGTGGGCCTCCTCCGTGCGCCGGTCGGCCATTTCCGTGGCGTGATCGATGAAGCCGTCGATGAGGTGCTGCAGGTCGGAGGACTTCGCACGGCTGGCATCCACGGCCGTCAGGATGGCCTGCCGTTCCGGCGAGTTGGTGATTGCCCCCGCATGACGTTCGGCCAGCACCAGGGTTTCCCGCAGGCTGCCGATATAGGCGGCGAAGGCTTTGTCCGCACGGTCCAGCTCCGTCAATTCCTCGGCCGTCGCGTACTTCCGTGCAGTCGCCATCTGCTCCGCGAAGCTGCGGGACACTTCCTCCACCTTGGCCTTGACCGACGGGAGCTGTGCCGGGTCGGCGGCCATGCGGTAGTCCGCCAGGCTCAGTTCCAGGACACCCTCGTTCATCCTGCTGGTCAGCTGCATCTCGTGCGCGCTGTTGTCGACCGCCTGGATGGCACGATCCAGGGACGCGATCTCACCCAGCGCGATGATCACCACGGCGACACATGCCGCTGTCAGCAGGCCGATGATCAGGAAGATCTTGGCTGAGATACTCTGATTCGACAGGGACATGATATCCACCTTGATGGGGCTTGGTCATGTCATTCCTATAACCAAAAACTTAACGCCGTATGAATTGGACCCGACGCCTCGGAGGTGTCATCCATTTGCGAACAATGCGCGTCTTAGTGGTGCAATAGATCTTCGACTGTCCTCAAAAGGGCTTGTCGCCCTGCATGGTGCAGCGCGTCATGGCCGGCATCTGGGCAAGAGGGCGCCGGCCCCCGTTGTCGCGGCGACCAGCCACAGGTGCGCTGGAATCCGGGGCGGTCCGGCCGGTGTGCCGGCGGCCGTCAATCCCGTGGCTCTGCCGGTGGCGGGATGAAGAAGCGCGGCCGCTGGCTTTCGACGCAGGCGGTGTCCAGCGCCGCGCCGGGGTCGCGGATGAAGGCGGTGACCACGGTCTGCGCGCAAAGCGAGGACCCAAGCACGTCATGGGCGGCCCCCGGAAAGGCAATGGCCCGTCCGTTCGGCAGGGTCGCCACCGCTGCAGCCGTCCAGTAGGGCGGGGTCAGCGGATCGTATTCGCCGAACAGCAGCAGCGCCGGGATGTCGCTGCGGACCGGCTCGGCGAAGTCCGGGCGGGCCGCGCCCGACGGCCAGGCCGGGCAGTGCGTCGCCAGCAGCTCCAGGTCGCGTGGCGAGAACAGGCCCTGGCTGTCCTCGATGCGCGCATGTGCGGCGGCGGCATCGTGCACCGGATCGACCTCCCGGCAGAGGACGGAGAGGTAGAGGCCGACCGCCAGCCCTTCGCCCTGCAGCAGCCCGGGCCCCATGATCTCCCGCCAGTCGGCATCGGTCAGGGTCCGGCGCCCTGCGGCCACCTGATTCACCCGGTCGATGATCAGCGGCACCAGCTCGACGCCGGGCTGGAACGACAGGTGGGTCATCAGCAGGCCAACGAAAGCTTCGACATCCAGGTGGACGGGGATCGTCGCGCCGCCCTCCGGCGGCACCACATGGACCGTCAGCGGAGCCTCCGACAGCCTTGCGCGCAGTGCCGCGAACTGCCCCTTCAGGTCCGGGAAGGCGGCATCGCAGCCCGGATCGGCGGCACAATCGGCGAACAGGCGGCGCAGGATGCGGACGCGGTCGTCGAAGGTCCCCGGCTCGAAGGCATCGCCCATGGTCATGGTCGAGTTCAGCACCAGGCTGCGGATGCCCTCCGGGTCCTGGCGGGCCGCCTCCAGCGCCAGCCGCGTGCCATAGGAGGTGCCCACCAGGTTCCAGCGCTCGATCCCCAGGGCCTCGCGCAGGCGCTTCAGGTCGCGCGCGGCCTGTTCGCTGTCGAACAGGGACAGGTCGATGCCCTGCGCCGCGTAGCCGGCCCGGCAGGCCGCGAGCGCCGCGCGCACCTGCTCCGGATCCGCCGAGGCCCCGTCATTGGCCGGATTGCCGTCGACGATGTCGTCGTCCAGGCCGGCGCAATCCAGCAGCGGCCGCGACAGGCCGGTGCCGCGCATGTCGAACAGGATGACGTCGCGCGCCGCCCGGTCGGCAACCGTGCGGAACCACATCGCGTCGGCGAAGTCGCTCATCGCCTGGCCGGGGCCGCCGGCCAGATGCACGATCGGGTCCGCTGCGGGCGCCGCCGCATGGGCGCGCAGGATGGCGAAGAACAGTTCGAACGGGGCGCCACCCGCGCCGGGGCCGCCGGCTTCGGCGCGGTGATCCTGCGGCACCGGCAGGATGCCGCATTGCGCGACTTCGCCGAACGGTATGGCGAAGGGGCAGGGCCGGGCTTCCGGGCCCATGCCTGCCGCATGGGCCGGACCGAACATCGCCAGGACCAGCACCGCGCCAAGCAGCAGACGCAGTCCCTGTCGCAGGGCCGCCCGCGCGGCCACCCGGCCGGGCACCCGGCCGGCCACCCGGCCGGTCACCCGGTCGGCCACCCGGTCGGTCGGGGGCGGGGATTTCGTTGACGTCATGACGGCTCCTCCTGCCGTTTCCCGGGCCCACCTGTCGGCGCGGGCACCTCCTGGGGCGCGCTGCCTGCGCCCAGGCGCCGGTGCACCCGGTCGCAGCCGCGGGGCCGGGCTTGACCTCCGGGACCGGTGGCGGTAGATCCATGGTCCGTGGTGATTTGGGCCGGCCGGCTTGCGCGCCACGTTAAACAAAGCGCTAAAAGGCCGGGAGGCAACCCCGGGCCCTGCGCATCACCTTTGCTGCAGACCGGGTTTTTTTTTGACCCCTCCCGCCCGCAACGACGATACCGCGTCACGACCCGCCAGGAGGGGTACGCAATGAGTGCAGGACAGGACAAGGGCCGCGCGCCGCAGGACGGCGATCCGACCGGTCGAAACGGCGCGGCGGGGCCCGGGATGCCCGCGGGCGCGAACTGGCGCCTGGGCACCCGGCTGGTGCGGGGCGGCCTGCGGCGCAGCAATTTCGGCGAGACGGCGGAGGCGCTCTACCTCACCTCGGGCTTCTGCTACGACAGCGCGGAGGCGGCGGAAGCCCGCTTCAAGGGCGAGGCCGCGGGCTTCGTCTATTCGCGCTTCGGCAACCCGACGGTGCGCAGCTTCGAGGAACGGCTGGCGCTGCTGGAAGGCGCGGAGGATTGTCGCGCCACCGCCTCCGGCATGGCCGCGGTGAATGCCGCCCTGATGTGCCAGCTGAAGGCCGGCGACCGGGTGGTGGCCGCCCGCGCCCTGTTCGGGTCCTGCCGCTACATCATCGAGGACATCATGCCGCGCTTCGGCATCGACATCCTGCTGGTGGACGGCACCGACCTGGCGCAATGGCGCGAGGCGCTGGCCATGCCGGCCCGGCTGGTGTTCTTCGAGACGCCGGCCAACCCGACCCTGGACCTGGTCGATATCGAGGCGGTCTGCGCCCTGGCGCATGCGGCGGGCGCGACGGTGGTGGTGGACAATGTCTTCGCCACGCCGGTCCTGCAGCGCCCGCTGGAACTGGGCGCCGACGTGACGGTCTATTCCGCGACCAAGCATATCGACGGCCAGGGCCGCTGCCTGGGCGGCGCGGTGCTGGGGCGCCAGGCGTTCATCGACGACCTGCTGACCCCCTATCTGCGCCATACCGGGCCGTCGCTGAGCCCGTTCAACGCCTGGGTGATGCTGAAGGGGCTGGAAACCCTGCCGCTGCGCTTCCGCCAGCATTGCGAGAGCGGCCACAGGGTGGCGCACTGGCTGCGCGCCGATCCCCGGGTCGGCCGGGTGATCTATCCCGGTTTCGCCGACTTTCCGCAGGCGGACCTGGTCGGCCGCCAGATGTCCGGCTCCGGCGGGCCGATCGTCTCCTTCGAACTGGCCGAGACCGGCAAGGCACGGGTCTTCCGGTTCCTGAACGGCCTGGCATTGGTCGATATCTCCAACAATCTGGGCGATTCCAAGTCGCTGATCACCCATCCGGCGACCACCACCCACCAGCGCCTGCCGGCCGAGGAACGCGCCCGCCTGGGGATCAGCGAGGGCCTGGTGCGGCTCAGCGTCGGCCTGGAGGATGTCGAGGATCTTCTGGAGGATCTCGACCGGGCGCTGGACGCCTGATCCAGCGGGGCCGCCACCCTTCGCCCGGCCGGCCTTCTGGACTTCGTCCGGCAGGTTCCTAATATCGTGCCAATGCGCCGGCCCGGCAGGCCGGCCGGGCCGCCGATCCTTTTGGGAGGTGCCATGTACGCGCAAAGCACCAAGGGCGTCACCGTCACGGCGCAACCGATCTATCTGGAAGAGCAGTCCTCGCCCGGCGAGCACCGCTTCGTCTGGGCCTACCAGATCCGGATCGAGAACCAGAGCCCCGAAACGGTGCAGCTGCTGACCCGCCACTGGCGCATCACGGATGCCCAGGGCCGGGTGCAGGAGGTCCGCGGCGACGGCGTCGTCGGCGAGCAGCCGATCCTGGAACCGGGCCAGACCTTCGAATATACCAGCGGCTGCCCGCTTTCCACGCCGTCCGGCTTCATGGTCGGCAGCTACGGCATGGTGACCGCCGGCGGCGGCATCTTCGACGTGGCGATCCCCGCCTTCTCGCTGGACAGCCCGCACGGGACGCTCAGCGTCAACTGAACGGCCGCCGCGCCAGCGATCCGCTGCGTTTCCGGGCGACGTGGAAGGATCGCGACACGCGGCGGCGACGGAGAGATCCCGCAGCAGATCCCCGACGGGGTCTCCATTCACACATTAAGTCTGCGCCATGGCAGGGGTCCTGGACGCGGCGCCAGGAAAGGGCATGGCATGAGCAATCCGGCAGCGACGATCGGTCGGACGGAAATCGGGCAGGCGGAAACCGGGCAGGCGGAAACCGGGCCGGCGGGACGGCCCAGCCGGGAACAGGCCGAGGAGGCGGTGCGCACCCTGATCCGCTGGGCCGGCGACGATCCCGCGCGGGAAGGGCTGGCCGGCACCCCCGACCGGGTGGTGCGGTCCTACGAGGAGTTCTTCGCCGGCTATGGCGAGGATCCCGTCGCCCTGCTGGAGCGCACCTTCGAGGAGGTCGAGGGCTATGACGAGATGGTGCTGCTGCGCGACATCCGGCTGGAAAGCCATTGCGAGCACCACATGGTGCCGATCATCGGCAAGATCCATATCGGCTACCTGCCCGACAGGCGGGTGGTCGGCATCTCCAAGCTCGCACGCGTCGCGGAGGTCTATTCCAAGCGCCTGCAGATCCAGGAAAAGATGACCGCGCAGATCGCCAACACCCTGGACCAGGTGCTGTGCCCGCGCGGCGTCGGCGTGGTGATCGAGGCGGCGCACCAGTGCATGACCACCCGCGGCGTCCACAAGTCCGACGTCACCATGGTCACCAGCCGCATGCTGGGCGCCTTCCGCGACGACCCGCGCACCCGGGCGGAGTTCATGTCGGTGATCGGCAACTCGTTCAGCCACGTCTGACGGCCCGGGACGCCACCGCAGGGACATCGCCGCACGGCCCGCCCGCCGCGGTCAGTGGATGGCGGCGTACATGATCTTGTCCTCGGTGGCGTCGGCGGCGCTGAACTCCTCGGCGATGCGGCCCTGCCGGGCGACCAGGATGCGGTCCGCCACGCTCAGCAGCTCCGGCAGGTAGGACGAGATCACCACCACCGCCTTGCCCTCCGCCGCCAGGTCGCGGATCGCCTTGTGGATCTGCGGGATGGTGCCGACATCGACGCCGCGGGTCGGTTCGTCGAAGATCACCACCTCCGGCTCCTGCACCAGGGACTTCGCCACCACCACCTTCTGCTGGTTGCCGCCGGACAGCTGCACGATGCGCGAGGTCCGGTGCGTGGCGGCGATCTTCAGCCGCTCCACCCAGGTGTCGGCCAGGCCGCGGCGCTGCCGGCGCGACAGGAAGAAGCGCCGGCCGAGCCGGGTCGCCAGCCGGCCGACATAGATATTGTCGTCGACGGTCATCGTCTCGAAGAAGCCGTTCACCTTGCGGTCCTCGGTGATATAGACGATGCCGTCGTCGATCGCCTGCTTCGGCACCCGGTAGCGGATCGGCCGGCCGCGCAGGTAGATCATGCCGCCATGCACCAGGTCGCGCTTGCGGACCCCGGCGATGACCTGCGAGATCTCGGTCCGCCCGGCGCCGATCAGCCCGGCCATACCCACCACCTCGCCCGCATAGATCGAGAAGGACATGTTCTTGACGATGTTGCCCATCGTCACGTTCTCGACGCTCAGCACCTTTTCCCGCCGGCCGGCATTGCTGCCGGGCGCGGCGGCGCGGCTGCCATAGTGCGACTGGGTCACGTCGCGGCCGACCATGTGCCGCACGATCTGCTCGCGGGTCAGGTCGGCGGCAGCCTCCGTCACCACCCGGCGGCCGTCGCGCAGGATCGTGATGTCGCCATGGGCGTAGATGAAGCGGCCGGTGCGGGTGCCGGACATGAACCAGTGGACGATCGCCGCCATCGCGGCGAACACCAGGATCGGCGCGGGGATGCCCAGCACGCTGCCCTGGCCGATCTGCAGGAAGCGGGCCTGCTCGGCGGGGACATAGGCGATGAAGCCGTTCAGCACCAGCTCGCGGGCAATGCCATAGACCAGGAAGTTGGTGGCCAAAGTGGTGAACAGGGCCGGGATCTCGACGAACGAGATGATCAGCCCGTTGACCATGCCGATCGCAATCGCGACGCACAGCCCGACCAGCAGGCAGAGCAGCAGCGGATAGCCGCCGGCCATCATCTGCACCCCGATCGCCGTCGGCACCGCCATCGAGGCGATCTGCGACAGGTCCAGGCCGCGGCCGATCACCACCAGGCCCATGCCCAGGCCGAGCACGGCGACGCTGCGGCCCAGGTTCAGGAAGTTGCCCACCGTGGCGAAGCCCCCCTGCCTGTCGGGCGGTTCGCGATCAGTGACCAATTGTCGGACAATAGTTTCCGACAAAAATTCCGCGGTCAATCCCGGCCGGGCGGCCCGGGCCGCATCCGGGCGCAACCGGCCGCGTTCAGGCGAGAGAGGCGGAGCGGAAGCCGGCCATTCCCGGCCAGAGGGCCGGCAGGGTCGCGGCAACCCGGTCGCAGGCGCCGGTGGTGTGCAGGGCGGAAGCGGCTTCGCCGATGGCGGAATCGCCGGGCACGGCCGTGCCATAGCCCGGATGCCGTGCCAGATAGTCGGCCAGGCTCCCGGCCACGATCCGCGGCTGAGACAGCAGCCCGATGCCGGGCGGGAGGTGCCGGCGGAAGGCATCCTCCACCAGCGGATAATGCGTGCAGCCCAGGATCGCATGGGCGGGCAGGGCGCCGTCCAGCCGGTCCAGCAGGGCCGAGACATGATGGCCGACCAGGCGGTCGATCCGCTCCGCCGGCGCGCCCTGCTCGATCGCATCGACCAGGCCGGGGCAGGGCTGCTGCACGACCTGCATGCGCGGGCAGCGCTTGAGGATCTCCTCGCCATAGACGTTGGTCCGGACGGTGCGCCTGGTCGCGAATATCGCGACGATGCCGGTGCGGCCGGCGGCCGGCCCGGTCGGCGTGGTGACCCCCCAGGGGGTCAGGGTCGCGGCCTCGACGGTGGGGGCGATGATGCCCAGCAGGTTGCGGCCCCGTGCGGCCCAGCCGCTGGCCGGCAGCCAGGCCTGCTGCAGATGCCGCAGCGCGACCGCGGTGGCGGTGTTGCAGGCCAGGACGACCAGCATCGCGTCCTGCCGGAACAGCCAGTCGACGGCGGCGCGGGTGAGGTCGACCACCTCGGCCGACGGGCGGTCGCCATAGGGGGCATTGGCATGGTCGCCGAGATAGATGAAACGCTGTGCCGGCAGCCGCCGGCGCAGGGCCTGCAGGATCGTCAGGCCGCCATGCCCGGAATCGAAGCAGCCGATCATCGCCGCGGGTGATCCTTCTGCCGCCGCGCCGGCCGCATGCCCGGGCGCCGCAAGCGTTCAGCAGGAGGCGATTCACCCGCCCTGTCAAACGGCCGGGCCCGCCGGCTGCCCCGGTCAGGCGGCCAGCCGGGCCTCCACCTGGCTCAATCGCCGGTTGGTCGCCAGGGCCGACTGGAGCGCTGCGCCGATCGCCGTGCGATCCTCCTGCCAGCGGTTGCGGCGGTGCGTTTCACAGGTCTGCAGGGCCAGCGCCCGTCCTGCCGCGGGGCTCGACGGCAGGGCGACACCATGGCCGGCAAGGGAGTGCCGCAGGAAGCCGAACAGGTCGGCGGAGAGCGGCGGCGCCTGGAGCACCGCCTCGCTGCCCCGGAAGCCGTCGCTCAGGCTGAGCGCGATCATGTAGTACGAGGTCGATTCCAGCTGCAGGCCGACGCCGGGGATCGCGGTGATGGCGGGAAAGCAGTGCGCCAGGTCGGGCAGGATGTGGTTGGGGAAGATCCAGGCGCTCCAGTAGCGCCGCGCGATCGCGACATAGTGCAGATGGTCCCGGACCGGGCCGAACCGGGCCTCGGCAAAGGGCCGGATCTCCACCTTGGGCTTGCTGGCGACCACCGTGTCGTTGGAGATGTCGATGTACAGGGTGCCGGCCAGGAAGGCGTTCTGGAAATACTCGCCGCGCAGGTCGCCCCAGACCTGGCGCAGGGTGCCACCGGCGGCGAGGAACGCCGCCAGCGCGGCCCAGCCCTGCGCAGGCGCGCCGCGCAGCGCGCTGGCGTCGAACGCCGAGAGCCGCGCCTTCGCCGCCAGCGAGATCTCCAGGCATTGCCCCAGCGGATAGGGCTTGCCCCGCTTGACCGGCGCCGCCGGACAAAGCGTGCGGTCCAGGTCCGCGCGCAGCCACAGGAAGAACGCCTCGAGCTGCGCCAGGGCGGGCAGCAGGTGGCGCTCGGTCAGCTCCTGCTCGCGCGGCCAGTCCCGCACCCGCGGCTCGTTGGGCAGCAGCGGCCGTTCCGCGCAGAGATCGGCGGGCGAAAGCGGCGGGGCCAGTGCCATCGATCCCGGGTCGTTCGCCTGATGCTGCACTGTCCTGTCCGCGGTCGCTGATGAGGGAAGGGGCCGCGGTCAATGCGACGTCGAAGGATATAGCGCGAATTCGGTTAACGCATTGCTATCCGCCCGCGCCGGCCGCCACCCGCTTCGACCGCCCCAGCAGCGCCAGGACATCCTCCTGGATCGCCAGCAGGGCGGGGACCAGGACCAGCACCAAGAGGGTGGCGAGCGCCAGGCCGAACACCAGGGTGACCGCCATCGGGATCAGGAACTGCGCCTGCAGCGAGGTCTCGAACAGCAGCGGCAGCAGGCCGCCGATGGTGGTCAGCGAGGTCAGCAGCACCGCGCGCAACCGGTCGGCGGCGCCGTTGGCGATCGCCGTCATGACCGGTTCGCCCGCTGCGATGCGCTGGTCGATGGTGGTGACCAGCACGATGGAATCGTTGACCAGCACGCCGCTCAGCCCCAGCAGCGCGACCAGCGACAGGATCGTCAGGTCCATCCCCAGCAGCAGATGCCCGACGATCGCGCCGACCAGCCCGAACGGGATGATCGCCATCACCACCAGCGGCCGCAGATAGGACGCGAAGACCCAGGCCAGCACGATGTAGATCACCGCCAGGGCCACCAGGGCGCCGGCCCGCAGGTCGCCCAGGGTGCGGGCCTGTTCCTCCGACTTGCCGGCCAGCCGCCAGGTCAGGCCGTGGGTCTGGGCGATTTCCGGCAGGGGGCCGGCCTCCAGCGCCTCAAGCACGGCATTGGCATTGGTGACGGTCTCGTCGATCTCGGCCGTCACCGCGACCTCGCGGTGGGAATCCTCCCGCCGGATCCGGTCGAAGCCGGCCTGCTCGCGGATCGCCACGGCCTCCGACAGCGGCACGGCGCTGCCGTCGGGGCCGTCCAGCAGCAGGCGCCGCAGGTCGGCCTCGCCGCGCTCGGACGCCGGGCGCTGCACGCGGATCGTCACCTCCTCGTCGCCGCGGGCGAAGCGGCGCGCGATGCGCCCCTCGAAGGCGTCGCGGATCTGCTGCGCCACGCTCTGCGTGGTGAAGCCCAGGGCCGCGCCGCGGGGCGTCAGCTCCAGCACCAGCTCCGGCTTGCCCCAGGGCAGGTCGTCCTCGATGTCGCGCAGGCCGGGATAGGTCCCCAGCACCGCCTTCAGCCGCTCGGCCGCGGCTTTCAGCGCCTCCGGCGTGCCGCCGATCAGGCGGATGTCCAGTTCACGCCCCGGCGGGCCGCCCTGGCGCTCCACCAGGGCGATCCGCTCCACCCCGGCAAGCTCCACGATCTCCTGCCGCCAGGCAGCGATCACCTCCGGCGTGCGCACCTGGCGCAGGTCCGAGGGCTGCAGCTCGACATGCAGGCCGCCGCGATGGTCGCCGCTGACCGAGGAGAACTGGCTGCCCTGGCTGACGCCGATCTTGCCGAAGGCGCTGACCACGACCTGCCCGTCCGCGCCGGGCAGGCCGGCTGCGGCCCGGTCCAGCGCGCGGTCCAGCTCGTCGACCATGGCGGCCACGGTGTCCCGCGGCGTGCCCGGCGCGAACAGGATGTTGGCGTTGATCGTGTCGGATTCCGGGCTGGGGAAAAAGATGAAGGCCACCCGCCCGCCCGCCACCAGGCCCGCCGACAGCAGGAGCACCGCCAGCGCCACCGCCACCGTGGCATAGCGCCAGCGCAGGGCGATGGCCAGGATCGGCCGGAAGATCCGATCGCGGAAGCGGCCGAAGCCACGGTCGAAGCGCCGGCGGAAGCGCGCGCCGCGGGTCGTCGGCGCGGCCGTCCGGCTGCCCTGCATGGCGTGGCGCAGGTGGTTGGGCAGGATCAGGAAGCATTCCACCAGGCTCGCCACCATGATGGCGATCACCACCATCGGGATCGCGGCAATGATCTGGCCGATCACGTCGCCCACCAGGAACAGCGGCGCGAAGGCCGCGATGGTGGTCAGCGAGGCCGCCGTGACCGGCGCCAGCATGCGCAGCGCGCCGCGCTCCGCGGCATGCAGCGGGTCCAGGCCGGTGCTGCGCAGATGGTCGGCATGCTCGCCCACCACGATGGCATCGTCGACGATGATGCCGATGGTCATGATCAGCGCGAACAACGAGACCATGTTGATGCTCTGCCCGCTGGCATGCATCGCCGCGAAGGTGGCCATCATCGCCACCGGGATGCCGGCGGCGACCCAGAAGGCGGTGCGCCCGTTCAGGAACAGGAACAGCACCACGACGACCAGGGCCAGGCCGGACACCCCGTTGTTCAGCAGGAGCGCGATGCGATCGCGGATCAGGGTGACCTGCACGTCGTATTCCTGCAGCTCCAGGGTCGGCGGCAGGCCCGGCCGGATCCGCTCCAGGACCTCCTGCACGATGCGGGCGGAGGTCAGCGCATCGGCGGTGGCGGCGCGCTGGATGTGCAGCTCGACCGCGGCGCGGCCGTGCAGGCGGCCGACCGGGGCCTCGCGGGCGAAGCGCTCGCCCACCCGGGCGATGTCGCGGACCAGGATCTTCTCGCCGCCGGGCAGGGACTTCACCTCGATCCCGGCGACCTGGCCGGCATCGAGCGCCAGGCCCAGGGAGCGGATCTGCTTCTGCAGCGCGCCTTCCACCCGGCCCGAGGGCAGGTCCTGGCTGGAGGCGGCGATGCGGCCGGCGACCGCGTCCAGGCTCAGGTCGAGCCGCTGCAGCGCGGCTTCCGGCACTTCGACCCAGATCTCCTCGTCGCGCGCGCCGAACAGGGTGACCTGGTCGATCCCGGCCTCCAGCAGCGCGTCGCGGATCTCCTTGGCATAGGCCTTCAGGGCGGCTTCCGGAAACGGCCCGCCGACTGCCAGGCGGGAGATCGTCTCGTACAGCGTGACCCGGCGGATCACCGGCTCCTCGATATCCTCCGGGAAGGTGAGGATCCGGGCGATCGCGGACTCCGCCTCCGACAGGGCGCGCTGCATGTCGCTGCCCGGCTCGAACTCCACCACCACGGTGCCGCTGCCCTCCACGGAATAGGAGGTGACCCGCTTGACGCCGTCCAGATAGCGCAGCTCCGGGATGATCGCGGTGGTGATGTTGGCATCGACATCGGCCGGCGAGGCGCCGGGCCAGGCGATCGAGACGGTGATCACGTCGATGCCGAATTCCGGGAAGAACTGGGTGTTCAGCCGGCTCAGCGACCAGCCGCCCAGCAGCAGCAGGAGCAGCATCAGCAGGTTCGCGGCATTGCGGTGCCGCGCGAACAGGCGGACCAGCGGGACGAAGCTCATCCGCCGGTGCCGGCGGGGGCGGCCGCCGCGGTGTCGCGCACCCGCACCTTGACGCCGGGCCCGGCGGTGGCGAAGCGGGTGACCAGCACCAGCTCGCCATCGGCCAGTTCGCCGGTCAGCAGCAGGCGGTCGCCGTCGCGCGCGACCAGCTCGACCCGGCGGGCCTGCAGCCGGTCGTCCGGGCCGATGACATAGACCCTGTCGCCGTCGAACAGCGCGGCCTCGGGCAGGCTGGCGACATTGTCGAAGCGGCGGTCCGGCATATGGACCTCCACGAAGGCACCGGGCCGCAGCGGGGTGTCGGCCGGCAGGTCGCGCAGCCGGGCGAAGATCGTGACGCCGCCGGTCGCGGCGTCGATGCGGCCCGCCTGGCGCTCGACCACCGCGGGGTAGCGGCGCTCGGCGCCGCCGGTCCGCCACAGCAGCTCCGCATTCCGCCCCAGCACGCCGCCGCCGGCCAGCAGCCGGCCGAACTGGGCGTCCGACAGGTTGATCCGGGCCTCGATCCAGCCGCTGTCGATCAGGTTGGCGATGCGGTCGTTCACGCCGACCTGCTTGCCCTGCTGCGCCTGGATGTCGGTCAGCAGGCCGGCGAAGGGCGCCACCAGCCGGGCATTGGCGAAATCGCGCTCGGCCCGGCGCAGGCCGACCTCGAGCCGGGCGATCGCCGCCTTCTGCTGCTCGATCCGCGCGGCGTCGCCGGCCAGGTTGCTCTCCGCGACATTCATCCGCTGCCCCGCCCGGGTCAGCTCCAGCTGCGCGTTGTCCATGGTCTTCTGCGCCACCGAGCCGCTGCGCCGCAGCGACCGCTGCCGGTCCAGGTCCTTTTCCAGCAGGACGTATTGCTGCTTCTCGCGCCTCAGGGTGGCGGCCTGCGCCTCCTGCTGGGCCAGCAGCTGGTTCAGCCCGGCCCGTGCCTCGTGCAGCTCCGCGCGGCGCTCCTCGAGGGCCGCCTGGTAGTCGAACGGGTCGATCCGCAGGATCAGCTCGCCCGCGACGACATGCGCGCCCTCGCGCAGGCCGGGGCCGACCTCGACGATCTCGCCGGCGACCAGGGCGCGAAGCTCGACCTCCCGGCCGGCGACGATCTCGCCATACAGGACCAGGGTCGGCTGTGCCGGGCCGAGGGCGACCGGCGCCGCGGCCACGGTGTAGACACGCTCCTCCGGCTCGCCCTGCGCCAGCTGCGGACGGGTCTCCACCAGGAAGGCGAAGCCGCCGATGCCTGCCGCCAGGATCAGCAGCGGCAGGAGGAGCTTCAGGAGGCGCCGCACGGCCATGGAACGATCATCCGGTGGATCGGCGGGTCACGCTGGCGGGAAGGCGACGAACAGGGTCATGTCGGTCTCGATCTTGTTCTCCATGCCGCGGCCGAACGTCGTCGCGGTGTCGTTGATCAGGGCGTTCAGGATCGAGTTGCGCTCGTTGAGGGTGGTGCCTTCCGCGATGCTGAGGCCGCGGGTGACCCGCGCCTGCGCGAAGCCGACCTGGCGGCCCTCGGCGTCGACGATCGTCAGCTCGCCGATCAGGTCGGTGTCGATGCGGCTCACCTGGTCGCGGGTGAACATGCCGCCGATCCCGCCGGTGCGCGGCAGCGGCGTCTCGGTCACCGCGGCGCGCGGAAAGGTCATCCGCGCCGTATTGCCGCCCACCCCGGTCGGCCGCAGCCGGGTACGGGCCCAGAGAACGGCCGTGTCGCCCAGGGTGATCGGCAGCTGGGATTCGATGTTCGGCTCCTTCAGCGGCGGAATGTAGGTGTCCTGGATGTCCAGCACCCGGGCATGCAGCCAGATCGGGTTGGTGGGCGAGAAGCGCGGCGCCATGAACACCGGCCCCGGCGCCGGCGGGGAACTGCCGCAGCCGGCCAGGGCCAGGGCCGGCAGGCCGAAAGCGGTCATCCGGAACGCCGCGTGCAGGATATCGCGTCGGTCGGGCCGCCGGTCGGGCCGGGGGTCGGGCCGGCAATCGGGGGCGAAGGCCGGGGCGCGGTTCTGGACCATCCTGCTGGAACCTCTCTGTGTGCCTGGCGGCGCTGCCGCCCAGGGCTAGGCTTGTCCGGGTCCCCCCGAACCCGGCGTTCCGTCCCCGTCCGCGGAATCTTCGTCCGCAATGCCGGCATCGTTGGCCGGGGCGACCCCGCCCGCCAGCTCGTCCGGCGAAAAGGCGTAGCTGCGGTTGCAGAACTCGCAGGTCACCGTGACCTCGCCGTCGACCACCATATCCGCCCGCTCGGCTTCGCTGAAGGTCTGCAGGACCTGCAATATGCGCGGCCGGCTGCAGGTGCAATGGGCGGCAATCCTCTGCGGCTCGAAAACCCGCACCCCGTCCTCGTGGAACAGGCGGTAGAGCAGGGCCTCGCCGCTGAGAAGCGGGTCCAGCAACTCCTCGTCGCGGGCCGATCCCAGCATGGTCAGCGCCCGCGGCCAGTCGTCGGCAGCCGCATCGTCCTCGTGCAGATGGTCGGCCCGCGGCAGCCGCTGCAGCAGGATCCCGCCGATCCGCCAGCCCGCGTCCGCGCCCTCGTCGCCGGCCTCGGGGACCCGGCCGGCCGCCAGCCGCAGCACGGTGTCCAGCTGCTCGGACTGCTGGAAATAGGCATTGGCGCAATCCGCCAGGGAGCCGCCGGCCAGCTCGACGATGCCCTGGTAGCGCTGCGCCCGGCCGCCCTGGTCGACGGTGAAGCTGAGCAGGCCGCCGCCCAGCAGCCGCGGCACGGGCTCCTTCGGCGACGGGCCGGCCAGCAGCCTGTCGTAGCGCTCCTGGTGCAGCGAGGCATGGCCGCGCAGCAGGCCGGGCTTGCGATAGTCGGCGACCAGCAGCGGCACCGGCCCCTCGCCGCGGGCCTGCAGGGTGAAGATGCCGTCGAACTTCAGGGTCTCGGCCAGCAGGGTCGCCATGCCCAGGGCCTCGCCCAGCAGGCGCGACACCTCGTCGGGATAGTCGTGGCGGGTCAGGATCTCGTCGGCGGCCGGGCCCAGGCGCAGCAGGCGGCCGCGGATGCCGCCGCGCTGCAGGCTGCCGACCGCGATGCTTTCGCCGAGCTGGAAGCCCAGCACGGCATCGCCGGGCCGGCCGCCGCCATTGCCGTCGCCATGCCGGCCGGGCGTGGCGCCTAGATCGCCTCCAGGCACCATTTCAGGACGGCCTTCTGCGCATGCACTCGGTTCTCGGCCTCATCGAACACCACGGATTGGGGGCCGTCGATCACCGCATCGGTGACTTCCTCGCCACGATGCGCCGGCAGGCAGTGCATGAACAGGGCATCCTTTGCCGCATGGGCCATCAGCGCCTCGTTGACCTGGTAGGGCTGCAGAAGCCGGTGCCGCTCGCCTGCATGGTCGCCCATGCTGACCCAGCAATCGGTCACGACGCAATCCGCCCCCTCGACTGCGGCGCGCGGGTCGTCGGTCAGCAGCACGTCGGCACCCTGGTCGGTCGCCCAGTCCAGCCAGCGCGGCGAGGGCCGCAGGTCGGCCGGGCAGGCCATGCGCAGCACGAAGCCGAACCGGGCGGCGGCATGGATCCAGCTATGCGCCACATTGTTGCCGTCGCCGCACCAGGCGATGGTGCGGCCCGCGATGGACCCGCGCACCTCCTCGAAGGTCATCACGTCGGCGATGATCTGGCAGGGATGGCTGTCGTTGGTCAGCCCGTTGATCACCGGCACGCGGGATTCGGCGGCAAAGGCCTCCAGGTTCTCCGGCGCGGCGGTGCGCATCATCACCACGTCGACATAGCGCGACAGGACCCTGGCGGTGTCGCTCCAGCTCTCGCCGCGCTGCAGCTGCAGCTCGGTGCCCTGCAGGACGATGGTCTCGCCGCCCAGCTGCCGCATGGCGATGTCGAACGACACCCGGGTCCGGGTCGACGGCTTCTCGAACAGCAGGGCCAGGACCTGGCCGTAGAGCGGTGCATCGCTGTCGATCCGGCCGCGCGGCTGGTCGCTGCGCAGCGACTTGTCGGTCAGCGCATCGTCCACCAGCATCCGCAGGGTCGCCGCATCGGTCATCGCCAGATCCAGGAAATGGCGCGGGCCCGTCGTCGGCCGGGCGGCCGTGCGATGCAGGGTCATGACGCACCGCCCAGCCGGGCACAGGCACGGCCCAGCCGCCGCGCGCCCTCGGCCAGGTCGGCGTCGGCGATGTTCAGCGGCGGCAGCAGCCGGACCACGTTGCTGCCGGCATAGACGCCCAGCATCTGTTCCTCGCGCAGCGCGGCCACCAGGTCGGCATTCTTCACCTTGTCGGTGCAGCGCACCCCGGCGAGCAGGCCCAGGCCGCGGACCTCGGCGATCACGTCCGGATGGCTGTCGGCCACCTCCGCCAGGGCCTGGCGGAACAGGCTGGCCTTGCGCTGCACCTCGGCCAGGAAGCCGTCGGCCAGGACCAGGTCCAACACCGCATTGCCGACGGCGGTGCCCAGCGGGTTGCCGCCGAAGGTGGAGCCGTGGGTGCCGGCGGTCATGCCCTTTGCGGCTTCCTCGGTGGCCATGAAGGCGCCCAGCGGAAAGCCGCCGCCGATCCCCTTGGCGATCGCCATGATGTCCGGCGCCACGCCGTAATGCTCGTGCGCGAACAGCTTGCCGGTGCGGCCCATGCCGGACTGCACCTCGTCGAACAGCAGCAGCAGGCCGTGCTGGTCGGCCAGTTCGCGCAGGCCCTGCAGGAAGCCGGGCGGCGGCAGGTTGATGCCGCCCTCGCCCTGCACCGGCTCGATCAGGATGCCGGCGGTCTGCGGGCCGATGGCCTGCTTCACCGCCGCCAGGTCGCCATAGGGGACCTGGTCGAAGCCCGCCATCTTCGGCCCGAAGCCTTCCATATGCGCGGCATTGCCGCCGGCGGCGATGGTCGCCAGGGTGCGGCCGTGGAAGGCGCCGGTGAAGGTGACCAGGTGGAAGCGCTCCGGCTGGCCGCAGACATGGAAATAGCGCCGCGCCGTCTTGATCGCGCCCTCCAGGGCTTCCGCCCCGGAATTGCAGAAGAACACCCGGTCGGCGAAGGTTGCCGCGGTCAGGCGCTCGGCCAGCCGCTCCTGCCCCGGGATCCGGAACAGGTTGGAGACGTGCCAGAGCTTCTGCGCCTGCTCGGTCAGCGCGGCGACAAGGTGCGGATGGGCATGGCCCGCCACATTGACCGCGACGCCCGAGGCATAGTCGAGGAATCGTCGGCCGTCCGTCGCCTCGAGCCAGGGGCCTTCGCCGGAGACGAAAGCGATGTCAGCCCGGGCGTATGTCGGCAGGATGGCCGTGGACACGTGGATTCCTCCCAGTCAGGGCGCGTCCGCGCCGGGAATCGGCGGGGCGGCGCGGGAAAGACCGGCACTATCCGCCAGGGGCTGCCAGAGTCAACTGAAACGCGGCATCCGCGGGGAGCGAGAGAGATGATCGTCAGGCTGTCGAAACTGTCGCTGGTGGCGGCCGTCGCCCTGTTCCTGACCCTGGTCGCGGTCGGCAATATCGCCGACTACGGCGCCAAC
Source organism: Sneathiellaceae bacterium (assembly GCA_040216765.1). Taxonomy (GTDB): domain Bacteria; phylum Pseudomonadota; class Alphaproteobacteria; order Ferrovibrionales; family Ferrovibrionaceae; genus Marinibaculum. The sequence goes on along the minus strand of JAVJON010000062.1, from coordinate 644 downwards.
GCGCAGTTCGTGAACCATGTCCTCGCCATGGACACCACGTTCCGCAGCCCGAACCTGATGTGGCGTGCCGTCACCGACCCGGTGCTGCAGACGATCGCCTACCTGTCGATCATCCTGGCGGAAGCGGCCAGCGCCCTGCTCCTGTGGTGGGGCTGCCTGCGGCTCTGGCATCGGCGCCGGGGCGCGGCCGCCCGGTTCGATGCCGGCAAGGATGTCGCGGTGGCGGGGCTGAGCCTCGCCATGTTGCTCTGGGCCGTGGGCTTCCTGGCGATCGGCGGGGAGTGGTTCGCGATGTGGCAGTCGCAGGACTGGAACGGCCAGGACAAGGCCTTCGCGCTGTTCGCCTGCCATGGCATCGTCCTGCTCTACCTGGTGCAGCCCGACCGCGAACCGGCCTGAGGGGTGGCCGATGCGGCCCCTGTTTATCGTCACCACCGGGCTTGTCCCACGGCTGTCCGGTTGAGCATGGCCGGCATTCGCTCAAGGCCGCGACTTTGCCGGGCTTGCGGGGTCAAGCGTTGACGCTGGACACGGATGTCCTTGCGTTCCCCCAATCGTCACCACCGCGCTGGTCGCGGTGGTCCATGGTGCCGCCAGGTTCAATAATGGCCTGATCTTATTGAGGTGCGGCGCGATGGGTTGCC
>JAVJON010000060.1:0-4035 GCA_040216765.1 Sneathiellaceae bacterium | reverse complement strand
TACGATGGAAACCTCTTGCAGGACAAGCTCGACGCCGCGCAGGCATACATCGAGCGGATGCTTGGGTTTCGCATCGAGGAAGAGTTCGGCGGCGAGGATCAGGATCCGATTCCGCCGGATCTGGTCGAGGCCGTGCTGCAGTTGGCGGCTTGGTGGTACGAACAGCGCGAGACGGCCCTGACCGGTACGATCGTCGCCGAGGTGCCATTCGGCGTGCAGGAGATCATCACCGCCTATCGGGAGTTCACCTTCTGATGTCCGATGTTTCGCTCAAGAAATTCCAGAAACGGATGCAGGCCATCCCCAAGGCGGCACGGAATGCGGTGCAGCCCGCACTTGCGCAAGGCGGATATGAGATCGCCGAGGCCATGGAAAGCCTGGCACCGGAAGACAGCGGCGATCTGGTTGGCTCCATAGCGGTGACCCTTTCCGGTCATGCCACGCCACCCTATTCGCAGCCGGGTGGCTCGCATGTCGTACCAGAGAACCAGGTGGCCATCACCGCCGGGAACTCGGATGTGCGCTATCCACACCTGCAGGAATACGGCACCAAGCACCATCAAGCTCAACCGTTCTTCTGGCCCGGCTTCCGTCTGGCGAAACCGAAGGCCGAACGGCGCATCAAGCGCGCCATCGCCAAGGCGATCCAGGAGGCGAAATGAGCGTGGATCTTGCGGTTCAAAAAGCCATCCGTGCGCGCCTCGTGGCCACGTCAGCGGTCACCGATCTCGTGCCCGCAGTCTCGATCCTCGATCGCAACAGGGCGCCCGCACCAAGCCCGAGCATCATCCTGGGCGAGGTGCAGATCATGGACGAGGGTGACAGCATCAAACGCACGCGGTCGAGGGTGTACCATACGATCCACGTCTGGAAGGTTGAGCCATCCCGCGAGGGTGTGAAACTGATCAACGCGGCCATCAAGGCGGCCATCCATGCCGGTCGGCTGGATCTCGGCCCCGGCCTGCATTGTGCAGACTGGCGGGTGGCTTCCATGCGCGCCCTCGGCGACCCTGACGGCGAAACCTCGCACGGCATCGTGACCGTCAATCTCCTGGTGCAGGAGGTGCCATCATGAGGTCGGGCAAGCTTGTGCATATCATCGCGGTGCTACGCGCCACCACCACGGTGAATGATACCGGAACGCCGGTTCGGGCCTGGGCGCAAGTTGCGGTTCTGCGTGCCGAGATCGTTGAGCGCGCAACACAGGACTTCCTTGAGAACGCGGGCGAAATCAGCACGGCGCGCACGGTCTTTCGGACGCGGTATCTCGATTGTGTGCTGACCACCGACCGGATCAACTTCGATGGCCAGCATTTCGAGATCGAAGAGATCAGCCGCATCGGTCGCCAAAAGGGGCTGGAAATCCGGTGCCGGCAGGTGACCGAGGAGGCCAGGTCATGAGGGGCACAAAGCCGAACCTGAGCACCGATCCGGACGCGCTTGGCTATGTGTCTGCGCCCGATTGGCTCGCCGAGGAAGCCGCGAAGGAATGGCACCGCGTGATGCCGATCCTGACCGAACGGCGCATCCTGACCGATGCAGATCTCGGAAGCCTCGAAAATTACTGCATCGCCATCGGTACGGTGCGCGATATGGAAGCGCATCTTCAGGAGCATGGTCACGTCACGAAAGATATCGAAGGGCGGATGAAGCGTAACCCGGCGGTGGGCATTCAGTCGGACGCCATGACCCGTGCCCGCCTGTTGGCCGCCGAGCTTGGCCTGACGCCAGTGTCGCGGTCGCGCCCGGCGATCAGAGAGGAGGACCCGACCAATGACGGCGACAACCCCCTCGACGTTTCCTGAGTGGATCTACGACGGTTCCGAAATCCCTGACCCGTTCGGCTATGGCGAACGGGCGGTGAAGTTTCTGCGGGCGCTGCGGCACCCGAAATCCACGCTGCCCCGCCGGGCCTTCCAGCTCGACCCGTGGCAGGAGCGGATTGTGCGCCGCATCTACGGGCCACGCGACGAACATGGCCGGCGGATCGTCACGAGCGCGATTTTGCTTCTGCCACGCGGAAACAGGAAGACCAGCTTGTCCGCAGCGCTGGCCCTTCTCCACACCATCGGGCCGGAACGGGTACCCTCTGGCGAGGCCATCTTCGCCGCCCTCGACCGGACACAGGCCGGGATCGCCTTCCGCGAGGCGATGGGCATCATTCGGGAAGACAAGAGGATCGAGACGGCCGTCAAAGCCTACGATGCCCACAATGCCCCGAAGAAGGTGATCTACAAGAAGGACGGTGCGGCGATGCAAGTGGTGTCCGGCGATGCCGGGCCTCAGCACGGCTCGACCCCGAACTTCGTGCTCGCCGATGAAATCCACCTCTGGCCCAACCGCTCCCTCTGGGAAGCCCTGACCACTGGTCTCGACAAGGTGGACGACAGCCTTCTCGTGGTGGCCACCACCGCAGGACGGGGCAACGACAACCTTGCCCACGAGGTCATCGAGGATGCGCGCCGCGTGGCACGGGGCGATGTGGACGACCCGACAATCCTGCCCATTCTCTTCGAGGCTGCGCGGGATGTCGACTGGCGCGACGAGGAATTCTGGCATCGCGTCAATCCGGGTTTGCGCCATGGGTATCCGAGCCTTGCCGGCTTCCGGCGCCATGCGCAGCGTGCGGAACGCAGTGTCGGTGAACGGCAATCGCTGAAGCAGTTGAAACTCAACATCTGGATCGACGCTGCAACCGACCCGTTCGTGGACATGGAAATCTATGACGCCGGGCGGAAGAGCTTCGACCTGGACACGCTGGAAGAGGCGGATTGCTGGCTGGCGGTTGACCTGTCATCGACCACTGACCTTTCCGTCATCGTGGCATGCTGGCGCGTGGCCGAGGGGTACTTCGTGCACCCGTGGTTCTTCTGTCCGGAAGATACGCTGCGGATCAGAGAAGATGCCTCCGGTGCGAACTATGTCGAATGGCACGAGCAAGGCTTGATCACCGCGACCGAGGGCAACGTGATCGACTACCGGGAAATCGAAAGTCAGATCGTGGAGCTATGCGAGCGGTTCAATGTGCGCGAGATCGCCTTCGACCCGCACCTCGCACGGCAGGTGCAACCCAACATCCTCGACAAGGGCCTGCCCGCGATCGACATGCGGCAAGTGCCGTCCCTGATGATGCCCGCCTATCAGGAACTGGAACGCGCCATCCTCGGCGGTGAATTCCACCACGGGGCGCACCCGGTGCTGCGTCATTGTTTCGCGAACGTCGCGGTCAAGCGGAACGATCACGGCCACGTCGCCAAGTTCACGAAGTCCCAGAAATGGCTTTCGATCGACGGGGCCGTGGCAGCGGCAATGGCGGTATCGCGTTGCTCTGCAGATGAGGGCGGGCTCGTGACCTCGGCGGGCTGGTTCACTGACGACATGTGGACCGCATAAGGAGAATGGGAAATGGATGAAGAACGCCTGATCGTTGCCCTCGAAGCCCGCATCCGGGATTTCGAGCGGAACATGGCCAAGGCCGAGCGCCGGGGCACCAAGACCTACACCGGCCTGCGCCGAGGTTCCAAGGTCGCGACAACCGCGATGGAGCGGGATATGTTAGGCTCGACGCGCCGGATCAACCAGGCGCTCGCAACCACCTCGACCCGCATCGGGTCATTCGGCAAGGCATTTGCAGCCGCCACTATCGCCGCCGGCATGGCTGCCATCACACGGGGGTCAACCCAAGCCGTTCGCAGCATGGCCGCGATTGGTCGACAAGCCGAACGGGCCGGGCTGAGCATCGAAGCGTTCCAGGAACTGAAGTTCGTCGGGGAACAGAACCGGATCGAGGTTGATGCCCTGGTTGACGGGCTGAAGGAATTGCAGCTTCGCGCAGATGAGTTCATCGTCACGGGCCAGGGGCCGGCGGCCGAGGCGTTCAAGCGGCTGGGCTACGGGGCCAGCGACCTGAAGCGCCGACTCGAAGAACCGGAAGAGCTCTTCGCGGACATCATTGGCCGGATGGAAGGTCTCGACAGCGCCGCGCAGATCCGCGTGGCCGACGAGGTGTTCGGTGGGACGGCGGGCGAGCGGTTC
>JAVJON010000039.1:0-12370 GCA_040216765.1 Sneathiellaceae bacterium | reverse complement strand
ACCGGACAGCAGTGGGCCAGGCCCGCGAGTGACGAGCTTTTGGGGGCAGGGCGCGGCATATCGCACAGCGGCCGACCTGTGCCGGACACCAGTGGACCTGGCCCCCGCATCCATTCTGCCGTGCCTCAATGGATTGGTGGCGTGCTGACGTCGATTGAGGCTGGCAGGACCCTGGGCCACCGCAACCCGTGCGGTGGTGACGAAACTGGCAGGGCCCGGGAAACGATCATGCCCCGGGCCGGGCATTTGTGCCCGCGCGCAGCGCTTCCATTTCGGCATGCTCGACCCCGGCCTGGGTCGCCGCGTCCAGCAGGGCGGCCCAGGTGCCGGGTGGCATCGGGATGCCGTGGACAAGGCGCTCGGCGGAGCGGGCGCGCTCCGGATCGCCGGGCATCAGCACCGGCGCGGCGGGATCGGCCGGCGGCGAGCCCTGCGCATAGTCCACCATGGCGGCGAATTCACGCGCCATCCAGGTGCCGTCGCCCAGGGCGGCGGGATCGAAGACCAGGCCGAACAGGTTGTTGATGATGCGCTGGTCGCGGACATTCTCGGGCTGGATGGTGCCGCCGCCGGACAGCACGCCGGCCAGCAGTTCCGCCGCCAGCGCCAGGCCATAGCCCTTGTGCTCGCCGAAGGTGCGCAGCGCGCCGCCGGGTTCCTGGAACATCACCTCCGGGTCGGTGGTGGGCTGGCCGGCGGAATCGATCAGCCAGCCATCCTCGGCCGGCACGCCCTTTTCGCGGGCCACCCGCACCTTGCCCAGGGCGACCCGGCTGGTGGCGAAGTCCAGCAGGAAGGGGCGCTCCGCGCCGGGCCCGGGCATGGCGATGACCATCGGGTTGGTGGCGAAGCGGGCGTCGCTGCCGCCATGCGGCGCCACCAGCGGCCGGTGGCCGGTCACGTTGACGAACAGGATGCAGGCCAGGCCGGCCGCCACGCATTGCTCGCCATAGGTGCCGATGCGGCCCATGTGATGGGCGTTGCGCACCGTCAGCGCGACCAGGCCGCGGCTGCGCGCCGCGGCGATCGCCTCCTCCATCGCCAGGCGGACGATGACCTGGCCATAGCCGCGCAGCCCGTCGAACAGCAGCGCGCTGTCCGGCCCTTCCAGGCGCCGCGGCATCTGGTTGGCGGCCAGCAGGTCGGCCACCCGGTTGGCGATGTAGAACGGGATCATGCCGATGCCGTGGCTGTCATGCCCCTTCAGGTTGGCATCGCGCAGATGGGTCGCGACGATATCGGCTTCCCAAGCGCTGCTGCCGGTTGCGCGCAGCAGGCGGTCGGCAATGGCGCGCAGCGCCTCTGCCGCGATCACGGTGTTGTCCACGTTTCCCCCAATGTCCGTTTCTGTGGTCCGGCCGGCGGCCGCGTCGGGTCAGGACGCGGCGATCACCTGCCGCAGCTTGTCGAGAATCTCGTCCAGATGGGCCGGCTCGGCAATCAGTGCCGGCGCCAGGATCACCGTGTCCATCGTGACCCGCAGCACCAGCCCCGCCTCATACGCGGCCTGCAGCACCGCATAGCCGCGGGCGCCCGGCTTCTCGCCCGGCGCCAGGTCGATGCCGGCCAGCAGGCCGAAGCCGCGGATGTCGATGACCTTGTCGATGTCCCGCAGGGCGAAGACACGGTCCTGGAACTGCGGCGCCAGGCGCGCGGCGCGCGCGAAGATAGCCTCCTCCAGGTAGATCTTCTGCGTCGCGATGCCGGCGGCGCAGGCCGCCGGATGGGCGGAATAGGTATAGCCGTGGAACAGCTCGATACCGCCCTCGGGCACCGCCTCGGTCACCGCCTCGTAGATCTCGTCCTTCACCACCACGGCGCCCATCGGGACCGCGCCGTTGGTGATCGCCTTGGCCATCGTCATGATATCGGGCACCACGCCGAAGCTCTGCGCGCCGAAGGCCTGGCCGGTGCGGCCGAAGCCGGTGATCACCTCGTCGAACACCAGCAGGATGCCATGGGTGTCGCAGATCTTCCGCAGGCGCTGGAGATAGCCCTGCGGCGGGACCAGCACGCCGGTGGACCCGGCGATCGGCTCCACGAAGCAGGCGGCGATGGAATCCGCGCCATGCAGGTCGACCAGCCGCTGCAGATCGTCGGCCAGCCCGGCGCCATGGTCACCCTGGCCGGGGACGAAGCGGTTCTCTTCCAGCCAGGTGTGGCGCAGGTGGGCGACGCCGGGCAGGCCGATGCCATAGCTCTCGCGGTTCTTCACCATGCCGCCGATGGAGATGCCGCCGAAATTCACGCCGTGATAGGCGCGCTCCCGCCCGACGAAGCGCTGGCGCTGGGCCTGGCCGCGCACCCGGTGCCAGGCCAGGGCGATCTTCATCGCGGTTTCCACCGATTCCGAGCCGCCGCCGGTGAAGAAGACATGGTTCAGCCCGTCGGGCGCGATCTCGGCGACCATGTGGGCCAGCTCGAAGGCCAGCGGATTGGCGAACTGGAAGGGCGGCGAGAAGTCGAGCTCGCCCAGCTGCGTGCCCACGGCCGCCGCGATCTCCGGCCGGCAATGGCCCAGCGCGCTGGTGAACAGGCCGGCGCAGCCGTCGATCAGCTTCTCGCCGCGATGGTTCCAGTAGTACATGCCGGCAGCCTTCGCGAGCAGCCGCGGCGCCTTCTTGAAATGCCGGTTGGCGGTGAAGGGCAGCCAATAGGCCTCCAGGGAGTTCGTGGGGGTGGCGATGTTCACGCAGGCGATCCCTTCGCTGGCGCAGCCGTCCGGGCGGCCCGCATCTTCAGGTTTGCCCGGGAGATTAGACTTTTGCCGAGCGGTCCGAAATAATTTCCGCACCGCAGCAATGGGCGGCGGCGCAGGGGACAGGCGAGAAGCGCGGCATTGCCCGCGACGAACGCAGGAGAGGCTGGACAATGGCTATGCGACAGGGGGCCCTGCGGAAGGGCCGGACGACAGGCGCTGCCCGTGGTGCGGCCGGCGCCATGGCGGGGCTCGCCGCGATCGGCCTGCTGGCCGCCGCCGGGCCGGCCGCCGCGCAGGACGATGTCTGTGCCGGGAACAAGGGCGGCACGATGGTGGTCACCTCGACCCAGGTGCCGCGCCACCTGAACCCGGCGGTGCAGTCCGGCGTCGCCACCGCGGTGCCCGGGACGCAGATCTTCGCCAGCCCGCTGCGCTTCGACAAGGACTGGAAGCCGGTCCCCTATCTGGCGGAGACGGTGGATGTGTCCGCGGACGGCAAGACGGTGACCATCGTCCTGCGCGACGGGGTCACCTTCCATGACGGCAAGCCGGTCACGTCGGAGGATGTGAAGTTCTCCATCGAGACGATCAAGGCCAACCACCCCTTCCAGACCATGCTGGCGCCGGTGGAGAGCATCGACACGCCGGATGCGAGGACCACGGTCCTGCATCTGTCGCAGCCGCATCCCGCGATCAGGCTGGCGATGTCGCCGGCGCTGATGCCGATCATGCCGAAGCATGTCTTCGGCGACGGCCAGGATGCCAAGACCCATCCGGCCAACAACGACCCGATCGGCAGCGGGCCGTTCAAGCTGGTGGAGTTCGTCCCGGCAGAGCGCATCGTCCTGGAGCGCAATCCCGACTACTTCCTGAAGGGCCTGCCCTGCCTGGACCGGATCGTGATCAACATCGTCCGCGACAGCGCCAACGCCGTGCTGTCGCTGGAGCGGGGCGAGTCGCATATGCAGCCCTTCACGGTGAATTCCCGCGATATCAAGCGGCTTGCCGAGGATGAGGACCTGGCGGCCACCCGGGACGGCTATGCCGCCGTCGGCCCGATCAACTGGCTGGCCTTCAACACGCGCAAGTCGCCGCTGGACAACCGCGATGTCCGCAAGGCGATCGCCTTCGCGGTCGACCGCGGCTTCATCACCGACAAGCTGCAGCAGGGGATCGCCGCCAGGGCGACCGGCCCGATCACGCCGGACAGCCCGTTCTACACGGCCGATGTCGAGCTGTACGAAAAGGACCTGGACAAGGCCAATGCCATGCTCGACGCGGCGGGCTTTCCGAAGAATGCCGACGGCATCCGCTTTCCGCTGACCATCGACTACATCCCCGGCGTGGACGAGCAGCAGAAGAACATCGCGGAGTTCCTGAAACCCACCCTGAAGCAGATCGGCGTCGACCTGAACGTCCGTGCGGCGCCGGACTTCCCGACCTGGGCGAAGCGGGTCGCGGGCGGCGATTTCGACCTGACAATGGACATCGTCTTCAACTGGGGCGATCCGGTGATCGGCGTGCACCGCACCTACCTGACCGACAATATCCGGCCGCAGATCTGGACCAATACCCAGGGTTATTCCAACCCGAAGGTGGATGAACTGCTCACCCAGGCCGGCGTCGAGCTGGACGAGGCCAGGCGTGCCGACCTGTACAGGGAATTCCAGAAGATCGTGGTCGACGATGTGCCGATCTTCTTCATCAACCTGCTGCCCTACCACACCGTCTACGACAAGAAGATCGGCAATCTGCCGGTGACGATCTGGGGCACGATGTCGCCGATGGACGAGGTCTATCTGGCGAAGTGACGGCCGGGCCAGGCAGCCCGGCGTGATCCGGGACAGCAGCGCCGGAGCGGGCGCACGGCCCGCCCCGGCGCCACCTGCGGACAGGCGGTGCCGATGCGCGCACTGGGCGTGATCCTGCCGAAGCTGGTCTATGCCGTCGGCATGCTGCTGGCCGTGGTGGTGCTGAACTTCCTGCTGCTGCAGATCGCGCCCGGCGACATCGCCGACACGATCATTGGCGAGATGGGCGGCGCGACGGCCGAGATCGAGGCGGAGATCCGCGCCAGCTACGGCCTGGACCGGCCGCTGGCGGAGCAGCTGCTGGTCTATATCGGCAATATCGCCAGCGGCGATCTCGGCTATTCCTACTATTTCAACAGGCCGGTGCTGGAGGTCATCCTCGGCCGCGTGCCTGCCACCCTGATCCTGGTGATCGCCGCCCTGCTGTTCGCGATCGTCGCCGGCACCTTCCTGGGCGTGGTCGCGGCGCGGCGGCCGAACGGCCTGTTCAGCCATGTGGTGACGGTCCTGGCGCTGGTGGGCTATTCCGCGCCGGTGTTCTGGACCGGCCTGATGCTGCTGATCCTGTTCGCCTCGATCGTGCCGGTCTTCCCGGTGTCCGGCATGGTCAGCCCGGTCTTCGACGGCGGACTTGCCGCCCGGGTCGTGGAGATCGCCTATCACCTGGTGCTGCCGGCGCTGACCCTGGGGATCATCTATCTGGCGCAGTATTCCAGGCTCAGCCGGGCCAGCATGCTGGACGTTCTGGGCGCCGACTATATCCGTACCGCCCGGGCCAAGGGCCTGGCGGAGGGGGTGGTGGTCTACAAGCATGCCCTGCGCAACGCGATCCTGCCGGTGGTCACCATCGCCGGGCTGCAGTTCGGCCAGCTGTTCGCCGGGGCGGTGCTGGTGGAGACGGTGTTCAACTGGCCGGGCATGGGGCTGCTGGCCTACGATTCGATCCTGCGCCGGGATACCCCGACGATCATGGGGGTGCTGCTGTTCTCCGCCCTGCTGGTGATCCTGGCGAACATGGCGACCGACTTCGCCTATCGCCTGATCGATCCCCGGATCCGGGGGCGCGCATGACCCCCGATAGGCCGGCCGGCACCCCGGGGCCGGAGGCGGTCGCCGCCCTGATGGTCGAGCGGCCGTTGCGGGAAGCCTGGCGGATGTTCGCCGCCAACCGCGCCGCCCTGCTCGGCCTGGCGGTGCTGGCCGCGATCGTGCTTGCCGCGCTGATCGGCCCGCCGCTCTACGGCGTCGACCCGTTCGACATCGTCTGGGCGCCCTTTTCGCCGCCGGGCGAGGGCGCGCCGCTGGGCACCGACTATATCGGCCGCGACATCCTCGCCGGCGTGCTGCAGGGCGGCCGCGCGACCCTGGCGGTGGGCGCCGCCGCGGCCGTGATCACCCTGGTGATCGGCCTGATCGTCGGTGCCCTGGCCGGCTATTACGGCGGCTGGGTGGAGGAGGCGCTGATGCGCCTGACCGAGTTCTTCCAGGTGCTGCCGCCGCTCCTGCTGGCGATGGTGCTGGTCACCCTGTTCTCGCCCACCCTGACGACCATCGCGGTGGCGATCGGCATCGTTTCCTGGACCAGCGTGGCGCGCCTGACCCGGGCGGAGTTCCTGCGCATCAAGCAGCTGGAATATGTCCAGGCCGCGCGCTCGATCTCGGCGCGGGACCGGCGGATCATCTGGGTGATCGTGCTGCCCAACGCCATGCCGCCGCTGATCGTCGCCGCCGCCCTGGCGATCGGCGTCTCGATCCTGTTCGAGGCAGGGCTCAGCTTCCTCGGCCTGGGCGACCCGGACGTGATGAGCTGGGGCCTGATGATCGGCTCCAACCGCAAGGACTTCCTGGAAGCCTGGTGGCCGGTCACCTTCCCCGGCATCGCGATCTTCCTCACGGTGCTGAGCGTCTCGCTGATCGGCGACGGGCTGAACGACGCCATGAACCCGAAGCTGCGGCAGCGCTGAGATGGCGGAAGCGGTGCCATCGGAGCCGGTGCTGCAGCTGCAGGACGTGCATGTCGAATTCGACACCCGCGACGGCGTGGCCCATGTGCTCGACGGGATCGGCTTCGCCCTGGCGCCGGGCGAGACATTGGGGATCGTCGGGGAATCCGGCTGTGGCAAGTCGATGACCGCGCTGGCGATCATGGGCCTGGTCCCGATGCCGCCGGGCCGCATCGCCGGCGGCCGGATCCTGCTGCGCGGCGAGGACCTGCTGACGGTCGGCGCGAAGCGGCTGCGGGCGGTGCGCGGCAACGAGATCTCGATGATCTTCCAGGAGCCGATGACCTCGCTGAACCCGGTCTTCACCATCGGCGACCAGATCGCCGAGACGGTGCGGGTGCACCAGGGCCTGGACCGCGCGGCTGCGCGCGCCCGCGCGGTGGAGATGCTGCAGTCCGTCGGGATCCCGGCGCCGGCGGCGCGGGCGGGCGAATATCCGCACCAGCTGTCCGGCGGCATGCGCCAGCGGGTGATGATCGCCATGGCGCTTGCCTGCCAGCCCAGCGTGCTGATCGCCGACGAGCCCACCACGGCGCTGGACGTCACGGTGCAGGCGCAGATCTTCGACCTGCTGAAGGAGCTGCAGGCACGGACCGGCACGGCGATCATCCTGATCACCCACGACATGGGGGCGATCGCGGAGATGGCCGACCGGGTGGTGGTGATGTATGCCGGCCGCCAGGCGGAGGAGGGGCCGGTGGTGGAAATCCTGGAACGGCCGCGCCATCCCTATACCCAGGGGCTGATCGCCTGCGTGCCGCACCTGACCGCGGAGCCGCCGCCGGAGCGCCTGCCGCTGACGGAGATCCCCGGCGTCGTGCCGCCGCTCTCCGCCCTGGGGCGGGGCTGCGCCTTCGCGCCGCGCTGCCCGCAGGCCTTCGACCGTTGCCTGGCGGAAGCGCCGCCGATCCTGCCCGTCGGCCCGCAGCACCGGGCGGCCTGCTGGCTCAACGCGCAGGAGGGCGCATGACCGCGCTGCTCTCGGTGCGCGACCTGAAGGTGCATTTCCCGCTGCCGCGGCGCGGCCTGTTCGGCCCCCGGCGCGCCGTTCATGCGGTGGACGGGATCAGTTTCGAGATCGCGCGCGGCGAGACCTTCGGCATCGTCGGGGAATCCGGGTCGGGCAAGTCCACCACCGCGCTGGCGGTGATGCGCCTGGTGCCGATCACGGCCGGCAATGTCGCGCTGGGCGAGCTGCCGCTCAGCAGCCTGGGCGGCCATGCGCTGCGGGCCGCGCGGCGCCGGCTGCAGATCATCTTCCAGGATCCCTATTCCTCGCTGAACCCGCGGTTCCGGGCCGGTGCCATCGTGCGCGAGCCGATGGACCTGATGGGCATCGGCAGCCCGGCCGAGCGGACGGCGCGGGTGGCGGAGCTGTTCCGCAATGTCGGCCTGCGGCCGGAGCAGCAGGCGCTGTTCCCGCACCAGTTTTCCGGCGGCCAGCGCCAGCGCATCGGCATCGCCCGTGCCCTGGCGACGCAGCCGGAGCTGATCGTCTGCGACGAGCCGGTCTCGGCCCTGGACGTGGCGATCCAGGCGCAGATCCTGAACCTGCTGCAGCGGCTGCAGCGCGACTTCGGCCTGACCTACCTGTTCATCTCCCACGACCTGGGGGTCGTGCAGTACATGTGCGACCATGTCGCGGTGATGTACCTGGGCTGCATCGTGGAGCAGGGTGACCGGGTCTCGCTGTTCCGCCAGCCGATGCATCCCTATACCGCCGCGCTGCTGGCGGCGGTGCCCTCGGCGGATCTCGCCAAGAACCGCGCCCGCCGGCGCATCAAGGTGACCGGCGATCCGCCCAGCCCGATCGACCCGCCACCGGGCTGCCGCTTCGCCGGCCGCTGCGCCTTTGCCGAGCCGCGCTGCCACACGGAGGTCCCGCGCCTGCGCGAGGTGCGACCCGGCCACCGGGTCGCCTGCCACCTGGTGGACGATGCCGGCATCGGGCCGCATCTGCGGGCAGAGCGCGCGGCCGTCCCGGCAGGGTAGCGGCTGCCGCAGGCGCTGCCGGTCATGGAACAGCTGGTCTTCGTCCTCGTCTTCCTGGCGATCGGCGTGCTGCTGCGTCTGTCCGGACGGCTGCCGGACAACGCCGCGAAGGTGCTGGGCGGCTGGGTGATCAATGTGGCGTTGCCGGCCACTGCGCTGCATGCCGTGCACAACGTCTCGGTCGATATGAGCTGGCTGCTGGCGGCGGCGAGCCCCTGGATCGCCGTCGCGCTCGCCCTGCTGCTGCTGCCGCCGCTGGGACGGTCGCTGGGCTGGTCGCGGCAGCGCGTCGGCGGGGTGCTGCTGGTCGCCGGCTGGGGCAATACCTCCTTTGTCGGCATTCCGATGATCCTGGCCTTTGCCGGCGCCCAATGGGTGCCGCTGGGCCTTTTCATCGACCTGTTCGGGTCCTACCTGGCGCTGTCCGTCGTCGGCATCGCGATCGCCGCGACCGCCGGCGCGGGCGGCTTTTCCGCCGGCGCGGTGCTGCGGCGGATCGCGACCTTCCCGCCCTTCGTCGCGCTGGTCGTGGCGCTGGCGACCAACCATCTGGACCGGCCGGACTGGCTGCAGGACGGCATCGCGGCCCTGGCGGCGACGATGACGCCACTGGCCCTGGCCGCGGTCGGTTTCGCCCTGCGGCTGGACCGGCTCGCCGGCCGGGCCGCCGCCCTGGCCGTGGCGCTGGGCTTCCGCCTGGTCCTGGCTCCGGCCGCCCTGCTCCTGCTCTACCTGGCACTGGAGGGGGCCGGGCTGCTGGCCGGCCAGGTGGCGGTGCGCGACGTGGCGGTGCTGGAGATGGCGATGCCGCCGATGCTGGGCGCGGCGATCATCGCGATGGAACATGACCTGGAGCCGGACCTGGTGGCCCTGACGATCGGCATCGGGATCCCGCTATCCCTGTTGACGGCAACCCTGTGGTGGCAGGTTCTGCAGGCTTTGCCGTGACGGGGAGGCGGGCCGCCATGCTATGACGGCGGTGCCGGGCCCTGCCCGGGCCGGATGCAGGAGAGGGTCACCATGCGCTTCGTGATTGCCGTGATGCGGCACGAGACCAACACCTTTTCGCCGCTGCCCACGCGGCTGGAGGATTTCGGCCGCGGCATGGATGGCGGCCCGGCGACCGGGGCTGCGGGCATTGCTGCGATGGAGGGCACCAACAACCCGATTGCCGCTTTCCTGGATATCGCGCGGGAGCGCGGTGCCGAGGCGGTGGTGCCGGTGGTGGCCAATGCCTCGCCCAGCGGCAGGGTCACCGACGACGCCTATGAGGAGATCGCCGGCCGGATCCTGGCCGCCATCGGCGATGGCTGCGATGCAGCCCTCCTCGACCTGCACGGCGCCATGGTGACCGACAGCTTCGACGACGGGGAGGGCGAGCTGCTGCGGCGGATCCGGCAGCTGGCGCCCGGCCTGCCGGTCGCGGTGGCCCTGGACTTCCACACCAACCTGACCGCGGCGATGATGGACAATGCCAGTATCGTCACCGGCTATCGCACCTATCCGCATGTCGACATGTACGAAACGGGGAAGCGGGCGGGCCGCACCCTGATGCGCATGCTGGACGGCGAGGTGCGCCCGGTGATGGCCTGGAAGAGCCTGCCGATGCTGACCCACATGCTGCGCCAGACACCGTCGCAGCAGCCGATGAAGGACATCATGGACCGGGCGATCGCGGCCGAGGCCGGCGGCGAGGTGCTGAACGCCTCGATCCTGGGCGGCTTCCCGCTGGCGGACATCCCGCATGTCGGGCTCAGCGCCGTTGTGGTGACCGACGGCGATGCCCACCGGGCGGAAGACCTGCGCGACGAGCTTCTGCGCATGGCCTGGTCGCGGCGCGCGGATTTCGTCTTTCCGATCGAGCCGATGGCCGAGTCCATCGCCCGTGCCGCCGCGATGACGGAGGGCCCCGTCGTCCTGGCCGACCATGGCGACAATACCGGCGCCGGCGGCAACCAGGATGTCATGGCGGTCCTGGAGGAGGTGATGCGGCAGGGCCTGCCCGGGGTCGCCGCCGGCCCGTTCTGGGACCCGCAGGCTGTGGCGGCGATGCACGATGCCGGCGTCGGGGCGGAACTGGTCCTGCAGCTCGGCGGGCGCACCGACATGCCGGCGCTGGGCCTGACCGGCCGCCCGCTGCAGGTTGCCGGCCGGGTCAAGACCCTCAGCGACGGCCGGTTCACCGTGACCGGGCCGATGATGACCGGGATGGAGCTGCAGATCGGCCGATCGGCGGTCCTGGAGACGGAGAATGTCGAGATCCTGGTCAGCGAGCGGCGCATGGAGCCGTTCGACCTGGGCATCTTCACCCATGCCGGCATCGACCCCCGGGGCAAGCGCTACCTGCTGATCAAGTCCCGGCAGCATTTCCGCGCAGGATTCGAGCCGATCGCCAAAGACATTGTCCTCGTGGCCGGGCCCGGGGTATGCAGTTCGGACTACCAAATTTTCCCGTTCCAAAATCTCCGCCGTCCGATCTATCCTCTGGACGAAGACCTCCAGGCAATGTAGTGCAGGCGCACGACCGCGGCTGTATTTGCGGCATGCTGCGGCAATTGCACGGGACCGGGCAAGGCTGCGTCGGCGGCAAGCGAAGCCGCGACCGGCAAGGTTTTTTCAGGTGGCCATGGCCAACGAATCCAACGACCCAGGCGGCCCGCTGAGGAACGAGCGGGTGACGCAGGAGCAGGTGCATCAGGTGCACAAGGTGCATCTGCGCTTCGTGCGGGGCCAGAAGGGCGGCCGGCGCTGCATCATGTACCAGTGCGACCTGAGCAGCCTGGATTTCCGCGGGCTCTGCTTTTCGGGGGCCGAATTCGTCGGCTGCAATTTCAGCGATGCCGACCTGGCCGGCGCGGATTTCAGCAAGGCCAATATCTTCAGCGCGGTGTTCGACGGCGCCAACCTGTCGACGGCGAACTTCACCGGCGCCGACCTGCGCGGCGCCAATTTCGCCGATGCCGACCTGACCGGGGCGGAATTCGAGGATGCCGACCTGCGGCTCGGCGGCGGGATCAGCGTGGGCTTCAACGTGATCACCCAGGAGCAGCGCTCCAGCTTCCAGGGGGCGCTGCTGCGGCACACCAACCTGGCACGCTCCAAGCTGCAGCAGGCCGATTTCTCCGGCGCCAAGATGGACAATACCAAGCTGGAGGGAACCGACCTGCGCGGCGCCTCGTTCCGCAACACGCAGTTCGTGGACACCAGCCTGAACCGCGCGAACCTGGCCGACGCGGACCTGCGCGGCGCCTCGTTCGAGGATTGCGACCTGACCGGTGTCGACCTGACCCGCCTGACCACGAACCGCAAGCCGGGCAAGGACTTCACCATTGCCGGCACCCTGGCGGCGCACAAGACCTGGCTGGAAAGCGATGGCAAGGAGGGTGTTCGTGCCGACCTGTCCGGCATGGACCTGTCCGGCACCGACCTGTCCGAGGCGATGCTCGCCGCGGCCCTGTTCCGGGATGCGGTCCTGTCCAAGGTGAACTTCAGGAATGCGGTCCTGGCAGCCGCCGACCTGCGCGGCACCAACCTGTCCAACGCGGACCTGGCCGGGGCCGATCTGCGCGGCGCGGACCTGCGCGAGGCCCTGGTCTCCCCCAGGCAGCTCAAGAGCGCCGTCCTTGGCATGCTGCCGGGCACCCGGAAGATGTCGCGCTACGACGAAACCCTGGACTGAGGCATCGCCGCCCGCGCCATGGGTCCCGGATCAGGTCCACTGGTGTCCGGTTGAGCATGGCCGGCATTCGCTCAAGGCCGCGACTTTGCCGGGCTTGCGGGGCCAACCGCTGACGCTGGACACGGATGTCCTTGCGTTCCCCCAATCGTCACCACCGCGCTCGTCGCGGTGGTCCATGGTGCCG
>JAVJON010000032.1:0-151124 GCA_040216765.1 Sneathiellaceae bacterium | reverse complement strand
TTGAACCTGGCGGCACCATGGACCACCGCGACGAGCGCGGTGGTGACGATTGGGGGAACGCAAGGACATCCGTGTCCAGCGTCAGCGGTTGGCCCCGCAAGCCCGGCAAAGTCGCGGCCTTGAGCGAATGCCGGCCATGCTCAAACGGACAGTCGTGGGTCGCGCCCGGCGGTGACGAGATGGGGCAGACGGCCGGCACCTCCCTGTCTCGGTTCGGTGCCTTCCGTCAACGGCCAGGCGGTGCAAGGCCTACGGGCCGCACCACCCGGGCCGAACCGGACAGCAGTGGGACGCGCCCGATGGTGACGACAAGAGACCTCACGGTCGATTGCTTCGCAAGCTCTGAGCTTCCGCCCCACCGCCCCCATCCGCGGGCGCCCCGGCGGCGATTGCCACCGGCCGCCCCGTCCCCGTAGGATCGCCCGGACGGCTGCCGCCGTCCAAGCACTGTGCCAATAACGTGCATCAGGGAGACGGGTGGCGTGAGACATGAACGCGACGTGGGCCCGGTCCGCGCCGCGCATCTGATCGATGAGACGGCGCTGGCCGCCTATCTGGCCGGACAACTGCCCGACTTTCGCGGCCCCCTCACCGTGTCGCAGTTCCGCGGCGGCCATTCCAATCCGACCTACCTGCTGCAGATGCCCGGCCGCCCGCTGGTGCTGCGCAAGAAGCCCGCCGGCCGGCTGCTGCCCTCCGCGCACGCGATCGACCGGGAGGCCTGGGTGATGCGCGCGCTGCGCGACGCCGGCCTGGCGGTCCCGCAGATCCACCTGTATTGCGAGGATGTGTCGGTGATCGGCACGCCGTTCTTCGTGATGGATTTCGTCCGCGGCCGGGTTTTCCGCGATCCCGCCCTGCCGGAGCTGGAACCGCGGGAACGCGGCCAGATCTACGACGCGATGAACGCCGCCCTGGCCCACCTGCACAGCATCCCCCCGGCGGAGGCGGGCCTGGACGGGTTCGGGCGGGCGGGCAACTATTTCGCCCGGCAGCTCGATCGCTGGCGCCGGCAGTACAATGCGTCCAGCACCGCCGACATCCCCGCCATGGCGCGGCTGATCGACTGGCTGCAGGCGCATGCCCCGGAGGACGGCCCGGCGGCTGTGGTGCATGGCGACTACCGCCTGGAGAACATGATCTTCCACGAGCATGAGCCGCGGGTGCAGGCGGTAATCGACTGGGAGCTGTCGACCCTGGGCCATCCGCTGGCGGACCTGGCCAACAACTGCATGCCCTACTACTTCACGGCGCCCGGCGTGGGCGGCCTGGTCGACAATGACGACATCGCCACCGGCATCCCGGCGGTGTCCGACTATGTCGCCGCCTATTGCCGGCGCACCGGCAGGCCGGGCATCGACAACTGGACCTTCTTCGTGACGTTCGGGCTGTTCAGGCTGGCGGCGATCTCGCAGGGCGTCTATCGACGCGGGCAGATCGGCAATGCCAGTTCGGAACGCGCGCAGGAATTCGGCCAGCTCGCCCGGAACCTGGCCAACCAGGCCTGGGCCATGGTCGAGGGCCGCTGACCGGAAGACCGGCCGCCGGGCAGCCGCCGCCTACCAGGTGCGCGGCGGGCCCACGTCCAGATGCACGAAGCCGGACTTGCCGTAATAGCCGACCCCGCCGACATGCAGCGCCTTGGCGACCTTGTAGATCTGCCGTGCCGACCTGTCGCGGACCCGGACGTCAACCGCCATGCCGCGCGTGTGGTAGCTGTTCTTCGCCACCGACTTGCTCTTCTTGGCGAGCTTGGCGTTCGTGGTCGGCGAGCGGTAGCCGCAGACGATCTCGATCGGGTTGCGGGTGTCGAGCTGGCGATGAACCAGGAAGAGCAGGTCCAGCAGGCGCGGCGACATCTCGATGACTTCGTGGGAGCGCCGGTCCCGCATCAGCTGGTTGACCTGCCGCAGCGCGTCGCGCTGGTACCGGCCGTCCACCCAGTAATCGACATCGATCCGATCGCCTTCGTTGACCGAATGCAGGGTCAGGTGCCGGGCCGCCCCCGGTTCCCGCAGCGCGGCCTGGATGAAGCCGCCTCCCTGTCCGGCCGCAGCCGGCCCTGCGATGATCCCCCCGGTTGAAAGTGCCGCTGCTCCGATCAGCAGCCGTCGTCGACTCAGAATACTGGACTTCACCCGCATGTTCCCCACGTTGCCTTTCGTCCGGTCGGAGCCCGCGGCGATTCTGCGATCGCTGCACTGCGGGCTCGGCTTCGCTATGGCGTACACGATCTCCGCGGGAGGCCTGGGCCGCACCGCGGAAAACGGCCGATACCCGTAGGGTGAATCCGGCCGCAACCACCGAGTACAGGTACGGGGTAAATGTTTCGTTACGGAATGTCACCAAATAAAACTTCTTGACAGAGACATAAAAGTCATTGCCACAGACACCGCTACGCCTGCCGCCTGGGCCCCGCGGAAATCCGCGGGTTGCGGCCGGACGGCGCGCCCGATAGGACAGGCGCATCCCTGCCGGCGTTCGGCACGGGGTCCGCGCGCCAGGCCGCCGCGGTCGCACGGCCGGCGGGCGCGTCGCCGGGCCGAGCCTTTGGGATCGCGCCTTGGGGACGTCCGGCAGCCATGCGCAAGGCCCTCACCGACGACGAGATTGCAGCATTCCGCGACCGGCTCTGCGCCGTCGCGGAGCGGCTGTTCGCCCGGCACGGCGTCGCCGGGGTCACAATGCGCCAGATCGCCCGCGAACTGGACTACAGCCAGACCGCCGCCTATCGCTACTTCGAGAACAAGGACGAGATTCTGGCCGCGGTCCGGGCCTCGGCATTCAACCGGTTCGCCGACCGGTTGGATGCCGGCCGGACAGGCCGCGGGCCGCGCGCAGATGCCCGGGCGATGGGACGTGCCTATCTGCGCTTCGCTGTGGACGAACCCGACGCCTACCGGCTGATCTTCGACGTGCAGCAGCCGGATACCGGCCTGTACCCGGACTTGGCGGCGGCGGCGGCGCGGGCGCGCGCCTGCATGACCGGCTATGTCCGCGCCCTGGTGGAGGCCGGCGAACTCGACGGCGATCCCGACGAACTTGGGACGATCTTCTGGGCGGGCGCTCATGGCCTGGTGATGCTGCACCTCGCCGGGCTGGTGCCGACCCTGGAGGGGCTGCAGGACCTGCATGTCGCGATGATGCGCATGCTGCTGCGGGGCGGCAGCGGCACCGATCGCGGCTAGCCCGGCACGCGACTTAATTTGACGCTGTTAAATTTTGGCTATAGGCTGGCCTCATTATTTAACACTGTTCCGTTAAAGGAGGCCATCATGCGACGCGCGACCCTGGCGGCGGCTTGCACCCTGTTCATGCTGGTTTGCGCCCAGTCCGGCCAGGCACAGGGGCCGCTGCCCCCGCCGGAGGCGACCGACCCGGTCGCGCTCGGGCTCATGCAGGGCGCGCCGCCGCCGCGGGACCGGCGGATCACCTTGGCCACGGTGCTGCGCTATCCCAATGCGCGCTGGGCTTTCCACCACATGCGCGAGCTCGCCGCGACCGCTGCCGTACATCGCGGCGACGGGAAAGCCGCGCCGCTGCGGCCGGCTCCCCGGCAACCGGGCGGGCCGCACCTGGAGAAGGTGACGTTCGACGCCGGCGCCGCGGGGATCATCAGCCTGGCGGACTGGCAGCAGGCCACCTATACCGACGCCCTGCTCGTGCTGCATCGCGGGCAGGTGGCGCTGGAACGCTACCATGTCGGCATGCAGCCCGATCAGCCGCATGCGCTATGGTCGATGAGCAAGTCCTTCGTCGGGCTGCTGGCCACCCAGCTGATCGCGGAAGGGCGCCTCGATCCTGCGGCGAAGGTGCCGGCCTATCTGCCCGAGTTGGCCGGCACCGCCTGGGCCGAGGCGAGCCTGCAGCAGGTGCTCGACATGACCACCGCCGCCGACTATGACGAGGTCTTCACCGACCCGAAATCCGCCATCTTCCGCTACCTGTTCGCAACCGGGCTGGTCCCCGCCCCGCCCGGCTATGACGGCCCGCTGAGCCTCGATGCCTTCCTGCCCACAATCCGGGAAGACGGGCCGCACGGCGAGGCCTTCGCCTACAAGTCGGTCGATACCGAAGTGCTGGGCTGGATCCTTCACCGGGTGACCGGCATGCCGGTCTCCGAACTGCTGCAGACGCGGATCTGGCAGCAGATGGGCGCGCAGGACGATGCCTATTACCTGCTGGACCCGGCGGGCACCCGGATTGCCAGCATCGGGCTGAACGCGACCCTGCGGGACCTTGCCAGGTTCGGCGAGATGCTGCGCCAGGAGGGCCGGTTCAATGGACGGCAGGTGCTGCCCGCGGCGGTGGTCCGGGAAATCCGGAAGGGAGCGGACCCGGAGCGGTTCAGGGCAGCCGGCCAAGCCGCCCGGGACGGCTATTCCTACCACAACCAGTGGTGGATCCCGCACGACGCCGATGGCAGCTTCGAGGCCAAGGGACTGAACGGCCAGCACCTGCACGTCAACCCGGCGGCCGAGCTGGTGATCGTCAAGCTGTCGTCGCACCCGGTCGGCGGCACCCTCTTCACGCATGCCCTCGACAGGGCCGCCTTCGCGGCGATCGCCGCCGCCGTCAGGCGCTGAAGGAGGCCCGCCGCCCGTCAGGGCGGCGGGTGCCTCAGGCGCCCAGCGCCGAAAGTGCCTGGCGGATCACATCCGCGGCCCTGGTGAAGACCTTGCCCTTCCATTCGTCGGTGTCGACATAGAAGGCATCCCGGGTCGCCATGCGGATCTGCTTGCCCAGCGAGGATTTCGGGTCGCCATGGGCATGCAGCCAGTTGTCGGCGCGCAGCGCCTCCAGCACCTGCAGCATGGGCACCGTGCCGTATTCCAGCGCCACGGCGGTATATTCCGCCTCCGGCAGTTCGGAGGACACCGCCCCGGTGATATCGCCCATCACCACGGCGGAGACCGACTTGCCGGCCAATGTCGACTTCGCCTCGCCGTACCATGCGGTGGCCCGCTGGTAGCCGGGCTCGCTCTCGGCACCGGAATAGATCAGCTCGCCATGCCCGCTCGGCCCCAGGCCGGTATGCAGGTCCAGCAACGCGATGCGCCGCCGGCCGCGGCCGACCCGGCGGACCACCTCGCGGAAGGTGACGTTCGACCAGACCGGCTCCTGCCCGCCATAGAACAGGCCGTCCGGGAACTCGTACTGGCCGCCGGTGACAGCGGCCTGGAAGACGGCCTCGCCCTTCTCGGCGATGAAGGCCTCCATCGCGCGATCGGCCGCGGCGCGGCCCGGCCCGGCCCAGTCCGCGGGCGCAATGAAGCCATGCACGTCGCGATAGGCGGGGTTCGCCGGATGACCCGCCTCGTGATCGACGAAATTGCGGTTCAGGTCGACATTGTCCTCGTTGACCCGGCGGCTCCAGGAAAAGCCGTAGGGATTGATCGCATGGCACAGGACGATGGCCGTGTTGCGCGCGCGCTCGCGGATCAGGCCCGACTGGATGGCGCCGATCTGGCAGCCCGAGCCGCAATAGCCCTCCACGCCATGGGTGCCGGAATTGACGATCAGCACGTTCTCCGCCTCGGCCGGGCCGAAGCGGGCCATGTCCGTGGCCAGCCCCTCGTCCTCGATGCCCGTGGCATTGGGATTCATGAAGCTGGTCAGGTCGCCCTTCGCCCGCCGTGCCGCATCCAGGAAACTTTCCCGCGCGTCGAGATAACTGTCGCTGAAATAGCTGCGAACCCTGCTCATCGTCTGCCTCCACGGCGCCGGCGCCTGCCCCCACGGCGGCACCGCTGGTCCGGACCATCGGCCAGTTTGCGTTGCCGGTCTGCTGCTCCGCAACTCGGCGGCCGGCAACGGCCCGCCCGTTGCGCACCGTCACCAGATGGGCCATGGCGGCCCGGAATGCCACCCATCGGATCCGAAGACGCCGACGGCCGGACATGAGGTCCGGCCGCCGGGCCCGTTCGGGACTGCGCCGGCCGCGCCGCGGGATTGCGGCAGGGCCTGCAAGCTGCCTCAGTTGTAGCGCCGCAGCTCCAGCCGGGCGATCTGGTTGCGATGCACCTCGTCCGGGCCGTCCGCCAGCCGCAGGGTGCGGGCATGGGCATAGGCGCGCGCGGTGCCGAAATCGCTGGTCACGCCGCCGCCGCCATGGGCCTGCAGGGCCCAGTCGATCACCTGGCAGGCCATGATCGGCGCGGAAACCTTGATCATCGCGATCTCCTTGCGCGCCTCCTTGTTGCCCACCGTGTCCATCTTCCAGGCGGCATGCAGCACCAGCAGGCGCGCCTGGTCGATCAGGATGCGGGAATCCGCGATGCGCTCCTGCGTCACCGTCTGCTCGGAGACCGGCTTGCCGAAGGCGACGCGGGACGAGGTGCGCCGGCACATCTTCTCCAGCGCCCGCTCCGCCTGGCCGATCAGCCGCATGCAGTGATGGATGCGGCCCGGGCCCAGGCGGCCCTGGGCGATCTCGAAACCGCGGCCCTCGCCCAGCAGCATGTTGGAGGCCGGCACGCGGACATCGTTGAACTCGACCTCGCCATGGCCGTGCGGCGCATCGTCATAGCCGAACACCGGCAGCATGCGGCGCACCTTGATGCCGGGCGTGTCGCGCGGCACCAGGATCATCGACTGCTGGCGATAGCGGTCCGGATTGTCCGGGTCCGACTTGCCCATCAGGATCAGGATCTTGCAGCGCGGGTCGCCGATCCCGGAGGTCCACCATTTCAGGCCGTTGATGACATATTCGTCGCCCTTGCGCTCGATCCGGCACTCGATGTTGGTGGCATCCGAGGAGGCCACCTTCGGCTCGGTCATCGCGAAGGCGGAACGAATCTCGCCCTCCAGCAGGGGCTTCAGCCAAAGCTTCTTGTGCTCCTCGGTGCCATAGCGCTCCAGCACCTCCATGTTGCCGGTGTCGGGCGCGGAGCAGTTGAAGATCTCCGGCGCATATTCCACCCGGCCCATGATCTCGCAGAGCGGGGCATATTCCAGGTTCGTCAGTCCGCCACCGCGCTCGCTCTCCGGCAGGAACAGGTTCCACAGGCCCTCGGCTTTCGCCTTCTTCTTCAGATCCTCGATGATCTGCGACGGCTGCCAGCGATCGCCCTTCTCGGTGCCGTTGCGGTCGATCTCGGCAGTGATCGCCTCCTCGTTCGGATAGACATGGGCCTCCATGAACGCGCTGACGCGCGCCTGCAGATCCTTGACCTTGTCGGTGAACTCGAAATCCATTGTCGCTATCTCCTCCATTACCCTCTGGCGAACGCCTCCATGCGAAGCGTGCGGCGTAGACAGGCGCGGCGGATTTTAGCGGCGGTTCCTGAAAAAGCTACGCAGCAGCAGGGCGGCCGCCTCGGCGCCGATTCCGCCATAGATCTCGGGCCGCCAATGGCAGGTCGGCTGCCCGAAAAACCGCGGGCCGTGCAGGACGGCACCGCCCTTCTCGTCCTCCGCGCCGAAATAGAGCCGGCGAATCCGCATCGCGGAAATCGCCCCGGCGCACATCGCGCAGGGCTCCAGGGTGACATAGAGGTCGCAGCCCTCCAGCCGGCCGCCGCGGGCCGGCGCGGCGCCCTGCAGGACCAGCATCTCGGCATGGGCGGTGGCGTCGCGGCGGCGCTCGGTCTCGTTGCCGGCGCGCGCCAGAACCCGGCCCGCGGCCGGGTCGACGAGGACGGCGCCGACCGGCACCTCGCCGGCCGCGGCGGCAGCCTCCGCCTCGGCCAGGGCCAGTTCCATGAAGCCGCGCCAGACGGCGCCGTCCTGCCCGCTCTGCACCTGAAAACGCCCCTGCCGACCGGCGCCATTGCCGGCGCTCCGGCCATCGATACACTGCGCGGCCATGAGCGGCAAAAAACCCGGCAGTACCACCGATCCGGCAGCGGCGGGCGAAAGCCCCCCTGCGGGCGAGCGAATCGCGAAACGACTGGCGCGGGCGGGAATCGCCTCCCGCCGCGATGCCGAGCGGCTGATCGCCGGGCGGCGGGTGAAGGTCGACGGCATCGTCATCGAGAGCCCGGCCCTGAACGTGACCGATACCCAGGTGATCCATGTCGACGGCGTGCAGGTCGGCGGCGCCCAGGCGGTGCGGCTCTGGCTCTACCACAAGCCGCCGGGCCTGATGACCACCCGCCGCGACCCGAAGGGCCGGGCGACGATCTTCGACCACCTGCCGGAGGAGCTGCCCTACACGGTCAGCATCGGCCGGCTGGACCTGAATTCCGAGGGGCTGCTGCTGCTCACCACCTCCGGCGCGCTGTCGCGCTACCTGGAACTGCCCTCCACCGGCTGGACCCGGCGCTACCGGGTCCGCGTGTTCGGCCGGCCCGACGCGGCGGCGATCGCCAGGCTGGCGGCCGGGATCACCGTGGAGGGCGAGAGATTCGGGCCGATCCAGCTGCGCGCGGAGGCACCGGACAAGGGCGAACGCGGCACCGAGCGCAGCGGCGGCTCCAACACCTGGGCGACGGTCAGCCTGAAGGAGGGCCGCAACCGCGAGGTGCGCCGCGCCCTGCAGGAGGTCGGCCATTCGGTCAGCCGGCTGATCCGCACCGCCTATGGCCCGTTCCAGCTCGGCCAGCTGCCGCGCGGCGCCACCAAGGAGGCCCCCCGCCGGGTGCTGCGCGAGGCCCTGGGCGCCGCCCGCCTGGCGGAGATCGAGGCCGGCCGCACCCCCTCGGCGGAATGAGCCCCGGCCGACAGCCCCGCGGCGGCCCGGCACGCGCCTCCGGCGGCCGCGGGCCGGCGCCCGCCGGCCTGCGGATCGTCGGCGGGCGCTGGCGCGGCCGGCGGCTGGACGCCGGCGACGACCGGTCGGTCCGCCCGACGGCCGAGCGCATGCGCGAGGCGCTGTTCAACATCCTGGCCCATGCGCCCGACTGGCGCCGCGACGAAGGCCCGCTGCCGCTGGATGCCGCCGTGCTGGACGTCTTCGCCGGCTCCGGCGCGCTGGGGCTGGAGGCCCTGTCGCGCGGCGCCGTGCGCTGCGCCTTCCTGGAGAAGGATCCGCGGGCGGCCGCGCTGATCCGCCGCAACCTGGACGGCCTCGGCCTGCCGCCGGGCGCGGCGGAGGTGCTGCGCCGCGACGCCACCGCACCGGGCAAGGCCGCCTTCGCCGCCGACCTGGCCTTCCTAGACCCGCCCTATGGCCAGGCCTTGGCAGACCCGGCGCTCGCCGCCCTGCTGGCCGCTGGCTGGTTGAAGCCCGGTGCGCTGGTCGTCCTGGAAACCGGCGGCAGCGAACCCCTGCCGGAGGTCGCGGGCTTCATCCTGCGCGACGAGCGCCGCTACGGCATCGCCCGGGCGGTGTTCCTGGAGGTTGCCGGATAGCGCTTGCAAATTTTGCAAGCAGCCTTACTTTGATGGCGTGAACAGCAAGCATCGCAGGACCCTGGCCGCGCTCTTTCACGACCCCGTCTCCGCGTCGATCCTTTGGGCCGACATCGAGTCCCTCTTGATGGCTGCCGGGGCAGAGGTCGTGGAAGATCGGGGATCGCGGGTGCGTTTTGTCCTGGACGACCAGCAGATTTCGTTCCATCGACCGCATCCGCAAAAGGAAGCCAAGCGGTATCAGGTGCGCGATGCGCGAGCCTTTCTGGAGTCAATCGGAGTCCGGCCATGACGAATGTCATGCACTACAAAAACTACTCGGCACGGATAGAATTCGACAGTGAAGATCAGATTCTAGTCGGTCACCTTGCCGGCATCGGAGACATTGTCGGGTTTCATGCCGAGAACGTCGCCGACCTGCAGACTGCATTTCACGAAGCCGTCGATGACTACATCGCGACCTGCGAGAAGATTGGGAAGATACCGCAGAAGCCCTATTCGGGGCGCATGATGTTCCGGGTCAGCCCCGAGGTGCATCGCAAGGCGGCATTGGCCGCCGAACTGTCCGGCAAGAGCCTCAACCAGTGGGCCGAGGAGGCCCTCGCCCGGGCAGCCTCCGATCAGTACCCCGCCGCTTCGTAAGGCCCCACGCCGCGCCGGTAGACCAGCAGCACCCGCTTGAAGGCACAGACGGTCGTGCCGTCCTCGCCCACCGCCTCGGTATCGACCTGCAGGATCCCCTGCCCGGGCCGCTTCGCGGAGTCGCGGGCGCCGGTGACGGTGGAGGCGGCGCGGATCTGCTCGCCCGGCCGCACCGGGCGCGGCAGGCGGATCTCGCTCCAGCCCAGGTTCGCCACCACCCGGCCGAAGGTGCGGGTGGTCAGCGCGGTGACCGCGCCCACCAGGAAAGGCTCGAAGATCGGCGGCGCGGCACCGGTCAGGTCGTCGGCGAAGACCGGGTCGCTGTACAGCGGGTTGATCTCCAGCGCGCGCAGCGCATGGCGGCGGCTTTCCGCGCCGTCGACGATCCGCGGCGGCCAGTGCTCGAAGCTCTCGCCTGCCTGGAAATCCTCGAAATAGAGGCCGGTCTGCTCCACCAGGGAACCGTCCGGGCCGGAATGATACGCGGCGAAGCGCTCCTCCGCCGCGATCTCCAGCCCCTCGTCCCGCTCTTCCTCGGGATGCCGTCTGCTGCGCCAGATCTCCGCCGGCCAGCCGATCCGGGCCACCGTCTCGCCGCGCTGGTTCACCGCCTCGGTGCGCAGGCGCACCAGGCCCCAGCCGGCATCGCCGTCATCGTCGCCGGCCGGGCCGGGCTCCACCGCCAGCACCTCGGTCCGGGCATAGAGCGTGTCGCCGCCCAGCACCGGCCGGGTCATCGCGATCTCGTCCAGGCCGGTCAGGCGCCGCCGGCGATAGAAGGTGCGGCTGGTCATGCCCAGCACCAGCTGCAGGGTCAGGGTGGAGACCCCCAGCGGCTTCTGCCATTCGGTGGCCGCCGCATAGGCCGCGTCGTAGTGCAGCTGGGCATTGTTCAGCCCGTCCAGCGCCTCGTCCTTGTTGTCCTGCTGGGTGAAGGTCACGCCGGGCCGGTGCAGGAACACCTGGCCGGCCTGGAAATCCTCGAAGGCCAGCCCGAACCGCTCGCGATAGCGCCCGGCGTCCAGGCGCAGGTAGTTGTGGAAAGCCGACATGACACCCCGTTCCGAAAAGCCTCAGCGCCGGCCGAACAGGCGCTCGACATCCGCCAGCTGCAGCTCGACATAGGTCGGCCGGCCGTGGTTGCACTGCCCGGAATGGGGCACCGCCTCCATCTGCCGCAGCAGCGCGTTCATCTCCTCCACCGACAGGGAGCGGCCGGCCCGCACGCTGCCATGGCAGGCCATGGTGGAGCAGACCTCGTCCAGCCGGTCCTTCAGGGAGAGGGTCTGCTCGAACTCCGCCAGCTCGTCGGCCAGGTCGCGCACCAGCCCCGCGGCATCGCAGCGCCCCAGCAGGGCCGGCGTTTCCCGCACCAGCACCGCACCGGGGCCGAAGCTTTCCAGCACCAGGCCCAGTTCGTGCAGCTCCGCCGCCCGGTTCATCACCCGCTCCGCATCGGCCGGGTCCATCTCGACCACCTCGGGCAGCAGCAGGCCCTGGCTGGCAACCCCGCCATCGGCGAGCGCGGCCTTCATCCGTTCGTAGACCAGCCGCTCATGGGCGGCATGCTGGTCGACGATGACCAGGGATTCCGGGGTCTGCGCGACGATGTAGGTGCCGTGCAGCTGCGCCTTGGCATGGCCCAGCCGCCCGCCCCCGGTATCCGCCGGCGCCGGTGTGGATGCGGCCATCCCGGGCGCCGCCAGCGGCGCGTGATAGCCGGCGGCAGCCGCCGCCAGGCCCGGCGCCAGCCGCCCCCCCTGGGGCACGGACCAGCCCCCCTGGGACGGCCGCGATACCGGCCGCTGCAGCGCAAGCGCCGCCTGGGCGGCAGCCTGGGACATCGATGACGGTTCGGCCGTGCCGCCCTCGCTGCGGAACCGCCCCAACGCCGCCTGGCCCACCGTGGTCGAAGCCCGGTGACCGGCCGCCGCCAGGGCATGGCGCAGGCCGCTGACGATCAGCCCGCGCACCATCCCCGGCTCGCGGAAGCGGACCTCGGACTTCGCCGGATGCACATTCACGTCGACCAGAGCCTCCGGCACCGTCAGGAACAGCGCCAGCATCGGGTGGCGGTCGCGCGCCAGCAGGTCGGCATAGGCGCCGCGGATCGCACCCAGGAACAGCTTGTCCCAGACCGGCCGGCCGTTGACGGCGATGAACTGCGCGCGCGCATTGCCGCGGTTCAGGGTGGGCAGCGAAGCCAGCCCCTCCAGCCGCAGTCCGTCGCGCTCCGCATCGATCGCCAGCGCATTGTCGACGAAGGCCTGTCCCAGCACCTGGCCCAGCCGCGCGGCGCGCGCCGCCACCCGGTCGCCGCCACAGGCGGGCAGGTTCAGGGCGCGGCGGTCGTCGTCGTGCAGGGTGAAGCCGATCTCGGGCCGGGTCATCGCCAGGCGCTTCACCATGTCCTGCACATGGCCGGCCTCGGTCCGGTCGGTCTTCAGGAATTTCAGCCGCGCCGGGGTGGCGAAGAACAGGTCGCGCACCCGGACGGTCGTGCCCGGCGGATGGGCGGCCGGCGCCGGTTCGGCGATCTGCCCGCCCTCGACCTGCAGGCACCAGGCATCGCCGCCCCCATCGCCCCCCGCCGGCCGGCTGGTGATGGTCAGGCGGGAGACCGCGCCGATCGACGGCAGCGCCTCGCCGCGAAAGCCCAGGCTGCGGATCCGGTCGAGCCTGGCATCCGGCAGCTTCGAGGTCGCATGCCGCTCCACCGCCAGGCGCAGGTCGCCGCGGTCCATGCCGCAGCCATCGTCGGCGACCGCCAGCTCGGCCCGGCCGCCGTCGCGCAGGCGCACCTCGATGCGCCGGGCGCCCGCGTCGATGGCGTTCTCCAGCAATTCCTTGACCGCGCTCGAGGGGCGCTCCACCACCTCGCCCGCGGCGATCTGGTTGACCAGGGTGTCGGGCAGCCGGCGGATCCGCCGGGCGATGCCGTCCCCGCCCGCCGGCGGCAGGGTGTCCGCGTCCGCGCCCTGCGGCTCAGCCGGCATCGCGTTCCCGCTCGGCCTTGGCCTGCAGCAGGTACTCGCGGGTGCGCTGCTTGCCCTCCTCCACCGCCGGCTGGTCGAACGGGTCGACCGCCATCAGATGGGCGGCGAGGATGGTCTCCAGCATGAAATGCATGAACAGGCTGCCCAGGACGCCCTCGTCGACCCGGTCGATGCGGATCACCCGGGTCGGCCGGCCGCGGGCGACCAGGGTGGCCGCGGTGGCCCGCCCCTCGGCCTCGGCCACATCGCCCAGGGTATGGCCGGCCAGATAGGCCAAAGCCGGGTCGCCGCCGGTGGCCTGCGGCGAGATCATCGGCCCCTGGCCGCGCTGGTCCGACAGGATCAGGGTGAACAGCTTGTCCGGCGGCCCTTCCAGGTAGAGCTGCAGCTGGCTGTGCTGGTCGACCGGGCCGAGCGCGCGCACCGGCAGGGTGCCCATGCCGTCCTTGCCCAGGCTTTCCGCCCAGAGCTGGCAGAACCAGCGGCTGAACTGGTCCAGCCGCGATTCGTAGGGCATCAGCACGGAGGCCCGGATGCCGCGCTGCTGCGCCGCCGCGACCTGCAGCGCGGCCCCCACCACGGGCGGCGACCGCGGATCGCCGATCGCCTGGGCCAGCACCTCTGCCGCCCCGGCGCGCAGCGCCGCCACGTCATAGCCGCCGATCAGGCCCGGCAGCATGCCGACCAGGGTCAGCACGGAATAGCGCCCGCCGATCTCCGGCGGATGGTCCAGCAGCGGGATGCCGTGGGTGCGGGCGATCCGCCGCATCGGCGAGTCGCCGGGCCCGGCGATGCACAGGAAGGTGCGCGACAGGCTGCGCCCGCCGGTGCGGCCCTCCGCCGCGGCGATGCAGGCGAGGAACTGCGCCACCGTCTCCGCCGTGCCGCCGGACTTGGAAATCGCGATGAAGCCGGTGCGCGACAGGTCGCCGGCCAGTGCCAGGTCGAGGCCATAGGGTTCGAAATTGTCCAGGAAGATCAGTTCCGGGCCGTCCAGCTCGGCGATCGCGGTCAGCGCCATCGCCCCCAGGGTGGAGCCGCCGGTGCCCAGCACGATCACCCGGTCGAATTCGGTCCGGAACCGGTCGGCCTCCGCCTGCAGCATCGGCAGGTCGGCGCGGGTGGCCGGCAGGTCGAACAGGGCCATCCGCCCCTCGCTCTGCAGGGCCGCCAGGCGGCCCAGCGCGTCCGCCGCCTCCGCGCGCAGGCGCTCGAAGCCGGCGCGGGCGATGCCGCCCGGCCCGATCCGGTCTGCGAAGCAGGCGTCCACGTTATGTTCATAGACCATGACCGACCCCGATAGCATGAAGCGCAACCGCTTGAGAAGCGGCGCGGAAGGCACAGGTCGGTGAACCCGGCAGGGCCGCTCCGGTTCCGGCCTGCGGCAGGTTGTGGCGGTCGGCCAGCGCCAGCGCCTTCATCGCCTGCCAGCCTGGGAAATTTGACATCCCGACATGGCGAAGTTTTCCGGCACTGAGCAATTTCAACCCCGGCAATATCGAGGACCTGCACGGGTCTTCCCCGGCCAGGGCCGGCGCCTGCGCGCACGGGTCCGGGCGTTCGTCGACGATCTGGCGGGCGCCGTGAAACTGCCGGCGATGCCGCAGGGCGCCCGCGCTCAGCCGTCGCCGGGCGGTGCGCCGGCCCCGCCGCCATGGTGGCCCGGCTGCTTCAGGCCGGGCAGCGGCGCGGATTGCGCCTCGTCCGGCGGCAGCGGATCGCCGACCACCACGGTCAGCATCCGGTCCTGGTCGAGCAGCCGGCGGGCGACCCGGGCGACGGCCTCCCGGTCGACGGCCGCGATCATCGCCGGATAGCGCTCCGGATAGTCGACCCCCAGGTCGCGGTACTGGATCGCCGCCAGCAGCCCGGCAATCGCCCGGTTGGAGGTCATGCGCAGCGGGAAGGAGCCGATCAGCGCCGACTTCGCGCCCGCCAGCTCGGCTTCGTCCGGCCCGCCCTCGCGCATCCGCGCAAGCTCGCTGCGCAGCAGCGACAGGGCCTCCTCCGCGGTGGCATTGGCGGTCGCGGTGCCGGCGAAGAACAGCCCCTGGTCGGCCATCGGCAGCATGTAGGAATAGGCGCCATAGGCCAGGCCGCGCTGCTCGCGGATCACGTCCATCAGGCGCGAATCGAAGCCGCCGCCGCCCAGGATATGGTTCATCACCCGCGCCGCGTAATAGTCGGGATCCTCGCGCGGGATGCCAGGGCCGCCCTGCAGGATCACGGTCTGCGGGTTCTCCATGCGCAGGGTCTCTCGCGACCCGCCGGCGCGCATCTCCTGCGGCGGCAGCTGCCAGGGCGCGGCTTCCGCCGGCAGCCCGCCGAAGGTCCGGTCCAGCAGGCCGCCCAGGGTGGCGGCGTCGATATCGCCGACCACGGCCAGGATCATGTTGTCGCGCGCGAAGCGCCGGCCGCGAAAGTCCAGCAGGTTGTCCCGGCCGATCGCCGTCAGGCTCTCCACCGTGCCGTCCGTCGGCCGGCCATAGGGCTGGCCGGCAAAGGCGGTGCGGAACCAGGTCCGGCCCGCCATCGCATCGGGGTCCTGCTCGATCCGCCGCAGGTTCGACAGCATCTGGCGCTTCGCCTGCGCGATCTCCGCCGCGCCGAAGCGGGGCTCCATCAGGGTCCGCCGCAACAGGTCGAAGGCGGCGTCGCGGTTCTCGCTGAGGGTCCGCAGGCTGCCCGACAGATAGTCGCGCCCCGCCTCGAAGCCGATCGACACCGCCCTGTCGTCCAGCGCCCGCTGGAACGCGGCGGCGTCCAGGTCGCCCGCCCCGTCGGTCAGCAGGCCGGTCGCCATCTCCGCCAGGCCCTCCTGGCCCGTGGGGTCCAGGGCCGAGCCGCCGCGCCACATCATTTCCACGGATATCGCCGGGATCTGGCTTTCCTGCACCAGCCAGGCCTCGATCCCGCCGGGGCTGACCACCTTCTGGACAGCCAGCGCCTGGGCCGCCGGCCCGGCCAGCAGGACCAGAAGCCCGCACATCATGCCCAGGGGGCGCGCAAACCAGCCCATGATCAGGACTCCTTCTTCGGCTGGCCTGCCGGGCGGGCGGGCGGTTCCGCCGGCGCCTGCAGCCAGCCGGTGACGCTGCGCTCCGGCTGCAGCACGGCGCGGGCCGCTTCCTGCACATCGGCCGCGGTCACCGCGCGCACATCGTCCGGCCAGGCCTCGATCTGCGCGATGCTCTGCCCCGCCGTCAGGCCCTGGCCGAAGACCCGGGCCGCCTGGCCCAGGCTGTCGCGCGCATAGACCGCTTCCGCCAGGAGCACGGTCTTCGCGCGCGCCAGTTCCTCCGCGGTCACGCCGTCGGCCAGGATCCGTGCGATCTCGGCATCCACCTCCGCCTCCACCTTCGCCAGCTCGACATCCGGCGCCGGCGCGGCATAGACCGAGAAGGTGCCCAGGTCGCGGGCGCCCTCGTCGTACCAGGACCCGGCATAGACGGCGGTGCCGGCCTGCCGCACCAGCGCGTCGTACAGCCGGCCCGAGGCGCCGCCGCCCAGGATCTCCGACAGCACGGTCAGCGGCACGGCATGCCGGCTCTCGCCCGCGGTCATGGTGGGCGCCAGGTAGGTGCGGGAAAAGGCCGGCCGCTGCACCCGCCGGTCGGTCAGGGTGAGCCGGCGCGGCGCCAGCTGCGGCGGCTCCTGCGGGCGCATCCGCGGCGCCACCTCGCGCGCCGGGATCCGGCCGTAGGTGGCTTCCGCCAGCGGCTTCAGCCGGGCGGCGTCGATATCGCCGGCGACCACGAGGATCGCGTTGTTCGGCGCATAGTGGCGGCGATAGAAAGCCACCGCGTCGGCCCGTGTCAGCCCCTCGATCTCATGCCGCCAGCCGATCACCGGCCGGCCATAGGGATGGTTCTGGTACTGCGCCGCGTCCATCTGCTCCGACAGCAGGCTCTGCGGGTTGTTGTCGGTGCGCGAGGAGCGCTCCTCCAGCACGACCTTCAGCTCCGGCGCGAAATCCTCCTCCGCATAGTCGAGATTCGCCATGCGGTCGGCCTCCATCTCCATCACCATCGGCAGCCGGTCGGCGGCGATGGTCTGGAAATAGCCGGTATAGTCGCTGCTGGTGAAGGCATTGTCCTGGCCGCCGGCGCGCCGGACCAGCTTGGAGAAATCGCCGTCCGGCACCGTCGGCGTGCCCTTGAACATCAGATGCTCGGTCAGATGGGCCAGGCCCGACTTGCCGGGTTGCTCGTCGGCGGCACCGACCTTGTACCAGACCATGTGGTGCACCACCGGCGCCCGATGGTCGGGAATCACCACGACCTGCATGCCGTTGTCGAGGGTGAAGCTTTCCGGGTTGAACAGTCCGGCCCATGCCGCCCCCGGCGCCAGCATGAGCAGGGGCAGCACGGCCGCAGCCAGGAAGGCGCGCAGATGCAGGGCGGTGCGCGCCTGCGGCGGCAGCATGAAGGACATGAATCGGGCCTCTCGAGCGGGTCAGACTGGGATCACGCTATGGAGGCGATATGGCAAGACTGTGGCGGCGCGCCAACCGGGCGTGGCGATGCAGACGATCACGCGACCGTGATGCGCCTGGCCTCAGAAGATGCCTTCCAGGATCCCGCGCTCGCGGCGCTCGATCGTCGGCGTGGTGCCGGTGGTCGGCGGCTGTCCGCGGGCGGAGGTCGCCTGCAGCCGCTCGCGCTCCTTCACCGCGTCGACCGGCTCGCCCGGCGCCGGGGTCTTCTGCCAGAACACCAGCTGGTTGACGAAGCTGTTGTCGCGCTCGATCAGGGCGGTGGTTTCCTGGTTCACGACCCGCCGGATCGCGGGGTCGACATCCTCCGCGTCGGCCTGTGCCAGCAGCGAGCGCTCGCCGGGCGACAGGGCGGCCAGGGAATCGCTGCCACCGGCCGCTTCGCTGCCCGGCGCCGGCACGCTGGCCGCGGCGCCGCCGAACAGGGCGGCCTGCGCCTGCTGCTGCGGCTGCTGCTCCTGCGGCCGCGGCAGGCCGGGCTCTGGCGGGCGCAGCTGGAAGTTCGGCGGCAGGGTCAGCGGCGCACGCGACATCACCGCGAACTCGTCCGGCGGCTGTTTCGTCAGTCCGAAGGTGTTGCGAACCGAATCGCAGCCCGGCAGGGCCGTCAGCATGGCAAGCCCCAGAAGCAGGGCCAGGCACCGCCGCCCCCTGCCGGATCCCGGGTGCGGCTGCGATGCACCGTCAGTCCTGACCATGTCGTCCCTTCGCCTCCTTGCCGAACAGGCCATCCAGCAACAGCATGCCGACCCCTACCACGATTCCCGCATCGGCGATGTTGAAGGCCGGCCAGTGCCAGCCCGCCAGATGCAGGTCAAAGAGATCCGCGACGGCGCCGAAACGCAAGCGGTCGATGATGTTGCCGACCGCACCGCCCACGATTCCGCCCAGCGCCACGGCGGTCCAGGGCCGGTCCAGCCGGCGGATCCAGACCAGCAGCGCCACGACAATCGCCAGCGACACCGCCACCAGGAGCCAGGGCGGCAGCCCGTCGCGGCCGAACATGCCGAAACTGACGCCGCGGTTCCAGACCATCACCAGATTGAAGAACCCGGTGACCTCGATCCCGCCGCCGGGCGTGCGCTCCAGCAGGTCGATCAGCAGGGTCTTGCTGATCTGGTCGGCCAGCAGGAGCGCGACAGCGGTCGCCCCGGCCAGGTTCCGCGCACGGCGCGCAGCGGTCGGGGCGGCAGCGATCATCGCCGGGTCCATTGGGTCATGCCTGCCAGCCCTCAGGCGGCCTGCAGGTCGCCGACCGCATCGGCGCAGCGCCCGCAGATGCCGGCGCCCTCGACCTCGGGCAGGACCTTCCAGCATCGCTGGCACTTGTCGCCCGCGGCGGCGGCGACCGCCACGGCGATGCCGGGCACCTCGTCCAGCCGGAAGGCATCCGCCGGCGCCGGCTCGGCCGACAGCGCGATCGCGGAGGTGATGCAGATGTCGGCGAAGTCGAGATCCGCCAGCAGGGCCGCATCCTCCGCGGGCAGGTGCACCACCGGCGCAGCCTGCAGGCTGGCACCGATACGCTTCTCCGCCCGCGCCACCTCCAATGCGCCGGTGACGGTGCGGCGGATCTCCCGCACCCGGCGCCACTTGGCGCCCAGGGCCGGGTCCAGCCAGGCCGGATCGGGCTGGGCGAAGGTCCGCAGATGCACCGAGCCTTCCTCGGACGGGTTGCGGCAGAGCCAGGCTTCCTCCGCGGTGAAGCAGAGGATCGGTGCCATCCAGGCGGTGAGATGGTCGAACAGCAGGTCCAGCACGGTGCGGGCCGCCCGCCGGTTCACGCTGCCGGCCGGGTCGCAGTAGAGCGCATCCTTGCGGATGTCGAAATAGAGCGAGGACAGCTCGATGGCGCAGAAATTATGCAGTTCCACATACATCCGGTGGAAATCGAAGGCCTCGCAGGCCGCGCGGATCTGGCCGTCCAGTTCCGCGACCCGGTGCAGCACCCAGCGCTCCAGCTCCGGCAGGCGTTCGACCTCCAGCCGCTCCTGCGGCTCGAAGCCTTCGAGGTTGCCCAGCAGGTAGCGCAGGGTGTTGCGCAGCCGGCGATAGGCATCGGTCTGCGCCTTCAGGATCTCCGCCCCGATCGTCATGTCGTCCTGGTAGTTGGACGAGGCGACCCAGAGCCGCAGGATGTCGGCGCCGTACTGGTCGATCACCGCCTGCGGGGCGACCGTGTTGTTCAGCGACTTGGACATCTTGCGCCGCTTCTCGTCCAGCACGAAGCCATGGGTCAGCACCGCGTCGTAGGGTGCGCGACCGCGCGTGCCGCAGGCCTCCAGCAGGCTGGAATGGAACCATCCGCGATGCTGGTCGGAGCCTTCCAGGTAGAGCGAGGCCGGCCAGGACAGGTCGGGATTCTCCTCCAGCACGAAGGCATGGGTCGACCCGGAATCGAACCAGACGTCCAGGATGTCGGTGACCTGCTCGTAGTCGGCGGGGTCCCGCCCCTCGCCCAGGAACCGCGAGGGCGGGCTGGCGAACCAGGCATCGGCGCCCTCCTCGGCGACCGCGGCGACGATGCGCTCGTTGACCGCCGGATCGTTCAGCGGCACGCCGGTCGCGCGGTCCACGAACAGGGTGATCGGCACCCCCCAGGCACGCTGCCGGCTGATCACCCAGTCCGGCCGCGCCTCGATCATCGAGCGCAGGCGGTTGCGCCCCGCAGCCGGAACGAAGCGGGTCGCGTCGATCGCATCCAGCGCCTTCTGCCGCAGGTCGTTCACCGCCATGGAGATGAACCATTGCGGGGTGTTGCGGAAGATCAGCGGTGCCTTCGAGCGCCAGGAATGCGGATAGCTGTGCTCCATCCGGCTGAATGCCAGCAGGGCGCCGCAGGCGGTCAGTGCTTGGCCCACCGCACGGTTGGCATCGCCGTCCTTGCCCTCCGCGGTCAGCACGGCACGGCCGGCAAAGATCGGCACATGGGGCAGGTAGACGCCGTCCTCGCCCAGGGTGTCGGGCACCTCCAGGCCGTTGCGCATGCCCAGCTCGAAATCGTCCGCGCCATGGCCCGGCGCGATATGCACGAAGCCCGTGCCCTGGTCCATGGTGACGAAATCGGCCTCGAAGACCTGCACCGGGAAGGCATAGCCGCCGGCAGCCTCGGGATGGCCCTTCAGCGGATGGGCGCAGACCGTGCCGGCGATCTCGCGGCCTGTGAGGGCCGCCGCCTCCTGCCAGTCCTCGATCCCGGTTGCCGCGGCGAAGGCGCCCGCCAGGTCGGCGGCGACGGCGAAGCGGTCGCCCGGCCGGGCGACGGCACCCTCCTTTGCGGCACGCACCTCGACCACCAGGTAGCGGTCCTTCGGCGAGACGGCGATGGCGCGATTGGCCGGAATCGTCCAGGGCGTGGTGGTCCAGATCACGATGCGCGCGCCATCCAGGGCCGGCACCGCGGGCGCCTCCACCGGAAAGGCCACATGGATCTGGGGGCTGACATGGTCGTGATACTCGATCTCGGCCTCGGCCAGCGCGGTCTTCTCCACCACCGACCACATCACCGGCTTGGAGCCGCGGTACAGGGCGCCATTGTCCAGGAACTTCAGCAGTTCGCGGACGATCTGCGCCTCGGCCGGGAAGGACATCGTGGTATAGGGCCGGTCCCAGCTGCCGGTCACGCCCAGGCGCTTGAACTCCGCGCGCTGCACGTTGATCCAGTGATCGGCGAATTCCCGGCATTCCTGCCGGAACTCCACCAGCGGGACCTCGTCCTTGTCCTTGCCCGCGGCGCGGTAGCGCTCCTCGATCTTCCACTCGATCGGCAGGCCGTGGCAGTCCCAGCCGGGGACATAGTTGGCGTCGCGGCCCAGCATCTGCTGGGTCCGGTTGACGATGTCCTTCAGGATCTTGTTGAGCGCGGTGCCGATGTGGATATTGCCGTTCGCATAGGGCGGGCCGTCGTGCAGGATGAACTTCTCCCGCCCCTTGGAGGCGGTGCGCAAACGCGCCCACAGCGCGGTGCGCTCCCAGCGCTCCAGCAGCTTCGGCTCAGCTGCCGGCAGGCCGGCCTTCATCGGGAAATCGGTCCGCGGCAGGCGGACGGTGTCTTTGTAGTTCACGGTCATGTCGATCGGTATCGCTGGTTCCACGTGCACCGCGGGGCCGGCGGGCACAGACGGCCCGGCCGGGCCGGAGGGGTGCGCGCCGCCACATGGCGGCAGGGCAAGGATGCATCTGGCCGGGCGGCGCAAGCACACCCGTCTTGTCCCGGCCCCCGGTTCAGGAGGCCGGGCGGGTAATTCGGCCGGGCTGCGCCGGGCGCAAGGCTGTCGGGCCGTGATCGGGGTCCGGGGCTGTCATGGCGGCCTTATAGCAATGGCCCCCCAAGGCGGCAATCGACGGGGCGGCAATCGACGGGGCGGCGACAGGGGGCCGGGCGGTGGCGATCACGTGGCGCCCTCTATGGTCAGGGGCCGCGTGGCCGCCAGCGACAGGGGAAAGCGGTCGATCGCGGTCTCCGGCATGGCCAGCCGGTCGCGCGCGGTCTGCGCATCGGCCGCGATCTGCGCCTTCAACGCCTCGAGCCCGCCGAACTTTTGTTCCGGCCGGATGAAGTCCACCAGGGCGGTCCGCACGTGCAGGCCATAGAGATCGGCCTGCAGGTCCAGGAAATGCACCTCCCAGGTGACGTTCTCCTTGTCGAAGGTCGGGCGGCGCCCGAGATTGGCGACGGCCGGCAGCCATTCCTGCGGGTGCGGCCCGCCGTCCAGCATCGCGCGCACGGCATAGACACCGAAGCGCGGCTGCAGATGCTCGCCCATCGCGACGTTCGCCGTCGGGAAGCCGATCGTGCGGCCACGCTGGTCGCCCTTCTCGATCCGGCCGTCGATCTCCCACCAATGGCCCAGCTGCTGTGCCGCCTTCAGCACCTGGCCCTCGCCCAGCGCCTCGCGGATCCGGGTCGAGGAATAGACCAGCACCCCCTCGCCCACCGGGTCGACGACATCGACGCCGAAGCCATGCTCCTCGCCGCCCAGGCGCAGCCGCTCCGCGTTCCCCGCCCGGCGATGCCCGAACGAGAAGTCGTAGCCGACGACCACATGGCGCAACCCCAGGTCCCGCGCCAGCAGGTCGTCGACGAAGGCATTGGCGCTCATCCGCGACAGCGCGGCATCGAAATGCAGGGCGAAGACGGCATCGACGCCCAGTGCGGCCAGCAGGCGGGCCTTGCTGCGCAGGCTGGTCAGCCGGAACGGCGGCGCAGCGGGCGCGAAGAAGCTGCGCGGATGCGGTTCGAAGGTGACCACGATCAGCGGCGCGCCCAGTTCGGTCGCGCGCGTCCGGCCGAGTTCCAGCAGCGCCTGGTGGCCGCGATGCACGCCGTCGAAATTGCCCAGGACGGCGACCCCGCCGCGCACGGCGGCGGAGGCCTCGGCGGTATGGCGCAGGATCCGCATCGCCGGCCTCAGCCCGGGCGCCCGGGGACCATCATCACCGCCTCGCCGTCGATCACCACGATGTCGCCCACATGGCAGACGGTCTCCAGCCGCACCCGCTTCTTCGGCATCAGCTCGACCACCCTGACCGTGGCCGTGACGGTGTCGCCGATGCGCACCGGTGCGCGGAACTTCAGGTCCTGCGACATGTAGATGCTGCCCGGGCCGGGCAGCCGGGTGCCCAGGACCGTGGAGATCAGGCTTGCCGAGAGCATGCCGTGCGCGATCCGCCCCTTGAACATTGTCGGCGTCGCGAAATCGTCGTTCAGGTGGACCGGGTTGGTATCGCCGGAAATCCCTGCGAACATGACGATATCGGCATCCGTGATCGTTTTCCCGTAGCGGGCCTCCATCCCGACCGCCAGGTCCTCGAAGGAATGGCCGTACATGGCGGCGCTGACCTCGGGCTGATATGCCATTGTTCACCTTTACGGGTTGACAAGGGTTTGGGGGGATAACGGGGGCTCTATTTAGAAGCCGCCGGAGGTGCGTGCAAGAATCGGAGCCCGCCCGGGGTACCGGCCGGCGGCCGAGGAGGAACAAGCAGGTATGGCCGATCTGATTCCGGGTGTCGACCAGGACACCCTCATTTTCAAGCTGGCACGCGAATGCCTGGGCCTGTCGCGCGACATCGAACGGACGCGGCAGGAAGTGGCGGCCATGCGGCCCGCGGACCTTCACACGCGGGCGCTGCCGCAGGCGGGCGAAGAGCTCAACGCCGTGGTGCAGGAAACCGAGGAAGCCGCCAACACCATCATGTCCGCCGCTGAGGAGATCATGTCCGCCAGTCCCCAGGCGGCGAACTACGGCGAGCAGGTGCAGACCTCCGCGATCCAGATCATCGAGGCCTGCGCCTTCCAGGACATTACCGGCCAGCGCCTGCGCAAGGTCGTGCAGACCCTGGTGCATGTCGAGCAGCGGCTGGCCGCCCTGCGCGCCGCGCTGGGCCCGGACCTGCAGGATGCCGCCGAGGCGGATCTGGACAGCAGCGAGGAGGCCGGCCTGCTGAACGGGCCGCAACTGTCCGGCAAGGCGATCGACCAGAACGATGTCGATGCCCTGTTCGACGACTGAACGGCCCGGAACGCCCGGAGAATAGCGCCGAACCCCCGATGGACGCAGCGAGCATCGACCGCGCGGCCTGCCTGGCGCGCGACCTGGCCGACCCGCTGGCGGCCTGCCGGTCAGCCTTTGCCCTGCCGCCGGACCTGATCTACCTGGACGGCAATTCGCTGGGGCCGCTGCCCCATGCCGCGGCGGCCCGCATCGCCCGGACGGTGACGCATGACTGGGGCCATGGGCTGATCCGCAGCTGGAACGATGCGGGCTGGATCGACCTGCCGGAGCGGGTGGGCGACCGCATCGCCGCGCTGATCGGCGCCGCGCCCGGCAGCGTCACCGCCGGCGATTCCACCTCGATCAACCTGTTCAAGGCGCTGAACGCCGCGCTCGGCCTGCCCGGCCCCGCCGGCGGGCGGCGCACCATCCTGTCGGACACCGGCAATTTCCCGACCGACCTGTACGTCGCGCAGGGTGTCTGTGCCGCCTCCGGCGGCCGCCTGCGGCTGCGCACGGTACCGCCCGACGGCCTGGCCGCGGCGGTCGACGGCGACACCGCCATCGTCATGGCCACGCATGTCGATTTCCGCACCGGCCGGATGCACGACATGCGCGGCGTGACCGAAGCCGCCCATGCGGCCGGCGCCGTCATGGTCTGGGACCTCGCCCATTCCGCCGGCGCCGTGCCGCTGGACCTCGCCGGCAGCGGCGCCGAGTTCGCCGTCGGCTGCGGCTACAAGTACCTGAACGGCGGTCCCGGCGCGCCCGGCTTCATCCATGTCCGCCCGGACCTGCAGGACCGGGTGACACCGGCCCTGTGCGGCTGGATGGGCCATGCCGCGCCGTTCGACTTCGCGCCCGGCTTCGCGCCCGCGGCCGGTGCCCGGCGCCAGCAGGTCGGCACGCCGCCGATCCTGTCCCTGGCGGCGCTGGATGCCGCACTGGAGGTCTGGCAGGAGGTCGACATGGCCGCGGTCCGGCAGAAGAGCCTGGCGCTCGGCGACCTGTTCATCGCCCTGGTGGAGCGCGACTGCGCCGGCCTGGGCCTGACCCTTGCGACGCCGCGCAGCCACGAGGCGCGCGGCAGCCAGGTCTCCTTTACGGCCGGGCCGGAGCTGGCCGGCGGCTATCCGGTGATGCAGGCGCTGATCGCCGATGGCGTGATCGGCGATTTCCGCGCGCCCGACCTGCTGCGCTTCGGCTTCACCCCGCTCTACCTGCGCCATGTCGACGTCTTCGACGCCGCCGCCCGGCTGCACCGGATCCTGGCGCAGCGGCGCTGGGACAGGCCGCAGTTCCACGCCCGGGCCGCGGTGACCTGACGGACGCGCGGCCCGCCGTTCAGGAGGGTGGCGCTGACTGTGCTGCCAATCGCCGCAGCCCGGTCGCCGCGGCATCGACCTCACCGGCGGCTGTGACGACGACGCCATAGGCGGAGTTCGCGGCGGCGACACTGACCAGGCCATCGCGGACGTCTGCCGCGACGGCCTGCGGATCGCGCTCGAAGGGGTTGCCCCAGCCGCCGCCGGCCGGAGCCATGATTTCAAGCCGCAGGGCCGGCAGGCGCATGACGGCATAGGTCGGCGGCTCGAAGGCCTCCCGGCCCTGCGGCGCGACCTGGATCGCGCCCTTCGTGCCGCCCTGGCCGCCATTGACGCCGTTCTCCTTGGCGCGGCGGATGCCTTCGGCCCGGAAGGCATATTCCGCCTCCACCGCAATCTCGGCCACGTAGTGCACGCCGGTGCCGCCGCGATGGGCGCCCGGGCCGCCGCCGTCGCAGCGGAATTCCTGCTTCACCACCCGGATCGGGTAGAGCTGCTCGTAGACCTCGGCATTCGGGATCGTCAGCCCGCCGAGCGTCTCGATCGGCCCAATCTGGTCGAAGCCGTCGCGGCCGGCGACCGCGCCGCCGCCGGAGTTGGCACCCCAGTGATAGAGAACGAAGGTCCGCCCGTCCCTGTTGCGGCCCGACGTCACCGGGAACAGCTTGTTGCCCCAACCGGCATTGGCGCGCTGCGGCGCCGCCTGGCCGAGCGCCTTCCAGCAGACCTGGATGATCTGTTGCGCCGGGTTCGACGTGCAGAAGGTGCAGGGAGCGGGCGGTTCCGCGTTCACCACGGTACCGCGCGGCGCCTCGATCCGGACGGAACGGAAGGTCCCCTCGTTGCGCGGCAGGCCTTCGTCGAAGAACGAGGCGATGGCGGTGCAGACCGCCGAATAGGTATTTGCGTACGAGCTGTTCTTGAAGCCGCGCATCTGGGGCGCGGTGCCCGTGAAATCGACGGTCAGGCTGTCGCCGGCAATCGTCACCGCGACCTCGATGGGGATGTCCATCGGTTCGAAGCAATCGTCTTCGAATCCTTCGCTGGCGCAGTACCTGCCATCGGGCAGCAGCGCGACCTCGGCACGCAGGCGCCGGTCCGCATGGTCCAGGATGCCCTGAAGATAGTCGCGGCTTTCCTCCACCCCGGTATCCTCCGCGATCTTCAGCACCTGTTCGGCACCGACCTGGGTGCCGCCCAGCATCGCGCGGACATCTCCGTCCAGCAGGTGCGGCGTCCTGCTGTTCAGCATCAGCAGCTGCCACAGGTCGTCGCGCAGGCGGTCGCGCTCCACCAGCTTCAGCACCGGCAGGCGGATCCCCTCGTGCCAGATCTCCGTCGCGGCCGCGTTGTAGGTGCCGGCCGCGCCGCCGCCGATGTCGGACTGGTGGGCGCGGATGCAGGCGAAGGCATAGAGCTCCGCGCCGGCGAAGACCGGGCGCGCGATCACCCAGTCCGGCAGATGGTTGCCGCCCGCAGCATAGGGGTCGCTGAGCAGGAAGGCGTCGCCGGGGTCGATGCGGCCGGCGAAGGCCTGCAGGACCGCACGCACGGCGAAGCCGCCCCCGCCGGTGTGGATCGGGATGCCGTCGGCCTGGGAGATAACCTGGCCGTTCCCTGCGGCCAGGAAACAGGAGAAGTCGTGCGACTGGTTGAAGATCGGGCTGCGCGATGTGCGGATCATCACCCAGCCCATCTGACGGGCGATATGGTCGAGGCGCTTCTGCAGCAGCGCCAGCCGCACGGGATCAAGCATGGTCCGTCCTGCCGTCGGGGAGATGGATGAGGTAATTGCCGAAGCGGTCGACCTCCAGGATATCCGCCGGCCCGACCACGATGGTGGTGGTCTGCTCCTCGACGATGAGCGGGCCGTCGAGCCGGTGGCCGGGTTCAAGCGCCGCCCCGGCATAGACCCGGACCTGCTGCCAGCCGCCTTCGCCCAGGTAGCAGTCGCGATGCTCGGCTGGCACTGGCGGGCCGCCGGAGGGCGCCGGCTGGCGCTGCACGGCGTCCG
Source organism: Sneathiellaceae bacterium (assembly GCA_040216765.1). GTDB lineage: Bacteria > Pseudomonadota > Alphaproteobacteria > Ferrovibrionales > Ferrovibrionaceae > Marinibaculum. The sequence goes on along the minus strand of JAVJON010000032.1, from coordinate 123,861 downwards.
GCAGGATGCCGGTGGCCACAACCCTGAGGCTCGTGACCTCGACCGGGCCATCGGGCTGGATATGGCCGAACAGGCGCAGATGCCGGGCCTCGAAATCGGCGCGGGTGCGGTCCGGTTCCCCGGCCGGGTCGAAGGCGGTGACGTCCACCGCAATATCCCATTGCTGGCCGATATAGCGCAGCGACAGCTCCCGCCGGATCCGGACGGCCGCGCCGGCGAACCCCTCCCCGGCAAGCAGGCTCCGCCCTTGTTCCTCGAGCGTGCCGAACGCATCCGCCAGGACCCCGATGTCCAGCTGCCCGAGTTGCGCCAGATAGGTCCGGACGAAGTCGTGACGGACATCGGAATGCAGCATGCCGAATGCGCAGAACGCACCGGACAGGCGCGGCACGAGCACCGAGCGGCAGCCCAGCAGGCGGCCGATGCGGGCACCGTGCATCGGCCCGGCACCGCCGGCGGCCACCAGGACGAAGCGGCTCGGATCCTCACCGCGCTCGATGCTGATGCGCTGCACCGCATGCAGCAGGTTCTGGTCGAGGATCCGGATCACACCGGTCGCCGCCGCGTCGAGCTCCAGCCCCAGCGGACCGGTGAGACGTTCGGCAAAGGCCGCACCGGCAAGGCTGGGGTCCAATGTCACCGCGCCGCCGCCATAGGCGCCCGACTTCAGCCGTCCCAGGACGAGATGCGCGTCCGTGACCGTCGGCTCGGTGCCGCCACGGCCATAGGCCGCCGGGCCGGGCACCGCGCCGGCTCCCTGCGGCCCGACGAACAGCATGCCGGCACGGTCGATCCCGGCAATCGTGCCGCCGCCCGCGCCGATCGTGTGGATGTCGACCGAGGGCATCGTCAGGTGATAGTCGGAAATCTCCACCTGGTCGGTGAGCGCCACCTGCCCGTCGCTCATCAGCAGGACGTCGCAGCTGGTGCCGCCGATCTCCATCGAGATCAGGTTCGGGCTGTCCATCGACCGGCTCAGGTGGCGCAATGCGCCGACCGCGGCCGCCGGACCGGAGAGCAGGAGCTTGTAGGGCGCCTGTGCGACCTGCCGGACGGAGACCGCACCGCCATTGCTCTGCATCAGCAGCATCGGGCGGGCCAGGCCGTCGCGGTTCAGCACCCGGTCCAGCCGTTCGAGATAGCGTACGGTATGCGGGCCTACATAGGCGTTGATGACGGTGGTCGAGCTGCGCTCGTACTCCCCGATCAGCGGGGCGACCTGGTGGGACAGCGACAGCCAGCTGCCGCCCCAGTGCTTCGCCAGCAGTTCCGCCGCACGCTCCTCGTGCTGCGGCGCCAGGAAGCTGTTGAACAGGCAGACCGCAACGGCCTGCACGTCGTGCCGCGCGAACGCCTGCGCCGCCGCGATGACAGCTTCTTCGTCGAGCGCCTCGACCTGCCGGCCGGCGGCATCGATCCGCCCGCCGACGCCGAGCCGCAGGAAGCGCGGCACCAGCACTTCCGGGTTCGGGCTGCGATGGTCCCATGGATTGGCGCGCAGGCCGCGCCGGATCGCCAGGCTGTCGCGGAACCCGGCCGTCGCCAGGAGGCCGACCCTGGCCCCCTTGCGCTCCAGCAGGATGTTGGTGGCGACCGTGGTGCCATGGATCAGGCTGTGACAGCGGCGCAGCAATGCCCCGCGAGATCCGGCGAGCGCGGCGGCTGCCTGGTCGATCGCCGCCAGGACGCCTTCGGCCGGATCGGACGGTGTTGAGGACGTCTTGAACACATGGGTCGCCCCGGCATCGTCGATCGCGACGAGGTCGGTGAAGGTGCCACCGACATCGATCCCGATGCGCAGCCCGGCGCCGTCGCCGGCCGGCATCACGTCCCCGTCCCCGGTCATGCTTCGCTGTCGGCCGGAACGGTGCGCAGCGCATCGGAGAGGGTGTCGACGATGCGGTCGACCTGCTCCGCACTGACGATATAGGGCGGGGCGACCACGACGGTGTCGCCGTCGACCCCGTCCACCCCGGCATTGCCCGCCAGCAGCAGGACGCCGCGCTCCGCCGCCGCGGCCACGACACGTTCGGCGACCTGGGCGGCGCGCGCGAACGGCGCGTTGCTTCTGCGGTCCCGCACCAGTTCGATGCCTTGCAGCAGGCCGCGCCCCCTGACATCACCGACGATGGGCAGGTTGGAGAGTTCCTGCATGCGGCCCGCCAGCCGCTCGCCCATCTCGCGCACCCGGCCCAGCAGGCCGTGGCGCTCGATATAGCTCAAGGTGGCATATCCCGCCGCCGCCATGGTCGAATGCCCGGTGAAGGACTCGCCGTGCAGGAACGGGGTGCCGCTGCTCTCGAACGCGGCATGGACGCGCTCATGCACCAGGACGGCCCCGATCGGCGTATAGCCGCCTCCCAGGCCCTTCCCCAGGGTGATGATGTCCGGCACGACGCCGCTTTCCTGCACGCCGAACCAGTCGCCGGTCCGGCCGACCCCGGAGACCACCTCGTCGACGATCAGCAGCGCGTCGTTCTCGTCGCAGAAGCGACGCGCCGCCTGCAGGTAGGCCGGAGTCGTCGGCAGCGCGCCCAGCGGCCCGCCGGCGACCGGCTCGACGATGAAGGCGGAGATATAGTCCGCGCCATGCAGGCGCATCGTCGCGCCGATCTCCTCGGCACATGCCGTGTCGCAGTCGGCCGGGCTGCGGCCCAGCGGGCAGCGGTAGCAGTTCGGCGCGGCCACATGCGGGAAATCGATCAGATAGGGCGTGTAGAGCTGCCGGCGCGGCACCGCCCCGCTCATCGACAGCGCCCCCATCGTGCTGCCGTGATAGCTGTGCCAGCGCGACACGATCTTCGATTTCTGGCTGGCGCCGCGCAGGTGGTGATATTGCCGCGCCAGTTTCAGCGCCGCCTCGTTGGCGGTCGACCCGGATGTAGTCAGCCAGACCTTGGCGAAGCCCGGCGGCGCGATCGCGATGAGCTTTTCCGCCAGCCGCTGTTCCGCCGACGTGGTGAAATCCCCGGTATAGGCGAAGTTGAGGCTGCGGAGCTGCTCCGAGATCGCCTCGGCGATCTCGGAGACCCCATGCCCGACAATGGCAACGAAAACCCCGCCGGCGGCGTCCAGGTACTGCCGTCCATCCTCGCCGACGATCTCCGCGCCGCTGCCGCCGGCCGCGACCGGGTAGGTCCGTCCGATCTTGCGGTGGAAGATGAAGTCGCTGCCGCTGTCCATGCCGATGCCCTGCGCTGATGTCACTTCGTGGCGAAGGGCTCGGGGACATAGTGGCGCTTGCCCCAGCCCTCGACCTCGCCGAACCGCCAGACCGGCTCGCCGCCATTGATCGCCATGCTCGACCAGCCCGGAGCGCTGCCGTTGAAGCCCGCGCGGAGCTGGTCCAGGCCCGGCTTGCTGCCCCGGCTTTCCCAGACGCGCTTCTGGAAGTCCGCGCCGCCCAGGATCACGGGCTGCAGTTCCTCCCAACTCAGCGGCTCGGCGATCGTGCCCAGGTCGTAGAAGAACTCGGAGGTCTTGATCAGCGAGAGGGCGTCGAACTCCAGCAGCAGCGGCGCGTTGCGCAGGTTGGTGTTCTCCGGATAGGTCGCCGCGGCCAGCCGGGCGACATCGGGATCCTGCTTCCACCATTCGTTTGCCAGCGCGACGCCGGCATCCAGGTCGGCCGCCACGATGTCCTGCGCTTCCCAGCGGGCCTGCAGGAAGGCCACCACCAGGTCGGGATGCTCCTCGGCGAAGCCGCGCCGCGCCGTGATATACAGCCGATCGGTAAAATAGCCCTCCGGATTGCCCCAGGCCTTCGCGACCTCCGGCACCCGGATTCCCGGCGTCTTGTGCGCTGGCCCGGTGACGCCATTGGCGTCGATCAGCAGCTCCGACAGCCCCATCTTCGGGCCGATGAACTGGAACGGCACCCAGATCACCGCGGCATCGATGCCGTCCGGCAGCTTGATCGATTCCGCCGGCGGCATGTTGACCACCTTGATGTCCGCCTCGCGCAGCGACTTGCCCAGATGCTCCTTAACGATCGCCGCCAGGGTGTAATGGGCGCTGGTTGCGGCATAGAGCCCGACGGTCTTGCCCTGCAAGTCCGCGACCTCGTCGATATCGCTGCCCGGCCGCACCATGATCGCATTGGACAGATGGCTCGCCTGGGTGCCGATGATCACCGCCGGGACACCCTGCTTGATGCGCGCGACGTAGGCGGCGCTGGCGACGTCGAAGTCCAGGTCCAGCCGCCCGGCCACCATGGCCTCGTTGGCCGGCGGTCCCGCCACGAAGCGGATCCATTCGGCGGCCACGTCATGACCCATCGCCTTGGCATGCTTCTCGAACAGCCTGTCGCGCTGCATCACGGCGCTGATCGGCGCGGTGCCGGCGAAGGAGTTCCAGCCGATCCGTACCTCTACCGGCTTGTCGTCCGCACTGGCTGCGGCGGCCGCAAACCCGACCGCCGATGCCAGCACGATTGCACTGATCGTCTTCAGCATCACTGCCTCCTCTGTTCTTCTTCGGTTTTCTGGTTGAGCAGACGCCACACTTTCGCCTGCAAGGCGTGGAAGTCCGGCTGCAGCCGCATCTCGCCCGCACGCGGGCGGGCGAACGGCACGTCGACTATGTCAAGGACGCGGCCCGGCCGCGGCTGCATGACCACCACCCGATCGGACAGGAACAGCGCCTCGTCGATCGCATGGGTCACATAGACGACGGTCTTGCTGCGCTGGTGGGATGCCTCGCTCCAGATCCGCAGAAGTTCGTCCTGCAGCGTTTCCCGGGTGAAGGCATCCAGCGCCGCCAGCGGCTCGTCCATCAGCATCACGTCCGGGTCATTGGCGATGCATCTTGCAAGGGCGCATCGCTGGCTCATGCCGCCCGAAAGCTCATGCGGGTATTTCGCGTCGAAGCCGTCCAGCTTCACCAGCGAGATGCAGCGCGCCACCCGCTCGCGCACCTCCCGCGGCGTGCAACCGATGCTGCGCGGCCCGAACGCGATGTTCTGGGCCACCGAAAGCCAGGGAAACAGCGCGTAGTTCTGGAACACCACGCCGCGGTCGGCGCCGGGCCGCTCAATGCGCCGCCCGTCGACCTCCACACGCCCGTCGGTCGGTTGCTCGAACCCCGCGATCAGGTTGAGCAGGGTGGATTTTCCGCAGCCGCTCGGCCCGACGATGCTGACGAACTCGCCGTTGCGGATCTCCAGGTCGGTGCGGTCGAGTGCCAGCACCTCCTCGCCGCCGGCGGTCCGGAACAGCTTGGAGACGCCGCGAACGGAGATCTTGGTGCCGGCGCTCATGCCACGCCCCCGTGCTGGCGCCACGGCAGCAGCCGGTTTTCCAACCAGCGGCTGCCGAGGTCCATCATCAGCCCGATGACGCCGATGGTGAGCATCCCGACGATCACAACGTCGGTCCGCAGCACCTCGCGATAGAACGAGATCATGTAGCCGAGGCCGTTGCTGGCGGCGATCAGCTCTGCGGCGACGATGCTCATCCAGGACACGCCGACGGCGATCCGCGCGCCGGTGAAGATGTAGGGAAGCACGCTTGGCAGCACGACGTTCAGCACGATCCTGCGACGGCCTGCGCCAAGCGATGCCGCCGCCCGCACCAGCCGCTGATCGACGGCACGGGTGCCCGCGATCGTGTTCAGGAGGACCGCGAAGAATGCCGCAAGGAAGGTGATGAAGACGATCGAGAGCGTGCCGATGCCGAACCAGAGGATCGCGAGCGGCACCCAGGCAAGCGGCGGGATCGGCCGGAAGATGCTGAGCATGCCGCCCAGCAGGTTCTCGAAGGTGCGCGACATGCCCATCGCCAGGCCAAGCGGCACGCCCAGGCCGAGCGCCAGCAGGTTGGCGTAAAGAATCCGCTCCAGGCTGGCCAGCACATGCTCCAGCAGTTCGCCGGTCTCGATCAGCCGGACCGCGGAACGGACGACATCCCAGGGCGCCGGCAGCAGGGCCTTGGGAAACAGCTGGAAGGTCGTGGTCGCCAGGATCCAGGCCAGGATCAGAACGGCGGGGATGCAGAGCCGCAGGAGATAACGCGAAAGCGGTGCCGTAGCGGACGACGGCGCGGAACCCGTGGGTCCAGGAGCGGCCGTTTCCGCGTCTTCCGCCATGTGCCTGCTCCTTGTCGCTGACCCGCCTCGCTGTGCGGCCCCGCCGGGCTCTCCTATCCCGTGCGGCATATCCCGATAGGAGATGTGATCACACATGTTCGATTGGAGTCAATCGGCAATGCGATCATCGGATCAGGCCACTCGCCTCGAAATGGCCTCGCGAAGCTGCGTGATTCCGGTCATATACTTGTTTTTGCAGGATAAATATGACATTCTGACCAAGTGCCGCGGCCAGGCGACAACATCTTGAGCGACTGCTCCGTACTGTGATGTGAGATCACACGTACTGAGTTTGACAGGCACCAAGCTGGCTGGAGAAGAGCCGTGACGGAGAAGAACGAGATATCACCCGCGCTGGAGCGGATAGAAACGGGAACGTTGCAGGCGCAGATCTACCACAGCCTCACCCGGGCCCTGATGCGCGGCGAATTCGCACCCGGGCAGAGCGTCTCGATGCGCCATCTGGCCGCCACCTTCGGCGTCAGCACGATGCCGGTCCGCGGCGCCATCCAGCAGTTGATCGCCGACGGTGCGCTGCATTTCACCTCCAGCCGGTCCGTCGCCGTGCCGGCGATGAGCAGGGCGCGCCTCAACGACCTCTGCCGGGTCCGCCTGGATATCGAGGGCACTGCGGCGCAATGGGCTGCCACGGGGATCACGGCCACGGAGGTCGAGGCGCTGCACCGGATCGACCAGGAGTACGATGCGATCTACCGGATGCCCGACCTGTCGGCGCGGGTGGCGGACCATCTGGCCAAGACCTACAAGTTCCGCTTCGCCGTCTACGGTGCCGCCCATTCGGAGATCCTGCTGGGCATCATCGAGTCCCTCTGGCTGAAGATTGCGCCCTACTTCAACCTGCTGCTCGACGAATGGCCGCAAGTCGCAGAACAGGGCCGCAAGTATCGGGTGATCCTGATCAATGCGCTGGAATTGCGGGACGGCAATGCCGCGCGGGCGGCCATCCAGGGCGAGATCGAACGGGTCAGCGCGCTTCTGCTGGACAAGCTGCCCGCGGAGTAGCGAGCCGGCCCCTCCGCTACGGCTCCAGGCCGGCGACCTGGGCGGCGCCGAACAGCGGCCCCTCGGCCAGGCTGATCTCCAGGTCCAGCAGGGCCGGTACCTGGCCTTCGGCCTCCACGCCCACCGCGATCGGCAGGATGTTCTCGCGCCGCAGGGCGATATAGGCGTCCAGCCAGTCCTGGTCCGCGCGGCTGCCGGCGACCGTCGGCCCGCCGGCATCGGCGTCGCCGGTTGCACCGGGCGGCAGCAGCCTGTCGACATCGATGCGGGCGAAAGAGATGCCGGCACGTGCGAGTTCCGCGGCGTCCATCCGCGGATCCGCCAGCCGCGCGACCCCCAGGTGGAAGCCGAGTTCGGTCAGGTGGTAGAGGCGCTGCAGCATCGCCTCATCGGCCTGTTCCAGCACGGCAGCCGGCAGTTCGAAGACCAGGAAATCCGGCAGCTCGGTATCGCCTTCCAGATATTCCGCGAACTGCGCGAAGAAGTCGGCATCCGCCAGGCTCGCCGCGGACAGGCCGCAGAACAGGCCGACCTTGCGCGGCCTGCGCTTCATGCGCCGCACCATCTGGACGCAGCGGAACAGCAACTGGTTGTCGAGTTCCTGGCCCAGCCCCAGATGCGCCACCATCGCCATGGCCTGGTCGGCCGGCAGTGCCTGGCCGTTCGCATCCCGCAGCCGGCAGCTTGCCGTCATGAAGCGGGTGTTGCGCTGCGGCAGGGTCACCACCGGCTGCAGCACGATGTCGACGCGGTTGCCTTCCACCGCCTCCTGCACCGCCACCGTCATGCTCTGCGCCGCGGCCCGGCCCTCGCCACGGGGGGCTCCGGGGCGAACCGCGCCCTCCTGGATCCGCTGGGCCAGCTGGCCCAGCAGGTGCTTCACATCCTCCAGTTCCGCGGCCAGGTCGCTGCCGCCATCCGGCGACAGGCGCTCCACCGCCGCGGCGGCCTCGTCCGCCCGTTCCGCCGCCTCGATGGCAGAGGCCATGGCAAGCCGCACCTGGCGGCGCAGCACCACCATGCGCGTGAGCGCCAGGGCAAGGGCCGCGCCGCCCAGCAGCAGTGCGATGCCGGCCAGCGCCACGGCAATCCAGGCAATCATCGGCTCATCCATCCGTCCGTGTCCGCCGCGGCTCCGCAGCCGCCGCTGCCGCCGGCGCCGGCTCGCGGAAATCCCGCCAGCCGGCCAGCACGCGGCTGCCCGTCGTCAGCCAGCAGGCCGTGCCGAAGATCCAGGCGAACAGCGCGAAATACTGCGGCAGAAGGCAGGCCAGCACCAGGAATCCGATGGTCTCCGTCCCCTCGGTCAGCCCGCCCAGATGGAAGAACGACTTCCGCCCGCGCCGGTCGGTCGACAGGCCGCGCTTGCCGGCCAGGATCGCATAGGCGAGGAAACTTGCCGCGGTGCCCATGAAGGCCGCAAGCAGGAAGGACGCGGCCTGGGCGTTCTCCGGCGCAGCAAGGGCAAAGCCCAGCGCCATCAGGGCGTAGAAGACGAAATCCAGGACGATGTCGAGATAGGCGCCCCGATCGGTCGGCGTTCCCAGCCGCGCGACCGCCCCGTCCAGCCCGTCCCCCAGGCGGTTGAGCAGCAGCAGGGCCAGGGCAGCCCAGAACCAGCCCGCCGCAACGCAGGCCGCGGCGGCCAGCCCCAGCGCGAAGGCCGCCAGGGTCACCATGTCCGCGGAGATTCCCCGCCCTGCGACGAAGCCGGCGGCGCGGCGCAACGGCGGGTCGACGATGCGCCGCATCAGCGGGTCGAGCATCGTCCCGACCGGCGGCCCTGCCGCACGCACAGGGTACCGGCCCGCAGGCGCCGCATCCGGGCCCGGGCCAGGGTCAATGGAGCGACTGGCGCGGCGGCGGCGGCGGAGCGCGCGGCGCCTCGTTGACCGGGCCGGACTGGTGATGCACCAGCCGCCAGCGGCCGGCCTCCTGGATGAAATAATTGCTGGCCACCAGAACCTGGCCGGCGATCTCCTCGAAGCAGAGGACCAGGGCCATATCGCCGAACAGCAGGGCTTCCGGCGCCGTGCAGGAAGGCGCGTCCTGCCCCGGGTTGGACAGGATGCGGCGCCAGCTTTCCAGCACGTCCGCCCGCCCGCTGAGCGGCGGCCAGCCCGGATGAATGCAGGCGACCGGGCTGCGTTCGGCCCAAAGGGCCTCCATCGCCGGCATGTCGTTTTCGGCGAAGGCCCGATAGAAGCTGTCGTTGGCGGTCAGAACGGCATCCAGATCGTGCATTGCAGTGATATACTAGCCGCGGGCGCGCCATGAAAGACACAGGCTGCGCCGGCAACGGCCGCGTGCCGCGCCGGGCCCCGGGACAGGCGGGGCGGGAGAGAGACAGCCGGGGAGGAAAGAAAAGGTCGGCCGCATGCCGCCGCAGAACAATCGCCACCGCGTGCAGGGCCGGCCGGACTTTCATGGCCATTTGCGGCACCGATTGAGGTTTTGCCGAACGCGCTTCAATATTTGACACTGGCATCGGACAAGGCGCAGCGCGATCCCGGTCGCGCGCCCCCGGCGCAGCCGCGCCGCCACGCCGATGCCGTGAGGGACAGACCGCAGCAGGGGGACCATGGCCGATTTCCTCAAGGCCCGAAAATTCACCTACGAGACCCACGTCCTGGTCGAGGGGCGCTGGCGCATCGAGGCCGCGCACGAGCCCGACGAGATGCGCAAGGGCGGCATCTTCAACAAGTCCGACGTCGACGCGGTCGAGAAGCGGCTGATCGCCCAGGCCAAGAAGATGCTTGCCACCGGCAAGTACGAGGCCATCAAGGTGCTGCGCGAGCGCGCCCGCTCCGGCGGGGGCGAAGGGATGCAGACCGAGATCTTCAACGAGGTCGCGGAGGAGCGGGAAAAGGTCCTGACCGCCCGCGACGTGAAGGAGCAGCCGCCGCCCTGCGACAGCTTCGACGACCTGTCGAGCCGCACGTCCTGCCGGGTGCTGAACCTGGTGCTGCGCGACTTCTTCGAGGAGGAATCGCTCAGTGCGCTGGAGACGCTGCATTCGCCCTGGCTGTTCAAGATGGTCGACCTGCATTACCCGCTGGTCGGCGCCGCGATCCACCTGGTCGCACGCAAGCAGGCGCTGGAAGGCCGTTTGTCGGCGCGGGAGCGGGCGGAGATCCTGCAGGACCTGCTGCGCACGGCGATCAGCTGGAGCCGGGATGCCGCCTCCGAGCGGAACCGCCCGGAACTGGTCAACGACGATTTCCACGCCTTGTACGAGGCCGCCCAGGCCCGCTTCGAGACCCAGGGCGAGATCCGCTATTTCTGCCTGCACGCGGTCGCCCGGGCGATGCGCGGGTCGCGGTCCCATTTCGCCCGGATCGACTTCGTGCGCAAGAACGTCACCCTGGCGATGGAACGCCAGCCGCTCGGCATCCTCGACGAGTTGCTGGCGGGGTGCCTCGACTTCCCCTCGGTGATCGTCGAACTTCTGGGCAGCCAGCCGAGCCTGTTTTCCGCGATCGATGCCATGGCCGACCTGGCGACCGGCAGCTACGAGCCGCCGGTCCCCAATCCCGCGGCGAGCGACCTCAGCAACCTGCTCCGCGATACCCGGCTGGAGCAGGCGCGCAATTCGCTCTGGCTGCGGATCATCGGCGAGGTGGAGGGCCGCGCGCCGCTGATGCGCAAGGAACCGACCCGCGAATGGAAGGCGACCATGGAACTGGAGGAGAACCTGACCCCCAGCGCCCCGATGACCTATCGCCTGGCGCTGCGCGACGGCTTCAAGGAGCGCCTGCGCCGCCTGCGCGAACAGGAGGGCTGAGCCCCCCCGGGCCGGACAGGAACAACGAGGCGCAGGGCATCGCGATGCGGATCTGGTACCAGAGTTTCATCGATGTCGACGAGCACCGGCCCTATTTCGAGCGGCTCCGGGACCGGCTGGACGCGCTGAAGCGGCCCGAGACCGTCATCGACATTCACGGCATCACCCCGCCGGACCGGCATTTCCACGCGCTGACCGAGTTCCGCTGTGCGGAAAGCTGCATCCGCAACGCGCTGGACGCCCAGGACGCCGGCTACGACGCAGTCGTCATCGGCCATTTCCAGGAACCCGGCCTGCGGGAATGCCGCGGCGCCCTGGAGATCCCCGTCATCGGCCTGGGCGAGGCCAGCATGCTCTGGGCCTGTTCCATGGGCCTGAAATTCGGCCTGGTGACGATCAATCCGGTGTTCCTGGCCTGGCACGAGATGCAGATCGCCGCCCATGGACTGGAGCGGCGCTGCGCCGGCGTTGCCGCGATCGACGCCGATGTCGGCCGCTTCATGGCCGCCTTTGCCGATCCGGCGGCGCGCGAGACGGTGCGCCGGGAGTTCATGGAACAGGTCCGCCCGCTGGTGGCGGCCGGTGCCGACGTGCTGATCCCCGCCGGCGGGCTGCCGATGCTCCTGTTCGCCGGGATGCAGCCCTTCCAGGTGGACGGGGCAACCGTGCTGGAGGGACTGGCGGCGACCGTCAAGACGGCGGAAATGGCCGTGGACATGCACCGGTTGACGGGCATCGCCGCCGGCCGCAGCGGTTTCTATGCCAAGGCGCCACAGGGCGCGATCGACGATTTCCGCCTGTCCGGAGGGTAGACAGACGGCGCAGGCGGCGGCTGGGCGACTGTGAAGGAAGGCCCGCCTGACGGAAGGCCCGCCAGACAGAAGGCTCGGACCGGTGACAGGGATTTGCCGCTGCGGGCACGGCGCGGGGCCGCCAGGCGGTGGGCACGGCGGCGCAGGTATCATCCCCCCGGGGGTGGCGCCGCCCCCCTGCCCCGTCATCCTCGGGCTCGACCCACTGCTGTCCGGTTCCACTGCGGCTGCTTGGCCGGAGGTCCCTGCACCGTCTGGCCTTCTCACGGAACGCGCTGAACCGGGACGGGGATCCGGCAGCTGTTCTCCCCATCTCGTCACCGCCGGGCGCGACCCACGGCTGTCCGGTTAAGTGCTGTTCTCCGGCCTCATGCGTTTTATGGCTTCGTCATGCGCGGGCTTGTCCCGGTCGCCGGGCGATGCCCGGCAACCCATCGCGCCGCACCTCAATAAGATCAGGCCATTATTGAACCTGGCGGCACCATGGACCACCGCGACGAGCGCGGTGGTGACGATTGGGGGGACGCAAGGACATCCGTCTCCAGTGTCAACGCTTGACCCCGCAAGCCCGGTAAAGTCGCGGCCTTGAGCGAATGCCGGCCATGCTCAACCGGACACCAGTGGGCGCGACCCGAGGATGACGCGGGAGGATGGGCGGGCGCGGAGGGCGAGGCCTGCCGGGCGCCCGGTCACTCCTCCGGCTTGGGAATCTTTGCGTCCTTGACCACCGCGCCCTTGAAGATCGTGTCGTCGAGCCGGGCGCCGCGCAGGTCGGCGCGGGCCAGGTTGGCATTGGTGAAATCGGTATCGACCAGGTTGCAGCGCCGCATCCGGGCATAGGCCAGGTTGGCCTTCTGCAGCATCGCGCCGGCCAGGCTGGCGGACCATTGCCGGCCGGTCGCCTTGCCGTCGGGGCCCAGCAGCTCCACCGGGTCCAGCGAGACGCCCCGCAGGTCCGCGCCGTTCAGCACCGCATCGGTCAGGTTGACGCCGTTCATGTTCGCCTTCAGCAGGCGCGCGCCGCTCAGCCGGGCGCCGGACAGGTCGGTCATCACCAGGCGCGCGCCTTCCAGGTTCGCGCCCTCCAGGATGCAGTCCTTCATGCTGCCGGCGGAGAGGTTGGCGCCGCGCAGGTCGATGCGGCTCATGTCCGCGCCCTTCAGGTTCAGGCGTTCGCCCTTGGCGCCGTCGGTCTCGATCCACAGGGCATGCTGCTTGAAGGCGTCCTTGACCTCCTTGCTGTAGGCGTCCTGGTCCCTGAACAGCCGCGCGCCCTGCAGGTTGGCCTCGCGCAGGTCGACGCCTTCCAGCTTCGCCCCCTCCAGGTCGGCGCCTTCGAAGGTTGCGCCGTCCACCGCCGATTTCTCCAGATTGGCGCCGCGCAGGTCGGCACCGTTCAGATGCGACCCGCTGAGGTCGCAGCGGCGCATGTCGGAGTTCCGGAAATTCGCATTCTCCAGCCGCGCGGCCGACAGGTTCGCCCCTTCCATATGGGCTTCGGAGCAGTCGACATTGCGCATTCGCGCCTTGGTCAGGTCGGCGCCCTTGGTGTTCGGCTTGGAGCCATAGGCCGAGGACAGCGCGTCGCCCTTGTTGGGGGCCGTCATCAACGCCCCGCCGCGCAGGTCGACGCCGCGCATGTTGGCGCCGTTCAGGCGGCAGCCCCGCATGAAGGCGCCGCGCAGGTCGGCATTCTCCAGATTGGCATGGCTGAGATCGGCGCGATCCAGGTTGGCGGCGAACAGGTCGCAGTCCTGCAGGTCGGTGCCGATCATGATCGCGCGGGCGAAATTCGTGCCTGACAGCTTTGCCGACTTCAGCACCGCGCCGCTCAGATCGGCGCCGCGAAGATCGGCGCCGGACAGGTCGAGGCGCACACCGCCATTGGTCCGCTGCAGCCACCGGCGGTGCCTGACAAGCATTTCCTGCAGCTTCTGCGGATCCAGTTCGAGGCGCTGTGCCACGTTCATCGACGCAATCTCTACATACCGACAGCCGGCGCATTGACAGCTGTGACGCCGGTGCATGGGCCAGCGTGATGCATACAACGATAGATGTTACGAAAAGCTTAGCAGGTTTCTCCGCCCAGGCACTTCTCCGATGACGGGCCGGCGGCGCGGCTTCTACGATGGGCGGCTTCTGCGACAGGACCGGCACCCGCCCGTCCCGCCCCCTTCCGACACGAGGTCGCCCATGGCAGACGTTCCGCCGAAGGAACGGTTCTTCGAGGATTACATGCCCGGCGAGGTGCATGAGTTCGGCAGCTATACGATGACCGAGACCGAGATCATCGCCTTTGCCCGGCAATGGGACCCGCAAGGCTTCCACACCGACCCGCAGGCGGCCGCAGCCTCCAACTATGGCGGCCTGATCGCCTCCGGCTGGCATACCACCTGCGTGATGATGCGCCTGCTGGTGCAGAACTGGATCTCGCCCCGGGCCTCGATGGGCTCGCCCGGGGTCGACGAGGTCCGCTGGCACCGGCCGGTCCGCCCCGGCGACAGCCTGCGCGTGCGGGTGACGGTGGAGAAAACGCGCCGCTCCGCCAGCAAGCCCGACCGTGGCATCGTCTTCCAGAAGTCGGAGGTCCTGAACCAGCAGGACGAGGTGGTGATGAGCAGCCGCGGCATGGGCATGTACCGCTGCCGGGACGGGGCCTGAGCGGCTGTCGGGAAGATGCGAGCGGGACCCTAGCTGCGCCCGATATCGACGACCTCGACCGGCACCGAGCGCCGGCTGCCGTCGCGCTCGACGGTCAGCTCGACCTGCTGGCCGACGCCGGCGCGGGCCAGTTCCCGGGCCAATTCGGCCAGGGAATGGACCGCGCGGCCATCGACCTCGGTGATCACGTCGGCCAGGACGCCGCCGCGTTCGGCCAGGCCCTGCAGGCCGGCGCGTGCCGCCGGCGTGTCCGGAAAGACCTGGGCCACCACGATCCCGCCGGTCGGCGCGGTTCCGGCGCGCAGGCCGGGCGGCAGTGCATCGCCGGCATTGGCGACGGCGATGCCGATGCCCGGCCGGGCGACCCGCCCGTCGCGGATCAGCGCCGGGACGATCCGGTTGACGATGTCGACCGGGACCGCGAAGCCGACCCCCGAGAATCCCCCGCTGCCGGACACGATCGCGGTGTTCACGCCGATCAGGCGCCCCGCCGAATCGATCAGCGGCCCGCCGGAATTGCCCGGATTGATCGCCGCGTCGGTCTGGATCACGCCAGCCACCTCGCGGCCCGTGCTGGTCACGATCTCCCGGTCCAGCGCCGAGATGATGCCGGTCGTCAGGCTGCGCGGCAGGCCGAAGGGGTTGCCGATGGCATAGACCGACTGGCCGACCTGCAGATCCGCGGTCGAGCCGATCGGGATCGGCCGCAGGTCCAGCCGGTTCTCGTCCAGGCGGATCACCGCCAGGTCATGGTCCTGCGCCACGCCGACCACATTGGCGCCGACCACCTCGCCATCGCCGAAGCGGACCCAGACCTGGCGGGCGCCTTCGACGACATGGGCGTTGGTCACCACATGGCCGGCGCCATCCCAGACAAAGCCCGACCCGGCGCCGCGCGTGCCGGCCCGCGCACCGGTCGCGGTGATCGCCACCACCGACGGGCCGGACTGCCGGAACAGCGCGATATTGTGCTGTTCCAGGTCGGAGAGCGCGCCGCGCGGGCTGACCAGGCGCGGCTCGTCCGCGGTCAGCCAGACGCTGCGGATGAAGCGGTCGCCGATCCACAGGCTGGCCACCAGAAGGGCCCAGATCGCCAGATATTGCCAAGCGCGCGATCTCATGCGCCGCACCGTCCCACCTCGACCCTCGCCTCAGCCATTGGCCCGACCGGGTGGCGGGCGCCTTCCAGAGATGTCACTGCCGCCGGCCGGAAACAAGTCGCGCCGCCATGCGGGGCATTGCCGCGCCATGACGCTTCCGGACATGACAAGGGCCGGCAGGCCGCCCGCGCGGCCTGCCGGCCCTTGCATCGCGACCGGTCGGCACCGGCATTGCGGCCGGCCGACCGGTCCTGTCCCCGGGCGCCGGATCAGAAGTCCATGTCGCCCATGTCGGGCATGCCGCCGCCGCCGCCGGACTTCTTCTCGGCCTTCTCGCCGATCATCGCCTCGGTGGTGACCATCAGCCCGGCGATCGAGGAGGCGTCCTGCAGCGCGGTGCGCACGACCTTGGTCGGGTCGATGATGCCTGCCTTGACCATGTCCTTGTAGTCGCCGGTCTGGGCGTCATAGCCCCAGTTGTCGTCCTTGTTCTCCAGCAGCTTGCCGGCGATCACCGCGCCGTCGGCACCCGCATTCTCCGCGATCAGGCGAACCGGGGTCTCCAGCGCGCGCCGCACGATCGCGATGCCCGCCTGCTGGTCGTCATTGCCGCCCTTCAGCTTGGCCAGGGACTTGATCGCCCGCAGCAGGGCCACGCCGCCGCCGGCCACGATGCCTTCCTGGACCGCGGCACGGGTGGCGCTCAGGGCGTCGTCGACCCGGTCCTTCTTTTCCTTCACTTCCATCTCGCTGGCGCCGCCGACCCGGATCACCGCAACGCCGCCGGCCAGCTTGGCCAGCCGCTCCTGCAGCTTCTCGCGGTCATAGTCCGACGAGGTCTCCTCGATCTGCACCTTGATCTGGTTGACCCGGGCGGTGATCTCCTTCTTCTTGCCCGCGCCGTCGACGATCGTGGTGTTCTCCTTGTCGAGCCGCACGTTCTTGGCGCGGCCGAGCATGTTCAGGCTGACATTCTCCAGCTTGATGCCCAGATCCTCGGAGATCACCTGGCCGCCGGTCAGGACGGCGATATCCTCCAGCATCGCCTTGCGGCGATCGCCGAAGCCCGGTGCCTTCACCGCCGCGATCTTCAGGCCGGCGCGAAGCTTGTTCACCACCAGGGTGGCCAGCGCCTCGCCCTCGACATCCTCGGCGACGATCAGCAGCGGCTTGTTGGACTGCACCACCGCTTCCAGCACCGGCAGCAGGGCCTGCAGGTTGGACAGCTTGCTTTCGTGCAGGAGGATATAGGCATCCTCCATCTCGCAGATCATCTTCTCGGCATTGGTGATGAAGTACGGCGACAGGTATCCCCGGTCGAACTGCATCCCCTCGACGATCTCCAGCTCCGTCTCCAGGCCCTGGGCCTCCTCGACGGTGATCACGCCCTCTTTGCCGACCTTGTCCATGGCGCGGGCCAGCATGGCGCCGACGTCGCGGTCGCCATTGGCGGAGATCGTGCCGACCTGCGCGATCTCGCCGGAGGCGGAGATCTTCTTGGAGCGCCGCTCCAGGTCCTTCACAACGGCCTCGACCGCCAGGTCGATGCCGCGCTTCAGGTCCATCGGGTTCATGCCGGCGGCAACCGCCTTGATGCCTTCCTTGACGATCGACTGGGCCAGGACGGTTGCGGTGGTGGTGCCGTCGCCGGCCACGTCATTGGTCTTGGACGCGACCTCGCGCACCATCTGGGCGCCCATGTTCTCGAACTTGTCGGTAAGCTCGATCTCCTTGGCGACGGTCACCCCGTCCTTGGTCGTGCGCGGTGCGCCGAACGACCGCTCCAGGATGACATGGCGGCCCTTGGGGCCGAGGGTGACCTTGACGGCATTGGCCAGGGTATCGACACCGGCGAGCATGCGGTCGCGGGCGTCGGTCGAAAAGCGTACTTCCTTCGCAGGCATTTCCAGGAAACCTCCTCTGTCCCCCTAGCGGCAGCGCCCCGGCCTGCGGGCCGTGCGCTCCGACAAAATTCTCACTCTCGACGCGGTGATGCGGCCGGCGAGCAGCGGCCTCCGGCCCGGCAAGGCCAGCCCGGCGAACCGGCCCACCCGGGGAAACCCGGGATCCCGGATCGACGCCCCGTCGCCGGATGGCCGCATGCGAACGGCTGGCCGGCGATCCGCGCCATCCAGCCCTCAGCCAGCCCGAACTTTCGGCAGGGCGCGACGGATACCGGACCCGCCGCCGATCATGTAAGCCCGCTGCACTACCCCATCAAGCCAAGCAGTTCAACCGGGGCGGCAGGTTCCCGCCGCCCCGGGGCATGAACGTCGCCGCCGCTGCACACCCAGCGCGCCGTCCCGGCTGCGCTCAGCGCGCCGCCCCAACTGCGCTCAGCGCGCCGCGTGGATTGCCTGCCAGACCCGGCTGGGGGTCATCGGCATCGCGATGTCGCTGACGCCGAGCGGTGCCAGCGCGTCGAGGACCGCATTCACCACCGCCGCTGTGATGCCCACCGTGCCGGACTCGCCGCAGCCCTTGGCGCCCAGCGGGTTGGTGGTGCAGGGCACGCTCTCGTCGAGATTGACGTCCAGCGACGGCAGGTCGTCGGCGCGCGGCAGGCAATAGTCCATGAAGGACCCGGTCAGCGGCTGGCCGTTCTCCGGGTCGAACACGGCGCCCTCGTGCATCGCCTGGCCGATGCCCTGGGCCATGCCGCCCTGCAGCTGCCCGAACACGATCATCGGGTTCACCGGCTTGCCGACATCGTCCAGGGTGGTGATCTTGGCCAGCTCCACCCGGCCCGTCTCGGGGTCGACCTCGACCTCCACGACGTGATGGCCGTTCGGCCAGCTGGAGCCGGCAACCGTCTCGCTGGCGTCGATCAGGAACATGCCGCCGTCCTGCTTGCCGGCCAGCTCCGCCAGGTCGATCCCCCGGTCGGTGCCGGAGATCGTGAAGCGGCCGCCGTCATAGGCGATGTCCGTCGCGGCCGCCTCCAGCGCATCGGCGGCCAGCTCCCGCCCCTTGTCGATCAGGCTCTGGGCGCCGGTCACCGCGGCAGGGCCGCCGGTGTACAGCGACCGCGAGGCCATGCTGCCGAATCCGCCGACCCGGTCGGTATCGCCCTGGATGACGGTGATCCGCTCCACCGGCACGCCGAGCTTCCCGGCCACCAGCTGGGCATAGGCGGTGCGCAGCCCCTGCCCCATGTCCTGGGTGCCGGACCAGAGCAGGATCCGGCCGTCGCCATAGGCCTCCACGGTCACCGCCTCGGTGAACTGCATGGCGCCGGTCCATTCCACATAGGAGGCGAGCGCCCGCCCGCGCAGGCGCCCGCGCGCCTTGGATTCCGCCTTGCGGCCGTCGAAGCCGTTCCAGTCCGCCAGTTCCAGCGCGCGGCCCTGCAGGGTGGCGAAATCGCCGCAGTCGTAGACCTCGCCCATCGCGTTGGTATAGGGCATCGCGGCGGCGGCGATATAGTTGCGGCGGCGCATCTCCACCGGGTCGATCTTCAGGTCGCGGGCGGCCTGGTCGATCAGCCGCTCGATCACGAAGATCGCTTCCGGCCGGCCGGCGCCGCGATAGGCGGCGGTCGGCGTCGTGTTGGTCAGGACGCCGACGATCTCCAGGTCCAGGGCCGGGATGTCGTAGACGCTGGTGATCACCTTCGGCCCCAGCATCAGGGGGATCAGCGGCCCGACGGTTGCCGCATAGGCGCCCAGGTTGGCATGGGTGCGCACCCGCAGGCCCAGGATCCGGCCCTCGGCATCGACCGCCAGCTCGGCCTCGTTGATCTGGTCGCGGCCCGCCATGACGCCGACGAATTCCTCGCCGCGATCGGCGCGCCATTTCACCGGCTTGCCCAGCTTCCGCGCGGCATAGACCGCCAGGGCATCCTCCACATAGGGGTTGGCCTTCACGCCGAAGCCGCCGCCGATATCCTCCACCAGCACCCGCAGCTGCGTATCGGGGAAGCCGAACACCGCGCCGGAGATGATCGCCTTCACCGTCGATGGGTTCTGCGACCCGATGTTCAGGGTGAGATGGCCGTCCGGGCCGTCCGGCACGGCCAGGACGGACCGCGGCTCCATCGCATTGCCGACGAGGCGCTGGTTGACGATCCGCAGCTTTGCCACGTGATGCGCCTTGTCGAAGGCCGCCGCCGTGGCCGTCGCATCGCCGTGCCGGGCGCCGCAGCAGATATTGTCCGGCGCATCCGCCCAGACTGCCGGCGCGCCGCCGTTCATCACGGCGTCCAGGCTGCTGACGGAGGGCTTCTCGTCATAGTCCACGACGATCAGTTCGGCCGCGTCCTGCGCCGCATTGCGGCTCTGGGCGATCACCACCGCGATCGGGTCGCCGACGAAGCGCACCGTGTCGCCGGCCAGCATCTTGCGCGGCGGCGAGGCGAAGGGCTTGCCGTCGGGGCGCGGAATCTCCGCCGCCCAGGGCATCGGCCGGGCGCCATCGGCATCCAGGTCGGCGAGCGTGTAGATCGCGGCCACGCCCGGCGCCGCCTTTGCCGCGGCCAGGTCCAGCCCGGTCACCGCGGCATGGGCGACCGGCGAGCGCAGCACGTACATGTGCAGCATGCCGTCGACCGCCTTGTCGTCGGCATAGCGCCCCTCGCCGGTCAGCAGCCGGACATCCTCCTGCCGCCGCACCGCCCGCGCATCGCGTCCGAAACGCAGCGCCTCCGCACTGATGATCTGATTCATGCCGGCCTCCCCTGTTCGACTGCCGGCGGCGCGGACGCGAAACATGTCCTGCCGCCCCGATCTGTTGATGTAGGACTTTGCTTAACGCGGGCCGCGGGTCAAGGTGCCCCATTGCAGGCCGGCCTCCTGTGGCGCTATCAGCGTCGGCAGGACAAGCGGCCGAACGCCGAACTGGGGAGCGAGACGCAATGCAGACTGGGGAAACCGGGGAAGCCGCGGAAACCGGGACGGCGCCACCTACCGGCCCGCTGAAGGGCCTGAAGGTCATCGACCTCAGCCGCGTGCTGGGCGGCCCGTTCTGCACCCAGACACTGGGCGACCTGGGGGCCACGGTGATCAAGGTGGAACCGCCCCAGGGCGACGAGACCCGCGAATGGGGCCCGCCCTTCCAGGAGGACTATGCCGCCTATTTCGCCGGCATCAATCGCAACAAGCGCAGCCTGGCGCTGGACCTGTCGAAGCCCGAGGGCCGCGAGGTGCTGTTCCGGCTGCTGGACGGCGCCGACATCCTGGTGGAGAATTTCAAGCCGGGCAGCATGGAGAAATGGGGCCTGGGCTATGCCGAGGTGCTGGAGGCGCGCTTCCCCCGGCTGATCCATGCCCAGATCACCGGGTTCGGCGGCAACGGCCCGTTCGGCGGCTTCCCCGGCTATGACGCCATGGTGCAGGCCTGGTCGGGACTGATCTCGATCAACGGCTCGCCGGACTCGGGGCCGATGCGCCTGGGCAGCCCGCTGGTCGATATCGGCACCGGCCTCTACGTGGCCGTCGGCATCCTGGCGGCGGTGCACGAGCGGACGCAATCGGGCCGCGGCCAGTCGCTGGAGGTCGCCCTCTACGACACCGGGGTCAGCCTGCTGCATCCGCACAACGCGAACCACCACATGGCCCAGGTCGTGCCGAAGCTGACCGGCAACCGGCATGCCAACCTGGTGCCCTACCAGCTGGTCGCCTCGAAGGGCCGGCCGGTGATGATCGGCGCCGGCAACGACCGGCAGTTCCGCGCCCTGTGCCGGATCCTCGGCAACGAGGCGCTGGCCGACGACCCGCGCTTCCGCACGAACCGCGACCGCCATGCCAATCGCGACGTGCTGGACGGCATCCTGGATGCGCTGGTCGCCAGCTGGGATGGCGAGGAACTGGCGATGACCCTGATGCGGAACGGCGTGCCCGCCGGCGCCGCCCTGGCGGTACCCGACGTCATGACCCATCCGCATACCCTGGCGCGGGAGATGGTGGTGGAGCTGGACGGCTATCGCGGCACCGGCATGCCGATCAAGCTGTCGCGCACGCCGGGCAATGTGCGGCGCAAGCCGCCGACCTTCGGCGCCCACAGCCGCGAGGTGCTGGCGGAATTCGGCTACGACGATGCCGAGATCGAGACGATGATGGAACATGGCATCGTCCCGCGCGAGAAGCGCTAGGGCATCGTGCCGCGCGAGAAGCGCCAGGGCATCGTCCCGCGCGAGAAGCGCCAGGGCAGCGACCCGGCCGGGGAAGGCAGGACCGAGATGACCAGCGACCGGAGGATCCGCGTCGGCGGCGCCAGCGGCTATTGGGGCGAGTCCGCCATGGCCACGCCGCAATTCCTGCAGGCCGGCGGCCTGGATTACATCGTCTACGACTACCTGGCCGAGATCACCATGTCGATCATGGCCCGCGCCCGCGCGAAGGACCCCGAGGCCGGCTATGCGCGGGACTTCGTGTCCGTGGTGCTGAAACAGAATCTGCCGCAGATCGCCGCCCAGGGCGTGAAGCTGATCGCCAATGCCGGCGGCGTGAACCCGCGCGCCTGCGGCGCGGCGGCGCGGGCCCTGATCGCCCAGCTGGGCCTGGACCTGAAGGTCGCCGTGGTGCTGGGCGACGACCTGATGGACCGCAGGGACAGCCTGTCGGTCACCGAGATGTTCTCCGGCGAGCGCCTGCCCGATCCCGCGCGGCTGGCCAGCATCAATGCCTATCTGGGCGCCTTCCCGATCGCCCGCGCGCTGGCCGGTGGCGCCGACATCGTGATCACCGGCCGCTGCGTCGACTCTGCCGTCACCCTGGGCGCCTGCATTCATGCGTTCGGCTGGGGGCCGCGGGACTGGAACCGCCTGGCCGGCGGCACCCTGGCCGGGCACCTGCTGGAATGCGGGCCGCAGGCGACCGGCGGCAATTTCACCGACTGGCACCTGGTGGCCGACAGCATCGACCGCATCGGCTACCCGATCGGCGAGATCGCCGCCGATGGCAGCTTCGACCTGGTCAAGGCCGAAGGCACCGGGGGCCTGGTCAATGTCGGCACCGTGGCGGAGCAGATGCTCTACGAGATCGGCGACCCGCAGGCCTATATCGTGCCGGACGTGGTCTGCGACTTCTCCCAGGTCGCGATCACCCAGGCCGGGCCGGACCGGGTGCATGTCGCCGGCGCGACCGGCTATCCCGCCACCGACAGCTACAAGGTCAGCGCGACCTACATGGATGGCTGGCGCGGCGGCAGCTATTTCAGCTTCTATGGCGCCGATGCCGACCGGAAGGCCCGGGCCTACGCGGACGCGGCCCTGAAACGCGCGCAATCGGCGCTGCGGGCCTCAAACCTGGGCGATTTCACGGAGACCGGCATCGAGGTGCTGGGGGCGGAAAGCCAGTTCGGCGCGGACCGGCGCATCGAGAGTGCGCGCGAGGTGGTGCTGAAGCTCGCCGCCAAGCATCCGGAGCAGGCCGGCATCGGCATCCTGCTGCGCGAGGCGACCGGCCTGGGCCTGGCCAGCCCGCCCGGCCTGTCGGGCTTTTCCGGCGGCCGCGCCAGGCCCTCCCCTGTCGTGCGCCTGTTCTCCTTCCTGATCCCGAAGGCGGATGTCGCCATCGCCATCGATTTCGGCGATCGCGAGCTGGCCGCCGAGGCGGCGGAAGCCGCCGGCTTCGACCCGGCCTCGATCCGCCGCCCCGCGCCGCCTCCGGCGGCGCCCGGCGCAGACCTGGTGGAGGTGCCGCTGGTCGCGCTGGCCTGGGGCCGCAGCGGCGACAAGGGCAACAAGGCGAATATCGGCATCATCGCCCGCGACCGGGCCTACCTGCCCTATATCTGGCAGGCCCTGACCGAGGAGGTCGTCGCCGGCCGCTTCGCCCATTTCCTCGACGGGCCGGTCGAGCGCTTCCTGCTGCCCGGCGCCCCGGCGATCAATTTCCTGCTGCACGAGGTGCTGGGTGGCGGCGGGGTGGCGAGCCTGCGCAACGATGCCCAGGGCAAGGGCTATGCCCAGGTGCTGCTGGACCAGCCGATCCCGGTGCCGCGGACGATCGCCGCCGGCCTCCGGGCCTGAACCGTCAGAAACCGATCGCGGGAGGACCCATCGCGTGCTGCAACAGGCCGAGGATTTCAAGACGGAGAGCGATGCGCTCCACGCGCTGCTGAGCCCCCTTGCGGATGCCGATTTCGAGCGCCGGACCCAGTTCAACGACTGGTCGGTGAACGATGTCCTGCAGCACCTGCACTATTTCAACTATGCCGCCGACCTGTCGCTGAACGACGAGGCCGGGATCGTCGCGCTGCTGAGCGACATGCAGGGCTGCATGACGCGGGGCGAGACCATGCTGGCCTATACCGACCGGCAGCTGGACGGCGTGAAGGGCCGCGCGCTGCTGGCGCTCTGGCACGACTACTACACGGCGATGGTGCCGAACTTCCATGCCGTCGACCCGAAGAAGCGCCTGAAATGGGCCGGGCCGGACATGAGCGTGCGGTCCAGCATCACCGCCCGCCTGATGGAGACCTGGGCCCATGGCCAGGAGGTCTATGACCTGCTGGGGGTGGTGCGCCAGGAAGGCGATCATGTGAAGAACATCGTGGTGATCGGCAACAACACCTTCGGCTGGACCTTCCAGAATCGCGGCGAGCCGGAGCCGGGCGCGCGGCCGTTCCTGCACCTGACCGCCCCGTCGGGCGAGATCTGGGAGTTCAACGAACCCTCCGACGACAATCGCATCGACGGTGCGGCGGTCGAGTTCTGCCAGGTCGTCACCCAGACCCGGAACATCGCCGATACCGCCCTGCGGACGACCGGCGAGCCCGCGCGGCGCTGGATGGAGGTGGCGCAATGTTTCGCCGGCCCGGCGCGCAACCCGCCGGCGCCCGGCACCCGCTTCACCAGCCGGTGAGCGGATCGCGCCCGGCAGGCGACGGTCGGCAGGACGCCCTTGTCGCAGCCTTTCGCAGCCAGGTGACCGCCGCGCTTGCCGCACATGACGGATCGACATCCGCCGCACTCGACGGGCTCGCCGCGGCACAGCCCAGCCTGACCAACCTGCTTGCCGTCGAATATGCCCGCGCCGGTGCGTTGGAGCAGGCACGTGCCCTGCTGCAGTCGCTTGTCGCGGCAGCGCCCGGGGGAGATATCCTCCGGTTCCTCAACAACCTGGTCTATGTCGAGCAGGAACGCGGCGACTATGAAGCGGCGTGGGGCGCCGTGCGGCAACTCCTGGCGATGCACCCGGACACTGGATGCCGGCTCGCCGCCGCCGTGGCACGCAGTGCGATGCTGGGCGGCGCCCAGGACATTTTCTGGGCGGCCAATGCGGCGGTCAGGGCGCTTCGCCCGGACGATATCCGCGCCTGGTCCGCCGCCTACATCGCCGGGGAGCTGCGCCTGATGCCCGGCGAGGAGCGACCGGTCCGGCACCTCGCCATCCGGCAGGCGCCATTGGTCCGGCAGGTGCGGCATCGGCCGGAGCCCCTGCGCCTGGCCCTGATCGGCAGCGATTTCGGCTCGGGCACGTCGATGAACCGGACCCTGGGGCCGTTTCGCCGCCTGCCGGAGCTCGGGTTCGAGGTGCATTGCCTCTGGCTGCGCGACGGCGTGGCGCCCGACATGTCCGGCTTTCCCGGTGCCCGGCTCACCCAGGTGCCGGAGGGCAATGCCGACGCCCTTCGATCCGCCCTCGCGGAGATCGCGCCCGATGTCACCATCGACCTGGCCTATCACGGCCAGCCGGACAGCTTCCGTGCCCTGGCGCAGCGCACGAGCCCCCTGCAGCTGGGTTGGTCGGGGAACGGGGTCTCGGCAGGGGTCGATGTCTTCGACGCGATCCTGACCGACCGGTTCCACTGCCCGCCGGGCGCGGAGCGACATTATGTCGAACGCATCATTCGGATACCCGTCCACAGTGTGACCGTGGAGCCCTATCCCAGCTACCCGGATTGTTCCGAACTGCCCGCCGACAGGAACGGGCATGTGACCTTCGGCGCCTTTCACAGACTTTCCAAACTGTCTCCCGCCGTCCTGTCGCTCTGGGCAGAGGTCCTGGACGCGGTGCCGGGGTCGCGCTTGCGGATCAAGACCTTCCTGCTGGATATCGAGGAGATCGCAAGCCGGATCCGCGCCGCCTTTGTCGAGCGCGGCACCGATCCCGGCCGGCTGGAGCTTCTAGGGGGCACGGATCATGAAACGCATTGCAGGGCGGCAGCTTCGGTGGATATTGCGCTGGGCCCCTTTCCCGAGCAGGGCAATGTGACCGATTTCGACTCGTTCTGGATGGGCGTGCCGACGATCGGGTACAGCGTCGACGATCGGCCCTGCGCGCGTACCGCGGGCGTGATCTCGGCCGCTGCCGGTGCCGCGTTCCTGACCGTCGGCTCGCCGGAGGCCTATGTCGCGACCGCGCGGGATCTGGCAGCCGAGCGCGACTATCTTCGGATATCGCGCGGCCGCTTTCGCCAGAACATTCTCGAAAGCGGCCTGACCGATCACGATGCCACCGCACGCGCCCTGGCGACGGCGATACGCAGGCTCTGGGCGGAGCTGCCGCCGGCCGGGTAGAAGCGGCCCTGGAAGGCCGGAGCGCTGCCGGCAAGCGACACAGCACGGGAGGTACAGATGCAGTTCAAGGACAGGGTCGCGGTGGTCACGGGCGGCGCCAGCGGCATCGGCGCGGCAAGCGCCCGCTGCTTCGCGGCACGCGGCGCGAAGGTCGCGGCGGTCGACCTGAACGGCGATGGCGCCAAGGCGGTCGCCGAGGAGACCGGCGGGATCGGGCTGGCCTGCGATGTCGGCAGCAAGGCCGCGATCGACAGCATGGTCGCGACGGTGGAGGAGAGGCTGGGGCCGATCGACATCTTCTTCCACAATGCCGGTATCGCCACCGGCAGCGACCCGCTGGAAACCGGTCTGGACGTCTGGCAGACGCAATGGGACGTCAACCTGATGGCGCATCTGCATGCCACAAGGGCGGTGCTGCCGGGCATGCTGGCGCGCGGCCGGGGCTACCTGATCCACACCGCCTCGATGGCCGGCATCCTGACCAGCCATGGCAACCTGCCCTATGCGGTGACCAAGCATGCCGTCGTGGGCTTCGCGGAATGGATGGCGGTCACCTATCATGACCGCGGCATCGGCACCTCGCTGCTGGCCCCGCTGGGCGTGCGGACGCCGATGCTGGGCGATACCGGCTCGCCCTTCGCCCGCAATGCCGCGGGGCCGATCCGCGAGCCCGAGGAGGTCGCCGAGATGGTGGCCGAGGCGGTGGAGGCGGAGCGCTTCCTGATCCTGACAGACGAGATCGCGCAGACATGGATGAGCTACAAGACCAGCGACATGGAGCGGTGGCTGAAGGGCATGCGGCGGCTGCAGGCGAAGATCGACGCGGAATCCGCCTGACCGGCGGGCATCCGGCCTGACCCCGGCACCCAGCATGGCAGAGGAAACGGGCGAGGCCGCGGGCGAAGTCATCGAACTGCTGCCCCATGCCATTGCCGGGGTCCGGCCCGACGGCCGGATCGGCATGGCGAACGGCCTGTTCCGCACCATGCTGGCGGAACGTGGTGTCAGGCTCGACCGCGACAGCCGCTATCCCGACTGCCTGTCCGCCTTCCTGACCGCCGCGGGCCTGGCGGCCGCCGAGCAGGATGCCTTCCTGCAGGCCAGGCGCCATGCCCATCGCGAAGGCGAGTCGGACAGCTATTCGATCCGGCGCCGCGGCGAATGGTCGATCCGCTTCGACGCGGTGCCGCGCAGCGACGGGTCCCTGCTGCTGTCGACCGAGGACCAGAGCGCCTTCGAGCGCCGCGATGCGATGCTGATCGAGGCCGAGTTGATGGCCCGCTCCGGGGCCTGGCAGCACGACCGGCGCACCGGGCAGCTGTACTTCTCCGAAGGTGCCTGGGCTGTCTTCGGCCCGGGATCGCGCGAACGGATCGGCACCCTGGCGGCCTGGGTGGAGCAGGTCCACCCGGAAGACCGCGCCCGCATGATGGCGGCGGTGGAGACCGCCGAGCGCACCAGCCAGCCTTATGCCTGCGACTATCGCCTGTACCGCACCGACGGTCAGCTGATCGACATCTCCGCCCAGGGCCGCGTGGTGCTGGACGGCTCGCAGCCGCCGCGCTGGTCGCGCGGCACCTTCCGGGACATCACGCCGATCCGCGAGGCACAGCGCGCCGTCGAGCGCAGCGAGGCGAAGTTCCGCGCGATCGTGGACAACAACCCCGACGTGATCGCGATCATCGACCGCGAGGGCCGCCTGGATTTCGTCAGCCCGGCCGGCGAGAGGATCCTCGGCCATGAGGGGCCGGAGGTGTTCGGCCACCCCTGGGCGGAGTTCGTGCATCCTGACGACCTTGGAAAGGCGGCAGAGACGCTGCAGCGCCTGATCGGCCGGCAGAAAGGCAAGGAAACCACCGAGCTGCGCCTGCGCCACAAGGACGGCCGCTGGCTCACCATGGAGATCGTCGGCAGCAATTTCCTGGACACCTCCGGCGTGCAGGGCATCGTCTTCACCGCCCATGACATGACCGACCGTCGGGAGACCGAGAACCGCCTGCGCCAGGCCCAGAAGATGGAGGCCGTCGGCCAGCTGACCGGCGGCATTGCCCATGACTTCAACAACCTGCTGGCCGTGATCTCCGGCAATCTGGAACTGATCGGCGAGGGCCTGGACAGCCTCGGCGGACCGCAGGCCGCGCCCCTGCTGCGCATGTGCGGCGCGGCACTGCGGGCCAGCGATCGCGGCGCGACCCTGACCCGCAGCCTGCTGGCCTTTTCCCGGCAGCAGACCCTGCGCCCCTCGGCCGTGGACCTGAACGGCCTGGTCGACGAAATGCACGAACTTCTCCGGCGGACGATGTCCGGCACTGTCGGGCTGGAGGTCCAGCCTTGCCCGGACCTGTGGCTCTGCGAGGTGGATAGCGGCCTGATGCAGAACGCGCTCCTGAACCTTGTGCTGAATGCGCGCGACGCCATGCCGGACGGCGGCACCCTGACCATCGCGACGGGCAATGCCGTGCTGGATGCGCCGCAGGCGGATGCCGCCGACGAGGTGCCCCCCGGCGAATATGTCCTGCTGGCCGTGTCCGATACGGGCTTCGGCATGGATGCCGAGACGCTGGCCCGCGCCTTCGATCCGTTCTTCACCACCAAGGGTGTCGGCCAGGGCACCGGACTGGGCCTGAGCATGGTCTACGGCTTCGCCAAGCAGTCCGACGGCCATGCCCGGATCCAGAGCGCGCCCGGCGCCGGTACGACCGTCCGGATCTACCTGCCGCGCATCGCAGGCGCCGCGGTGACGGCGTCCCGGGATCCGGCAGCCCGGGATCCGGCAGCCCGGGACCGGGCAGTTCAGGACCCCGCCCCCCGGGATCCCGCGCGCCCGGATCCCCTGCCCCTGCCGCACGAGAGCCCCGGCACCGAACGGATCCTGGTTGTCGAGGACGATCCCGATGTCCGCAACCTGGCACGCGCGACCCTGCGGTCCCTGGGCTACCTCACCCATGCCGTCTCCGGCCCGGAGGAGGCGCTGCGCCACCTGAATGTGGCTCCGGACCTTGACCTGCTGCTGACCGACATCAACCTGTCGGACAGCATGAACGGGGCCGAGCTGGCGGCGCGTGCGGTGGCGCTGCTGCCACGGCTTCGGGTCGTCTTCATGTCCGGCCATGACGACGGCGTCCTGCAGCAGCAGGGTGTCGGGCAGCGCCAGGCGCGGCTCCTGCGCAAGCCGTTCCGCAAGACGGAACTGGCCGCTGCCATCCGCGAAACCCTCGACCGGGAAGCCTGACCCCATGGCAGAGCCCACCGACGTGATCGTCGTCGACGACGAGACGGACTTCGCGGAGTTCGTGGCCACTGTCGCCGCCGGGCTGGGATTCGCGGTGCGGATCGCCGGATCCGGCGCCGCGCTGCGCGCCCTGTACCGCGAACGGCGGCCGGACCTGGTCGTGCTGGACATCGTCATGCCCGACGAGGACGGCATCGAGATCGCGCGCTGGCTGCAGGAGGAAGGGTATGATGGCGGGCTGATCCTGATCAGCGGCCACAACCCGCTCTACCTGAAGATGGCGGCGGTGCTGCGCAAGGTCGCCGGGAAAAGCCCGCCGGCCGTGCTGCGCAAGCCGGTGCGGCTGGCCGAACTGCGCGAGGCGCTGCTGGAGCATGCCGGCCGCTAGAAGCGGCCGGCCCCGACACCAGGCAGATCCGGGGAGAAACATGGATTTCGAGTTCAGCGACAAGGTCCGCGACCTGCAGGACCGCCTGACGGCCTTCATGACCGCCCATGTCCATCCGCTGGAGGCCGACTGGCCCGGGCATGTGGCCCGGGCCGGCGGCTGGACCACGCCGCCGGTGATGGACGAACTGAAGGCCAGGGCCCGGGCGGCCGGCCTCTGGAACCTGTTCCTGCCCGACGGAACAGAGGGCGCCGGCCTGAGCAACCTGGAATATGCCCCGCTGGCGGAGATCATGGGCCGGGTCGGCTGGGCCTCCGAGTTGTTCAACTGCTCCGCCCCGGACACCGGCAACATGGAAGTGCTGCACCGCTACGGCACCCCGGAGCAGAAGGCGCAATGGCTGCAGCCTCTGCTGGCGGGCGAGATCCGCTCCTGCTTCTCGATGACCGAACCGGCGGTCGCCTCGTCGGACGCCACCAACATCGAGTGCCGGATCGTGCGCGACGGCGACCATTACGTGATCAACGGGCGGAAATGGTTCTCTTCCGGCTTTTCCAACGACCGCTGCCGGATCGTCATCGTGATGGGCAAGTCCGACCCCGACAATCCGGACCGCCACAGGCAGCAGTCCATGATCCTGGTGCCCAAGGGCACGCCGGGCATGACCCTGGTGCGCAACCTGACCACCTTCGGCTATGGCGGCGCCCCCGGCGGCCATCCGGAAGTGCTGTTCGACAATGTGCGGGTGCCGGCGGCGAACATTCTGCTGGGCGAGGGCCGCGGCTTCGAGATCGCGCAAGGGCGCCTGGGCCCGGGGCGGATCCACCATTGCATGCGCTTCATCGGCGCCGCCCAGCGCGCGCTGGAGCTGATGTGCCGTCGCGCCGAGAGCCGGTCGGCGTTCGGCCGCAAGCTGTCGGAGCATGGTTCCCTGCGGGAGGATATCGCGCGCTCGTTCTGCGAGATCGAGCAGGCGCGCCTGCTGACCCTCAAGGCCGCCGACAAGATGGACCGCGAGGGCAACAAGGAGGCCCGCGACCTGATCGCGGCGGCCAAGATCGTCGTGCCGAAAATGGCCACCGAGGTGATCGACCGCGCCATGCAGGTGCATGGCGCCAAGGGCTTCACCGAGGACACCTTCCTGCCGGAGGCCTGGGTCACCGCCCGCTACATCCGGGTCGGCGACGGCCCGGACCAGGTCCACCTGGCCGCCCTGGGCCGGCAGCTGCTGCGCCGCTACGCGGAATAGCGAAGGCGCTCAGGCGGGCGCGGCCGTCGGCGGGTCCGCGGCCAGCCCGCCGACGATGGCGGCGATCGACCTCGCGACGGTGCGCAGCAGGACCTCGCTGTCGACATCCTTGTTCAGCCAGTCCCGCATCGGCGCGAAAGCGGTGAGGAAGATGATCAGGTTGGACACCACCTCCGCCCGCGGGTCGTCGGCGGCCAGGCCGGCGCGGTGCCGCAGGTGGGCCGCCAGGTCCTCCATCATGCGCTTCTCGCGTTCGTGCAGTGCCCGCCGGTCCTCGTCCCGCAGGTGCGGCACGGCCCGGTAGGACAGCAGGATGCCCTGGCGCTTGCTGTCCCAGAGCTCGCGCAGATAGCCCGTCACCAGCTCCTCCAGGGGCGCGTCGGCGCACGCGTCCAGCCGCTCGGGCAGGGTCGGGACATCGGTGCGGAACCACAGCCGGTTCAGCAGGCGGCGCAGGATGTCGTTCTTGTTCGCGACATAGTCGTAGATGCTCGCCTGGTTCACCCCGGAGCGGGCGCAGATGTCGCGGATCGTGGTGGCGGCGAAGCCCTTCTCCAGGAAAAGCTCCAGCGCCGCCTGGCAGATCTGGTCCCGCCGGGCGGCGACCAGCCCCGCATCCTGGACGCCGTCGACGACGGCCTCGGCCAGTTCCGCCCCGCCGCCCTTGCGTTCACCTGCCAAGGCGATCGCTCCCTCAGGCCCACATGTTCGTGCCGCCGCAGACCGTCAGCGCCTGTCCGGTCATATAGCGGCTGGCGTCCGAGGCGAGATAGACGGCCAGGCCGGCGAAATCCTCCGGCTCGCCCAGCCGCCGCAGCGGGATCTCCGAATTGGCGCGCGCCTCCGCTTCCGGATTGTCCCACAGGGCCCTGGCGAAGTCGGTGCGGATCAGGCCGGGGCAGATCGCGTTGGCGCGGATCCCCTGCGGCCCGAACTCGGCGGCCAGGTTGCGCACCAACCCGATCAGCGCGAGCTTGGACATGCCATAGACGGCAAGGGTCGGCGACGGCTTGAAGGCGCCCACGCTGGAGGTGAACATCATCGCGCCGCCGCCCTTCGCGATCATGTCCGGGACCACCAGGCGGGCAAGCCACAGGTTGGCCTGC
Organism: Sneathiellaceae bacterium; assembly: GCA_040216765.1. Taxonomy (GTDB): domain Bacteria; phylum Pseudomonadota; class Alphaproteobacteria; order Ferrovibrionales; family Ferrovibrionaceae; genus Marinibaculum. Next base: position 91,960 of record JAVJON010000032.1, on the reverse strand, counting down.
ACGTTGGTGGCCAGGGTCTTTTCATAGGCCTCGTCCGGGATCTCGGAGAGCTTGCCGTAGAAGATGTTGATCCCGGCATTGCCGACCAGCACGTCGACCGGGCCGGCGAGCTCGCGGGTCCGCGCCACCAGGGCTTCCAGGTCGCCCTTCCGGCCGGCATTGGCGGCGACGGCATGCGCGCGGTCCGCGCCGACCGCCCGGTTGATCCCGGCTGCCGCGATGTCCAGCTGGTCCTGCTTGCGCGACGAGATCACCACGGTGGCGCCGTGCGCGGCGAGGGCCTCCGCCATCGCCAGGCCCATGCCCTTGGACGCGCCGGTCAGCAGCGCCACCTTGCCGGTCAGGTCGAAGAGCCGCGTCTCCACCATGGCTCAGCCCGCCGGCTTCGCGTTGGCGTCGAGGAAGGACTTCACCTCGTTGCGGGCGATGACATTGTGGTGGACCTCGTCGGGGCCGTCGGCAAGGCGCAGGGTGCGCTGCTTGATGTACATCTCCGACAGCGGCGACCACTGGCTCACGCCGGTCGCGCCGTGGATCTGCATGGCCTCGTCGATGATCCGGCAGCAGCGCTCGGGCACCATCGCCTTCGCCATCGACACCCAGATCCGCGCCTCACGGTTGCCCATGACGTCCATCGCCTTGGCCGCCTTCAGCACCATCAGCCGCATCGCCTCGATCTCGATCCGCGCGCGGGACACCGTCTCCATGTTCTTGCCCAGGTCGATGAGCCGCTTGCCGAAGGCGGTGCGGCCGGTGGCGCGCGCCAGCAGCAGTTCCAGCGCCTTCTCCGCCGCGCCGATCGAGCGCATGCAGTGGTGGATCCGCCCCGGCCCGAGCCGGACCTGGGAGATCTCGAAGCCCCGGCCCTCGCCCCACAGGATATTGTCCCTGGGCACCCGCACATTCTCCAGCCTGATATGCATGTGGCCGTGCGGTGCGTCGTCATGGCCGAACACGTTCATCGGGCCCAGCACATTCACGCCGGGCGTGTCCATCGGCACCAGGATCTGCGACTGCTGGCGGAACGGCGCGGCCTCGGGATCGGTCAGGACCATGCAGATCATGATCTTGCAGCGCGGGTCGCCGGCGCCGGAGATGTAGTACTTCTCGCCGTCGATCACCCATTCCTCGCCCTGCAGCACCGCACGGGTCTGGATGTTGCGCGCGTCCGACGAGGCGACGTCCGGCTCCGTCATGCCGAAGCAGGAGCGGATCTCGCCCGCCAGCAGCGGCTTCAGCCATTTCTCCTTCTGCGCAGGGGTGCCGACCCGCTCCAGCACCTCCATGTTGCCGGTGTCCGGCGCGGAGCAGTTGAGGGTCTGCGAGGCGAGCGGGTTCTTGCCGAGTTCGACGGCGATATAGGCATAGTCCAGGTTCGACAGCCCCTCGCCGGTCTCGGAATCCGGCAGGAAGAAGTTCCAGAGGCCGGCCTCCCGGGCCTTGCGCTTCGCGCCGTCCAGCAGCTCCAGCTGCCCCGGAGCATAGCTGAAGCGGTCGGCACGGCCCTCGCCGAGCCTGTGATACTCCGCCGTGATCGGGTCGACATTCTCGCGGATATGCTTGACCACCGCGTCCAGCAGGGGGCGCGCCTTCTCCGACATCCCCAGATTGTTCATGTCCTCGTCCGGCAGTGATGCTGTCACCGGGTTTCCCCCTTCTGGTTGTCGGGCGCGGTGGCGCCGCTCATGGTGCAAGATTGAAGCGCGTGCCGGACGGAGCCGCTCCGCGGGCCCGCTTCCTCGCGCGCCATGCGCATGTTTTCCCGCCCCCGGCCGCGCAGGCATCCCGCCTGCGCCGCTCCCTGACATTTGTCAGGCAACATCGTTAGGGGCAGGCGCCGGCCGCGTCAAGACGGAGGGGAGGCGCCCGCCGATCCTGCGAGCCACCGGCCGGCGCGCACCGGGCCGGGCGCTCAGGGCCGGGCGCTCAGGGGCGGGCGGTCGGCACGGCGATCGGACGCCCCTGGCCGTCCCGCGCCTTCCCGGCGATCAGGCGATAGAAGACGATCATCGTGTGAAGGAAGTCGACGGCGAGCAGCAGCAGGCCGATCGCCATCCAGCCGTCACCGTCCGCGGCCGAGAAGGCCAGGATATAGACCGCGACGAGGAACAGGCCGAGGTCGAACAGCCCGTGCAGCCAGTTGCCCATGTAGAAATGGTGGATGCCGACGATGCCGAAGATGCCGCAGAGCATCACCGCCAGGCTGTAGCTGCGGTCGCTCGACGGTTCCGCCGGCCGGGCGGCGGCCAGGTTCGGGGCGCTGCAGGCGGGGCACAGCGCGGTGTCCGACAACATGCCGGCACCGCAGCGCGCGCAATAGACGCGCACCGGGGGCGGCGGCCCTGCCATTGCCGGCCTTGCCGAATCTGGGCCGGGGCGCGCCATCGGCTGCCGCTACCGCTTCAGCGGCAGGCCTTCCTTGTCCCGGAACGAACCGACGATGATCATGACGAAGTCGATCAGGGTCCAGATGCCCAGGCCGCCAAGGGTCACGATCATCAGGATCCCGGTGAGGATCTTGCCGACATAGAAGCGGTGGAAGCCGAACGTCCCGAAGAAGAAGCAGAGCAGCGCCGCGGCGATCATCGACTTTTCCGATGTCCGCTCCGGGTTCGACAGGTTCGGCGCGCCGCATTTCGGGCAGGACTGGGCAACCTGTGCGATCTCTGCGCCGCAGCTGGTGCAATGGACCATGCCGGTATTCGGCGGCGGGCCGCCCGCCCCTGCCACGCCCGGCCCGGTGCCGCCCGGCGCCGCGCCGCCGCTGGTGCTGATATCGCTCATTCGTGCCCCCTGATGTTTGCCCGGCGCGGCCCCCGCCGCACGCGGATGGTGTCGACCGGAACCTGCGCTACGGTCCGCTAGGCGCCCGCCACCAGGTCCGGCCAGAGCCGGCTCGCGCCGCGGCTGACCGCGCGCGTGCCGATCGCCGTGGACCAGGCGCGGGCATTGCCGAACTCGGTGCGCCAGGACCAGAGCCGCCGGGTCAGGTAATGCAGGTGATGCTCGTAGGTGAAGCCGATCGCGCCATGCACCTGGTGGCCGATCGCCGCGCCCCTGCCGGCGGCCTCCGAGGTCCGCGCCTTCGCGGCGGCGATCGCGAACCAGGGGTCGCGGCCGTCGTCCAGCGCGCGGAAGCCGGTCTCGGCGGCCACCGCGGAAGCCGCGGCCTCGCCCGCCAGCTCGGCCAGCTGGTGCTGGATCGCCTGGAACTTGCCGATCGCCCGGCCGAACTGCTTGCGCTCGCCGGCATAGGTCACGGTGATGTCCAGCACCCGGTCCAGCGCGCCGGCGATCTGCGCCGCCCGCAGCAGCGCCGCCAGGTCGCGCAGCCGCTCCGCCGGCCAGCCCTGCGGCCAGGGGCAGATCGCGGCCGGCACGACATTCTCGAAGGTCAGGTCGTCGCGCGGCTCGCGGGCGACATTCCGGTCCAGGCGCCGCTCCACCCCGTCCGTCGGCAGCAGCACCAGCTGCGTGCCATCGCGCCGCCCGGCGCGCGCGACGACATAGGGTACCGCGGCGCCCCAGGGAACGCGCGCCGTGGTGCCGCTGATCCGCCCCCTCTGGTCGAGATCGAGGTCCGACTGCGCGGCCAGGCCCAGCGCCGTGTCCGGAAGGGTCAGGCCGCCGTCCAGCAGGGCCCGGCCGGCGATCGCCGTCTCCCCCAGCGGCAGGGGCAGCGCCCAGCGGCCGGCAGCGAACAGCAGGGCGTAGAGGTCGGACCAGTCGGCACCCTCGGCATCGATCCCGGCCGCGCCGGACGATCCGAAGGGCTGGTGCAGGCCATGCTCGACGATGGCGGTCCAGAGCTCGTTCGGCCAGCCGCCATCCTCGGCGGCCTGCAGCACCTGCGGTGTCGCGCGATCGGCAAACAGCCGCTCGGCCGTGTCGCGCAGCAATCCCTGAAGTTCGCTCATTCCGCCTCCCTGTGGTCTGCTGTCCCTCGGGCCGGCTCAGCGCAGGCCCAGCCCGCGGGCGATGATGCCGCGGAGGATCTCGCGCGTGCCGCCGCGCAGCGAATAGGACGGCACCACCTGGGTCAGGTAGGCCAGCACCTGCACATAGTCGCCGGTAGAGTCGAGCATCGGCTCGACATCGAAGACATCGGCGGCGATCTCCGGCACCGACTGTTCCAGGACCGCACCCAGATCCTTCACCAGCGCCGCCTCGACCGCCGGGTTCTCGCCCCGCTCCAGCATCGCGGCGACCGACAGCGACATCTGCCGCAGCACGGAGAGATGCGCGACCAGCCGGCCGATCGCCGCCAGCGCCGCATCGTCCTGCCGGGCCCCGGCCATGCGCACCATCTCGTTCACCAGCTGCATGCAGGACAGGAAGCGTTCCGGCCCGCTGCGCTCGAAGGCGAGTTCCTGCGTGACCTGCTGCCAGCCCTGCCCCTCGCCGCCGATCAGCGCGTCCGCCGGCAGCACCGCGCCGTCGAACAGCACCTCGTTGAAATGATGCTGGCCTGCGAGGTCGACGATCGGCCGCACCGTGATGCCGGGCAGCGACATGTCGACCAGGAACTGCGACAGGCCGGCATGGCGGTCTTCGCCCTGGGCGGCGGTGCGGAACAGCGCGATCATGTAGTCGGCCTCATGCGCGCCGGAGGTCCAGACCTTGCGCCCGTCGAGCCGCCAGCCATTGCCCTCCGGCACCGCACGGCTGCGGACCGAGGCCAGGTCCGACCCGCTGTCCGGCTCCGACATGCCGATGCAGAACTGCACTTCGCCGCGGGCGATCCGCGGCACGATGCTGCGGCGCTGCTCCTCGGTGCCGTAGCGCAGCAGCAGCGGCCCGCTCTGCCGGTCCGCGATCCAGTGGGCGGCCACCGGCGCGCCGGCGGCCAGCATCTCCTCCAGCACGACATAGCGTTCCAGGGTGGTGCGCTCTGCCCCGCCATACTGCCTGGGCCAGGTCATGCCGATCCAGCCCCGTCCGCCGACCTTGCGGCTGAAATCGCGGGACGCGCCGGACCAGGTCTCGGCGCGGCGGCGCGCCGGATAATCGGCCAGTTCCTCCACGAGAAAGGCGCGCACCTCCGCACGCAGCGCCTCGGCGCCTTCGGGCAGGGTACAGGGTGCGAATGCGAGATCGGACATGGCGGCTTCCGGCAGCGATGGCGAGCGCCCCGCAGGCGGGCCGCACTGAACCACCTAACATAGCGGGCTTGCGCGCGCCGCAGTAGAGCGATACGCCGATAGGCGAAAGCCGGCGACCGACCGGCCATGAATGCCGGGCCGGCCGCGACGCAGCAACGACGCGCACCCCGGGCAGAGGGGGAACGAATGGCCGCAGAGACACCGGCTGCCACGGCGAACGGGCCCCTGCGCAGGGCCTGGCCCTTCATCCTGCTGATCGGCGCGCCGGCGGTCTGGGCCCTGTTCTACTCCGCCTCCAAGATCGCCGCCGAGGCCGGCATCCCGTCCTTCGTGTTCAGCTTCTGGCAAAGCCTCGGCGGCGGGCTGCTGCTGCTGGCGATCTGCCTGGGCTTGCGGATCCCGCCGGGGACCGGCTGGCGCAACCTGCGCGCCTATGCGGTGATCGGCGCGCTGGCGGTCGGCTTCCCGCTGACCCTGCTCAATTTCGTCGCGCCGCATATCAATGCCGGGCTGATGACCCTGGTGCTGTCCTTTGCGCCGGCCCTGACCTACCTGTTCGGCGTCATCGCCCGGCTGGAGCGGATCTATCTGTTCGGCGTGCTGGGCATCCTGCTGGGCTTTGCCGGGGTCAGCCTCGTGCTGGTGCCGGAAACCGCGCTGCCCGACCCGGACATGGCCGGCTGGTTCCTGCTGGCGCTGGGCACGCCCTGTTTCTTTGCCATGGCCAGCATCGCCGCCGCCCTGCTGCAGCCCCCGGCGGAGCCGAGCCCGGCCAGCGCCAGCGGCACCCTGCTGGGATCCTCCGTGGTGATGGCGATCTTCGTCCTGGCCACCGGCCAGACGCCGGCGCTGCTTCCCGCATGGTCGATCGCGCCCTGGGCGCTGCTGGCGACGGTCGCCCTGACCGCCTTCTTCATCAGCGTGTTTCTGGAGCTGGTGCGGCTGAAGGGCCCGGTGTTCTTCTCCCAGGCGAACTACCTGATCACGCTCTACGGCTTCTTCTGGGGCTGGGTCATCTGGGGCGAAAGCGTCAGCTGGTGGATCTGGGTCGCCTTCGCCCTGGTCGTGCTGGGCATCCTGCTGGCCAGCTTCCGCCGGCCCCTGGACAAGGCCGCTTTGCGCTAGCCATCCTTCCACCCGAAGAATGGCCGGCATGGCACGGAGAGCGGCATATGCCAGGGAAATTGACGGTCTTCGGCAACAGCCAGTCGGGCAACTGCCTGAAGGTCAGCTATACGGCGGACCTGCTGGGCATCCCGTTCGACTGGGTGGAGGTCGATTCGATGCGCGGCGAGACCCGCAGGCCGGCCTTCCTGGCACGCAACCCGGCCGGCCAGGTGCCGGCCGTGGAGCTGCCCGACGGCCGCATGCTGGCGCAGTCCAACGCCATCGTGCTGTACCTGGCGGAAGGCTCGCGGCTGGTGCCGCGGGATCCCTACCACCGGGCCAAGATGATGGAATGGCTGTTCTGGGAGCAGTACAGCCACGAGCCCACCATCGCGGTCTGCCGGTCCGATATCCTGTTCCGCGGCCGCACCGTGGAGACCCGCGACCCGCAGAAGGTGGCGGGAGGCGAAGCTGCGCTGGCGCTTATGGAACAGGCGCTGGCCAGCCGGGACTATCTGCTGGGCGATGCGCTGACGGCCGCGGATATCTGCCTGATCGCCTATACCCGGGTGGCCGGGGAAGGCGGCTTCGACCTGGCGCCGCATCCGGCCCTGCGCGCGTGGATCGCCCGCATGGAGGCGGAACTGGGCCTGACGGCAGGCTGAGCGCGCGCCCGGCAGCGGCGCACTGCCAGGATTCGTGCGGCCCAGGCCAAACGGCGCCCGAGATTCGCCAACCCGGCACTTGGGTAGCGGCCGTAACAATCGTATGCTGCCCCGGTCGGACAATCTGCCCAGCCTCGCCTGCCCCGTCGCAGGCCATCGGCTCGTCGCAACCGGTCCGGGCCGGCGCGCCAGGGGCGCGAAACCGGCCGGACCGGCAGCCATGCATAAGGACCTCGCCATGAACTACGCCCCGAATTCCGCGGCCGCACGGGATATTGCCAATGTGCTGCACCCCTATACCAACCTGCGCAAGCACGAGCAGAAGGGGCCGCTGATCATCACCAAGGGCGAGGGCATCCATGTCTGGGACGACCAGGGCAACCGCTATATCGAAGGCATGGCGGGCCTGTGGTGCGCCTCGCTCGGCTGGAACGAGGAAGAGCTGATCGACGCCGCGACGAAGCAGATGCGCGAGCTGCCCTATTATCACGGCTTCACCCATAAATCCTCGATGCCCAGCATCGAGCTGGCGGAGAAGCTGAAGAGCATCGCGCCGGTCGAGATGTCGAAAGTCTTCTTCGTCAATTCGGGGTCCGAGGCCAACGACACCCAGATGAAGCTGGTCCGCTACTACAACAACGCGATCGGCCGCCCGAAGAAGAAGAAGATGATCGGCCGGATCAAGGGCTATCACGGCGTCACCATCGCCGCGGCCAGCCTGACCGGCATCCCGCTCAACCACCGCTCCTTCGACCTGCCGATCGATGGCGTGCTGCACACCGACTGCCCGCACCACTACCGCTATGCCGAGCCGGGCGAGAGCGAGCAGGACTTCTCCAGCCGCATGGCGCAGAACCTGGAAGACCTGATCCTGAAGGAGGATCCGGACACCATCGCCGCCTTCATTGCCGAGCCGGTGATGGGTGCGGGCGGCGTGATCGTGCCGCCGGAGGGCTATTTCGAGAAGATCCAGGCGGTGCTGCAGAAGTACGACATCTGGATGATCGCCGACGAGGTGATCACCGGCTTCATGCGCACCGGCAACATGTGGGGCAGCGAGACCTTCGGCATCAAGCCGAACACCCTGTCCTGCGCCAAGCAGCTGTCGTCGAGCTACCTGCCGATCGCGGCGGTCATGCTGGACGACCCGATCTACCAGGCGATCGCCGACGAGAGCAAGGAAATCGGCGCGTTCGGCCATGGCTATACCTATTCCGGGCACCCGGTCGCCGCCGCCGTGGCGCTGCGCACCCTGCAGATCTACGAGGAGCGCAAGACCCTGGAGCATGTGCGGGCGATCTACCCGACCTTCCAGAAGCGGCTGAAGGCCCTGGCCGATCACCCGCTGGTGGGCGAGGCGCGTGGCGTCGGCCTGGTCGGCGCGGTGGAACTGGTCGCCGACAAGCCCAGCAAGCGGGAGTTCGCCCCGGCGAACGGCGTCGCCGCGCAATGCGTCGAGTTCGCCCAGGGCCAGGGCGTGATCCTGCGGGCGATCGGTGCCGGCGCGGTGACCGTCTGCCCGCCGCTGATCGTCACCGAAGCCCAGGTCCACGAGATCTTCGATGCGCTGGAGAAGGCGCTGGACGAAACCGACGGCTGGGTGAACAAGGAAGGGCTGCGCAGCGTCGCAGCCTGACACGAACCATCCGGCAAGCCGGAAGAAGGAGACGGGCATGAGTCAGGCACAGACCCTGTCGGCGGTGCAGAGCAATCCCTTCGCGAAGGGCTGCGCCTGGCAGGATTCGGAATTTGTCCCGATCGCCGAGGCGAAGATCTCGGTGCTCGACTGGGGCTTCACCAAGTCCGATGTCACCTATGACGTGGTGCATGTCACCGACGGCGCCTTCTTCCGGCTGGACGATCATCTGGACCGGTTCCTGCGCTCGGTCGCCGCGATGCGGATGACCCTGCCGGTGGACCGGGCCGGCCTGGCGGCGATCCTGCACGGCTGCGTCAGCCGCTCGGGCCTGCGCGATTCCTATGTCGCCATGGTCTGCACCCGGGGCCTGGCGAAGCCCGGCCTGCCGCGGCACCCGGCGAACTGCGAGAACCGGCTGATCGCCTACGCGATCCCCTGGGTCTGGGTGATGGACGAGGAGATGCAGGCGCGCGGCGCGCACCTGGTGATTTCCTCGATCCCGCGCATCGCCCCGGAATCGGTCGACCCGACGGTGAAGAACTACCATTGGGGCGACTTGATCAAGGCGCAGTTCGAGGCGACCGACAAGGGCGCGGACAATGCGATCCTGCTGGGTCCCGACGGCACCGTCGCGGAGGGCCCCGGCTTCAACGTCTTCGCGGTGATCGACGGCACGGTGGTGTCGCCCGACCATGGTGCGCTGGAAGGCGTGACCCGCAAGTCCGTGCTGGACCTCTGCAGCGAGCTCGGCATCCCCATCGAGGTGCGGCCGCTGAAACCGGAAGAGCTGCTGGAAGCCGACGAGGTGTTGACCAGCACCACCGCCGGCGGCGTGATGCCGGTCAGCCGCGTCGACGGCCGGATCTATGCCAATGACCGCCCCGGGCCGATCAGCGCCCGCCTGCGGGAACTGTACTGGAAGAAGCACAAGGAAGGCTGGCACACGACGCCGATCGACTACGGCGACGCTTGAGCGCCGGCCGGGCCGGTCCCGGCGGCGATCAACTGCCATCCGGCTGCACCAGTCCCGATAGCGCGTCAGACGCGGGCTCGACCTGCTGCTGTCCGGTTCAGGTCGGCTGCCCGGCCGGAGGTCCTTGCACCGTCTGGCCCTCTCACGGAATGCGCTGAACCGAGACAGGGATTTGGCAGCTGCTAGCTGTCGAAAGACCAGGTGGCTGAACAGAACCGCCGGTCGGGCATTCCGGCACCGTTCAGCGCCGGTCCGCGCGCAGCCCGTCAAGGAAGGTTCGAAAGCTGGCCACGGCCTTCTTCGACGTCTCCTCGGGGTTCTCCGACCCTGCGATCCAGATGGCTGCCTGGATCGCCGCCCCGTTTACGATGCGGGCTGTGGCCTCGGTGTCGATATCGACCAGCATGCCTTCGGCGCGCAACGCGTCGAGGCGTCTGGCCACCGCCCGCACACATCCGTTGGTGCTCGGCCACTGCGAAATGTCGCCCAGCACGGCCGGACCGTCCCGGAACATGATGCGCTGGATCTCCGGCTCGAGAGCCATTTCGATATAGGCCGTCATTTCGTCGACAAGGGCCTCCCAGGGGCCTGGGGCCCGTGCGGCGATCGTTTCGAGCCGCTTCGTCATCTCCGCGTCGATTTCGGCAACGACCGCGCGAAGCAGCCCTCGCTTGTCCCCGAACTGATGGTACAGCGCCCCTCGCGTCAGTCCGGCCTCCGCGGTGAAGGCATCCATTGAGGCTTCGGCATAGCCGACCGTGCTGAAGGCCATCCGCGCGGCCTTCAGCAGCTTGGCCCGGGTTTCGGCGATCGTCTCGCTGCGCGGCCTACGCATATCCCCTCATTCGCATACACGACGTATTTGTATTGACATACACCGCGTATGTTCCTACGTCATTCACATACGCCGCGTATATATCCACCTCCGCCCCGCCATGATCAAGGATGACCCTGATGCCCAACCCCTATCGCCGGATCTTCCAGGCTCCCGGGGCCAAAGGATTCTCCGCGGCCGCGTTCGTCGCACGGCTGCCGATTGCCATGGCGCCCATCGGCATCGTCGCCATGCTGTCGCAGACCCATGGCGAGTACTGGCTGGCCGGCGCGGTCGCGGCGACGTTCGCGGTTACCAATGCTCTGGTATCCCCGCAATTGTCGCGCATGGTGGACCGGTTCGGCCAGTCGGCGATCGTCATGCCTTCGACGGCTCTATCCGTTGCCGCCTTCCTTGCGCTGGCTGCCGCGGCCAACCAGGGCTGGCCGGTCTGGACGCTCTTCGCATCCGCCCTGCTTGCCGCCGCAATGCCCAGCATGTCGGCGATGGTCCGTGCCCGGTGGAGCGAGCTCTTCAGGAACCGCCCTGAACTCAACACCGCCTTTGCCTTTGAATCCGCCGCTGACGAACTGATGTACATCACAGGCGCCTCGCTCTCGGTGGCGCTGGCGGTTTCGGTCTTCCCCGAAGCCGGGGTGCTGGCCAATACCGCTTTCCTCGCCTTCGGCACCGCCGCATTCCTGCTGTAGCGATCGACCGAGCCACGCGTGCGCATGCCGGAAGCGGGAGGCGCCAAGGGCTCGGCGATCCGCCTGCGGCCGGTGCAGGTCGTAACGCTGGCGCTCATCTTCGTCGGCGCGATGTTCGCCACCGCCGAGGTCAGCTCCGTCGCAATCGCCGAAGAGCTCGGCCAGCCCGGTGCGGCCAGCCTTGTCATCGGGGTCTATGCCATGGGCTCCTTCGTGCTGGGTCTCGTCCTGGGTGCGATGAACCCCCGAATGGCTCTGCAACATCAGCTCCTGATCGCCGTCGGCGTTCTTGCCGTCACCGCCGTTCCGCTGCTTTTTGCCGGCACATCGGTCGTCCTGCTTGCGATCGCGGTCTTCGTCAGCGGCATTGCGGTCTCGCCCACCTTCATAACCGCCTTCGGCCTGATTGAGCGGCGGGTCCCGGAATCGATGCTGACGGAAGGTGTCACCTGGGTGATGACGGGCATCGGCATCGGCATGGCGTTCGGTGCGTTCGCGGCCGGCTGGGTCGTCGACACGTTCGGCGCGCAGAACGGATTCTGGGTGTCGGTCCTGGCCGGCACGGCGGCGACGGCGGTGGTAACGCTGGGTCAGCGCAGCCTTGCCGGCGGTCCTGGGCACCAGGACGCGGGCTGCGTCACGCAGCCGGCGGGCTAGGCGGCCGGCACGAAACGCAAGACTCACCGCCAGACCGGCGGCCGTTTCTCCAGGAAGGCCGTGACCCCTTCCCTGAAATTGGGATGCTCCGCCAGGGCATTGGCCTGGGCCGCCTCGATGGCCAGGCCCTCCTCGAAACTGGTGCTGCCGCCATCGACCAGGCAACGGCGGATCGCGGCGAGGGCATTGGCTGGCCGCGCCGCCAGGGTCTCCGCATAGGCCTGGACCTCGGTCTCCAGCGCCTTCGGCGCGACGACCTGGTCGACCAGTCCGATGGCCAGCGCCTTGTCCGCCGGAATCAGCGCGCCGTCGTACAGAATGCGGAACGCCGCGCTGCGGCCGACCAGCCGCACCAGGGCCTGGGTGCCGGCCACCGGCGGGATGAAGGCGAGCTTGACCTCCGGCTGCCCAAGCCGGGCATCGGCGGCGGCAAAGCGCAGGTCGGCATGCAGCGACATTTCCAGCCCGCCCCCCACCGCCACGCCATTGAGCGCGGCCAGCACCGGCTTGTCCGCCGCCCGCACGGAGCGGGCCAGGGCATGACATTGCGCGATCCAGTCCCGCATGCCGCCGGCCGCGGTGTCCCGGAAGGCTGAGATGTCCGCGCCGGTGCTGAAATAGCGCGGCAGCGCGGAGGCGATCACGATGACCCGAACGTCGTGCCGGGCGGCCAGCAGCCGGAAGGCGGAATTCATCTCCGCCAGCATCTGCCAGTCGACCGCGTTCACCGGCGGCCGGTTGAAGCGGAACCAGCCGACGGACTGCCGGACCTCCAGCTCGATGAACCTGTGCTCCATTTCCCCTCCCGGCGACAGGCGCCCTCGACACCGCGGCATTGCCGCCGCGGATTCGGCGATGCACGTCCGATCGTGCCGGTCCCGAGGGCCGGCCCCGGGCGGGCCGTGCGGGCCGGCAGGACCGGGGCGGCAGAGGCCGGCACGCCGGTCTTCGGCTTCGCCCCGTACCGCCCGATCGCGCGGCTCCGTTAATCAACTGCTAACGAATCTGGCAACAGGATGTGCATTGGTCACTGCTGGGCCGCGATACCGAAGACAAGCGTACCTTGATGCACATTGGCAAGATGGCACGAGATCCAGGCTTCATCGTCCGAACCGACAGTTCCTCCAGCGCCGCGATCGAACGGGATCCGGACGGTATCGCGCACTGCATCCTGATCGCCTTCACCGGCGAGATCATCGTCTCCACATTCCCGTCGATCTTCGATGCGGTCCGCCAGGACCTGCCCGGCGACGAACTGAACATCATCTCCGACTACGGCGGCGCCAGTCTCTATGCCAACCTGAACGACCTTGCCGCCGCCTATCGGCACTTCCATCGCAACGGGATCCGTATCTTCCGATCGGTCGTCATCGACAAGGATCGCGGCCGCCCGCTGTTCCAGAATTTCGCCCGTGCGGTGGCCGAAACGAACGGCCTGCGCGTCGAGTTCACGACCGTACGGGATCGGGAGGCGGCATATGCCACGATGCGGGCGATGCTCGGAAGGCAGCCGCCAGCCCTTGCGGACCAGGACTGTCCGGCCCCCGGGCATCGGGACCTGCTGCACGGCCTCGGCCGTCGGATGGAGCAGGTGTCGGCCTCGGTGGATCTCGAGTTCGAGCCGGGCGGCCTGCCCGACAGCTACATGGTCCATGTGACGGGACGATACGACAGCAGCGATGTGGAGAAACTCTTCGCCTCGCTCGGACCGAACATCGCCGACCACACGCTGAACCTGATCTGCGACGAGCGGCAGGCGGTGATGGCGATTGATCCCGCCCTGCTGCCGGCGATGTATGACAGAATCCTGGCGCTGGGGATCAGGCGGTACAACCTGGTCGTGGTCAACGGCGATCCCGCCCGCGACGAAGGGCTTCGTCACGCGCAGGCGGTCGCACGGTCCAGGGGCCTGGAGGCCCGTTTCGTCCAGGCGGCGTTTGCCGAGCGGGCAGTGGCGCAGATGCGCGCGCTGCTCACAGGGATGGAGCCGTGAGGCCCCGGGCCTGCGGCGGCGTCAGGCGAGGCGACCGGGCGGACGGCCCCGGGTCTCGCGCAGGGCGAGGCCGACCGCCAGGGCCAGGGCGCCGCTGATCGGAAAGGCGATGAAGGCCTGCCGGAACATCTCGGCCGTGAAGACCGGCGGACCCGATCCCTGTCCCGCCTGCAGGTCCAGCAGGAAACCGATCAGCGGCTGCATCAGGGCACCCGAGCCGACGGTCGCCATGTTGACCACACCGTTGCAGGCCCCGGCATAGTCGGGGGTCAGCTGTTCCGTCGCCACCGCATAGCAGAGCACCGATGCGCCGCAGGCGAAGCCGGCCAGGGCGATCAGCGCGGCCACGAACGGGTAGGGCATGGCGGGAAAGGCGAGCAGCGCGAGCCAGGTCAGGCCGAACATGACCAGCGCCAGCAGCAGCGGCAGCTTGCGCCGGCCGATCCGGTCGGAGACGGCGCCACCGACGACGCCGCCCACGGCAACCCCCAGCAGCATCAGCGAGGCGGTGCCGGCGGCGGCCGAACGGCTGAGGCCATAGGCCTGTTCCAGATAGGGCACGCCCCACAGCCCCGCAAAGGCCAGCATCGGCCCCGCCATGGCGCCGGCCACCGCGGCGGCGAGCCAGACCTGGCCGGTCCCGGCCACCCGCAGGAGGGCGGCGCCCAGCGGCACGCTCTGCCGCCCATGGCCGGTGCTTCCCGCATCGGCCGGCCGGTCGCGCACCGCAAGCCAGATCGCCGCCGACAGCAGGAGTGCCACGCCGCCGGCGCCAAGCAGGGCCTCCCGCCAGGTGATGAACTCCAGCAGATAGGCCAGGGGGGCCTGGCCGAGCATGCCGCCCGCCATGCCGAACAGCATCAGCCCGCCCGACAGGGAGGCGAAGTAGTTCGCCGGGAACCAGACAGTGGCCAGCTTCAGGGTGGAGACGAAGGCGACCGAGCAGCCAACGCCGACCAGCAGGCGGCCCAGATAGGCCTGGTCGACCGCCTCCGCCAGCCCCAGCAGGACCGAGCCGCAGGCGGCGATGGCCAGCGCGACGGTGAGGATCAGGCGGGCGCCCAGCCGGTCGGTCAGCACGCCGATCGGGATCTGCAGCGCCGCATAGGCATAGAAATAGAGCGCGGAAAGATTCCCCATCAGCGCCCCGCCGACGGCGAAGGTCACCATCAGGTCGTCGACGATGACCGACGGCAGGACCCGCTGGAAGAAGGCATAGGAGAAGGCGCTGGCGCAGAGGCAGTATCCGGCCCAGGCCCGCAGGGGGATCGGCTGGCGGACAGGCGCCGCCGCACCCGCCCCTGCCGGGGCAGCGGTCATGCAGCGGCCCGGGACCGCTGTTCGGTTTCCGCCGCCCAGATCTCGTCCAGGGCGCGCCCCAGCAGGCGCGCGGCAAAGGCCGGGTCGGCCAGCCGCGCGGTGCGCGCGCGGTCCGCCCGCGCGGACCGCTGCCCGGCGGCGGCACGGGCCTGACCTGCCATCGCCACCGCGATCGCGACGAACTGGTCCGGGGTCTCCGCCACCCAGTCGACCCGCCCCAGCGCTGTCAGCATCGCCGCCGCCATCCGCCCGGCGAACCGCTCGCCCCGCAGGGTGACCATCGGCACCCCCTGCGCGGCAGCCTGCCAGGTCGTGAAATTCGCAGTGAACGGCTGGGTGTCGAGCACGACATCGACATCGTTGATCGCCAGCGGCAGGTCTCCGGGCCCCAATGTGCGCAGTTCCAGCCGGTCGCCATCGATGCCGGCATCGCGGAACAGGCGGCTGACATGGCTTGCCTGGTCGCGGCTCATCGTTTCCATGGCATAGAGCATGCGGCTGCCCGGCAGCTCCGCCATCACGCGCGCCCAGAGCGCGATGCAGGCGCTGTTCAGCTTGAACGGCGAAGCGACGGTGCCGAAGGTCAGCGGCGCATCGGCGGACGGGTGGCCCACCGGCGGCGGCGGCTGCAGCCGGTTGCAGGGCAGGACCGGTTCCGCCAGGCGGCAGACCCGCACCTCCTCCCGCCGCTCGGCGCCGCTTGGCATGGTGACCCAGTCGGCCAGCAGCCAGTCGACCAGCGCCGCGCTGGCCGGATAGAGCCGGTTGCTCCAGCCGACCTGCACCGGCGCCGGCCAGTACAGCATGATGCCATTGCGCTGCCCCCAGCCCTGCCCGCCCAGGTCGACCAGGATGTCGGTGCCGTCGGCGCGGATCTGCTCCGCCGCCGCCCGGTCGTCCAGCGCGGACAGGTCCCGGTAGAGGTCGAAGCGGGGCATGCTGTCGCTCTGTGCCACCGCGCGCCGGGCGGCGCCGTAGCCGATCACCCGGAACCTGTGGCGGTCCAGCAGGCCGATTGGCAGGTAGTCGATCGGTGCGCCGAAATAGGCGCAGAGGAAACCCACGCTCAGGCGGTCCCGGGCCGCCGGCGCCGGTGCCGGCGGCAGGGGTGCCGCCGGATGCTCCAGCCGCAGCGCCGCGGTCCAGTCGCGCGACAGCTGCAGCAGGGCGGCATCGTCCATCGCGGGATCGAACGGCGCGACATAGGTCTGCAGCTGCAGGGCCGCGAGTTGGATATCCTGCGGCGGCCCGGCCTGCATCAGGCCGCGCAGCACCGTGTTGCAGGCGACGAAATCCTTCAGGTTGAAGCAGCAGCGGGCCAGGTTCAGTCGCGACATGAGATCCTGCGGATCCGCGGCTGCGGCATCCCGGAATGCGACGATCGCGGCCACCCAATCGCCGGCCTGGAAGGCCTTGATCCCTGCCTCGCTCACCCTGTCGCTCCCTGTTCCGCCACCGCCGCGAGACGATGAGGCACGCAGCGCAACTCCACGCTGGTGCGCGTCTGCGTCATGCCCGGCGCCAGGGCGCTGCGATGGATGGTATAGCCGTCGAACACTAGGATGTCGCCGACCGCGAGCTGCGGGCGCCACAGCGGCTGGCCGCCGGCCAGCTCCGCGACGCCGGCTTCGGTCAGGGCGACGGCGCTGTCATGGGCGATCTTCGGCCCATGGTCCACATAGGGCTTGAAGACCGGGGAATCGCCGAGATAGTCGCCGACACTGCGGCCGGCCAGGCCGGGCAGCCGTTTCGGCAGGATTTCCAGGCCGGGCCGCGTGCCGTCGCAGGCCTCCAGGGTGATCCAGACCGTCACCATCTGCCCGCCATAGGGCTTCAGGAACTGCAGGTCCTGGTGGAAGGAGGAGCTGGATTCGGGCCGGGTCGGGTAGATCCGGCGCGCGATATTGTTGCGATAGCCCAGCTGCTCGCAGTCCAGGAAGTCGCTGACCGAGGGCATGAGCATCGGGTGCATCCAGCCGAGGATGTTCAGTTCCGGATCCACCGCGGCAAGGTTCAGCGCGCCGTGAAAGCGGAAGTCGGCGACGCCACGGGCCTTCATCTCCTCCTCGCTCATGCCCTCCAGCATGGTGAAGATGTCCTGCGACCGGGACAGCAGCCCCTGCAGCGGCACCGGATCGATCGCGCCGCGCAGCAGCGCCACACCGTCCCTGCGCAGATCGCCCTCGCGGCGGATCTGCGGCCCGTCCTGCGCGCCGCTCGTCTCCGCCGTCCGGGCCGGGTCCCGCGCCTGATCCGTCCCGGTCACGCGCCGCCCTCGGCTTCCGCCTGCCGGTCGGCCGGCAGCGGCGGGGCGCAGCGCAGTTCGACACTGATCCGGGACGCCGACATGGCGGGATGCAAGGCGCTGCGATGCACGGTCATGCCATCGAACAGCAGCATGTCCCCGACCGCCAGCCGCGGCTCCCACAACGCGCCGTCGGGGGCCAGGGCGGCGATCTCCGCCTCCTGCAGCGCGATGCCAGCGTCGTAGGGCATGCCCGCCGCGCCCTCGACATAGTCCCGGAAGGCCGGATCCCGCTTCTGGCGCTCGGTGCGGCTGGGTCCGACCAGCGCCGTCAGGCGGCGCGGCAGGACCTGAAGGCCGGGGCGGGTCCCGTCGCAGGCCTCGAGCGGGATCCAGACGGTCGCCATCGGCCCGTCATGGGGCCAGAGGAACTGCAGATCCTGGTGGAAGGAGGCCCGGGTCTCGACCCGCTGGGGCTGCATGCGCCGGACGATGCAGTTGCGCAGGGCCACCTGGTCGCTGCCCAGCAGGCGGCGCAGCAGCGGCATCAGCGCCGGATGCAGGGCGTCCAGGATGCGAAAGCCGCGGTCGATGCGGCGATAGGGCAGCGCCCCGTGAAACCGGTAGTCGCCGCCATCCAGCGCGGCGAGCTGCGGCTGGGTCAGTTCGTCGAACAGGTCGAACATCGCCTCCGCCCGTTCGCGGAGCAGTGCCAGCCTGGCCGGGTCGCCCGCCTTGTGCAGTGCCACCACGCCATCGCTGGAATAGTCGCCGCGCACCTGCAGGGGGCCGTCGAACGCAGCCACGCCGGCCGCGGCCGGTGCGCCTCCCTGGTTGCCGATATCCTGTGCCGTTCCGCCCTGGGCCATCTGTCAGCCGCGCGTCCCATTCACCCTGTTGCGATCCGGCCGGCGGCCTGTCGATGCTGGCGACCGTGACCCTGGCGACATACAGTCAGCCCCCCCGGCAGGCAAGCGGGCCCGTCGCGCCGGGACGAATTGCCGCCGGCCGCAACGCAAGAGGAGGACCGAGCCACATGCCGCAGTCATTCAGTCAGATTCTCTACACCGTGGAGGATCGCGTCGCCACGATCACCCTCAATCGTCCGGAGAAGCTGAACGCTTTCACCGAGACGATGCGCCAGGAGCTGATCGCGGCCTTCGACGCGGCGGATGCCGACGATGACGTGCGGGCGGTAATCGTCACCGGTGCCGGCCGGGCCTTCTGTGCCGGGGCGGACCTGTCCGCCGGCGGCAAGACCTTCGACATGGATGCGCGCGAGGATCGCGAGAGCCCGGGCGCCGGCCAGCACTGGCGCGACGGCGGCGGCACGGTCTCCTTGCGGATCTTCGAGTGTCGCAAGCCGGTGATCGCCGCGATCAACGGCCCGGCCGTCGGTGTCGGCGTCACCATGACCCTGCCGATGGATATCCGGCTCGCCTCTACCGAGGCGCGCTTCGGCCTGGTCTTCTCCCGCCGCGGGCTGGTCCCGGAGGCCTGCTCCAGCTGGTTCCTGCCGCGGGTGGTCGGGATCAGCCGCGCCCTGGAATGGGTCTATTCCGGCCGGGTCTTCCCCGCGCAGGAGGCGCTGGAGGGCGGCCTGGTCCGCCAGCTCTGCGCGCCGGAGGACCTGCTGCCGCGGGCCCGCGAGATCGCCGCCGAGATCGCCGACAATACCGCACCGGTCGCCATCGCCGTGGCGCGCCAGATGCTGTGGCGCATGCTGGGCGCGGACCATCCGATGGAGGCGCACAAGGTCGATTCCCGCGGCATCTTCAACCTGGGCCGCTCGCCGGATGCCTATGAAGGCGTGCAGTCCTTCCTGGAGAAGCGCAAGCCCGCCTTCGGCATGAGCCCGGCGACGGACATGCCCGCCTTCGTCCCCTGGTGGACCGAGCGGGAATTCGAATAGGGCCGCGGTTCGCGGCGCCGGCGCTGCGGCAAGCGCATGTCCGTGCCGCGATCGCCGCGTCGGCGATCGCGGACCGGGGCATCGCCGGGCGTC
Source organism: Sneathiellaceae bacterium (assembly GCA_040216765.1). Lineage (GTDB taxonomy): Bacteria > Pseudomonadota > Alphaproteobacteria > Ferrovibrionales > Ferrovibrionaceae > Marinibaculum. The sequence goes on along the minus strand of JAVJON010000032.1, from coordinate 72,730 downwards.
CATGTCGATCCTGACGGCATGCAATGGGCTTGACACCTCGATGGTCGAGGCATACCTAACCTTCCATGCCTAGAACCTCAATGCATTCGAGAAACGGGACCCGGCCGCCGGTCGACTACACCGACCGTTCCTACTGGAATGGCATCGTCAAGATGAGCCTTTCGAAGTTCTTCATCCTGTGCGTGCTGCACCGGAATGCGATGCACGGCTACGAGCTCGCGCGGGCCGTGGAACGGACCACCAACGGCTGCTGCGCGCCCACGGAGGGGACGATCTACCCGGTCCTGCGGGAGTTCGAGCAGGGGGGCTATGTGACATCGACGGCCGAGACCGTCTCCGGCCGCGAGCGCAAGGTCTATGCCCTGACCGACAAGGGGCGCACCGCTTTCAAGGTCGCGGTCGAGGCCTGGTCGGACGTCACCTGCTGTCTGACGGAGTCCGGAAAACTCGCCTGCGCCGAAGACGATGGATCTGCATGCCGTCCGTAGAGACCCTTTTTTTGCCTTTATACCTTGATGTTCGATGCAACAATGAGAAAGGTATCCGAAATGTCCAGCAACGCAACCGCCGAAACGGCCGGGACCGGCTGCTGCGGTGGCCCGGCACCCTCCGGTGTCGCGGCCTGCTGCGTCGCCGACGCCGCAGCCAAGGCATCGGGCCGGGCCGGCTGTGGCTGTGGCTGCAGCAAGCCGGCAGACGGTGCGGACCCGGCGACGGCACCCGGTCCTGCGCAACGGATGGATTGATCCCGGACGCGCCAATCGGCAAGGCCCGGCGTCCAGGCAGCGGATTCCTGGACCCGCTGCTGCCTTGCCGGCTCCTCCCTATGTAATGGCTGATACCAACATGAGACTTCGGACAGTTCCCGATCCCGACTTCCTGCCGGCGATCGACGCGCGCCACGCATTGCAGCGGCCGGCACGCGGCCTTGCCATCGGCCCGGCGCACCCGCCGCGGATCCTGCTGCTTTATGGCTCGCTGCGGGAGCGCTCCTTTTCACGCCTGGCGGTCGAGGAATCGGCTCGCCTTCTGCGGTACTTCGGCGCCGAGCCGCGCATCTTCGATCCGTTCGACCTGCCGCTTCCCGACCAGGCGCAGGGCGACAATCACCCGGCCGTCGAGGAGTTGCGCGAATTGGCGATGTGGTCGGAGGGGCAGGTCTGGTGCAGTCCCGAGCGCCACGGCCAGATCACAGGCGTCATGAAGGCGCAGATCGACCATCTGCCGCTGGAGATCGGCGGAATGCGGCCGACCCAGGGCCGCACGCTGGCGGTCATGCAGGTATCCGGCGGCTCGCAGTCCTTCAACGCGGTCAACACCTTGCGGCTGCTGGGCCGCTGGATGAGGATGATCACCATCCCGAACCAGTCGAGCGTGGCGAAGGCCTACCAGGAATTCGACGAGAACGGCCGGATGCGCCCGTCGGGCTACTACGACCGCATCGTCGATGTCATGGAAGAACTCGTCCGCTTCACGGTCCTGCTCCGTCCGCATATGAGCGAACTGACCGACAGGTATTCGGAGCGAAAGATCGCGCGGGATCCCCCCCGCGACACGGCCTCCGACCTCTCTGCCATCGCGGTCGCACATCGCAGGCTGGGCGCATCGACAGGGCGCAGCAGCACCGGCTGACCGGCAGGGCTGCCCCCGCGCCCTGCCCGGGCCTATGCCGGCCGGTCAGTCCGGCGTGAAGACGCAGCGCCCGTCGCCGGACAGCACCGCCCGGCCCGTGGCACCGAGATGGTCGCGCGCGACCATGTCGGCCAGCAGGGCCGGGTCGTCCGGCGTGTTGGCGATGAAGCGGCTGCCGTCGGGCTGGCGGGCATAGAGGATCGCGAAGGACGGCCCCTTGCGGTCATGCACCACCGCATAGGTCTCCACCGTCGCGGGCCCCTGCGGCGCCGCGGCGGCCGGCGGCCCGGTCACGGCATCGACCTCGGCCTGGTAGAGCGCCGGGTCCTTCGGGGCGAAGGGCCGGTCCGCCGGCGCGGTCGAATAGATCCCGGCGGAATGCTTGGTGATGTAGTTGCCGTTCGCGGTGACCAGCCCCTTCGCGCCGGGCTGCGCGCGCATGCGGTTCATCATCTCCGCGATGGAATGGGTCACGTAGTTGTTTCCGGGCCCGCCGAAATAGGGCAGGCCGCCGGTCACCGTCAGGCCCCTCGGATCGTCGGGCGCGATGCCCATTTCGGCGCAGGCGATCTCCACCGCCGAGGGGAAGCAGGAATAGAGATCCAGCGCCGCCATGTCGGCCATCTCCGACCCTGCCATGGCGAGCGCCTCGCGCGCGGTGACATGCATTGCCGGCGAGCGGTGGAAGGCGGCGCGATCGCTGAGGTACCAGCTGTCGGTGGCATCGGCGCAGCCGTGCAGGTGCACCCAGCGGTCCTGCGGGATGCCCAGCGCCTCGGCCTTTGCCACCGAGGTCAGGATCAGCGCCGCGGACTGGTCGATGAAGGCATTGGCGTTCATCAGCCGGGTATAGGGCGCCACGATATAGGGATTGCCGGGGCCCGGCGTGGCGATCGTCGCGGCATCGTAGCCGTCCCGCCGGTCCGCCAGCGGATTGCCCGCGGCGACCGCGGCGAAGCGGGCGAACAGGCGCCCCATGGCCGCCTGGTGGCTCACCAGGTCCGCCCCCGCCGCACCCCGGATCGCGGTCTCGATCAGCGGATAGGCATAGATCGCCCCGGCCATCCGATGGCGATCCTCGACGTCGTTCCAGCCGCGCTTGGAAACGCCCCACATCTCCGGCGCGCCGCCGGGATCCTCGCTCCAGTCCAGCTGCAGGCCGGCGCGCTGCGCCGCCTTCTGGGTCGCCAGCGCCTCGCCGCCGGCGATCAGCGCAGCCTCGACCTCGCCGCGGGTCACCATTTCGAACAGCCGGTTGACGCACCATTGCGGCATGTTCCCGCCGGGCCAGGTATAGACCTGCCGCCGTGCGGCATCGGCGCCCAGCCGGGCGGCCAGGGATTTCGGCGGGTTGGCATAGCTGCCGAACGGGCAGGCGAAGCGCCAGCTGGTGTCGGCGAAGGCGCGGATCACGACCAATGTGTCGAGCGCCTGCAGGATGCCCGCGCCGACGCCGGTATCCGCCGCCGCCGCCCGTGCCGCGTCGGCGATCAGGTCGATCGGCGGACTGGCCGCCGCCGGGTCGGGATCGTGCCGGGTCACCTGGCCGCAGCCGACCAGCACCGGGATGCGCGACTTGTCCATGCTGTTCCCGATCGCCCGCCTGTTCCCGTTCGCCCGCCTGCCCGCCGTCAGTGGCTGCCGCCGGCATACCAGCCCATGCGATAGGGCCGGGCCAGCGCGCGCTCCACCTGCTCCAGCCGGTCCTGGCCGTAGAATACGTCGCCATCCACGATGTAGGTGGGCGAGCCGAACACGCCGCGCTCGACCCCTTCGTCGGTGTTCGCGCGATACGCCGCCCGCACCGCCTCGGACCCCGCCGCCGCCAGCAGCGGGGCCGGATCCACCCCGACATCGCCGGCCAGCCGTTCCAGGTTCGCCGGCTCGGTCAGGTCGAGATCGTCCCGCCAATGCCCTTCCAGCAGGCGATGCGCCAGGGCATCGACCGGCACGCCCTGTTGCAACGCCGCGATCAGGAAGCAGTTCGGCAAGGCCTGGTCCTTGCGGTGACCGGCCGGCAGGTCGGCGACCATCGGCGCCTGCCGGTCCTCCGACCAGCGTTCCGCCTCGCGCCCGAAGAAATAGGCCCGCTTCGCCTTGCCGCGCTCGGTGAAGCCGGGAGAGCCGATCCGCTCCATCAGCACGGTGAGGTCGAACGGCCGGTGGCGGATCTGACGCCCCGCCGCCGCCGCGATCGCGGACAGCCGGGTCGAGCCGAAATAGGCATAGAGCGAATGGGCAGAGTAGAAATACTCGATCTCGGCCATGAGCCTGTCCTTCCCGTTGCCGCTAGGAGACTGCTGCGCGCGGCGCACCGAACTCTGTCCAGGCATGCGCGCTACAGCAATACCCGATCCGGGCCATCGCCCGCCGCCCTATTCCGCCGCCTGCGCGCCCGCGCCGCGGCGGAAGCCGCCCAGCCGGGCATCGATGATCGCCTCCGCTTCCGCCACGATGCGCCCCACCAGGTCGGCGCAGCTGGGCACATCCCTGATCAGGCCGACGATCTGCCCCGCGGACCAGATGCCGAAATCGATATCGCCGTTCTCGTAAACCTGACGGCCGCGCTCGCCGGAGACGAGATGCATGATGTCGTCGATGCTGACCTTCTCGCCGGCATCCAGCTTCGCATCCTCGATGCCGCGCACCTCCTCGGCCACCTTGTTGCGGTAGATCCGCGCGGTGTTGCGCAAGGGGCGGAAGATCAGCGAGGTATCGCGCTCGCCGCCCTCCACCAGGGCCCGCTTGACGTTGTCGTGGATCGGCGCCTCCAGGGTGGCCATGAAGCGGGTGCCCATGTTGATGCCGTCGGCGCCGAGCGCCAGGGCCGCCACCAGGCCGCGGGCATCGCCGAAACCGCCGGAGGCGATCATCGGGATGGTCAGCTTGTCGGCGGCGGCGGGAATCAGGATCAGGCCGGGGACATCGTCCTCGCCGGGATGGCCGGCGCACTCGAAACCGTCGATCGACACCGCGTCGCAGCCGATCGCCTCCGCCTTCATGGCGTGGCGCACAGATGTGCATTTGTGCAGCACTTTCACGCCATTTGCCTTGAACAAGGGCAGGTGCGGTTCCGGGTTGCGGCCGGCGGTCTCCACGATCTTCACGCCCGACTCGACGATGGCGGCGGCATATTCGTCATAGGGGACCGGCTTCAGGGTCGGCAGGATCGTCAGGTTCACCCCGAACGGCTTGTCCGTCATGCTGCGGCAGCGGGCGATTTCCCGGGCCAGCGCCTCCGGCGTCGGCTGGGTCAGGCCGGTCAGGATCCCCAGCGCGCCGGCATTGGAGACCGCGGAGGCCAGTTCCGCCCGGCCCACCCACTGCATGCCGCCCTGCACGATGGGATGCGCGACCCCCAGCAGTTCCGTGATCCGCGTCGTCAGCATCGCGCCATCTCCCTGTCGGCCCCTGCCCGCCCCCGCACCACCACCGGAGCGCGCATGTCGGCCAGCTAACCGCCGGCAGGCCATCGGTGCAAGCCCCTGTCCCCCGCCGCGGGCCGCCAGGGCGATGGCTTGCCTTTCCCGATCGGCACGCTAATTGCTGATCCCCGGGGCGGCGGCTGGCCGGGTCCGGCACCTGACCATGGGGGCAGGTGCACGGGGCATTTGCCAGCAGCCGCCGGTTTGGGTAATTTCAACCGGCTGTGCCCGCTGGTTTGGGCGGTAACAGGGCCATGAGATGGGGGTCTCGGCTGCGGTGCGGTTCTGCGCGCCTGCGCCGACCGTAGGGTGCATCGGCATCGACCGTATGCGCCCCGCTGCGATACCGACCGCTCCTACCGAGAACGGCACTGACGAGAGACCTGCCGGTGACGGGCGGGCCCGGCACGGTGGCGACAAACCTGCCGGACACGGCCCCTGGCGTTTCAGGTGGGCGTGTCCCGGCAACCTGACATTGCGGCTGATGTGGAACGCCATGAACGAGAGATCCATGACGACGACACCGGCGCTGCCTGAATTCGACACGGTTCAGGCGGCCATGGCCACTCCCGGCGCGGGCGCCCGCGGGCGCGCCACCGGCAAGGCACGCAATGCCGTCCGCAAACCGGCCCCGGCCGCCGCGGCCGCCCGCAGCTTCGGCCTGCCGGCCGCCCAGGGCCTCTACGACCCGGCGCTGGAGCATGACAATTGCGGCATCGGGTTCGTCTGCCATATCAAGAACAGGAAGAGCCACGACATCGTCGTCGAGGGGCTGGAGATCCTGAAGAACCTGACCCATCGCGGCGCGGTGGGCGCGGACGCGGATGCCGGCGACGGCTCCGGCATCCTGCTGCAGATCCCCGATGCCCTGCTGCGCGCGGCCTGCGCCGACCTGCGGATCGACCTGCCGCCGGTCGGCGAATATGGCGTGGGCATGCTGTTCCTGCCCCGCCATGCCGTGGCGCGGGTGGAATGCGAGCGGCTGATCGAGCGCAAGATCGCCGAGGAGGGGCAGCGCTGCCTGGGCTGGCGCGACGTGCCGGTCCGGCCGGAGATCGTGGGCGAGAGCGTCCGGCCGACAATCCCGGTGATCCGCCAGGTCTTCATCGGCCGCGGGCGTGCCTGCACCGACCAGGACAGCTTCGAGCGCAAGCTGTTCGTGATCCGCAAGCAGGTGGCCAACGCGATCCGCGACATCGGCGGCGACACGGAGGGCTACTACGTGCCGTCCTTTTCGTCCCGCACGATCGTCTACAAGGGGCTCGTGCTGGCCGACCAGGTCGGGCCGTTCTATCCCGACCTGGAGGACGAGGCCTGCGTCAGCGCCCTTGCGCTGGTGCATCAGCGCTTTTCCACCAACACCTTCCCGACCTGGAACCTGGCGCAGCCGTTCCGGATGATCTGCCATAACGGCGAGATCAACACCGTGCGCGGCAACGTCAACTGGATGGCGGCCCGGGCGCAGGCGATGACGTCGGAGATCCTGGGCGACGACCTGCCGAAGCTCTGGCCGCTGATCGGCCCGGGCCAGTCGGATTCCGCCTGTTTCGACAATGCGCTGGAGCTGCTGGTCGCCGGCGGCTATTCGCTGGCCCATGCGATGATGCTGATGATCCCCGAGGCCTGGGCCGGCAACCCGCTGATGGACCCGGAGCGGCGCGCCTTCTACGAGCATCATGCCGCGCTGATGGAGCCGTGGGACGGCCCGGCGGCGATCGCCTTCTCCGACGGCCGCCAGATCGGCGCGACCCTGGACCGCAACGGCCTGCGTCCCGCCCGCTACCTGGTGACCGACGACGACAAGGTGATCCTGGCCTCCGAGATGGGCGTGCTGCCGATCCCGGAAGAGCGGATCGTGCAGAAGTGGCGGCTGCAGCCCGGCCGCATGCTGCTGATCGACCTGGAAGAGGGCCGCATCATCGACGATGCCGAGGTCAAGCGCGAGCTGGCCCAGGCCTATCCCTACCAGGAATGGCTCGACCGCACGCAGATCGTGCTGGAGGAACTGCCGCCGGCGCTGCCGCCGATGGCACCGAACCACGCCACCCTGCTCGACCGCCAGCAGGTGTTCGGCTACACGCAGGAAGACCTGAAGTTCATCCTGGCGCCGATGGCCGCCGAGGGCGCCGAGCCGATCGGCTCGATGGGCAACGACATCCCGATTTCCGCCCTGTCGGACCGCGCCAAGCTGCTCTACAGCTATTTCAAGCAGTGCTTCGCCCAGGTTACCAACCCCGCGATCGACCCGATTCGCGAGGAACTGGTGATGTCGCTGGTCTCGCTGATCGGGCCGCGCCCGAACCTGCTGGACCTGAAGGAATGGGGCAACCTGAAGCGGCTCGAGGTGCGCCAGCCGATCCTGACCAACGAGGATCTGGAGAAGATCCGCTATATCGGCGACATCTCCGACAACCAGTTCCGCACCGCCACCCTGGACATCACATATCCGACGGCACGGGCGGAGAGCGCCATGGCCAAGGCGATCCGCCGGCTCTGTGCCGCGGCCGAGGAAGCGGTGCGCGCCGGCGACAACATCATCATCCTGTCGGACCGCACGGTGGATGCCGACCATGTGCCGCTGCCGGCGCTGCTGGCCACCGCGGCGGTGCACCACCACCTGATCCGCACCGGCCAGCGCACCCAGGTCGGCCTGGTGGTGGAGACCGGCGAGGCGCGCGAGGTCCATCATTTCTGCGTCCTGGCCGGCTATGGCGCGGAGGCGGTGAACCCCTACCTGGCGTTCCAGACGATCTCCGACATGCTGCACCAGGGCGACCTGACCGAGGGGCTGAGCGAGGCGCAGGCCCATGCCAACTATGTCAAGGCGGTGGGCAAGGGGATCCTGAAGGTGATGTCCAAGATGGGCATCTCCACCTATCAGTCCTATTGCGGCGCACAGATCTTCGACGCGGTCGGCCTGGCGAGCGGCTTCGTCCAGAAGTACTTCACCGGCACCCATACCCGGATCGAGGGGGTCGGCATCAAGGAGATCGCCGAGGAGAGCGTGTCCCGCCACCGGCTGGCCTATTCCGACGCGCCGATCTACCGGACCATGCTGGATGTCGGCGGCGAATATGCCCAGCGCATCCGCGGCGAGGCCCATGCCTGGAATTACGAATCGGTCGGCGCCCTGCAGCATGCCGTGCGCGGCAACAGCCAGGAGCAGTACGACGCCTTCGCCAGGATGCTCAACGAGCGCGCCGAGCAGCTGCTGACCCCGCGCGGGATGTTCGAGATCCGCGGCCGGCTGGACCCGGTGCCGCTGGAGGAGGTGGAGCCGGCGGCGGAGATCGTGAAGCGCTTCTCCACCGGGGCAATGTCCTTCGGGTCGATCAGCCGCGAGGCGCATACCACCCTGGCGATCGCGATGAACCGGATCGGCGGCAAGTCGAACACCGGCGAGGGCGGCGAGGAGCCGGAGCGCTTCGTCCCCATGCCCAACGGCGATTCCATGCGTTCGGCGATCAAGCAGGTGGCCTCCGGCCGGTTCGGCGTGACGACCGAGTACCTGGTCAACTCGGACATGATGCAGATCAAGATCGCGCAGGGGGCGAAGCCCGGCGAGGGCGGCCAGCTGCCCGGCCACAAGGTCGACAAGGTGATCGCCCGGGTGCGGCATTCCACGCCGGGCGTCGGCCTGATCTCGCCACCGCCGCACCATGACATCTATTCCATCGAGGACCTGGCGCAGCTGATCTTCGACCTGAAGAACGTCAACCCCGATGCCGATGTCAGCGTGAAGCTGGTGTCCGAGGTCGGCGTCGGCACGGTCGCCGCCGGCGTATCGAAGGCGCGTGCCGACCATGTGACGATCGCCGGTTTCGAGGGCGGCACCGGCGCAAGCCCGCTGACCTCGCTGAAGCATGCCGGTTCGCCCTGGGAGATCGGGCTTGCCGAGACGCACCAGACCCTGGTGCTGAACCGCCTGCGGAGCCGCATCGCGGTGCAGGTCGATGGCGGCCTGCGCACCGGCCGCGACGTGGTGGTCGGCGCCCTGCTGGGGGCCGACGAGTTCGGCTTCGCCACCGCGCCGCTGATCGCCGCCGGCTGCATCATGATGCGCAAGTGCCACCTGAACACCTGCCCGGTCGGCATCGCGACCCAGGATCCGGAACTGCGCAAGAAGTTCACCGGCCAGCCGGAGCATGTGGTGAACTACTTCTTCTTCGTCGCCGAGGAGGTCCGCCGGTACATGGCGGAGCTCGGCTTCCGCAGGCTGGACGAGATGATCGGCCGCTCCGACTGCCTCGACAAGAAGCGCGCGCTGAATCTCTGGAAGGCCCAGGGCCTGGACTTCTCGAAGATCTTCCACCGCCCCGAGGACCGGCCCGGCGTCGCGACCCACAACAACGAGCGCCAGGACCACAAGCTGGAGGCCGTGCTGGACCGCGGGCTGATCGCGGAGGCGCGCGGGGCGCTGGAGAACGGCACGCCGGTGCGGCTCGAGCGCCGCATCACCAATGTCGACCGCACCGCCGGCGCCATGCTGTCGGGCGAGGTCGCCAAGCGCCATGGCCATGGCGGCCTGCCCGACCACACGATCCGCGTTGCCCTGACCGGCACGGCGGGGCAGAGCTTCGGCGCCTGGGTCGCCAAGGGCGTGACCCTGGAGCTGGTTGGCGAGGCGAACGACTATGTCGGCAAGGGCCTGTCCGGCGGCATCCTGACGATCCGCCCGGACCCGCAGGCCAAGATCGTGCCGGAAGAGGCGATCATCGTCGGCAATACCGTGCTTTATGGCGCGATCTCCGGCGAATGCTATTTCCGCGGCGTGGCCGGCGAGCGGTTCGCCGTCCGCAACTCGGGTGCGGCCGCGGTGGTCGAAGGCGTGGGCGACCATGGGTGCGAGTACATGACCGGCGGGACGGTCCTGGTGATCGGCCCGACCGGCGCGAACTTCGCGGCGGGCATGTCCGGCGGGGTCGCCTATGTGCTGGATTCCGACGGCGGGTTCGCCGCCCGGTGCAACCAGGCGATGGTCGAGCTGGAGGATGTCGACCCGGCCAGTTCCTGGCTGGGCAAGGGCAGCCTGGGCGCGACCGACCTGGCGCCGGCGATGGTGGACATGCTGGGCCAGGATGCCGCACGCATCCGGCTGCTGCTGCAGAACCACCTGCATTATACCGGCAGCGCCAGGGCCCGCCTGATCCTGGAGGCGTTCGACACCTATCTGCCGAAGTTCGTGAAGGTCATGCCGAAGGACTACCGGCGTGCCCTTGGCGAACTGCGCGCGGAGACGGCGGGAAGCGCCGCCGCCGCCGTCGCGGCCGGCGAATAGCGCAAGCGCGCCGCCGCCGCTCACCGACCGTACAGAACAGACGAGAAGGCTGGTTCCGATGGGCAAGCCAACGGGTTTCATGGAGATCGAGCCGCAGGACCGGGTCTACCTGCCGGTGGAGAAGCGGGTGCGGAACTTCCGCGAGTTCGTCGTGCCGCTGCCGGACGAGAAGGTGTCCGAGCAGGGCGCGCGCTGCATGGATTGCGGCGTCCCCTACTGCCATACCGGCTGTCCGGTGAACAACATCATCCCGGACTGGAACGACCTGGTGTACCGCTCCAAGTGGCGGGAGGCGGCAGAGGTGCTGCATTCCACCAACAATTTCCCGGAGGTCACCGGCCGGATCTGCCCGGCGCCCTGCGAGGCGGCCTGCACCCTGAACATCAACGACGCCCCGGTGACCATCAAGACCATCGAATGCTCGATCGCCGACAAGGCCTGGGAGCATGGCTGGGTGGCGCCCGAAGTGCCCGCGCACAAGACGCGCAAGAAGGTCGCGGTGGTCGGCTCCGGCCCCGCCGGCCTGGCCTGCGCGCAGCAGCTCGCGCGTGCCGGCCATGACGTCACCGTCTACGAGAAGAACGCCAAGATCGGCGGCCTGCTGCGCTACGGCATCCCCGACTTCAAGATGGAGAAGCATCTGATCGACCGGCGCATCGCGCAGATGCAGACCGAAGGCGTCACCTTCAAGCCGCGCGTGGAGGTCGGCCGCAACCTGTCGAGTCATGCCCTGCTGGATGGCTTCGACGCCGTCGTCCTGGCCGGCGGCGCGGAGAAGCCGCGCGACCTGCCGGTCGATGGGCGCGACCTGGACGGCGTGCATTTCGCCATGGATTTCCTGACCCAGCAGAACCGCCGGGTCGGACGCGAGCCCCTGGGCGCCGTGGAGGATATCAGCGCCGCCGGCAAGAACGTCGTGGTGATCGGCGGCGGCGATACCGGGTCGGACTGCATCGGCACCTCGTTCCGCCAGGGCGCCAGCTCGGTCACCCAGCTCGAGATCATGCCGATCCCGCCCCAGCGCGAGAACAAGGGCCTGACCTGGCCCGACTGGCCGATGAAGATGCGCACCTCTTCCTCCCAGGCCGAGGGCGCGCAGCGCGACTTCGCGGTCAAGACCGTTCGCCTGGAAGGCGAGGACGGCAAGGTGAAGCGCCTGGTCGCGATCCGCCTGGACGAGAAGATGGCCGAGATTCCCGGCAGCGAGTTCACGATCGACGCGGAACTCGTCCTGCTGGCCATGGGTTTCGTGCATCCGGTCGCCGAGGGCATGGTGGAAGACCTGGGCGTGGACCTGGACGCCCGCGGCAATGTGCGGGCGGACACCCTGGCCTATGCCACCTCGGTGCCCAAGGTCTTCACGGCCGGCGACATGCGGCGCGGCCAGTCGCTGGTGGTCTGGGCGATCCGCGAGGGACGGCAATGCGCCCATGCGGTGGACAAGTTCCTGATGGGGACGACCCTGCTGCCCCGGTAAACGGGGACCCGGTCTTTCGGGAGTTCCGACCATGACGACATGGAGCCGGCAATTGACCCTTGCGGCCGCTTTGCTTTGCGGCGGGGCCTCCGCCCCGGCCATGGCGGCGGATGCGCCCTGGTTCCTGCCCTATGCCCAGATCTGCAGCACGGCGAACCACCAGCCGGCCAGGGTCGCGGTGTCCTGCCGTGCCGACGGCCCGCAGCCACAGGTCGAGGCCCCGGGGCCGGCGCCGAACGATCCTGCGACCTGCCAGACCGACGTGGTGTTTCCGGGCTACAACCTCCGCTTCCGCTGGCCCGTGGCCGGCGACAAGGCGCATTGCCTCTGCCTGGACGAAACCGGCAGCACTCCGCGCTGGGTCAGCTATCTGGAGATGTCGGCGGCCAGCGGCCCCGACGGCTTCCTGGACCGCGACGCGCTGGACCTGGGCGCGGCCGGGAAATGCGCGACCCGCGGCGCGGTGGCCGGCTCGCGCTGAGCCCCTGCCCTGCCGTCAGGCGGCCGCGGCGGCCAGACGACATGTCGACAGCGCGCCTCCCGTCGCCAGCGCCGCTTCGCTGCCGGCCAGCCGCAGCATGTGCCAGGCCATGACCTGGTTGCTGGCCAGCACCGGCTTGCCCAGGCGGTGCTCCGCCTCCGCCAGCACCTCCACCGCGCGCAGGTTGGTGCAGGCGGCAAAGACCGCGTCGCAGCCCCGGCCGCCGATCGCCAGCACCGCCTCCAGGACCGAGGCGGTGGAGATCCGCGCGACCAGCCGCTCCTCCTTCTGGTCGAAGGTCCCGAACGCGGTGACCGCGATACCGGCGGCGACCAGCGCATCGCGCAGGGCCTGCGACACCGCGGGCTCGTAGGGGCTGACCAGGCCCAGCCGGCCGATGCCCAGGCTGCGGCAGGCCGCCTTCAGCGCGGTCAGCGGGTTGGTCGACGGTACATCCGGATGCGCCGCCGCGATCAGCCCGGCCACCGCCGCCTCGCCCAGCACCGTGCTGGCCGAGGTGCAGGCATAGCCGATCGCGTCCAGGCCCGCATGGGCCGGCAGCAGGGCGGCGGCATCGGTCAGGGTCGCGGCCATCGCCGGCAGGGTGGCCGTGGTCACCTCCGGCGCGCTGGGGATCCGGCTGTGATAGAGCCGCAGGCCCGGCTGCGGCAGCAGCAGGCGGAAATCCGCCTCGATCGTCTCGTCGACCTGCAGGATCACCAGGCCGAGCGCGGCGTCGCGCGGCGCGCCGCCATCGGTCTCGTAGGCCAGCCGCAGCATCGCCGTCATCCTCCGATCGCCGGCAGCTCGGCCGGCGCCCTGCGGGTCAGCCAGCGCGGCCCCCCGGCCTCGATCACGATATTCTCCTCGTGCACCATCATGCGGCCCGGCGCGAATTCCAGTCCTGGCTCCAGGGTCAGCACCATGCCCGGGCGCAGCACGGTGCAATCCTCCGCGGTGTTGGACGGCCATTCGGTCAGCTGCATGCCCAGGCCATGCCCCATCCGGCCGACGGCGCTGCCGGACGTCCCCAGCACCGCCTGCATGGCATGGAACAGGTCGGCGCAGCAGGCGCCCGGGCGCGCCGCGGCAAAGCCGGCCTCGACCGCCTCGTGGACGATGCCATAGGCCCGCCGGGCGGCATCGCCGACATCGCCGAAGGCATAGTTGCGGTCGAAATCGCAGAAATAGCCGTCATGGACCGCGCCGGTGTCCAGGATCAGCAGGTCGCCCGCCCCGACCGGGCGGTCGCGCGGCGGCGAGATGATGTCGCCATAGCCGCCCGGCCCGGCACCGCCGACCAGGTAGGGCACCTCGTCCGCGCCGCGCTCCAGGCAGGCCCGGCGGAACAGGCGGAAAATCTCGATCTCGCTCATGCCGGGCCGCAGCAGGCCGGGCAGGCTCTCGAACACGTCCGAAACGAGGCTGCAGACATGGCCGATCTTGGCGATTTCCGCCGCCGACTTGACCATGCGCAGCTCGCGGACGATGGCCGTCGCATCGGCGAAGGCGATCCCCGGCAACAGCCCCTGCAGGCGATGCCAGTCCGCGAGCGGCATGCGCAGATGGGTCTCCGCGCCCTGCGGCACGCCGATCCGTGCGCCCCGGCCGGCACGCTCGCGCAGGCAGTCCGCCAGCAGGGAGACGCCTTCGTCCTGCGGCCGCGGCGATGGCCAGGTCCGGACATCCTCCACCCAGGTGGCCGCCATCGCGACCGCGCCGATCTCCGGGATCACCGCGACCGGCCGTCCCTGCGCCGGCAGGACCAGGAACCAGGGCCGGGTCGGGCTCTGCCAGAACGGCGTCAGGAAGCCGCTGAAATAGCGCACTTCCGGTTCCGTGGTCAGCAGGAGGGCGGCAAGGCCCTCTGCCGCCATCATCGCCTGGGCAGCGGCGGTCCGGGCGGCATATTCCGCGGTGGCGAAGCCGCGCGGTTCAGGCATGGCCGGCACCGGCCCCCGTGGCATCGGGGCCGGGCGGCGGATGGCCGGTCATCGCCAGGTAGATCGCGGGGTCGGTCGCCCCCTCGCAGCCGAACAGCAGGACCCGGCTGCGCGCCTCGAGGCCGACGGCGCGGCGCAGGTCGGGGTCGGAGGCCACGCCCAGCAGGCCGATCAGCCCCGGCACCGCGGATTCCCCGGCAACGATCCGGCCGCCGCCGGCACGGCCGGTGGCCAGCAGGTGCATCGCCGGCCCGACATCCGCCTCGCCGATGGCGAGATAGTCGGAGGCGCCGCGGGCCAGGATCTCCCAGGCCAGCAGCGAGACCTCGCCGCAGGACAGGCCGGCCATCGCGGTCTCCTCCAGCAGCGGCACCGCGGTCGGCCGGCCATTGCGCGCCGTGGCCAGCAGGCAGGCCGCCCGCGCCGGTTCGACGATGACGAAGCGCGGCCGCCGCGGACCCAGGGCCTGCCAGAGGCGGGCGCAGAGCGCGGCAGCCAGGCCGCCGACGCCGGCCTGCACGAAGACGTGGCTGGGCGGCGAATCGAGCTGCGCCAGGACTTCCGCGGCCATTACGCTGTAGCCGGCCATCACCTGGCGCGGCAGCCGGTCATAGCCCGCATAGGAGGTGTCGGAGACCACGAACCAGCCCTGCGCGGCGGCGTCCCGGTCGCAGAGCCGGACGGAATCGTCGTAATCTCCGTCGATACGGCAGACCTCCGCCCCGAGCGCCCGCAGCGCCGCCTCCCTGCCGGGGCTGACCCCGGCATGGATGTAGATGCGGCAGCGGCACCCGGCCATGCGGGCCCCCCAGGCGACCGAGCGGCCGTGATTGCCATCGGTCGCGGTGACGACGGTCAGGTCGCGCAGGGCCGCTTCATGCCGGCCTTCGCGCACCGACCGCAGGTCGGGCGGGCTGCCGCCGGCTTCCCCCAGGCGCTCCGCCGCCAGGCAGAGCACCGCATAGGCCCCGCCCAGCGCCTTGAAGCTGCCCAGGCCCAGGCGCCCGCCCTCGTCCTTGTAGTGCAGGGCGGCGATGCCGAGCTGGCCGGCCAGAAGGTCGAGGTCGCGCAACGGGGTGGGCGCATAGCCCGGCCAGTCGGCGATCTCCCGCTCTGCCGCGCGGCACATGCCGGGCGACAGGATCGCGTCGAGGGCGGCAGGCCAGGGACCCTGCTCCGCCGGACGCTGGAAATGCTCGGTCACGATCATCGCGCCGCAGTGTAGCCGGCACAGAGCCATGGGGCGACCGCCGCCACCGCCCGCACGGCCGGGCCTGCGCCATGGCGCATGACATGAATTCATGAATACGACCGGCATTTGTCGCGTGAAAGCCGCAGCCCGCCTGCCCATCTGACCTTCATCGGAAGGGCATCGCATGTCACGCGCGCATCGCCCAGGAAGGAGCAGACCATGTTCGACCGTACCGACAGGCATTCCCTGGAGCTCAGCCTCATCCATTCCGGCCCGATGCCGTCGCTGCATCTGCCGTCGGTGACGGCGCCGGTGAACTTCCTGCGGCCGCAGGCCGGCAGGCCGCGGATCGAGATCGTGCCGGAAGGCAGCTACAGCCGCCCCGATGGCGGCATCCGCTATGCCTTCGAGGTGGAGGCCCGCGACGTCGAGATCCTCGACGTGCGGCCGATCGCCGAGGATCTGACCCTGGACGGGAACGGCTTCACCCTGGCGCGGAGCCGCACGGCGATCCGCGACTTCGGCGACGAGGCGCGGATCCGCCGCGACTATTACCCGGAGGTCGAGGCGCTGCTGAAAGCGCGCGCCGGTGCCACGGAAGTGGTGATCTTCGACCATACCATCCGGGTTGAGGGCGGCGGCGTCGACGGCGCGCGCGTGCCGGTGCGCCGGGCGCATGGCGATTATACGCCGAAATCCGGGCCCCAGCGGGTGCGCGACCTGCTGCCGCCGGACCGCGCGGCGGACTGGCTGCAGGGCCGCTTCGGCATCGTCAATGTCTGGCGCCCGATCGGCGGCCCGGTGGAGATGGCCCCGCTTGCCGTCGTCGACGGCTCGTCCCTGCCCGCCGGCGACCTGGTGCCCACGGACCTCGTCTATCCCGACCGGGTCGGCGAGATCTTCAGCCTGGCCTGGTCGCCGGAACAGCGCTGGCTCTACGTGCCCGACATGGTTCCCGACGAGGCGCTGCTGATCCGGACCTACGATTCCGCCGAGGACGGCGTCGTGCGCTACGTGCCGCACTCGGCCTTCGACGACCCCACCAGCCGGCCGGATGCGGCGCCGCGGCGCAGCATCGAGGTGCGCGCCCTGGTGCGGCTGGCGGCGCCGGCCGCCCACTGAGGGCAGCCGGCGGCCGGACCGCGGTCAGTCGCCCGGCTGCACGACCCCGGCCCGGGCGAGCATCGCCTGCAGCAGGACGTTGCAGCCGGCCTCCAGGTCCGCCGGCGTCGCGGTCTCGGCCTCGTTGTGGCTGAGGCCGCCGGCACAGGGCACGAAGATCATCGCGGCCGGCGCCACGCGGGAGATGTACATGGCATCGTGGCCGGCGCCGGCCAGGAGCTCCCGCGCCGGCAGGCCGAGCGACGCGGCGGCGTCCCGCACCGCCGCAATGCAGCTGTCGTCGAAGCGGATCCGCGGCACCTGCACCGCATCCCGCAGGTCCAGGTCCAGGGCATTCCGCGCCGCCAGCGGCGGCAGACGGCGATACAGTTCCTCGTGCATCTCCTGCAGCCGCTCCGGCACCGGATGCCGCAGGTCGATGGTGAAGTCGACCCGCCCCGGCACCGTGTTGCGGGAGTTCGGCAGCACCTCGATCCGGCCGACCGTGCCCACCGCACCGGGTGCGAAGGCGGCGACCAGGTCCTCGACAGCGGAGATCATCCGCGCCATGCCGAACACCGCGTCGCGGCGCATCGGCATCGGCGTGGTGCCGGCGTGGGAATCCTGACCGGTCAGGCTGGCATCGTACCAGCGCTGGCCCTGGGCGCCGGTGACGATGCCGATCACCTTGCCTTCGGCCTCCAGCACCGGACCCTGTTCGATATGGGCCTCGAAGAATGCGGCGAAGGGGCGCCCGCCACAGGGCAGGGCACCGGCATAGCCGATCCGTTCCAGTTCCTCCCCCAGGCTGTGCCCCCCGGCATCGCGGATCGCCAAAGCCTCCTCCAGCCGGTACTTGCCGCCGAACACGCCGCTGGCGACCATCGACAGGGGAAACCGCGTGCCCTCCTCGTTGGTCCAGACGGTGACCTCCAGCGGCGCCTCGGTGACGATGCCCTGGTCGTCGAGGCTGCGCAGCACCTCCAGCCCCGCCAGCACGCCATAGACCCCGTCGAAGCGGCCGCCATGCGGTTGCGTGTCCAGGTGCGACCCCGTCACCACCGGCGGCAGGCTGTCGTCGCGCCCGGCGCGGCGCGCGAAGATATTGCCCATCCGGTCGACGCTCACCGTGCAACCGGCCGCCTCCGCCCAGCGGACGAACAGGTCGCGCCCGGCCCTGTCCTCGTCGGTCAGTGCCAGCCGGCAGCAGCCGCCCCCCGGCAGGGCCCCGATCCGGGCCATCTCCATCAGGCTGTCCCACAACCGGCCGCCATCGATCCGCAGGTTTCGCATCCGCCCCATTCCATGCTGCCCGCCGCCGGTCCGGCGGGCGACGATCCTGCCAGCCCCGTCACCGGCCGGCCAGCCTACCATCCGAGCAGGGCCAGCAGGCAGGCCAGCGCCAGCACCGCCCAGCCGAAATGCCGCGCGCGGGTGGCCCAGGCATTGCTGGCCGCGGCAACGGCCAGCACCGCGACGGCCACGACGATGATCCAGGCGCGCGCCTCCGGGGCCGCCAGCGACGGCGCCGCGGCCAGCAGCACGCCCAGGCCGAACCAGGCCAGGGCGGAGCTCTGCCAGACCAGGCGGATCAGCAGGCGCAGCCGCGCCGGCGCGATCTGCGCATGGGCGAACACCCGGGTTTCGCCCAGGACGCCGTGGGCGATTGCGGCCAGCATCGTCACCGCGCCGGCCGCCTGCAGTGCCAGATCTTGCATATCGACTCTCCATACATCAGTGTATGGAAACTATAGCAACACCTGGAGAGAGTAACAATACAGATGTGTATGGTGCGATGACGGAGGACCGCCTGTCCGACCGGGACTGGGTGAATGCCGGGTTGCTGGCGCTCGCCGATACGGGCTTCACCGCCCTCAAGGCGGCGCCGCTGGCGGCGCGCCTCAAGGTGTCGCGCGGCAGCTTCTACTGGCATTTCGCGGATGTCGCGGCATTCCACGATGCCGTGCTGCGACGCTGGGGCCGGATCGCCTTCGAGACAGTGGTCTCCACGATCGAGAGCCGGCCCGAGGACCGTCTGCGCAGCCTGCTGTTCCAGGCGTTCCGCGCCGATACGAGGCTGGAGCGCGCGGTCCGGGCCTGGGCGACGGCGGACCCCGCGGCACGCGCCGCGGTGGCAGAGGTCGACCGCCGCCGGCTGGACTATCTGGAACGGCTGCTGGCCGATGCCGGCCTGCAGCGCGGAGCGGCGCATCTGCGGGCGCGGATCCTGAACTGGGCCTATCTGGGGCATGTGCTGTCGGCCGAAGATGGCGCGGCGGAGGTCGCCCAGGACCTGCTTGCGGAACTCTGGCGCCTGGCGCGCATGCCGCCGCAGGCTTAAGCCAATTGACTTAGCCGACGGAGCGTGGCACTCGGGTATTCATGTCATCGGATGCGCGCGAGAAAATCAAGGATGCCGCCCAGGCCCTGTTCGCGGAACGCGGCCTGGATGGCGTCACGGTGCGCCAGATCGTTGCGGCCGCAGGGCAGAAGAACATGGCCGCTTTGCACTACTATTTCGGCACCAAGGAGGACCTGGTCCGCGAGCTGATCGTGGATGCCGCCCGGCTGATGGACGGGCGGCGCAACGACCTGCTGGATGCCGCCGAGGCCGTCGGCGGGCCGGCGGCGCTGCGCGAGGTCGTCGCGATCATCGTCGACAGCATCGTCGCCACCGGCGGCCATGCGCGCGCCCGCACCTACATGCGCTTCGTGGCGCAGATCGTGGCGACCCGCCGCGACCTGTTCGACAGCGCCATCGGCCAGCAGTGGAACACCGGCTACCAGCGCTGCCTGGCGCATATCAGGCGGCTCTCCCCCGATCTGCCGCTGCCGGTGCTGAACCAGCGCCTGCTGTTCCTGGGCATCTACCTGTTCAATGTGCTGGCCGCCCGCGAGGGTGCCGCCGCGCATGGCCCGGAGCCGCATCCCTACTGGCAGTCGCCGCTGCTGCTGCAGGGGCTGGTCGATTCCGCCTGCGGCCTGGTGGAGGCTCCGGTCGGCGCAGGCCTGCATGCCGGCCCCGGCCCGGCCCAGCCGCAACCGGCCTTCCTGTAGCCTAAGCCGTCTGACTTAAAGCTTTTGACTTATCGTCCGCCCCGTGGCGAGATGACAGCCAAGAGGTCAGCCGACCTGCCTGACCGACAATCGACCGGAGGAAGCCATGCGTTTCGGCGTGTTCTACGAGTTGCAGCTGCCCAAGCCCTGGAACGACGGCGACGAGCATCGCCTGTTCCAGGATGCGCTGGAGCAGATCGCCCTCGCCGACCGGATCGGCATCGACTATGCCTGGGCGGTGGAGCACCATTTCCTGGACGAGTATTCCCATTGCTCCGCGCCGGAGGTCTTCCTGGCCGCCGCCGCCTCCCGCACGCAGAACATCCGCCTGGGCCATGGCATCCGCCAGGTGATCCCGAACTACAACCATCCGGCCCGCACGGCGGAAGGGATCGCCGCCCTTGACCTGGTGTCGAACGGCCGCGCGGAGTTCGGCATCGGCGAGGGCGCCACCCGCCTGGAGCTGCACGGCTTCGGCATCCCGGCGCGGGAGAAGCGCGCCATGTCGCTGGAGGCGGCCGAGCAGATCGCCAACATGATGGTGATGACCCCCTATCCGGGCTATGAGGGCGAGAGCTTCTCGATGCCCTGCCGGAACGTGCTGCCCAAGCCGCTGCAGAAGCCGCACCCGCCGATGTGGATGGCCTGCACCAACCGCGACACGATCCGGGTCGCCGCCAGCCATGGCCTGGGCGCCCTGGCCTTCTCCTTCGTCGACCCGGAAGAGGCGAAGACCTGGTCGCAGATCTACTACGACACCATCCGGTCAGAGGCCTGCGTGCCGCTGGTGCATCGGGTCAACGCCAATATCGCCATGGTCTCGGCCTTCAGCCTGCACCGCGACCGCGCCGAGGCGATCCGCAGGGGGCAGGAGAATTTCGAGTTCTTCGGCTTCGCCCTGAAGGCCCTGGTGACCCGCGACACCGTCCCCGGCCGCACCGACCTCTGGGCGGAGTTCCAGGCCGAGCGGGGCGACCGGACCGACCAGATCCTGCATTCCGCGCAGCTCGGCAACCAGGCGGCGGGGCAATCGCCCGGCGTGGGCACGCCGGACGACATGATCGGCCATATCCGGGAGTTCCAGGCGGCCGGCGTCGACCAGGTGATCCTGATGCAGCAGGCGGGCCGGAACCCGCATCGGGAAATCTGCGAGAGCATCGAGCTGTTCGGCAGCGATGTCCTGCCGGCCTTCCGGGCGGAGCGCGCGGCGCGCGAGGCACGCAAGGCGGAGGAGCTGGCCCCCTATGTCGACGCAGCGCTGAAGCGCAAGCAGACGATGAAGCCGCTGGCCGATAACGAGATCCCTGTGGTCCGCGCCTCGGTGAAGCAGGTCGAGTTGAACCGCTCGGCCAAGACCGAGGCGGCCTGACCGGTGGCCGGCGCTCGCTGACTGCCGGCCGGCCCGGCTACACTGCGTCTGTCGCACAGATGGACTCAGGGAGCCGACCGATGAACCTCGGAAACTTTTCGCTCAGCCTCGCCGTTGCGGATCTGGCGGTCTCGCGTGCGTTCTACGAGAAGCTCGGTTTTCAGGCCATGGGCGGCGCCGCCGAACAGGGCTGGCTGATCATGTCCCGCCCGGGCTGCACCATCGGCCTGTTCCAGGGCATGTTCGAACGCAACATGCTGACGTTCAATCCAGGCTGGGACGATGCCGGACAGAAGCTGGACCGGTTCACCGATATCCGGCAGATCCAGAAGGACCTCAAGGCAGCCGGACTCGCCCTGGTCCAGGAAGCCGACGAGAACGGGGAAGGGCCGGCCAGTTGCATGGTCATCGATCCGGACGGCAATCCGATCCTGATCGACCAGCATGTCTGACCCGATGGCGCGGGGCAGCGCCGGCGCGTCGGGAGGGGCGCCCGGCGACAGCGGCAGACCGGCACAGGACAGACCATGCCGCTGATCCTGCACCACTACGACAGTTCGCCGTTCTCCGAGAAGATCCGCCTGGTCCTCGGCCTGAAGGGCCTGACCTGGCAGTCCGTCCTGGTGCCGGAAGTGCTGCCCAAGCCCGATTACACCCCGCTGACCGGCGGCTATCGGCGCGTGCCGGCCCTGCAGGTCGGCGCCCATATCCACTGCGACACGCGCCGCATCCTGGCGGAACTGGAAGAGCGGCATCCGGAGCCCAGCCTCTTCCTGTCCGGCGTGGCGCAGAACGAGATCATTGCCCATTGGGCGGAAAGCCAGTTCTTCTGGGCGGCGGCCCACTACGTCACGGGGCTGAACGCCGATCTGCTGCCGCATCGCTTCCATGCCGACCGGGCGGCGATGCGCGGCTTGCCGCCGCCGCCGGCGGACGCGGTGCGCAAGGCCGGCCAGCGCGCCCTGGCACAGCTGCGCCCCGGCATTCACCGGATCCACGGCCTGCTGCATGACGGGCGGCCCTATCTGCTTGGACCGGCACCGGAACTGGCCGATTTCGCCGTCTATCACGGCCTCTGGTTCCTGGCGCAGTTTCCCCGCAACTGCCTGGACGAACTGGTCCCGGGCGGCCCGGTCCGCGCCTGGATGGAGCGGATCGCCCGGATCGGCCATGGCCGGCGCGAGGAGATGGCGGCGGCCAAGGCGCTGGACATCGCCGCAAGCTGCGAGCCCCAGCCGCTGGACCCCGGCCTGCCGATGGACGCCATGGCCACCGGCGACATGGCGGCGATCCGGCCGGAAGACCGGGGAAGCCCCGCGGTCACCGGCCGGATCCTGCGCCTGACCGCCGACGAGGTCGCCCTGGCACGCACCGACCCGGTGCTGGACGACCTGGTCGTGCATTTCCCGCGCCTGGGCTACCTGCTGCGGCCGGTCGAGCCGGGCTGACCCGGGCCCCAGCCGGCGGCTAGGACTCGTAGGCGATCAGGCAGATATGGGCCCCTGTGGGATCCGCCAGTTCCGCCATCCGCCCGACCCCGGGCACGTCGTAGGCCGGGGTCACCACCTTGCCGCCGGCCTTCCGGACGGCCGCGATGCGGGCATCGACATCGTCGACGGTGACATAGGGCATCCAGGCCGGCTGTCCGTCATGCCCGCCGGCAATGCCGGCAACCGGCATGCCCGCCACCTTCACCACGAGATAGGGCCCCGGCGCGCCCTCCATCGCCTCGGTCTGCCAGCCCAGAACCGACGTGAAGAAGGCTTCCGCCTTCGCCGGATCCCCGGTGCGCAGTTCGCACCAGCCGAACATGCCATGCACCGCCATCGGGTTCGGATAGTCCTGCTGGTTCACCGGCACCTGCTTCACCGCCTCGCTCATCGCCCTGCTCCACTTTTTTTCGCCTGGTTGCCGGGCGCCCACCGCCCGGCTGTCAACTGGACGAACAGCCGGCACCGGTCCCGACAGGCGCTGCGAAGAAAATCCGGCTACCCGGTCACCTCCGCCGGCAGGGCGCGATAGGTCTCGGCGATCTCATGCCGCGCCGCGTCGCCCAGGGGCAGGATCGGCCGCGGCGGATCGGCACGGACGATGTCGAGCAGGTCGGCGAGGACATAGACCGTGCGCAGGCTGGAATGGGCCCGGAACAGGTCCCAGACCGGCGCCAGCGCCGCGTCGAGCCGCCGGGCCTCCGCCGCATCGCCCTGCTGGGCGGCCCTGACGATCCGCAGGCAGATGCCGGGCAGGATCCCGCCCAGCACGCTGTACCAGGCCGCGCCGCCGGCGATCAGGGCCTCGGTGGCGTTCCAGTCAGCGGCATAGCCGAGCGAGAATCCCTCCGGGACCTGGCCGCGCAGCTCGGCCAGATGGCCCGCCGTCTCGCTGCTTGTGCCGGCCGGGCTCTTGACCGCGACGATGCCCGGCACGGCGCTGAGGCGCGCCACGAGGCCCGGCGTGAAACGGAAATGCGTCGTGCCCGGATTGTCGTAGATGCAGATCGGCAGCGCGCTCTCGTGCGCGACCGTCTCGAAATGCTGGAAGACCTCGTCGTCGGTGAGCGGCGTGTAGGAGACCGGCGCGAGCAAGCCGGCGGCGACACCGGCCGCCCTGGCGTCGCGGGCGAGATCGACCGCATCGTCGGTCCGCAGCGCGCCGATGCCGACCAGCACCGGCGTCCTGCCGGCGGCCTCGTCGACCGCCGCCTCCAGCGCGCGGCGGCGTTCGTCACGGGTCAGGTAGGCATAGGTGCCGGTGCTGCCGAGCAGGCCGATGGAATCGACCCCGGCATCGCGCAGGCGGGCCACCAGCCTGCGGACCGCTTCGGTGTCCACGCGGCCGTCCCGGTCGCTGGGCGTGATGGGAAAGGCGGAGAGCCCGCGAAGGTCGGTCATCTGAAGGTCCTCGATCCGGATCGGCAACGGATCATCCGCGCGCCGCGCCCGGCAGGCAATGGCCGTCAACCCAGCGCCGAGAGGCGTTCCAGCAGATGCTCGCGATCGCGCTGGTTGCCGCTGAGGAACAGCGCACGCTCGTAGGCCGTGCGCGCCGCGTCGCGATCGCCGCTTTCGGCCAGCAGGGCGGCCCGCGCGCCGTGAAACGGGGCATAGCGCAGCATCGCCGCATCCCCCGCCAGGCTCTCCAGCAGGTCAAGCCCGGCCGCCGGCCCGTCTGCCCTGGACAGGGCCACCGCCCGGTTGAGGGTGACCACCGGCGAGGGCTGCATTTCCTCCAGCGCCGCATAGAGCAGGGCAATCTCCGCCCAGTCGGTTTCCGCCACCGACGGCGCCACCGCGTGCAGCGCCGCGATCGCCGCCTGCACCTGGTACGGACCCGGCCGGCCGGCGCGCAGGGTCTTGTCCACCAGGGTCCGCCCCTCGGCGATCATCGCGCGGTCCCAGAGCCGGCGGTCCTGCGCCTCCAGGAGGACAATGCGACCGTCCCTGCCGGTTCGCGCCGGGCGCCGGGCATGGGTCAGCAGCAGCAGGGCCAGCAGGCCGCCGGCCTCGGGCGCGCCGCGGAACAGCCGGGCGAGCAGGCGGGCCAGGCGGATCGCCTCCTCCGCCAGGCTGTCGCGGGCCAGCTCCGTCCCCTGCGCGGCGCGATAGCCCTCGTTGAAGATCAGGTAGACGCAATGCAGCACCGCGCCGCGGCGGGAGGCGAGTTCGCCCTCCTGCGGCACCTCGTAGGGGATCCGGGCGTCGCGGATCTTGCGCTTGGCCCGGGTCAGGCGCTGCTCCATTGCCCGCGGCGCCAGCAGGAAGGCACTCGCGACCTCCTCCAGGCCCAGCCCCGCCACCGTTTTCAGGGTCAGGGCGATCTGCGCCTCGACCGCCAGCGCGGGATGGCAGCAGGTGAAGATCAGGCGCAGCAGGTCGTCTTCCAGCACCGCCGGGGCATCCGCCTCGTCCGGAGCCTCCACCGCCGGCTCCAGCAGCGGCGCCAGCCCCTGCCGGCTGCGCCGGTCGACGGCCTGCCGGCGAATCCTGTCGATGGCGTGGCGGCGCCCGGTCTGCACCAGCCAGGCGACCGGATTGCCGGGTCGGCCGGCCTCCGGCCAGGCCTGGACGGCGCGCAGGATCGCCTCCTGGACCGCTTCCTCCGCCAGGTCGAAATCGCCGAGCAGGCGTACCAGGGTCGCCAGCGCCTTGGGCCGGCTGGCCCGCAGGATCAGTCCGAGCTGCTCCACCGGAAGGCCTCGCCGGCCAGCAGGGAGGTGAGGTACTGGACCGGCCGGATTTCCACCGCGCCACCGGCCAGGTGCGGCAGCCGGCGGCCATGCTCGATCGCCTGGTCGAGGCTGTCGCATTCCACCAGGTAGAAGCCCACCAGCAGCTCCTTGGTTTCCGCAAACGGCCCGTCCAGCACCTGCGCATCGCCGGTGCCGGCGCGCAGGGTGCTGGCGGAACTGGACGGCATCAGCTTGACGCCGCCACGGAAGGCGCCGGCTTCCTTGGCCGCGTCCTGCATCCGGCCGTGGGCGGCCATCATGCTATCGAATTCCGCCGGGGTCTGGCGCTCCATCGCCTCCTCCGACTCGAAGATCAACAGGGCATAGAGCATGGCAGGGTTCCTTTCCGGGTCATGGGACTGCCGCGGATCGGCCTTCCCATGTCCTGGACGGTCGAACAGGCGCCGTCCCGACACCGTCCCTGCCGATTATCCACCGGCCGCCGCTCCGGGACCACCGCACCCGGACGGCAGCTCTCCCTGGACGGCTACTCCCCGGGCGGCCACTCCCCGGGCAGCTAATCCCTGGGCGGCAGGCTGCGCAGCCAGGCGACCAGGGCATCCAGGTCCGCATCGGTCATCCGCGCATAATAGCCATAGCCCATCGGCGGCATCATGTGGCTGCCATCCGGCCGGATCCCGGTGGTGATGACGGCCTTCAGCTGCGTGTCGCTGTAGTCCGAGACCGCGCCGGCCGGCGTGACGTTGCTGGACACCGAGACGCCCCACGGCCCGGGAAACTCCCGGCCGCCGGCGCCCAACCGCCCGGCATAGTCGGCCTGGCCGGCCGCGCCCAGCGGCGTATGGCATTCCACGCAATGCCCCAGCGGCCCCGCCAGATAGGCGCCATAGGCCAACCGGTCGTCGGGCGAGACCGCCGCCACATGGTCGACCGGCGGTCCGTAGGCCGGCGGCAGCGGAATGCTGTAGACCGACTTCGGCACGGCATTGGCGATCGCCGGCACGGTGCGCAGATAGGCAACGATCGCAGCCAGGTCGTCGTCGGAGATGCCGCGATACAGCGCGCCCGGCATCGGCGGCCCGATCAACGATCCGTCCGGGCGCAGGCCGTCGCGGATCGCGGTGGCGATCTGGGCATCGGTCCAGCCACCGATCCCGGTCGCCGCGTCCTGGGTGATGTTGGGAACATGGGCCGTGAACAGCCCGGCCTCCTCGATCGTCATGCCGCCGGCGAGCCGCCGGGACAGGTCCGGTCCGCCGGGCCCCTGCGGCGTATGGCAATTGCCGCAGCCCATGATGCCGTTGACCAGGTAATCGCCCCGCGCCACCGCGTCGCCGGCCGCCGCCGCCGGCAACGCCGCCGCAACGGCGCATGCCGCCGCGATGGCCATGACCGCACCCTTCAGGCCTGCCCTGCCCATGATCGCCCGACCTCCCGACCGTTGCTCCCGCTACGCTTGATATCATGCCGGCCCGTCGCCGGCAGCAGGGATTTCGCGGCATCGGGACGGTCAGGCGGCGGTCTCCAGTCCGCACCATTCCGCCACGAACAGGGCGATCGAGCCGGTGACCCGTTTCAGCGAGGACAGGCTGACCCGTTCGTCGAAGGCATGGATGTTCTCCGAATAGGGGCCGTAGACCAGGCAGGGACAGTCGTCATAGAGGACGAAGACCCGCGCATCGAGATAGCCCGGCGTGACGAAGCTCTCCAGGCTCGCGCCATAGGCCTGGGCATGGGCGCGGCCCAGCGCGGCCTCCGCGGCCGAGCCTTCCTCCAGAACGTAGCCCTCGGCAAAGAAGCCGTTATATTCGACCCGCGGCGGATTGTTGGCCAGGAAGGCATGGCCGCGCGCCGCCGCCGCCACGCAGGCCTCGATCTCCCGCGCGGCGTCGCGCGGATCCACCCCGGGATAGATCGCGATCCGGCAATCCACGCTGCACCAGGACGGCACCGAGGAGGCCCAGTCGCCGCCGGCAATCCGGCCGGGGTTGAAATTGATCGGATGATCCAGCCCGGCGAAAAGCGGGAAATCCGCCTTCCGGCCGTTCCATTCCGCCTCCAGCTCCCGCAGCGCGGCAATCACCGCATAGGCGGCCTCGATGGCATTGGCGCCGGCACCGGCTTCGCGGACATGGACCGGTTCGCCGCGGACATGGATGCGGAACCAGATCACCCCGGTATTGGCCCGCACCAGCTTGTCGTCCTCGGGTTCCGGGATCAGCGCCGCATCGGCGCGGTAGCCGCGCAGCAGGGCCGCCAGCGCGCCATTGCCGGTGCATTCCTCCTCGGTCACCGATTGCAGGTAGAGGGTCGCGGCCGGATGTCGGCCCAGGCTCTTCAGGGCATCGAGCGCGAACAGGTTGGCCGCCAGGCCGGCCTTCATGTCCGCAGCACCACGGCCATACAGCCAGTCGCCCTCGACATGCGGGTCGAATGGCGGCCTGGACCACATGTCGTACGGCCCGGTCGGCACGACGTCCACATGGCCGTTCAGGATCAGCGACCGGCCTGTCTCGGCGCGCGGCCGATGTGTGCCGACGACGTTGATCGCATTGTCGTAGGACACCTTGACCGGCGAGAAGCCCGGATGGTTGCGGATCGCATCCTCCTCGATCGCCCAGCGGTCCATCGCATAGCCGCGCGATGCCATCGCGTGGAACAGGAAGTCCTGCGCGGTATGCTCCTGCCCCCGCAGCGAGGGATGCCGCACGAGGTCCTGCGTGAACTGCAGCTGTTGCTCGAATCCCGCATCCACCGCCGCCAGGATCTCCGCCGCCAAGCCACGGTCGAGACCGCCTGTCGGTTCTGCCGTCATTGCCCTGCCCCCGCTGTCCCTGCCCGCACGATCATTCCGCCGCCATCGCCGGAAGGTCGGAGTTGAAGATGTCCCAGTGCAGGAGCCAGGCCCCGTCCGTCTTCTTCCAGAGCACGATGTACTTGCCGCGGTCGGTTTCCCGCCCGGCGGCGTCGAACATCCGATAGCCGCCATGCTCCACCGCGCCGTTCCCGCCGTCGGACTGGACCTCGACCCGCCAGGTCTCCAGCCGGTCGGTGCCGTCGGCCTTCAGGCCTGCCATGGCATCGACGACCGCCTGCCGACCCGTCATCGCCGGCGCGCCATGCACCATGAACACGCAATCCACGGTATAGAGCGGCCCGATCGCCGCCATGTCGCCGGCATTGAAATGCTCCGGTATCAAGCGGGCGACCCGGTCGATCTCCGCTTTCGCGTCTTCAGATGGCCGCATGTCCTGCCTCCCCGTTCTGCAATCTGCCGCCTGCCCATAGGATGCGGCGCGCGCCCCGCGACAGGCAATTGCCGTCCTGCAACAACGGCCGTCCGCGGCCCTTAATCGAGCGGCAAGACTTTCGTGCCATGACTGGCAGTCTGGGCGTTCCCGTCCGGATCGGTTGCCGTGAGACCTGCAGGCCTGCCCGACGAGGATGACCCAAGCGATCGACCATAAACTGAATTTCTGGACAGCGGCGTTCCAGGACGCCGCAACGGAGGCGGAGTATCGGCGGTGGGATCACCCGACCGCCCTGTCGCGGGCCAGCCTGGTCGCGATCCTGATCATCATCGCCACCTTGCCGCATCTCTATTCGGTCCATCTGCGCTTCGGCTTCGAACCGGAGTTCCAGCTGCTGCTTGCCACCCGCCTGGCGGTCACGGGCCTTGCGGTGCTGCTGCTCGCCGCGGTGTGGCGGAGGGTGCGCCCTGTGCGCCTCGACCGGCTGGTGCTGGCCAGCTCGATCGCCCTCATCGCACAGACCATCCTGCTCTCGGCCCTGACCGGGCCGATCCTGAAGCTGCTCGACGTCCAGTTCATCCTGCTGGTCCTCTTCATCTACATCTTCACGCCGAACCGCTTCCTCTACCGCCTGGTGCCCTGCTGCCTGCTCAGCGCGGCGTTCATCGCGCAGGTCATCTGGCATTACGAGATGGGACCGGCGGAGCGGTCCGGCCTGATCGCCTGGATGGCGGCCGCGAACTTCTTCGGGATCTATGCCAGCCATCAGTCGGAGCGGCTGCGGCGGCGCGAATTCGCGAACCTGGAGCGCCTGCGCATCGCCAATGCGGAGTTGCGCATCAGCAACCTGGATCTCGACAGGGCGCGCGCGGCGGCGGAGCGCGAGAGCAGGGCGAAGACCGACTTCCTGGCGAATGTCAGCCACGAGCTTCGCACGCCCCTCAATGCCATCAACGGCTTCTCGGAGGTCATCAAGAACGAGCTGTTCGGCCCGATCGGCAATGCCCGGTACCGGAGCTATATCGAGGATATCCACCGCAGCGGCACCTATCTGCTGAGCCTGATCGACGACCTGCTGGACCTCGCGAAGGCGGAGGCGGGCAAGCTCGAGCTGCGCGAATCCGAGGTCGATATCGCGGCCCTGGCGGAGGATTCCCTGCGGTTCGTTTCCGAGGAGGCAAGGCATCGGGGGGTCCAGCTGCAGGCCGAGATCCCCCGGGACCTGCCCCGGATCCGGGCCGACGAGCGCGCCTGCCAGCAGATCCTGCTGAACCTGCTGTCGAACGCCGTCAAGTTCTCGACGGCGGCAGGGAAAGTGACGATCCGGGGCGGGATCCACGACAGCGGCGATCTCCTGCTCTCGGTCAGCGATACCGGCATCGGCATCGCGCCGGAGGATGTGCCCAGGGTCCTGCAACCCTTCGGCCAGGCCAGGGCGCGGCCCGGCGACAGCCCCCGCGGGACGGGCCTGGGCCTGCCGCTGAGCCTGGCGCTGGTCCAGGCCCATGGCGGCAGCCTGCAGCTGGACTCCGCGCCCGGCCACGGCACCACGGTCCTGGTCCGCCTGCCGGCCAGGCGGGTGGGCCGGCCCGGTCAGGCGGAAAGTCCGCCATCCACCGCCAGTTCCGCGCCGGTCACATAGGACGCCGCATCGCTGGACAGGAAGAGCACGGCAGCAGCCACTTCCGCAGGAGTGCCCGGCCGGCCGGCCGGCGCAAGCCGGGCGGCGAGGTCGTGCGGGTCCTGGCGGGGCCGGCCATCCGGTGGAATCTTGTCCCAGATCGGGGTGTCGATGATGCCGGGATGCACGCTGTTGACCCGGATGCCATTGCGCTGGCCGGCGCATTCCAGGGCCAGCGACTTCGCGAAGAACCGCACCCCGGCCTTGGTCGCGGAATAACCGGCAAGGCCGGGCGCCCCCTGCAGCCCCGCCACCGACGAAATCACGGTGATCGCGCCGCCGCCGCCGGCCGCCATCAGGGGCAGGCAATGCTTTGCCGCCAGGAAGACCCCGTCCAGGTTGACGGCGTTCTGGCGCTGCCAGTCCCGCAGGCTCATCTTCGCCACCGGCCCGCCGATGCCGATCCCCGCATTGGCCACCACCGCATCCAGCCGTCCCCAGTCCCGGCGCAGCGCCTCGACCAGGTCGACCCAGCCTGCCTCAAGGGCGACATCCTGCGGATGGAAGCGCGCCACGCCGCCCGACGAAGCCAGCTCACCGGCAAGCGATGCCCCGGCATCCGCATCCAGGTCGGTGATCATCACCCTTGCGCCTTCGCGCAGCATGGCCCGGGCACAGGCCGCGCCGATCCCCGATGCGCCGCCCGTGACCAGCGCAACTTTTCCGTCCATGCACCCCATGCCGCCCTCCCTTTCGCTGCCCCGGCGTTATACCCTGCCCCGGCCATGGCGGCGCCTTCGAACGCCCGGGCCGAAGCAGCAGGAGACGCAAATGACCGCAGCCTTTCCGGAGATCCGGCATTTGCAGGGGAATTTCGCGCCGCTGCTCATGGAGGGCGAGGCCCATGACCTGGTGGTCGAGGGCGAGGTGCCGCGGGAGCTGGCCGGCAGCCTCTACCGCAACGGGCCCAATCCGCAATATCCGCCACGCGGCACCAGCCATTGGTTCGGCGGCGAGGGCATGGTCCATGCCTTCCACATCCGCGACGGCCGCGTCGCCTGGCGCAACCGCTGGGTGATGACCGAGAAGGTCGTGCTGGAACGCGCCGCCGGCCGCGCCCTGTTCGGCATGTTCAACAACCCGATGGTGAGCGATCCCTCCGTCCGGGACAAGGATCCCAGCCTGGCGAACACCCATATCGTCTGGCATGCCGGCCGCCTGCTGGCGCTGGAGGAAGGCCATGCCCCGGTCGCCGTCGACCCGCAGAGCCTCGCGACCGACGGGATCTGGGATTTCGGCGGCGCGCTGAAGGCGAATTTCACCGCCCATCCCAAGGTCGACCCCGAGACCGGCGAGATGCTGGCCTTCGCCTACATGGCGAAGGGGCCTGCAACGCCGGACCTAGCCTACTACGTGATCGACAATGCCGGGCGGCTGACCCGGCAGGACTTTTTCCAGGCGCCGTACAGCGCGATGGTCCACGATTTCATCACGACCGATCGGCATGTTCTCTTCCCCGTCTTCCCGCTGACCGCCGATATGGGCCGCATCATGCAGGGCAAGCCGTTCTTCGCCTGGGAGCCCGACAAGGGCAGCCATATCGGCGTGATGGCGCGCGACGCCGTGACCGAAACGATCCGCTGGTTCCAGGCCCCGGCCTGCTACGTCTTCCACCCGCTGAACGCCTTCACCGACGGCAACCGGATCGTGGCGGACGTGATGAAGTACGATGTCGCGCCCCTGTTCACGGACCCCGAGGGCCGGCCGGCGGCCAGCGGCGACAATCCGGCCCGCCTGGTGCGCTGGACCTTCGACCTGGACGGCAACAGCGACACGG
Source organism: Sneathiellaceae bacterium (assembly GCA_040216765.1). Lineage (GTDB taxonomy): Bacteria > Pseudomonadota > Alphaproteobacteria > Ferrovibrionales > Ferrovibrionaceae > Marinibaculum. Next base: position 40,877 of record JAVJON010000032.1, on the reverse strand, counting down.
TCGCCGAGGAGATGCTGGACGACCAGCCCGCGGAGTTCCCGCGCCTGGACGAGCGCCGGACCGGCCTGACCTATCGCTACGGCTTCGCTGCCGGCCGCAGCGCCCCGGTGGAGCCGGGCGGCGACGACAGCTTCGACACCTTCGACACCCTGCTGCGCTACGACCTGTCAGCCGGCGGCAAGGAGAGCCACCAGCTGCCGGACGGCCAGACGCTCTCGGAGCCGGTCTTCGTACCCCGCAGCGACACCGCGCCGGAGGGCGATGGCTGGCTGCTGGCCACGGCCTTCCGGCCGCGGGAGAACCGCTCCGACCTGGTGATCTTCGACACCGGCGACATTGCCCATGGCCCGGTCGCCCGCGCCCATCTGCCGGTCAGGGTGCCCTACGGCTTCCACGGCTCCTGGCGGCCGGACGCCTGAGGCGCCGCGGCGCCTCAGGACGGCAGGACCAGGCCCGACCGCAGGGCCAGGACCAGGGCGTAGCCGGCGCAGGCCAGCAGGACCAGCCAGGTCGCCATGGCCGCAATCGCCCGGCCGATGCGGTGACGCCGGCCGCCGCCGGTTGAGACCAGGCTGACGGCATGCAGCAGGCGGGCGAGCAGCAGGGCGATGCCGGCGCCATGAAGGAAGGCCGCGCTGCCGCCCTGCCACTCGAGCGCCAACAGCACGAGCAGGATGAAGGGCACATATTCCGCGAAGTTGCCGAACACCCGGATGCGGGTCGCCAGCACCGGGTCGCCGCCATCGCCAAACGCGATCTGCCTGGCGAAGCGCCGGAACGGCACGCGGATCGACAGGGCCGCCATCAGAAGCCCGAGCAGGCCGCAATAGAACAACGCGATCACCGGATCCCCCCCTTTCCCCGTAAGTATGTTATTCATCATATGACATTTTATATGTTATTAAACATATTCCACAATGTCAGGCGGACCGGCGGGGGGCGGCCATGCCTTTGAACCGTAAGCATAAATCCCAGACCCGGGAGCGGATCGTCGACGCCGCGGCGCGGCAGTTCCGCCAGCATGGCTATGACGGGGTCGGCATCGACGCGATCATGGCCGAGGCGGGCCTGACCCGCGGCGGGTTCTATGCGCATTTCGCGTCGAAGGCCGAGCTGTTCGCGGAGGTCGTGGCCGGGCGCCACGACCTGATCGACCGGCTGCGCCAGCGCGACGACGCCGATCCGGCGGGTTTGCAGGCGCAGGCGGCCGGGATCCTGCAGGCCTATCTGGCGCCGGAGAACCTGCCGGCCGTGGCCCCCAATTGCAGCTTCGCGACCCTCGCCGCCGATGCCGCACGTGCGCCGGAGCCGACCCGGCATGCCTTCTCCACGCAGATCGACGCGTTCTGGCAGGAACTGTTCCGGGGCCGCCGGACGCCCCCCGACGGCGCGGACACCACGGCGGCCCTGCGCATCCTGGCGCTGGCCGTGGGCGCGCTCACCCTGGCGCGGGCATCCGACGACCGGCAGCTGGCCGACGCGCTGATGGCTGCCGCGCAGAGCCAGGTCGCGGACTGGTTTGCCAGCCTGGAGCAAAAGGCCTGAGCGGCGGCGCCGGGCGCCGGTCGGTTGCCGCCGCTCACGGACGCGCAGGTGGCGGGAATCCTGCAGTAGCCGCCCGGCCGGTCACTCCAGGGTCGCGACGATCGAGGCGTTCTGGCCGCCGAAGCCGAAGGAATTCACCTGCAGCACATCGAAGTCCAGATCGCGCGGCGCGCCGGTGACCACGTCGAAGCGGGCCTCGGGGTCCGGCTCGTCGGTATTGGCGGTATGCAGGAAGCGGCCTTCCGCCATGCCCAGGAGGCCGGTGATCAGCGCCATCGCGCCGGATGCGGCGCCGGTATGGCCGACATGGCCCTTGATCGAGGCCACCGGCAACGGCGTGGGCCGGTCGCCATGCACCCGGTTGATCGCGCGGATCTCGGCCGTGTCGCCCTTCGGCGTGCCGGTGGCGTGCGCGATCAGCGCACCGACCTCGCCCGCCTCGCGACCGGCATCGGCCAGGGCCAGTTCCATGGCGCGGGCCTCCCACTGTCCGCTGGGTTCCGGGGCGGAGGGGTGGTGCGCGTCAGCCAGCGAGCCATAGCCGCGCAGATAGCCCAGGATGCGTGCGCCGCGCGCCCGGGCATGCTCCCCGCGCTCCAGCACCAGCATGGCGGAGCCATCGCCGATCACGATGCCCTGGCGTTTCCGGTCGAAGGGCAGCATGGCACGGCGCGGATCGTCGGCCGGCCCGACCATGCCGTAGAGGGTGCTGGTGTAGAAGGTCGCCGGGATGAAATCCCCGTCCGCCCCGCCGCCGGCCAGGGTCAGGCCGCCCTCGGTGGCGCCGGCGAGGATCACGTCGGCCTGACCCGCCGCCAGCATCCGCGCCGCATTGCCCAGCGCATCGAGGGAGGAGGCGCAGGCCGTGGTCACCGTCAGGCTGGGCCCGTGCAGGCCGTAGCGCATCGCGATCTGCGCCGCCGCCATGTTGGGATAGATCTGGATCTCGGTCTTGCGCGGCACCGCCTCCGGCCCGTCGCGGTCCAGCAGGTGCTGCGCCTTCATCACCGCCCGCGCGCCGCCGATGCTGGTGCCATGCACCACGCCGGTGCGCAGGGGATCGATCTCGCCCAGGCCCGCCTGTTCCACCGCCTGCTGGGCGGCGGCCAGCGCGTATTGCGCGAACAGGTCGGTGCCGTCCTCGATGCGCGCATCCATCCAGTCGGACGCGGCGAAGTCCGGGATCGTCGCCCACCAGGCCGGCCCGCCGCCGATCCGCTCGCCCCACGGCGCGATGCGGATGCCGCAGGCATCCTCCATCAGCTGGCGGTGGAAATGCGCCGCCCCCAGTCCGACCGGCGAGACGGTGCCCATTCCGGTGATTGCGATATCCAGCATCCGTCGTCCCTTCCTGCAACTGCGACCGGACAGCGCCCCTGTCCGCGGCCCGCGCCGCCTGCGGCGCGCCGGCGGGCATGCGGGCGGGGCGCGCGCGGTCCGGTCGCGGATCATAGTGCAGACCCGCATGCGCGTCCCGGCCTCCACGGCCGGCCCCCGATCGGACCGATCCTGGCCTTTCCCCGGACCGGGGGCCGGGGCGGTGGCATGGTCGGCGTCTCCCGGCAACGCACCCTTCGAGGTCATCCGGCGTCGCGCCGGGATCCATCCACCAAGGGCGGTGCTACGCCGGCACTGCCTCCTCCGCCGACAGGATTGCGCCCTGCCGGCGCAGTTCCGCGCGCACCGCCTGCGGCGCGGCGGCGCCGCGGTCCGCCACGGCGGCAGCGGCCACCCCGGCCGCCTGGCCGGTGGCGAAGGCGGTGCCCATCACCCGGATCGCCGCCCCGGCCAGGCGGTCGCCATCGGCGGTGCGGCCGGCAGCGAACAGGTTCGCGGTGTCGCAGGCCGCCAGGCAAGCCAGCGGAATGTCATAGGCGCCGCGCTCCGGGGCATAGTCGAAGCTGCTGCTCCAGTCCGACCGGTCATGCCATTCCGCGCCCCAGGCGCCCAGCGCGATGCAATCGTCGAACCGGCGCCGGGCCTGCACATCGGCCCAGGCGAGCCGGTAGCGGCACGCCAGGTGGCGGCTCTCCCGCGTGCCGAACTGCGGCCCGGTGCTGGCCAGCCAGGCACCCTCGCAGCCCGGGATGGTGCGGAGCGCCGCCAGGTAGGCCTGCGCCTGCTGGCGGCCGAAGCGTTCGGCCGCCGACAGCGCGATGGCATCGCGGGCGTCATAGTCGGCGCTCGCCACATAGACCACCAGGTCGCCGCTCTGCGGCAGGCGGGTGACCACCGAGCGGTCCTTGGTGAAGGGCCCGATGCCTGCGGCCTTCGCCGCCGCCACCGCCGCGGCCAGGCGGTCCGCGGTCACCGCGACCTGCGCCGGGATGCCGCCGTAGCGGGTGCCCAGCGAACCCAGATTGGCCTGCCCGTCATTGCCGTAGCGGGTGGCGGCGCCGGCCAGCCAGGCCAGGTCGGCCTCGCCCGTGGCGTCGACGAAGGCGCGGCCCCGGACCTCGCGCCAGCCGCCATGGCCGAACAGGCCCAGCGCCTGCAGGCGGCCGCCGTCGCGGTCGGCACGCGCGACGGTGCTGTGCAGCAGGACCTCGACCCCGGCCCCGGCACAGGCCTCGTCCAGCGCGAGCTTCACCGCCTCCGGCTCGAACACCACATAGACGCCGCGGTGGCGCAGCGGCGGGGTGACCGCGCCTCGGGCGCGCAGCCGGCGCAGCACCTGCTCCGCCACGCCGGCCACGACCTGGCGCGGCGGGTCGGCCAGGGTGTAGAGGCCGCAATAGGTGACCACGTTGCGCAGGGTCGAGGCGCCGCCCAGGCAACCGCCCGCCTCCACCAGCAGGGTGCGGGCACCGGCCTGCGCGGCGCCGATTGCCGCGCCGACCCCGGCGCTGCCGCCGCCGGCGACAACGACGTCGAAGACCTCGCCGCCTAGCGCCATTTCAGCACCGAGCGCTCCAGCCGCCCCAGCAGCCAGCTGACCGTCAGGCCGAACAGGGACAGGATCGCCACCCCGGCCACCAGCTGGTCGGTCGCCATCAGGTTGCCGGCCAGCAGGACATAGGCGCCGATGCCGTATTCCGCGCCGATCATCTCGGCCGCCACCAGGAGGATGATGCCGATCGAGGCGGAGATCCGGAAGCCGGAGAGGATCGCCGGCATGGCGCCGGGGATCACCACCTTGCGCACGATCGACCAGCGGCTGAGCCCGAAGCTCTGCGCCATCCGGATCAGGCCGCGGTCGACATTGTCGACCCCGCCATAGACCGAGATCACGGTGGGGAAGAACACGCCGAACAGGATCGTGGCGACCTTGCTTTCCTCGCCGATGCCGAACCAGATCACGAACAGCGGCAGCAGCGCGATCTTCGGGATCGGGAAGATCGCCGCGGTGAACGGCACCACCGCCGCCCGCGCCAGGGAGAACAGCCCGGCCGACAGCCCCACCGCCAGCCCCAGCAGGGTCCCCAGGGTCCAGCCCAGCGCCAGGCGCTGCAGCGAGGCGCCCAGATGCCGCAGCAGGTTGCCGGACTCCGCCAGGTCGACCAGGGCGGCCAGCGCCTCCGACGGGGCGGGCAGCACCAGCGGCCCGATCCAGCCCAGCCGGCAGCCGGCCTCCCAGCCCAGCAGCAGGGCGGCGAAAAACAGGATGCCGACGAGCGCCAGCGGCCGCGGCCGGAAGCCGCCGCCGCGGAACGGCACCTCCCGTTCCCCTGGCCGTTCGGCCGGGACCTCGGCGAACGTACTGTCAGTCATCGGCAAGCTCCTTGTCGGCGGCCAGCGCCTCCTCCCGCATCAGCTGCCAGAGGTGCCGGCGCTCCCGGTCCAGCGCATGCGGGTCCGCCATCCGTGCCTCCAGCGGGGTGTCGATGGCGACGATCTCGCGGATCCGCCCCGGGCGCCGCGACAGCACCACGATGCGGTGGCCCAGCCGCACCGCCTCTTCCAGGTTGTGGGTGACATAGCAGGCGGTGAATCGCTCGCGCAGCCAGAGCGCCAGCAGGTCCTCCAGCAGCAGTTCCCGGGTCTGGCTGTCCAGCGCCGACAGCGGCTCGTCCATCAGCAGGCAGGCCGGCCGCACCGCCAGCGCCCGGGCGATCGCCACCCGCTGGCGCATGCCGCCGGACAGCTGCCGCGGCAGGGCGTCGCGGAACTCCGTCAGCGCGGTGCGCGCCAGCACGTCGGCGACGATCGCCTCGCGTGCCGCCGCGTCCAGGCGATGATCCTCCAGCACCAGCGAGACATTGCCCGCGACCCTGCGCTAGGGCACCAGGGCGATGTCCTGGAAGATGAAGGTCAGCGGGTTCAGGCTGTCGCGCGGGGGGCTGCCGACCTGCACCACCGCGCCCGCATCCGGCCGCTCCAGCCCGCCGATCAGGCGCAAGAGGGTGGACTTGCCGCAGCCCGACGGCCCGACGATGCAGACGATCTGGCCGGCCGGGATCTCGAAGTCGATATCGCGCAGCACCTCCGTCGCGCCGTAGCGGTGCGAGAGATGCCTCAGGTGCAGGTCCATGGGATTGCTGCCGGGCGGCGGCGACCCGCCGCCCGGCAGCCGGTCACATGGTGAAGCCGGGCGCGATCATCTTCTCCACGGTCAGGCTCTCCGGCGCCAGGCCGTTCTTCTGCGCCCAGTCCAGCTGGTGGGCGATGCTCTTCATCTTCAGCTCGCCGCCGGGCACCATGTAGACCGCGCCGGACCGGATCGCCGCCGCCGCTTTCTCCCGCGGATCGTCGGGATTCACGTATTTGTGCAGGATGTCGACCATCGCCTCGGTCGCCGCCGGGTCCTTCTCCTGGTCCAGCATCACCGCGAGATAATCGTCCACCCCCCTGGCATAGGCGCGCATGAAGCGCTTCACCAGGTCGGGGCGCTTCTCGATATTGGCGGTGGAGGTGAAGATGGTGGTGACCTGCCAGTCGCCCAGGTCGCGCACCCAGCCGATGATCTTCGCCGCGCCGGCCTTGTCCAGCGGCACCGCCACATGCGGCACCATCGCCATCGCGTCGACCTGGCCGGACTTCACCGCCGCGATCATCGAGCCGACCTTCTGCAGCGGCACCAGCCTGATGTCGGCCAGGGGCACGCCGTACTTCTCGCCGATCATCCCGGCCACATAGTGGAAGGAGGAGCCCTGCTGGGTCATCGCCCAGGAATGGCCGGCCAGGTCCGCCGGCGATTTCAGGCCCGCCTCATAGGCCTGGTTGGAGGCCATGATCGCCATGCCGGGATGGCCCGGATCCTCGGTATAGAGGCCGCCGATCACCTTCACCGCGCCCTTGTCCGCCAGGCTGTAGAAGCCGCCGGTCAGCGCGGTCACGCCGAAATCGATATCGCCCGACGCGATCGCCACCGCGATCGGCTGCGCGGCCTGGAAGAACGAGATCTCCGGCTCGATCCCTTCCTCGGCGAAATAGCCCTTCTCATAGGCGATGAAGGTCGGCGCATGGGAGGTGAAGCGCAGCGCGCCGATGGTCACCTTGTCCGCCGCCGATGCGGCCTGCGGCGCCGCGAGCGCCAGTGCCGCGGCCAGGATTGCGGCGCCGAGCGCGAGGCGCCGGCCGGCCTGTCGAAACGGATACATCTGCACTGCCTCCCCTGATGCGTTCCCGGGCCTTGTTCGCGCGCCCCTGGTGTCATGGGGGAGTGTAGCCGAAGGCAGCGGCGCTCGCGCCCCTGCCGTTGCCGGGCGGGTGGTTGCCGGAATGCGGCAGGGTCGGCCGGCTCAGCCCCCGGTCGCGACGATCGAGGCCCGCGTTCAGATCACGAACACCGGAGCGAACCCGCCTCCAGGAGTCCTGAAATTGGTGGTCTGGCCTTGGTAGAGGCGCGCAGCCACCAGAAGCACATGGCTGTCATAGGTATAGAGCCGAACGTCCATCTTGCGGACCTGGAGCGCTTCGTCGGTCTTGATCATGCGCTCGCTCGGCCGGACGAAAGTCTGGGCAACATAGCCGCCTCGCTCGATTTCTGCCCAGACGGCTTTCGTCACCTTGTCGCCGCGATATACCGCCTTCCCGCCATGCCCGCCCGTCGGCTTGAAGAACAGGCCCTTGCGCGACTTCCACAGGTCGTCGGCGCTGTCGGGCGTGACAATGACAGTGCGCGGAACAGCATTGAGCCGGGCCAATAGTGCGGGCTCCAGGCCCCATGCCTTGAGCATCGCCGGATCGGAGAGCAGCGAGAGGTTACGCTTGTCGGCGAGCAGGGCATGATTGTGCGGATTCGGCGTTACGACCACCGCACCATCGCGATAGGCCTCTCGCAGAGCGCGATGCCCTGGCTGATCGAGAGCGAAATCGGTGACCCGGTTGTACACAAGGTCGACGGGTTTTCCCTCGATGCTGAGCCGGCCACGCTCATAGCGAAGGTGGCTGGCATCCGCGACAATCGCCTCCAAGCCGCGCACCGCCAGGACCTCCCGTGCGAGCAGGAACTCGGGATAGAGATATTGCTCCGGCGGACTGTCGTCGACGATGGCGACCCGATCTGGTGCGCCGGTTCCGCGCTGGCGCAGCCATTCGCTCTGGAACATGCGGACCGCCGCGTCCTCGAACGCCTGCGGCGCCGGTGGCATGTCCATTTCGGAACAACATGCGCGCTGCGCCCTGGCAAGAAGGGCATTCAGGAATGCCCCGCCGGCGTTGGTATTGATCTCGATCAACCGCGGGCCATCTTTGCCAAGATGGAAGTCGTAGCCCATCAATGCACCGACCGGCCCGTGATCCGCCCGCGAGATTTCCGGTGCCCGGGAGAGGGCCACGGCCTTGTATGCAGCAAGCCGGGCCGTCGTCTCGACTGCTGCCACCACCCCCTGCATCTCGGCCACCTCTGTGGCTGAGAGAAACACCGGCACGTTCGCGAACAGGTGGGCCTTGGGGCGGATGAACGTCTCGCAGAACGCCGGGTCATCGGCCTCGCGCTCCAGCGCCTCGCATAGCGACCGACGGTCAAGCGTGACGCAGAAGCAGTTCTGGTTGAACCGGTCCGAGAGGGGCTGGGCCGCGCCGGAGGCAGCGGGGTCTGGCGCGCTCATCGCGCGCAACGCCATTGCGCCGCCCTGACCTGAGGCGCTCCAAGCCCGAGGTGAGCGTGGATTATTCCTGGCATGAACCTGAGGCCCCTCTGTCGATGGATTTCGTGTACGCCGCCGCCATCCGCTTCGGCGTGCGTTCCTCTTCGGAAACGCGTGAAAGGACTTCCCGATGAGTTACACAATAAACCGGATGATCTCCGGCGCGGGCATCGATGACGTCGACACCCGTACGCGCGAGGCGCTCGCGAGCCATGGCTTCGGCGTTCTGACGGAGATCGACGTCAAGGCGACGATGAAGAAGAAGCTCGATGTCGAGATGCCAGCCTATCGCATTCTCGGCGCCTGCAACCCGAAGATGGCGCATCAGGCAATCGGGATCGAGCCGCGGGTTGGCGCGATGCTGCCCTGCAACGTCATCCTGCGCGAAGTCGGGGACGGTGTGGAGGTCAGCGCCATCGACCCGGTGGCGTCGATGCAGGCGATCGAGAATGCCGAATTGACTGCCGTGGCGGGCGCTGTCCGCAACCTTCTGGCGAAGGCCGTCGAGGCGATCTGAGTTGAGCCTGCGCTGCGGCATGAGCTCGATGCCCGGCGGTGAGGCCGTCTGGCACATGTGCAAGATTGGCCATCGCCTCGCGGACGAGCACGTACTGCGCCTGGCAGCCGTTGACGGTGTTGCCTAATTTCCAGCCGCCCATCGCCTTCCAGCCCTGCTTTGTGCCGGCACCGTCCTGCGAACAGAAACCGCAAAGGCAGGCGTTGCTCCTGCAACTCGGAGGCCGCCATCACAGCGCCGGCTCGCGGCGTCAGTCCGGGGTGACCGGGCCGCGACGATTGCGATGCCCGGGCAGCGGGGCCGTGTAGCGCGCCAGCACAGGGGCTGCCGCCTACCCCGCCCCGCGCAGGATATTGTCCACCGCCCGCTCCAGCTGCCGCAGGCTGCCGCAGGCTTCCACCCGGGTGCAATGCGCCGCGTAGCGCAGCATCGCGCTGTCGCCGGTGCCCCACTGCCCGGTCGATTCCGGGTTCAGCCAGATCACCCGGCGGGCGCGGCGGTGCAGCAGTTCCAGGGTCTCGATGCGCGGGTTCACGTTGTTGGTGCGGGCATCGCCCAGGATGATCACCGTGGAGCGGTGGTCGACCTCGTCCATGCAGAGGCCGGCGAACTGGTCCAGCGCCATGCCATAGTCCGACGAACCGAAGCCGAACTTCGTGATCACCTCCGACACCGCGCGCTCCACCTCGTGGCGCTGGAACTGCTCGGTGACCTCCGCCAGCGGGCCGGTGAAGGCGAAGGCGCGCACCTTGGGCAGCACCTCCCCCAGGCTGTAGAGGAACATCAACAGGAAGCGGGCATAGGCGCTGACCGAGCCGGACACGTCGCAGAGCGCGAAGATCTCCGGCCGGTCGACCTTCCTGTGCTTCCAGTGCAGGTCCATCAGCACGCCGTCATAGGCGACATTGGCGCGCAGGGTCCGGCGCAGGTCCAGATGGCCGCGGTCGGTCACCTTGCGGCGCCGGGAATGCAGCGCGATCAGCTTCTTCGCCATCTTGCGGATCAGCTCCGCCATCATGCGATAGTCGCGCCGGTCGACGGCCGACAGCCGCACCCGGGTCAGGATATCCTCGCGGATCGCGCGGGATTCGCCGTCGGCCTTCAGGGCGAGCTGGCGCTCCACCCGCTCCGCCACCCGGCGGAACAGCCGCTGCCGGCCGATCCGCAGGCTCCGCGCCAGGCCGGCGCCGACCGCATCGTCGCGCGCCTCCTGCGCGGCGATCTCGGCATCCAGCCCCTCCAGGCCGATCTCCTCCATGATCATCCGGGTGAAGCGCCCGGTCTGGGTAAAGAGGCGGATCTGCTCGAGCCCCACCGCCTGGGCCGCGCCCTCCACGGCCTGCGCCAGCGCCGCGCGGTCGCCCTCCATCAGCATGCGGGCAAGGGCTGCATCGGTGCGCAGCTCCGAGGTGCCGCTGCCGCCGCCGCCGCCGAACGGCTGGCCGCCGGTCGGCATCAGTTCGTCGTCGGGCGTGTCGGGCCGGTCGCTGTCGTCGCCCTCCACCTTGCGGCGCGGGCGGCCGTCCTCGGGCGCCTTGTCGGGCGGGGCGAAGAAGCGGTCGAAGCAGGTCTCGAAAATCGCCTGCTCCTCCTCGCTCTTGGCGAGGACCGCGCCCCAGGCATGTTTCAGCAGCACCGGGTCGCCGAAGCCGACCAGGTCCAGCGCGCGATGCGCCTCCAGGGTCTCCGGGATCGAGACCGGCAGGCCGGCGGTGCGCAGCACCCCGATGAAGCTGCCGACGGTGCGCTGCATTGGCGTGCCTCAGCCCCGGCCGACGGTCACGACGCCTTCAGCGCCGTCTGGGTCAGGGCGTAGATCTCCGGCTCCACGGTCTCGGCATCCTCCTGGAACTTCAGGAGGACGTTCAGGGTGGTGCGCACCAGGTCGGGGTTCAGCTCGGTGGCGTTGAGCAGCACCAGGGTGCGCGCCCAGTCCACCGTCTCGCTGATCGCCGGCAGCTTCTTCAGGTCGGCCTCGCGCAGTGCCTGCACGAAGGCGACGAGCTGGGTGCGCAGGCTGGCAGACAGGCCGGGGACCTGCGCCTCGACGATGCGCGCCTCGATCTTCGCGTCCGGGAACGGGATGTAGAGATGCAGGCAGCGCCGCTTCAGCGCATCGCCCAGCTCGCGGGTGTTGTTGGAGGTCAGGAAGACCAGCGGCGGCACCCCGGCGCTGATCGTGCCGATCTCCGGGATGGTGATCTGGTAGGCGGACAGGATCTCCAGCAGATAGGCCTCGAACTCGTAGTCCGACTTGTCCACCTCGTCGATCAGCAGCACCGCGCCGCCGGGCTGCTGCAATGCCTGCAGCAGCGGCCGGGCCTCCAGGAACTCCGCGGAAAAGAAGATGTCGGCGAAGTCGTGCAGCCGCGCCATGCCGGCCTTCAGCCCCTTGGCGCCGTCCAGCACCTCCGACAGCTGCTCGCGCAGCATCTGGGTGTAGAGCAGCTGCTTGCCGTACTTCCACTCGTACAGCGCCTTGGACTCGTCCAGCCCCTCGTAGCATTGCAGCCGCACCAGCGGCAGGCCCATCAGCCGGGAGGTGGCGAGCGCCAGCTCGGTCTTGCCGACGCCGGGCGGGCCTTCCACCAGCACCGGCTTCTGCAGGTGGTGGGCGAGGTAGACCGTGGTGGCGATGCGGTCGTTGCAGATATAGCGATGGCCCTCGAACCCGGTCTTCACGGTCGGGATGTCGGCCATGCGCGGATCCGCCGCCTTCGTTTGCGGGGCGACGGCATTCTCCTGGGACATTCAGGCTTCCTGTGCTTTGGCGATCAGGTCGCGGCCGAGCGCGCGGTACCGCAGTGCGTCGACCGAGCGGGCGACGCGGCCCAGAGTAAGCATATCGGCGTCGAGCGCGTCCAGCGGCGCGCCGCCGCTGACCGCCTGGCGGATCGCGTCGAAACGGTCGTGCAGGTCGTGCGCCACGGCGCGATAGCCGAACAGCGCGGCATCGTCGCCGCCGCCCTCGGCATGGGCCAGCAGGAAGGGCGCGGCCAGGGCCAGCAGGCGCTGCTCGCTGGCCATATGGCCCAGCTCCGCGGCGATGGCATCGTCCTGGCTGCCGGCCTGCGCCAGGCGCGCGGCCGCCGCGGCGATGCGCCGGCCCACCGCCTCCACCAGGGCGGGCGCCATCAGGCTGTCCTCCACCACCCGCACCCGGCGCAGGATCTCCCGGTCGCCGGAGCCTTCCGGCCCCAGGCGATAGCGGTCGGGCACCCGCACGTCGGTCAGCTCCAGCCCGCAATGACCCAGGGCGCCCGGGAAATCGACGCCGGAATCGGTGCTGCGCGCCACCCCGGGCCAGTCGCGGTTCACCAGGAACCCGGTGAAGGATTTCCGCCCCTCGCGCTCGTCGGAGACCGCCAGCACGACATACCAGTCCGCCCGCGGCCCGTTGGAGATATAGGCCTTGCGCCCGCTGACCTGCCAGGCATCGCCGTCGCGCAGCGCCCGGGTCGCCAGGCGCTTGGGATGCGCGCCCACGCCGGGCTCGGACAGGCCCATCGCGGCGGAGCTGGTGCCGGCCGCGATCGCCGGCAGCAGTTCGGCCTTGACCTCGTCGGAGGCGAGACGCTGCACCAGCTGGCGGGCGGCGGTGGTATGCACCGCCCAGGCGGCCGCGGTCGGGACATTGCCGCCCGCCCGCACCAGCGCGCCGGCGGTCCGCGCCAGTTCCTCCGGGCCGAGGCCGGCGCCGCCATATTGCGGCGCGATGCCGTAGCCGAGCAGCCCGGCCGCCGCCATCTGCGCCCAGAGATCGTCGGGAAAGCCGTCGGCCTGCGCCAGGTCGCCACGCGGCGCGATCCGCTCCGCCGCGAAGCGCGACGCGGCCTGGACGGCCGGGGACTCGGTCCCGCTCATCGCCGGTTGAACTGCGGCGCGCGCTTCTCCATGAACGCCTTCGCCGCCTCCTTGTGGTCGGCGGTCGCGGCGCAGCGCATGTGGTGCATCGCCTCCATGTCCAGCATCTGCGCCAGCGGCGCGGTCAGGGCGGCGTTCATGTTCTTCTTCATGTAGCCCAGCGCGATGCCCGGCCCGTCCGCCAGCCGGCGGGCCAGCGCCAGGGTCTCGTCGCGCAGCGCGTCGGCCGCCACGACCCGGTTGTAGATGCCCAGGGCCAGGGCCTCCTGCGCGGAAAGCTTGTCGGCGGTGAAATAGAGCTCGCGCGCCTTCGCCGTGCCGACGATCTGGGTCAGGAAATAGGACCCGCCGAAATCGCCGGAAAATCCCACATTGGCGAAGGCGGTGACGAAGCGCGCCTCCTCCGCCGCGATGCGGATGTCGCAGGCCAGGCCCAGCGACATGCCCGCGCCGGCGATCGGCCCGTTCACCATGGCGATGGCTGGCTTCGGCATCTCGCGCAGCCAGCGCGAGGTGTCCATCGCCCGGCGCAGCCGGGCGGTGCCCTGCTCCAGGGTCGTGCTGCCCTCGTCCTCCGCCATCGCGCCGATATCGCCGCCGGCGCAGAAGCCGCGGCCGGCGCCGGTCAGCACGACGCAGCCGACATCGTCGTCATGGGCGAGCCGCGGCAGGGCCTCCAGCAGCGCCTCCAGCATCTCGCCGGACAGGGCGTTCAGCCGGTCGGGCCGGTTCATCGTCAGGATCGCGACACGACCGTCGCGGGCTTCCTCCAGGTCCGCCATCGATCTGGCTTCCTTCCTCGGTTGGTGGGCCGGTTCAGCAGCCGAGCTGCGCGGCCAGGTCGTGGAAATCGCGGGCAACGACGTCATAGCTGCCGCTGGGCATGTCGTCGAAGCCGTCGCCGTCGCGCCGGCCGAATTCGTGCGGCCGGCAGACATAGGCGGTGCGCAGCCCGCATTCGGCCGCCGCCTTCAGGTCGTTCTCATGGGTCGCCACCATCATGCAGGCGCCCGGCTCCAGCCGCAGCCAGTTCGCCGCCGTCAGGTAGACCCGCGGATGCGGCTTGTACTGCTGTGCCGGCTCCGAGCCCAGGATCAGGTCCCAGTCCAGCCCGGCATGCCGCGCCATCGCCGCCATCAGCGCGGCATGGCCGTTCGACACGGTGCAGAGGGGGAAGCGCCCGCGCAGCCGTCGCAAGCCGCCGACGGCATCCGGCCAGGGATCCAGCCGGTGCCAGATCCGCACCAGTTCGTCGACCAGCGCGTCGTCCTGCGGCGGCAGCCCCTCGGCCGCCAGGACGCGCAGCAGGTTCTCCCGGTGCAGGACGTCCAGGTCGGCATAGCTGCGTTCGCCGCGGACGATCGGCATGAACGAGGGCGCATATTCCTTCCGCCAGGCCTTGGCGAAGCCCTCCCAATCCAGCGCGATGCCCTTCGGCCGCAGCAGCAGCGCGGCCTCGCGCGCGACCGTGCCATGCCAGTCCACGACGGTTCCGAACACGTCGAACAGGAGGGCGGAGGGAATCGTCCGGGTCATGCTTTGCTCCTATGCCTGCCCGGCCGATTTCTGCCGGGGCCGGCCGCCCGAAAACGCGTCACTCGCGTACTCGATACGCGAGTGACGACCTTTTGGGGGGCAGGTCGCGCCATATCGCACAGCGGCCGACCTGAACCGGACAGCAGTGGGTCGAGCCCCGCGGTGACGAGTGTGAGAAAACAGCTGTCGCCAGACCGTTCGCCTCCGCGTTCATTCAGATATCCCCGAAGCCGCCGCCGCGGCCTTTGCCGCCGGCGAACCGGGTGGCGCCGGCCCGCGCCTCCTGCCGCAGCGGCGCGACGCCGCCGCGCCCCTCGTTGTCGAGCGCCGCCGGCAGGTCGAAATCCCACTGGCGAAAGGCCGACATCCGGTCCGCCCGCAGGCAGAGCTGCGGGAAGCGCGCGATCTCCGCCGCCAGGGCCTCGGCCGCGGCGCGCGCCTGCCCCGCCGGCACCACCCGGTTGGCGAGGCCGAAGGACAGCGCCTCCTCCGCCCCGACGGCACGACCGGTCAGGATCATGTCGAGCGCCCGGCTCTGGCCGATCAGGCGCGGCAGCCGGACCGTGCCGCCGTCGATCAACGGCACCCCCCAGCGGCGGCAGAACACGCCGAACTGCGCCGTCTCCGACGCCACCCGCAGGTCGCACCACAGGGCCAGCTCGATGCCGCCGGCCACCGCATAGCCCTCGACCGCGGCGATCACCGGCTTGCCCAGCAGCATCCGGCTGGGGCCCATCGGCCCGCGCCCCGTCGGATCGTAGTCGCCGCCGCCGCGATCCACCCCGGTGCCCTGCTCGCTGACGAACTTCAGGTCGTAGCCGGCGCAGAAATTGCCGTCCGCGCCGGTCAGCACCGCGACCGCAGCGTCCGGATCCGCATCGAAGGCGCGGAAGGCATCCTCCAGCAGGTCGGCGGTTTCCGGATCGACGGCGTTGCGCCGCGCCGGCCGGTTGATGATCACCGTGGTGACCGGCCCGTCGCGCTCGACCAGCACCTTGGGCAGCACCTTGGGCTGCACCTTCGCTGCGGCATCCCCATTCATCTTCTGTCCCCCATCAGATCGCCCGTCCCGCCTGTGCCCAATAGGGCTCCCGCAGCTTGCGCTTGAAGATCTTGCCGGAATCCTCGCGCGGCAGCTCGCTGCGGAACTCCACCTGCTTCGGCACCTTGTAGCCGGCGATGCGCTGCCGCAGCCAGGCCCGCACCTGGGCCGCGTCCAGCGCCGCCCCCGGCTGCGGCTGGACGAAGGCGCAGAGCGCCTCGCCGAACTCCTCGTCGGGAATGCCGAAGACGCCGCAATCGGCGACCCCGGGCATCGCGATCAGCACCGACTCGATCTCTGCCGGGTAGATGTTCACCCCGCCGGAGATCACCATGTCCTTCTTGCGGTCGGAGATGAACAGGAAGCCGTCCTCGTCCAGCCAGCCGACATCGCCGCAGGTGATCAGGCCGTCGCGCTCGCATTCGCGGCGCATCTCGTCCTTCTTGTGATAGGTGAAGTCCGGCCAGTCGCCGATCCGCAGGAAGATCTCGCCCACCTTGCCGGGCGGCAGGATCTGGCCCTCGTCGTCGTAGATCCGCACCACCGCGCCCGGGATCGGCCGTCCCACCGTGCCCGGCTTGCGCAGCGCCTCCTCTGCCGTGTGGAACACCGCCCCGCCGGTCTCGGTGCCGCCGTAATACTCGTTGATCACCGGCCCCCACCATTCGATCATCTGGCGCTTCACCTCCGGCGCGCAGGGTGCGGCGGCATGCACCACGAAGCGCAGCGAGGAGAGGTCGTAGCGGGCCCGCACCTCCGCCGGCAGCTTCAGCAGGCGCACGAACATGGTCGGCACCATGTGCAGGTGGGTGATCCGGTGCCGCTCGATCATCGCCAGCAGATCTTCCGGATCGAAGCGCGGCTGCAGGATCGTCAGCCCGCCGTCGCGGACATTCATCAGCGCATAGAGGTTCGGCGCGGAATGGTAGACCGGCCCGGTCACGACGGTCCGGCGCTCCTCGCCGGGGCGGACGTCGAAGATCACCGACACCATCTCTTCGATCTTCGCGGCCATCTCCGGGGTCGCCGGCTCGCGGCGCACGCCTTTCGGCCGGCCGGTGGTGCCCGAGGTATAGATGATGTTGGTGCGCAGGGCCGGCGCCGGCCGGTCCCAGGCCGGTTGCTGCGCGACCCATTGGTCCCAGTCGGTGCGGCCCGCCGGCACGGCGCAGGCCGCATCGTCGAGGCCATAGGCGTCGCGGATCTCCGGCGGGGTCTTCACCACGAAGACATGGACATGGGCCGGGATACCGCCGGCAATCTGGGGCAGCAGGTCGGCATGGACCAGCAGCACCTTGGCGTCGCTGTCCTCGACGATATAGCCGGCCTCGTCGGCCTTGTAGTGCCAGTTGATCGGCGTCGCATAGGCGCCGATCAGGGCCGCGCCGAACGCGCCCTCGAAAAAGGCGAAATCGTTGCGCAGCATCATGGCGACGGTATCGTTCGCACCGACGCCGAGCCGGTCGAAACCGCCTGCCGCCCTGGCCGCATTGCCCATCAGCGCAGCCTGGCTGATCGAGCGGTCGCCGGACACGACCTGTCCGTCCATGGCCTTCCTCCCCGGAGATGCCGCCGCCCTTGCATGGCGGCGCGATTGGCCGGACGGTATCCCAGAGCCCCGGCAAGGAAAAGCGAAGCCATGAACTCCCGACCCGAACCTGCCGCGGCGCAGCGGCTGGACCTGGCCCGGCAGCTGCGCCGCCTCACCGATGTCGAGCTGGACGAAGGCGAGGCGGGCCGCGACGCGGTCAGCGCCCTGGTGAACCGGCATGTCGGCAGCAACATGCCGCCGGCCGCCCTGCTCGTGCCGCCGGAGGCGTTTGACGACCTGCTGGTCGTGCTGCCGCCGGACGGCCGGCCCGACCCGGCGCGCCGCACCGTCAGCCTGCGCGGCGGCGCCCTGGCGATCGACCTCGAAGCCGCGCTCGGCTGCCTGGAGAAAGGCGCCGTCGAGGTGCAGGTGGTGCTGACGGCGGAGGCCTTCCTGCCCGACGAGCAGGACGGCGACCCGGCCTTCACCCTGATGCGGGAACTGAAGCTTGCCTGCGGGCCGCGCATACCGCTGAAGGTCCTGCTGCAGGACCGCGTCTTCGGCGACGACCTGGCGCTGGGCCAGGCGGTGGAGACGGCGATCGCCGGCGGCGCCGACATGATCGGCCTGGACCTGCAGGCGCTGGAGGCGCGCGGCGAGGATGCCGCGCTCGACGCCGCGCTGCGCCTGACCGGACTGCTGGCCGAGACAGAACGACCGATCGGCATCAAGCTGCAGGGTGGACCCGATGTCCTGGCCAGCCTTGAGGAGGCGGATATCGTGCTTCGCCTGGTCCGGCGGTTCCTGGACAGCGCGCAGCCGGACGACAGCCAGCTGCGCCTGAGCGGGCGGTCGCTGGACGATGCCATCCTGACCTGCCTGCGCGGTGCGGGGACCGGCCGGTATTGACGCGACGGCCGCGGCGGCCCGCTTGCGGGACGCTTCGTGTTGACCCCGCGCGGCTTTGCCCCTTGTATCCCGGCAGGGCCGTGTATCCTGGCCCGAGCGTTCGCCCGCCCCCCAGCAGGATCCCGACGACGTGACCGAGAGCACCGACCCCCGAGTCTTCCGCCAGGCCCTTGGGCGATTTCCCACCGGCGTCACCATCGTCACGACCAGTGCCGGGCCGGACCCGGCGGACTGGGTCGGCGTCACCGCCAACAGCTTCAATTCCGTGTCGCTGGACCCGCCGATGGTGCTGTGGAGCCTGGGCCGCAACGCCCGCAGCTTCGAGACCTTCGTGGAGGCCAGCCATTTCGCGGTGCATATCCTGGCGGAGAGCCAGCAGGGCCTGTCGAACCGCTTCGCCCGCACCATCGACGACAAGTTCGACGGCATTGCCTGCGCCACCGGCGTCGGCGGGGTGCCGCTGCTGGCGGACTGCGTGGCCTGCTTCGAATGCCGCACCGCCCATGTCTACGAGGGCGGCGACCATCTGATCTTTGTCGGCGAGGTGCTGAACTTCAGCCATTCCGACCGGGTCCCGCTGGTCTTTCACGAAGGCCGCTATGCGGCGCTGGAGGAGCATCCGGAACTGGCCTGGGCCGGCCGCGCCGGGCGCCGGCCCAGCGACGCGCCCTTTGCCGAGGACCATCTGCATGCGCTGGTGACGCGCGCCAGCCAGCGCCTGGCCGCGGCGTTTCACCGCGCGGTGCGGGAGGCCGGGCTGGACGTGATGGAATGGCGCATCCTGGCGACCCTGGCCGGCGCCGGCCAGGATGCGTTGACCCTGGAGGAACTGGCCGATGCCACGGTGATGAAGCGCAACGACGTCGCCGACCTGGTCGACCGCATGGTGGGCCGCGGCCTGCTGCAGCGTGCGCCCGCCGGGTCCGACCAGGTGCACCGGATCGCCGTCGAGCCGGCCGGCCGGGCGCTGATGGACAGCCTGGCGGAGCGGGCGCGCGAGCAGGAGCGCGAGGCCCTGGCGCAATGCCCGCCCGCGCAGTTGCAGGACCTGAAGGCGGCCCTGCGATCGATCGCCGGGACCGGCGGCCCGGGCTGACGCGGGCCCGCTCAGCAAGGGATCGACGGCCGGCCGGCACAGAAACCAGATGGGGGAAACGGCATGAGCGGCGAGAGCAACAGGCAGTGGCGGCTGGCCCGCCGGCCGGTCGGCGATATCGGCGAGCAGGACCTGGACTGGGTGACCGCGCCTGCACCGGATGCCGGGCCGGGACAGGTGCGGGTGCGCACCCTGATCCTGTCGATGGACCCGACCAACCGGATCTGGATGTCCGACGCGAAGCAGTACATGCCGCCGGTGAAGGTCGGCGACGTGATGCGCGGCGTGACCGTCGGCGTCGTGGACCAGAGCAATGTCGCGGGCTATGCGCCCGGCGACCTGGTCAACGGCATGTGGGGCTGGCAGGACTATGCCGTGGTCGACGTCGCGAAGACGCCGCTGGGCCGGCTGCCGGCGGAGCGCACCATGCCGCTGCCCGGCTATGTCGCGCTGGTCGGCGGGGTCGGCATGACGGCCTATTTCGGCCTGCTGGACATCGGCAGGCCGCAGCCGGGCGAGACCCTGGTGGTCAGCGCGGCGGCCGGCGCGGTCGGCTCCCTGGTCGGGCAGATCGGCAAGATCAAGGGCTGCAAGGTGATCGGCATCGCGGGTTCGGCGGAGAAATGCCGCTGGATCACCGAGGAGCTGGGCTTCGACGCGGCGATCGACTACCGCGCCCAGGACGTCGGCGCCGAGCTCGACCGGCTGGCGCCGGAGGGCATCGACATCGATTTCGAGAATGTCGGCGGGCCGGTCATGGGCGCGATCTTCGCCCGCCTGCGGCTGAACGCGCGGGTGCCGCTCTGCGGCCTGATCTCGCACTACAATGCGGAGGGCCCGGTGCCGGGGCCGGCGAATTTCGAGCAGGTGCTGATGCAGCGCGCCACGGTCAAGGGCTTCATCGTGCTGGACTATGCCGCGCGCTTCCCCGAGGCGATGCACGACCTGATCGCCTGGCATGCCGCCGGCCGGATCAAGTACCAGACCGACATCGTGCAGGGGCTGGAGAATGCCGCCGCCACGGTGAAGAAGCTGTTCGAGGGCGGCAATACCGGCAAGCTGATGGTGCAGGTCGCGGAACTGCCGGACTGATCGGCTGATCCAGCAATAAGCGGAAGCCGCAACCCGAATAGCATCACTTTCCATATTCTGCAAAGAATCGCAAGCGAAGCCGGGAAATCGCAAGCGAGGCGGAGACAAACCACATCCGGATTTCAGAAATTTTTTTTGGAACAACTATCGAAACTCTCCTGTTGGTTAGGCCAGTACCTAGTTCTCAAGCCACGAGGGGAGACACGATGCTTACACACCGCAACACTATCCTTGCCATGATGGCCGCGACCGCTCTGACGGTCCCGGGACTGGCCGCCGCCCAGGACGCGTCCTCGGACCGGGCCGGCATGACCAAGATTTCCTGCGAGCAGGCGACGGAGCAGGTGGCCCGCGCCGTGGACCAGTCGCAGCGGCTGTCTGCCGCCGACAAGCGGCAGGCCCGCCAGAACCTGGAGAAGGCGCGCAACACCGACAGCCGCACCCAGTGCCTGCAGCATGTCCGGGCCGCGCATGACACGTTCGCCGAGGTCGAGGCCGTGCTGATCATGTTCGGCGCGGACGGCAATGCCTTTACGGCGGGCGGCGCCGGCCAGGGCAGCACCGGCCAGACCTTCCGCACCGCGGCGAACGGCGGCCAGATCGTCGTCGAGCAGCCCGATCCGCAGGTGTCGGTGCAGACCACCGACCCGAAGGTCACGGTCGACCAGAAGCGCCCCCAGGTGACGGTCCGCCAGCCGCAGCCCGAGGTGATCGTGCGCCAGCAGAAGCCGACGGTGAACGTGCGGCAGCCGGCGCCGGTGGTGACGGTACAGCAGGCGCAGCCTGACATTACCGTCAACATTCCGAAGCCGATCGTCGAGATCGAGATGCCCAAGCCGGACGTGAACGTCGCCTCGGTCGAACCGACGGTGAATGTGAGCCAGCCGAAGCCGAAGATCCGTTTCGTCCGGCCCGAGCCGGAGATCATCGTCGAGGAGTCCAAGGCTCAGGTCGATGTCGAGGCCGCGAAGCCGCAGGTCGAGATCTCGGAGGCCTCCAACCTGGCGGCGGACGTCAATATCGACCGCGCCAAGCCGGAGGTCCGCTTCCAGTCGAGCGGCGAGGCCGATGTGAACGTCCAGCAGGGCAAGGCCAAGGTGCGCGTCACCGGGGCCGACAATGCGGACGTGAATGTCGAGCAGGAAGAGGCCGAGGTTCGCTTCGAGGAGACCGACGGCACTGCCGGCGAAGCGGCGCAGCAGCGCCAGCAGCAGCAGGCGATTGCCGAGCCGCAGCAGGCCAGCGAGCGTGAGCGGCTGATCCTGGCGATGCGCAAGCACCCGATGTATGGCTCGCGGGTCGACGAACTGGTCGGCGACGATGTCTACAGCGCCAACGGCGAGGATGTCGGCGAGGTCGAGCAGTTCGCGATCCGCGGCGACCAGATCTACGCGATCGTGGGCGTCGGCGGTTTCCTCGGGATCGGCGACCAGGAGGTCGCCCTGCCGATCGACCGGCTGGCCTTCGCCGCTGACCGGGTTACCCTGCCGCACCTGACGGAGAACGACCTGGAAGCCATGCGGGACGTGGACATGGACCGCTACACCGCGATCCCGATGAACCAGACCCTGCGCACCGCCTACGAGAACCGCTGAGGCGGATCCCGAGGCGCATCCTCCGGCTCCCGGCTACCGCGCCGGGAGCCGGGTGACAGTCGGGAAGGGCCGTCGCAGCCGCTGGCTGCGGCGGCCCTTGTCCTGTCCGACGCTATTCCGCCGCCGTGGCGGGCTGCCCGGTCTCGCGCGCGACGAAGGCCTTGGCGTCGAAATCCTCGGCGAGCCTGGAATCGGCCTCCAGCATCGCCTCGGCGTCGTACGCGGCATAGTCCAGCACGCCCATGTCGGCAAAGGCCTCCCGCACCTTCGGCCCCCACAGGCCGATATCCTTCACCGTGGGCACGATGCGCGTGAACAGGCGGGCGCGGAACTGCTTCATCACCTCGCTGCCGCGGAACATCTCCAGCAGGGTCTCCTGGTCCATGCCCAGGTTCTCGAAGACCTCCCGCTGGCTGAAGCGGTCGCGCATGTGATAGCAGGCCTCGACCACGAACTCCTCGCGCTCGGTACGCTCCGCCTCGCTCAGCTCCGGGTAATAGTCGCGCAGGGCCAGGCGGCCGAAGGCGACATGCCGCGCCTCGTCCTGCATCACATAGGCATGGACCCCCTTCACCAGCGGGTCGCCGGAATTGTCCCGGTTGCGCTGGAAGGCAGCCAGCGCCAGGCCTTCGATGAGGATCTGCATGGTCAGGTAGGTCATGTCCCAGCGGCTGTCGGACAGGCCCTGCTCCAGCAGGCTGCTCAAGCCGCTGGTGATCGGATAGGCGACCCCGACCTTCTCGTGCAGCAGGCGGGAAAAGGCCTCCACATGGCGGGCCTCGTCCATCACCTGGGTCGCGGCATAGAACTTGGAATCCGCATCCGGGACCGTCATCACGATCTTGGAGGTGGCGATCAGCGCCCCCTGCTCGCCATGCAGGAACTGCGACAGGGTATGGCCCTGCAGATGGCGGCGCAGTTCCGCCCGCTCCTTGCCGTTCATCTTCTGCCAGATCGGCGTGTTGTAGATCGGGATCTGCTCGTCGGGCAGCGCCATCGGGTTTTCCCAATCGACCTCATGGCTCCAGTCGAGCCGCTCGGCGGCATCCCATTGCTGCTTCTTGCCCTTGTCGTAGAGCCCCAGCAGGGCCGCGCGGCCATCGTCATATTCCCAGGTGAAATGGGCATCGGATTTGCCGTCGAAGGTCCAGCCCGCCCCGTCGGTGGGTATCGCGTAATGTTCGGCCGTTGTCATGGCTGTGTCTCTCCCGTAATCCGCGCCGCTTCGGATGCGCGCTTAGCGTGCAGGCTGACGGATTGGGCTTAGGTCGTCAATTTGTCCTGCATGGCGCCGATCGTCCGGTTCAGAAGCCGCGCAACACGACCGTGTCCGAGAGAGCCGCGCGATCGGTGCGCAGGGTGTTGATCGGATGGCTTTCGTCCATCCGGCCCAGACCCATGCCGCAGAACAGCATCAGTTCCGGCGGGATCTCCAGGAACCGGCCGACGGTCTGCGGCCAGCGGGCCCAGGCCTCCTGCGGGCAGGTATGCAGGCCATGCTCGCGCGCCAGCAGCATGATCGACTGCAGGTACATGCCCAGGTCGGCCCATTGCCCCTGCTGCATGTCGCGGTCGATGGCGAAGAACAGCGCCACCGGCGCGCCGAAGAAATCGAAGTTCTTCGCAAGCTGCCGCAACCGGGCCGGCTTGTCCTCCCGCGGGATGTCGATCGTCGCGTACAGGTCCTCGCCGCACTTGAAGCGCCGGCTGCGATAGGGCTCCTTCAGGCCGGGCGGATAGACGTGATATTCCGGCGTTTCGCCCTGCGGCGTCTCTGCCATCTTCGCCTGGATCTCGGCACGGAAGGCCTGCAGCGGCGCACCGGTCAACACCCAGGTCCACCAGGGCTGCAGATTGCCGCCGGACGGCGAACGGGCGGCCCCTTCCAGGATGTCGCGCAGGACCTGCTCCGGAACCGGGTCGGGCAGGAAGGCGCGGCAGGTGATTCGCGAATCCAGGGCTTCGCTGACCTTCATGGAAACTCCATCGTCTGGCGGCGGCTGCGCCGCGGGCGGAAGGCCAGCATGCCGCTCCGGCACGCCGGGTCAATCCGCCGTCGCCGAACCGGGCAGCCTGGCCAGCGCCCCCCCGGTGAGCGCCTACGCCATCCGAACGCGGCAGGACTGGCCCGGATCCTGCTGTCTGCCATGCTACAATCCGGTCATCCGTCTTTCAGCCATGGGCCAGGGCATGCGTTATCTCGTTACCGGGGGGTGCGGTTTCATCGGCTCCCATCTCACCGCGCGCCTCGTCGCCGACGGGCATGAGGTCGTCGTCCTCGACGACCTGTCCACCGGGACGCCGGCCAACCTGCCGTCGCAGCGCGCCCGCCTGATCGAGGGCGATATGCGCGACCGGGCGCTTCTGATCCAGGCGCTGGACAGGGTCGATGGCGTTGTCCATCTCGCCGCCATCGCCTCGGTGGACCGCTGCACGCGGGACTGGCAGGACAGCCACAGCATCAACATCGGCGCCTTTGTCGGGCTGCTGGAATGCATCGCCCGGTCGGAGCGGCCGAAGATCCCGGTCGTCTATGCCTCCTCCGCCGCCGTCTATGGCGATTGCGACCGGCTGCCGCTGACGGAGGTCGAGCATGTCCTGCCGATCTCCGCCTATGGCGCGGACAAGCTGGCCTGCGAGCAGCATGCCCGCGTCGCCGCCCGCGTGTTCGGCATGCACACGGTCGGGCTGCGGTTCTTCAACGTGTTCGGGCCGCGACAGGATCCGGCATCGCCCTATTCGGGCGTGATCTCGATCTTCGCGCGGCGCTGCCTGACCGGCGTGCCGTTGCGGATCTTCGGCGATGGCGGGCAGAGCCGCGACTTCGTCTATGTCGCCGACGTGGTGGCGGCGCTCTGCGCATCGCTGCAGCATGCCGGCCCGGTGGCCCAGGTAGTGAATGTCTGCACCGGCCGGTCCACCACCATCCGCGAGCTCGCCGAGCAGCTGGCTGCGGCGGCAGGCAGGCCGGCGGAGATCGAGACCGGCCCGGAGCGGCCCGGCGATATCCGTCACTCGCTGGGCGATCCGACGGTGCTGGAGCAGGCACTCGGCATCGTGGCGCAGACCTCCCTCCAGGACGGGCTCGGGGCCGTGATGGACTGGCTCGCGCAGGACATGGCCGACAGCGGCGCCTGCGCCGGAGCCCGGTCATGACCCGGCGGGCGGTCTGGTCCCGCCGCCTGGGGCTGGGGATGCTGCTGGCGATGCTCTGGCCGGCGCTGCTGTCGGCGCCCGCCGCGGCACAGGACAAGGGCGCCGCCGGGGCCACGGCAGGGCGACCGGTCACGCCGAAGAAATGGGTGGTCTATTACGCCGACGCGCTGCCGGCCTCGAGCTTCACCGGCTACGACCTGGTGGTGTTCGACGGGCGGCATCACCCCGACCTGCGGCCCCTGAAGGACCGGGGCATCGCGCTGTTCGGCTATATCAATGTCGGCGAGGTGGCGACCTACGAGCCGCATTATGCCGAGGTGCAGAAGATGGGGCTGCTGCGCCAGCAGAATCCCAGCTGGCCGGATTCCCGCATGGTCGACATGCGCGACAGCCGCTGGACGGAGCTGGTGCTGAGCCGCCTGATCCCGGCGGTCCTGCGCGAGGGCTTCGACGGGATCTTCCTCGATACCCTGGACAATGCGGGCTACATGGAGCGCGAGGATGCCGCGGCGAATGCCGGCATGATCGAGGCCGGCAAGCGGCTGGTGGCCGCCATCCGCCGGCACTATCCCGGCCTGCCGGTGATCCTGAACCGCGGCTACGACCTGCTGCCGGAGGCTGCGCGGCATGTCGACTATATTCTCGGCGAATCCATCCGCACCGACTACGATTTCGATACCAGGGAATATGGTTGGGTGCCGGAGGAGCTGTACCGCGAACAGGTCGACATCCTGGAGGGTGCGCGCAAGGCGAATCCGGCGATCGCGGTCCTGACCCTGGACTACTGGTACCCGGAGCAGACCGACACCATCGCCAGGATCTACGAGATCGAGCGGCAGAACGGCTTCTGGCCCTATGTCGCAACGGTGGAACTGGACCTGCTGGTGCCGGAACCCAGGCCGTGACGTCCGTTGGCCGGCCATTGCGGGCGATCGGCGGGCTGCTGCTCGCCCTGCTCATGCTGCTGCCGGCCGATCCGCGCGCCGCGCAGGCGGCGGAGACGGAGCCTCTGCGGCGCTCGATCCTTGCGCTCTATAACGGCGAGGCTGAAGATACCGTCCGCCTGTCCCGGGTGGCCAGCTATGCGGCCATGCCGCTGAACCATCTCGGCTTCAAGCTCGTCTATCACGACGTCCGGGATCCGCTGCCCGAGCCCGACAACATACCGGGGCTGCGCGGCGTGGTGACCTGGTTCGGCGGCGACGTGCCGAACCCGCAGGCCTATCTGCGCTGGGCGACCGCGGCGATGGACCGCGGCATCCCCTTCGCCGTGCTTGGCGATTCAGGCGTGCTCAGCGCCCCGTTGGATGCGCAGAACCGGTTCCTGGGCCATCTGGGGCTCGAGAGCAGCGGCAATTTCAGGCTGCTGACCTACGACGTGCAGCTCGCAGCCACGGACCCTGAGATGATCGGCTTCGAACGCCAGCCGATGCGCCCCTTCGCCTCCTACACCGAGTACCTGCAGGCCGATGCCGAGGCACAGGTCTTCCTGTCGGTGCGCGGCGCGGCCGGTGAAGACCCCCATCCGCTGGTGATCGTCGGCCGGGAGGGCGGCTATGCGGCCGCCGGCTACGAGTATTATTTCGATACCGAGATCGTCCGCGGCCGGTGGATCGTCGATCCGTTCGCGTTCTTCGAGCGGATTTTCGGTTCGCACGGGCAGCCGCGGCCCGATGCCACCACCCTTGCCGGTCGGCGGATCTACTTCAGCCATGTGGATGGCGATGGCTGGCGCAACATTTCCCGCGTGTCCGGGCATCGCGACATCGCCTCGGGCGCCACCCTGGCCCTTCTGGACAAGGCCTGGGCGGCCTATCCCGGCCTGCCGGTCACCGTGGCGCCGATCGGGGCCGAAATGGACCCGGCCTATTTCGGCACCCCGGACGTGCTGAAGATCGCAGAGAAGGTCTTCGAGCTGCCCCATGTCGAGGCCGGCACCCATACCTATTCGCACCCTTTCGTCTGGGACTTCTTCCGCCGCTACGACGCCGAGAAGGAAAAGCAGATCGAGGCCAAAGCCGGGCGGCTGCCGAAGCTGGAAAGCAGCGCCTGGGACAGGGTGATGGCGGAGTTCAGCCTGGGTCCGCAGACCAGCTACCTGGTGACCGAGGGGGCCACCGGCGACATGGAACATGCAGTGATGCGGGCCTTCCCCAACGTCCCCTGGTCGTTGAGCCGCGAGGTCGGCGGCTCTGCGGAGAAGATCGAGGCGGTCCTGCCGGCGGGCAAGAAGGTCAGGCTGCTGCAATGGCCGGGCGACACCTCGCCCTTCCCCAAGGCGGTGCGGGAGACCCGGGACGCCGGCCTGATGAACATGAATGGCGGCGATCCGCGCTTCGACCCGGAATATCCCTCGATCCTCTTCGTCTCGTCGCTTGCCTTCACCGGCAACGGCATCGTCCAGCCCTATGCCCAGGCCAGCAACGAGAACACCTATACCAACCTGTGGACCGAGCGCTTCTACGGGCTGCGCTTCCTCGACCGGACATTGGCGAATACCGACCGCCCGAGGCGGCTGAAGCCGTTCAACCTCTACTATCACAACTATTCCGGCGAGCATCCGGAGAGCCTTGATGCCGTGG
This sequence comes from Sneathiellaceae bacterium, assembly GCA_040216765.1. Lineage (GTDB taxonomy): Bacteria > Pseudomonadota > Alphaproteobacteria > Ferrovibrionales > Ferrovibrionaceae > Marinibaculum. The sequence continues at coordinate 13,381 of JAVJON010000032.1, read as the reverse complement.
TCAGCATCCTGGACCTGGCCAGCAGGTCCGAGATCGCGCCGATCGAGGCGAGCAGATATGCCGCCATCGTCGACGGCTTCCACCGGCTGACGATCTCCGTCGTGGAAGCGGCCGCCCGCGGCGATCCGGACGGGACCGCCCGCGGCCCGGCCTGGCGGATCGCCGGTCGCGGCGCATTGAACACCATACGTTTCGACGAGGCCGCCTTCCAGGCGGTGGATTTCGACCGGTCCCGGGGCGTGCTGGGCCAGCGGCATTACCAGGGCTCGCTCTATGTCGCCCTCGATCCGGTCGCCAAGGAGCCGGTGATCGCCCTGGCGCCGGTCGACCGCACGGACCTGCCGCCCGGTGCCGGCCGTCCCTACCTGATTTCCGCCCGCTGGCCGCCGCGCGACCTGAAGGTCGATGGCGATGGCGGTTTCACCGCGCAGCTGCGCGGCTATGGCGCGGGCGAACAGCTCTGGTGGGCCCCCCCGGGTCGCCGCTATGCGTTGCGCGCGATGGCCGGCGACCGGGTCGCCTGGTCCGGGACGGCCCAGGCCGATCCGGCCGGACGGCTGGCCTTCACCATAGACGGCGACGGCCTTGCCGGGCTGCTGCTGGAAGCGACCCCGGTCAGCGACGGGGCCTCATGATCCGGGTCACCCTGCTGGTTCTGCTGGTGGCCCTTGGATTCCTTGCGATCGGCTATGTCCTGGTCCCAACCGGCGCCGAGCGCGCGCTGATCAGCCTGAAGAACCAGGATATCGACGAGGCCACCGCGCAGTACGAGGAACGCTATCTCGAGGGCGACCGCAGCGTCGGCACCTTGTCGGCCCTGGCGCGGATCTACGAGGCGGAAGGGCGCATCGCCGATGCGGTCCGGCTCGCCGGCGAGCTGACCTTCGCCTATGCCGACCCGAACCTGGCGCTGCAGCGGCAGGCCGCAATCTATCGCGCCGGCCAGGAGTTCGGCCGCGCCATCGAGGTGCTGGAAGAGATCCCGGTCGACCGGCGCAGCCCATCCGACATGCGCTGGCTGATCGGCCAGTACGGGCTGTTCGGCCAGCTCGACCCGTTGATCGTCAATCTCGCGTCGATGGTCGATCGCGGCATCGCGACGCCCGACGATGCCGTCGAGCTGGGCCGGCTGCTTGCCGCGCAGCAGCGCTTCGACCAGGCGATCGCGGTCCTGGAGGAGCAGGACGACCGGGACGCCACATTGATCCCGCCGCTGGGCCAGGCCCTGCTTGTGAACCTGCTGATCGGGCAGGGCAGGATCGTGGCGGCGCGCGATCGCGCCGCCCGATGGGCGAAGAAGGTGCGCGAGCCGGCGCGCATGCTGGTCTTCGTCGCGGAGCAGATGCGCGTGGCCGGCGCGCCGGACGATGCCGTCGCCGTGCTGGCGCCGATCGCCGACCAGGCGCCGCACGATCCGGACCTCCAGGCGGCACTGGTGGAATCCTGGATCGCGGCCGGCGAACCGAAGACCGCTCTGGAGGCCATGCGGAGCTGGAACGCCCAGGAGGATCTGTCCGACCGGCTGGTGCCCCGGCTGACCGAGCTGGCGCTGCTCGATGGCGATTATGCAGAGGCGCGGGCGCTGGTCGCGCGCGACGGCCCGGAGCAGCTCGGCGCCGGCCTTCTCACGGGCTTCGTCGATACGGCCCAGCGGCGTGGCGACCTGCCGGCGATCCGCAGCCTCGACGAACGCCTGCCGGCCGGCTACCTGGCCGGGGAACCGATCCTGGATGCGACGATCGCCGTTGCCCTGGACGAACCGGACAGGGCGAACCGCGCCATCGACCGGGCACTGGCCAGGGCGCGCAGCGCCGGCGACCGGCAGCGCCTGGCCTCCCTGCTGCTGGCCCTCGGGCGGACCGGCCGCGCGCTGGAGGTCATGCGGACGGCACCCGCTTTGGACCGGATGCCCCAGGGCTACCTCACCCAGCTGGCCTCCCTCTACCTGGCGGCCGGCGAGAAGGCCGAAGGGCTGGCCCTGTTCAACAGCCTGCGCGGCAGCGCGAAGGACGGCCGCGCCGATCCCGGCTGGGCGATCATGGCCGCCGCCAACGGCCAGACCGAGGCTGTCGCCGCCTGGCTGGCCGGCGCCGACGGCCTGGGCACCGACGTCCTGCGCGACCTCAACACCGCTGCCACCGGCGCCGGGCTGCCGCAGCTGGCGCTGGAAACCGCGCAGCGCCTGGCAGCGCTCGACGACAGCCTGGACACCCGGCTGCGCATGGTATCGGCCCTGCTGCTGGCCGGCCGGCCCGGGGAGGCCCGGGCAATCCTGGACAAGCTGCCTGCCGACAATCCGGAGGTGCTTGGCCAGCAGATCGCCGTGCTCACCGCCCTGGGCGACAAGGCCGCGCTGCGCCGGATCTATGCCGCCGCGCTGGACCGCCCGGGCGCGAGCCAGGCAGAGCGGGATGAGGCCGCCTTCAACCTGCTGTCGGTCGGGGGCGCGGCCGAGGCCCTGGACTATCTGGAACAGCGCGCCGCCGAACCGGGCCCCGGAGCAGAAGCCGGGCAATGGCTGTTCGCCTTTGCCGATGCGGCGCAGCAGGCGGGCCAGACCGGCCGCCTGGCGTCGTTCCTGGAACGAGAGCTCGACAAGCCAGGCCTCACCGCCGCCGAGACCGAGACCCTGCTGTCGCTGCTGGTCGAGCGGGCGCCGGACGCTGCGCTGGGTTTCCTGGCGGTGCGGGCGGAGCGCATGGGCGGCGCCTGGGCGGCCGCCTACCAGGAGCTGTTGCGGCAGCGCGGCAGCCGCCCGGCATTGATCGCCTTCCTGCGCAAGGAGGGCCTGGACCCCCGCACGCCGGCGGAGCGGCGGCGGGAGGCCGCCTTCGGCCTGCTCGACCTGCGGAACAAGGATGGCGCGATCGAGATCTTCCAGTCCATGGCCGCCGGCGGGGACGCGCAGGGGCCCGATGCCAGCCAGCTGGCCTATCTGTGGGGCCCGCGGCCGGAACCGGCCGCGCTGGACTGGATCGAGGCACAGGCGCTGGCCGCCGACGGGGCAAGGCGTGCCGGCTGGCTGGACCTGCTGGGCAGGCTGGGCGGCGGGGCCCGCCTGATCGCGCTGGTCGATGCCGGGCGGGTGACCGCAGCGGCGGCCGGCGAGGCCTATCTGGGCGCCCTGCTCCGCGCCCGCCGGATCGACGCCCTGCGGCCGGCGCTGGCCGCCGCCATGACCCGCGCCGACAGCGCGACGCAGTTGCGCAGCCTGGCGGGACTCGCGGAGCGGGCGCGCCAGGCGGACCTGGCGGAATCCGCCTGGCAGCGCCTGCTCGACCTGATGCCGGACGATCCGGAAGCGATCCGGCAGCTCGCCGGCTATGCCGCCACGAACGGCGACTACGACCGGGCGCGGGCTTTGCTGTTGCGCTACATCGCGCTGACCCGGCCGACCTACAGCGATCTCTACGCGCTGGCCGAAGCGGAGCGGGCGATGGGCCTGACTGCGGAGGCCGCCGACCGCTATCGCCAGGCCGCAGGCCTGATCGATGCGAACCCGAAGCCGGGCTTCGATGCCAGGATCGTGCGGGCGCAGATCGCGCATCGGCTCGGCGAGTCCGGCCAGGCCATCGCGATCTTCGACCGCCTGTTCCAGGAACGGCCGAACGACCTGAGCCTGCGCAACGATTTCGCCGAGGTCCTGCTCGACCTCGGCGACGTGGCGCGGGCGCGGGCAGTGCTGCGATGAACCGCCTGGCGCCGGCCCGCGCGATCGCGACGGCCGTCCTGCTGGCGGTCCTGGCGCCGGTCGCCCTGCCGGCCTGGGCGCAGCCGCAGGAGCCGCCACCGCGGCCCGCCCCGCTGGGCCCGTCGCGCGACCCGCTGCTGCAGAATCCCGGGCTGCGCGCCGAGGTGCTGCGCGCCGCCGGCCAGGTCGACCCGGCCATGCAGGACGCCGCGTTCCAGGGCCCGGCCCGGGACCCTGCGCTGCGCAACCCCGCTCCGCTGGTTGCGGCTCCGCCCGCACCGGTGCTGCAGGACAATGCCGGCCAGCCTGCGGTCCTGCAGGCGCGGTACGATGCCGAACGGCAGGACCTGCGCCTGTCCTGGGACCAGCCGGTCAGCCTGCAGATCGACCAGCCGGAGGGCGAGATCGTCATCCGCAGCGCACTGCCGTTCGACGGCACCGTGCTCGGCAACATCTCCGGCAGCCTCGCCCCCTGGGTGTCCAGCGTCAGCTGGGGCTATGACAGCCTGGTACTGGAACTGGCGGAGGGTGCCGGTGCCCGGGTCGAGCGGCGCCCCGACGAGGTCGCCATCGCCTTCGGCCCCGACGCGGCGGACCGGGCGGTCGCCCCGGTGGCGGCGCAGCTTCCCGACCAGGACAGGGTGATCCTGGCCGCCGCCCCCCTGCCGCAGGCGGTGGAGAGCGATGCCGAGATCCGCCGGCAGCTGCTGCTGACCCGGGCCGACCTGCTGGACGGCGAGCCCGGCGCGGCCGAGGAGCGGGCGTTTGCCGTGCTGCAGCGCCATCCGGACCGGCGCGACGTGCTGGAAGCCACCGCGGACGCGGCGGCCCAGGCGGACGACTGGCGCCAGGCCGGCCAGCTGTACGACCGGCTGCGCGCCCTGTCGCCGGACAATACCGGCTTCATCCGCGCGTCGCGGGAGGCGCGGCGCCTCTGGGGCAACCGGTTCACCCTCTCCGGTTTCGTGCAGGACGTGCAGGATGCCGACAGCCAGCGGGGGCTCGAGGCGGTGCTGCGGGTGCAGCCGCTGCCGGACTGGACATTGACGGCACGCACCCGCCAGCGCCACATGCAGATCGACAATGTCCTGCGGCCCGATGGCCAGATCCTGCCCTATGACGGTTCCCGCGCCGATGGCGAGCTGGGGGCGAGCTACCGGCTGTCCACCGACTGGACCTTCGGGGGGCGCTTCCTGATCAACCCGGTGGGCGTCGGTGCCGCCGCGCGGATCCAGTACGGGCCGCCCAACCGGCGCCTGACCCTGGACGGCGAGTGGAACGCCCCGGTCTACGAGTTTACCGAGACCATCGCCGATGCGGGCACCCGGGACCGGGCCGCGCTCGCCTATCGGCGCCTGGTCGGCCAGGACGTGACTGTCCTGGCCAGCGCCCACTACAACAATTACGCGCTGCCGGACGATCCCGATGTGGCACAGACCGCGGGCTTCGGTGCCGAACTGGACTATGTCCTGTTCCAGGCGCTGTTCCGCGACGGCCCGGCGCTGGTCGCGACCTACCGTTTCGACGGCGACTGGGTGCTGCAGAGCGAGGAACGGGTCTCTGCCCTGGGGCAGACCTACAACCCCCTGCCGATCAACAGCCGCGAGGCCAATACCCTGTCGCTCGGCCTGTTCGGCTGGCTGTCGCAGGACACCGACTATGCGCTGCAGCTCGGCTATACCTACGACCGGATCCAGGGACAGAGTCCGGAAGGCGCCGCCCAGTTGCGCTGGCAGCCGACCGATGCCTTCGAGATCTTCGGCGACGCTTCCTATGGACTCTCCACCGGCCGCGGCAACGACGCCAGCGTGCTGCGGGCCGGCCTGGGTATTGCAGTGAATTTCTAGGACGGCGACATTCGGGTCGCAGGGGCCGGGATCGCGGCCGGGAGGACAGCTGCCAGCATGGCGATGACGGCGGAACAGACGGCGGCAGGGGGCGAGCCCGGCCAGTCCGGCACGGACAGGCGCGAGCTCGATGTGCGTCGCGAGCTCGAGGATCGCCGGCTGCCCGAGGGCATCACCCGCGCCGAGGGCAGCCATGGCGAGGAGGAGTTCCTCGACGAGAACCTGCGGCCCCGCAAGCAGTGGCTGACCGCAGGGATCGAGCTGGTCGCCTTCTACGCCGCGGCCCTGCTGTTCGACTACCTGGTCCTGCATGGCGACCGCTATCTGAATGTCGCCCCCAGCCCGTTCTGGATCGCGGTGATCGTGCTGACGGTGCAGTACGGCACCACGTTCGGCCTGCTCGCCGCCATCGCCTCCACCCTGGTGCTCTATGTCGGCAACCTGCCTGCGCAGGAGTTGAACCAGGATCTCTACGCCTACCTGTTCCAGCTGTTCGTCACGCCGATGCTCTGGCTGGTCTCTGCAGTCCTGCTGGGCGCGATCCGCGATCGCCAGGTCGCCGACAGGGCCGCCTTGCGGCGCTCGCTTGGGCGCGCGCGGACTCAGGCAGCGGCGATCGCCGACAGATACGAGAAGCTGAAGGACGCAAAGCGCGAGATCGAGGCCCGCCTGGCCAGCCAGCTGCGCACCGTCACCTCGCTCTATCGCGGCGCCAGCGCCTTGGAGCGCCTGACCGTGCAGGAGGTGCTGGACGGTTTCGACGATATCTTCTCTGCCGTCATGGATGCGGAGAGCTATTCCCTCTACCTGCTGACGGCAGAGGGGCTGGAGGCCGCACGCACCGTCGGCTGGCGCGACAGCGATCGCTGGCTGCGCTTTTTCGGCCATGACCAGGCCCTCCTGCAGGCGGTGATCGGCCAGCGCGACTTCGTTGTCGTCAACGAGCCCGGCGGCGAGCGGCTGCTGGGTCGCGAGGGGTTGATCGCCGGGCCGGTGGTGGACCCGCAGGACCAGTCGCTGATCGGCATGATCAAGGTGGAGCGGGTGCCGTTCTCGCAGCTGGACTATGAATCGGTCGACCGGTTCGAGATCATCTGCTCCTGGGTCGGCGCCGCCCTGTCCCGCGCACGGCGCTTCGAGCAGGCCGATGCCGACCGGCTGACCCGCGACGGGCTGATGCTGTCGACCGCCGCCTACCAGCACCAGAAGCGGTTCCTGGCGCGCCTCGCCGGCCGTGGCGGCTTTGCCGCCTCGATCCTGGTGATCCGGCCGCCGGCGGAAATGGCGCAGGATGCGGAGATGCTGCGGCAGATCCGCGACAGCATCGCCTTTGCGGTGCAGAAGATCCTGCGCACCACCGACGAGGCCTACGAGATCGACGATGACGGCTTCAGCTTCGCCGTCATGCTGCCCGGCGCGGGCGAGGCCGATGCCCAGAAGCTGGCGGACCGGCTGCGGGCGGCGATGGCGGAGAAACTCGATGCCGGCCATGACGGCACCCCCTGGTCGGACCGCATCGAGGTCGGCGTGGAGGCGCTGAGCCAGAAGGAGGAGCCGCCGCCGGCCACCGCGCAGGACCTGGGGATCTGTCCCCCGGAATGACCGACCGGACCCCCGCCTACGAGATCCAGGACGTCCCGCGTCCCTATCCGACCGGCGCCGAGTTCGGCGGCCGCGCCAGGTTCTGGCTGTTCGCCGTCCTCGCCATCCTGGTCGAGGGCGCGGCGGTCTGGCTGGTCCTCGCCGGCCATCCGGTTGCGGCACTGGGCCTGCACGCGCTGCTCTGCCTGCTGCTCTGGCTGCTGGCGGCACGGGCGCTGCGCCACGGCAATGGCGTCCGCCTGCGCTGCCTGCTGGCGATCAGCGTTACCGCGCTGGGCCCGCTGGGCGCGATCGGGATGATGCTGGGAACCGCCACCCTGGAATGGACACGCCGCACGGCAACCCCCTTCGCGGACTGGTACAGTTCGATCTTCCCGGTGGAGGAACGCAGCCTGTCGCAGCAGCTCTACGAGGCCATCCGTGGCGGCAAGGAGGACGATGCCCTGGCCACCGCCGTCGGCTCCTTCATCGACGTCATGCACAACGGCACCAGCCGGCAGAAGCAGATCGTGATCGCCCTGATTTCCCGCAACTACCGGCCGAGCTTCGCCCCGGCGCTGCTGGAGGCGCTGAACGATTCGGATCCGAGCGTGCGGGTGCAGGCCGCCTCCGCCACCGCCTTTGTCGAGCAGTCGCTGTCGCAGCGACTGGTGGAACTGAGCCGGGCGGTGGAAGTGGCACCCGACGACCCCGACGCCCAGCTTGCGCTGGCACGGCATCTGGATCTCTATGCCATTTCCGGCTTGGCCGACGACGACCGTTCCGCCGACCTGCGGCGCCAGGCGGCCGGCCGCTATCGCACCGCGCTGGCGGCCCGGCCGGAGGATGCCGAGCTGCGCCTCGAGTTCGGCCGCCTGCTGGTGCGCCTGGACGAACCGGAGGAAGCCGCCGCGGTGTTCGCCGCCCTCAAGGAGACCCCCGCCGGGAGCGACCTGCTTCATGCCGGAATCGCGCCCTGGTACGCGGAATCCCTCTTCCGCACCGGGCGGCTTGACGAATTGAGGGTCTTTTCCGAGGAGGCGCAGGCCTATGGCGCCCGGATCGGCCTGCCGGACCGGCCGCGGGTGCGCTTCTGGGCCCGGCAACCGGATGCCGGGGGCAGCCTGCGCGAGCGCGCCGACCGGCAGCGCTTCGAGCAGGACCGCGCGGCCGTTGCCGCCGCGGTCGGGTCATGACCGGGCAGCGCGGGGCAGAGGCCCCGTCCCTGCCGCCCGACGCCACCGATCGGGCCTCTGCCGCCGATATCTGCCTGATCCTGGAAGGCTCCTACCCGTTCGTGTCCGGCGGGGTCTCGTCCTGGATGCACAACGTGATCCAGGTGCAGAGCCACCTGACCTTCCACCTGTTCGTGATCTCCGCCCTGCCGACCGAGAAAAGCCCCCGCTACAAGCTGCCGCCTAACGTCACCGGCCTGACCGAGATCTTCGTGCAGCGGATGCCGGCCGGCGCCGGCAGCGTGAAGCGCCAGCGCCGCCTGTTCGCCAGCCTGCAGGAACCGCTGATCGACCTTGCCGAGAGCGGCAGCCTGGATGCCTTCGCCAGCATGGTGCGCAGCATCGCGCCGTTGCGCGACCGGCTGGGCCAGGATGTCCTGATGAACTCCGAGGAGGCGTTCCGGCTGGTGGTGGAGATGTACCGCCGCAGCCTGCCGAACAGCTCCTTCCTGAACTATTTCTGGAGCTGGCGCTCGCTGATCGGCGGCATGTTCGCCTGCATGATCGCGCCGCTGCCGCAGGCGAAGGTGTTCCATGCGATCTCCACCGGCTATGCCGGGCTGGTCGCGGCGCGGGCCAAGGTCGAGCATGGCCGGCCGGCCCTGCTGACCGAGCATGGGATCTACACCAACGAGCGCCGGGTGGAGATCCTGATGGCCGACTGGCTGGAGCATGACGACGACGAGGCGCTGTCGCCGGAAGCGCCGGGCCGCGACCTGCGCGACCTGTGGATCGACACCTTCGAGGCCTATTCCAGGGTATGCTACGGCGCGGTGGACGAGATCATCACGCTCTATGGCGGCAACCAGGACATGCAGCGCCAGGGCGGCGCCCCGCCGGAGAAGCTGCGCCTGATCCCGAACGGCGTGGATTGCGACCGCTGGGCGACCGTCCCGCGCAAGCCCGCGGCCGAGCGCGACGCCGGCCGGGCCACCATCGCCTTCATCGGCCGGGTGGTGCCGATCAAGGACGTGAAGACCTTCCTGCGCGCCATGGCCTTCGTGCACCGCCAGTTGCCGGAGGTGCAGGTGGTGATCGCCGGCCCCGCCGACGAGGACCCGCAATATGCCAGGGAATGCCGCGCGCTGGCGCAGTACAGCGGGCTGACCGAGGTGGTGGATTTCGCCGGCCCGCTCAACCTGGTCGACCATATGGGCCGCTTCGACGTGGTGGTGCTGACCAGCATCTCCGAGGCCCAGCCGCTGGTGGTGATGGAGGCCGGCGCCTGCGGCATCCCGGTGGTGACGACCAATGTCGGGTCATGCTCCGAACTGGTCTATGGCCGGCCGAACGAGGAGCCGAACCTGGGGGCCGGCGGCGCCGTCACGCCGCTGGCGGCGCCGCAGGAAACCGGGCGGGAAATCCTGCGGCTGCTGACCGACCAGGACTATTACCGGGCGGCGGCCACGGCGCTGGAGAGCCGCATGCGCACCTATTACGACGCACCGCTGGTGTCGGCGGCCTATCGCGACACCTACAACCGCTATGTTGCGGTCGCGGACGCCAAAGCGGCCGCGGCGGCCGAGTGACGGCGCGGGCGCCGGCAGGCTGACGGGGAAGGCAGGGCACCATGGCTGGGATCGGCTTCGTCCTGGAAAAGCTGATGCGGCAGGACGACCTGACCGGGGTCATCCGCGGCATCGCCTATGCCGCCGTGATCGCCACCGGGCCCTGGCTGATCACGGTGTTCTCGATCGCCGCGGTGACCCTGCTGAACCACTACGGCACGGCCAGCCTGGAAGTGCGCACCTTCCACAGCGTGATCATCTACAACTTCTCCGCCTCGCTGGTGATGACCGGCCCGATCGCCCTGGTGACCACCCGGTTCCTTGCCGACCGGATCTTCCTGGGCCGGGTGGAGCCGGTGCCGGCCGTCCTGCTGACCGGCTCCGCGGGCTGCTACGGCCTGGCCCTGCTGATCGGCATCCCGTTCTACGGCTTCGTCTGCGACCTGCCGCTGACCACCGTGCTGGCCGCCATCGCGAACCTCGTGGCGATCTGCGGCATCTGGTATGTCGGCGTCTTCCTGACCGCGCTGCGCGACTACCGCACGATCCTGATCGCCTTCGTGGTGGGCCTGACGGTGGGGGCGATCGCGGCAATCGGCCTGTCCGGCCCGTTCGGCACCGACGGCATGCTGTTCGGCTTCAGCCTGGGGATCGTGGTGCTGGTCTTCATCGCCAAGGCGAAGATCCTGGCGGAATATCCCTACAAGTTCGTCGAGCCCTTCGCGGTCCTGCCCTATTTCCGCACCTACTGGCCCCTGGCGGTGGGGGGCGCGGTGTTCAACGCGGCGATCTGGATCGACAAGTGGATCATGTGGTTCGCGCCGGAGCGCGTGGTGGTGGGCGGCGCCCTGGCCACCCATCCGTACTATGACGGGGCGATGTTCCTGGCCTACCTGACGGTGGTGCCGTCGCTTGCCATGTTCCTGGTCTCGGTGGAAACCGCGTTCTTCCGCGTCTACCAGCGCTTCTACCGTGCCATCACGTTCCACGCGACCTATTCGGAGATCGAGAAGAACCGCAGGCGCATCATCGGCACCCTGGCCCTGTCGTCGCGCGACATCGCCATCCTGCAGGCGGCCGTCACCATGCTGGCGCTGTTCCTGGCGCCGACCGTGATCGAGCTGACCAGCTCCAGCTTCCAGCAGATCGGCATCCTGCGCTTCGGTATCCTGGGCGCCTATTTCCAGGCGATGCTGCTGTTCATCTCCACCCTGCTCGCCTATTTCGACCTGCGCCTGCCCAATCTCTTCCTGCAGACCCTGTTCCTGGTGACCAACGGGCTGTTCACCCTGGTCTGCCTGGAGGCCGGCTTCCAGTACTACGGCTACGGCTTCTTCGCCGCGACCGTGGTCACCTGCGCCGTGGGCTTCGTGATGCTGGCCCATGCGCTGAGCCGCCTGCCCTATCTCGCTTTCATCGGCTCCAATCCCAGCGTGGAATAGGCCGCATGCGGAAGGGGCTCGCTTGCTCCCGGGCCGTCTCCTTCGGTTAAGATTGTCGGACAAAACGATGCCGGGGCGCGATCGCGCCCAGGGCGCGGCATTCTCAGGGAGGAGCGAACGTGCAGCCGATGTCCAGGACCGGATCGAACAGGTTGCCTGCACCCGCCACCGCGGCCCGGGGCGGGGCGGCGTGATGCGGCTCACCATTGCCGAGGCGGTCGCCGTCCGCGCCCTGTCGCATCCCGACCGGGTGGCGATCCGCGAGATGGGCGGCGACAGCCTGACCTACGGTCAGGTCTGGCGGCGGGTCCTGGCGCTGGCAGGCCCCCTCGCCGGCTGCCCTGCCGGCCCGCATGGCCGCATGGTCGGGCTGCTGCTGCCGAACGGCGCGGATGCGGCCCTGGCCTATCTGGCCTGCCAGGTGGCCGGGGTGACGGCGGTGCCGCTGAACTCCCGCCTGGCGGAGCCGGAGCTTGCCTTCATCCTGGACGACAGCGGCACCGGGCTGGTGCTGACCGACGGCGCGCTGGCGGAGGTCGCCGCCCGGATCGCCGGCGCGCGCCGCGTGCTTCGCAGTTCCGACCTGCCCACCCCCGAGAACGCGGAACGGCCGCTGCTGGGCGAGGGCGGGCGGGGCGAGGCGCCGGCGGCGATCGCCTATACCAGCGGCACCACCGGCCTGCCCAAGGGCGCGATCTGGTCGAACGACCATTTCCTGGTGCAGATCATGCGCTGGGGCTGGGAGTTCGGCCTGACCGCCGACACGGTGATGCTGGTGCCCGGGCCGCTGTTCCACCTGTCCTATTGCGGGCTGACCCTGGGGGCGCTCTGCATGGGCGCGCAGGCCCTCGTCATGCCGGCCTTCGACCCCGCCGCGGCGCTGGACGCCTTCTGCGCGGACGCCGCCTTCGCCTTCCTGGTGCCGGCCATGACCGGCGCGATCCTGGAGGAATGGGCCGCCCGCGGCGAACCCGACATCCCGGCCGCGCGGTTCATCATCTCCTCCGGCGCGCCGGGCCCGCTGGCGATGACCCAGAAGGCGATGCGCATGTTCCGCCATGCCCGGGTGGCGGAAGCCTATGGCTGGACCGAGGGCGGCTGGTGCACCTTCGAGGTGAAGGACCCTGCCACCCTGCTGGCGCATTCGGTCGGCTGGCCGACCTTCGGCAACGAGGTGCAGGTGTTCGGCGCCGACGGCGAACCGGCGGCGCCGGGCGAGCCGGGCGAGGTCGGGGTCAAGAGCCTGACCCATTTCGGCGGCTATCTCGGCCGGCCGGAGGCGACCGAGGCTGCTTGGCACCGCGGCTATGCGATGTCCGGCGATATCGGCATCTGGCAGCCCGACGGGCGTCTCTGCATCGTCGACCGCAAGAAGGACATGATCATCACCGGCGGCGAGAACGTCTATACCGCGGAGGTGGAGCGCGTCCTGCACGACCATCCCCAGGTCCTGGAAGCCGCGGTGGTGGGCCTGCCGGACGCGCGCTGGGGGGAGCGGGTCTGCGCCATGGTCGTCGCCCGCGCCCCCGCGCCGGACGCGTCGGAGCTGACTGCGTTCTGCCGCCGGCACCTGGCCGCCTACAAGGTGCCGAAGCAGGTCGAGATCCGGGCCGAGCTGCCGCGCAACTCCATGGGCAAGGTGCAGAAGTTCCGCATCGTGGAGGCGCTGACGGGGGCGGGCTGAGGGACTGCACCTTTCGCACCTCGTCACAGCCGGGCTTGTCCCGCTGCTGTCCGGTTCAGGTCGGCTGCTGTGCGATATGGCGCGGCCTGCCCCCAAAAGCTCGTCATTCGCGGGCTTGTCCCGCGAATCCATGGTGCCGCTGCCCAACGGTTTCCAACAGGCCCCGGTGCTATTGAGCCTCGCTCCGGGATGGACCGCCGGGTCGCGCCCACGGCTGTCCGGTTGAGTGCCGTTCTCCGGCCTCATGCGTTTTACAGCTTCGTCATGCGCGGGCTTGTCCCGGTCGCCGGGCGATGCCCGGCAACCCATCGCGCCGCACCTCAATAAGATCAGGCCATTATTGAACCTGGCGGCACCATGGACCACCGCGACGAGCGCGGTGGTGACGATTGG
>JAVJON010000026.1:0-112804 GCA_040216765.1 Sneathiellaceae bacterium | reverse complement strand
GCGGGCTTGTCCCGGTCGCCGGGCGATGCCCGGCAACCCATCGCGCCGCACCTCAATAAGATCAGGCCATTATTGAACCTGGCGGCACCATGGACCACCGCGACGAGCGCGGTGGTGACGATTGGGGGAACGCAAGGACATCCGGTCCAGCGTCAACGCTTGACCCCGCAAGCCCGGTAAAGTCGCGGCCTTGAGCGAATGCCGGCCATGCTCAACCGGACAGCAGTGGGACAGGCCCGGTGGTGACGATGGAAGCGGGCGTTCAGTGTGACGGCCGCCTGTTTCACAGGCCCTGCCGCCGGCAGAGGCACTACCGCCGCCGCCCTTCCTCCATCTGCCGCAGGGTCCGCAGCAGGGCTTCCGACATGTCGGCACGCACGCTCCGCATTTCGCGCTGATGCGCCGCCAGCGCCTTCTGCATGTCCTTCCGCACCGCCGCCATCTCGGAAAGGTCCCTCTCCAGGCGGGATTCCGATGCCAGGGCACCGGAAGGCTGCGCCAGGAAAACGAACGCGGCCAGCAAAGCTGTCGCAATGCAGAATACGGATTTCATAAAGTTCCCTTTGCCATTTTTCCGGCAAGTGGCGTCTCGCGCCTGTAGCCGGCCGCGGCCATGGAAACAATCTATGCAGGCATAAGGTTGCATGACTCTTAACGTATTGCAAATGAGTCTCTTACAACTATTCCAATGTTCCGTTCTTAATGTTATTATTTTTAATCAATTAGGATAGATAATTCATAAAATACCAAGTTATTTTCGTCCGATCGCCCTCGGGGCGGCCGTACGGCGCGCCGTCCGTTGCAACTGACACAGGCTCTTTGCTGGCCCGGGCCCCCGCCATCGCCTATGCTCGGGCCGCGGAACGGATATTGCCTTGGCTGCGGCGGCCGAACCCCGGGGAACCGCATTGCGACGGGTGTCGCAGGGCGCGTGAGGGGACGGACGGGGTTGGACGGAACTACAGCAGCAAGGATTCCAGGAATGATCTCTCGCCTTTCAGCCGCCGGTCTGGTCGCCTGCGGCCTCGCCGCCATGGCGCCGGCGCCGGCCGCCGCGGCCACCAACCTCCTGTTCGTCTTCGATGCCTCCAATTCCATGTGGGGCCAGGTCAACGCGGTGCCCAAGATCCAGACCGCGCGGGAGACATTGTCCGGGCTGATCGCCGACCTGCCCGCCGACACACGGGTCGGCCTGCTGGCCTATGGCCACCGCAGCAAGGACGATTGCGCGGATGTCGAGATGCTGGTGCCGTTCGGCGCCGATACCCGCGCGGCGGTCGTCACGCAGCTCGCCAGCCTGCAGCCCAGGGGCAAGACGCCGATCGCCTTCGCGCTGCAGCGCAGCGGCCCGGCCTTCGACGGCGTGGCGGACGGGGCAAAAAGCATCGTGCTGATCTCCGACGGGGTGGAGACCTGCGACGGCGATCCCTGCAAGTCGGCCGCCGAGCTTGCCGCCTCCGGCATCGGCGTCAAGGTCCATGTCGTCGGCTTCGACATTGCCGCCAAGGACCGCGCCCAGCTCGAATGCATCGCCGAGAAGGGCGGCGGCCGCTATTTCCCCGCCGACGGCACGGACGGTTTCTCCACCGCCGTCGGAGAGGCGGTCCAGGTCGCGCAGGCGGACACGCAGAAGACCGATGCGGCACCGGAACCGGCTCCGCCGGCACCGAAGGAACCGGTGCGCGAACGGGTGTTCTTCGACGATTTCGAAGGACTGGACCTGGCCGAGCAGTGGGTCGTCAACAACCCGAATCCCGACGCCTATATCGTCGAGGACAATGTCCTGCTGATGCTGAACGGCGGCACCGGTGGCTTCGGTGCGCCCGAGGCGCAGAACCTGGTGCAGCTGTCCGAGGCGCTGCCGAAAGGCGACTGGGATGCGAAGATGACCTTTACCGTCGAACTGGCGACCGGCCGCGACAGGGTCACTTTCGGCCTGCGCAAGGATGCCGAGAACTGGCTGGCGGCCACGCTGAGCTATACCGAGGCCTATTGTTCCGCGGTGACCCTTTCGCTGGTCAAGATGACGGGCGGCAAGGCGACCAGCTTCGACCACGCCGTGTCGGCGGAATGCAACGCGGTCCCCAAAGCATTCGCTGCGAAGCTGGCCGACACGCCCTCGACCCTGACCCTGCAGAAGCGCGGCCGCAGCTATGCCGCCCAGCTGCAGATCGCGGACGACCTTGACAAGGACGGTACGCAGATCCTGTACCAGACCGACCGGCTGACCTCCCTGCGGGCGCCGGGATCGCTGACCGTCGGCGTCGACAAGTACGAGGACAGGCAGGGCGAGATCCTGATCCACATCGACTCGATCGAGATCGAGACGGTGACGGACTAGCCCCGGCAACGGGCAGGCCGGCTCCGGGACGCCGGCTGTCGGCCATGCAGGGACAGGCCATCCAGGCAATGGCCGGCAGCGCGGCAACGCCGCCGCCGCCGCGCGGCACGTGGCGGCGGGCGGCCCCCTGCCGTGCCTTGCTGCTCGGCCTGGCCCTGCTGCTGTCCGGGACGGCAGTCGCAATTGCCGAGACCGTGCCGCCCCACCTGATCGGCCTCGCCAGATCCCTGCTGGACCAGGTCGACAGGGACGACCTGGCGGCAATCGCCGACCCGGCGATGCGCCGGCAGGCCCGGGAGGTGCTGCAGCGATCGCGTCTGGGCAGCTGGGCGGGGGCGCCGCCGGCCACCGCGATCGACCTTCCGGCCCTGGCGGGCAGCCTTGAACTGGACCTGGAATCGGCTGCGCATCGCGCCGCGCTCGATGCGATCCTGGCGGCAGGGACCCGTGCCGGCCGCGACGCCGCGCTGCGGAAGGCAATCGCGCTCGCCGGCCCCGCTGCCAAGGGAACCCCCGAGGCACGCCGGAAAGCCTTCGAGTCCGTCTTCGATACCCAGCTGGAGGACCTGGAGCGCTTCGTCTCCCTGCCGGCCGGTCCGCAGGGGCAATCCGTCGACATCGAATGGGACCCGCAGACCGGGTCCGTGATCAGCCGGATCCGCCTCGGCGAGGGGCAGGGCGAGATCCTGCTGCACGGCGCCGCCGCGGGCCGCGTCCAGGATGGCCGTATCGCCTACGAGGTGCAGGCCGATCCGGAGCCGGTCACCCCCCTGTCGGCGGCGGCCCTGCGGGACCTCAAGGGCCGCATATTCGGCGTCTGGACGGATGCGGCAGGCAGTCGCTGGATGATCAGGCGCCCCGGCGCGGACACGCTGCGGCGGGCGACCGCCGACCCGAATGCCAGGATCCGTCGCGACATCGAGGCGAAGCGGGCCGAGCTGAGCCTGCTCGAGCGGCAGCAGGTCCATGTCTGGACCCATCCCAGCGGCGGCGAGGTGATCCAGGAGGGCCGCATCCGCCGCCTGCCGGAGCCCTACCGCTACGACCGCGAGCGCTCTGCCGCCTTCAATCGCCCTGCGATCGAGCGGCTGCGGGCCGGGATCGCCGAGCTGCGCGCGCAGCTGGACCTGAAGCCCGTCGAGCAGGAAGACCCGCGCGGCCGCGGCCGGGACGGCGGCGGGGCGCCGATCGAGATCGACATCTGGGAAAAGGACGGGCGGCACTTCGCCTATGACGAGGCGAAATTCAACGGCGACCGCATTACCGCCAGCCGCACCCTGCGCGACATGCTCGACATCAGCGACCTGCCGGAGGAGGTGATCCGGCAGCTGATCGCCTCCTGGTCCCCGCCGGAATGGGTCGAGCTTGCGGCAAGGCTCGACCCGCGCGAGATGACCCTGTCGCTCGACGGCGCGTTGTGGCGCATGCACGTCACCTATGGCGGCTTCGTCGGCGCCACGGTCAAAAGCATCCACACGCCGTATGCCAGGCCGTTGCGGCTGACCTACCGCGACGACAAGGTGATGCTGCGGATCGTGGACCTGGACGGTGGCGAGATCGATACCGTCCGCCACGACCAGCCGTTCCGGGTCGAGGCCCGTTTCCTGGAGGCGCCCGAGGGCTATCCCACCCTGTACCTGGACCGGGAGGGCGAGGATACCGACCAGGAGCTGACCCTGCTGCCGCTGCGGGACAAGCGCGGCCGCACCGACCTGTCCGCATACCGGACGGGAATCCTCTACGCCAAGACCCGCCGCCATGCCGGGCGCGAGGAACAGCCGGGCCTGTATCGGAACAGCCGCTACGTGACCGAAGCGCGGCTGCCGGCGGCGCGTGCCGAGCACAAGCGGGAAACCGACTACTCGGCCACCATCTCGGCGAAGGACTATGCCGGCACCTGGGCGGTTACCGCCGTCACCGGACGGCTCGGCGACGATCCGGCCGCGGTCGAGGCCGGCGACGCGACGGGCAAGGCGGCCCGCAGCGGGGCGATTGCCTCCCGGCCGTTCGCCGGGTCGCCCTATATCGGCGAGGCGAAGATCGCCGCGGATGGCCGCTCCGCCTGGCTGGTGATCGCCGGCAAGGACGGCGTATGGGCCTTCGATTCCGTGGAGATGAAGGCGGTCGGCGAACCGGGCAGCGACTTCCAGTCGCTCAGCATCCGGTTCGCGCGCAGCCTCGCCGCCGAAGCCGAGCCGCAGCCCGGCGGCGGCGGCCTGCTGCCGCTGCCCGAGGGGCGCGACCTGTACTTCCCGCCCTCCGACCCGGCGATCCACTTCCGCCTGGACGATGCCCGCACCTATGCCGCACTGGAGCTGGAACCGATCCCTGACCTGCCGTTCCAGATCACCCTGGCAAAGCGCGAGAGCGGCCGCCTGGCAGGCGCCTGGTACGAGGAACGGCCCACCGGCTCGTTCGGCGCCGGCGGGCAGCAGACCTGGGCCCGGGAACCGAAGATCGACGGCATCACGGTGCTGCAGGACCAGCGCAAGCGCGACCTGCCGACCACCGCCTTCTACCCGTTCGGTGCCGACCCGCATGCCGGACATGCAGCGCAGCGCACGCTGTTCCTGCACGGCAAGCAGCTGCCGGTGAGCTATGGCGACGCGATCGCCGTCGAAAGCCGCTCCGACGGGGTCAGCTACCGGCATTCCTACATGGATCAGATGCCGCCGGAGACCATCGCAAGGGCCTGGCAGCAGGCCGGGGTGACGGACCCGGAGGGTCACCAGGGCCTGTTCCTGACCGCCACCTTCACCGCGGCGGTCGCCCCCGGGATCAAGCGGCTCGGCTTCAACGGCTTCGACCTCGCCTGGGTCCTGGACTTCGCGGACAATAACGGCATTGCCCGCTTCACCGATGCCTCGGCGGACCGCAAGCCGACCGGCGTGCTGGTGACCCCGACCGACGGCTATCTGGAGCTGGAGACCTCGGCGCCGATCCCCTATGCCACCCCGCTCCCCTTCGAACTCCTCCGCGGCGAGGCCAGGATCGCCGACCTGGCGATGCGCAAGGTGACCGGCGAGGAAGCCAAGGGCCGCGAGGACCGGCTCTATCGCTCGCCGCTGCTGCATTTCGTGGACACCGGCAGCAATGCGCCGGCTCTGGCGCCGGCGCCGGCGGGCGCGGTCACGATCGACACCGCCCGTGCCGACGGCGAGACCGCGCCGGTCTTCAAGGCGCAGCTGAAGACCAGCGAGACGGAGCCCCCCGCCCTGCTGGTGGCACCCGTCGCCCTGCGCACCGTGAGCGACCCCGACCGGCTGGGCGAGACCTGGCAGAAGGCCCTGGAGCGCGCCGCCGCCTGCTGGACCGACCCGCAGGTACGCGTCAATCCGAGGGCGGCCATCCCGCCCTTCTCGAAGTTCATCTTCACCGAGTTCGGCAGTCGCAAGATCGGCCTGGACCTCGGCGACCATGCCGCCGTGCTGCTGATGCGCGACGAGGCCGGGCGGCTGAGCGGCGAGCTTGCCGCCGCCTACAGCCAGACCGGCGCCGACGACAAGAAGCGGGCTGCCTTCATCAGCATGGGGGAACAGACCGGTGGTGCCTCCGATGCCTTCTGGACGGCGGAGGAGTTCGTCTGGGACGAGGTGACCTATCGGGCGAGCGCGCTGCTCGACCTGAACGCACTGGCCCGCCAGATCTCCAGGCCGCTGGAGAGCGCCCGCCGGTTCCGCGACAACCGGGTGCGCAGCCTGCTGACCTTCTATGCCCGCGCGGTCCGGGACTCGGCCCAGAAGAGCGCGGCAATTCCCGACTGCAAGATCGACGAACTGCTGGTCGGTGTCGGCCGGCGGGCACCGTCCGTGCTGGCCCGGCTGCAGCCCCGGCTGGTGAAGCGCGAGGGCGGCGAATGGGTGCCCGATACCCTGGCGCGCAGCTATCTCGCCTCGCTCTACGTGCCCGGCGACGCAATCCGCGCGCTGGAACAGTACGCGAAGATCGACGAGGCCTACCAGGCGATGGCCCTGGCCCTGGTCGGCGCCGGCTCGGCCGCCGCGCTGTCGCGGATCGGCTATGTCGCCGCGGCCGCGACCGCGAACCTGGCGGCGGACCTGGCGGATGTCGCCTATTTCGGCGTGAAGGGCGTGCTGGACTACCAGCAGGCCGAGGCGTTCTACGACTATTCCCGCGGCGCCGCCGCGGTCTATGGCAGCGGGCTCTACGAAGAGGCGGTGGGCGCGCGCCAGAGCGGTCTCTGGGCCGCCGCCGGGGTCCTGCTGCCCGGCCTGGGCGCGCTGAGTTCGGTCAGCGAGTTGCGCCATCTCGGCAAGATCGAGGAAGGCGCCCGGCTCGCGCGGCGGCTGGGCACGGTCACCGAAGCGAGCCTCGCCGGTCTCGCCAGGGCAGAGAAGCAGGCCCTGCTCGCCTATCTGGCCGAGATCCGCCGCGCGACCGCCCTCGCAGGCCAGCCGGGCCTGCGCGGTACGGCGAACCGCCTGCTGCGCGGCGGCGGCCGCGAGGTCACCGATGCCGACCGGGCGGTGATGGCGGGCTGGGACGCCTATGCCGCCGCGCGACTGGCGCGGGTCGATCGCGGTGCCTCGATCGCGGCCCGCATCGACAAGGTCGAACCGGCGATGCTGGCACGCCTGTCCGACAGCCAGCGCGCCGACCTCGCCACCTGGCTGCAGGACATCAAGACCCGGGCGGAGGTGCTGCGATCCGGCAAGTTCGAGGGCCGGATCCGGGGCGTCTCCGCGCGCGAAGCGGAACTCGCCCGACAGCTGGAAAGCGCCGGCTTCGCCGCGGACGCGGCGGCAGGCGGCGGGCGCGCGGGCGCCGCCGCGGGCAGTACGGCAGGCGCCGCCACAGCCGGCGGACGCGGCAACGCGGCCACGGACGAGGCCGCCGCCGGCAGGCCCGGCGTGCCGGACCGGCCATTGGGCGAGGATGCGCCTGCCGGCGGGGGGCGGCCGTCTGGCGGCGACGGGGTCGCGGATGCCGGCCCTGTCCGCGCGCCGCGGCGCGACGCAGCGGAGCGGCCGGCCGATGCCGATGCCGGGCCGCCCGCGAGCACCACGCCGCCGCGCGAGACCGCCGCAGAGGCCAGGCCGCCGCGGGACGCTCCCGACCGTCCGGCGGATGGCAGCGGCAGCAGGCCGCCGGACGACACGCCAGGCCGGCCGGTGGCGAGCGCCGGCGCGACCCCGGCATCCGGCACGCCATCGTCGCGCCCCCGCGACAGTGCCGCGGATCGCCCGGCGCCACGGCCGGAGGCGCAGCCCTCGCGGGGAGGCGCGCCGCCCCGCGGCGGATCCGGGGCCGGCTCCCGCCCCGCCGGGCCACCCGCCGCCAGCCCGACCCGGGGCGAGCCGCCGGGAAACGCCACGCCCCCTGCCGCGGCAAGCCGCGGCGACGCACAGCCTGCCACGCGTGCACGGACTGAATCGCAGCCGGCGCGCACCGCAAACGCAGACCTTCCGGAACCACCCGCAGCGCCGCCGCGGCCGGCCGCCGCCGACAGCCCTGCACCGCCGCCAGCGCCTCCGGCCGGCAGGGCCGGTGCCGAGCCGCCATCCTCAACGCCGGCGCGTGGCGCGGATCCGTCGGATGCCAGTCCGCCGTCTCCGGCACCGCCGCGCACCGCCGACCTTTCCGACCCGGACCTGCCGCCCGCGGCGCCGTCGCGCACCGCCGACCTCTCCGACCCGGACCTGCCGCCGGCGGCGCCGCCGCGCACCGCCGACCTCTCCGATCCCGACCTGCCGCCCTCGGCACCGCCGCGCACCGCCGACCTCTCCGACCCGGACCTGCCGCCCGCCGCACCGGCGCGCACCGCCGATCTCTCCGATCCCGACCTGCCACCCGGCGCACCGGTGCATGCCAGCGACGCCGCGCTGCCGCCCGCCCGCGGCCCGCCCGCCGGCTTCGACGCCGAGGCACCGACCCCACGGCCGCCGCGATCGCCCGACGCCCACGAGGCGCCGCAGCCGGCAGCCATCGCCACGGATCTGCCGGAGCAGGGCTTTCGCGTCGTCGACCCTGCGACCGGGCGGGCCGAGCCGCTGGAAATCGGCGATTTCGTGGCGCAGGGCAGCTTCAATGCGGTCTACCGGGTAAAGGGCGACGACAGCCGGCTGGTCCGCGTCTCGCTGGAGGACGAGGGCTCGATCGGCGCCAAGGCCGACGAGTTCGGCCGCCATGCACTGGACCAGGCGGACCCTTCGGTGGTGCGCGCGCCGCAGCGCTATGGCAGCTACCGGGTCGACGGCCAGCGCGGCGTGAACGGCCAGTATGTCGGCGGCCGGGCCGAAGTGGTCGAGAACATCCCCTGGCGCGCCAGGGAGCAGATCCAGGCCAATGGCGGCCGCCTGACCCCGGGCCAGGCCGTGGCCTTCGACAAGGCGAGCCGCGAGCTCAACGGCAGGGGTTTCGCCTGGCTGGACAACCATCGGGGCAATTACGGCTTCGAGCCGCTGGCCGGCACCGACGAATGGCGGGTGGTGATCTTCGACACCGGCGGCATCGTGCGGATGACCGGCGATGCCGGGGAGGCCGCCCGCAATGCCCGGGCGCTGCAGCGGGCGGTCAACGACCCGCCGCCGGAGATCGCCGCCGCCTTCCGCCGCTATCGCGATGCCAATCCGCAGATCCGCAACATGCTGGCCGCCGATTATCGCGGCGACGTGCTGCGAGAGTTCGGCAACCGGATCGACCTGGACGCGGTCAGCGATATCCGCCCCGGCGGCCAGCGGCTGACCGGCGCGGGCGATATCGGCTTCCGCCCGGACGGCCCCTCCCTGACACCCTCTGTCGGCCCGCTGTCGCGGATCGAGGATCCGGCCGAGCTGCGCGCGGCGTACAATGCCGCCCGCAATGGCAGCGGCGGGTCCGCGGCGTCCGGTGCCGGCAGCGCCGGCCGCGCCGATGCCGGCGGCGGCGCCGCTGCCGGCGGCCGCGGCGACGGCTCCGGCGCACCGCCGCGCGAACCGGGCGGCGATGGCCCGGGCGGGTCAGGGTCCGATCCGCGCCCGTCGGGGACACCGCGCACAGCCGAACTGTCCGATCCCGACCTGCCGCCTTCGGCGCCGCCGCGCACCGCCGACCTCTCCGACCCCGACCTGCCGCCATCGGCGCCGCCGCGCACCGCCGACCTCTCCGACCCCGACCTGCCGCCCTCGGCGCCGCCGCGCACCGCCGACCTCTCCGACCCCGACCTGCCACCGTCGGCGCCGCCGCGCACCGCCGACCTCTCCGATCCCGACCTGCCGCCATCGGCGCCGGGCCCGCGGCCGCCGCCGGACGCGCCGCCATCCCCGCCCGCCGCGGCCGGCGAGATCCCGGAACGGGGCCTGCGCCTTGCCGACCCCGCGACCGGCAGCACCGAACCGCTGGCCGTCGGCGCGTTCATCAAGAAGGGCAGCTACAACGCGGTCTACCGGATCGACGGCGACCGGACCCGGGTGGTGCGCATCTCGCTGGAGGACGAGGGATCGATCGGCGCGAAGGCCGACGAGTTCGGCCGCCATGCCCTGGACCAGGCGGACCCGGCGATCGTGCGCGCGCCGACCCGCCACGGCAGCTACCGGGTCGACGGCCAGCGCGGCATCGACGCCGAGTACCGGGGCGGCCGGGCGGAGATCGTCGACTATGTGCCGTGGCGCGCCAGCGACCAGATCAAGGCGAACGGCGGCACCCTCACCCCGGGCCAGGCGGAGGCCTTCGACCGGGCCAGCCGGGAACTGAACGGCAAGGGTTTTGCCTGGCTGGACAATCATCGCGGCAATTACGGCTTCGAGCCGATGCCCGGCGAGGACCGGTGGCGGGTGGTGATCTTCGACACCGGCGGCATCGTGCCGATGAAGGGGGATCCGGCGGCGGCCGCGCGCAGCGCGCGGGCGCTGCAGCGGGCGCTGAACGACCCGCCGGCCGAGATCGCCGACACCATCCGCCGGATCCGCAACGGTGCGCCGAATGTCCGCGACATGATGTCCGGCAGCTACCGCGAGGAGCTGCTGCAGCGGTTCGGCGACCGCATCGACATCGACGCGATCAGCGGCATCCGCCCCGGCGGCGAGCGCCTGTCGGGCCCGTCGGATATCGGCTTCCGGGCCGATGCCCCGGCACTGACGCCCTCGGTAGGTCCCCTGGCCCGGATCGAGGATCCGGCGGAGCTGCGTGCGGCCTATGACGCGGCCCGCCGCCGCGGCGGCGAAGGCGGCGCCGGCGCGGCAGCCGGCGGCCCGCCGCCGCCGCGCGGTCCGGGCGATGGCGGTGCCCCGCCATCCGGCGGTTCCGGTTCCGGTTCGGGATCGGGCTCCGGCTCCGGCACGCCGCGCACCGCGAACCTGTCGGACCCCGACCTGCCGCCGCCGGCCGTGCTGACAGTGCGGGACCCGGGCGCCGGGCAGGCCGGCGGCCTGGCCCTGGGCGAGCGGGTCGGCAGGCCCGGCTCCAGCAATGCCGTGTTCCGGCTGGAGGATGGCAGCAACCGGGTCGCCCGGGTGTCGAAGGGGCGGGCCGGCGATATCGCCGACCGGCAGGACCAGGCCGGCTGGCTGGCCCTGCAGGAGGTCGCCGGCGATGCCGTCGCGGCACCGCGCCGCAGCGGCCCCTATGTGGTGGACGAGGCGCCGCCCGGCACCGGCATCCGGTCGGGCGCGCGGGTGGAGTTCGTCGAGTACGTCCCCTGGCGCGCCAGCGACCAGCTGCGCGGCAATCCGGGCGGCCTGCCGACGCCGGGCCAGGCGGTCGCCCTGGACCGGGCGAAGCGCGCCTTCAACGGCAAGGGCTATGCCTGGCTGGACAACCATCCCGGCAATTACGGCTTCAAGCCGGTGAACGCCGCCGCCGACCAATGGCAGGTGGTGGTGTTCGATCCCGGCGGGATCGTGCGGATGAAGGGCGACCCGGGCGAAGCCGCCACCAGTGCCCGGCGCCTGCAGGCCCGCCTGGACAACCCCGACGCCGATGTCGGCGCCTTCATGCAGCGCGCGCGGGACCAGAACGACCGGGGGCTGGCGAACATCTGGAACGCCCGGCACCGGCGCCAGGTGCTGAAGGAGCATGGCGCGGAGATCGACCTGTCCCCGCTGGGCATCGCCGATCCTGCCCGCATCGCCTTCCGCGCCGACGGCATGGCCAACTTCCCGAAGGTCCGCGAACTGTCCGGCATCGGCCATCCGGTCGCCGTGGAACGGGCCTATGGCATCCTGCTGGACAATCCGCTGGCGCAGGGCGGCCTGCCCCTGATGCGGGCGGAGCAGGTCGTGGACGGCCTGCGCCGCCGCGGTCCCGCCGGCCTGCCCGAGCTTTCGGCCGGCGACCTGTCGGCCCTGCGCCAGGGGATCGACCGGGTCCGGGCGCGCGCGGCGCGGGACGGCGCCGAGGCGCTGACCCCGCAGGAGAAGGAGCTGGCGCGGCTGGCCGACGGCCTGGCGGAACAGGCCGCGCGCGGCGACGCGGCGTGGCGCGCCGCCGCGCCGCCGGCGGCGCTGCCGGCCCGGGTCCCGGTCAAGCCGGAGCGCCGCGCCGCCGCGCTGCAGGAAACGCTGGATGCGGTCAGCCGGCGCGCGGAAGAGGCGGCCCTGCGGCAGTCGGTCCTGGAGGGCAGTGGCAACCCGACCTTCGCCGCGCGCGCCGGCGCGGCCGCTGACAGCGCCAGCGACCTCGCCTTCCGCCGCAAGGTCGTGGAACGGCTGCTGGAGCGGGGCGCGGAAGATCCGAAGGCCCTGGCGGGGTTGACCTTCCGTGACCTGGACTGGCTGTCGGGAAGCCGCCGGTCGCTCAGCCTCGACGAGATCGCCGAGGCGGAGGCCGCGCTGGCCCGCAATGGCGGGCGCTGGGCCGATATGCTGGCCGATCCCGCGATCAGCCCCGCCGCGAAGCACCGCATGACCGCCTGGCGCAAGCAGGAGGTGGACGCGATGCTGGACCGGATCATCGCCGACGTGGCTGCCGAGACCGGCCAGCCGATCCGCCGCCTCGCCTTCGGCTCCAACAACCTGACCAGCGACTACGACCTGTCGATCCGGCTGGAAGGCGGTGCCGGCGCGGCGGAGGTGGTGAACCGCTTCAACCGGGCGTTCCGGGAGCGCCATGGCGCGGAATCCGGCCTGGTGTTCGACACCAACGTCTATACCGAGCCCGCCTATACCTTCTTCCGGCCGGCGGATGCCGAGGCCGGCACCGCCCTCTCCCCGGTGCAGGCCGATGCGGTGCGGCAGATCCTGTACCGGGAGACCGCCAACCGGCGCTACATGACCGATGCGCAATGGGACGCGCACAAGGCCGCGGCCCTGGACGCGACCGGCGGTGCCACGCGGCGCGCGCTGGACCATGCCTTCGCCGAGGTCGAGCGCAATTTCGACGCGGTCCGGCGCGGGCTGGCAGAACGCATGGCCGCCCTGGCCGGCGGGCGCGACGACCTGCAGACCCTGCGCGACAGCCTGGCGCGCGCCCGCGCGGAGGGGGCGGAGAAGGCGGCCAAGGCGCTGGAGGCGGAGCTCGACCAGCTCGCGCTGCGCGCCACAAACGAGCGCTATGGCGAGGCCCTCGCCTCGGTCGACAGCTTCATTGCGGAATATAACCGGCTGCGCGATGCCGACCTCGCGGCCGGCGGCCTGGCGGCAGGCGCCGATTCCGGCCTGGCGCGGACCGGCGCCTATGGCGCGGCGCTGGTGGAGATCGACGGCCTGCTGGCCGGCGCCGCGCGGCTGCAGCGGCAGGGCGATGCGGCTTCCGCCCGGGGGCTGCGCGACCGGGCGGAGGCGCTGCGCGCGGACTGGCTGTCGCGGATGGCCGGCCAGATCCGCAACCGGCAGGGCCTGGCGCTGTTCTTCGCCAGCGAGGCCTACCAGACCGACGGCGCGATCCGCCATGTGGTCGGCGAACTGCAGGCCGGCGGCCGGAAGGTGAGCGTGGCAAGCCTCACCGCCCCGCCGGTCGCCTCCGACCTGACCGCCGGGCAGTACCTGGACTCGCTCTTCGAGAATCGCGGCAACATGTTCAAGGAGGTCAACGGCCAGCGCCTCGCCGATGCCGATGCCGGGCTGAAGAGCGCGAAGAAGGCCGCGGCAAAGGCGGCGAAATACCTGGTCCGGCAGCTCGATGCCGCCCACCAGGCCGGGCTGGACCTGGCCGCCCTGCCGGACCCCCGGATGATCGAGGCCACAGTGGCGGTCGATGCGGTGCGCGATGCGCCGGAGCGGATCCGCGCCGCGCTGCAGCCGCTGGGCATGACCGAGGCGGAGTTCGTCGCCCTGGCGGAGCAGAGCTCCAACGCCCTGGCGCGGCAGGCCGCGGCCACGGGGCCGCTGGCGGCAAATGCCGAGGCGATCGCCCGGCACCTGGACGACCTGGACGCCGATCTGGCCGGCCTGGCCGCCACGCCGGCACCGGGCCGGCCGCAGCCGCGCCGGCGCAGAGGCAGAGGCAAGCGAAGAGCCAGGCGCTCAGAGGTCGATCTCGACCAGGCCGTCCGGCGCCGCGGCGCGCGACTGGCAGAGGATGATGCTGTCGCTGCGCTGCGCCTTCGACAGCAGGTAGTCGCGATGCTCGACCTCGCCCCCCAGCAGGCCGCAGCGGCAGACCCCGCACAGCCCGTCTGAGCATTTCAGGTCCACCGGCACGCCGCTGGCGATCAGCACCTCCGCGGCCGACCGGTCCGCCGGCACCGCGATCTCCCGCCCCGACCGGGCCAGCCGCAGCACGAAGGGATGGTTCTCGTAGTCCGGCGCCTCGGGGACGGAGAAATATTCCAGGTGCCGGGCCTCTTCGGGAATGCCCGCATCGGCGGCCGCCTCCATCACCGCCGCCATGTAGCGGTCCGGCCCGCAGGCATAGACATGCGTGCCAGGCGGCTGGCCGGCGAGGATCGCCGCAAGATCCGCCCGGCTGCCCTCGTCGCTGACATGCAGATGCACCCGGTCGCGCCACGGCACCGCGTCGAGATCGGCCAGGAACGGCACCCGCGCGCGGGCCGGCGCGGACAGGTGCAGGGCGAAATCGGCGCCGAGCGCGTGCAGGCGGTGCCCCATGGCGAGCATCGGCGTCACGCCGATGCCGCCGCCGAACAGCAGGCTGCGCGCGGCGCCCTCGTCCAGCGGGAAATGGTTGATCGGCCGCGAGACAAAGACCTTGCGGCCCTCCCCGAAGATCCGCTGCATCAGCTTCGAGCCGCCGCGGCCCTGATCCTCGCGCAGCACGCCGATCCGGTAGCGCCCGCGGTCGGCAGGGTCGCCCGCCAGCGAGAACTGCCGCAGGAATTCCGGCGCCACCACCACGTCGATATGGGCGCCGGCGGTCCATTCCGGCAGCGGCGCGCCGTCCAGCGCCACCAGGTCGTACAGCATGGTGTCGTCGGTCATCCGCTCCGCCTTCGCGACCTGCACGCGGATCACCGGCGCCTCGTCTGGCGCGTCGCGCAGGCGATGCGCCAAGCCTTCGGTCTGGCCGGCCGCCAGGCGGGCCTTGTATTCGTCCGCCCCGATCATGTCGCGATAGGCCTCGATCCCGCTGTCGCGGTCCATCGGATAGGGATAGGGCCAGGGATGCGGCGCCAGGTGCGCCGGATAGACCGCCATCACCTGGTCCTCGTGGCGCAGCTTCAGGTCCTTCTGCAGGCCGCGTTCGTTCACCGGGTGGCGGGTCGGGCGATAGCCGCCATCCTCCTCCAGCTCCAGGTCCCACCACCATTTCTTCACCGGGTTCAACCCGCCATTGCCCACCGCATCGTCCAGCCGCGCCAGCATCGGGGCGGCCTGCGGCACATGCATCGCCGCCCAGCGGAACGGCGCCTCGGCGAACAGGCCCTCCAGGTTCCAGGGGCAGGTCTTCATGCAGCGGCCGCACATCGCGCCGCCCTGGGTGGTGACCCGGTAGGTGGCGCATTTCTGGCTGTCGGACTTCCAGATCTCGTAGCCGTTGAACATCCGCTTCGGGCCGGCGGTGATCGCGCCCGACGGGCATTCGCGGGCGCATTTGTTGCAGCTCTCGCAGAAGCGCTGCAGGCCGAAGTCGATCGGCCGGTCGTGCGCCAGCGGCATGTCCGTGGTCACCACGCCGGATTTCAGGCGCGGCCCCAGATAGGGGTTCAGGATCACCTCGCCGATCCGGCTGACCTCCCCCAGGCCGGACAGCAGCAGCAGCGGCGGCTGCAGCACCTCGCCGTCCATCACGGTATGCGCCTTGGCACGGTAGCCCAGGTTGCGGATCTGCTTCGCGATCACGCCGCCCAGCAGGGAGAAGCGCAGATAGGCGCGCATCGACTGCGAGACCGAGATCCAGTCGTCGCCGGACGCGCCCTCCATCGTGTCATAGCCCTGGTCGACGATCATCGAGATCGCCTGGTCGTGCTCCGGCACGATCGGCTCGCCCACCGCGTCGTGGGAATACCAGGCCCAGTCCGGGCAGCGCGACATGCCGACCGCATCGACTCCCAGGAAGTAGCAGGCCGCCTTGATGTTCTCCGCGTTGGTCCGCGGGTCGGCATTGGCCGACCGGTCGGCCGGCTCCGGCGCGCCGTCCTGGATCAGCACGAAGGCGCCGAGCGCACGGCGCTGCGCCATCGACGGCGCCGCCTTGCGGGCATAGTGCCCGTTCGTGGCACCGGCCTGGACATGCTTGCCCATGTCGCCGAACTGCGCGCGGGCGAACATGTCGGCGCGCTTGGGCACCCGCGGCACCCGCGCCTCGTCGATGAAGGTGGTGGGGCTGTCGACCCGCTTCAATGTCTCGAAGGGATGCGCGCCGTCGACATAGCGCCGCTTCGCGAAAGCCTCCCGGTTGAAGGCGTTCTTGGCGAAGCCTTTGCCGACCTGCCAGGCGGGGCCGTGGGTGCGCCAGCGCGGCTGTTCGGCCAGCGGCACCAGCGGCCGGTCGGTCGCCAGCTGGAACTCCGTCGTCACCGCGGCAAGGCCGAACCGGTCGCCCAGATAGGGGTTCACCAGCCGGCCGTCCTCGACCGTCGCCAGCCCGGCGGCGACCGCCAGCCGGTTCAGGTCGACATCGGATGCCGCCCCGCTATGGGCGCAGGCATCCCAGCCGAGCAGCCGGACATAGTTGGCGATCACCGTGGCCGTCTCGCTGGCGCGCAGGCAGGCCCGCGCCGCCTGCGCCTCCAGGATCCAGGCCGCACCGGGCTCGTCGGCCCTGGGGTCGCGCGGATATTCGTAGAGATAGACGATCGCGAAGCGATGGCCCGCCACGCCGGTCTCCGGCGCCTGCATCGATTCCTTCAGGTCGGCCATGATCAGGTCGATGCCGGCGGCCAGGGTCTTGGTCTGCCGGCTGCGCAGGTCCTCCGCCAGGCGGTCGACATCGGGATTGCGGAACGGTTCCGCCAGCAGCATCGACGGTTGCAGCGCGCAGATCCCGACCATCGAGGCATCGTTGAAATGGCCGAACGCCTTCAGGTGACGTGCCCGCTCCAGGGGGTCATCGGGACAGCCGGCGCGGGCGCGGTTCACCAGCCCGACCCGGATCGCATCCAGCATCGCCTGGTACTCGCCCATCGCGTTGACGATGGAGGCCGGCGCATCCGGGCGCCGGAACGTGACCTGGCGCATCGCCGGCACCGCCGCCGGGTCCGGCATCCGGTCGCTGCGCGCCAGGCGCTCCAACGGATAGGGGCCCATATGCACGGGCCGGTGCCTGTCGGAAAAGAAACGCATGACCTTGCCCTGTCGGATTCGCTGCCGCTGTCCGGCGGCCCGACTATGACGGGGCAGGCCGGCCATGCCAACCGCCGGGAAGCGGCCCGCCGCCTATCGTTCGCGGTTGGCTTTCATCTCCCGCAGGGCGGCCTCGCGGGTCTTCGCCATGTCGCGGCGCACGTCCAGCATCTCCCGCTGCTGCTGCAGCAGGTCCCTGGCCATCTGCTCGCGCAGCTCGGCCATCTCCACGCGGTCGATGGCCAGGCGCGACTCGTTGGCCTGCGCGACAGGGATGGCGGCCGCCAGCAACGCGGCCGCAAGACAGATCGAGAGCTTCATCGGGGTCCGTGACGTCGTTCGCCGGATGCCGCGCAGCGCGCGGCCCATCGGCCCAGGTGTCGGGACGGTTTCTAGCCCGGTCCTGGTTTCGAAATCGT
Source organism: Sneathiellaceae bacterium (assembly GCA_040216765.1). Lineage (GTDB taxonomy): Bacteria > Pseudomonadota > Alphaproteobacteria > Ferrovibrionales > Ferrovibrionaceae > Marinibaculum. The sequence goes on along the minus strand of JAVJON010000026.1, from coordinate 95,426 downwards.
TACGACCGCGACAGCAATCGGGCCTGCCGCTCCCGCCTTTGGGCGACGGCCGTGACAACCGCCATGGCGCTCGCCGCCAGGGCGGGCAGCAGCAGGGCGGCATTCGCCCCCAGGTAGAGCGCCGCCAGGCCGCCCAGCAGCCCGCCGGCGAGGAAGCCGAGCCAGGTCAGGCCATTGTCCCGGACCTCGGCCCCGCCGCCCTGCCCCCGCAGCATCAGGGCCAGGCCGCGACCCAGCTGCACGATGGTGCCGGTGACATAGGTCCGCACCGCCGCGCCGCGCGCCGGATGCAGGCTCGCATTGTGGACGCCCATCGCCAGGGCCAGCGGCGGCAGGGCGGCGCGCGGCTCGAGCCCGAGCGACAGCGCCGCCAGCACCGCCCAGAGCAGCACCGCCTCCAGCAGGTAGACCCCGGGCTGCCGCCAGCTGCCATCGGCCAGGCTGGCCCACTCGCCCAGGATGACGCCGATCAGGAAGGCCAGGATGACCCCGATCACCAGCGCCGCCGCCGACCAGCCATGCTGGACCAGCGCCACCACCGCCTGGGTGCTGTTGCCGCTCATGAAGGAGACGAAGATGTCGCCGGCCAGCACCAGCCCGACCGCATCGACCCAGGCGGCCAGCGCCGTCAGCAGAATCGCCAGGCCGGCATTGCGCTTGCCGGCCGCCGCCGCCGGATACTCCTGCCCTGTCACCCCGACCCCCTCGGTCATCGCCCCGCGAGCATGGTGCGGGCCAGCCCCACGGGGTCAAGGGGGCGGTCGGGCGCCTCCGGCCGCAGCCGCGTGCAAGGGCCAATGCCTGGCCCGACCTCGACTCCGATCGCTGTCCGCCCGATAGTGACCGGGTCCCGCTCCCTCCGCCGTGGGATTAGCAGACTGCGGCGGTGCGTAGCTGCCAGCAGGAGGGATACGGATCTTCTCGGCAGCACCGGGGCACCCGCTCCCACCGCCGTGGGAATACCTGACCGCGGCGGTGCGTAGCTGCCAGTGGGAGGGATACGGACCTTCCCGGCAGCACCGGGTCGCCCGGCCCCGGCGCTCAGGCCGCCGTACGCTCCGGAAACAGGCCGGCCAGCCCTTCCGCCGTCGCGGCGCAGAGGCCGCGCTCGGTGATCAGGCCAGTCACCAGGCGGGCCGGGGTGACGTCGAAGGCCGGGTTGCGGGCGGGGCTGTTCTCCGGCGAGATCCGCACCGGCAGGATCGCGCCGTCGGGGGCCTTGCCGCTGACGAAGGAGACCTCGTCGCCGCTGCGCTCCTCGATCGGGATCTCCGCCAGGCCGTCGGTCACTGTCCAGTCGATCGTGGGGGACGGCAGGGCGACCCAGAACGGCACCTCGTTGTCATGCGCCGCCAGGGCCTTCAGGTAGGTGCCGATCTTGTTGCAGACATCGCCCTGCGCGGTGGTCCGGTCGGTGCCGGTGATCACCAGGTCGACCAGGCCACGCTGCATCAGGTGGCCGCCGGCATTGTCGGCGATCAGGGCATGCGGGATGCCATGGCCCGCCATCTCCCAGGCGGTCAGGTAGGCGCCCTGGTTGCGGGGCCGGGTCTCGTCGACCCAGACATGCAGGGGGATGCCGCGCCCGGCCGCCTGGTAGATCGGCGAGGTCGCCGTGCCCCAGTCCACCGTGGCCAGCCAGCCGGCATTGCAATGGGTCAGGATGTTGACCGGCTCGCCCGTCGGCTTGGCGGCGGCGATCCGCTCGATCAGCGCCAGGCCGTTCTCGCCGATCCGCCGGTTGATCTCGACATCCTCGTCGGCAATCCGGCTGGCGGCGGCATAGGCGGCCTCCAGCCGGTCCGCCGGCGCCAGCGGCGACAGAATCTGGCGCATCTCGTCCAGCGCCCAGCGCAGGTTCACCGCCGTGGGGCGGGTGGCGATCAGGACGTCATGCGCGGCCTGCAGCCCGGCATCGCTGGCATCGGCCTGCATCTGCAGCGCCATGCCATAGGCGGCGGTGGCGCCGATCAGCGGCGCGCCGCGCACCCACATGTCGCGGATCGCGGTGGCGACCTGCTCCAGGCCGGTCAGGCCCACCACCCGGAAGTCGTGCGGCAGCCGGGTCTGGTCGATGATCTGCACGGTCCGGCCGTCCCCGGCCAGCCAGATCGACCGGTAGTGGGTCCCATCCACCTTCATGTCGCGGTTCCCTTTCCTGCGCCGGTCCCCGCGGCGGCGCGATCGGGCACGCCGCGCGCCTCGATCGCCGCGGCCAGGGCGGTGATCTCCGCCGGGCCGCCGATGCTCCGTCGCGACAGCACCAGCAGCCGCCCCAGTTCCAGCGCCTTGCGTTCGCAGGCCGCGCGCAGGTCCTCGTCGGCGATATCGTCCAGTTCCGCGATATGGGCAAGGCCCAGGATGCGGCGGTGCATCTCCACCCCGCAATAGCCGACCGCATCGACCCAGACTGCATGCAGGTAGTCGGTGCAGGCCTTCTCCGCCGCCAGGTGGTGGCCCTGCGCCTCGAACAGGGCGGGGGGATAGAGGATGCCGGTGCGCTCGGTGCGCCAGAGCTCCCGGAAGCGCGCGGCGAAGCCCGCCCAGGTCTGCACCGCGAGGTCCAGCAGCCAGGCGCGGTAAGCGTCGCGCGCGCCCGGTGCCGGCTCGTGCCCGGCCTGCGCGAAATAGGCCATCAGGTAGTTGGCCAGCAGCATGCCGATATCGAACCCCATCGGGCCATAGAGCGCGAATTCCGGGTCGATCACCCGGGTATCCTCGGCCGTCACCATGATCGAGCCGGTATGCAGGTCGCCATGCAGCAGGGTCTGGGCATTGCCGGCGAAGCCCGCCTTCAGGTGCTGCGCCTGCACCTTCAGGTCCTGGTCGGCGCGCAGTTCCGCGACATAGCCGTCGAGCTGCGGGCTGGTATGGCGGTTCAGCTCCGCCGCGTAGTAGGGGTCGGTGAAGACCAGGCTCTCGGTGATGTCGCAGAGGTCGACATTGCCGGCGAACAGCGCCAGGTCGGCCTTGCGCTCGCTGGTGTCCATGTGCAGGTCGGAGCCGCGGAACAGGGTCTCCGCCGTGAACGCCGCCATATGCGCCGCCAGGTTCGGATGCACTCGGCCGGCCGCCAGGCTCTTGCGCAGGATCACGTGCGGGGTCAGGTATTCCATCACCGTCAGCGCCTGGCCATCGTCATGGTACAGGATCCGCGGCACCCGGCCCGGGCAGCGGGCCGCCTGGCGCTGCAGCGCATGACGCTCGAAAAACGCGCGGTTCAGGGGCAGCGGCCAGGATTCGCCGACCAGCCGGACATAGGGCAGGGCCTGCTTGACCACCGCGGCGCCGGCCTGGCCTTCGACGATGAACACCAGGTTCAGGTTGCCGTCGCCGACCTCGCGCACCTGCCAGCCCGTCGGGTCGCCCAGCCGGTCGCGCATCGCCCCGACCGGCCCCAGCCGGCGCACCAGGCTGTCGGCGTCCAGCGCCAGATAGCCGCTTTCCTCGGACCCTGTTCCGGTCACGCCCGCTTCGCTCCCCACTGGTTCGCCCGGCGCCGCATTCTGCGCGGATCTGCCGCTCTGCCGGGCTGTCGGCAGGGGCACGCTATCGTCCAGCTTTTTCAAAAGTCAACATCAATTGACATTTGAAAAGCCCGTCCCTAGCGTCTCGCCATCGGGGAGGACAGCATGGCCGAAGCTGCGGCGGAACAGCCGGCATTCACGATCTCGGGTCTGCAGAAATCGTTCGGCGCCAACTGGGTGCTGCGCGGTATCGACCTGGCGATTCCGGCCCGCGCGGTGACCGTGCTGATGGGCGCCAACGGCGCCGGCAAATCCACCCTGGTGAAGATCGCCGCCGGCCTGCACGGCCCCGATGCGGGCGAGATGCGGCTGGCCGGGCAGCCCTATCGCCCCGGCTCGCCGGCCGAGGCGATCGAGGCCGGCATCGTCGTCGTGCACCAGGCGATCAACGACGGCGTGGCGCCGGACCTGGACGTGGCCAGCAACCTGATGCTGGACCGGCTGGCCGGCGGGCAGGAGCCCATCCTGTTCAATCCCCGCCGGATTCGCCGGAAGGCAAAGGCGATCGCCGACCTGATGGGGCTGGAGATGGACCTGTCGGCGCCGGTGCGCCGGCTCAGCCTGGCCGACCGGCAGATGGTCGCCATTGCCCGCGCCATGGCGCGGGACCCCAAGCTGCTGATCCTGGACGAGCCGACCTCGTCCCTGTCGGATACCGAGGCGCGGCGCCTGTTCGCCCTGGTCGACCGGCTGCGCGCGCAGGGTGTCGCCGTGCTCTACATCTCGCACCGGATGTCCGATATCAGGCGCATCGCCGACCGGATCATCACCCTGCGCGACGGCCGCATCACCGGCATGTTCCGCGACCGGCCGCTGGACTATGAGGGCGCTGTGAACGCGATGCTGGGCCACGGGCTGACCGATGTCGACATCCAGTCGCCGCCGCCCGGCGACCCCGTCCTGCAGGTCGCCGACCTGCAGCTGGTGCCGGGCGCGCGGCCATTCTCCCTGACCCTGCGGCGCAATGAGGTGACCGCCCTGACCGGCCTGGTGGGCACCGGCAAGACCGCCTTCGCGGAGGTGCTGTTCGGCCTGCGCCGGCCCCATGCCGGCAGCCTGCTGCTGGACGGCCGGCCCTATGCCCCGGCGACACCCGGCGCGGCGATCGAGGCCGGCGTCTTCCTGTCGGCGAAGGACCGCGCGAGCAATGCGGTGGTGCCGCAATACGACCTGATGCGCAACCTGACCCTGCCCTTCCTGCCGCGCTTTTCCAGCGCCGGCGTGGTCCGCCGGGGCCGCGAGCGCAATGTCGCGCAGGACCAGATCGCCGCCCTGAACATCGTCTGCCAGTCGGAGCGCGACGGCATCCTGACCCTGTCCGGCGGCAACCAGCAGAAGGTGATGGTGGCGCGCTGGCTGTCACAGCCCTCGCGCCTGCTGATCCTGGACGAACCGTTCCAGGGCGTGGATATCGGTGCGCGCCGCGACCTGGGCGCGAAGCTGCGCGAGACGGCGTCCGACCATGCCACCCTGGTGCTCTGCGCCGAGCTGGACGAGGCGCTGGAGGTCGCCGACCGGATCCTGGTGATGGCCGAGCACAGCCTGGCCGGCGACCATCCGAACCGCGAGGTCGACCTGGACCTGATCCTGTCGCAGGTCGCCGGCGGCGCACCCCTGGCGGTGCCGGGATGGGCGGTGCCGGCATGAGCGGTCCCGTCGCGCCGCCCCCGGCGGGCGAGGATCGCGGCCGGGTCGGCGGCAGCAGCAGCCGCGGCGACACGGCGACCCGGCTGGCGATCCGCTACGGCTTCCTGGTCCTGCTGGCAGGCCTGGTGGTGTTCTTCATGGCCGCCGCCGAGGGCTTCACCAGCGTGTTCAGCGCGGTGTTCATCTTCCAGTCGGTGGCGATCACCGCGATCCTGGCGCTGGGCGTCACCGCCACCCTGGTGGTGGGCGGCTTCGACCTGTCGATCGGCGCGGTGGCGACCTCGTCGATGATGGCCTCGGCCTATGCGATGGTGGTCTGGAACCTGGGGGCGGTGGAGGCCGTGCTGGTCTGCCTTCTGCTGGGGCTGGTGGTCGGGCTGATCAACGGCATGCTGGTGGTCTACACCCGCATCCCCGACCTGCTCGCCACCCTGGGGATGATGTTCGTGCTGATCGGGCTGCAGCGGATTCCCACCGAGGGCCGCTCGATCGCCGCCGGGATGACCCTGCCCGACGGCAGCACCGCAGAGGGCACCTTCTCCGCCGCCTTCATGGCGATCGGCCGCCACCGCTTCGACCTGGTGGAGAAGAACGTGCTGCCGGTCTCGGTGCTGTTCATGCTGGCGATGGGCTTCCTGATCTGGTTCTTCCTGGAATACACCCGCTATGGCCGGGTGATGTACGCGATCGGCAGCAACGAGCGCGCCGCCGCCCTGGCCGGTGCGCCGGTGCGCCGCTACAAGATCGCCGCCTACATGATCTCCGGCGTCTTCGCCTCGGTCGGCGGCATCCTGCTGGCGGCGCGGCTGGGCCGCGGCGATATCGCGTCGGGCAACAACCTGCTGCTGGATTCCGTCGCCGCCGCGCTGATCGGCTTCGCGGTGCTGGGCGCCGCCAAGCCGAACGCCTTCGGCACGGCGATCGGCGCCCTGTTCGTCGGCGTGCTGCTGCAGGGGCTGACCATGCTGAACGTGCCCTACTACACCCAGGATTTCGTGAAGGGGGCGGTGCTGGTGCTCGCCCTGATCTTCACCTTCACCCTGTCCCACCGGCAGGACCGGTAGGGGCGGGACGGCTGCGTAGAAGACCGAACGATCCACTTGAGGGAGGACAGACAATGATCGACAGAAGAAGCCTGCTCGCGGCGGCGGGCGCCGCCCTGATGGCGACGAGCCTGGTCGGCACCGCCCAGGCGGCGGACATGCCCAAGCCGTTCGACAAGCCGGAGGACGTCAAGATCGCGCTGGTGCGCTATCTCTCCACCGGCGATTTCTTCCAGGCCTACCTGGCCGGGGTGGAGCGCCAGGCAAAGGCGCTCGGCGTCGACCTGCGGGTGTTCGACAGCCGCCAGGACGCCGCCCTGCAGGCCGACATGGTGGACCAGGCGATCGCGCTGGGCGTGGATGGCATCGTCATCCAGCACGGCCTGACCGAGAGCATGAAGGCCGCCGCGCAGCGCGCGCTGGACGCCGGCATCAAGGTCGTCGCCTTCGACGTGAATGTCGAGAACGACAAGATCCCGCAGGTCGAGCAGTCCGACCGCGACCTGGCCCGGCTCGCCCTGGAACAGGCGATCAAGGACAATGGCGACAGCTTCAAGGCCGGCTATGTCTATGTCCCCGGCATCGCGCCGCTGGACCGCCGGGACGAGACCTGGGTGAAGGTGAAGAAGGCCAATCCGGGCATCGAGGAGGTCGCGGTGTTCGGCACCCTGGACAACCCGATCGCCAATTCGGTGGCCAACCAGGCCGGTGCGGCGCTGCGCGCCAATCCGCAGATCACGGTGATGTTCGCGCCCTATGACGAATTCGCCAAGGGCGTGAAGATCGCGGTGGACGAACTGGGCATGACCGACCAGGTGGACATCTATTCCGCCGACGTCTCCACCGCCGACATCTCCGCGATGCGCGAGCCGGGCAGCGCCTGGGTCGCCACCGCCGCCACCAACCCCGCCGTGGTGGGCGAGGTCTCGGTACGCGCCCTGGCGATGCTGCTGGCCGGCGAGAATCCCGGCGCCAGCGTCATCGTGCCGCCGACCCTGATCACCCAGAAGGACCTGAACGACCAGGACATCAAGAACATGGAGGAGCTGGGCCAGAAGCTGCCGCAATTCTCCCATGCCGATGTCGCCACCCCCGCCTGGATGCCGCTGCCCAAGCGGTAGGGCCCGACGGTCCGCAGCACGGAAAAGGGGCGGTCCCGCGGGACCGCCCCTTTTTCATGGCCGGTGCGCTTGCCCGGCGGGAAGGCATCAACCGAAGGCGAAGGCGGAAACCGGCTTGCCGGCGATCCGGTCGTGGAACATCCTGCGCCCGGCATCCTCGCCGCCGGCCCCGGCCGCCACCATCAGCGGCAGCAGGTGTTCCGCCCTCGGATGGCAGGCCAGCGCCCCGGGGGCAGCGGCCCAGCCCGCAAGCATCGCTTCGCGTTGCGCGCTTGGGGCCGCCGCGGCCTGGCCGAGCCAGGCGTCGAACCGTTCGGCGGCGATGGCGGCGCCGTCCTCCGCGGCAAACAGCGACCGCAGATTGTGGTAGCTCAGCCCGGAGCCGACGATCAGCACCCCTTCGTCGCGCAGCGGTGCCAGGGCGCGGCCAAGGGCCAGATGCCCTGCCGGGTCCAGGCCGTCCCGCAGCGAGAGCTGGACGGTGGGGATGCCGGCCTCCGGATCGATCAGCAGGAACGGCACGAAGACGCCATGGTCGAAGCCGCGCGCGTCATCGCCGTCGCAGTCGTGCCCGGCTGCGGCCAGCAGCGCACGCACCCGCGCCGCCAGGTCCGGGGCCCCGGGCGCCGGCCAGGACAGCCGGTAGGTATGTTCCGGAAAGCCGTAATAGTCGAACAGGAGCGGTGGCGCGGTGCCCGTGGTGACGGTCGGCACCGGCGCCTCCCAGTGGGCGGAGATCACCAGGAAGGCAGCGGGGCGCGCCGGCAGCGCCGGCAGGATGCCGCGCAGGAACGCCGCCATCCGGTCCCACATGCCTTCCCGCCCTGGCGGATCGGCCATGAAGAAGCAGGGGCCCCCGCCATGCGGGATGTACAGGCTGGGCAGACGCGGGCCGGCCACCCCCTGCCGCCGCCGGTCCTCCGTCATGCGATCCTCCGGGACACTCGCGCGGGCGGCGCCTCAATGCACCTGGCGATCCTGGCCTTCCCAATAGCCTTTGCGCAGTTCCCGCTTCAGCAGCTTGCCGGAGGGGTTGCGCGGCAGGGCGTCCATGAAGTCGACCGACTTCGGCACCTTGTAGCCGGCGATGCGCTCGCGGGCATAGGCGATCAGGTCATCCGCCGTCATCTGCTGCTCCGGCTTCAGGACGATGCAGGCCTTGACCTCCTCGCCCCAGCGCTCGCTGGGCACGCCGATCACCGCGATATCGGCGATCGCCGGATGGCCGAACAGGGCGCTCTCGATCTCGGCGGGATAGATGTTCTCGCCGCCGGACACGATCATGTCCTTCACCCGGTCGTAGATGTAGAGATAGCCGTCCGCATCCAGATAGCCGGCATCCCCGGTATGGAACCAGTCGCCGCGCATCGCGTTCTGCGTCTCTTCCGGCAGGTTCCAATAGCCCTTCATCACCTGCTGCGTGCGGCAGATGATCTCGCCGACATCGCCCGTGGCCTGGTCCTTGCCCTCCGCATCGACGATGCGCACCTCCACCCCGGTCCAGGGCCGGCCGCAGGATTTCAGGCGGTCGCCCTGGGGGTTCCGGTGCTCGTCGGGGCCCAGGAAGGTGATCGAGCCGCAGGTCTCGGTCAGGCCATAGACCTGCACGAATTCGCAGCCGAAGATCTTCACCGCCTGCCGCACCAGCTCGACCGGGATCGGGCTGGCGCCATAGACCACGGTGTCGACGCTGGAGAAGTCCACCTTCTCCACCCCGGGCACCTGCAGCACGAAGAGGATCACCGCGGGCACGAACAGGATCTTGCTGATCCGGTGCTCGGGGATCAGGCGCAGGATCTCCTTCGGGTCGATATCCGCCATCACGATGTTGGTCGCGCCATGGTAGAAGCCGACCAGCCCCCAGCCGTTGCCGGCGATGTGGAACAGCGGCATGGCGACCAGGTTGACGTCGTCGGGCGACCAGTTGCCGTAGTGCTGCGAGCCTGCATGGAAGGCCGCCGCCAGGTTGGCATGCATGATCTGCGCGCCCTTGGGGTGGCCGGTGGTGCCGCTGGTGTACATCTGGATCGCCACATCCTGCGGCGCGATCGCCAGGTCCGGATCGGCGATGTCCTGCGCATCCCGCCAGGCGGCATAGCCGTCGGGGCCGGTCTCATGGATGCCGACGACATGCTCCACCGTCTGCAGCCGGTCGCGATGCTTCGCCACCGTCTCGCCGAACGGCCCGCCGACGAACAGCGCGCGGGCGCCGGCATCGTTCACCACATAGGCGATCTCCGGCGGCGCCAGGCGCCAGTTCACCGGCACCACGACGGCGCCGATCTTCATCGCGCCGCACCAGATCTCGAAGAAGGACGGATCGTTCTTGTCCAGCACGGCGACCCGGTCGCCCTTGCCGATGCCCCAGCCGCGCAGGCCGTTGGCCACCTGGCTGGCGCGGTCGTTCAGCTGCGCATAGGAGAGATGCACGCCGTTGAACCGCATCGCGTCCTTGTTGCCGCGCAGCCGCGCCTGCACCCGCACGATGTCGGCCATCGTGCGATACCCGTTGTCGCTCATCTGTCCCTCCCTGACGGACATGTCCCGCCCGCGGCGGCCGTTCTGCGCGGCCTGCCACGGTCCCACCTGTCTGGCCCTATTTCTTGGCAGCCTCGCCCGGCGCCGTCTCGGGCAGCTGCACCGGCTTGCCGGCCTTCCGCCAGGCGCCGAAGCCGCCTTCGATATGCGCGACATTCTCCAGCCCCATATCCTGGGCCGTCTTGGTCGCCAGCGCCGAGCGCAGGCCGCCGGCACAGAAGAAGATCAGCTTCTTGCCGCTGGCGAAGACGTCCTTGTGATAGGGGCTCTCCGGGTCGATCCAGAATTCCAGCATGCCGCGCGGCGCATGCAGCGCCCCGGGAATCCGCCCTTCGCGCTGCAGCTCGCGCACGTCGCGGATATCGACCAGCAGGCTGTCGTCCCGGCCGGAGGCCTCGGCCGCCTGTTCGACCGACAGGGTCTCGACCTCGGCCATCGCCTCGTCGACCAGCGCCTTGTAGCCCTTTTTCATCGGCATTCCGTGTTCCTCCTCCCGCCCTGCCGGTTCCGGCGGTGCGGCATCAGTAATCGAACTTCCAGTTCACCCCGACGGTGGAATTGGAGTCCGCGCCCACATCGGTTTCCAGCTGGATGTTGTCGGTCAAATCCACCTGCACCGCAACCGAGCTGGAACTGGTCGACAGCCCCTGCCGGACACCGACATAGACATTGTCGGTGATGTAGCGCCCGGCGTTCAGGGCCGGGCTGCCATCGGTCGACGAACCGATGCTGAGGACGTCCAGCCCCAGGGCGTCGCGGACCTGGCTGGTGATCCCCGCACCCGGCGCGCCCTGGCCGGTCAGGGCCGCCAGGGAGGTCGCCACCTCCAGCGCCTCGGCCGCCGAGAGCTGCCCGGTGCGGCGATTGAACAGGACCGTGGAGATGATATCGCTTTCCGGCATCTGCGGGACGGAGGTCAGGTTCAGCTTCGGGTCGTTGGCCGTCCCGCTGATCACGATGCTCGCCGTCGCGCTCTCGCCGGTATAGGTCAGCTCGATATCGATGTTCGGGTCCGGCGGCCGGGCACCGTCGAAGCCGATCACCCCCTTGGCCAGCTCGAACCGCTTGCCGACCAGGTTGAACTCGCCGCGCACGGCGGTGATCTGCCCGGTCACCCGGGGATTGCTGGTCGAGGCGCTGACCCGCAGATTGCCCGACCAGGTGGAATCCAGGCCGCGCCCGCTGACCGTCATGCGGGGCGGGATGGTGACGGTGATGTCCAGCCGGGTGCGGCTGGGCCGCGGGTCGGTCTCGGCCTCCCGCGGGTTGAGCGGCGCGGCCCCGGGCCGCGGCACCACCACCACCGGAATCACCGTCGCCGAGGCCGGCAGGCCGCCGTCGATCTGCACCGCCAGCCGTTCGACCGTCACATCGCCCTCGACCTTGTTGCGCAGCGGCGTGCCGGCAGCGGTCAGGTCGGCGGAGATCGTCGCCGTGGCGAGGTCCAGCCGCGCCGCCACGAAGCGCTCGGTCGTCAGCTTCACCTCGAAGGTCGGCAGGGGGTCTGCCGACAGCTCGATATGGCCGGCCATGCGCAACCGGCCGCCTTCGGAATCGCCGGCCTCCGCCGCGATGTCCAGCCGGCCATCCTCGCCGCCGTCGACCCGCGCCTGCAGGCCGGTGACGATCGTTCCCGTCGTGTAGTTGCGATAGCTGCCGTCGCTGATCTGGATCCGGCCCGGCACCCGCGGGTTCGCAAGGGTGCCACCGATCGTCAGGTCTGCCTGGAAACGGCCGGCGATCTCGCTGTCCACCGGCAGGAACAGGCCAAGCTGGCCGAGATCGCCGGCCCAGTTCAGCGCACCCGTCACCGGCGCAGCCCGGTCCGGCTCCGGCAGCAGGGCCCCGGCGGGGCTGCGCAGCGGCATGGCGAGGGTGAGCCGGCCCGGCTCGTCGCCCAATGCCTTCCAGTCGACCGCCAGCTGCAGGCGCCCGTCCGACAGGGCCGCCTGGGCCGCGACACTGGCGGGGGGAAGGCTCTGATACTCCTCCTTGTCGGAGCGCAGGTCGCTCAATGTCAGGCTGGCCCTGCCCTGCGGGCGCCCGGGTCGCAGGCGAAGCTCCGCCGACAGGTCGGCCATGCCCAGGACCGGCATGTCCTCCACGAACAGGCCGGCGAGGGCCAGCGGCAGGCCATCCACCTGGATATCGGCATCGATCGCCGCGGGGCCGGCCGTCGCGTCCGCCATCAGGCTGCCGCCGCCATCCACGTCCAGGCGCAGCCCGGCCAGCGCGGTGGTGTCGCCCTTCATGGTGATCCTGGCACTGCCCTGCTGGCGGATCGCCGTGTCGCCCAGGGCGAGGCGGATGCCGGACAGCTCGGCGCCCAGGTCCGGCGGCAGGCCCTGCAGCGCCGCTTCGGCGGACAGCGACAGGGGCCGCTTCTCGCTCGCCACCTGCATCTCGCCGCTGGCTTCCAGGGTCACCTGCATCCGCGTCGCAAGGTCGCCATCGGCCCGCAGGACAAGGTTTCGCAGCCGGGCCTCCGCCTGCACGACGTCGGTCAGGGTCAGCGAAAGGCTGCCCCGCGGCCCGCCCGCGGCCAGCACCATGTCAGCCTGCAGCCGCGCGCTCTCCGCGGCCACCAGCGGGGCGATGGCGCCCTTCTCGGCCTGCATCGCGGCGGCGGGCGCGGCGGCACCGTCGGCGGCGAGGTCGGCCGCCCGGTCCGCCGCCGCGTCCGCGGCTGCCGCCTGCGCCTCCTCGTCCTCCGGCTCGTCCCCCGGCATGGCGAGGCCGGCGACCGTGACATCGGCCAGGACAGCCTGTCCGGCCGGCCGGGGCGCCAGGGTGACCGTCCCCGTGAGCTTGCCTTCCAGCGCCGTGCCGAACCGCGCGGCCAGCGGCGACAGGTCGGCAACGGCCAGGTTCAGGCGGCCGTCGGCCAGGCTGCTGTCCAGGTTCACCGCCAGGGCGCCGTCCAGGACGGCGCCGGCAACATCCCCGCGCAGGTTGCGCAGGGTCAGGCTGCTGCCGTCCGCAGCCAGGTCGAGGTCGGTATGCACCGTCAGCGGCAGCGCCATCGCCCGGCCGGTCAGGTCCAGGGCGACCTGCATCGGCATCGCCAGCTGCGCGGCGGTCGCGGTCAGCCGCGCCGTGACCGGCGTCCCGTCCAGCTCCGCGTCGTCCAGGCGCAGCTCCGCCGACAGGCCCGGCGCCGCCAGGGGGCCGGCCAGGGTCAGCTGCAGGCCGGCGCTGCCGGACATCGGGGTGCCGGCGAGGCCGGACAGCGCATCGAGTTCCGCGATCGCGACCTGCAGGTCGGCCTGCAGGGTTTCGCCGGCGAGGTCCGCACGGCCGCCGCCGGTGGCCGTCAGCTGCGCACCCTGCAGGCGCAACTGCGACAGCGCGACGGACCGGCTGCCCTGGCCGCTGGCCTCCGCCGCAAGGGTCACGCTCTCGCCCAGCAGGGGTTGCAGCGGCAGGTCGTCGAAGCCGAACCGGTCCAGGCGCGCGGTCAGCTCGGCAGTCCAGGCGCCGGGCTCCTCAGCCAGCAGGTCCGCGCCGCCGGCCCGCAGATCCGCCTGCAGCCCGCCCTGCAGCGGCAGCCCGAAGGCGCCGCCCAGCGCGGCCAGATCCGGGATCTCCACAATCGCCTGCAGGTCCGCCGGCCCGGCGGCCGATGCCGTACCGCTGGCCACCAGGCTGCCGGAGGGCAGGACGATCCGCGCAGAGTCCAGCTTCAGGCTCTCGGCGGTCGGGTCGACCCGTCCGGCAAGGGTCAGGGACAGCCCGTTCTGCAGGAGCTGCGCGGCTGCCGGGTCCGCCTGCTCCACGGCGCCGGCGCGCGCTTCCACGGCAATGTCGAAGGGCGGCAGCCCGGCATCGGACAGGGTGCCGTCGGGCCGCGCCGAGGCGGTCGCCGACAGGTCCCGGACGGCGATCTCGCCGAGGGCAAGCCGCTTGGCGTCGATCCGCAGATCGGCGACCGGCGCATCGAGGCTGCCGGTGAGCTTGAGGGTCAGCCGCGGCTCCGCCAGCTGGAGGTCGGGCACGAAGGCCTGCAGCGCCGCCGGATCGAGCCGGTCGACCGTCAGCTCGGCCGCGATCGGGCCGGATGCCAGGTCGACGGAGGCCGTGCCGTTCAGCGCCAGGGTGTCGCTCGACAGGGAAAGTTTCCGCAGGTCCAGCGCCTCGCCGCCGCCCGCCGAACGGAGCTCCAGCCCCAGCCGCAGCGCGCCGGGCGCCAATGGCCGCACATCCTCCGGCAGCAGGCCGGCGATCTCGCCGGTCAGCTCCAGGGCCAGCACCGTGCTGTAGGTCGCCTCCTCGTAGGTGGCGCGGAAGCCGCCCCCGAGCTTGGCCAGGTTGCCCACCGAACCCGCAATGGTCCCGTCCAGCGCGCCGAGCGGCCCCTTGCCGGATATCCGCAGGTCGACCGGCGCCGTATCCGGCCAGCCCGCCAGGCCCGCGATCAGCCCGCCCGGCGGCTCGCTGAGGGTGACGTCCAGGTCGAGCCTGTCGCCGGTATCGCCCGGGGCAATGTCCGCCCGGGCGGTGAGGACGCCGCCGACACCGTCGGTGCGCCGGATGTCGACGCTCATCTCGGCGCCCGCACCCTGCGCAACCGCCAGCTGCGCCTTGGCATCCAGCCGGGCGGGAACGCCGGCCACCGGTTCCTGCAGGACGATTTCCCGCAGGTCGATCTCCCCCACCGACACCGAGACCGGCAGGTCCGGCAGCAGGTTGGCGGGATCGAACGGGGCGCTGTCCGCCTCCTCCGCGCCATCGGCCCCCGGAATACGGGCAACCGTCAGGGCGCGGCCGGTCAGGTTGTCGATCCGCAGGGTGCCGGACAGCAGCTGCCAGGGATTCCAGGCCAGCCGCGCCTCGGCCAGGGTGAGCCAGACCCCCTGGTCGTCGGCAATGCTGAGGTCGCGCACCTCCACGGCGCCGGGCAGCCCCGGCTCCAGCCTGCCGATCCGCACCTGGGCCTCGCTGCCGGCAGTGGCCCGGGCCACCCGCTCCACGATCCAGCCGCGCCCGGCATCGGTGTTGACCCAGACCAGCACGCCCGCGGCCAGGATGACCGGCAGAATGAGGAGTCCGGCCAGCACCGCGCCCAGGACGCGCAGCACCCTGCCGCGGCGGCTGCGGCGGCGCGGCGCGGCCGCTGCCGTCTCCGGTTCGTGGTTTTCCGACATGTCAGAATGCCTGCCCGAGGCTGATGTAGAACTCGAAACTTCGGTCGATGCTGCGGCGATTCAAGGGGAAGGCCAGATCGACCCGCGCCGGGCCGATCGGCGTGTAGTAGAGGAATCCCAGGCCGGCAGCCCATTGCAGCGGGATCGAGAAGTCCGGATAGACATTGTCGAAGGCATTGCCGGCATCGACGAACGGCACCACCCCGAAATCGTCCATGAAGCGCCAGCGCAGTTCGCTCGAGACCGAGAACATGGACGTCCCGCCGATCGGCTTGTCGCCGCCGTTGAGCGGCGAGACGCTCTGGTACTTGTAGCCGCGCAGCGACCCCCCGCCGCCCAGGTAGAACCGCTTGTTCGCCGGCACGGCGCTGCGCCGCTCGCCGACGATGGAGCCGACCCGCACCCGGTTGGCGAGGACGATGTCCCGCGACTCGTCCAGCGGCAGGTAGAGGGTTCCGTCCACGGTGCCCTGCAGGAAGGTCAGGGTGGTGTCCGATTCTCCGAAATAGGGGGTCAGCGCCAGGCCGAGGCGGCTGCCCTCCGTCGGGTTCAGCAGGTCGTTGCTGGTATCGCGGTCCAGTTTCAGCGGGACGCCGAGCAGCTGCACATTGTCCCGGCCCTCGATCGATTCCACGCGGAACAGCTCGCCCGATACGCCGAAGCTCTGCTTCCAGTTCTCCCCCAGCGGGCGTTCCAGGCCGGCATAGGCGCGCGTGCCGCGGGTGTCGTAGGCCTCGGTGTCGACCTCGCCATAGCCCGCCTGCAGCGCCAGGGTCTGGCGCGGTTCCAGGAACCAGGGCCAGCGGAACGTCGCCTCGGCGGTGTTGGCGACCTGCGAGAACTCGCCCGACAGGCGCAGCGACTGCCCCATCCCCAGCAGGTTGCGATGTTCCCAGAAGGCCCGCACGCCGGGCCCGTCCGCAGTGGAATAGAAGGCGCCGGCGCCGATGCTGCGCGACTTCGCCTCTTCCACCTGGACCGTCACCTCGGCCGGCCCGGGCTCGGTCGGGGCGGGCCGCGGCGGCGAGGCGGTCACCAGCGAGAACAGCCCGCTCTGCGCCAGGGTGTCGCGGAACTTCTTCACCTGGCCGGTGTCATAGGGCTCGCCGACCTCCCAGGGAATGCGCTGGCGGATATAGTCCGGGTCGACATCCTCCAGCCCCTCGATGGTGACCTCGCCATAGGTCATCGCCGGGCCGGCCCGGACCTTGATCACCAGGTCCATGGTTTCCTCCGACAGGATGACGGTGGCCACCCGGTCGGCCACCCGGGCATAGGGCCAGCCGCGATCCTTCAGGTATTCGGTCAGCAGCAGTTCGCTGGCCAGCAGGGTGCGCGAAACTGCCGGCATGCCGATATGCAGCCCCATGACCGACAGGATGTCCTCCGGCAGGTCCGGCGGCGTCGCGTCGGTGAATTCGATCCGCGCATCGGCCAGCAGGAACAGGTTGCCCTCCTCGGCGTTCAGCACGACCTCGACCGGGGTCCGGTCCTCGCGCAGTTCGACCTCGACGGTGGCGTTGAAGAAGCCCTCGCTCTTCATGATCTGGGCGAGGGTGTCGGCATCCTCCCGCGCGCGGCGGCGCAGCAGGCCGATATCCGTCGGCAGCCGGTCGATCTGCCGCTGCAGCTGCGAGGCCGACTGGAACACCGTGCGGGCAGTGCTGCTGAGCCGGCCCGAAACCGTCACCGTGTAGGGGATACCGGGCGAGTCCGGCGCCGCGGGCGGCGCCGGCACGGCCGCGTCCGCGGCCTGCTCCTGTGCCGTGTCCCGCCCCTGCGCGGCTTCCTGCTTCTCCGCGACGGCCAGTTCGCCGGCCACGTCCTGCTGTTTCTCGACGACCTCTTCCTGGGCGTCCTGCTCCCGTTCGGATTCCTCGCGCTCGGACACCGAGCCGTCCTTCGCCGCACTGGGTGCCGTGGCACGGGTGGCCTGCTGGGCGACGGCAGGCGACAGGGGCGCGGCAAGTGCCAGCACGGACAGGAGGGCCACACAGAGGCGGCGGGCCGGCCGGGCGGCAGGGCGCAATCCGGCCGGCGGCCCGGCGGGGCGTTCGGCTAGTTGCAGACGGGTTGCCGACGCGGCCATAGGCTCGAACATATCCCTGCCACGGGGGAGCGGATCACCCCGCATCAAGGCTATGAGCGGGACTCGGAGCGATGCCTCAGCCGGGACCGTAGTGGATATAGTCGGCCCACTGTCGCTCCAGCCGTTTCAGCACATCGCGGACCAACACGGCGCTGTCTTCGGACACGTCGCCCTCGACGAAGGCATCGGCCTGCGAATTCTGCAGTTCCTGCAGACGCGTGCAAAGCGCCAGGCCCTTGTCCGTCAGGCGGAGCAGGACAGAACGCTTGTCGCGGGGCGACCGTTCCTGCTCCACATATCCGGAATCCGTCAGCTGCTTGATGTTGTAGCTGATGTTGGAGCCGATGTAGTAGCCCTTCTCCATCAGGTCGCGCGCCGTGACCTCCTGGTCGCGGATATTGGTCAACAGCAGCGCCTGCATGGAATTCAGATCGTCCACACCCAGGCGATTCAGCTCGTGCCGGATCACGTCTAGGAAACGTCGGTGCAGCCGTTCGATCGCCCTGGTTATGTCGAGATAGATGTCACTCACGCCTCATCCTCGCCGCGCGCCCTGAAGATCCTCATCCGGGGAGAAAACCGCGGCAGTGTAGTGCCGGTCATCGAGTGCGGGCAATGATGCTGCGCTGCCCGGCAGCAAATGGACCTGCGGCCGGCCCGCACGGACGTGGCACAGGATGTGGCGGGAATGGCGCCGGGCGGCGGTTCCGCCGGGGCTGAACGGAATGGACGGAGGTTCCGGCCGCGGCCCGCAGGCCGCTCCGGCGGCACGGAGACCCGCCCCGTCCCGAATCGAACCGGAAGGGCGTGCGATCCCGCCGCCGGGAGCGGACCGCTCTCCGGGAGCGGGCCAACGGCGCCGAAGCGCCGCCTCTCGGAAAGAAGCGGAAGAAAAGAGGGGCGGAGGTCGGGGGGTCCGCCCCCCGCCCCAGAAGACACCGTTCCCTGCGGGCAAAGCCTGCAGGGGTCGAACCACAGAGGTGGCTGCGGAAGACAACTGCGGCACGACGGTGTCAAAACCTAGTCAAGACCCGAACCTGGATCCCTTCGGAACGCACTGGCTTCGCTGCCAAACTCAAACAACGCCGCCTGATCTGGACTAATTATTCATCACTATCTTCGGCTGCGTCAAGACAAAATTTACTGCTATGCGATTTTTTAAGGTTCGTTTTATAATTTTTAGACATTGAATTCTGTTATTTCTTTAATCGTTTACCAATAAAATCCAGAACAATTTGCCCGCAAATTTATCTGCAATTTGACCGAATGCCCTTCGTTTCCCCGCCTCCCGGGGCCCGCCGGCGGCAGTGCCTGCCGGGGTCGCGCAACTTGAATGATCGCAGCGGCGTGACCACCTGCAGAAATCGGCAAACACGACGATGGCGGTGCACCGATGGGTATCCTGGAAGGCTTGTTTGTCCTGGCTCTGGTGGTGATTCCGCTGTGGCGGATCTTCGAGCGGACGGGCCGCAGCGGCGCCTGGTCGCTGCTGGCCATCGTGCCGGGGTTCGGCGCTGCACTGGCGGCCCTGCTCTGGGGCTACGGCCCCTGGCCGCGTTTCGAGCATGGTGCCGGCGCCCCGGGCATGCCGGGCGCTGCGCCGCCGGCGCACCGCACGCCGCCCGGCCCGCCGTCAGCGTGACCGGCGGGTTGTCAGAAGAAAGGAAGCGACGATGGCGCTGATCGGCGGGCTTGTGGGGCTGGCACTGCTGGTGCTGACCGTGGTGGGTGCCTGGCGCGGGCTGGAGAAGGCCGGCTTCAGCGGCGCATGGGCGCTGCTGCTCCTGCTGCCACCGGTGGGTCTGGTGGCCCTCTGGATCTTTGCCTTCATCAGCTGGCCGGTCGAGGATCCGGCCGGCCAGGCGGTCATGAGCCGCGACGGGCCGCACGCACCGACCTGACCGGGTCCCCCCCGACCCTTGCTGCCCAGATCCTGGCCGCCCAGATCCAGGCCGCGCCTACCCTTGCCACGCCGGTCCTGGCCGCGCCGATCCTAGCCACCCTGCCTGGCACGGCGGCGGGCGGCCATCTCCGCCAGGGCCGCGCCCATCATCCGCTGCGGCTCGTCGCTGCCGGCATAGGCATCGGCAAAGCTGTCGATGCCGGCCTCCACCGCGTCCGACAGGGCGAGCTCCTCCCACCGGGTCAGCAGGCGCTTCTGCAGGCGCAGCGCCGCGGCGCCGCCGGCAAGGATCTCGTCCAGCCGCCCCTCCACCGCCGCCGCCAGCCCGGCGGCAGGGGCCACGGCGCTGAGGAACCCCCAGTCATGGGCGTCCTGCGCCGAAAAGGTGCGGCCGGTCAGCAGGATGTCCTGACACCGCCCCCAGCCGATCAGCCGCGGCAGCAGGGCCGCCTCGATGACGGAAGGAATGCCGACGCGGACCTCCGGCATGCCGAACAGGGCGGTATCGGCGGCGATGCGCAGGTCGCAGGCGGCAGCGATCTCCAGCCCGCCCCCCAGGCAATGGCCGCCGATCTCGGCGATCACCGGCACGGGGCAGGCCCGGATCGCCGCGCAGACCTGATGCAGGCCGGTGATGAAGCGCCGCGCGCCGGCGGCGTCCAGCCCCGCCATCTCGGTCAGGTCCGCCCCGCCGATGAAGGCCTTGCCGGCCCCGGCCAGCACCACGCAGCGCAGCCCGTCCTGCCCGGCACAGTCCAGGAAGGCGTCCCGCAGCTCGCCGGCAAGGGCGAAGCCCACGGCGTTCAGCTTTTCGGGACGGTCGATGGTGATGCGCCGCACCCCTGCCCGCCCGGCATCCTGCGCGACCCGCAGATGGCTCTCCTCCGTGCCGCTGGCCCGACCCGCCCGTTCGCCGCTCATCCCGTTGCTCCCCCGGCCATGTTGCCCGTCCCGGCCGTCATGCCATGACTTCCACTGTCCCCCAGGCTAGCATCCGGGAAAAGCACCAACCTAGGGAGGAGACGGCAATGACCCACAGGATCCGCGGGCGGCGGCTCGGCGGCGCCGCAATGGCCCTGGCCACTACGGCGATGGCCGCTGCAGCACTGGCCGCTGCCGTACTGGGCGGCCAGCTGTCGCCGGCCCGGGCGGCCGACGGTCCGGCGCCGGTGATCTTCGTCCATGGCGACAGCGACACGGCAGGGTTGTGGATGGTGCAGGCCTGGCGGTTCGAATCCAACGGCTTTCCGCGCGACCGCCTGTATGCGGTCGACCTGGACCATCCGAGCGCACGCAGCGACGACGATGTCGCGCAGCCGAACCGGTCCTCGACCACCGACGTCGCCGCCGGCCTGGCCGCGGAGACCGCCCGCGCCCTGATCCGGACCGGTGCCGACAGCGCCGCCTTCGTCGGCAACTCGCGCGGCTGCCAGACAATCAGGAACTTTGTGCAGAACGGCGGCGGCCGGCACGTCGCCGACGTCATGGTCCTGGCGGGCTGCGTGCATCATGGCGTGTTCGATTTCCCGACCGCCGCGCTGGGCAGCGAGTACAACGGCTCGGGCCGCTTCCTGACCGCGCTGAATGCCGGGCCCGAGGTTCCCGAAGGGGTGAAGGCGGTCACCATCCGCTCCGACCGCTTCGACCTCTATGCCCAGCCCACCGGCGAGTGGATCGGCATGGCGGGCGTGCCCCTGAATGTCGGCCATGACGGTGCCGCGCTGGAAGGCGCCGACAACCGGGTGCTGCCCGGCGCCGACCATCGCGAGACCGGCTATTCGCCGGAGGCCTTCGCGATCATGTACGAGGCGATCACCGGCATGGCCCCCGCCACCACGGCGGTCACGCCGGAGGCGGCGCCGCAGCTGGACGGCAAGGTCAGCGGCTGGGCCAATGGCCGGCCGACGAACCGGCCGCTGGAGGGCGCGAAGGTGACCGTCTATCCGACCGATCCGGCGACCGGCGAGCGCCAGGGCATCGCGGTGCATACCCGGACTGTCGGGCCGGACGGCCGCTGGGGCCCGTTCATCGCCGATCCGGAGCAGACCTACGAGTTCGTGGTGGAGGCCGAGGGCTATCCGACCCAGCATATCTATCGCTCGCCCTTCCCGCGCTCCTTCGACCAGGTCAGCCTGCGCCTCTATCCCTACGAGGGGGCGGCGGCCGAGCCGGGGGCGGCGGCCGCGATCGGCATGATGCGGCCGCGCGGCTATTTCGGCGCGCAGCAGGACCGGGTGATGCTGGACGGCGCGGCGGCCCCGGGCCTGCCCGACACCGAGGTCCCCGGGGTCTGGAAGTCGTTCAAGACCTTCGACGGCCCGGAGCCCCGATCCGTGACGGGCAGCTTCGGAGAGGAGACGATCGCCGGCCGGGCCTGGCCCACCGACGGCCATGTCGCCTGGATCGAACTGACCTACTGAGGCCCGCATGCCACCCCAGCACCGCGCCATCCTGGTCCATGGCGGGCCGATCCACACCATGGCCCGGCCCGGCGCCACGGCCGATGCCGAGGCGGTGCTGCTGGTCGACGGGCGGGTCAGGGCCATCGGCGACCGGGCCAGCCTGGCGGCGATGGGCGGGCCGGACTGCCGCAGCCTGGACCTGCAGGGGGCGACGGCCTTGCCCGGGCTGGTCGACACCCACCCGCACCTGCTGCACTTCGCCATGCGGCGCGGTGCCTTCGTCGACCTGACGGATGCCCGCAACCATGCCGAGATCCATGATCGCATCGCGGCGCGGGCGGCGGAGGTGCCGGCCGGCGAATGGATCTACTGCACGCCGGTGGGGGAGCCCTGGTACTTCATCCGGCGGTCCTGGCGGGACCTGGCGGAACGCCGCCTGCCCGACCGCTGGGCCCTGGACCGCGCGGCGCCGGACCATCCGGTGATGATCCAGGCCTGGACGCCGGTGACGCCGAACGTGGTCGCCTTCAACAGCCGCGCGCTGCGCGCCCTGGCGATCACCGACTTCATTCCCGACAAGGTCTGCGCCGTGGAACTGGAGAAGGACGATGACGGGCGGCTGACCGGCATCATGCGCGGGCCGGTCAACAACATGTACTGCTTCGACCCCTACTGGACCCAGATCCAGAGCAAGCTGCCGCCGCCGAAGCTCGACCTGGCGGCGACCACCCGGGCGGCCATGGCCGACTACAACCGCATGGGTGTCACCTGCATCTACGAGGCCCACAACATGGTGGAGCCGCATATCGCCGCCTATGCCGGCCTGCATGAAGCTGGCGAGATGAGCCTGCGGGTGATGGCGGCGATGGAGGTGGAACCCTATGCCTTCGCCCCCTGGCAGCCGAAGACCATGGCGGAGTTCGAGGCGGCGCTGCAGCGGGCCCGCGCCCTGAACCGCGACGGCGACGACTGGTTCCGGGTCTGCGGCGCGACCTTGTCCGACGGCGGCCCCTGCGGTCCCGGCTTCCTGCGCATCTTCGAGCCGTTTCGCGGGCCGGACGGGACGACAATCCAGCGCGCGCCGCGCTTCATTTCCGCGGAGAAGAGCGCGCGCTTCGTCGCGTTCTGCCGGGAACATGGCCTGCGCGCGAATTTCGTCGCCGGCGCCTACCTGGACATCGAGGACTTCCTGCGCGCGGTGGAGGGCGATGACGGCCGGGACAGCATCGCGGCGTCGCATTGGCTGATGCAGCATTGCATCCTGATCAGCCCCGACCAGGGCGAACGGCTGCACGCCCTGGGCTTCGACGTGACCACCTCGCTCAGCTTCTCCTGGGGCAAGGGCGAACTCTACGGCGAACGCATCGGCCGCCATGCCTGGCGCGACCAGGTGCCGGTGGCCCGGCTGCTGCGCACCGGCCTCAATGTCGGCTGCGGCTCCGACTGGGGGCCGAAGAACATGTTCGAGCATGTCGCGCTGGCGACCACCCAGGAATTCGGCCGGCATCCCGCCTGCGGCCCCGGGCATCGCAACGACGGCCCGGACCACGCCGTGTCGCGCGAGGAGGCGCTGGCCCTGTGGACCCGCCGTGCCGGCCAGGTGCTGCGCTGGGACGGGGTCGGCACCCTGGCGACCGGCGGCCATGCCGACCTGGTCGCCGTCGACCGCGACCCGCTGGCATGCCCTGTGGAGGACCTGCCGGCCACCGAGGTGCTGCTGACCCTGAGCGGCGGGCGGGTCGTCCATGACAGCGGCGCGCTGCGGCTGCCGGACTGACCGGTCAGAGGACGACGAAAAGACCGCCGGTGACCGCGATCGACACGGCCACCAGGGCGACCCGCCAGGCGATGTGCAGCCGCTCGAAATAGCTCAGCACCGGGGGCCCGAACAGAAGGATCAGGGCGACGAAGCCGTAGAACCGGATCGCCCGGGTCAGCAGGATCGCCACGAAGAACCAGCCGAAGGAATAGCCGAACATGCCGCTGCCCAGGGTCGCCACCTGCAGCGGCAGCGGAAACAGGCTGATCGACGCGACCAGCCAGAAGCCGCTCTGCTTCAGGTCCGCCTGGAACGCCGCCATCTGGGCGCCCCATCCCATCAGCGCGATCAGCTCCTCGCCGACCGTCTTCTCGAAGAACATCCCCAGGAAATAGAACAGCACGCAGGCCAGCATGCAGCCGGCCAGCGCCGAACTGGTCAGCAGCCAGACACGCTGCCGCTGCCAGAACGCCAGCGGGCCGAGAATGATCTCGATCGGGACCGGCACGATCGAGCTCTCCAGAAAGCCGATGACGAACATCGCCTCCACGCCGGCGGGCCCCTGCGCCAGGCGCTTCAGGCGTTCCCGCAGCGGCGGGCGGGCCCCGGCCCCAGTGCGGGCCCCAGTCCCGGCCGGGTCCTGGAGGATGCGGCTGTCGTCGATCTCGCTCATCGTCCGAAACGAACCCTCTCGCCGCATCGCGCCGGCATTGGCCGGCGCGGCCAGGTAGACTTCGCTCACATGGGGTGACGGACGCAGCCGTGCCAGACGGCACAGTCCTGCAGCCTCCGCCGATCGAGTGCGGCATTCCGGCAACAACTGCCGGGATTCTGAGCAACATGTTGGGCCGAACCGCCGTCTCCGCTGTTTAGAGCTTAGTGACCCATGCGGCAATCGCATATTTTGGATCAGGACCCGTGGTCTGGAGCAGCGCCGGTAAAGCGTCGGTCATCCGCCCGCTGCGGATCCGCAACCGCGTACGGCAAATTATGTGTTCTCATTCCCTAGCTGGCTGCACCAACGCCCTGGCGCGTCCGCTTGCGCTGCTTGCCTTCGTGGTCGTCGCGGCAAACGCAGCCACGGCGGCCGCCGTCCAGGGCAACACGGCGGCTGTCGTGCCGCCGATGACCCTGGCCACCCCGGTACAGGAAGCGATCCGCGAGCGGGTCACCGGCATCTCCGGCAGCGAACGCATCGCCGTGACCCTGCCGCTGCCGGCCGCTTTGCCCGAACAGCAGGGCATCACGCCCAAGCCGCCGGTGGCGAAGCTGTCCGCCCGCAACGCGCTGGCGCGCTTCTACACCGCGCGCACCTTCCGGCCCGCCTGGTCCGGTGCCGACGCCTCCTCCCGCCTGCAGCAGCTCCTGCAGGCCATCGACGAAGCTGGCCGCCACGGCCTGCCGCCGGCCCGCTACCACCAGGCGTTCCTGCAACAGGCCCTCGCCCTGCTGCCGGCCGACCTGTCGGAGACCAAGCTGGCGCCCGGCCTGCGGGCGGACCTGGACATCGCCGCCTCCGACGCCTTCCTGACCCTTGCCGGGCACTACATGTCGGGCCAGGTGCGCCCCCAGAGCTTCGATCCGGAATGGACAATCCACGCCGTGCCCGGCGATCCGGTGCCCGTGCTGCAGGAAGCGGAACGGACCGGCGACCTGCGCCGCGCATTGGCCGCCACGATGCCCCAGAAGCCCGGCTACCAGGCCCTGCGGACGGCGCTGGAGCGCCTGACCGCGCTGGCGGAGGAGGGTCCCTGGCCGGTGGTTCCCGACGGCCCGTCCCTGAAGCCGGGGATGTACGACATCAGGGTGCCGGTCCTGCGGGATCGGCTGATCGCCTCGGGCGATATGGCCGCGGTCACCCCGCCGCCGGCCATGTCGCCGATGCCGCCGGGCCGGGTCGCCGTCGAGCCGGCGGAGGACTGGGAGTCCGGCCCTGGGATAGTCGCCGCGGCCGGGCCGGTCGAACCGGCAGTCATCGATTTTCCTGCCCTCGCGGAAGCCTATGAGGGCGATCTCGTGGCGGGGCTGCTGCATTTCCAGCGCCGGCATGGACTGGAGCCGGACGGTGTCGTCGGGCCGAAGACCCTGGCCGCGCTGAACGTCTCCCTGGCCGATCGGATCCGGCAGGTCGAATTGAACCTGGAGCGCTGGCGCTGGCTGCCTGCCGACCTGGGCCGGCGCTACGTCCTGGTGAACATCGCAGGGCAGGACTATCGGCTGATCGAGGACGGTGTCGAGCGGCTCTATGGCCGCACCATCGTGGGCCAGGCCTATCGGTCGACCCCGGTGTTCAGCGACGAGATCGAGTATCTCGTGTTCAACCCGAAATGGACCGTGCCGCGCCGGCTGGCGATCGAGGACAAGCTGCCGAAGATCAAGGAGGATCCCGACTTCCTGCGCCGCGAGGGCTTCACCGTCTATACCGGGTGGGGCGAGGACGCGGTGGAGATCCAGCCCGAGTATATCGACTGGCACGGCCTGTCGAAGAACAACTTCCCGTTTCGCCTGGTGCAGGCGCCGGGCGACCTGAACGCGCTGGGCCGCGTGAAGTTCCTGTTCCCCAACAAGTACGACGTCTACCTGCACGACACGCCGTCGCGTCACCTGTTCGAGCGCGCCACCCGCACCTTTTCCAGCGGCTGCATCCGTGTCGAGCATCCGCTGAGCCTTGCGGAGCACCTGCTGTCGACCGAGCGCGGCTGGGATCGCGCACGGATCGAGGGCGCCCTGGAGCGGGACACGGAGCGCTGGATCCGGCTGAGCGAGCCGGTGCCGGTGCATCTGCTGCACTGGACCGCCTGGCTGGACCCGGACGGCACCCTGCAGTTCCGCGACGACCTGTACGGCCGCGACGCGCTGCTGGACGATGCCCTGGCCCCCGATGCCCTGGCCCATGTCGCGCGCTGATCTCCCCGTCCCGTGCGCTGACCCCCGTTGAGGGCGGCGCTGCGGCTGCCGGGGGTCCCGCACCGGCCGCTTGCCGTCGCGGCTTTCGCGTTCCTGGCCGGCCTGCTGGCGGCCTGTGGCGGCCCGCCGCCGCCGCAGGACACCAAGGTCATCGGGCCCGGCGACTTCGATCCCGGCCGGAACGCCCTGCCGATCCGCATCAACGGCGTCCAGATCCCCTACCGCACCTTCTTCCGCACCATCCTGCCGGGCGGCCGCGCGGTGATCGACCTTCCCGGGCATGCCGGGCTGCGGGTCCAGGTCCCCGCCGGACAGGTGGACTCCGATTATGGCCTGGTCTGGACCGCACCGGACCGGCCGGGGGCCTATCCGATGGTGTTCCGCGACGGGGCGGGGCGCAGCAGGGCGGCGGTGATCATGTTCGTCATGGTGCCGGCCGGGGCCGCGGCGACAGGCAGCATCGGCGCCTATGAGATCGGCGCCTACCGGCAGGAGCCGTACAAGGGCTTCCCGCAATACCTGCCGCCGATCGGCTTCATCCAGGTCGACGAGAACATGACCGGGATCCATGTCAGCCCGCATTTCACCCTCGGCCAGTTCCTCGCCAAGCAGGAGAGCGATTTCCCGAAATACCTGGTCCTGAACCCGGACCTGCTGGTCAAGCTGGAGGAACTGCTGGAGGAACTGAACGCCAGCGGCCATCGCGCCGACGGGCTGCAGGTGATGAGCGGCTACCGCACGCCGGCCTACAACCGCCGCATCGGCAGCGGCGCCTACAGCCGGCATGTCTATGGCGCGGCCGCCGATGTGTTCCCCGATACCGCGCCGAAGGACGGCCTGATGGACGACCTGAACCGCGACGGCAGGATCGATGTCGGGGACGCGCTGTGGCTGGCCGGCCTGGTGGAGCGGAAGTTTCCCGAGACCGCACCGGAAGCCAGGCTGGGCGGCGTCGCCGCCTATCCGGCAAACGAATGGCACGGCCCCTTCGTGCATGTCGACGTGCGCGGCTGGAACATCCGCTGGGGCCTCGGCGCGCCGGAAAAGGAGCCCGGCGGCCGGGATGCCGGAAGCTGAAGCGGGGGCCGGATCAGGCCACCGGCCGGTGCCGGTCAGGCCACCAGCCGCTTTGCCCAGTCACCGCCCTCGCGAATGATCTGCTCCTCGTCGACCCCGACCAGGTGCCCGTCGCGCGCCACCACCCGGCCATTGAGTGAGATCCCGGACCGACGGGAAAGACATCAGCGCGGAGACAAGCGGCGCACATAGTCCCGGATCTCGCCGAGCGGCAGGGGACCGAACACGAGGGTCTCTGGATCGGCGCCATCGCCTTGCAACCCGATCCGAACGTCCGGCGGCAGGAAGCATGTCTTCATTGTCATGAATCCCTTGTTGTCCTCCTGCGGCTCGAAGTAGATGCGAGCTACTTTATTCTCCGAGCTCAACTGATAGGGCCAGATCTTCAGAATATCCCGCCAGGAAATCTCGACATCCGACGTACCGATCTGTTCGTCGAGGCATGTGAACGAGATACGGGTCGTCGCTCCGGTTATCGGTCTGTCGCCCCTGAAGAAGACTGCTGTACCCGAATTGACCTCACCCGGCTCGCCCGGTGTTTCCACAAGGTCGCGATGCACGCGCACCGCCTTCAGGATGTTGAGGACGCGCCCATCCTGGATACTTTTCTGCAACTCCTGTACGTCTTTGCCGCCGCTGATGTTGAGATCGGCCGAGGTCAGGAGTCGCTTCTTGATTTCACTCATTGCGATGTCGCGATCCGTCTCGTAGCGGGTCAACGCCGCGGCAAAGGTCACCAGCGGTGCCGCAAGGGAGGTCCCCCCGAACGCGCGGCTGGTGATCAGGGAGCCATGTTTGCCCCGAGTGAACACCGGCATCTCGCAGCCGGGCGCGCCGATCTCGACGACTCCGGCTCCACGATTGGAATGATGGGCCAGCCGGGGTCCCGGCTCGATCGAGGCGACGGTGATGAAATGCGCTCTGCCGTCGCCGCTCGCGCCGCCATAAGCTGCCGGATAGGCTGGGTTCTTGACCAGGGAAGCACTCTGGTTGCCGGCCGCAACAACGAACAGGACAAGCTTCTGATCCTTGATGTAGCTCAGCAGCCCGTCGATCTGAAGCTTCCGCTGCAGGCTGAGATTGACGATGCCGTTGCGTGTCCGAAGCAGCGAGATTACTTCGTTGAACAACGACTGACGAACCGTGATGAGGGTCTTCTGGGTCTCCGATGACAGCACATAGTCATAGATCCGGAACATCTTCAGCGCGATCCGCCGCTCCATCATCGCGTGGATACGCGCAAAAAGCGGCCCCCCCACTACCAGCGACGCCACCTGCGTCCCGTGCAGCGAGGCCTCGTCCTCCTGGTTGATCGGCTGGAGGTCCTGCCAGCCACCGTCGGGCGGGTCCATCGGCAGCAGCTTGAATGCCGCACGCACCAATCCGCTGTCGGCGACCAGCACCTTCACCGGCGGCAATGGCTCCCTGGGATGGTATTGCTCGTTCTCCTGCAGCGCTGCGAGCAGGCCGACCACGTCGAACGGGTAGTTGAGGTCGGAGGGCGGCGGCGAAACCTTGCACTTCGCGTTCTCTGAACTGCTGAGGATCGGCTGTAGCGCATCCTCCGTTGCGGCGGCGGATGGCCATACCGCAGCATCGGCGGGTTCGGCCAGCGCAGCCTCAACCGGTGCGTCGCCGCGGTAGATCCGCAACTGCCTGGGACTGACGATCGGCACGAGGACGGGCTTGCCCGGATGCAATGTCCCAGAATTGTTGTTCACAGCATCGAAGACCGAGACGAAATCCAGATCCCCGCTGCGGAGCGATCCGCCTTTGAAGCGATCCCATCCCCATTCGCGCGATATGGTGAAGAGCTTCCAACGGCCCCACCCGTTACCCACGGAGACCGGCTTGAACTGGCTCTTGTCGAAACGTACCTCCTCCATCGAGGATTTCGTATCGCTGCCCCCTGTTGCAGCCTGGGCCAGAGCATCGGCGCCCTGGGGCATCCGGATCGGAACAAGCACGGGCGCCCCGGGATGCAGTTCCGCAACATCGGGGTTCAGGCTGCGGAACCGGTCGAGAAAGACGCGGAAGGATGGCGCATGCCCGTGATCGGCCACCAGCCGGTCCCAATCGCCATACTTCCTGGCCAGGTTGAACAGATTCTCGAATCCCCAACCGCTGTCGACGTGGAGGGGCAGAACGCTTGCCTCTGGCTGCAGCACGGAACATAGCGGCAGTTCGATCTCGCCCGCTGCGCCGATCGGCAGGTCTGCGGATATCTCGCGACCGGTTGACAGAAGCAGATGGTCCACAGCGAGTCGGAGATAGGATGTGACTTGCACGTCCCGCGCTGCGGCCATCTCCGAACGGCAGACCCGACCCGCAACCGCCTGCAAGCTCTCGCCTGCGCCGTGGGAGGCAACGATGACGGCGCCGAGCAGCCGCTCCTTCTTCTCCGCCGGGGCGGGCTGCGCAGCAACCTCAGCCGGCGCATACCCGACATGAAGGCTGAGGGGATTTCCCAGACCCGGCGCCCAGGCACTGGGCACTGCCGGCACGGCGACCTCGGAATAGACGAGGCCTTCGTCCCGCAGCAGGCCCGCCATATGCAAGCCGCGTTCGGACTGCCGGTAGGTCGGGGGCTCCCTGCAATCTGCGCCGGTGTCGGTCAGCCCGCAAACGATCTGGCCGTATTCCTCTGCCCATTGCAGCGCCCACGTCCTGAATGCCTCGCCATCGACAGGCGAGAATATCGACAGGTCGACCCTGTTTCCCCGGACACCGACGCCGACCACATGGCGCTCCCCCTCCCCGCCATCGGTGAACAGAAGGGCGCCGGCGCCCGCATCCCCGGCGCAGAGGGCCGAGCCTCGGGTCACCAGGTCGGCAGTGCCCCCCGATGCCCGCTCTTCCGCCGGACGGAAAACCGATCCGACCCCGAGCGCCTTTGTGCCATAGACCCCGCCGGCCGCGGCACGGCAGCCATAGCCCGCAAACAGCACGGTGTCGCCCGGCCGGGCGCGCCGGCTCTCCGGCGTGGCAAACGCCTCGATCGCCGGCACCGGTATCTCATCGAGCCCGCGACAGAGCGCGGCCCCCGATGACGGGTTTGCCCCCCGCGCAGGCGCCGAGCTGCAGCGCACCACCATGGTGCGAGCATCCGGCAGAACGATCTGCGCCGTACCGCCGTCCTCCTGCACGCAGGCAGCTGCGGTAAGGACAACGCGGGGGCCGACCACGGTGCCGGTACAGAGGGTTCCGTCGCCCGCACGGAGTTGTACTGCGGCGCCCCAGACATCCGCATGCGGATCCAAGGTAACCGCCAGGCCCGGCGGCAGATCCGCACCGGAGGCGGCACTGATGATCGCCTGGGCCGGTGCAGCCGCCATCGACAGCAACAGCAGTGCCAGTGAAACCTGGCCCAGCAAGGGAGTGAAGCCGGCGGCGCGACCGCCGGCCCGCTGGGCGGCGATACGCATCCTCAACTGCCCCTGCAGCCCTGCGCCTCGTCGTGCAGGCCGCAGATCTTCACGTCGTGCGTGCCGGCCCATGCGCGCGCCCAATCGACGAACAGTGGATTGGCGGTGCCCGACAGCCAGGAATAGCGGCTGATATCGCCACGGGAGTTTACCGCGAACAGGCGACGCTCATTCGGTTCGTCGGTCGCCAGGAAACTGCCGCCACCGCTGTCGCCGAAGCAGACCGCCGCACCGCCTCTGGCGAGGTAGTAGATATCCGGCCCCGGCATCTCGGCGATCTCGGCGACGCCCTGGTAAAGCGTACCGAAGTTCCGATCCTCGCCGCCGCTGGTCAGGCAGCCATAGCCCAGGAGCGTGATGCTCTTGCCCATGGACAGGGTGGCCGGCTCGGTATTGAGCCATTCGAAGGGCATGTCACCCAGGTCAGCCGCTGCGATGCAAAGGGCGAAATCGGCCGAAATATCGCGGGGATAGGCCGGATGGTGGCTGCAGACCAGACGGTTCCGCGTGCCCTGGTGCACGACATGGCCTGCGGCGCCATCCTCGATGCAATGCGCCGCGGTCAGAACGGCGCGCTGCCCAACCATTGTCGCCGTACAGCCGCCACCGGCCGCGTTGCGGAACACCAGGGTCGCGGGCCAGGCACCGAATGGCGCGCGTTCCGCGCCTTCGCCAAGGACTTCCAGGCTGGTGCCGCCTGGCGCCGTCAGGTCCTCTGCCAGATTCATCTGCAGGTCGGCCGCTCCGGCAACCGTCGCCGCCGATGCCGCCCACAGGAATACAAGCGCCGCGGCGGCACGCGCCGACAATCTTCTCTCAACCATTGCCCCCTCCTTGATACCGCTTCGATCTTGGCAGGTTCCTCCGCCCGCCGGTCGGCGCCCGCAGACCGGGCGGCCTCAGGCAGCGGCTGTCGACAGCCACTCCGTCGGCAGGCTGTGCAACGTCCGGTAGGCGATGATTCGTGCGTAGTTCGGCTTGCCCTGCTGCAAGCCAAGGAAACGCAGCGCGTTGCGGCGACCGAAGCGAGCCAGTTGGGCATCGTCCAGGCCGACCTCGCGCAGATAGCCGATCATGTTGTGGACATAGGCGTCGTGCGCCCGCTCCCGCCCGATCATGCTCCAGTCGGAGCCGTACATGAGGCGGTCGACCTCCGGATCGAACCTCTCGATGAACTGGGCAAGCAGATACTGCGTCGAGGCCCGTCGACGCCGCGCCGTCTCGTCGGTGTCGCCGACGATCTCCGACAGGTAGCTCAGGTCGACATAGACATTGGGATAGATCAGCGCCTGGCCGGCCTGCCATTCCCAGGTGTCCCGCAAGGTGCCGGTCAGCGAGCCGTCCTTCGCGATGGCTTCGTCGAAGCCGCCGAAATGCGCCAGGTTCAACCTGAGTTGCGGGTAGTCGGCAAGGACACGCCGCCAGAACTTCGGATTGGCCCTTTCGCCATATGCATTTCCTGCCGATTGGGAGTTCGTCGCATGCGCCATGATCGGCACGTCGTTCTCTGGATCGGCGCACCACGCGTAGAGCCGGCGCAGCGCATTGTCGAGGTCGGCCCCCAGGTTCGCGCGCAGCAGCGGCTTCGGGAACACCAGTTCGTCCCGCTCGTTGCCGTCGGGCTGGAACCCCATCGGGGGATACAGTTTGACCCCCACGAAGCCGTGTCGCGTGATCGCCTCCGCCACCAGCTCCAGAGGCGATTGGTGCCAACCGGGGTCCCGCTGCCCTGCCTCGTCGTACACCTGTCGCAACGGGTCGTATGCGACGAGGGAATGCACGACAATGTCGCGGCGCGACCGCTGAACCTCGTCCATCACCTCGACCTGCGCCGGCAGTGCCGAGGGTACGCGATCTTCCAGCCAGGTCGAGTAGTCGATCAACGCGGGCAGATAGAAGCGAACGGGCGTCGGCCCGGTGCTGTAGAGTGCGGCCATCTCCTGCAGGATGCCGGCCCGCGAGCGACGGAACAGCATGGCCCAGCGCAGGTTGCGCGCAAGGAAACCGTCATTGAAGAAAACCTGCCGCGAAATTGCCTCTGGCGTCGCGGATTGCGGGGGCAGGCCAGGGGCGATGTCGGCGACGACGGTTTCCCACTCGGCAGCCTGGCGCCGCTCCGGCCGGTCGCCGCCCACCGGCGCTGCGAAGAACCGCTTCCTGAGGATTTGCTCCAGCAGCTGCCTCTCGAACGCTTCCCGCTCCGCAGGAGAGGGCGTCGCGGCAACCGGCACCCCTTCTCGGCGCGCTTTCAATTGCGCGGCCTCCGCCTCCGCAGCAGGCGCCCCCAGGCGGACGATCTGGACCATCAGCGAGATCGCCAGGCCGGCAAGGTCGCCGCCCTCTGAAACTGTCGGCGGTAGGTCGTCGGGGCGGTACTGTCCGCGGACCACAATGCGGATGAACTGTTCCGCCGGCAAATCCTGCGCATTGAATACATGCGCGTGAATGTCGACCCAATCGCCGGTCGCAGCCGGCGGAAGCGGTCTTGCGCAGCCTGCGAAGGCGGCGAGAGCGGTCACGCCTGTGGCAGACATCAACAGACTTCTGCGTGTCAACGCCATGAGTCCGCCCCTCCGCAGCACTCCTTACGAGAGTATAGACGATCTCATAACCCACATAAAGGCGAGACCGTTGGCACCGCCCAATCAACGAAGATCTCTTTTCCACAGTGCACAACCGGCAGCCGTACCGCGCGCCGGCGGAAGAGGAGGATTCCATGCCTGCCTGTCGCGTCCGGTACATTGCCGTGAGTCGCTAAATGGTTTAATGGTCCGGACATATTCCGATTGCTGCATCATGCTGGAGGATCGGTGAACAACGCTGTCTGCAAACTGCTGGGCATGGAGTTCCCCCTCTTCGCCTTCAGCCATTGCCGCGACGTGGTGGCGGCGGTCAGCCGCGCCGGCGGCTTCGGCGTCTATGGCGGCCTGCGCTGCACGCCGGAGGAGCTGGAGCAGGAGCTCAGCTGGATCGACGCCCATGTCGACGGCAAGCCCTATGGTGCCGACCTGGTGTTTCCGCAGAAGCTGGCGGCGGAGCGGGACGCGGGCCCGGACGCCCTGCAGGGCCGGATCCCGCAGGGCCACAGGGACTTCGTCGCCGGGATCATGCGCGACCATGACATCGCCTTTCCCGACAACGATCCCCCCTCCGGCGATCGTGCCCAGCGCGCCCCCGACCTCTCCGATACCCATGGCGAGGCGCTCCTGGAGGTTGCCTTCCGCCATCCGATCCGGCTGATCGCCAATGCGCTGGGCATGGCGCCGCCGCGGATGATCGAGATGGCGCGCGCCCACGGCGTGCCGGTCGCCGCGCTGGTCGGCGCAGCCCGTCACGCGGTCCGCCAGGTGGAGGCCGGTGTCGACATCGTCGTGGCACAGGGCACCGAGGCCGGCGGCCATTGCGGCGAGGTCTCCACCCTGGTGCTGGTGCCCGAGGTGATCAGGGCGGTGCGGCAGGTGCGGCCGGTGCCGGTGCTCGCTGCCGGCGGCATCGTCGACGGCCGCCAGATGGCCGGCATGATGGCGATCGGTGCCGCCGGCGCCTGGACCGGCTCCGTCTGGCTTGCCACCACGGAATCCGAGGTCTCGCAGACCTTCCGCGACAAGATGGTGGCCGCCAGCTCGCGCGACACCGTCCGCTCCACCGCCCGCACCGGAAAGCCGAGCCGCCAGCTCCGCTCCGCCTGGCACGACGCCTGGGAGGCGCCGGGGGCGCCGGAGCCGCTGGGCATGCCGCTGCAGACCCTGCTTGCGATCCCGGCCCTCAACAGGGCCGAGCAGGCCGCCGATCGCGGGTCGGAGAAGGCGAAGGCGCTGGTCACCTACTATGTCGGCCAGGGGGTCGGCCTGATCGACGGCATCCGCAGCGCCGGCCAGGTGGTGCAGGACTTCAAGACCGGTTTCGCCGACGCGCTTGCCGACCTTGAGGGGTTGTTCGACGAATAGAACAGTCGGCACCGGGCCTTCAGGACGCGGCGGTTTTCCAGCCGGGCGGCTCGCCAAGGGCGCGGCGCAGGTGAACGGCCTGGGTGCGGGCCTTGGCGGAGGCGCCGCTCCCGGGCCCCGGCCGCTAGCCGCCGAACACCAGCTTCACGAAGTCACGGAACAGCAGGATCTGGCGCGGCAGCGCCGCCGGGTCGCGGGTGACCTTCGACAGGATGATCCCGCCATCGGCCATCACGCTGACCATGTCGGCCATGTCGTCCAGGTTGACGGGGATGCGCGGCGGATAGCGTTCGGCAATGCGTTCCAGCGCCGCCCGGAAGCGGTCGCGCCAGCCCAGGAGAGCCTGCCGGTTCAACTCCCGCACCTCCCTGTCGAACAGCTGC
This sequence comes from Sneathiellaceae bacterium, assembly GCA_040216765.1. Lineage (GTDB taxonomy): Bacteria > Pseudomonadota > Alphaproteobacteria > Ferrovibrionales > Ferrovibrionaceae > Marinibaculum. The sequence goes on along the minus strand of JAVJON010000026.1, from coordinate 60,514 downwards.
TCGTGATAGCAGATGGAGGCGACCATGCAGCCGGGATGCCCGTTGGGCAGGTCCTCCAGGGTCTCGGCGAACAGCTTGAGGCCGATCAGGAAGCTGTGCAGCGGATCGTCGCTGAGCTCCTCCGCGCGGGCCTGGATCCCGTCGAGGATGTGTTTGTCCTGCTCGACATAGCGCAGCAGCAGGGCCTTGGCGAGGTCGGTCTTGTCCCGGAAATGGTAGAAGAAGCCGCTCTTGGAGATCCCGACCTCGGCGATCAGCTCGTCGATCGACGTGCCGCTGAAACCCTTCGCCAGCACGGCGCTCTCCGCCGCCTCCAGGATCTGCAGGCGGGTCGGCGTGGATCGTCTCGGGATCGCAGTGGCGGCCGTCTCGCTCATCTCGGGAACCTCCTGCGGCGGACTGTACCACAGGTACACCTGCCCCGCCCGAAGGCGTCGCACAAGCCGGAAGAACAGCCGCCAGAAGAACCCAAGTCATTGCAGAATCTCGACTTTCCGAAAAGTGCTGCGACCGGACCATGAGTTCACTGGTTCCCGCCCGGCGGCGGTCATAGATATCCACCGACCGCCGCAGGTTCGGGCAAGGCGCCAGCCGCGCCCCGGCGGTCCTTCACGTCACACTGCAATCGGAGACAGACTATGCCAGCCGACCGTCAGGGCAACATCCTGTCAGGTGCCAATGCGACGGCGCTCGACCATTACGAAGCCGCCGTCCGGGCCTTCAACATCTATCGCGGCGACCCGGTCGCCCTGGTCGACCTCGCCATCGCGGCCGCGCCCGAGATGACCATGGCCCATATCCTGAAGGCGGTGCTGTACGGCCTCGCAACGGAACCCGAAGCCGCCGCGGAGGCGCGCGGGATCGTCGCCCATGCCCGTTCGCTGCGGGCGAACGACCGGGAAGCGGGCCTGCTCGGCGCGCTGGACCGCCTGCTCGCGGGAAACTGGACCGGCGCCGCCCTCGCGCTCGACCGGCATCTGCTGGACCATCCGCACGACCTGGTGGCCGTTCAGTTCGGCCATCTGACCGACTTCTACCGGGCCAGCGCCCGCAGCCTGCGCGACCGCATCGCGCGGGTCGAGCCGGGCTGGGGTGCATCGCGCCCGGGCTATTCCATCGTGCTGGGGATGTATGCCTTCGGCCTGGAGGAGACCGGCGACTACGCGCGCGCCGAGGCGGCGGGCCGACGGGCGACCGAGCTCGAGCCGCTCGACTGCTTTGCCCATCATGCCGTCGCCCATGTCCTGGAGATGCAGGGGCGCACGGTCGACGGCCTGGCCTGGATGTCGACCCGCCAGCCCCATTGGGACGGCGACGACAATGTCTTCAAGGTGCATAACTGGTGGCACAAGGCGCTGCTGCACCTCGACCTCGGCCAGACGGCAGAGGCACTCGCGCTCTACGACGGGCCGATCCGCGGCACCCGCAGCGCCGTCGCGCTGGACATGGTCGACGCCTCGGCGCTGCTCTGGCGCCTGTCGCTGATGGGAGCGGATACCGCCGGGCGCTGGTCGGAGCTCGCGACGGCCTGGGACGCCCATGCCGATGGCCGGCTCTATCCGTTCAACGACTGGCATGCCGCGATGGCCTATCTGGGTGCCGGGCAGGACCGGAAGGTCGAGGCGCTGCTGGCGCGGCACCGCGATCCCGGCGATCCGGAAAGCGAGTCCGCGTCCTGGGCACGGACCACCGGGTGCGCGCTGATCGAGGGCTTCCGGGCGTTCTGGCAGGGCGAGTACGATGCCGCCGTCACGGCGCTGCATCCGGCGCGCTACATCGCCAACAGCTTCGGCGGCAGCCATGCCCAGCGCGACATCATCGACTGGACCCTCACCGAGGCGGCGCTGCGCGGCCGCTCCGCCGGCATGGCGGGGGCGATGGTGAACGAGCGGCTTGCGGCGAAGCCCCACAGCCCGCTCGTGCACGGCTTCCTGAAGCGCGCCGCAGCGCTCCCCGCGCGCGCGGCCTGACCTCGCGGGACGGCAGGCCCGCCGGCCGGTCTGACGGGCCGGCGGGCCACTACCCCGCGAGCAGCACGATGGCGCCCGAGGTGCGGCGGCCCTCCAGGTCGGCATGGGCGCGGGCGGCTTCGGCCAGCGGGTAGCGGTGCTGCGGCGCCACCTTCAGGGTGCCGTCGCGGATCGCCGCGAACAGCCGGTCGACGGAGGCGCGCAGGTCCCGCGGGTCGGCGACGTAATGGCCATAGTTCGGCCGGCTGAGCCGCGCCGACTTGGACGCGAATCCCGCCACGTCCACCGGGCCGATATCGCCGGAAGCCTGGCCGAAGGAGACCAGGTGGCCGAACGTCGCCAGCGCCTCGAAGGAGCGCGGGAAGGTGTCGGCGCCGACCGCGTCATAGGCGACGTCCACGCCGCGCCCGCCGGTGATCTCGCGCACCGCGGCGACGAAGTCCTGCTCCCGGTAGGGGATCGGATAGGCGCAGCCATGGGCGCGGGCGAGGCGGGCCTTCTCCGCGCTGCCGACCGTGCCGATCACCATGGCCCCCAGCGCGTGCGCCCATTGGCAGAGCAGCAGGCCCACCCCGCCGGCGGCGGCATGCACCAGCACCGTATCGCCGGCCCCCACCGCATGCACCCGGTGCAGCAGGAACTCCGCGGTGATGCCCTTCAGCAGGCCGGCGGCGGCCGTCTCGTCGTCGATATCGTCGGGCAGGGCGACCACATGGCCGGCCGGCATGGTGCGCAGCTCGGCATAGGCGCCCAGCGGCGGGGCGGCATAGGCGACCCGGTCGCCGGGCAGCAGGTGATGCACGCCGGGGCCGACATCGACGACCTGCCCCGCCGCCTCCATCCCCGGCACGCCGGGCGGCGACAGAAGGTCGAAATAGCCGGTGCGGCAATAGACGTCGATGAAGTTCACGCCGATCCGGCTCTGCCGCAGCCGCACCTCGCCCGGCCCGGGCGGGAGCGCCTGCACCGCCTGCAGGCGCAGCTGCTCCGGCCCGCCATGGGCCGCCACGACGATGCCGCGCCCCTCCATGGTGCCTCCGCCGGCGATGGCCGGCGCGGCCGGGCCGGCCTGCCCGCCCTCGATCACCCGCAGCCGGCCGGCGCGGCGCTCGCCCGTGCCGGAGAGCAGGCCGCGCACCGCATCGAAGCCGGCCTGGTAGATCCCCTCGGCGACCAGTTCGCCCAGCTCCGCCGCACGGTCCGGCGGCGGCGAGAACTCGCATTCCCAGCACCACAGGGTCGCCGCGCCGTCGGTGACCGGCTTCAGGGCGACGGTCGCGACATAGTCGTTGAGCGGCAGCGGCGCCGACAGGATGCAATAGGTGAAGCTGTGCCCGGCATCCGACAGCGCCAGCAGCTGCTCGCGCAGCACGCCGCCCCCCATGCCACCATTCGCCGCGCCGTTCTCGCCGCGCAGCCGGAAGCGGCGCACGCAGCCGACTTGGTCGGGCCGCAGGCCGCCCTCGATCTCCGACTGGGCAACCGCCGGATGCCAGCGATCATGCCCGTTGAAGTCGCGCAGCAGGCCCCAGACCCGGTCCAGCGGCGCGTCGATGATCGTACTGCGCAGGATGCGGGTCATCGGCCGGGCCACAACCCAGATCCGTCATCCTCGGGCTTGACCCGAGGATGACGCCAGCGGGTGAGCGGGCGCGGTGCCATGGCACGGCCGATCGTTTCACTCCTCCGCCCTCCCCCCGGGTCGAACATCACGCCCGGCGGTGACGGGGGAGCGGCAATGCCGCCCTGGCCGCATTCCGCCTCGCGCTCCCGCCTCCCCGTCATCCCGGCCTCGACCCGGGATCCATGGCGTGGACGACGGCGCTGCGCAATGTCGGCTCTCAGCCCCGATCCCGGCTCGGGGGCCGGGATGACGGAAACGGGAGAGGGAGCGGAACCGGGCATCCTCACCCGCCCAGCCGGGCCTTCAGGGCGTTGATGCCGGTGAGGAAGACGCCGTTGCCGATCTGCTCCTGCAGCTCGCGCTCGCGGCCCGGCTCGCAGTCGAAGCGGGCGGACCATTCCATGAAGGTGCGGCCGGTGTCGGTCACCGGGATCAGGCGCATGCTGGCGACGTAGTCCCGCACGCCCATCGGCGAGGAGAGGATCGCGTAGGAGCAGGCATAGTCGTAGTCCGACAGGGACAGCAAGCGCTCCCGGATCTGCCCGCCATCCTCCAGCACGAAGTTGCGGATGCAGCCGATGCGGTCCGCCGGCTCGTCGTTCTCGATGCGGCTGGAGGCGACGACCGGCAGCCAGCCGGGCAGGCCGTTGAAGTCGCGGATCACCGCCCAGACCCGCTCCGGCGCGGCGTCGATCACCGCGGAAACGAAGACGTTGACCATCAGCTCTCCTCGCCTTCGCCGCCTTCCCCTGCCGCCTTGTCGCGGCGCCCCTGCTCGGCCAGCTTGCTGAGCTCCGACCGGCGCGGCTGGATCAGGCTGTCGGCGAAGCGGCTGACATCGTCGCCCTCCTCGATGCCGATCTGCCGCAGCAGGTAGTCGACCATCGGCGCCTGCGCGCGATAGCGCAGCGCGGAGTTGATCACCTCGTCGGTGGGCGAGGCGCCGCCGTTCGACCGGCCGCCGCCCTCGCCGCCGCCGCCCAGGCCCAGCCCGTCGACCTGCAGGATGCGGATCCCCTCGATATTCTCCAGCGGCTTCACGCTCTCGCGGATGATGCCGTCCATCCGGTCGATCAGGTGGCGCCGCAGGGCGCCGCGGCGGGCTTCGCCGGACAGCATGTTGTGCGATTCGTTCATCAGGCGCTCGGCCTCGGCCTCCAGCTCGTGGCGGATCTTGCGGGCCGCCAGCCGGATCCGCTCGCCATCGGCCTCGCCCTGCGCCTGGATGCGCTCCGCATCGGCCCGGTCCTCGGCGGCCTGCTTCTCCGCCTGGGCGCTGAGGGTCAGGCGGATGCCGTCGCGGCGGGCATCCTCCTCCGCGGCCAGCAGCGCGATCGCCTTGCGGCGCTCCGCCACCTCGTAGTCGCGCGCGCTCTCGATCCGCTCCTGCGCGGCGATGGCGCGGGCGCGGGCGGCGCTGGCCTCGGCCTGCGCCTCGGCCTCCTCGACCTGCTTGGCGGCCAGCATGATCGCGCGGTCATGCTCGGCAACCTCCAGGTCGCGGCGGCGCTCGATCTCCAGCCGCTCGATATCGCGCTCGCGCTCGATGCGGGCCGCCTGCAGCGCCCGGTCCGACGCGATCTGCCGCTGCTCCACCTCCTGCCGGGCCTGGATCGCCGCCTCCTCGGTCTCCACCGTGCGGCGGGCCTGCTCGCGGGCGATCTCCGCGCGCTGGCTGGCGCGGCCGACCTCCAGGTCGCGCTGCTGCTCCAGCCGGGCATATTCGGCATCGCGGTCGATCTGCAGGCTGGCCCGGTCGGTCGCCAGGTTCTTGTTGCGGATCTCGATCAGGGTGTCCTGCTCGATATCGTTGCGGGCCTTGCGGCGCTGCTCGATCTGCTCGGTCAGCCGGGTCAGGCCCTCCGCGTCGAAGGCGTTGGAGGGGTTGAAATACTCGATCGGCGTCTGGTCCAGCTGGGTCAGCGAAACGGCCTCCAGCTCCAGCCCGTTCTGGGTCAGGTCGGCCGCCACCGCCTCGCGCACCCGCGCGGCATAGCTGCCGCGCTGCTCGTGCAGCTCGTCCATGCTCATCTCGGCGGCGACCCGGCGCAGCGCGTCGACGAACTTGCCTTCCAGCAGCTCCGTCAGGCTCGGCGGGTCGAGGGTCCGCGACCCCAGGGTCCGCGCCGCGGCGGCGATGGCGTCGGTGCTGGCGGCGACCCGGACGTAGAACTCCGCCGCCACGTCGACCCGCATGCGGTTGCGGGTGATCAGCGCCCGCTCATGCTCCCGGGTCACGGCCAGCCGCAGGGCGTTCATGTTGACCGGCGTCATGGCATGGACCAGCGGGATCACCACCGCCCCGCCATCGGCCACCACCCTGGTGCCGCCCAGGCCGGTGCGCACGAAGGCGATGTCCTGCGAGGCCCGCCGGTAGAACCAGTAGAGCAGGTAGCCGAGGATCACCCCGACGACGACGACAATGACGATGATGGCGATGATGGTGCCCCAGCTGTCACCCGACATGGTGTCCCTCCCGCATGGCCGTTGCCCGGCACCGCTGCCCGGCCGTCATGCTTTCTGTCCCTTGATCGACTTGAACCGGCGGGTCTGCTCGGTCAGCGCGATTTCCGTCGGCAGGCGCTCCATCGAGGAGGCGCCATAGAAGCCGTGGCAGATCCGGGTATGGCTGAGGACATATTCGGCATCCTCCGGCTGGGCCACCGGCCCGCCATGCACCAGCACCAGGATCTCCGGGTTCACCGCCAGTGCGGCTGCCGCCCATTCATCCACCAGCCCCGGGCAGTCGGTCAGCTTCAGCGCCGTGTCCGCGCCGATCGAGCCGCCGGTGGTCAGGCCCATATGGCAGACGATGATATCGGCGCCGGCCTCCGCCATCGCCTTCGCCTCCGCCGCGCAGAACACATAGGGCGTGGTCAGCATGTCCTTCGATGCCGCCATGCGGATCATGTCGACCTCCAGGCCATAGCCCATGCCGGTCTCTTCCAGGTTGGCGCGGAAGGTGCCGTCGATCAGTCCCACGGTGGGGAAGTTCTGCACGCCGGCGAAGCCCATCGCCTTCAGGTTGTCCAGGAAGCTGTCGAACAGGCAGAACGGGTCGGTGCCGTTCACCCCGGCCAGGACCGGCGTCTGCCGCACCACCGGCAGCACCTCCCGCGCCATCTCCACGACGATCTCGTTGGCATTGCCATAGGCCAGCAGGCCGGCCAGCGAGCCGCGGCCCGCCATGCGGTAGCGACCGGAACTGTAGATCACGATCAGGTCGATGCCGCCTTCCTCCTCGCACTTGGCGGACAGGCCGGTGCCGGCGCCGCCGCCGACGATCGGTTCGCCCCGCGCCACCTGGGCGCGGAAGCGGTCAAGAAGCGCGGCGCGCGAGAAGCCGGTCATCGCTTCCTCCCGTATTGGACATGGTCATGAGTTCCCGGAACTGGCTGACCGCGGCCTCCGCGAAGGCCGGGTCGTTGATATGGTGCGGCACCGCCACAAGGCGCCGCCGCTCGTTGGTCTCGACATGGTCGCGCAGGGCCGCGAACAGGGCGCGATCCGCATCGGGGTCCCAGAACGGCTGGCCCTCGCGGTCCAGGCCCGACAGGCCGCCTTCCGGCAGCAGGAAGCGCACCGGCCCCTGCATCCGGTTCAGCCGCTCCGCGATCCAGCGCCCGATGGCTGTGTTCTCCTCCGCCGTGGTGCGCATCAGGGTGACCTGCGGGTTGTGCTGGTGCAGGCGACGGGCGCGGTAGCGCTCCGGCACCGTGGCGCGGGCATGGAAGTTCACCATGTCCAGCGCCCCGCAGGAGCCCAGATAGGGCAGGCCGGAGCGGATCGCCGCGCCGAAACGGTCGCCGGTCGCCGCGAAGACGCCGCCCAGCAGCATGTCGGCGACTTCCGTGGTGGTCAGGTCCAGCATGCCGGCGAGCAGCCCGCTATCCGCCAGCTTCTCCATCGACTGGCCGCCGGTGCCCGTGGCATGGAAGACGAGGCAGTCATAGTCGGGCTCCAGCGCCCGCTGCACCGCCTGCACGCAGGGTGTGGTCAGGCCGAACATGGTCAGGCCCAGGGCCGGCTTCGCCGTCGCGCTGTCCGGGCGGCGCCAGGCGATCATCCCGGCCAGCGCATGGGCGGCGTTGGACAGCACCCGCTCGGAAATCCGGTTGATCCCCTGCACATCGGTCACCGAATACATCATGCAGATGTCCGACGGGCCGACATAGGCCCCGACATCGCCGCTGGCGACGGTGGAGACCATCACCTTCGGCACGCCGACCGGCAGCGCCCGCATGGCCGGCGTGGCAAGCGCCGTGGCGCCGGAGCCGCCGGCGGCGATCAGGCCGCCCAGGTCCGCCCGGGTCGCCACGAAGGCGGCGAAGGCCTGCGCCATGGCCGCCACCGCGGTCCCGCGATCGCCGGTGAACACCGCCGCGGCGCCGTCCGGATGATGGCGCGCCACCTCCCGTGGGGTGACCTGGGCGGAAGACGGACGGCCGGAGGTGGAGAGGTCGACCGTCACGGTGCGCAGCCCCTGGCGGTCCAGGCAGGTGCGCAGGAAGCCGAGTTCCCGCCCCTTGGTGTCGAAGGTGCCGGCGATGAAGGCGGCATGGCCGCTGCGGGCCGCCGCCGGCACATGGACCTGCGGCCGCTCCTCGGCGGCCGCCTCCCCCTCGCCGCCCTGCGGCGGCGCGGCCGGTGGCGGCCGCTGCGCCGGTGCGGGCGCGTCGGTGCCCCAGCGGGTGCGGCCGCCGGCGCTCTCGACCCGGTCCGCCGGCCCCGGCGCGGCCGGCCCCTCGCCGGCCGCATGGCTGCGGCGGACGGTGTAGACGACAGCCTCCTCCTCCGGCCGGCTGCCCAGCACCTGGGGCGCCGCGGGCAGGCCGGCGGGCGCATCGGCCTCCGCCGCGCCGCCGGAAGCGACCCCCAGCAGGCGCTGCTGCAGGGCCGTGTCGGCGGCGAGTTCGGCGGCCGACATGGTGCGCGCGACACGGCCGTTCACCATCACCGCGACCCGGTCGGACACGTCGGTGGCGACACCCAGGTTCTGTTCCACCAGCAGCACGCTGATCGTGCCGTCGACGCTCAGGGCATGCAGCATCGCCGCGACCTGGTCGACGATCACCGGCGCCAGCCCCTCGGTGGGCTCGTCCATGATCAGCAGCCTGGGGTTCGACAGCAGCGCCCGGCCGATCGCCAGCATCTGCTGCTCGCCGCCGGACAGCTGCGCGCCGCCATTGCGCCGCCGCTCCTTCAGACGGGGAAAGGTGTCGTAGATCCGCTCGACATCCCAGGCGGCCTCGCCCCCGCGCGCCTCCCCACTGCCGGCTTTGCGCATGCGGGCCGCCAGGCGCAGATGCTCGTCCACGCTGAGCGAGGCCCAGACCCGCCGCCCCTGCGGCACATAGGCCAGGCCATGGGCCACCACCCGGTTCGGCTCCAGCCCGTGGATCCGCACGCCGCCGGCATGGATGCTGCCGCGCGCGGTGGGGACCAGGCCCATGATCGCGTTGCACAGCGTGGTCTTGCCCATGCCGTTGCGGCCGACCACGGCCAGCACGCCGCGCTCCAGGGTCAGGGTGACGCCCTGCAGCGCATGGCTGTGGCCGTAATAGACATGCAGGTCGTCGACCTGCAGCATCGGCGCGCGCGGCTCGCCGCGCCGCGGCCCGCCTGCCGGCTGCCGGTCTTCAGCCATGACGGCGGTCAGCCATGCTGCCCCCCCAGATAGATCGCCTGCACCTCGGGATCCGCCTCGATCTCGTCCGGCGTGCCATGCTTGAAGATGCGGCCGTTATGCATGACCGTGACCCGCTCCACGACCTTCAGCGCCACGTCCAGGTCATGCTCGATGATGACATAGCCCAGATGCTCCGGCAGGCCGTGCAGCAGGTCGACCAGGTTGCCGCGCTCGCCCGGCGACAGGCCGGCGGCGGGCTCGTCGAACAGGATCAGCCGCGGCGCGCCGGCCAGGGCCATGCCGATCTCGAGCTGCCGCTGCTCGCCGTACGACAGGTCGGCGACCAGGCTGTCCAGCCGGGGGGCCAGATGGGCCTGCGCGGCCAGGCGCTCGGCCTGTGCCATCGCGCTGTCGTCGCGGCCCGGCCGCAGCAGGCTGAAGCGCCGCCGTGCCACGCCGCGGCTCGCCAGGAACAGGTTGTCCCGCACCGTCAGGCCGCGGAACAGCAGGGAATGCTGGTAGGTCCGCCGCAGGCCGCGGCGGATGCGGTCATGCTGCGGCAGGTCGGTGATGTCCTCGCCGAAGAAGCTGATCCGTCCCCGGGTCGGCGGGAAATCGCCGGTGACGACATTGAACAGGGTGGTCTTTCCGGCACCGTTGGCGCCCAGCACGGCATGCCGCTCCCCCGGCCCGACCGCCAGGTCGACCGCGTCCAGCGCGACCAGCGCACCGAAGGCGCGGGTCACGCCGGCGACCTCCAGCGCGCGCGCACCGTCCTGCCGGCGCCGGGTGCCCCCGGCGGCACTGCCGCCGGGGGTTCCGGAAAGGTCAGGCTGCGCGGGCATGGCTTCCGCCATCGGCGGCGCCCTCCCCGTGCCAGACTGTCGGTAGGTCGCTCACTTGCAGTCCGGCCCTCACTTGCAATCCGGGTTGTCGCGACCGACCGGGCCCAGGGCCAGGAACTTCTCCCGGTCCATGTTCATCGCCTGGTCGACCTGCGGGATCACCTTCACGACCTTGTTGACCAGGTTGCCTTCCGGTCCCTCGACCACCTCGGTCAGGAAGATGTCGGCCACCGCCTGCCGGTTCTGGTCGAGCTTGACCATGCCGGTCGGCGTGTCGAACTCCAGGCTGGACAGGGCCGCGCGGAACGCCTTCTGGCCGTCGGACAGGTCGCCTTTGACTTCGTCCAGGGCCTTCAGCACGGCCACCGTGTTGACGTAGTAGCCATGCGCGAACAGCGAGGGCGAGGGGAAGCCGTCCGGGTACTGCTTCTTGTAGGCGGCCACGAACTTGGCCCAGCGCGGGTCGTCCCAGGTATCGGCGATCGGGCCGGCGGCCGGCGTGCCGATGATGAAGTTGCGCTGCCGGCCCTTGGCGCCCAGCACCGACTGGTCGACGGTGATCGAGCCGCCGATCAGCGGCGCCTCGCCGCCGGCCTGCTCGTACTGCGACAGGAAGTTCACCGCATCCGCGCCGCCCAGGGCGACATAGATCGCGTCGATGTCCGGCGGGATCGCGGCGATGATCGAGGAATAGTCCTTGTTGCCGATCGGCACCCAGAACTTGTCGATCACCTTGCCGCCGGCATTGCAGAACGGGACCATGAAGCCCAGCACCTGGGTGTAGGGGAAGGAATAATCCTCCGCGATCACCACGATCCGCTTGTAGCCCTTCTCGTTGAAGGCATATTCGCCGAGGCCGGCCATCCACTGCGCCCCGTCGGTGGAGAACCGGTAGAAGTTGTCCGCCGGGTCGCGCAGGGTGGTGTCCTGCGCCGCCGAGGTGCCGTTGACGAAGGTCACGCCCGGCTGGGTCTTGGCATAGTCCTTCACCGCCAGCCCTTCGGAGCCGGACAGCGGGCCGATCAGGATTTCCACCCCGTCATTCTCCACCAGCTTGCGGGCGGCGCGGACGGCGGAATCCGGCGAGGCGTCGGACGAGCCGGTGATCAGCTCGATCTTCCGGCCGCCGGCCATGTAGCCGGCCTCTTCCATTGCCAGCTTGACGCCGCGCATGCCGTCCTCGCCCAGCACGGTGAAGGCGCCTTCCAGGGTCGCCAGGGCACCGACCTTGATCGGCCCCTTGTCCTGAGCCAGGGCCGTGCCCGCGCTCCAGGCGAGTGCCGCGGCCGTGCCGAGCAGCAACAGCGACTGTCCTATCTTTTTCATCACCCTTTCCTCCCTAGGTGTGCGCCCTCCCGGGCCTTGGCCCCTATTGGTCGTACCGGCGGGGAACCGGGCTCCGCTCCCGCCCCGCGCGGCGCTGGCGCAAATGGTCCCGGGGGCGCGCCAGCAGGTCGCGGGCACGCGCCCAGAGGCCCAGCAGGCCGTCGGGCGAGAAGAAGACGATCAGCAGGAACGCACCGCCGATCACCAGGTTGAAACGCTCCCGGTCGATCAGGTCGATGGCGAAATTCTCCAGCAGGACGAAGACGATGGCGCCCAGGAACGGGCCGATCGGATGGCGCAGGCCGCCGATCACCGCGATCACCAGCACGTTGATGATGCGCTGCACGTCCACCGAGCCGGGCGAGATCCGGCCGTTGAGCCAGACCAGCAGGATCCCGGCCAGGGCGGCGATGATCCCGGCCAGGGCATAGGCGGCGACCCGGTGCGCGGTCACGTTGAAGCCCAGGGCCGACATCCGCCGCGGATTGTCGCGGATCGCCTGCACGGTCAGCCCGAAGGTGGAGCGCGACAGGTAGAGGACGGCGGCGAAGGACAGCACCGCGATACCCAGCGCCAGGAAGTAGAACGGCACCGGCGCGCGCCAGTCGACGCCGAACAGGTGCGGCGGCGCGACCTGGGCGAAGCCGTTGAAGCCGTTGAAGATCGCGTAGTTCTGGCGGGCGAAGTAGAAGAACGCGGTGCCGATCGCCAGGGTGATCATGATCGTGTAGATCCCCTCGGTCCGCACCGACAGCAGCCCGGTGGCGGTGGCGAAGGCGACCGCGATGGCGATCGCGACCGGCAGCGCGATCCACCAGGGCAGCCCCAGCCCCATATTGCTCTCGCCGAAGATCGCCAGCATGTAGCCGGCCATGCCGGCCACCGTCATCTGCGCCAGGCTGACCATCCCGCCATAGCCGCCCAGGAACATCAGCGACAAGGACAGGGTGCCCAGCACCAGCGCATAGGCGCCGACCTGGAAGGTGAAGAAGTCGCCGGTGACGAAGGGCCAGGCGACCAGCAGGACCGCCAGTGCCAGGTACCAGGGGTTCAGGCCGAGCCGCGGCAGGGCCGGCGCCGCCAGCCGCGGCCCGGGCCGGTTCAGCCCCAGCGGGTCGCGGATCGATGGGCCGGACCCGAAATAGCCCGGCCGCCCGCCCGGCGCCGGCGCGGCCGCCGGCCGCGCGGCCGCCCGCAGGCGGCGGTCCACCGTGGCCGCGGGCCGGTCGCTTCGCTCCGCCTGCGCCATCAGCCGGCCCCCCTTCCCCCGTCATCCTCGGGCTTGACCCGAGGATCCACTCCGCCAGCGGCGAAGCGCTGCAAAGCCTGCGGAATGGATCCCCGGCTCAGGGGCCGGGGATGACGATTGGGGAGGGGCAGGCGCGGCGCGATCGACAGACCGGCGCGCATGGCGGCGCCGGCTGCTGCCGGATGCCCCCCGCCCCTTCCCCCGTCATCCTCGGGCTTGACCCGAGGATCCACTCCGCCAGCGGTGAGGCACCGCAAAGCCTGCGGAATGGATCCCCGGCTCGGGGGCCGGGGATGACGACCGGGGAGGGGCAGGCGCGGCGCGATCGACAGGCCGGCGCGCACGGCGCCGCCGGCTGCTGCCGGATGCCCCCCGCCCCTTCCCCCGTCATCCTCGGGCTTGACCCGAGGATCCACTCCGCCAGCGGTGAGGCGCTGCAAGGCAGGCGGAATGGATCCTCGGCTCGGGGGCCGAGGATGACGCTCGAGGAGGGGCAGGCGCGGCGCGATCGACAGACCGGCGCGCGCGGCGGCGCCGGCTGCTGCCGGATGCCCCCCGCCCCTTCCCCCGTCATCCTCGGGCTTGACCCGAGGATCCATGCCGCCAGCGGTGAGGCACCGGAAAGCCTGCGGAACGCATCCCCGGCTCGGGGGCCGGGGATGACGATTGGGGAGGGGCAAGCGCGGTCGGGTCGCCAGGCCGGCGCGCGCGGCGGCGCCGGATGCTGCCGGATGTTCCCCGCCCCTTCCCCCGTCATCCTCGGGCTTGACCCGAGGATCCACTCCGCCAGCGGCGAAGCGCTGCAAGGCAGGCGGAATGGATCCCCGGCTCGGGGGCCGGGGATGACGATTGGAGAGGGGCTGGCGCCTACGCACGGCCCATGATCCCCTGCGGGCGGAAGGCGAGCGCCACCACCATGATCAGGAAGGTGTAGACGACGCCGTAGGTCGGCGAATAGGCCAGCCCGAACTGCTCCGCCAGGCCGATCAGCAGGGCGCCGATCGCCGCCCCGGTGACCGAGCCCATGCCGCCCACGATCACCACCACCAGGGAGGCGAGCAGGTAGCGCACATCCTCCCCCGGCGCGATGGACAGCGCGGTGCCGCCGACCACCCCGGCGAGGCCCGCCAGGCCGGCGCCGATCGCGAAGACGAAGGCGAAGACCAGGTGGACGTTGCCGCCGGTGGCCTGCAGCATCTGGCGGTCGTCGACCCCGGCGCGGATCATCATGCCGATCCGGGTGCGGTTCAGCAGCAGCCAGAGGCCGATGCCGATCGCGATCGCCGCGCCCAGCAGCGCCAGGCGATAGGTCGGGTACTTCATCCAGATGATCGCGCCGTTGGAGCGCTGCGCCAGTTCGATCGGCAGGGTCGCGGCGCCGAACAGCCAGTCCGGCGGGCTGAACTGGTAGGTATTGCCGCCCCAGATCCACAGCATCACGTCGGCCAGCACGATGGACAGGCCGATGGTGACCAGGGTCTGGCGCAGGTCCTGCCCCTCCATCCGGCGGAACACGACGAGCTGCAGCACCACGCCGGCGACGGCCATCGCGATGAAGCCCGCCCCGACACCCACGAACCAGGAGCCGCTGGCCTCCGCCGCGTCGTAGCCGATATAGGCGCCCAGCAGGAACAGCGAGCCATGCGCCAGGTTGACGTTGCGCATCAGCCCGAACACCAGGGTGAAGCCGGAGGCCACCAGGAAATAGAGCGCCGCCAGGGTCAGCCCGTTCAGCAGGGTGTTCAGGAACAGCTTGCGGCCGCCCGCATCCGCCCCGGCGACCAGCACCACGGCCACCCCCGCGACGATGGCCGCCAGCAGCAGCCAGAGCCAGGGCCGGTTCGGGCGCAGCAGGTCGCCGAGGGCGCGATGCAGCGGAACGGACATGCGGGTCAGGCGGTCCGGGTCAGGAGGCGATGCGGGTGCGCCGCGCCGACATCACCTCCGGCTCCCGGTGGAAGCGGCCGTCCTTCATCACCGCCAGGATCCGCTCGCGCTGCGCCAGGATCCGGATATCCGCGACCGGATCGCCGTCCACCAGGATCAGGTCGGCCAGATAGCCCTCGCGCAGCAGGCCCAGCTCGCCCGGCGCGCCCATGATCTCGCCGCCGCGGCGGGTGGCGGCGACGATCGCCTCCATCGGCGACATGCCGACCATCTCGACGAAGTACTGCAGGTCGCGGGCATTGGTGCCATGCGGGATCCAGGCAAAGCCGTAATCGCCGCCCGGCAGCACCCGGATGCCGCGGCGATGCATCTTCGACATGGTATCGACCGCCGCATCGAGCTCGCGCCGGTAGGCCATCGCCATCGGACCGTTCGGGTCGACGCCGTAGGGGCCGGCATCGCGGCTGGTATGCAGCAGCCAGGCGAGGCCCGGCGCCACGAAATGCCGGTCGCGCGCGGCCTCCAGCATGTCCAGCGCCTCCTCGTCGGCAAAGGAGGCGTGGTAGATGATCTCGACGCCATGGCGCACGCACATCTTCACGGATTCGGCGCTGCGGGCATGGGCGCAGACCCGCTTGCCGCGGCGCTTCGCCTCGGTCACCGCCATGGCGACCTCTTCCTCCGCCATCACCGTCTCTTCGGCGCCGACCCCGGCGATCTCCTCGCCCGACAGGTTCAGCTTGATCAGGTCGACGCCGTATTTCAGGAACTGGCGGACGGTGCGGCGCATCTCCTCCGGCCCGCTGACCAGGGCGCCGAACGACATTTCCGGATAATCCAGGTGCGGCGGCGCGCTGTCGCCCAGCCCGCCATGGGTGGCGATCTCCTGCCCGTTCGCCAGGTAGCGCGGCCCGGGGATCGTGCCGTTGTTGATGGCGTTGCGGATCACGACGTCCAGCCGCGGCTTTGCCGCCGCCGCGCCGACGCAGGAGGTGAAGCCGGCATCCAGCAGGGTCTTCGCCACCTTCGCGGCGAACAGGGTATGTTCCTCCGGCGGCATCATCTGGATGGTCTCCAGGCTCTCCTGGTCGTTCCAGGAGAAATGGCAATGCGCGTCGCAGAGCCCCGGCATCAAGGTGGCGCCGGCGCCGTCGATCACGGTCGCCCCCATCGTCGGGATGCTGCGCGGGCCCCGCCCCACCTGGCGGATCCGGTTGCCCTGCACCAGCACCTCGCCGGCATAGGCATAATCGCCGGACCCGTCGAGGATCCGGACATTGCTGAAGAGGATATTGGGCATCGCACCCTCCCTCTGGTTTCCTGCCCCATCGGCATGCCCCGGGCGGGCCTCCGCCCCGGGCGCTCGTTCTTCTTCCCGGTGTCTAATGCACCCGGTGGAAATGCCGCAGCTCGCGGTTCACCTCGGCCGCGCGTTCGAAGGTCGCCCAATGGCCGCAGCGCGGCAAGACCACCAGCCGCGCATCGCCCAGCCGGCCGGCCAGGCCGCGCGCCATGTCCGGCGGCGCCACCGCATCCTCCGCGCCGGTCACCAGCAGGCAGGGCATGGACAGCCTCTCCACCGCCGCCGGCCGCGCCTCGGCGAGCGCCTCGCAGGTCGCAGCATAGCCCTCCGGCGGCTGCCGCATCAGGCTTTCCCGCACGGCGGCCAGGGCGACCGGCAGGTCCGCCCGGGTCGCCGCCGCCATGCTGCCCGCGCAGACCGCATCCGCGATGCCGGCCATGCCGTCGCGCCGTGCCTCCGCCGCGCGTTGGCGCAGGCCGATCCGCGCCGCCTCCGGCGGGGCCGTCAGCGCGCCCAGCAGCGCCATCGACAGGACCCGCCCCGGCGCCCGGGCCGCCACATGCTGGCAAACGATGGTGCCCAGCGAATGGCCCACCAGATGGAAGGCCGCGTGCCCCTCCGCATCCGCCAGCGCCAGCACCGCCGCCACGAAGCCGTCGATCGACAGGGCCCCGCCCTGCGGCAGGGGGGTGCGCCCGGAGCCCGGCAGGTCGGGGCGGTAGCAGCGGAAGCCGCGGGCGAACACACTCATCTGCGGCGTGAAGCTGTTCGACGTGCCGCCCAGCCCATGCACCATGATCGCGGGCGCGCCGTCGCCGGCGCAATCGACCGTCAGTCCCGCGATCTGCCTGCTGGGCATGGCCGGGTCAGGCCCCCTGCCCGCTGCCCGGCAGATGGCGGACCGGGTTCTCCAGCACGCCGATGCCGTCGATCTCGACCCGCACAATGTCGCCGTCGGCGAGGAATTTCGGCGGGTCGAAGCCGATGCCCACGCCGACCGGCGTGCCGGTGGCGATGATGTCGCCCGGGACCAGGGTGATGCCGGCGGAGATCGCGGCGATGATCGCCGGCACGTCGAAGATCATGTCCCGGGTATTGGCGTCCTGCCGCAGCTCGCCATTCACCCAGGTGCGCAGCCTTGTATCGCCCAGGTCGATGCGGTCCGCGGTGACGGCGATCGGCCCCATCGGGCAGAAGGTGTCGAACGACTTGCCCAGCAGCCACTGCTTGTGCCGGCTCTGGATGTCGCGGGCGGTCACGTCGTTGACGATGGTATAGCCCCAGACATGGGCCAGCGCGTCCGCCGGTGCGATGCCGCGGCCGCCCTTGCCGATGATCACCGCCAGCTCGCCCTCATAGTCGATGGCGGCGGAGACCGCCGGGTCGAAGCGGATCTCCGCGCCCGACGACACCACGCATTCCGGCACCTTGGAAAAGACGATCGGATGGTCGGGCACGGCGCCGCCGCTGGAATCGAAGCCGGAGCGGGCGAACTCCTCGGCATGTTCGTGATAGTTCTTGCCGACGCAGAAGATGTTGCGCAGCGGATGCGGCGCGGCGGCATCAAGGCGGATATCGGCCAGCGCCACGGGCGCGCCGACCGGCTGCGGGTCGACGCCGGCGGCGGCCAGGCGTGCCAGCGCCAGGACCCCGCGATCGGCATCCTCCAGCCCCAGCTCCAGCGGCTGGATGGTGCCGGCAGCGGGATCGACCCGGCCGACCATGCGATGGCCGCGATCGGTGAAGGTGGCGTAGTGCACCGGTGTCCCTCCCCCGGCCGCCGGTTCCCGGCAGCCCTTTGGTTCCCAGATCTGAACCAAACACACCCATTTGGTTCAGAGTGCGCCGGTTCATTGCCGGCAGCGATGCGCGAAGGCTGGCACCCGAGCACGGGAAAGTAAAGCCGCAATCGGCTGGCTACCCGAGTGAATCCGTACTACGCTTGAACCAGTATGGTTCAACCATCGCCGCCGCGAACGGAGCGCCCCTTGTCCTCCCTGCCGAACGACCGCGTCCGCAGCGACATCCGCCGCCGCATCCAGTCCGGCGACTGGGCGACCGGCATGCGCCTGCCGGCGGAACGCGACCTGGCGCTGCTGTTCGGCGCCGCGCGCAACACGGTGCGCCGCGCCCTGTCGGACCTGGAGGCGGAGGGGCTGATCCGGCGCCGCGGCCAGCGCAACCGGGTCGTCAACGGCCATGACGGCGGCTTCGACGGCGTCAGCGCCCGGATCCTGGATGCCGATGCCTTCCTGCGGATGATCGAGAATGTCGGCCCCGGCGACGTGATGGAAGTGCGCCTGCTGCTGGAGCCCCATGCCGCGGCGATGGCGGCCAGCCGGGCGGGCCCGGCGGAGCTGCAGGCGATCCGCCGCGCGGTGGAGGGCATGGAGGCCGCCGATTCCGTGGAGACCTTCGAGCAGTGGGACGGCCGCTTCCACAAGGGGGTGATGGATGCCTGCCGCAACGGCCTCCTGACCCACATCGCCAGCATCATCAGCCACCAGCGCGAGATGCCGGAATGGATGCAGAAGAAGCGCGAGACCAAGGTCGGCCCGCACCGCGCCCTGTTCGACATCCAGCACCGCGCCATCCTGGACGCCATCGCCAGCCGCGACATGGAAGCCGCCGCCGACCATATGCGCCAGCACCTGCTGGCCGTCCGCGACCGGGTGTTCGGCGTGGTGTGAGGGGCGTCGTCGTGCGACGGAACGGCGATCCCCGCACCGGGTCCGGCGGCGGCCGATCGACCGACGGCATCCAATCCCGGTGAATACCGAAAGAATTAGGGGGTGGGGCCCGGAGCGGCTGCCGTACAGATTCCGTTAATGCGGTCAATGCGATCTATCCGGTCACCAAGCGAAGCGGATTGACGCTTCGCGGCAACCGGAGCCTGCGATGGCTCCCCCCTCCCGGAAACAAGGCCATGAATCTCGCCCGCTTCAAGATATCCACCAAGGTGCTGTCCATCGTCATCCTGCTGGCCGCGGTCTGCGCGGTCGTCGCGTTCACGGGCATATCCGCGCTGAAGAACCTCAACGAGGCGGGCGACGAAATGCAGCTGGCGAGCGACGCCAATTACAGCGGCGCGCAGATCCGCCAGAACACCATCGCGCTCAGCCGGGCGGAATTCCGTGTCGCCGCCGATCCCACGGCGCAGAACCTGGCCGCCACGAAAGAGATCGTCAGGCAGCAGCAGCAGCAGATCGAGGAGCGGCTGGCGGAGGTGCGCGACTCTGCCGATGACGAGCAAAAGCGGTTGCTGAAGGATCTCGATGCGGTCCTGGCGACCTATCGGACCAACCTGGAGAGCACCATCGCGAGCGCCGAACGGAACTCGGGCGCCATCCAGATCACCGGCCCGCAGGCCGAAGTGATCGAGGCCGCACTGAACAGCGTCGCAATTGTCGAGAAGCTCGAGAACGCCGTCAGGGCCTATGCCAAGTATAATTCCGAAAAGGTCGAGCGACTGAACGCGGCAGCCCTGTCGGAGTACGAGTCGAGCAGCCTGTCGATGGCGCTGGTCGCTGGCATCGGCATCCTGGCCGGCCTGGTGCTGGGCTGGATAGTGTCGCGGAACGGCATCATCACGCCGATCCGGTCGATCGTCGACGGCCTGCGGGAACTGGCGGGGGGCAACCTGAACGTCCAGGTCTTCGGGCTCGACCGGCGCGACGAGATCGGCGAGATCGCCCAGACCATGCAGGTCTTCAAGCAGAATGCCCAGGAAGTGGAGCGGCTCAAGGCAGAGCAGCTGCAGCGCGAGGAACAGGCCCTGGCCGACAAGCGCACCGCGATGAACGAACTGGCGGACAGGTTTCAGGCCAGTGTCGGCGGCATCGTGAGCACCGTCTCGTCGGCGGCCACCGAAATGCAGACGACGGCGCAGGCCATGGCCTCCACCGCAGAAGAGACCTCGCACCAGGCTTCCGCGGTCGCCGCGGCCTCCGAGCAGGCTTCGTCGAACGTTCAGACCGTGGCCAGCGCGGCCGAGGAGCTGTCGGGCTCGGTCAACGAGATCAGCCGCCAGGTGGCGCAATCCACCTCGATCGCCGGCAAGGCGGTCTCGGAGGCGGACAAGACGAACCTTGCCGTGCAGGGTCTCGCCGAGGCCGCACAGCGCATCGGGGCGGTTGTCGAACTGATCAACCAGATCGCCAGCCAGACCAACCTGCTCGCCCTCAATGCAACGATCGAGGCCGCGCGTGCCGGCGATGCCGGCAAGGGCTTCGCCGTCGTCGCCTCGGAGGTCAAGTCCCTGGCGAACGAGACTGCCAAGGCCACCGAGGAGATCTCCGCCCAGATCCAGGCCATGCAGGGTGCGACCTCCGATGCCGTCAAGGCGATCCAGGGGATCGGCAGCATCATCGCGGAGATCAGCGAGATCACCACCACGATTGCGAGCGCCGTGGAGGAGCAGGGCGCGGCAACACAGGAGATCGCCCGGAATGTGCAGCAGGCATCCCAGGGCACGCAGGAAGTGTCGTCCAACATCTCCGGCGTGACCCAGGCGGCCGGCGAGACCGGAGCGGCGGCAAGCCAGGTGCTCGGGGCGGCGGGCGAACTCGCACGTCAGGGCGACAGGCTCCAGGGCGAGGTGGAGAAGTTCCTGGTCGCGGTCCGCGCCGCCTGACAGGGGCCGCGTTGCGGGGCCGGCGGGTCCACGAAGCGGCCTCGCCGTCCCATCCAGCTGCATGGCCGCCTCCGGCAACGGAGGCGGCCTTCGCATGTCCTGGGGCAGTGCCGACGATCCGCCCCGGCCGATGGCGCTTTGCGGGATACCCGGCTTGGGCCACACTGGGACCCTGGCCGCTTCCGGACCAGGATCCGTTTCCGGTTGCGCAGTGCAAGGAGGCCGAAGCGGCATGGAGCGTCGCGCACATGTCCTGGTGGCGAACTCTCGTTGCCTGTTCTGCGATGGACTCAGGGCGCTCCTGGAACGGGGTGGGCGATTCGACGTGACCTGTGCCGCTTCCCTGCAGGAGGCGATCGCGGTTGCACGGCAGGTGCCACCGGTCGATCTGGCCCTG
The DNA here is from genome assembly GCA_040216765.1 of Sneathiellaceae bacterium. Classification (GTDB taxonomy): domain Bacteria; phylum Pseudomonadota; class Alphaproteobacteria; order Ferrovibrionales; family Ferrovibrionaceae; genus Marinibaculum. The sequence goes on along the minus strand of JAVJON010000026.1, from coordinate 39,651 downwards.
CTCGAGATCGAGATGGCTGCGGCCGACGGGTTCGGCGGCATGCGCTGCCTGATCGGCGCGGAGAAGCCCCGCCCGGTCGCGGTGATCGCCGGCGACGCCGACCGGCCGCTTGCGCAGACGGCGTTCGAGATGGGGGCCGCCGGCATCGTCCTGTCCACCAACAGCGGCGAAGCGATGCTTCAGGGCATCCGCATGATGATGCATGGCGAACGCTACGTCCCTGACCGGTTCAACGCCGAGGCAGGCCAGGCCGGGATTGCGAAGCCGGCCGGGGGTCTGCAGGCACCCGCTGTCCGTTTCACCCGGCGCGAGCAGGAGATTCTGGACCTCCTGGCCAAGGGCATGTCGAGCAAGGAGATTGCCCGGGAACTCGGGATCGGCCCGATGACGGTCGCGATGCACCTGACGGCGGTCTTCCGGAAACTGGGCGTTTCCAGCCGCACCCAAGCGGTCATGGCGATCCGCTGACCGGGGGCCGCGGGCTGCGGCACCGAAACAGCCGGGCCCGCGCCCTCGCGACGCGCCAGGTCCGCTCAGATCACCACGGCAGCGTCGATCGGCTGCCGCACCGGCACGGTCTCCGCGAAGGAAGGCCGCGCTTCCCAGGCCTCGTGCAGCGGCACCAGGGCTGGATGGGTGGCTTGCCAATCCAGTTCCGGCAGGCGCAGTCCAAGATAGCCGAGCGTGCAGCCCACGGCGATATCCGCCAGGCCGAACCGGTCGCCGACCAGGGGCGGCCGCGGAGGAGCCAGGCGGGCGAGTTCGGCCAGACCGCCCTGCACCTTGCGCATCTGGCGGGCAAGCCAGGGTGCGCTCTGCTTGTCCGCAGCCCGCATGCGCTCCAGCAGGATCAGCACGACCGCGTCGCAGATGCCGTCGCCCAGCACCTCGAAGCGGCGGGCCTGGAGCCGCGCCACCGGATCGATCGGAAATAGTGGCGGATCGGGATGGCAGAGTTCGAGGACTTCCAGGATCAGGCTGGACTCATAGACCGGCTCGCCCTCGTCCGGGATCAGCACCGGCAGCTTCTGCAGCGGGTTCAGGGTCTCGGTCAGGGCGCCGTCGTGCCAGGGGATCTCGGTCACCAGTTCGAACGGCACGCCCTTTTCCAGCAGCGCCACCCGCACCTTGCGCGCATAGGGGCTGGGGGTCGCACTCAGGAGCCGGTACATCGGCCGGATTCCGTCCTGAGGCCCGGCGCCGGTCAGGCGAGATGGCCGACGAGGTAGCTGACGCCTTGCGGGCCGATCGCCTCCGCATGCGGCGTGTCGCGGGTCACGGTAAAGACATCGCCAGCGCGATAGACCCGGGTCTCGCCGCCGCAGGTGATGGCGATCTCACCCTCCGTCACCAGCGCCTTGGCCTGGAACGCATGCACATGCTCGGGCACCTGCATGCCGGGCGGCAGGTCCCGGGCCACCGTCCGGTACCCCTCCGCCAGGAGTTGCGCCTCGAACGCCCCCAGGTCCGGTTCCGCCGCTTTCTTGTCGCTCATGTCAGCCTCCCGTCCGATCCGCCGCGACCATACCAGAAAGCGGTCGCGCCGCTCACCACAGCAGGATCAGCGGCGAAAGGGTGAACCAGAGGATATAGGCCAGCGACAGTGCCAGCAGGCCGTTCATCCGGCCCTCCAGCCGGCGCCGCTGCAGCCGGCGGGCCAGCAGCCAGAGCAGCAGGGCGGCATGCAGCAGCGCGCCCGGCACGATCGGGTCGTAGAGGCCGTCCGCCAGGTCGAGCCGGAGATACAGCGCCGGCAGCATGGCCGAGGCAGCCAGCGCGGCCATTGCCAGCAGGTTCGCGGCCGGCGCCCCCAGAAGCACCGGCAGGGTGCGCTTGCCCGCCGCCGCATCCGCCGGCCGGTCCGGCAGCCCGGCCAGCAGGATTGCCGGCAGGATCGACAGGCCCAGTGGCAGGGCCAGCAGCCAGGGTAGCGCCGCGCCCGCCGCCCCGCCATGGAGCAGGACGCCCGGCAGCAGCACGCCGATGCTGTGGGTCGCCGCCACGTCCAGCTCGCCCAGGCCGCGCCAGCTCAGTTTCAGCGGCGGCACCGTATAGCCCAGCGCCAGCACGGCCAGCACCGCCAGCGCCAGGCCGAGCGGCAGGGGGTCCGGCGCCAGGGCGAGCAGCCCGGCGGCGGCCAGCAGCGCGCCCCCGGCGCAGCCGATGGCCGCCAGGCGCAGTTGCCGCGGGGTCAGCAGGCCGGCGACCAGCACCCGGGAGCCGCCGGTGAAGGGGCCGAAATGCCGGTTCCGGCGATCCGACGGCGCGTCGACCAGGTCGTTGGCAAAGACGGTGGCGGCCTCCAGCAGGAACAGCACAAGATAGCCGAGCCAGAACCGGCCCTGCCCGGTGACGGCCGGGCCGCCGGCCAGCAGCGCGCCGGTGGCATAGGCCGCCCAGGTCATCGGATAGAATTGCAGCCGCAGCGCCTGCAGCCAGCGCGCCGCCGCGCCGCCGGCCCGGCGCAGCGCGCCGATGCGCAAGCCGCGAAGCGCGGCGGCGTCCGCCTCGACCCGGTCCAGCCAGCCGGCCCGCTGCGCGGCGGTCGAGCTGTTCACCGGTCCGAAACTGGCGATCCGGGTCGGCGCGATGCCGCAGAAGCCGAGGGTCGCCCGCGACAGGGCATTATGCCCCGGCCGGCCATAGACGAAGCGGTAGACCGGGGCCGGGGTATCCATCGTGGTGACCAGCTCCGCCGTGCGGGGGCCGAGCAGCCCGCGGAAGCCGGACAGCGTCTCCCAGGTTTCCTCGAAGGCGTAGCCGGGCAGCAGGACCCGGTCCAGGAAGCCCTTGGCAAGCGCCGGCGCGCCGGCCCACCAGGTCGGCCAGACGAAGACCAGGTGCTGCGCCCAGAGGATCGCCTCGCGTGCCGCGACCAGGTCGGGCTCCTGCGCCTGCGCCGTGATCCGGGCGGTGGCGACGTCGCGCGCGAAGCTCAGGTCGCGCAGCACCAGGCTGCGCAGTTCCGCACCGGCCCGCGCAGCGCCGCGGCAATAGGCTTCCGCCAGCGCATCGGACAGCGAGCCCGCACGCGGATGGCCCTGGATGACCAGGATGCGCGGCCGCGCCGCTGCCTCCACCGTCTGGCTCCCTCGCCGTGCCGGTCGCCGGCCGGCGGGATCAGGCGGCGTCGCGCGCGAGCGCCGCGGTCGCGTGCCAGTACTCCGACATCCGCCGCTCCTGCGCCCGCGGCCGCTCCGCGAGCAGCCTGGGGCCAAGATCCAGCGCCGCGGCGCGCAGGCCGGCGCTGCGTTCAGACAAGGCGCCGCGCAACAGCTCCGCCTCCGCCGGATCGTCCAGCAAGCCGCCCTCCTCGCGATCGGCGGCAAGGAATAGGGCAATGTCGTGATCGTCGCCCAGCAGGTCGGCAAGGCGCTTGAACGCCTTGCGCTGCGCCTTGACCTCGTCGGGCCAGGCCGGCTGCAGCAGGCGCAGGTGGCGCGTGTGGTACTTCACCCGCTTGCGCCAGTCGTGGAAGTCCTCGGCATCCCGGGAGGTGCGGCAGCGCTCGAACGCATCGCGGCCGCGCTTGTAGGTCTTGCGGAAACCGGCCGCCAGCGGCTCCACCTCGTCCGGAAAGGGCAGGCCGTGCAGCGCCTCGCGGCCTTCCTCGATGCGCGCTGCCGCCGCCGCGCAGAGCGCCGCCGGATCCGCGATCGCCGCCAGCCGGCCAGTGCGCCGCGCCTCCAGGGCCGCGTCGACACGATCGAACAGCGCCGCTTTCACGGCGCGGCCGAAGCGCGCGCGCAGGGCCTCGGCGGTTTCCAGCAGGGCGTCGGCGTCGCGCAGGTCCGACAGCAGTCGCGCCGCGTCGCGGTAGCGCGCATTCTCCCGCTCATAGGCATCGCCCAGCGCCGGCCGCGCGAGCCGCAACACGGCCCGTAGCCGCTTGCAGCATTTGCGGGCATCGTGCACCGCCGCGCCCAGGCCCTCCGGCCGCCCGGCGAGGCTGGCGATCGCCTGCCCCGCCTGCTCCTCGCAGACCCGATGCAGCTCCGCGGGCAGCCGTCCGGCGGGGTCCAGCCTGTAGGCCATGCTGCGCCCCGCCGCGATCAACCCTTGTCGTAGCGGAAGCCCAGCTTCAGGCCCACCTGGTAATGGCCGACCTGGCCGTCCTCGATATGGCCGCGGATCTCGCTGACCTCGAACCATTCGAGATTCTTCAGGCTCTTGCTGGCCGTCCCGATGGCGTTGTCGATCGCCTTCTCGACGGAGTCCCTGGAGGAACCGACCACCTGTGAAACCGCATAGACGTTGTCCATCTCTTCCTCCTGTTGCGTCGAAGCCTGGAACTGCTGAGACAACGCCACAGGGCCGCCGCGGTTCCGTCGATCAATCGCCCAGCAGTTCGCGCAGCGCGGTGTCGATGAAAGCCTGGTCCTCGCCGTTGATCGGGCACATATGCCCCCAGTCGGTCGGCACGGGCCGGCATTCCGCGTTCGGCATGCAGGACACCTCGTACGCATTGTCGTGCGGCGGGAAATAGCTGTCGGTCGAACCCGGCAGGACGATGGTGCGCGCCGTGATGGCGCCCAGCGCCTTCTCGAAATCGCCGCCGAAGGCCGGATGGTCGCCCAGGTCGTTGTGGTACCAGGTCCACATCTGCGCCAGCAGGTCGTTGGCGTCGCATTTCAGGAAGAACGCCTCCCAGAACAGCTCGATATGCTGTTCCAGGCTGTGGTGGCCGAATGCCTTGTAGATCTCCTTGCGGTAGAACGCCTCCGAGAAGCCCCAGCCCGCATAGATCCTGCCGATCTGGCGCAGCCCGTCGACCGGCGGACGGTTGCCGTACCAGCCGCCGGCCCAGGCCGGGTCGCCCATGACCGCCTGGCGGATGCCGTTCAGGAACACCTTGTTGAAGGCGCCTGTGCGCGCCGATCCAGCGATCGGCGCCAGGGCCTGCACCATGTCGGGGAACAGGGCCGCGAAGGCATAGACCTGGCAGGCTCCCATCGACCAGCTGGAGGCCAGGCGCAGCTTGTCCACACCGAGCCCCTCGGTCAGCAGCCGGTGCTGGGCGACGGCATTGTCGTAGGTCGTGGCGCGCGGAAACCGTGTCTGCTCGAACGGCGGCGACATGTTCGATGGCGACGAGGAGAGCCCGCCGCCAAGATGGTTCGGGATCACGATGAAGTATTCTGCCGGATCCATCGCCCGGCCGGGGCCGGTCATCACGCCCGCCACGTCCGCCGGCTGGCCGGTGAACCAGGTCGGCGCCAGGATGACATTGTCGCGGGCGGCGTTCAGCCTGCCCAGGGTGGCGTAGCCGATCCGGGCCTTCGGCAGGATAGCGCCCTTCTGCAGGGCGAAATCGCCCAGCTGGAATGTCTGGAACTGCATCGCCGCCTCTCCTCTGCATAACGGGGTAACCATTGTCTGCCGAGGGGCGGCAGCGGTGCAAGCCGGCGGTCAGTCCGATCCCGCCGCCATGCGGCGCGGGGCCGGCGGCATGCCTTCGCGGTCGGTGCCGCGGATCTCGACGGTCTGCGTCGGGAAGGCGAAGTCCAGCCCGGCCTCGGCAAAGGCGGCATAGAGCTTGCGGTTCACCAGCGAGCAGTGCTGCAGATAGGTGTACCAGCCGCGCTCGCTGTCGCGCTGGCACTCGCCGTGACGCCCCATGCGGTACCAGTGATAGGCACGCAGGTTCAGCGCATAGGCGCCGAACCCCGAGAAGCTGACCTGCGGGCCATCGCCGGAGGGATCGACCAGGGCATCCTCGAGGACCTCGTCGTCGCGCAGCACGGCCTCGATCGCCGCCAGGGCGCGATCCACCTCCTCCGGCGTGCTGCGATAGGGCAGCGCGATGTCCATCTCGCGGCGGATGAAGCTGCGGGCGGAGAGATTGTCGACCTCCCGGTCGATGAACAGCATGTTGGGGATGGTGGTGACATCGCCGCCGATCTCGCGCAGGCAGGTCGCCTGCATGCCGATATCCTCCACCTCGCCCAGATGCTCGCCCATCCTGCCCTGGAAGCGGATCCAGTCGCCGACCATGAACGGGCGGTTGACGAAGATCGACAGGGCGCCGAACAGGTTCTTGATGGAATCCTGGCCCGCCAGCGAGATCGCCAGGCCGATGATGCCGACACCCGCCAGGAAGGCGCCGATATCGATGCCCACCAGGTTCTGCAGCAGGAAGATCGCCAGCAGGACCAGCACGAAGGCGCGCAGCGCACGGCGCAGCGCGGTCACCGCCATACGCTCGAACCGGCTGTCGCGGCGCCGCGACAGGCGCGCATGCAGGAGGGCGGAGACCAGGTCGATCAGCTCGATCAGCAGCCAGCACCCGGTCAGCACCATCAGGGCCCGCAGGATGTCCCAGCGCAGGTCCTGCAGGGCGGGGCCGAACTGCACATAGGCCAGCCCCACCGTCAGCAGGACGGAGAAGGCGAACAGCGCCGCCGGCGTCCCGGCGCTGCGCGCGACCGCCGAGGCCACCGGGCGCCCGGCGCGTTCCAGGCGGCCGCTGAAATGCGCGCTGGCGGCACGCAGCAGGCGCGCCGCGCCATAGCCGGCGGCCAGCGCCGCCAGCAGCGCCAGCCAGCCCCACCAGGGGGTCTCCTCCACGGTCGGGTCGAACACCTGCAGGAAGCGCTGGCCGCGCTCCGGCGACTGGTAGATCGGCGGCAGCCGGATCAGGCTGGCATGCAGGTCCGGCAGCTCCGCCAGGCTGCGCGACGAGAAGCGCCACTGCCCGCCAGTGTCGATGAGCGCCAGGCGCTGCTCGGGCGGATCCTCCAGCCGCTGCCAGATCCAGTCATGGGCCAGGCCGCGGGGAAACAGCTCGAAGCGGCGGAAGCGGCCCTGCGCCTCGTCCTCGCCCGGCAGGTCCACCGGCTCGATCGGCGGAAAGCGCTCCAGCACATCGCGCAGCTGGACCGCCATGCCGCGGGCCGCGGCAATGTCCGTCCCCTCCGGCACGTCCAGGGTCTTCAATGCCCTGGGCCAGGCTTCGTCGAAGCCCAGCCCGACCTGGTGCATCGCCTCCATGAAGGTGAGGACGGTCTGGCGCGGGCTCGCCAGCGAATCCCATCGCGGATTCTCCAGGCTGCCGCTGTGGCTGTCCGGCCGCAGCAGGCCGATCAGCAGGTTCCCGCCCGATTCCAGGGCGGCGAGCAGGTTGTCCAGGGCCGATTGCTCGCCGGGCCCCGCAACCTTCTTGGAGGCGCTGCCCGGCACCTCCACCGACTGGCCGAGAGCCGGCCCTGCCGGCGCCAGGAAGGCCAGCAGGCTGGCGATGGCCCAGACAATCGCGATGGTCCTGGCCGGGCCCCGCTGGAAGCGCCGGCCCGAAACTGTCTTCGTCATGCATTCCCCGTTCGGGCGCAGGCAGCGGCACCCGGTTGCTGGCCCTGCCAACGGTCCGGCCCTGGCCCGGGTTCCCTTGGCACGCACCTGCGGCAAGGCGCGCATCGTGATCGCAGCCCCTTGCCCTAGACTGCCGGCAGGCTCAAAAAGGCCCGCTGCAACGGTTCACGGCCTTGGGGAGGAACGACATGCAGGCGGCCAGGATCGGTACGACTGTCCTGCACTACCGCGATAGCGAACCGCGGGGGGACAGCGACACGCCGGCGGGCAAGGCGGCGGCAACGACGCTTGTCTTCGCCAATTCGCTGGGCACCGACCTGCGGGTCTGGGACCCGCTGCTGCCGCATCTGCCGCAGGGCCTGCGGGTGCTGCGCTACGACAAGCGCGGCCATGGCCTGTCGGACTGCCCGCCCGGCCCCTACGGCATCGACGAGCTGGTGGGCGAGCTGTCGGGCCTGCTGGACCATCTGGGGGTGCGCCGCGCGGTGGTGGTGGGCCTGTCGGTCGGCGGCATGATCGCGCAGGGCCTCGCCGCGGCCCGGCCGGACATCGTGCAGGCGGCGGTGTTCTGTTGCACCGGCCATGTCATCGGCAGCGCGGAGATGTGGGCCCAGCGGATCGAGGCGCTGCGCGAGGTCGGCATATCGGGCATGGCCGACAATGTGATGGAACGCTGGTTCTCGCCCGCCTTCCGCGCCGACCGGCCGGCGGACCTTGCCCTCTGGCGCAACATGCTGACCCGCACGCCCGAAGCCGGCTATGTCGCCACCTGTGCCGCCCTGCGCGACGCGGACCTGACCGCCGGCACTTCGGCGCTGCGAATCCCGGTGCTCTGCGTCGCCGGCTCGAACGACGGCGCGACCCCCCCGGCGCTGGTGAAATCCCTGGCCGACCTGGTGCCGGGCGCGCGCTACGCGCTGCTCGACGGGCCGGGGCATATCCCCTGCGTCGAGGCGCCGGCCGCCCTGGGCGCGGAGATCACGCGCTTCCTCAAGGAGAACGACCTTGCCTGACGGGAACGGAAACGACCGCTTCGACACCGGCATGCGCACCCGGCGCGCGGTGCTGGGCGATGCCCATGTCGACCGCGCCTCGCAGGGGATCACGCCGTTCGATGCGGATTTCCAGCGCTTCATCACCGAGGGGGCCTGGGGTTCGGTCTGGTCGCGCCCGGGCCTGACGAAGCGCGAGCGCAGCCTGATCACCATCGCCCTGCTGGCGGCGCTGGGCCATCACGACGAGGTGGCGATGCATGTGCGCGCCACCGCCAATACCGGCGCCACGCCGGAGGATGTGAAGGAAGCGATGCTGCATGTCGCGGTCTATGCCGGCGTGCCGGCAGCGAACAGCGCCATCCGCGTCGCCAAGGCCGCCTTCGCGGAGATGCAGGACGCGAAAGACGCTCAGGAGAAGTCGACATGAACACAACACCACGAGACTGGGAAAGCCATCCCCCCTTCATCCACCCGGACTACAAGTCGACCGTGCTGCGCGGCCCGACGAAGCCGCTGGTGCCCCTGCCCGAAGGCCTGTCGGAGCGCACCGGCCCGGTCTTCGGCCACGACGCCGTGGGCCCGCTGGATGCCGACCTGACCCGCAATTCGGCGAAGAACGGCGAGCCGCTGGGCGAACGGATCATCGTCACCGGCCGGGTGACCGACGAGGCCGGGCGGCCGGTCCCGGACACCCTGGTGGAGGTCTGGCAGGCCAATGCCGCCGGCCGCTATGTCCATGCCACCGACCAGCACGACGCGCCGCTGGACCCCAACTTCCTGGGCGCGGGCCGCTGCGCCACCGACGCGAAAGGCGTCTACAGCTTCAAGACCGTGAAGCCGGGCGCCTATCCCTGGCCCAACCATCCCAATGCCTGGCGGCCGAACCATATCCACCTGTCGTTGTTCGGCCCGACCATCGCCACCCGGCTGGTCACGCAGATGTACTTCCCCGGCGACCCGCTGCTGCCGCTGGACCCGATTTTCCTGGGCACGCCGGAGAAGGCGCGCGACCGGCTGGTCGCGCAGTTCTCGCTGGACGTGACGCAGCCGGACTATGCGCTGGGCTACATCTTCGACATCGTGCTGCGCGGCAGCAACGCCACCCCCATGGAAAATTGATCGGGAGGATTGAGGCATGGCCGGCAACACCCCGAAGGGCCAGACCCCGTCGCAGACCGTCGGCCCCTATTTCGCCTATGGCCTGACGCCGGAGCAGTACAATTATCCGCTGGCCAGCATCGCCCACGGCCATACCGTCGACGACGAGACCGAGGGCGAGCGGATCCGCATCGTCGGCCGGGTGTTCGACGGCGCGGACAAGCCGATCGGCGACGCGATGATCGAGATCTGGCAGGCCGATGCGCAAGGGCGCTATGCGCATCCCGCCGACCCGAACCGGCCGAACGCGGCCTTCACCGGCTTTGCGCGCACCGGCACCGGCACCGACCCGCAGAACCGCTTCGTCTTCGACACGATCAAGCCCGGCGGCCGCGATGGCCAGGCGCCGCATGTCAACGTGATCGTCATGATGCGCGGCCTGCTGACCCACGCCTATACGCGGATCTACTTCGCCGACGAGGAGGCGGCCAATGCCGCCGACCCGGTGCTGGCCGGCGTGCCGGCGGACCGTCGCGACACCCTGCTGGCAAAGCGCGAGGAGACCTCCTACGGAACGGTCTACCGCTTCGACATCCGCATGCAGGGCGACAGCGAGACCGTGTTCTTCGCGGTCTGACGGCGCCAGATGAGCCTCACCCCGCTCGATTCCGCGCTCACCGGGTCACTGCTGTCGGACCCGGACAGCCTGGCCCTGTTCGACGACAGGGCGGTGCTGGGCGCCATGCTGCGGGTCGAAGGCGCGCTGGCGCTGGTGCAGGGGCGGCTGGGCCTGATTCCGGCCGACCTCGCCGCGCGGATCGCCGAGGCGGCCGCTGGGCTGGACCTGGATCCCGCTGCGCTGGCCGCGGGCAGCGCGGCGTCCGGCGTCCCGGTGCCCGCGCTGGTGGCGCGGCTGCGGGCGGCGGCGGGCGGCGCGGCGGCCAGCCATGTGCATTTCGGCGCCACCAGCCAGGACATCGTCGATACCGGCCTGGTGCTGCGGCTGCGCGACCTGCTCGACCTGGCCGACCGGCGCCTGGGCAGCCTGGTCGACAGCCTTGCCGGAACGGCGGACCGCCATCGCCATACCGTCATGGCCGGCCGCACCCGCACGCAGCAGGCGGTGCCGGTCAGCTTCGGCCTGAAGGCGGCCGGCTGGCTGCTGCCGCTGGTCCGCCAGCGGACGCGGCTGGCGGAGCTGCGGCCGCGGCTCCTGCTGCTGCAGTTCGGCGGCGCGGCGGGCACCCTCGCCGCGCTGGGCGAAGACGGCCCGGCGGTGGCGGTGGCCCTGGCGGAGGAACTCGGCCTGGGCCTGCCGCCGATGCCCTGGCACGCGCAGCGCGACGGCATGGCGGAACTGGCCGGCTGGCTGTCGCTGACCAGCGGGATTCTGGGCAAGTTCGGCCAGGATGCCATGCTGCTGGCGCAGAGCGAGGTGGCGGAGCTGCGCGAGAGCGGCGATGCCGGGCGTGGCGGCTCCAGCACGATGCCGCAGAAGGCCAACCCGGTCGCGGCAGAGGCGCTGGTCGCGCTGGCGCGGTTCAACGCCGGCCAGGTCGGCCAGATGCACCAGGCCCTGGTGCACGCCCAGGAACGCGACGGCGCCGCCTGGCAGCTGGAATGGCTGGTCCTGCCGCAGATGGCCGTGGCCACCGGCACGGCGCTGCGCCATGCCGATGCGATGGCCGCCGAGATGCAGGTCGATGCCGGGCGCATGCGCGCCACCCTGGACGCCGCCAACGGCCTGCTGCTGGCGGAGGCGGCGAGCTTTGCCCTGGCGGCGCATATGCCGCGGACCGAGGCACAGGACCTGGTCAAGGCGGCCAGCCAGGAGGCCCTGGCCGGCGGCCGCCACCTGATGGACCTGCTGGCGGCACGCACGGCCGCCCCGGTCGACTGGCAACGGCTCAAAGACCCCGCGGCCTATCTGGGCGCGACGGACAGCTTCATCGACCGCGCGCTGGCCGCGGCACGCGTCTGACATCTTGGCCACGCCCCCCCTTTCCTCGTCGACCCCAGGCCCGGCCGCCGGGCGGGACCCGCGCAACCGGCTGTTCGTCGCCGCCCTGGGGATCGGCCAGATCTGCTCCTGGGGCTCGCTCTACTACAGCTTCCCGCTGATCGCCGCGGCGATGGGGCCGGAGCTGGGCTGGTCGAAGCCCGACCTCTACCTGGCGGCGACGATCGGGCTGGGGGTATCGGGCCTTGCCGCCTATCCGGTCGGCGCGGCGATCGACCGGGGCCATGGCCGGCTGGTCATGGGGCTGGGCGCGCTGCTGGGCGGGGTGCTGCTTGTCGCCTGGTCGCAGGTCGCCAGCCTGGCGCTGTTCTACCTCCTGTTCGTCGGCATCGGGGTGGCGCAGGCGGCCACCCTCTACGATGCCGCCTTTGCCTCGGTGATGCGCCGGGTCGGGCCGGACCAGGCGCGCCGGGGGATCACCGCGGTGACCTTGTGGGCGGGATTCGCCAGCACGGTCTTCGTGCCGCTGATCCAGTTCATGCTCGACCAGCTGGGCTGGCGCGACACCCTGATCGTGCTGGCCGGGATCAACATGGCGATCTCCGGCGGCCTGTATTTCAGCGCCGTGCGCCCGGCGCGGGACCTGCCGCCGGCCGCCCCGGCGACAGGCGCGCCGCCGCCGATGCAGGGCCGCCGCGCCGTCGCCTGGGCCCTGCGGCGTCCGGTCTTCTGGCTGCTGGCCCTCGCCTTCGTGGCCTATACCGCGTTCTTCTCGGCCTTCACCTTCCACATCTACCCGCTGCTGCTGGAGCGCGGCATGACGACCGATGCGGTGGTGACGGTGATGACGATCATCGGCCCGGCCCAGGTGCTGGGCCGGATCATCGTCTGGACCCTGGCGCCGAAAGCATCGGTGCGCATGGTCGGCTCGCTGATCGTGGTGCTGTTCCCGCTCAGCCTGGTGGCCTTCGCGACCCTGCCGCCCGACCTCGTGCTGCTGGGCATCACCGCCCTGTTCTGGGGCGCGGCGAACGGCATCATCACGATCGTCCGCGGCCTGGCCGTGCCGGAGCTGCTGACCCGCCAGGCCTATGGCGCGGTGAACGGGGCCCTGGTCGCGCCGCAGCTCATCGCCATGGCGCTCGCGCCCCTGGCCGCTGCTGGGCTCTGGGCCGCCAGCGGCAGCTACGACACCGTCATGCTGGCGCTGATCGCGGGCAGCGTGGTGATGGTGGCGGGCTTCTGGGCGGCGTCGATCCTGTCCCGCCGGCCGGGCCACGGGCCGGATGAGATGCGCGCCGCCCGCGAACGCTGATGCAGGCTATCGGCGTCAGGGCGCGGCATTGCGCCCACGGCCCGGTCCCGACGCCATACCGTTCTTGCGAATGGTTATCACTTTCGTTATCAAGGGCCGGCCGGCAGTCGGAACCGGCCCTGGTGCGAAGGAGACAGCCATGTTCACAGTAAGATTCGCGTCCGGCCGGCGCGCCGCGGGCACCGCCATGCTGGCGGCGGCGATCGGCCTGGCGGGGAGCCTGACCGCAGGTGCGGCACTGGCCGCACCGCCGAAGGTCGAGGATGTCCTGACGACCTATGGCGATATCGCCCATGCCGGCTATGCGGACTCGCTGGCCACCGCGCAGGCGCTCGACCGGGCGATCGACCGGCTGATCGCGACCCCGACGGAGGACAGCCTGAAGGCCGCCCGTGCGGCCTGGCTGGCCGCCCGCGTCCCCTACCAGCAGACCGAGGTCTATCGCTTCGGCAATGCCATCGTCGACGATTGGGAAGGCCGGGTGAACGCCTGGCCGCTGGACGAGGGCCTGATCGACTATGTCGACGCGGGCTATGGCAGCGAGAGCGACGTGAACCGGTTCTACGCGGTCAACGTCATCGCCAACCCGAAGCTGCGGGTCGGCGGCGAGACCCTGGACACCGCAATCATCACCCCGGCGCTGCTGCAGGACGTGCTGCAGGAGGCCGGCGGCGTGGAGGCCAATGTCGCCACCGGCTATCACGCCATCGAGTTCCTGCTCTGGGGCCAGGACCTGAACGGCACCGGCCCCGGCGCCGGCGCGCGCCCGGCCACCGACTACAGCAGGACCGCCTGCACCGGCGGGAACTGCGAACGGCGGGCCGCCTATCTGAAGGCCGCCTCGACCCTGCTGATCGGCGACCTGCAGGAGATGGCGGCAAAATGGGACAAGGGCGGCGAGGCGCGCCTGGCGCTCTACGAAGCGGGCCCCCAGGGCGGGCTTGCCACCATGCTGACCGGCATGGGCTCCCTGTCCTATGGCGAGCTGGCCGGCGAGCGGATGAAGCTCGGCCTGCTGCTGCACGACCCGGAGGAGGAGCATGACTGCTTCTCCGACAACACCCACAACTCGCACTACTACGATGCGCTGGGGATCCGGAACGTCTATCTGGGCAGCTACAGGCGGCCGGACGGCAGCACCGTGGAGGGCGCCAGCCTGTCGGCCCTGGTGAAGGCGACCGACGCCGGGCTGGATGCCGAGATGCGCCGGAAGCTCGACGCCACCGTCGCGGCCATGCAGGCGATGCGCGACCGTGCGGACAGGGGCGAGGCCTATGACCAGATGATCGGCGGCGGCAACGATGCCGGCAATGCGGTGGTGCAGGCTGCGATCGACGCCCTGGTGGCGCAGACCCGGACGATCGAGCGCATCGTGCCCGCGCTGGGCCTGCAGGAAATCGCCGTCGAGGGCTCCGACTCCCTCGACAATCCGAACGCCGTGTTCCAATAGGATGCGGTTGCCCGGCTGGGCACCTGCCGGGTCTCATGTGCGTAGCGACACCATGTGCGTGATCCGACGGTTGTTCAGTCTGAGCCGGAGGCCGCCAGTCGCAAGACTGGCGGCTTTCGCGCTCCTGGCGGGCCTGGCGGCCGGCAGCGGCACCCTGTCGGCGGACAGTGCCGGGCCGCTGCCGCACAGGCAGGACCTGACACCGAAGGACCGGGGCAGGGTCGCGGCGGTCACCCGGCCGGCAACCGGCTTCGCCGCGGCGGAACCCTTCGAGGCGATGCAGGCGGGCGCGGCGACCTCCCGCAAGCTGGTGAACCGCGACGCCTTCTCCCACTTCCACGACAACCTCGCCTTTGCCGAGGAGGAAGACTTCAAGCTGGGCAATGCCCTGTTCCGCAAGGCCTGGGTCTCGTCGCCGTCATCGACCCAGGCTTCGGACGGGCTCGGGCCGCTGTTCAACGCCCGTGCCTGCCAGTCCTGCCACCTGAAGGACGGTCGCGGCCATCCGCCGGCCGTGACCCCCGGCAACGCAGGGACCGCCGGGACCGCCGGGACCGGCGATGCCGAGTCGATGTTCCTGCGCCTGTCGATCCCGCCGCAGACCGAAGCCGACCGGCTGGCCCTGGCGGAGAAGCGCCTGCTGCGCATCCCCGAGCCGGTCTATGGCGGCCAGCTGCAGGACAAGGCGCTGCCCGGCATCCCCGTCGAGGGCCGCATGGAGATCGTCTATGCGGACCTGCCCGTCGCCCTGGAGGGCGGCGGGACGGCGATGCTGCGCGCGCCCAGCTACAGCCTGTCCGGGCTGGGCTACGGCCCACTGCATCCCGACGCGATGCTGTCGCCGCGGGTCGCGCCGCAGATGATCGGCCTGGGCCTCGTGGAGCAGATCCATCCCGGCGACATCCTGGCCCTGGCCGATCCGGAGGATGCGGACGGCGACGGGATCTCCGGCCGGCCGAGCTTCGTGCGCGATCCGGCCAGCGGGGAGATCCGGCTCGGCCGCTTCGGCTGGAAAGCCTCCACCGCGACCCTGCGCCAGCAGGCGGCCGATGCCTTTTCCGGCGATATGGGAATTTCCTCCCCCGACCGGCCGGAGGCCTGGGGCGAATGCACCGATGCGCAGCCCGCCTGCCGCGCCGCGCCGGACGGTGCCCAGGCCGCGCTCGGCGGCAGCGAGGCGCCCGACCCGGTGCTGGACCTGGTCAGTTTCTATACCCGCAACCTCGCGGTGCCGGCGCGGCGCGATGTCGACGACCCGCAGGTGCTGCGCGGCAAGCGGCTGTTCTACGAGTCCGGCTGCACCGCCTGCCACCGGCCGAAATTCGTCACCCGCCGGGATGCCCCGCAGAAGGGCCATGACTTCCAGCTGATCTGGCCGTACAGCGACTTCCTGCTGCACGACATGGGCCCCGGGCTGGCGGACGGACGGCCGGTCGGCGATGCCTCCGGCAGCGAATGGCGGACGCCGCCGCTCTGGGGGATCGGCCTGACGCAGGCGGTCTCCGGCCATACCCTGTTCCTGCACGATGGCCGCGCCCGGTCCCTATCGGAGGCGATTCTCTGGCATGGCGGCGAGGCGCAGGCCGCACGCGATGCCTATGCCGCCCTGCCGCCGGCCGGGCGCGCCGACCTTCTCCGTTTCCTGGAGTCCCTATGAAGGCCCTGCTTGCCCCCTTCCTGCGCCCGGTGGTGCTGCTGCCGGTGGTCCTGCTGCCGGTGGTCCTGCTGCCGATGGTCCTGGTGCCGATGGTCCTGCTGCTGGGGGCCGCCCAGCCGGCCCGGGCCGCCGACCCGCTGCCCGACGACAGCCTGCGCGCCATCGTGGCGGATGCCCTGGAGCATGCCATCCGGCCCGGCTTCGACAATCTGGCACGGTCCGCGGGCGTGCTGGAGGTGACGACCGGTGCGCTCTGCGCCGCGCCGTCCGCCGCTTCGCTCGATGCCGCGCGCACCGCCTTCGCCGAAACCCTGCAGGCCTGGTCCGCCGTGGAGTATATCCGCCTGGGGCCGATGACCGACGCGAACCGGGCCGACCGGCTGTATTTCTGGCCGGACCGCAAGAGCATCACCCTGCGGCATGTCCAGGCCGCGCTGGCCAAGGCCGATCCGGGCCTCGTCACGCGCGAGGGCATGGCGGATGCCAGCATCGCGCTGCAGGGCCTGCCGGCGCTGGAATTCCTGTTCTACGGCAGCGGCGCGGAGAGCCTGGCGACCGGGCCGGCCGGATATCGCTGCGCCTTCGCCGCCGCGGTGGCAGGCAATATCGCCGCGATCGCCGGCGCGGCGGCGGCGGACTGGCACGACCCGGAGGGCTTCGCCGCGCTGCTGCTGGCACCGGGCCCCGACAACCCGCTGTTCCGCGATGCCGAGGAGGCCGCGGTCCGCATCACCGACATCCCCGGCACCGGCCTGCATGCCCTGCGCGACCAGAAGCTGCTGCCGGCGATCGGCAGCGGGCCTGCGGATGCCCGCCCCAACCTGGCGCCGTTCCGCCGCAGCGGGCTGACCAACATGGCGCTGCGCGCCAACCTGAAGGGCCTGCAAGGCCTGGCCGATCGCGCCGGCATCGCCGCGGCCACCCGCGACCGGGCGCCGGCGCTGCAGGACGGGGTCGACATCGTCTATCGCAACACCTTCGCGGCGCTGGAGTCGCTTGCTGGCCCCCTGGGCGAGGCCGCGGCCGATCCCGCGCGGCGCGGGCCGGTGAACTACCTGGCGCTGCTGACCGACCGCCTGCGCAACCTGCTGCAGGACCAGATGCCGGGCGCGCTGGGCATGAAGGTGATGTTCAATGCCTATGACGGCGACTGACCGGCGGCACTTCCTGCTGGCGGCCGGCGCTTCCGCCGCCCTCGCCGGCCTGTCCCGGCCCGGCCGGGCGGCGCCCGCCCCCGCACCGCGCTTTGCGGTCACCGCCGCGACGGCGGATCGCGGCTACGCCCTCTGCCTGCTGGATGCGGAGGGCCGTATCGGCCGGCAGGAAGCCCTGCCCGGCCGCGGCCACGGCTTCGCCTGGCATGGCGCCAGCGGCCGCCTTGTCGCCTTCGCCCGGCGGCCCGGCACGTTCGCGGTGATGCTGGCGCCGGGCGACGGCACGGCCCTGCGCTTTGCCTGCGCGCCGGGCCGGCATTTCTATGGCCATGGCCTGTTCTCCGCCGATGGCCGGCTGCTCTATGCCTGCGAGAACGCCTATGAGACGGCGACCGGCGTGATCGGCGTCTACGATGCCGCCGCCGGCTTCGCCCGGCTCGGCGAGATCGAGACGAACGGCATCGGCCCGCACCAGGTGGACTGGCTCCCCGGCGGCCGCACGATGGTGGTTGCCAATGGCGGTATAGAGACCCATCCCGACTATGGCCGCACCAAGCTGAACATCGCCACCATGGAGCCGTCGGTGGCGCTGCTCGATGCCGCCGGCGGCCGTATCCTGGCGCAGGATGCCCTGCCGCCGGCGCTGCACCGGCTCTCGCTGCGCCATCTCGCGGTGGACGGCCGGGGCATTGCCTGGATCGGCGGGCAGTACGAGGGGCCGCAGACCGACCTGCCGCCGCTGCTGGCCCGGTTCGACCCGGCCGGCGGCCGGCTGTCCAGCCTGGCCATGCCCCCCGCCCTGGCCGGCCGTTATCGCAACTATATCGGCTCGGTGACGGCCAGCGCCGATGGCCGGCTGATCGCCACGTCCGGCCCGCGGGGCAGCCTGGCGACCCTGTGGGACGCAGCCACCGGCCAGCCGCTCGCCAGCCATGCCATCGAGGATGTCTGCGGCCTCGCCGCCTGGGGCGCAGGCTTCCTGGCCACCGGCGGGACCGGCGACCTGGTCCGCCTGGCCGCCGGGGGCGCGACGCCGATCGCCCGCCTGGCGCCGCCCGGCCGGACGCCACGCTGGGACAATCACGCCCTGGCGCTGTAGCGGCCAGGGTCCTCGCGCGGCACGGCGGCGACAGCGAGCCATGGATCCCGGCTCAGCGGCCGGGATGACGGCGGGGGAGGAGCTTGCCGCGAAACACCGCAATTGCCGTCGCCCCGGACTTGATCCGGGGCCCATGGCGCAGGCGGTGCGGCGCCCTATTCCGCGGCGGCGGGGACCGCGTTCGAGGCGCGGCGGATCAGCTCGACGGTCTCGTCGACGCTGACGATCTTCGCGAAGGCCAGGCCCAGGGTGGTCAGGGTCGCCTTCTTGATCTCCTCCACGCTGAGCTCGCCGGCCGGGAAGGTCTCGGTGCCGTCGCTGGTGAAGAACACGTGATAGTCGCGCATACCGGCTTCGCGGGCCGTGGTCTCGCAGCAGATGTTGGTGCAGATGCCGCTGACGATGATGCTGTCGATGCCGTTGCCGCGCAGGATCATGTCCAGGTCGGTGCCGGCGAACGAGCCGTAGCGCGGCTTGTACAGCATGATGTCGTGCGGCCCGACATCGACGCCGGGATGCAGCTTCGCGGTCTCCGTCCCCTCGTTGATATAGCCGGCGCGCACCGGCTCGATCAGTTCGCCCATGGTGCCATGGTTGGAGCCGTCGGCGCGCACCACGTGCAGGGTATGGATCACCATCATGCCGGCCTCGCGGCAGGCCGCCGCCAGCCGGTTCACCGGCTGCAGCAGGGCGACGCCGCCGGGCGCCGAGAGCGGCGTCCCCTCGACGAAGGCGTTCTGCATGTCGACATTGATCAATGCGGTCTTCGATGGAACCAGCTGGTAATCGGCCATGGTCGTACCCTCCCCGGTTAGCCTGTGCTGCCCCAGCCTAGCGCCAGACCCTTCCATGTGGAAGGACCATCGGGCGGTCAGTCCGCCTCCGGCGCCGCGGCCAGATGGTCGAGCCTGGCGATCAGGTCGCGCAGCCATTCGTCGCCGAAGCGGTCGGCCATCGCGTTCTGGTGGCGGTCGGCGTCGCGCTTGACCTTGCGCCACAGGGCCCGCCCGCGATCGGATGCCAGCACCAGGACCTTGCGCCGGTCCGCCGGGTCCGGCGCGCGATAGACCAGGCTGTCGGACACCATCCGGTCGACCGTGCGGGTGGCTGTGGGCAGGCTCAGCAGCGCGGCCTGCGCCACCTCGCCCATCGACCGGCCCCTGCCGTCCTGCAGCAGCGCCAGGATGTGCCAGACCTCCAGCGGCACGCCATGCCGCGCCGTCGCCGCGAGCAGGTCGCGGCGCACCCGCTCGCTGGCCTGGGCGAGCGCATAGTCCAGATAGATGCCGGCCGGATTGCCTCGCTCGGGCATGCCTGTTTCAATCCCTCCCCGCATCCGCGTCTTCGGAGCCCGCCCGCTGCCTCGCAGGCAGGGGCCCCGTCGGTGCAGCGTCTCGCCGGCGCCATGATACATGAGCGGGTCGCCGCGGTGGAAGATGCCCGGAGAACAGGGGAAAGATGGCAGCAGTTTCGGCAACCGGCGAGGGCAAGGCGGCGCGCGGGCGGCCGTTGCGTGTCGGCCTGCTGGCGCCGCTGAGCGGCCCGATCGGCCTGTTCGGCCCGTCCAGCGTCACCTGCGCCGATCTTGCCGCCGCCGAGATCAACGCCGCCGGCGGCATCCTCGGCCGGCCGATCGAGCTGGTCACCGGCGATGCCGGCGGCAGCCCGGCCGCGGTGGTGGCGGCCGCCGAGGCGATGCTCGCCGACGGCGTGGAGGCGCTGCTCGGCTCCCATGTCAGCCCCAGCCGGATCGCCCTTGTGGAGGCCCTGGCCGGCCGCGTGCCCTACATCTACACGACCCTGTACGAGGGCGGCACCTATGCCTTCGGCGTCTTCGTCTGCGGCGAGACGCCGGAGATGCAGCTGGAGCCGCTGCTCGCCTGGCTGGCCCGCAACAAGGGCGTGCGCCGCTGGCACCTGGTCGGCAACGACTATGTCTTTCCGCGCCGCTCGCTCGCCCTGGCGCGCCGCTACATCGCGGCCGCGGACGGCAGCATCGCGGGCGAGGCGCTGCTGCCGCTGGGCAGCGAGGATTTCGGCGCCTGCCTGGACAGCATTGCCGGCAGCGGCGCGGACGCGGTGCTGATCTACCTGGTCGGCACCGACAGCATCCTGTTCAACCGCCAGTTCGGCGCCCGCGGCCTGCACCGGCAGATCGTCCGTGCGGCGCCGGTGCTCTGCGAGAACGCCCTGCTGGGCATCGGCGCCGGGGCCGCGCGGAACCTCTATTCGGCCACCGGCTATGCCAATGCCTCCACCGACACGGCGGGCACGGCCTTCCGCAGCCGCTATGCCGGCCGGTTCGGCCGCACCGCCCCGGTGCCCAACCGCTTCGGAATCGCCTGCCATGACGGCCTGCACCTGCTGGCGGGCCTGGCGGCCCGCGCCGGCAGCCTGGACCTGTTCCGCCTGCAGCTGGCCGCCGAGGGCACGGTGGTGGAGGGCCCGCGCGGCCGCTGCACCCTGGCCGGCAATCATCTGGGCACGCCGTTGCAGATCGCCCTGGCCGACGGCCCCGACCTGCGTGCGCTGGCGCCGCTGGGCTATCGCGCCGCGGCCGCCCCGCCACGCGCCATCTGGCCCGCGGACCGCGGCACGGCGTGATTGCTTCCAATTGCAATAACTAAATTCCAAAGCTAAACTGCAACCTGCAGCGTCATCCCGGCCTTGAGCCGGGATCCATTCCGCAGGCCTTGGTGCACGACCTCGCGGGCTGCGGAATGGATGGTCGGCTCGGGGGCCGACCATGACCCGTTCGGTTGGCACAGGGGACGCATCATGGACCGCGGTCGAAAGGACCTGCCGCTGACGATCGGCCGGCCGGAACTGCTGGACGATGACGGCGATGCCCGGTTCCGCCAGCTGGTGCACCGGCTGCTCGCCTTCGCCGGGCGGCTGGAGGCGGTGCGCACCGGACTGGGGCGGATGATCGGCCTGTCCGGCATCCAGTACACGATCCTGATCTGCATCGCCCATCTGCAGGGCGAGGAGGGTGTCGGGGTGAAGCGGATCGCCGACCATCTGGGCCTCAGCGGCGCCTTCGTGACCATCGAGGCCGGCAAACTCGCCGCCGAAGGGCTGGTTGAGAAGCGACCCAACCCGCGCGACCGGCGCCGGGTCCTGCTGACCGTCACCGCGGCGGCCCGCGCCCGGCTGGACGCGCTGGCGCCGCGGCAGCGGCCCGTCAACGATGCCCTGTTCGCCAGCCTCAGCCGCGCGGATTTCGATCGGCTGGGGCGGATTGCCGGCCATCTGGTCGCCGATGCCGACCATGCCCTGGCCCTGGTCGACAGCCTCGGCCGGCAGCCGCGCAGGGCAGGCGGTAGATGACCGGGCGCGGCTATTGCGCCGCTGCGCCGGGCGACCCGCGGGCCTTCCGCGGCGCACTCGGCCGCTTTGCCACCGGCGTCACCATCGTCACCGCCAGCGCGCCCGACGGCATGCCGGCCGGCGCGACCGTCAGCTCTTTCAACGCCGTCTCGCTGCAGCCGCCGCTGGTGCTGTTCAGCATGGGTCACGGCCTCCGCAGCCTGGCCCTGTTCCGCCAGGCGCCGAGCTTTGCGATCCATGTGCTGGACCGTGCGCAAGCCGAACTGGCGCGCCGCTTCGGCCGGCAGGAGCCGGGCGAGCGGCCCGGTGCAAAATGGCAGAACCTTGCGTTCGACCGCGGCCAAGGCGGAGCGCCGATCCTGGCCGACGCGCTGGCCTGCTTCGAGTGCCGGCCCCACGCCCGCCATCCGGCCGGCGACCATGACATCTTCGTCGTCGAAGTGCTGCGTCTGGCCCTGCGCGACGATGGCGACCCGCTGCTGTTCTATGCCGGGCAGCTTCTGGGACTCGAACCCGAAGGGAGGACCCGGCCATGCTGAGGACCGGCGCACAGCACATCGCGTCCCTGGACGACGGCCGCACGGTGTTCATCGACGGCAAGGCCGTGCCCGATGTCACCCGGCATCGCGGCTTCCGCAACGCGGTCGCCACCAGCGGCACGCTCTACGATTTCGTCGCGGACCCGGCCAATGCCGCGCTGATGACCTACGATGCCGGCGGCGGCAATCCCTGCAACCGGATCTGGGAGCAGCCGGCGGACTATGCGGCGCTGGTGCGGCGGCGGCAGGCGCTGGAACGCTGGCAGGAACTGCATGCCGGCTTCCTCGGCCGCTCGCCCGACCATGTCGCCTCCTGCATTTCCGGCATGGCGATGGGGCTTGAGGTGTTCGAGGCCCATGATCCGGCGCGCGCCCGGGCGCTCGCCGATTACTACCGCTACGCGCGCGACAACGACCTGTTCCTGACCTACGTGATCATCAACCCGCAGGCCGACCGTTCGAAGGCGGCGCACGAGCAGTCCGGCGAGCATTTCACCGCGGGCGTGGTCGACCAGGACGCGGCCGGGCTGACGGTGCGGGGCGCGAAGATGCTGGCGACCTCGTCGATCATGGCCAACGAGGTCTTCGTCACCTGCATCCAGCCGCTGGCGCCGGGCGATGCCGCTCATGCCCTGTCCTTCGCCATTCCGATGAACGCCAAGGGGCTGAACGTGCTGTCGCGCAAGTCCTACGAGGCGCAGGCCCACACGGTCTACGACAACCCGCTGGCCAGCCGCTTCGACGAGAACGATGCGGTGCTCTATTTCGACGATGTCCAGGTGCCCTGGGACCGGGTCTTCATCAACCAGGACGTGGCGATGTGCCAGCGCCAGTTCCATGCCACCCCGGCCCATGTCTTCCAGAACTACCAGGCGCAGGTGCGGCTGATGGTGAAGATGCGTTTCCTGATCGGCCTGGGCCGGCGCATCGCGGAGGTCAACGGCACGACCGGCTTCCCGCAGGTGCGCGAGGCGCTGGGCCAGCTTGCCGCGCAGGGCGCCATGGTCGATGCCATGGTCCATGCCATGGAGGTGAAGGGCAGCCGCCACGGCGCCTTCTTCGTGCCCGACCGGCACACCCTTTACGCGGCGCAGGTGCTGACCCAGCAGCTCTATGCCCAGGTGATCACCGCCCTGCGCGATCTGGCCGGCGGCGGGCTGATCATGCTGCCCTCCTCGGCGGCGGACTTCGCCGACCCCGACCTGGCGGCACTGATCGACGCGACCCAGCAATCGCCGGCGACCGATTCCCGCGGCCGGGTGAAGTTCTTCAAACTGGCCTGGGATGCGATCGGCTCGGAATTCGCCTCCCGCCACACGCAGTACGAGATGTTCTATGCCGGGGCGTCCTTCGTGACGAAGAACCACTCCTTCCGCACCTATGACTGGGATCGCGCGGCGGGCATGGTGGATGGCATGCTGGGTTCCTACGCTCTGGAGGACGACCTGAAGCGCCAAGCCGCCGGCGCCGCCGACTGACTTCCGACCGACCGCCGAAACATTGGGGAGGGCCGCAATGGCCGTGAACAAGCAGCACGACGAATTCCACGCCCTGGACATGGCCAGCGGCTGGCAGGTGCCGGCGGGCTATCCGCCGGGCATCGAGCAGAAGATCCTGTCCGGCGCGCTGGACGAGGAGGCCCGCCGCGGCAGCCGCACCCGCCTGCTGCGCTTCGCGCCCGGCGTGTTCACCACCGCGCCCTTCGTCCACGACTATTGGGAAGAGGTCTACCTGATGTCCGGCGACCTGACCGTCGGCAACGATGCGGAGGGCCGCGGCGGCGAGGCCTTCGCGCCCGACACCTATGCCTGCCGGCCGCCCGGCGCGGCGCATGGCCCGTTCAAGTCGGAGGGCGGCTGCGTGCTGCTCGAAATCCACTACTACGACCCGGTGTGAGCACGATGCAGCTCGACTTCCTCTGCGAACCCGCCGGGGCGGCGCCCGCCGCCCTGACCCTGGAGATCGACAGCCTGGTGATCGCCGGCTGGACCGGCCGCGACGTGGACGCCATGGAGGCCCATATCCGCGAGCTGGAGGAGATCGGCGTGCCCCGCCCGGCGCAGACCCCGACCTACTACCGGGTCGGGGCCAGCCTGCTGACCCAGGCCGGCGAGATCGAGGTCGCCGGCACCGGCTCCAGCGGCGAGGTGGAGTTCGTCCTGTTCATGTCCGGCGGCCAGCACTATGTCGGGCTTGGCTCGGACCATACCGACCGGGAGCTGGAGAAGACCGGGGTGACCTGGTCGAAACAGGCCTGCCCCAAGCCGATCGGCGCCAATCTCTGGCGCCTGGCGGACCTGACGGACCATTGGGACCGGCTGGTGCTGCGCTCCTGGGCCACGATGGACGGCGTGCGCAGCCTCTACCAGGAGGGGCCGGTCACCACCATGCGCGACCCGATGGAGCTGCTCTCCGGCTTCCTGAAGGGCGGCGCGAAGCCGGCCGGCCTGGCCATGTTCTGCGGCACCCTCGCGGTGCAGGGCGGCCTGCGCCCCGCCGACCTGTTCGAGATCGAGCTGGAGGACCCGGTGCTGGACCGCCGCCTGCACCACGCCTACCGGGTCAGGCCCCTGCCGATCGCGGGGTAGCGGCCGCAGGTTGCGGCGGGTCTGCCGAGAGCCGCCAGGCCGCGGCCAGTCCCAGCAGTGCCACCGGCAGGAAGGCCGCGAACACCCAGAAGCCGACCTTGCGGGCGGCGTCCAGGGTGACCGTGCCGCTGTCCAGGCCGTTCATGTTCGCCACCATGCCGCAGAACGCGGCGCCGATCGCATAGCCGAGGATCTGCATCGTCGGCGCGGCGGCCGAGGCGCGCTCGCGCTCCGCCGGGGGCAGGCTCTCGACGACCCGGCGGATCACGAAGCCCCAGCAGGCGCCGAAGCCGCCGCCGGCCAGCAGCGCCCAGGGCGCCAGCACCCAGAGCGGGCCGTCGGGCACGGTCAGGGCGAAGCCCAGGAGCGACAGGGTGATTGCCACCGCCCCGCCGCGGATCAGCAGCCGTTCCCAGCGCGCGGCCGCATTGGCGAACAGGATCGCGGTGGCGGTCCAGGCGAGCGCCTCCAGCGCCACCATGAAGCCGGCCAGCAGCGGCCCGGTGCCGTACAGGCGCTCCATCAGCAGCGGCCCGTAGACGATATAGGCGATGCTGGCGGCGGACAGGGTCAGGATCATGGCATAGCCCTGCCCCCAGACCCGGCGGGGATGCAGCGGCGCGCGGGGAAACAGGCGCCCGGCGCCCGCCCGCCCGCAAGCCGGCCGTCCGTCCTGCCCGGCCCGGCCGTCCATGCGGAAGGCCAGCAGCAGCAGGGCGATCCCGGCCGCGACCAGCGGCACGGCCTGCAACGGATCGACCCGCACCCCGGCCCAGAGGATCGCCAGCAGCCCGGCGCTGAGCACGGCCAGCCGCCGCCAGGGCATCGGCTCGGCCTGCCCCGCCTCGGGCGCCTCGTTGCGCAGGACCAGCGGGATCGCCACCGCCAGCAGCAGCGCCTGGCCGGCAAAGGCCAGGAAGCCGCCGCGCCACAGCCCGGCTTCCGCGAACAGCCCGCCGACCAGCGGCCCGACCAGGGCGGAGGCGCCCCAGACCCCGGCGACCAAGGCCAGCAGTTGCGGCCAGAGCGGCGCCGGGAACAGCCGGGTCACGCCGACATGGGACAGCGCCACCATCAGCCCGCCGCCCAGGCCCTGCAGCAGGCGCCCCGCCAGCATCGTTGCCATGTCCGGTGCGGCCGCGCTGAGCAGGCAGCCCAGCGCATAGACCAGGGCCGCCAGCGCCATGGCATTGCGCAGGCCCAGGCGCAGCGACACCAGGCCGGTGGCCGCGCCGGCCAGGATCGAGCCCAGCACATAGAGCGCAACGGTCCAGGAGAGGTACGGAAGCCCGCCGATATCGGCGATCGCGGTGGGCATCATGGTGGCCACCAGCAGGGAATCCGCGGCATGCAGCCAGACCCCTGCACAGAGCAGGGCCGCCCGCAGCCAGCCGCCGCCGGCCATCGCATCGGCCAGGCTCGGTCCCCGTGCATCCGTGGTCATGGCGCCTCCCCTTTAGACAAGCTATTTCTTGCTAAATTAGGGCCCTGATTTTAGCAAGTAAATTATTGTCTAATTCTTCCGGGCCATGATAGAACCCGCCGATGGCAGCCGACGATCCTATCCTGTTCCTGCTGAAGACGCGTGGCCCGGCCACCGCCCCGGACCTCGCCGCACGCCTCGGCATCTCGCCCCAGGCAGTGCGGCAACGGCTTGCGCCGCTGGCCCGCGCAGGCCTGGTCGCCCATGACGACCGGATCGCCGGCCGCGGCCGGCCGAAGCGCCACTGGCACCTCACCGAGGCGGCGGCGGGCCGCTTCCCCGACACCCATGCCGAACTGACCGTGGAGCTGATCGCGGCGATCCGCAGCGAACTCGGCGAGGACGCGCTGGACCGGCTGGTGCAGCGCCGCCAGCGCGACACGGTCGCCGCCTGGCAGGCGGTCCTTGCCGGCCGCGCGACCTTGCAGGACCGGGTGGCCGTGCTGGCCGACTTGCGCCGGGCGGAAGGCTATATGGCGGAATGGCAGGCCGATCCCGACGGCGACGGCTTCCTGCTGGTCGAGAACCATTGCCCGATCTGCGCTGCCGCCACCGCCTGCCAGGGTTTCTGCCGGGCGGAACTGGAGGGTTTCCAGGCCGCCCTCGGCCCCGACTGCCGGATCGAGCGCCTGGAGCATATTCCCGCCGGCGCGCGGCGCTGCGCCTACCGGATCGTGCCGGCCTGATGGGGGAGGGTGCGGAGCGCGGATCCTGATCGCCGGTGCGGCGCCAATCGGGCCGCTCACGGGCACCCAGCCCAATCGCCCGAACCGCATCCGTCATGCTCGGCCCCCGAGCCGAGCATCCACTCCGACAGCCTCGAAGCCTGGCCCGACGATCGCGGAATGGATGGTCGGCTCGGGGGCCGACCATGACGAGGGAGGGTCCGGAGCACGGATCCTGATCGACGGTGCGACGCCAATCGGGCCGCTCACGGCCACCCAGCCTCAACTCGAACTCGCACTGACATGGGCAAGCATCGTGCCGGACAGCCGTGGCCTTGAGCCGGCCATCCATTCCGCCAGCCCGGCGGCAGCTCGACGCATGCGGACTGCGCCGTGGCGCCCCCTATTCCGCGTCCGGCGCGTTCTCCGGCAGGGCGGCTTCGAAGGCCGGGTTGGCCAGGCAGGTCTTGTAGATGCGGTCCAGCACCGGATAGGGCGCCATGTCGACCTGGAAGCGCCGGTTGTTGACGCATTGCGCGAACAGGCAGAGGTCCGCCAGTCCCGGTTCGTCGCCGAAACAGTAGGCGCCGGCGCTGTCCGCCAGCTCCGCCTCCAGCGGCGCGAAGGTCTCCGCCACCCAGTGCCGGAACCAGTCGGTGACCGCCGCATCGTCGGCGCCGAAGCGTTCGCGCAGGACGCCGAGGACCTTCAGGTTGTTCAGCGGGTGCACCTCGCAGGCCAGCGCCAGGGCCATGCCGCGCACCCGCGCCCGCGCCACCGGGTCGGCGGGCAGCAGCGGCGGCGCGGGATAGGCCTCGTCCAGCCATTCGACGATCGCCAGGGACTGGTTCAGCACCCGCCCGTCCGGCAGTTCCAGCGCCGGCACGATGCCGAAGCGGTTCACCGCCAGGTAGGCCTCGGAGCGCTGCTCCCCCTTGCGCAAATGATAGGCGCGGTATTCGTAGGCGACCCCCTTCAGGTGCAGCGCCGCACGCACCCGCACCGAGGTGGAGGAGCGGAAATAGTTGTGCAGGACCAGCCCGCTGTCCTGGATATCGTTCATGCGGGCTTGTCCTCCGCCGGGCCGATCGTGATCGCGATCTCGCCCAGCCCGTCGATACCGCCAGTCATTGCGTCGCCCGCCTTCACCGGGCCGACACCCGCCGGGGTGCCGGTGAAGATCAGGTCGCCGGCATGCAGGCGCATGGAGGCGGAGACGATCGACACGATCTCCGGCACGTCCCAGATCAGCTGCGCGATATCGCCGTCCTGCCGCACCTCGCCGTTCACCGCCAGCCAGATCCGCCCCTTCGTCGGATGGCCGATACTGTCCGCCAGGTGCAGCGGGCCGCAGGGTGCGGAATGGTCGAAGGCCTTGCCCCAGTCCCAGGGCCGGCCCTTGTCCTTGGCGACCTGCTGCAGGTCGCGCCGGGTCAGGTCGATGCCGACCGCATAGCCCAGCACATGGTCCAGCGCGCGGGCCTTGGAGATATGCAGGCCCTCCCTGCGGATCGCCACCACCAGCTCGATCTCGTGGTGCAGGTCCGCGGTCTCCGGCGGATAGGGGATCGTGGCGCCGCTGTCGACCACCGCATCCGCCGGCTTGGTGAAGAAGAACGGCGCCTCGCGGTCCGGGTCGTGGCCCATCTCGCGCGCATGGGCGGCATAGTTGCGGCCGACGCAGAAGATGCGGCGGACATGCATGCGCTCGTTGCGCCCCGCCACCGCGACGGTCGGCCGGTGCATGGCCTCGAACAGGTAGTCGGTCATCGGGCTTCCTCTTGATGAATCGCCTCAGGCATTGCCGCGGTCTTCCCGCCACAGGCCCAGTTTCTGCTGCACCACCCGGTCGGAATAGCTGAACAGGATCGAATCGGCATCGGCCTCGTGGGCCGTCCAGGCCCAGCTGGGCGCCACGAAGATGTCCTTCGGCCCCCACTCGACCTCGGTCTCGCCGATGCGGCTGCGGCCAGCGCCCTCCACGACGACGAAGACGGTCGCGTCGGTGCAGCGATGCCGCGCGGTGGCGAAGCCCTTCGGCAGGAGCTGCACGAAGGCCGCGATGGTCGGCATCGCATAGCCGCCGTCGTTCGGGTTCAGGTAGCGCATCTTCAGCCCATGGCAGGGATCCCAGGCTTCCTGCCGACGCATCGTCTCCAGCGCCTCGCGGGTGCGGGCATAGGGATAGTTGAAGATCG
Source organism: Sneathiellaceae bacterium (assembly GCA_040216765.1). Taxonomy (GTDB): domain Bacteria; phylum Pseudomonadota; class Alphaproteobacteria; order Ferrovibrionales; family Ferrovibrionaceae; genus Marinibaculum. The sequence goes on along the minus strand of JAVJON010000026.1, from coordinate 10,812 downwards.
GCGAGGCGGGCCCGGAAGGCTGCCAGTCGACCGGCGCCAGGTTGGCGCCGTAGCGCGCCTGGGAATCGCCCGGCGGCCGGGCCTGCGGCTGTTCGTCCTCCGGATAGCCCTCCGCGAAGGAGGCGTCCAGGAACTGCACCAGCGGGATGTCCAGCCCGTCCAGCCAGATCATCGGCGCATCGGATTCGTTGCCATGGTCGTGCCAGGCGCGCGGCGGGGTGATGACGAAGTCGCCGACCTCCATGATCGTCCGCTCGCCATCGACGTTGGTATGGGCGCCGGAGCCCTCCATCACGAAGCGCAAGGCGGTCTGGCTGTGGCGATGCGCCGGCGCCACCTCGCCCGGCAGCACCAGCTGCAGCCCGGCATAGAGGCTGGTGGTGATCTTCGACTGCCCGGGCATGCCGGGATTCTCCAGGATCAGGACGCGGCGCTCGGCCTCCTTCGCGGTGATCAGGCCGCCGGCCTCCATCAGGGCCGCGCGCGCCGGCGCCCAGTGCCAGAGATGCGGCCGGCAGGCGCTTTTCGGCTCCTTCGTGATCAGGCCGCTCATCACGCTCCACAGCGGTGTCAGGTTCTGCGTGCCGATGCGGTCGTAATAGGCCTGCCGCTCGGCTGTCTGTTTCGCTGCTTCCGACATCGCGGATCCTCCTTCGGCCGGTCAGGCCGCCGCCTGGTTGCTCAGGCCGGTGCCGCCATAGAGCCAGGCGATCCGGTCGTAGAATTCGGCCACGCTCCAGCTCCGCAGCACCTGGTTGCGCACCAGCGCATGCGGCCCCGCCGGATGATAGACATGCTCGCCGATCGCGCGCGAGGCCAGCTGCACCCGCGCGGTGCGCACCATGCGCGCATCGCGATAGGCGGGAAAGGCCCGCGCCAGGTCGCCGCCATGCCCCTCCACCATCTCCGCCAGGCAGACGGCATCCTCCATCGCCATGCAGGCGCCCTGCGCCATGTACTGCAGCATCGGATGCGCGGCATCGCCCAGCAGGGCGACCCGGCCGTCGACCCAGCGGTCGGTCGGCGGGCGGTCGCAGAGTACCCACAGCTTCCAGTCCGCGCCATGCTCGATGATCGATCGCGGCAGGGCGGCGACATGGTCGAAACCGGCGCGCACCTCGTCCTTCGACACCGGCTTGCCCGCCACCGCCTCGGGCGCATCGTTGTGGTAGGTCACCACCAGGTTGAACAGCTTCCAGCCCGACAGCGGGTAGTGGACGATATGGCATTTCGGCCCGGCCCAGAGGGTCGCGGCGTTCCAGCGCAGCGCTTCCGGCATCTTTTCCGTCGGGATCACCGAGCGGTAGGTGGTATGGCCGGAGACCAGCGGCGCGCCGTCGCCGACAAGCTGGGCGCGGACCGCCGAGTTCAGGCCGTCGGCGCCGATCAGCGCGGCGCCCTCCTCCACATTGCCGTCGGCAAGCCGGACCCGGACCGTGCTGCCGTCCTGGTCGTAGCCGGCGACCCGGGCGGAGGTCCGGAGCTCCACCAGGTCGCTGGCCCGGCAGCCCGCCTGCAGCGCCTTGTGCAGGTCGCCGCGATGCACCACGGCATAGGGATTGCCGAAGCGTTCGCGAAACGGCGCGTCCAGCGGCAGGTGCACGATCTCCTCCGCCGTGACGGCATCCATCAGCACCAGCCGGTCGATATAGACGGCGCTGGCGCGCGCCGCCTCCGCCACGCCCAGATAGTCGAAGGCGTGGAAGGCATTGGGGCCGAGCTGGATGCCGGCGCCGATCTCCCCCAGCGCGGAGGACTGCTCCAGCACCAGGACCGGCACACCCTTCTTCGACAGGCCCAGCGCGGTCGCCAAGCCGCCGACCCCGCCGCCCGCCACGATCACCCGCCGCTGCGCCATCCTGAGCTTTCCTCCCGGCTTTCCTGCCTTGGCGGCGATCCTAGCCGCAGCCGGGCATGGGGCGGAACCCGTCAAACCGTCGCGCCGCCCTGTCAGGACAGGCGCGCCGCCGCCCCGTCGAGCCAGCCATCGGCAGCGCCCCGGATCCAGTCCAGGCCCAGCCGCCGCGGCAGCGCGACGCCGGCCGGCCGCAGGAACGCCACCTCGTCATGGCGGAAACTGTCCGGCATCAGGCAGAAGCCCAGCCCCGCCGCCACCATGGCGAGGGCGCGGGCATCGCTGTCGGTGCGGGCGACGACGACAGGCCGCACATTCCAGTCGTCGAGCAGCCGCGAAGCGGCCTGCAGCTGTTCGCAGTGGGTGCGCACGATCAGTGGCTGGCCGGACAGCGCCGCCGGCGTCACCGGCCCTTTCGGGCGCGCGGCGCGGGCGACGGCAAGGCCCTGCCGGTCGGTGTGGAAGACGGCCTGGCGATGGCCCGGCTCCTGCGGCCCCAGGGCGGTCAGGATCGCGTCGTAGCGGCCTGCGGCAAGGCGCCGGCGCAGGCTGTCCAGAGGCGCATCCTCGGTCTGCCAGCGCCGCGACGGGTCCAGCGCGGCCAGCCGCGCCAGCGCATCGGTCACCAGATGCGGCGGCAGGGTCGGCAGGAGCCCCAGGCGCAGCGGCTTCGGCGCCGGCACCTGCCGGCCCGCCTGCCGCAGGCCCTCGCTCTCGCGCAGGATCGCGCGGGCATGGCGCAATGCCTCCGCCCCCCTGGCGGTCAGCGCCACGCCGCGAGGCTGCCGCTGCAGCAGGGCATAGCCCAGCTCGGCCTCCAGCGCGGCGATCGACGCGGACAGGGTCGGCTGGGTGACGAAGGCCCGCCTGGCGCCGGCGCTGAAGCTGCCGGCATCGGCCACGGCGACGAAATAGCGAACCTGCCTGAGCTCCATCCATAGACGATATCTATATCCGGATATCCGCACAATCGGAGTTGTCACTGTCATGAAGCCCCGCAGACTCCGCCCATCCACGCATCGCGGCAGGAGGACAGGATGACAGGCGAGGGGTTGGACGATCGCGCGGCACATGCGCTTGTCGAACAGGTGACCGGGGCGCCGGGCTTCACCAGCGGCATCGGCACCCGGGTGCTGGCGGCAAGGGCCGGGCAGGTCGAGCTGGCGCTGGACCGCCGGCCGGACCTGCTGCAGGCCAATGGCTTCTTCCACGGTGGCGTCATCGCCGGCCTCGCCGATCATGCGGCCGGCGGCGCCGTCACGACGGCCCTGGCCCCGGGCCGCTTCGCGGTCACGGTGTCGCTTCAAGTCACCTATCTGGCGCCGGCGACGGGCGAGACCCTGATTGCGCGCGCCCGCGCGATCCAGGCCGGCCGCACGATCGGCACCGCGCAGGTCGAGCTTTCGACCCTGGCCGGCGGCGTGGAGACGCCCTGCGCGATTGCCACCGTGTCGCTGCGGGCGGTGGACATGCCGGCCCGCCGGGCCGGGACCGCCTAGCTGGGCGCGCCCCGCGTTCCGGTTCGCCGCTGCGCGGGCGGTCACAGGCGATCGCGCCGGGCAGGACGCGGGACGGGATGTCCCGCGCAGGCCCGGCCGGCTGCGATCACGACATAGTCGAAAGACTCCTCGACGGTTTCCCTGTTCACTGCCACTACGGCATGGATCCGGGGCCGGTGCGCAGGATGCCGGAGCGCGGCCCCGGCGGCCAGCGCCCGGCCGCCGGGCGCGAAGGGTTCCGCGGAATCTCCGCTTGGACATGAAACCGGGCTATCCGCTATCTATTTACCTGAATGATACTTTCCAGAGATCGCAGATAATTTTATGCATATTCGACTGAATTGTTGCGTTACTTCCCGCCCGGGACCCTGCCGGTGAAGGTCGGCATCGTCGGCGGCGGCGCTTCCGGGCTGAGCCTCGCGCGGATCCTGGCCGAGCGGCCGGAGGTCGAGGTCATCGTGCTCGAGGCCGGCATGCGGTCCGGCGGGAATTCCCAGACCGCGCGGCTGCGTTCGACGATCCTCGAGTTCGGCACCGCGACCACGGTAATGGGCAGCTGGACCCTGCATCGCTGGATGCGGCAGGAGGGGATCGAGCTGGTGCCGCTGCAGGCGCAGCTCGTGGATGGCCGCGAGCTGCTGGACTATCTGGGCACCGCGGCCGGCCATCCGCTGGTCATCCAGGTGATGGTCTACCTGGCGGAGCGCTACCGCCTGCTGGTCTCGCTGAGCGGCAAGACGAAGCAGCCCTGGGCCGTGGAGGAAGCCGCCCAGCCGATCCGGGCCTGGCTGCAGCGGCGGCGCCTGTTCAAGATCGAGCTCTTCATGCACCGCTACCTCACCGGCATGGGTTATGGCTACCTGAACCAGACACCGACCGTGCAGGCGCTGCGCTGGGTGGACATGAACCTGATCCTGACCGCCCTGCTGAACCAGGAGCAGATGCCGGCGCAGGGCTGGAGCACGTTCTGGCGCCTGCTGGCCCGGCGCTTCGACCTGCGCCTGGACGCCCGGGTGGTCGAGGTCACCCGCGGCCAGGCGGGCTGCGTCGTCGCCACCGAGGCCGGCGAGCGGCTGGTCTTCGACCAGCTGGTCTGCGCCATGCCGCTCGACGAGTTCCTCTTCCTCACCGGGCCGACACCCAACGAGCAGGCCGTCGCCGAGGCGGTCAAATGGCAGGGCCTGGCCACCAGCCTGATCGCCGCGAAGGACTGGTTCACCGACCATTGGGTCGACAGCTACTCGCCCAACCTGCTGCCGGGCACGGCGCCGGGCCGGCTGCTGACCGCCCGGCTGGAGGGGCCGGACCCCAATGCCGAGGGCTTCCTCTACATGACCAGCCAGGTCCGCGGCGCCTACGAGGTCGAGGACCTGCAGGACATGCTGCACGGGGAGGTCAGGCGCCAGGGCGGCACCATCTCGCGGATCGTCGAGACGCGGCTGTTCAAGCATTTCCCGCGCTATGTCCATGACGCGATCCGCGACGGCCTGCTCGGCCGCATGGAGCAGATGCAGGGCGAGAACCGGACCTGGTACACCGGCGGCACCTTCTCCCATGACGCGGTGCCGAACATCGTCCGCTTCAACCGCCGGCTGGCCCGCAAGATCCTGCAGCGCCGCAACGCGCAGCTGCTCGTCGAATCCTGACCCCCGGCCCCCACCGCTCCGCGCGCGCCGCCATATAAGTAAACTGTCACCGAATTTACAAATAGGTGACAGTTTACTTATTTCCGGCGGGAAGGGTCGCTTGGGTTGGGTTCACCGGTCCGGGGCCGCGCCGCGGCGTTCGGGCTGGTCGGAGCGGAAGATCAGGTCGTCGACCGACCCTCCGGCATCCAGGCGCGCCGCCAGGGCTTCCGGGTCGAACGGCTCGCCGATCGGGTTGGCGTCGAAGGCCGGGCTGTCCATGAAGCGGTTGGCTTCCTCCGGGCTCATCAGGTCGGTCTGGAACTCCAGCCCGTTGCCGTCGGGATCGCGATAGTAGAGCGACAGGGTGAAGCCGTGGCGGATCGGCCGCCAGGGCAGGATCCCCCCGGCCTTGAGGCGCCGCCAGGTGTCGACCAGCTCCGTCACGCCGTCCCAGGTATAGGCCAGGTGGTTGACGCCGACGGCGCCGGGCTGCACCTCGGCCGCCTCTCCCTCCGCCGGGCCCAGGTTGGCGAAGGCGAAGCGGTGATGCTCGTCGTCGTAGGTCAGGAAGGCGAGGCGGCCGTCCCTGTGCTGGACCCGTGCCTCGAACACCCGCAGGTACCAGGCGATCATCTCCTCGAAGCGATGGGTGTTGAACACGACATGGGCGAACTTGCTGGGCGCGACCATGGACATCTCCTCCGGCTGGCGGGCAGCGCAGGTGACTGCCCGGACGCCGTGCATACTGAAGGGCCCGGGGACGCGGGTCACCATCGTCCTGCTTGCGGGCGCGCCCCACCCTGGCCCGCGTACCCACCCTTGGCCCCAGGAGGGCGATCCGCACGGCCATTAAATCATTGTCAGTACACTTGATGCACGATTGCCGGCACGGCAGCCAACCCACCCTGCCGCAGGATCACGGCATCATGTACAGCTCTCGCGACAACAACCCCTTTGCGCTCGCCAGCGACCCGCCGCTGCAGGAGTCCTACGATCCGCGTCTGGACCCGGCGCTCGCGATCGAGCATCCGGTCCTTGCCGCCTCCCTGCATCACTACCGGCAGCTCTGCGCCGGGCGCGAGATGCCGCTCTGGAGCGATTTCGCCCCGAAGCGGATGCCACCCGCCTGCCTGCCCCATTTCCTTCTGATGGATGTCACGGCGGACGAGCCGCGGCACTTCCGCTGGCGGCTGATGGGGACCCATGTGCTGCAGACCCTGAAACGCGACACGACAGGCCGGACCTTCGGGGAGCTCTACGAGGGCAGGGTGATGGACCGCATGGCCGTCGCTCCGCTATGGGTGATCGCAAATCGAAGACCCCTGAGGACGCGCAGCTCCGGGTCCTTCAACCGGCCCGTCTTCCGCCCATCGGAGAATCTGTTCCTGCCGTTCGCCGGCAGTTCCGGCGCGGTGACCCGTATCCTGCTGGTCCTGGTCTTCGATCCGCTGCCGCAGGATTGAGAGGCCTGCCCGGCCTCCGCCGGGCGGTCCGAAGCGCACCGGGACTGGCCGCGGCCCTGGCAGCACGGTAAGGATATCCGGAGACCACCCGGACCTCTGTTCGGGCACAGCCACCGCCTGCACGGACCTGCCGATGTCCCGCCTCGCCTCCGTCCTGTTCGCCCTGGCCCTCCTGCTGGGCAATGTCGCGCCGGGACTGGGACAGGATCGCGACAGCAGCGATGCCCGGGAACGCCTGGAGGTGCTGCACCACAGCCCGTCGTCGCCCCCGGATGTCAGCAGCCCGCGGGCCACCCTGGACAGCTTCCTGGACAGTACCGACCGTGCAACGCGGCTGTTGATCGACGCCTATCGCGAGGGCGCGCATTCCGAAGGGCTGCTGACGACGATGGCGCTGCGCGACCGGCTGGACCGGGCCGGGCTCTATTTTGCCAAAGCGGCGGAAAGCTTCGACTTTTCAGAGGTCGTGGATTCCAATCGCCAGCGCGTGCAGTTGGAGACCGTCCTGCTGATGCGCGAGGTTCTCGCGCGCCTGCCGCGGCCGCCACTGACGCAGATCCCCGGAAGCGCCGAGGTCCGGCGGGGCGAGGTCGGACGCGGCTGGCAGCTGCCGGCGACCCGGATCGAAATGACCCGGGTGGACGAGGGCCGGGTCACGCCGGCCTTCCTGTTCTCGCCGCGGACCGTGGCAGTGCTGGAAGATCTCTATGCCGCGGTCCAGCACCTGCCCCCCGCCCACCCGGACCATATCGACCTCTATGCCGAGTACCTCGCCGCCCCCGGCCTGCTCAAATCGCCCGCCCTGTTCTGGCTGATCGAGCAGGCGCCGCCGGCCTTCAAGACCCTTTATGGCAGCCAGGCGCTGTGGCAGTGGATCTGCTTCCTGCTGCTGACCCTTCTGTTCGTGGGCGCGCTTGTCGGGATCTGGCGCTGGCTCGGCCCGGGCGGGGAGACCGGCTGGCTGCAGCGCGGCCTGTTGCGGCGCCTGGCCCTGCCCCTGGCCATGCTGGCCGCGCTCCTGGCCTGGCTGTTCCTGTTGCGCGACCTCGTCAATATCTCCGGCGACCTGCTGCGGGGCCTGCAGGTCCTGGTGAATCTGTTCGCCTACCTGATCGTCGCCTTCATCGCCCTGATGCTGGCCAACGCCCTGGCCCTGTTCGTCAGTTCGGTATCCCGGCAGCGATCGGATGGCATCGACGCAAATTTCATCCGCCTGGCGTTCCGCATCGCAGGCCTGGTGATCGCGTCGATCATCGTGGTGCAGGGCCTGACCCGGATCGGCGTGCCGCTCTATGGCGTGGTCGCCGGCCTCGGCATCGGCGGGGTGGCGATCGCCCTGGCCGTGCGGCCCACCCTGGAAAACATCATCGGCGGGATCGTCCTCTACACCGACCGGCCGGTGCGGGTCGGCGATTTCTGCCAGTTCGGCGACATGATGGGCATCGTGGAGACCATCGGCATCCGCTCCACCCGGATCCGCGCCCTGGACGAAACCCAGGTCACGATCCAGAACGCCGACTTCTCGCAGATGCGGATCGTCAACTTCAGCCGCCGCCGCAAGATGCTGTTCCGCCACCAGCTGCGGCTGCGCTACGACACCAAGCTCGACGACCTCGAAAAGGTGCTTTCGGCGCTCAGGGTGCTTCTGGAGAACGACGACCGGGTGGACCGGGAGGATCCGCGCGTCCGCCTGGTGGCACTGAACGACGATTGCTTCGGCATCGATATGCGCGCGATGCTGCTGACCACCGATTACGCCACCTTCCTGGAGGTCCAGGAACAACTGATCCTGCGGATCGTCGCCATCGTCCGCCACAACCGGGCCGATTTCGCCGTGCCGTCACGCACGATATACACCGCCACGGATCCGGGCCTGCGCCCGGCCGATGCCGGGATCGCGGGCGAACCCAGGCCGGCCGGCTGACCGCCGGGCCGCGCCCCTCTCAGGCGCGGCGCATCTCCTCCTGCAAGGTCTTCACACCTTTCTCCAGCAGGGCGAAGATCTCCTCGTACTCCGCCGCGGTGGTGACCAGGGGCGGGCCGATGATCGCGGTGTCGGCGCGCGGCCGGACGATCAGGCCATGCTCCATGCAGGCTTCCAGCAGGCGCTGGCCCATCAGGCCGCGATTCTCCTCGCCCTTCGGCCCGAAGGCGGCGGGGTCGAGCTGGATCGCGCCGGCCAGGCCCACCGCGCGGGTATCGGCCACGCATTCATGGCCGCGCCAGGCATGGATCCCCTTGTGCAGCACCGGGATCATGTTGCGCACATGACCCAGGATGTTGCGCTCCTCCATCAGCTCGATGACCCGGATGACGATGGCGGCGCCGACCGGATGGGCATGCAGGGTGCCGGCATGGTGGAAGCCGTTCTGGGCGTCGCTGCCCTTCAGGATGCCCTGGTAGACGTCGTCGGAGATGACGGTCACGGCGAACGGGAAATAGGATGCCGAGATCCCCTTCGCCAGGGTCATCAGGTCGGGCTTGAAGCCGAGGGTATTGTCCACCGCGGTCCAGTCGCCGGTGCGGCCGAAGCCGGTGATGACCTCGTCGTCCATGTGCAGGATGTCGTAGCGGTCCAGCACCGCCTTGATCGCCGCCCAGTAGCCGGCCGGCGGCGGGGTCAGGCCGGAGGAGAAGCAGATCGGCTCGGCGAAGAACATGCCGATCGTCTCCGGGCCGGCCTCCTGGATGACATCCTCCAGCTCCTGCGCCAGGCGGGCGACGAACTCCGCCTCGCTCTCGCCCTCCAGATGGCCGTTGAAATAGTCCGGCTGGCTGACGAAGCGATAGTCGCTCATGTCGAGCGCGAAGCTGTCGTGCAGGCCCTTGGCGCCGCCCAGGCTGGAATCGACGATGGTCGAGCCGTGATAGCTGGTCTGCCGCGAGATCACCTTCCGCTTCTGCGGCTTGCCCTCGTAGACGTTGCGGTAGCGCATGAACTTGACCGCATAGTCGTTCGCCTCGGTGCCCGAGCAGCAATAGCTGATATGGGCATCGGGCATCGGCAGGCGTGCCGCCAGCATCTCGGTCAGCCGCATCACCACGTCGACGGTGCGGTGCGCCGCGGAGGAGTAGAGCGGCATCTCCTTGAACTGCTTGTAGGCGGCCTCCGCCAGCTCCGGCTCGCTGTAGCCGAAGGAGGCGTTGAAGAACGAGGCGCAGGATTCCAGATAGCTCTTGCCGTTCTCGTCGATCACCCGGATGCCGTCGCCGCGGGCGATGACCAGCGGCCGCTTCGTCTTCAGCGCGCGCAGGTCGCTGTAGCCGAGCATCAGGTTGTCGACACCTTCGTTGGGCCGCGCCACTTCCGCCATCGCCATATCCGCTACTCCTGTCCCGGTTTCCGTCAGCCCGCGGCGGTCAGTTCCGCCCGTCTCGCCCTGGTCGCCGCCATGTCCACGGCCAGGCTTTCGTCCTCCACCGCACCGGTCAGCACCACGCCATAGATGTCGCGCGCCCGCTCGGGGGTCTCGTAATGCTCCAGCACATCGCGCAGCACCCGCCTGGGCTCGCGCTCCAGCGGGCTGCCATAGCCGCCGCCGCCGCAGGCGCGGCCGGTGACGACCTCGCCCTTCGCCAGGCGCAGGATCGCCAGTCCGCCCAGCTCCTCGGCATGGCCGTTGGCGCCGACCTTGAAATGCAGGCAGCCGGCCCCGTCCCTGCCGCCACGCACCCCCTTGGGCACGTTGATCGTGCCGTCGGTCGGCCAGATCACGTCCATCGGGGATTCCTTCGGGCCGTAGCTGATCTCCATCCCCGGCGCGCCGCGGAACCGGCCGGCACCCCCGGTGCCGTCGGCCAGGCGCAGATAGTGGAACTCCATCGGGTGCTTCAGCTCGTCGACCTCGATGGAGTCGCGGTACATCAGCCCCGCCACCACCGGGATGCCATAGGTGACCCAGCCGTCCGCCACCGGGCTGGCCGGCCCGCCGGAGGAGCCGGCGACCAGCTGGTTCACATAGGCCTCGTCGCCATGGCGATGGTCATGGCCGGAGATCACGGCGGCATAGGCGCCCATGCCGATGCCGCCTTCGGCCAGGCCGAAGCCCTCGCCGATCTCCGCCACCGCCGACTGCACGATGTTGATCAGGCGGTCGGCGACATTGGTGGTGGCGACCGAGCAGCTGTGCGGGAATTTCGGCCGGCCCGCCACGCAGCCGTCGCGCAGGTGCAGCCGCACCCGCCGGAACGAGCCCGAGTTGCGCGGCACCGTCGGGTCGATGGAGTTGAACACCCCGGCAAAGGTCGAGGCGCCGACGCAGGCCTCGCTCTCGTTCAGGCCGCAATCCAGGTTGTCGATATTGTCCCGCAGGTCCAGGTCCACCATCGCCGCATCGGGGTCGATATGCACCGTCACGTTCAGCGGG